>JAXDKG010000046.1:0-97805 GCA_034667225.1 Acidobacteriota bacterium
CCTCCTCCCCGGCCTTCTCTACACTCTCCCAACTACTGCTGGCTCTCTCCACCTTCATCGGCCTCTCCTCTCTGCTTCCCTCATTTTCCCACCCGACCGTGTCTCAGAGGATGTTGGCAGAGAGGGCTCTCCCCCTGAGGTGCGAGCCTCTCCCCCTGAGGTACGAGCCTCTCCCCCCGAGGTAGTGGGGCCTTAGTGTGTTGCCGCGGTAAAAACCCCGTAAGCGCCTGATTTTGCTGTAGCTTCCCCCTGTAAGGGGGGAAGCGTTCCCCTCTCCACAGAGAGACGGCCCGACGGAGTGCTTGAGACCACCCCGCCGAGCCTAAGCCAAGCACAGGAGCTAGCCCCATGCCAGACCTAACTCGGAAGTCTACCCCGCCACCCATCCCTCACGTCACCCCTGAAGAGCAGGACGCCAGGAGCGATCTACGCCGCGTCGTGGAGCTGCTCTGGTTCGTGGAGCACTTCCTCGATCTCGCCAAGTCCAGGCTCGAATACCCGGAGGATGCCGAAGCCATGGGCACCGGAGAGGTCCCGGAAAGCCTGAGCTTCTCCCTCCTCGGGTCCATCGAGTGTGCGCAGACCGATCATGTTGACCCACTGCACAACTTGCTCCGGGAGGCCACCCAGGAGACCCCGGAGCGCCTCCGCCGTGACTGGCAGAAGCGCCAGAAGGAGCGGAAGTAATGGGCCAGGAGAAGAGCCGTCGCGTCTGGCCGCACGGCGCGAACCACGTCCTGGCCACCCGCGCCACAGGAGAGCAGTTGATCCGCTGGCATCAAGCTGCCGCCATGGGCACGATGAAGCCTCACCTTGGCATCTTCCTGGCCAGCGCAGCGGACCACTACGCCCGGCACCTTCAACGGCGCATGAAACGCGCCCTGGACCTGCAAGCCAAGGAAGACAGGGAGAAGCGGGAGCGGGAGGGGAAGCCGTGAAGGTCGCTTCGTTCACCGTCCGCGCCTCCATGCCGCAGTCCATCCGCTGGAAGCAGGCGGCAGAGGGGGAAGGCTTCGCCTCTGTCGGATCGTGGGCAGGCCGCGCCCTGGATGCCTACCTGGAAGCCCGTACGCGAGCCGGTAGGCCGATCCCGCTTGCGTGGCACCTTGGGGCCGTCCGCGTCGTCCTGGACGGTCACGAGGTCACGCTACGGGGCTTTGCATCGCCTCCGTTCGGCATCTTCCGGGGGACCTCAGAAGGACCGCTGTACAAGGGGTGCGGGCGTCACACCCTGGTCCACCTGCCATCCTGGCGGATCGTCGCCACCCTTCGCACGCACCGCCAGTGTCGCGCCCTGGCCGCTGAACTCGCCCCCATCTTCGCCCGGGATGAGCATGGCGGCACCGCTACCGTAGAACGCCACGTTTCAGAGCAGGCCTAAGCTTCAAGGGGCGGTCCATTCCGGGCCGTCCCTCTCTTCGCCTACTGCGTCTTCCTCTCGGGTCGTTTCAGTTCCACAAGCGCCTCCAGAGCCTTCGCGATTCTCTCAAGTCTCATATCGATCTTCTCAAGCGCAACTAGAAACTGCCCGTCGTTGGAGGTATTCATCGCCTCTCCTTTCCAAGTGTCATGGATGGTAGCACCGGGAGTAAAATCCACTCAGGCGCGGCTAGGTTTGGCCGCCGAACGCCGGTATCCCACAACTGGCCCGCCGCGCCCGTCTTCCTTTCCGTGGGGCACCTGTGGGGGTGCAACATCGCTAAGCGCGGCAGGCGCGAAGAAAACGACTCCGCAGCGATCCAGCGCATGGTTGACCTGCTAGAGGCCGACCCCACGCTGAGCGACCGTGAGGCCGCATTGCGAGCGGTGACGGGGCTTGCTGGAAACCCAGCCCGCCATGCCGAACGCGTTCGGAAAAAGCACCATAGGCTGAAGCAGGCGGGCCAGCTCCCCAAGGGCGGAGAGGTCGGCCTGATCGAGCGGCGGTCCGTTGGAATCCGCGACCTCTACGACACCTTCAACACAAGAATCGAGGAAACGCGGCAGGAGTTGGCGCAGGCGGAGAAACACGCGCAGGCGCTCGGTGTGGACCTAACCGAGGACCTGCTCGCTTTGAGCCGAGCGCTAGAGAACAGGAAAGAAAGCCTCGGCTACATTGTCTACGGCCCCGTAGATATCGCGGTCTCTGCTTTCCGGCAGCGTGGAGTGCATGACCCCGAGGAAGCGGTAGCCCAGTACCAGCAGGCAATCCAGGAACGGAAGAGAATCTCAGAGCTTCTCGAAGCAGTGAAAAAGGTGCGTTCGCTGCGCTTCACTCTTGGCCTAGAGTGAATTCTTCCCCATGCGCCTGCCCAATTTGGGGAAGAATTCCTAGAAAGTGGGGAAGAATTGCGAAATGCTGGGGAAGAATTCAATCTTGCCGGGGAACAAACCGGCTTTATTCCCCAATAAGTCTAATGCTTGCAATGGTTTGCGGGTTCACATAGCCTGATAAAGCAAAACCCCGGCATGGAGCCGGGGAGTTTGCTGGCCCGGGAGCACCCGGACCGTAACGATCAAGACTAGAGACCTCGATCTTACGGAAAAGGCGCTCCTGGGTCAACAGGAGAGCTGCGCTCATGTACAGGTACTATCGAGGTCCCCTCCCGCGACACCGTTTCATCGTCGGCATGCTGAAGCGCGGCTGACCGCGTCGCTGGATACCGGCGGGGCCGGTGTAAGGCAGAAGCGGGAGCGGTGGCTTATCCGCCGCTCTTCTTCTTCCCTGGTTTTGCCGCCAGCTCCTCCCGAGCTGCTTTCAGGAGCCGGTCCCTGATCCAGTTGGACAGAGGACGGGCGTCCTGGTCCGCTGCCTCTTGTAACTGCTCTTTCTCTGCCTGAGTGATGCGGATCTCTAGGCGGGCATCCTTCGTCGTGGGGGTCTTTGTGGGCATACGGACAGTGTACGGAAAAGATCCGGACGATTCAAGAGGGAAACCCCTTGACATGCTCGTACATTGTCCGTACAATGCACTACATCATGACCGACACGGCGAGCGCCTCCCTTCCTTCCCTCAATCTCATGAACTGCGACGACTGCCAGATCCCTGGAAAGCGGTTCGGGAAGGACCGGAAGGGAAACCAGCGCTTCCGGTGCCGTACCTGCCGGAAGACGTTCTCTCAGCGTCCGGAGCGGGTGCTTGGCGACATGCGCCTGCCGAAGGACAAGGCCCTGCTTTGCCTCCACCTGCTTTGCGAGGGATCGGCCGTGCGGGCCGTGGAGCGGATCACTGGCGTGGAGAAGAAGACCATCCTTCGGCTCCTGGTCCAGGTAGGCGAGGGATGCGAGCGCATGCTGGCGGAACAGGTCCAGGCCGTGCCGGTCAAGGATGTCCAGGCCGATGAACTCTGGACGTTCATCCGCTGCAAGCAGGGGACGCGGGAGCGGCGGAAGATCGTGGACGCGGACGCGGGCGATGCCTACTGCTACATCGGCATCGAGCGGCATTCCAAGCTGATTCTTGCGTGGCACCTGGGACGGCGCAACTCCTGGGACGCGCACGACTTCATAGAGAAGCTCAGCGCAGCCGCGGCGGGCGACTTCCAGCTATCGACGGACGGATTCAACGGCTACCCAAACGCGGTGGAGTACGCCCTGGGTGGCCGCGTGTACTATGCACAGGTCGTCAAGGACTTCGGGAACGTAGGCGGGGAGGAAGGCAGACGGTACGCTCCTCCCCGCCTGATAGGACAGGAGAAGATCGTAGTCTCAGGCACCCCGGACGAGGACCGGATTTGTACCTCGCATGTCGAGCGGACAAACTGGACGCTGCGCGGACACCTGCGCCGGTTCACCCGCCTGTCCAACGGATTCAGCCGGAAGAAGGAAAACCTTCGCGCCGCGCTTGCCCTGTACTTCGCCTACTACAACTTCGTGCGGATGCATAAGACAATCCGCATGACGCCCGCGATGTCCGCCGGGATCGCCCGTGAGCCCTGGTCCATGGCCGACCTGCTCACTGCGGCGATGGCAGCCGCGTAAGGCGCAGGACGCCGGAGTCAGTGTGTAAGCTTCCAGGCGTATACCGTTATTAGGGCAGAGTTGCATATGACTTTCAGGGTTGTTTTCGATTTGCCCTCCGTTTCCGGTACCGCGTGGGCCACAATCGAGTCATGGACAACAACGACGACTTCGAGCCGATCCCCTCACCCCTTAACGACTATACCAATGAGCATGCAGAGTTGGTCGAGCGGAGGAACAAGCTAGTCCTGGAGAACCCCGATCACCCCGAGATAGAGGGGGTCGACGCTCGCCTAGACAAACTAGGCTCGAAGATCCTGAACCAGGGCGATAGCGAGTCGGTTAAGTGGCAGCCGGACAAGGGATAGTCCAGCCCGGCAACACACTACAGCACCACTACCCCCCCCGAGGTACGAGCCTCTCCCCCCGAGGTACGAGCCTCTCCCCCTGGGGTACGAGCCTCTCCCCCCGAGGTACGAGCCTCTCCCCCCGAAGTACGAGCCTCTCCCCCCGAGGTACGGGCCTCTCCCCCTGAGGTACGAGCCTCTCCCCCTGAGGTACGAGCCTCTCCCCCCGAGGTACGGGCCGCTCGTACCCGCGTACGAATCGCTCCCGCTCGCGTACGAGCCGCTCCCGCTTGTGTACGAATCACTCGTCCCGCGGTACCGCCGTCCCGAGCGAGCGCCCGAGCCCCATCATGTCGAAGGAGACCCGTTGCACCGGACTGGGATTGCGCAGCTTGGTCCGGTAGACGTCGAGCCGCACGCCTTTGAAGGCGGCGACGTTGCTCTCGACGGGAAAGCTCCTCACCAGCTCGAAGCGCTCCGGGTGGGAGGCAAGCGTCTGCCGCAGCCGGTCCGCCATGGCCGTCTTGAAGATCACCTGGGGTTCCTCGACCACGATGAGATCCGGGTCGTAGCGGAACAGGATGTCGAGGATCCCGGCCTCTCCTCCCGCGTACTCCTTGTAGCCGCCGCGCGGATCGTTCAGCACGCCATAGAGGATCTTGTCGCCGCGCAGGACCCAGAGGCGGCGGCCGGGATCGTGCCGGCGGACCTGGTAGATGAAGCCGCCGTTGAGGAAGCCATCCATGAAAGAGAAGCGGGAGCTGGTGTTCGCGACCACGTAGCGCGCCGCCGCCTCGTACCCCCGGATATAGGGTGACGGGCTCCTCACGGCTGTCCAGAAGGCGGCGCAGACAACGATAGCGGCAACTGCGGTCCGCGCCCGGCTCGCGATCCACTCGACACCTTCTACGGCGAACAAGGCGAAGGCCGGGACCCAGTAGATCGAGTGGCGCGCCTGGAGCTCCGCCAGCGGGGTGAAGGCGAGCCAGGTGGCCGCGGCGAGCGCGAGATAGGGCCAGGCGGCGCGGCGCCGCTCCGGCCGGAGGGCGGAGACGAGGCCGGCGAGGGCCGGCACGAGGAGAGCCCACCCGATCTGCCTGGGAAGGTTCCCCGGGTAATACCAGAGCGCATGGAGGAGGCCGCGGTGCGCGGAAGGGTCCGGCCCCCCCTGGACCGTCACGCGGAGGTGCGTTCGGCCGAACTCCTGAAGCATCGGGACGTATAGGGGCACCACGAACGCCAGTGCGAGGAGGGATGCCAGCCAGACCTCGCGGCGGCGGAGCAGGTCGAAGCGCCGCAGGCCGAGGAGGCAGAGGAGGAAGAACAGGAGCAGGAAGTGGGCGTCGTAGCGGGTCAGGGCGAAGGCGGCCGAGGCCGCCGCGGCGAGAAAGACGTCCGAGCGCCGCTGCATGTCCAGGTAGCGCACGAAGTAGAAGACCGCGGCCAGCGCGAAGGCAAGGGCGGGCATCTCCAGCATGACCTGGCGGCTCAGTTGGAAGACCATGGGGGAGAGGCCGAGGAGCAGCGCCGCAATCACCGCGGCAGCCGTGCCATGCGTCCGGCGGACGAGAAGGAAGAGATAGACGCAGGCCATGGCGGAGAAGAGCCCCACGAGCACCTTCGCCACCAGGAACGAGGTGCCGAAGACGAGCATGAAGAGGCCCTCGATGCCGTAGAAGAGCGGCGGCCAGACCAGCACGCCGAGCGCCGGATACTGGAGGTAGTACTCGACGGCGTAGGGACGGAGTCGGTCGAGCGGCAGGTCGACCAGCAAATCCCTGAAAAAGACCCCGGTCATCACGTGGCGGGTCTCGTCGTTGTTGAAGAACGGCTCGCTCGGCTGCCAGGTGAGGACCTGCGCGAGCGCGAGGACCAGGAGCACCCCGGCCAGCCATTTCACTGGAGAAGTCGCTCCGCGGCCCGGTTCGCGAGCTGGATGGTCTCGTTGACGTTCAGGGTGCCGTTGACGATATGCGCCGAGTTGACGAGGTGGAGCCCGGGGACCGACGTGGTCATCGGTGGCAGCGTCCGGGAGTAGTGGAGGGTCGGCAGGGCGAAGACGTGCTTCACGCGGGAGACTCGGAAGGCGAGGAGGTCGGCGCGGTCGAAGGCCGGGACCATCCGCTCGAGCGCGGCGACGAAGGTCTCCCGGATCTCCTCGTCGGAAAGGGAGAATATGGGATCGTCCGGAGCCACGTATTTAGGGAGATAGACCAGGACATGGCCGCCAAGCTCGGCGCGGTCGACCAGGGTGGACATCTCGACGATGGCGGTGAAGGGGATACCGGGGTCTGTGATGTTGGTGACGTAGAACCCGGTGAGCGGCTTGCGCAGGAGCAGGGAGGGGCAGACGATGCCGAGGTATTGAACGCCCCGCAGCCGTGCCATCTCGTCGTCCGTGAGTCCCCGGCAGACCCTGGCCGCGACCGGGGCAGGCATGGTCGCCACGATCTGGTCGAAGGCCTCGCCGTCGACGGCTCCGCCCTCGATCCGCTCGACGGCATGGCCGGTGCGAACCTCCACCCCTTCGGCGGTCAGCGTCTCGAAGAAGCGGTCGAGGACCCGGGCGTAGCCGCCGCGCACGTAGCCGAACATCTCCTTCTTGAGGCCGGTCCGGCGGGCGGCGTACATCCGGGCGATGGTGGCCCAGAGGAAGGCGGCGGAGGTCTGCTGGTAACGCTCGCCGAGCTTGGCCTTGAGGAGCGGCAGCCAGATCTTTTCGAAGGTCCGCTCTCCCGACCAGCGCCGGAGCCAGTCGCTCACCAGGACCTCTTCGAGCGGGCCCGGGTCCTTGACGCGCGAGGCATGGAGGATGGTCGCGGCCAGGCGGAGCTTGCCGATCAATCCCAGAGGAGGGAAGCGCAGGAACTCCAGGGCGTTCGACATCGAGTGCAGCCGGCCGCCGGAGTAGAAGCCGGTCCGGGTCTCGGCCCAGCGCAGCTCGCCCTCGATGCCCAGCTCGGTCCAGAGAGCGCGCAGGTGGGAGTCGGAGAGCAGCGTGACATGGTAGTGGCGGTCCCAGACGATGCCGTTCAGGTTCCAGGCTGAAGCCAGGCCGCCGAGCCGCTCCGCCGCATCGAAGAGCGTGACCGCCTGTCCGCCACGGGCGAGACGGTGGGCGAGCGTCATGCCCAGGAGGCCTCCGCCGACCACGGCCCAGCGGCTCATTTCAGTTCTCCCGGACCTCGCCCTTTCTCACCACGTAGCTCCTGCCGCACGCCGGGCAGGCCGCCGGCTGGAAGTCGCCTCCTTCATCCTCCCCGAAACGGAGCAGGAGCTGTCCGCAGCGGCAGACGCAGCCGACGGAGGCAGCCGGATGGCCGAGGGCGAGGTGGAAGTCGGGCACGGACTTCGTCACCACCGAGCCCATACCGACCATGGCGAAGCGGCCGATGGTCAGATCATTGCCGAGGGTGCAGCCCGCGCCGATCGTCGCCCCCTCGCGGACGAGGGTGGGCAGGGTGTGCTCGTCGGGCTCGGAGGGGCGCAGGCTCTTCAGGTCCGGCGTGGTCGCCCGGGGGAAGCGGTCGTTGGTGAAGACCGAGCCCGCGCTGACCATCACCCCGTCCTCGATCGTGACGCCGGCGCAGATGTAGACCATGGCGTTGATCTTCACCCGGTGGCCGATCCGCACGCCGTAGGCGATGTAGGTCTTCTCGCCGACGATGCACTCGTCGCCGAGCCGGGCGCCGCGCCGGATGTGGACGCTGTCCCAGATCGAAGTCCCGGCGCCGATCTCGACCCCTTCCTCGATCAAAGCCGTGGGATGGACGAACGCCGTCATTCGTATCCTCCGGCGACGAGCCTCAGGCTGCGGTGCCTGCGCAGGCGGTCGACCGTCGTGACCGCGGTCCACCGGCTGCCCTGCAGGGCGCGGTAGGCGGCCTCGATCACCTCGACCGAGGCGAGCGCGTCCTCGATCCCGATCCGGAGAGTGTCCTCGCCGCGGATCGCGCGGGCGAAGCTCTCGATCTGCGAGCGGAACGCCCGCACCTTGTCGTATCCGGTGCCGAACGGGATCCAGTCCGGGCTCGACGTCTTCCGGTAGCGGGACTCCTTCCAGCCGACGGTGAGGACGCCCTCGGTGCCGTAGAGGGTGAGATAGCTCTCCTCCTCCTTGCCGAGGCTCCAGGACAGGTCGATGCTTCCCAGCACGCCGTTGAGGTTGCGGACGAAGAGGCGGACGGTCTCCTCGACGCCCAGCCTCTGGGTGCGCGGACCTTCGACGATCTGCACGTCCGCGAGCGGACCGAGGAAGAACCGCATGAGGTCCACCGAGTGGGTGCCATTGTCGATCAGCACGCCCCCGCCGCTCACGGCGGGATCGGAGTTCCAGCGCGCCGACATGTCGGTCCGCGCGGTGAACGAGTTCTCCACCAGCACGAGCTCGCCGATCGCGCCCGACTCGACCAGGAGCTGGGCGCGGATCACGTCCTCGACATGCCGGAACTTGGAGGCCAGGGTGAGGATCGCGCCCGACCGGCGGGCTTCGTGCGCCATCAGCCGGGCGCTGCGCAGGTCGATGCTGAGCGGCTTCTCGCAGAGGACGTGGACCCGGCGCCGCAGGAAGTGGCGGGAGATCTCCGAGTGCGTGGCCGGGGGCGTGCAGACCACGACGGCGTCAATCCCCGACATCGCCGATATCGCTTCGTGGGACGCGAAGGCCGGGCAGCCCAGCCGCCTTGCCAGGGAGCCGGCAGCCTCTGGGCGCACGTCCGCGACCCCGGCAACCCTGACCCCTTCCGCTCCCTCGAAAGCCTGGGCATAGGACTCGGCGATGCGCCCCGCCCCTATCAGTCCGAACCTCAGCGGGTCTCTCATGCCGCCTCCTGCACGAGAGAGCCGGCGGCCTCGTGGATCGACTCCGCGAGAAAGTCCAGGTGCGCCGGCTCGAAGCGCTCGTTCCAGGGGAGAACCAGGATCTGGTCCAGAGCTTCGGAGACGCCGGGAAAGCGGGAGCGGCGGAAGTCGAGGGCCTCGGGTCGGGCCAGCGTGAAGGGCCAGCGGCTCTGCCCGAAGGTTCGCTGACGCTGGAAGACCGCGCACTCGAAGGCCGGCTTCTGGATGTAGCGCGGCGCCGCGGCGATCCCCCTCTGCTGGAGCCGGGCGCCCAGGGCCACGGCGCCGCCCGGGACGATCGCGGGATCGATCCGCAGGCAGTAGCGCCAGTAGGAGTGGATGCTCCCGGCGCGGACGAGCGGCGTGGCGATGCCCGGGAGGCCTCTCAGCATCCCATCGAGCCGGGAGGCGTTGGCGATCCGCCGCTCGACGAAGGATTCGAGCCGCGGGAGCTGCGCCAGGGCGACCGCCCCCTGGAGCTCACTCAGGCGGTAGTTGAGAGCGAGAAAGGTATGGTCCGGCGCCGGATCGCCGTAGCCCCAGGCCTTGTTGACGAAGTGAAACATGCGGTGCGCCAGGGCGCCGTCCTGAGTGACCACCAGGCCGCCCTCGCCGCACGTGACGTGCTTGCCCTGCTGCAGGCTGAAGACGCCGATGGTGCCCATCGTCCCCACCATCCGGCCCTGGTCGCGGGCGAGGAACGCCTGCGCGCAGTCCTCGATGACCGGGATTCCCCGGCCGCGGGCGAGCTCCAGGATGGGGCCCATGTCGCACGGGTTCCCGAACAGGTGGGTGACGACGATGGCGCGGGTGCGCTCGCCGAGGCAGGGCTCGATCGAGGCAGCCGTGACGTTGCACGTCGCGGGATCGACGTCGGCGAAGACCGGGATGGCTCCCTGGTAGAGGATCGGCGAGATCGCGCCCATGTCGGTGATGGGGGAGGTGACGATCTCGTCGCCCGGC
This sequence comes from Acidobacteriota bacterium, assembly GCA_034667225.1. Lineage (GTDB taxonomy): Bacteria > Acidobacteriota > Thermoanaerobaculia > Multivoradales > UBA5704 > DATMER01. The sequence goes on from JAXDKG010000046.1 coordinate 10,090, forward strand.
TCGGGATCGATCGCCGCCACGGCGGTGTGGAAGGCAGCAGTGCCCGAGGAGCACGCCAGAGCGTGGCTCGCGCCGAGCATCCCGGCGAAGCCGCGCTCCAGCTCGTGGACGACGGTACCTTTGGTGCTGGTCAGTTTGCCGCTACAGAGGACCTGGGCGAGCAGGGCCAGCTCTTCCTTCCCGAAGCTGCGCCCCGAAGCGTCCTGGTCTGAAGGTAAAGAAACGTCAATCATGATGAGCTCCCTAAGACAGGGGTCGTACGGAGCCGGCGGCGCCCCGACATCCTCAAGGCGGCCAGCCGGACGAGAAGCCGGAGATGTCCCGCGACCGAGCGCAGGACCTTCATCTTGGATTGGCCGAGGAGACGCACTTCGAGCGTCGCGGGGTGCTCCACGACGGTCGAGCCCTGGAGGTCCAGCCGGGCGAGAATCTCGGCGATGCCCAGGAACCCCTCTTCGCGCAGGTCGAGATCGATAGCGGCGATCGCCCGCCGGCGGTAGACGCGGAAGCAGCTCGTGTAGGTGTGCAGCTTCTGCCGCAGCACCCGGCGGTAGAGGAAGGAAGCCCCGCGGGAGAGCGTCAGTCTCCAGGCCGGCACGTTCAGCACCCGGCCCTCCGGGTGATAGGGAGAGGCCGTGACCAGATCGACCCCGTCCACGAGCCGGGGGATCATCTCGGCCAGGTGGTGCGGATCATAGGTGCAGTCGCAGTCGATCGAGCAGACGATCTCCGTGCGCGCGGCCCGGATGCCGGTCAGGATTGCGGCTGCCACGCCGCGGTTGCGCTCATGCCGGATCAGGGTGCAGTCGGACCGCGAGCCGAAGAGCCTTCCGAGGACCTCCCACGTGCGGTCCCGGCTGCCATCGTCCACGAAGAGGAAGGAGAGCTCGTAGTCCCGTCCGAGCGCCGCCGCCACGTTGCGCAGCGTGTTGGCCAGGTATTCCAGGGAGCCTTCCTCGTTGAAGCAGGGAACGACGAGGCTCACCGGCACTCGGGCAATCGGCGATGACACCACCGCCGGGGGAACAGCCTCCGGCCTCCGCGGCACGGCGGCATACTCCAGCCCGAGATACTCCGCCACGTTCATGACCTGGAAGGTGCGAAAATAGTCCTCGAGCACCCATTCCATCTTGTCCAGGTTGCGGTAGTGGCGGAGCCGGGTCAGCCGCGAGCCGGTGTTGAGCTGCGGCTGCCCCGGATCGAGCTCCCACACGTGGAAGTACATGACGAAGGGAGAGCAGTGCCGCCGGTGCCAGCTCCGGACGAGAGGCTTGACCAGGGTGTGAGGGAGCTGCCGGAACCAGTTGCCCCCGGCCAGAGGAAGGGCAAGGCCGCACAGGTTCCAGGACGAGGGCGGGATCTCCCAGAGCACCCGGCCGCCCGCGGCGTGGCGGTGCACGGTGTGCCGCCAGGGCTCGAAGTGCCGTAGCAGGGGCCGGATGCTGGAATCGTAGACGTAGCCCTCTTCGGCCACGACGTCGAGGGCCCAGAGGTCGGAAGGCCGGAGGAAGTGGGGCACCCGATGGCCGAGGACGCGCAGGCCGGTCGCGCGCTCCAGAGCTTCGCGGGAGCGCCGCAGGTCCTCGCGGAACTCCGCCGGCGTCATCTGCCGGATCGTGCGGTGCCAGTAGCCGCCGCTCGCGACCTCGTGCCCCCGCTGAGCGATCTCGCGCACGACCTCCGGCATGGCATCCGCGACCCAGCCCAGCACGAAGAACGTGGCGCGGATGCCGAAGGCGTCACAGAGGTCGAGGGCCTTGTGGGTGTTCCCGGCGATGCGGGTCTCGAACCGGTACCAGTTCTCGCGGTGGATGATCCCCTCGAAGGAGCCCACCTGGTAGTAGTCCTCGACACCGACGGTGAGGAGCACGCGGTCCGATACGGCTGAAAGACCCATCGGAGAATCCTTTCCCGGGAGCCGAATCCTGTGTCCTGCTCGCGCCACCCCTTGTTTTCTTGTACTGCTGTGTTTCAGTTCTTGCAAAGAGTGAGCCACACGCTTGCACGGGGAGTTACCGCAAGATCTCCTTATCTGGAGGGGGTTTAGCGGAGAAACTTTTACGAGCGCTCGGCCGGGTCATACAAAAAAAGATTGTCATATTGCGATGATTGATTGCCCCTGCGCCGATCCGGCGGATGGTGGAGAGTGAGGCACTAGAGATAGAATGTCGGGCCAGGGTCAGACCCACCTGGCGTTCTCAAATGATCGACGTACTTCCGCAGCAGAAGTCGCTGCCTTACAGCGAAGAATCCGAGCGCGCCGTGCTCGGCGGCATCCTTTTGGATCCGTCCGTGCTGCCCACGGTCTCGGGCCGGCTCAAGGCCGAGGACTTCTACCTGGAGCGCCACCAGGTGCTCTACCAGGCGATGCTCGAGCTGCAGGAGACGGAGACCGAGATCGACATGCGGACCCTCCAGGCCAAGCTGGAGCAGCAGGGACGGTTCGAGTCGACCGGCGGCATCTCCTACCTGGCGACGCTCGATCTCGATCTACCTGACATCGGCCGGATCGAGGCCTATACAGAGATCGTCAAGGAGCGCTCGGTCCGGCGGCGGCTCATCCAGGCGTCGGGCCAGATCATCCGCGACTGCCTGGACGGCGGCCTCAATGCGAACGAGGCGCTGGGCCGCGCCGAGCAGTCGATCCTCGGCTTGGGCGAGGAGTCGATCCGCCGCGGCTTCACCGTCATCGGCGACGTCTTCCACACGACCCTGGAGGAGCTGGAGGAGCGCCCCGGCTCGATGCTCACCGGGGTGCCGAGCGGCTTCATCGACTTCGACCGCATCAGCCATGGGCTCAACCGGGGCAACCTGATCATCATCGCCGGCCGTCCGGGCATGGGGAAGACCAGCTTCGCGCTCAACGTGGCCCAGCACGTGGCCATCCGGGAGCGCAAGGCCGTGGGCGTCTACTCGCTGGAGATGAGCCAGCAGGAGCTGGCGTTGCGCGTCCTCTGCTCCGAGGCGGACATCTCCTTCAGCAAGCTCCGGGCGGGCCACCTCTCGCAGAAGGAGTGGTCGCGGATCGTCACGACCGTCCGCTCGATCGGCGACGCGCCGCTGTTCATCGACGACTCGCCCAATCCGACCCTGCTGGAGGTCGCTTCGAAGGCTCGCCGCCTCAAGGCGGAGAAGGGCCTCTCCCTGGTCATCCTCGACTACCTCCAGCTCATGCAGGCCGGGGGCAAGTACGAGAACCGCAACCTGGAGATCGCCGCCATCAGCCGCGGCCTGAAGCAGCTCGCCAAGGAGCTGGAGCTCCCCGTCATCGCTCTCTCCCAGCTCTCCCGCCAGCCCGAGCGGCGGGGCAGCGACCATAGACCGCAGCTTGCGGACCTTCGCGAGTCGGGGTCCATCGAGCAAGACGCAGACATGGTCGCCTTCGTCTATCGCGATGAAATCTACAACCCCACGGACGAGAACAAGGGGCTTGCCGAGCTGATCATCTCGAAGCACCGCAACGGCGAGACCGGCACGGTGGAGCTGGTGTTCATCGGCGAGACGACTTCCTTCCGCAACCTGGACAGGCATGGATTCGACAGCAGCTCCGCTCCCTTCTGATCTCGAAGCCGCGCTGCGTCCAGCCTGGGTCGACGTCGACCTGGAGGCCCTGGAGAGCAACGTGGCCCTGATGAAAGCCCGGCTTGGGGAGGGCACCCGCACCATGGCGGTCGTCAAAGCCGACGGCTATGGCCATGGCGCCGTGGGAGTGAGCCGTGTCTTTGAAGCCGCCGGGGTCGAGTGGCTCGGGGTCGCGCTCCTCGAAGAGGGCGCCGAGATCCGGCGCGCCGGCATCGAGATGCCGATCCTGGTGCTGGGCACGGCCCGGCCCGCCAAGATCGCGCTCTATCGGCGGTACCGTCTGATCCCGACCGTCTCCAGCCTGGCCGAGCTGGCCCTCTGGCGCGACTGGACCTCGGGGCACGCCCGGCCGCAGCCCGTCCACCTCAAGGTCAACACGGGCATGGGCAGGCTCGGCGTCGCCATGGGAGAGGTGCCTCAGGCGCTGGAGATCCTGCGCGGCACGCCGACCCTCAGTTTCGCGGGACTGCTCTCGCACTTTGGGGATGCGGACGACCTCGCCAGCCCGCGCAACGACCTGCAGGCGGAGCGCTTCGCCGAGGTGCTCGGGCTCCTCACCGAGGAGGAGCGGGATCGGATCGAAATCCACATGGCGAACAGCGCCTCCACCCTCTACCGTCCGCAGAGCCGCTTCACGCTGGTTCGGCTGGGCATTGCCATCTACGGCATCGACCCCGCGGAACGGCCCGGGGAGCCGCCTGCGAAAGAAGCCGACGGACTGCGTCCGGTCATGTCCGTGCGGGCGAGCATCGTCCAGCTCCGGGAGGTCCCGGCGGGGACGCCTCTCTCCTATGGCGGGAGGACCGTCACGCGCAGGCACAGCCGGATCGCCGTCGTGCCGGTAGGATACGCGGACGGCTACGCCTGGCGGCTGACCGGCAAGGCCGAGGCCCTGGTGCGCGGCCGGCGGGTGCCGATCGCCGGATCGGTGACCATGGACATGACGCTGCTCGACGTGACGGAGACCGGCGCGGAGCTGGGTGAGGAGGTCGTCCTCCTCGGCCGTCAGGGGAAGGAAGAGATCCCGGCGCTGGAGCTCGCCAACCACGCCGGGACGATCTCCTGGGAGATCCTCTGCCACCTGGGTCTGCGCCTGCCGCGCCGCTACGTCCGCGGCGGCCGGATCGAGGAGCTGGTGACGCGTTTTTCAAGGGAGGATAGCTAGCGATGCCGGGGGCCTTCGAGCGCTATTTCACGGAGATGGGCCGCTTCATTCAGCTCGTGGGCCGGATCTTCGCCTGGACCCCGCGGCGGCCCTACGACGTCCGGGAGCTGTTCCGCCAGATGGTCAAGGTGGGGTTCAACTCCATTCCTGTGGTCCTCCTGACCGCCATGTTCACCGGCATGGTCATGGCGCTCCAGATGTTCACGGTGCTGCGGCGCATCAACGCCGAGAGCTTCGTCGGCTCGGGCGTGTCGCTCTCCATGGTGCGCGAGCTGGCGCCGGTGCTCTCCGGCCTGATCGTGGCCGGCCGCGCCGGCTCGGCCATGGGCGCGGAGCTGGGCACCATGCGCGTCACCGAGCAGATCGACGCCCTCGAAGTCATGGCGACCGACCCGGTCCACTATCTGGTCGTGCCCCGGGTCTGGGCCGGCACGATCATGCTCCCTCTCCTGGTCGTGATGGCGAACGGCGTGGGCATCCTGGGCGGCTACATCGTGTCCGTGGTCCTCATGGGGGCCAACCCGGTGACCTATACCGACCGCAGCTTCCAGTTCATGGACACGAACGACGTGCTGTCGGGCCTCATCAAGGCCGCGGTGTTCGGCTTCCTGCTCGCGGCCATCGGATGCCAGCAGGGGTTCTACACGAGCGGCGGCGCCGAGGGGGTGGGACGGTCCACCACCTCCGCCGTGGTAGTGGCGAGCATCGCCATCCTGGTCGCGGACTTCTTCCTCACCCGGCTTCTTTTCTGATGACCGACCAGGCCAAGATCAGCATCCGCGACCTCCACAAGTCCTTCGGCCCAAAGGTGGTCCTGGACGGGATGAGCCTCGACATCGCCCCCGGCGAGTCGCTGGTCGTCATCGGCGGCTCGGGCACGGGCAAGAGCGTGCTCCTCAAGCACATCATCGGCCTGCTGCGCCCCGACTCCGGCACGGTCGAGGTGGATGGCGTGGCGGTCGAGAAGCTGGGCAACCGGGAGATCACCGACTTCCGGCGCAAGTTCGGGATGTCGTTCCAGGAGGGGGCGCTGTTCGACTCCATGACCATCTGGCAGAACGTGGCGTTCCCTCTTCAGCGCCTGACGAAGTTCAGCCACAAGGAGATCGACGAGCGGGTCAAGGAGTGCCTCGATCTGGTCCGCCTCGAAGGAGTGGAGGAGAAGCTGCCGTCGCAGTTGTCCGGCGGCATGCGGCGCCGGGTCGGCTTCGCCCGCGCCATCTCCCACCGTCCGGAGATCCTGCTGTTCGACGAGCCCACGACCGGCCTCGACCCGGTGACCACGGCGCTCATCGGCGAGGTGATCGTGGACTTGAACGACCGGCTCGAGACCACGACCGTCACCATCACCCACGACATGGAGAGCGCCTTCCGCATCGGCGACCGCATCGCCATGATTCACAAGGGAAAGCTCGTCGCCTCGGCGCCGCCCGAGGAGTTCCGGAACCTCCAAGACCCGCGGGTGCAGCAGTTCATCCACGGTCAGGCGGAGGGTCCGCTTTCGGATGAACCGGGAGTGCGCACAGGGCCAGGACAGCCAAAGACGCCAGACCGGTGATCAGCCAGCCGGCGATCCGCGGGCTGGTCCAGCGCTGGAACCGGAAGCGGACTACCTTCTGACCCGCGGTCACCCGGGCCTTCAGCAGCCCGGCGCGGGTCGGCCGCACCTCCTGCCAACCTTCATCTCCGCCCACCTGCCAGCCCGGGAAGTACTGCTCCAGGACCAGGACGGTCCCGGGCCGGCCGTCCGATTCGACCCGGATCTCACCGCCGCCCCGCTGGAAGCGAAGGGGCTTCACCTCCCGGCGCCTCCCGATCTGGACAGCGTAAGGCGCCGCCGGCAGCCGCACAAGCTTCTGGGTGTAGGGTCCGACGAAGAGCCCCACTCCCGCCCGGGCGAGCACGCCGTGGTTTCCGATGGGCGTGAAGGCTTGGCGGATGGCCGGAGTCTCGTACTCGGGATAGACGCAGCAGAAGAGGCTGGTGCCCGTCTCCGGGCTGGGCGGCGGGAGGAACAAACCTGCGGCCCGGAAGGGGTAGGGAGGATCGATCGGCTCGTGCTTCCAGCACCCCCAGGGCCGGCCGCATCCGGGATCGGGCTCGTGGATCCATCCGAAGCGCTCGTAGGAGGGGAGCCAGTCCGCCGCGCCAGTGAAGGGAGCGGCGTCGAGGATCAGGAGCCCGGCGATCGCGCCCGGGATGAGAATGGTCCACCGCCGGAACGAAAGTAGCCGGGCCGTCGCGAAGCCGGCTCCGGCCGCCGCTCCGAACGTGGCGAGCCCCAGGAATCTCCAGGGGAATTGAATGGCCGCCAAGCCCGGGACCCAAAGGGAGAGCCAGGCGGCCAGCTTGCCCATAGAGAGAACCAGGACGGCCAGGACCATCCAAGGCAGGCCTTTCGCCGCTCTTCCGGCGAGCGGCAGCAGTGCCAGCAGCCCGACTCCGAAGTAGAAGGGCATCTCCCGATCCGTGCCCTCCGCAGGATCGCCGGCGGGGCTGGACACCTGGAGCCCGTTCCAGGGGCGGCGCCAGAGGAGGTCCCGGAGATCGAGCCCATGCAAGTAGAGATAGTTGCGCTGGCTGCCCTGCGCGATCCGTCCGACCTCCAGGTTGCGCACCTCCGCCGCAAACGGCACGACGAAGAAGCCGGCCAGGGCCGCGCCCAGCAGCCAGACGCCCGCGTTCCGGGTAAGCCTACGGAAGCCGGTGAGCGTCGACAGCCCCAGGCCGATGGCCGTCATGAACGCGCTGATCGGATGGGTGACGATCAGCAGGGCCGCGGCCAGCGCCGCGAACGCCATCGGTCGCCGGCCTCCGTCGCGCACGGCCTCCAAACCGAAGAGGAAGACGAGCGGCAGGAGGGCCAGCGCGGCACACTCTCCGAACGCCGCGCGGTACTGGGTGTCGAGCAGGCGGTAGGGGGCAAAGGCGTAGGCCGCCGCGGCAACCAGCCCGGCGCGGCGGTCGCCGGTCCAGCGAGTCACCGCGATGTACATGGTCACCGCGGCCAGGGCGCCGAAAGCCAGGAAGCCCGCCTTGACCACGGCCATGGGACTCATGCCTGCCAGGGAGAAGGGGAGGGTCGCATAGAACGCTCCGGGTCCGTAGAACTGGAGCATCGGCATGCCCAGGCCGAGCCCATGGAGCCATAGGGAGCCCGGCTCCCGGGCCACGGCCCAGACGCCCCAGAGGTGGTGCACGGTGTCGTGCCCGCGGGGGATGCCCGGGGCGAAGAGCAGATGGCCGGCGGCCAGCCCCATGACGGCAGCCAGGGGGAGGTCGAGCCACCGGCGAGGTTTTTCGCCTCCGGTCCCGGCCAGGCCGGCGAACAGCAGGGCGGCGGCCAGGAGCACGATCCCCTGAGGGGCGATCATCTCCGCCTCGTGAGGACCAGGAGAGCCAGTGCGGTGATAAGACTCAACGCGAACCCGGCGAGGCGGGCAGGAGTCCAGACGTGGAACCGGAGCTGGAGCACCGGCTGGCCCGCCTCGACCCGGGCCATGAGGAGCCCCTCCCAATTGGGCTGGACCTCGCGCCACCCGTCCTTCGTCAGCGCCTGCCAGCCGGGGAAGTACATCTCCAGGACCAGAACGGTGCCGGGCCGGCCGTCGAGCTCCACCGCGATCTCGCCTCCGCCGCGGATGAACCTGCGGGGCTCGGGCCGCCCCTGGCCGTTCCACCACGCGGCGTAGGGTCTCGCGGGCCGCTGCTCGATCCGGCCCGTCCCAGGAAAGGCGACCCACTGCACGCCAGCCCGGGCGAGCACCGACGGCTCCATGGCTGGGTAGAAGGCCTCCTCTGTTGCCGGCGTCGAGTACTCGGGCGTGTAGGCACAGCAGAAGAGCGAGAGCGGCGCCGGCGCCGGCGGCGGGACGAACATGCCGGCGATCCGGTAGGGGCCGGGCGGTCCTGCCGGCTGATGCTCCCAGCATCCCCATCGCCGGCCGCAGCCCGGGCGCTCCTCGATCCGCCCGAACTGCGTGTAGTTGGGATACCAGTCGGCGGCGCCCGTATAGGGAAAAGCGTCCAGGAGGAGCAGCGCGGCCAGGGCTCCCGGCACGAACGTAGCCCATCGTCCCGGGCTCGATTCGAGGAGCCGGACCGCCGCGAAGCCCGCGATGGCCGCGGCCCCGCATGCCGCCGGACCCAGGAACCGCCAGACCCATTGCAGCGACCCGATCTGGGGAAGGACCGCCACCAGTGCCCGCGCCATGGGGTGGAGCGTCAGAGCCAGGGTGGCGACCGTCATCCAGACCAGCCCCCGCGGCGCCTTATTCGCCCCGAGCGGCAGGAGCGACAGCAGGACCAGGCCGAAGTAGTAGGGCATCTCCTGCTCCGTCCCGTGACCGGCTTCCCCGGGTCCGAGGCTGAACAGGAGCCCTGTCCAGAGCCGCCGGTGGACCAGCTCCCCGGCGTCCAGCGCGTGGCTGGCGAAGAAGCTCGAGATCTTGCCCAGCGCGAACCAGCCCACGACCAGATGCCGCGTGCCGGAGACGAACGGCACCACGAAGAACCCGGCCAGGGCCGCGCCTAGCGCAGCCACTCCGAGAAGCCGCGCCAGTCTCCGCCCGAGCTCCGCCAACGGCCATGGAGCCTCGGCGACCGTCCAGATTCCCAGGCAGATTCCGGCCATGAGGACGCTGATCGGATGGGCGAGAGTGAGGAAGGCCAGGGCGACAGCCGCCGCGGCCATCCGTCGCCGGCCCCCCTCCCGCGCCGCGGCCATCCCATAGAAGAGCACGAGCGGAAGAATCGCCAGCGCGGCGCTCTCTCCCAAAGCCGCCCGGTAGTGGACGTCGAGCAGGCGGTAGGGCGCGAACGCGTAGGCCGCCGCCGCGACCAGGCCGGCCCGGCGGTCGCCCGTCCATCGGCTGACCGCGTAGCACTGGGTCATGGCGGCCACGGCTCCGAAGACGAGGAGCGCCCCCTTGAGCGCCGCCGCCGGGCTCAGCCCGGCCAGGGAGAAGGGCAGGGCGGTGTAGAAGGACAGCGGGCCATAGAACTGGAGCAGCGGCGTCCCGAGGTTGATGCCGTGGAGCCAGAGCGCGGCCAGGCTGCCGCCGGCGGCCTCGACGGACACGGACCAGATACCCCAGAGATGATGGAGGGTGTCGTGCCCCCGCGGCAGGCCCGGGGCGAAGAGGAGATGGCTGGCCGCGAGCCCCAGCACGGCAGCGAAAGGCAGGTCGATCCAGGGGCGGAGCGTCCGCCTCTCCGTGCCGGTCATCAGAGCGAAGACGATCGCCGTGGCCAGCACGACCAGACACGAAGGCCGGATGGCCGTCTCTCCCGAGGTCGTGGCCAGGAGCAGGGGGACCGCGAGGACCGGCAGCGCCAGCGGGACCTTGGAAAGAGCCTTCATGACAGAAGCCGGGAGTATATCCCGCTCCCTGATAGACTCCCGCGCGGAGGGCCTCGATGAGTCAAGCCGTCAAAGTGGGGATGTTCGCGACCGTCTGCCTGGTGATCCTGGCGATCCTGATCTGGCAGATTGAAGATATCAACCCGTTCGCGGAAAAGGGCCGGCGGATCGACGCGCTCTTCGACTCCGTGGCCGGGCTCGACGAGAAGGCCTCCGTGCGGGTCGCAGGCGTCCGCGTCGGCCGGGTCGACGGCGTGGATCTCGAAGGCCGCAAGGCCCGCGTGACGCTGCTCCTCGAGAAGCCGGTGGACATGCCCCAGGGGACCATCGCCCGCGTGGCGAACCTGGGCCTGCTGGGGGAGAAGTACATCGAGATCGTCCCCGGTCCGCCGGGAGGAGCGCCGCTCCCTCCGGGCACCGTGCTCCCGGGCGAGACCCCGCCCTCGATCGACGAGGCCATCGCCAAGTTCAACGAGATCGGCGACTCGATCCAGGAGATGACCGGCTCGCTCTCCGGCGCCGACATCGGCGGCGGCATCAACCGTCTCGTGGACGAGCTCGAGCTGACCAGCCGCGAGATCCGCCTGCTGCTGGCCGAGAACCGCGCCAACCTGAACGCCACGATCGGCAACTTCCGCGAGGCGAGCGCCGCCCTGTCGCGGGAGCTGCCCCGGCTGGCCGACCAGATGAACCGCACCCTCGTCCAGATCGAGTCCCTGGTGGCCGACAACCGCGGCGAAGTCTCTGACAGCCTGCACAACATCCGCGAGGTCACGGACCGGCTCCAGACCTCGGCGGACAACTTCAACCAGATCTCGGGCAAGATCGCCCGCGGCGAGGGCACGGTCGGCAAGCTGGTCAACGACGAGGAGGCCTACGACAAGGTCGTCTCGACCCTGGACAGCATCCAGGGAGGAGTGGAGACCCTGAGCGGCACGCTCGGGGCCATCAACCGCTTCCGCATCGACCTCGACATGCAGGGCTACGTCCTGCCTGGCCTGGACGACAGCAACTCCCAGACCGCCCTCCTCCTCGACATCGACCCGCAGGACGAAAAGCGCCTCTACCGCGCCGGCATCAGCGTTCCCCCCGGGGGCAAGCGCCGCGAGAAGACCGAGACGATCACCGTCACCAACCCGGACGGCACTACCGACGTCACGACCGTCAACAAGATCACCACCGAGAAGACCTACGCCGTGACCGGGCTCTTCGGCTTCCGGGCCCCCAGGGACGTGCGCCTTTTCGCAGGCCTGATCGAGAGCACCGGCGGCGCGCAGGTCGAGTACCCGATGCTCAAGGACCGCTTCCTGGTCTCCTTCGAAGCCTTCGACTTCAACCGTCCCGAGGACCTCTCCCCCCACCTGCGCCTGAGCGGCCGCTGGCGCTTCCACCCCAACCTCTACGTGGTCGGCGGCTACGACGACGTCTTGGAGGACGACTCACTCTTCCTGGGCGCCGGCATCCGCTGGAACGACGAGAACATCAAGTACCTGCTGGGCGTGATTCCGAAGTAGGGGAGGCGTCCGGTGCCCTTTCTTCGGGCGGGAGGGGGCTTCCTCTCCCGCGAAGCGGGGGAGGATCGAGGAGGGGGTCCGCTCAAGAGACTTTCAGGCCCCGATCGGACCCTGGGGGCCAGTCTTGATCCAGGCCTGCCACAGTTGGGCCTGTGTCTCGCCGGACAACTCCCTCTCGCTCTCATCGAGGGGCTCGATGAGCACCAATACGCGCTTCCCCTCCAAGGGAGGAACCGAGGTATCGAGGGTGATCGTGGTCCCGTGGACTGTTCCATGACAGGTCGTCATGAAGGGCATTGTAACCGCAACTCCACCGGAAGCGGATTGGGCCGGCAAACCCGCTGCGAGAGCCTCCCGTCCCGCGGGTTGCAACACAAAGCTAGCGGGTGGAACGATCCAACCCACGGGTTTGGTGTCCCAACCCGGCGGTTTCGCGTCTCAACCGGTGGGTTCAGGGTCGCAACCCGGCGGTGTAGCGTAGCAACCCAGGATTCTTGTAATACAACCCGGCTGTCTAATGTTGCAATCGGCGGGTTTAATGTTCCAACCCGCCGGTTTTTTGTATCTACCCGTGGGTTGCGCGGGGGGAATCCGCTGGTTGGCGGTTCCAGCGAGCTCGCGCTAGGGGCGTTTCTTGACCTGAGCCGTCCGCGTGCCGCGCTCGGAGAACCAGAACGTCTCCTCGTTGACCAGATCCAGCTCCCAGACCGCATCCCGCGCTTCCTCCGGAATGGGGAAGAGGAGATTGAGCTCGATCGAGTCTCCGGCGGGGACGGTCCTCGGCAGATCGTGGCGGTCCGCTTCCAGCTCTCCCGATTTCAGGGCGATCGTAACCCTGCCGGGTTTCGGGGCGCGGTGAAGCCAAGCGGTCTCTCCGCGGTTCTCCAGCCGGACGCGCAGCCGGACGCCTTCCGGGTCGAAGCGGCTGTCCAGGATGGTGATCTCGGCAAGCGTGCGGGCATGGCGGTCCAGGGTGGTGAGCGGGTAGGGGGAGGGGCGGCGCGCGGTCAGGTTGTTGTGGGCCTGGGCGCGCTCGCCGGGCAGCGCTTCCAGCCGCCGCCGGCCCATGTTCGCGGGGAAGTAGCCGTTGACCCCGTGATACCTCTTCACGTCCACGAAGCCGTGCCTGCTCAGCAGCCAGTCGAGGTACTCGGTCGTGAACGGGTTCTCCAGCGTGCCGTACTGCCGCATCTCCTCTTCGAGCTTCTCCTCCACGGCGCGGTCCCCAGGAATCCAGGCGCCTTCGCTGACGCCGAGCACGCCTCCGGGCCGCAGGAGACGGAAGCACTGGGCGAGGGTGCGGTCCTCGTCGATCACGTGGTGGAGGGCGGCGTGGAAGAGCACGGCGTCGAAGGACTCGTCCGGGAGGCCGCAGTCTTCGATGGTCGTGGCATGGTAGGTCACCCTCGGGGGCGATGCGATGCGGTGGTGCCGGACCGCCGCCTCGATGCGCTCCCGGGCGATCGCGATCATCTCTTCCGAGGGCTCGATGCCTTCGACCTCGTAGCCGAGGCTCATGAGGATCTCGGAGATCCAGCCCGGCCCGCTCCCCACCTCCAGGACGCACCCCCGGAAGGGGATCGCCATGGCCCCGAGGAGGTTCAGGATGGAATAGGTCTCGTGCAGGAACTCGGGATGGCCGGGATTGTTGTCGTAGGGCTTCCGATAGAGCCACTCGCGCCCCGCGTCGGTCTTGCGGGAGACGTATTCGCGGGCCGCCTGGAGCCAGGCTTCCTGGCGCACCGGGGTGTCGCTGAGATAGCGCCGGTGCTTCGGCGGTCCGTTCGCGGCGCGCAGGCGCAGGAGACGAAGGAGCTGGCCCTGGATCGTCAAGCCGCTACAGCTCCGGCTCTCTCCCGGTGATCCTCCGGAAGGCTTCGATGTAGCGCTCCCGGGTGCCGCGCACGACTTCCTCGGGGAGGACGGGCGGCGGCGACTGGTGGTCCCAGCCGGAGGCGTCGAGCCAGTTCCGCACGTACTGCTTGTCGAAGGAGGCGGGCTCCTCGCCGGGGCTCCAGCGTTGGATGTCCCAGTAGCGCGAGGAGTCGGGCGTCATCACCTCGTCGATCAGCAGAAGGGTACCGTCGTCTGCGAACCCGAACTCGAACTTGGTGTCGGCAAGGATCAGGTCCTTTTCCGCGGCGTGGGAGGCTCCCGCCGTGTACAGGGCGATGGTCAGGTCGCGCAGGCGGGCGGCGAGGTCGGAACCCACGGCCTGCGCGACGGTCTCGAAGGTGACGTTCTCGTCGTGCCCTTCGGAGGCCTTGGTGGCCGGGGTGAAGATCGGGTTGGGCAGCGGGCTCGCCCGGTCCAGGTTGGGCGGCAGCGGGATGCCGCAGACCTCGCGGGTCGCCCGGTACTCGCGGTAGCCGCTGCCGGCGAGATAGCCGCGGGCCACGCATTCGAAGGGGATCACCTTGGCGCGGCGCACCAGCACCGACCGGCCGCGCAGGAGGTCCCGGTACGGCGCGAGGCCCGACGGGAAGTCCGCGGGGTCCGTGGCGAGCAGGTGGTTGGGCGCCAGGTCCGCGAGCCGGCTGAACCAGAAGTTCGAGAGCTGGTTGAGGATCTTGCCCTTGTCCGGGATCCCCGGCTGGAGCACGAAGTCGTAGGCCGACAGCCGGTCGGTGGCCACGATGAGCAGCGTGTCGCCGAGATCGTAGACGTCGCGCACCTTGCCGCGCCGGGGCGGGCCGTAATTGGGGAGATCGCTCTGCCAGAGGACGGGGTCCATGATGGGGGAGAGATTATCAGAGGCGATCTCGGAGGAGACGCCCCACGGGGCGTCTCTACAGTGGCAGGGGCCCGATAGGATTTTCCCCCAATGTAGAGACGCCCCGTGGGGCGTCTCCGTCCTTTACCGCCGCGCCATCGCCCCGCTCGCCGAGACCTTCTCGATCGCCGTGCTTAGGCTCTCGCCCCGCATCTCCTGGTAGGAACCGAGCTCCAGGGAGCGGCCGTCGACCAGCTCGAAGACGGCGAGCTTCTCCAGGCCCTTGAGGTGGGCGAGGCCCAGCCGGCGGGCTCCGAACATGAGCTTGGCGCCGCCGTCCTCGATCTCCAGCAGGACGTAGACCCGGTCGCCCTCAGAGGCGCGCAGCAGCGTCCGGCTGCCCAGCTCTTTCTCCAGGAGCTGCATGTAGGCCGCGGTCGCGACCATGCCGTTGTTGTGCAGCGTGCCGTTGCGGTTCAGGTAGGCGTAGAAGCGCCGGGACTCTTCCTTCTTGTCCACTACGTCCACGTTCTTCTCCGCGAGCGGCGCGAAGAAGTCGTGCACCTGGGTGGGGGAGAAGCCCTGGTTGATCAGCATGGTCTTGACCTCTTCGATCTCCTGCGTCCCCTTGCCCGTGGTCAGGCGGGAGAGCTCGACGAGGCCCGGACCGAAGAACTCGTAGCGCTCGCCGTCGCCCGGCCGGCCGCTCCCCATCGGGATCAGACGGTAGGCGCCGTAGTTGAGCGCGATCCGCATGCCGCGGTCGAAGGGAAAGCCTTCCTGGAGCGCCTCTTCGTAGAGGCGCTGGATCTGTACCGAGCAGACCAGCAGCCGGGTGGCCTCGCGGGAGGAGTAGAAGGCGCCGTCCCCCAGGTACTTCTCCAGATTCACGCGGTGGGTGAGGGCGAGCCGGTTGATCCGCCGCTGGAAGCGGAACATCTTGCGGAAGGCGTCGTCCTGGCTCTCGTTGCCGGCCCGGTGCAGCACGGAGAGCGTCTGGGAGAAGTCGCTGATGTCGTAGATCATCCCGAAGCGCTCGACCCGCGGATCGACCACCCAGGGCTCCAGGAAGTCGAGCGGACGGGTGGCGAAGGAGAGCCGCACCGACGTGCCGACGGTGATCGCCGATAGGCGGCTGCCCGGGATTTCGCGCGCTACCAGGCCCCCGTTCTGCATCTCGACCGGCACCAGGCTCTTGCGGAAGCTGTGGAAGAGCTCGAACTCCTTGAGCTTGACGAGCAGGCTCTCCCAGACCTGGACGAGCGGTGGCGGCAGCAGCTTGTTCGGGTTGTAGCTCTTCAGGGTCGACAGGTAGGCCACGTAGCCGGGCCGGATCAGCAGGTCGCGCGGCTCGCACTTGGGATCGAAGCGCAGGAGGTTGGTCACCGCGCTGCGCAGTTCGCGGTCGGACTCGATCTGGCCCGCGTGCCAGCGCGTCAGATCGTCCAGGCGCTGCCGGAAGTCGCGGCTGTCGATGCGCAGCGAGCCATTGAAGTAGCTGCCGAGCTCGGCGAGGTCGCGGCCGATGTAGTCCTCGGTGAAGACCAGGACGTTGTCGCGCATGCGCGTCAGGAGGCGGGGGAAGAGCTCCTCTTCGACCTCCTCGGTGGCGCCGGCCACTTTCTGGACGATCTCGTAGGTCGTGGAGAGCACGCGATCGAGATAGCGGTCGAGGATGCGGTACTTGATGGCATCCCCCTGGCGGCGGCCGACCTCGGTGTCGATCCGCATGATGCGCCGGGGAGTGTCCTTGAGGAGACGGGCGATCTCCAGGGAATGCTGGAGCCAGAACACGGCCGGGTACTGGCGGCCGTAGCTGGAGATGGTGGCGTTCTCCACCGCTTTGGCGAGCAGGGCGCAGTAGCGGTCCCAGGCGATGGAGTAGGCCTTGCGGTCAAAGGTGTCGCGCCGGGCCGCCGCGAGCTGCGCGGTCTCTTCGGCGAGGATGAACTGGCCGAGGGCCTTGCTCAGGGTGTCCATGCCCACGGACTGCAGGATGGGGAAGCCGCGGATCGGGGTGGCCCCTTCGTCTTCGAGGTAGATGGGGCGCGGCATGGGCAGGGCGCGCTCGAGCTCGGGCACGAGGCGGCGCACCTCTTCCATGTCCGGGCGCAGGAAGTTGAACGGGCCCTGCAGAAGCTGCAGGAGAGGCGTTGGAGTCATTGCAAAGCGCTCTCAGCGGGTTGTGACGGCTACGTATACCACAGAAGGGACGCTGTTGCGGACCACCCGTGGTCCGTTCTCACCTGCTAAACTCTGCCGCCTGGAAATTGGCTTTGGAGGGTTCTCATGGCGGAAGTTTTGTCGGTGGATGTCGTTTCTCGCGGGAACCGGGATGCAGATCTGCTGATCCTGGGCGCATTCGAAGGAGAGGCCCCGGACCTCGAAGGTCTGGATGAGGAGGTCCGCAGGACGGTCGAGCGGCTGGCCGAGCGCAGCGGATGGAAGGCGAAGGAGGAGCAGTCGACCCAGACCGCGCTGGTGGATGGACCCGCGGTCCTGCTGACCGGCCTGGGCAAGTCGGGGGAGCTCTCGGCGGCGAAGCTCGCGAATTGGATCGGACGCACCGCCGATTACGCTCGCGGCAACGGCTACCAGCGCATCCAGTACGTCCTGCCCAGCCATCGGGAGACGGCCGGCGCCGCCGCGGCCGAGCGCGTGGTGCGCTGCCTGGCGCTGTCCGGCTACCGCTTCGAGCGTCGGTCGGAGGAGAAGAACGGCTCGCGGCTGGAAGGCATCCTGGTGGCGCCGCCAGCAGGCAAGGAGGATGCCTATCGCAACGCGGTCTCCTTCAGCCGGCCCATCGCCGAGGCCGCGGCTTTCAGCCGCACCCTGGCCAACACGCCGCCCAACGAGGCCACGACGCTGTGGATGGCCGAGCGTGCCCGCGAGATGGCGGAGGAGCGCGGGATCACCGTGACGATCCTGGATGAAGGGGAGATGGCGAGCCGCGGCATGAATGGCATTCTGGCCGTGGGCTCGGGCTCGGCCTACCCGCCGCGCCTGGTCCGCCTGGACTGGGGCACCGAGGGCCCGGTCATCGCCCTGGTCGGCAAGGGGGTCACGTTCGACACCGGCGGCATCTCGATCAAGCCGGCGCAGAGCATGGAGGACATGAAGTACGACAAGTGCGGCGCCTGCACGGTGCTGGGCATCGTCCGCGCCGTGGCCGACCTCGGCCTCAAGGTCCGCATCCGCGCCTATTGCCCCTTCACCGAGAACATGCCGAGCGGCTCCGCCTACCGGCCGGGCGACATCATCCGCTTCTACAACGGCAAGATGGTCGAGATCACCAACACGGACGCGGAGGGACGGCTCATCCTGGCCGATGCTATGGCCTGGGCCGCGGAGGAGAAGCCCGACGCGCTCGTGGAGTTTTCGACGCTCACCGGCGCCATCGTCGTGGCGCTCGGCCACCAGGCCGGCGGCCTGTTCACGCCCGACGACGGTCTCGCCTCCGAGCTTCTTGACGCCTCGGCCGACACCGGCGAGCGGCTCTGGCGCATGCCGCTATACCCCGAGTACCTGGAGGACATGAAGGGCGTCCACGCCGACCTCAAGAATTCCGCGGGGCGCGCGGGATCGTCCAGCACGGCCGCGGCGTTCCTCTCTCAGTTCGTCGGCGAGATGACGAGCTGGGCTCACCTCGACATCGCGGGCGTCGCCTATCTGGCGGCGGACGTCAGCGGCAAGCGCGCCGGAGCCACCGGCTTCGGCATCGCCTCGACCGTGTCCTGGCTGCGGAGGCGGGCCGGCTAAGAATGGCATTGTTGGAGATCGACAGCCTCGAGGTGGCCTTCCCCGCGGCGGGCGGCTGGGTGCCGGCCGTGCGCGGCGTGTCGCTGTCGATCGGCCGGGGCGAGATCGTGGGCCTGGTGGGCGAGTCCGGCTCGGGCAAGAGCCTGACCGCCCTCTCCGTCCTCCAACTGCTTCCTCCCCGGGCCCGGGTGGCCGGCAGCGTGCGCCTCGAAAACGAGTCCGGCGATCTGCTCACCGCTCCCGAGCGCGAGATCCGGCGGGTGCGCGGCCGGCGGATCGGCATCGTCTTCCAGGAGCCCTCGACCGCGCTCGACCCGGTCTGGCCGGTCGGCTTCCAGATCGCCGAAGCGGTGCGTGCCCATCGGAAGCTCTCGCGGCGCGAGGCGCGGGAAGAGGTCGTCCGCCTGCTCGACCTCGTGGCCCTGCCGGATGCCCGGCGGCGCCTGGACGACTACCCGCACCAGCTCTCGGGGGGCCAACGGCAGCGCATCCTGATCGCAATGGCCCTGGCCGCCGGACCCGATCTGCTCCTGGCCGACGAGCCCACGACCGCCCTGGATGTGACGATCCAGGCGCAGATCCTGGAGCTGCTGGAATCGCTCCGCACCAACCTCGGGCTGTCGGTCCTCCTGATCACTCACGACCTCGCGGTCGTGGCCGAGACCTGCGAGCGCATGGCCGTGATGCACCAGGGCCGCATTGTGGAGGAGGGGAAGGTCGAGGACGTGTTCCGCGCGCCTTCCCACCCCTACACCCGGGAGCTATTGGCCGCGGTGCCCCGGCTCGGGGGGCTTCCCGCGTGACGCAGCCTCTCCTGGAGATCGAGGGCCTCCGCAAGGACTTCGCGGTGCGGCGCGGTTTACTCGGCCGGACGCTGGGCACGGTGCGCGCCGTGGACGGGGTCGATCTCGCGGTGCGGCGCGGCGAGTGCCTGGCGCTGGTGGGGGAGTCGGGCAGCGGCAAGACCACGGTCGCGCGCTGCGCGCTGCGCCTGGTCGAGCCCACGGCCGGAAGCGTGCGCTTCGACGGCGAGGACCTCCTGGCCTTGGCGCCGCGGGAGCTGCGGCGCAGCCGCCGGCGGTTCCAGATGGTGTTCCAGGACCCCTACGGCTCGCTCAACCCGCGCCAGCGGATCGGATCGGTCGTGGGCGAGCCGCTGGAGGTGCATGAAAGCTCTCTGAGCCGGGCGGCGAGGGCAGAGCGGGTGCGCGAGCTGCTGGGCACGGTCGGCCTGCCGCCGGAGATGACCACGCGCTGGCCGCACGAGCTGTCGGGCGGTCAGCGCCAGAGGGTCGGCATCGCCCGCGCCCTCGCGGCGGGGCCGGAGCTGCTCGTGGCGGACGAGCCGGTGACGGCGCTGGACGTCTCGATCCGCGGCCAGATCCTCAGCCTGCTCGAGGACCTGCGGCAGCGGCTCGGGCTGGCGCTGCTGCTCATCGCGCACGACATGGCGGCGGTGGAGCGACTGGCGGACCGGGTGGCGGTCATGTACCTGGGGAGGATCGTGGAGGTGGCTCCGCGGACCGCGCTGTTCTCACGGCCGCTCCATCCGTATACAGTGAGCCTGCTCTCGGCCGTGCCGCGGCCGGAGCCGGGCCGCCGGCGCTCGCGGATCGTCCTCGGCGGCGAGCCGCCGAGCCCGCTGGCGCCGCCGCCGGGATGTCCGTTCCATCCCCGTTGCCCGATTGCGCGGCCGCACTGCTCGGCGGATACCCCGCCGCTGGCCGAAGTCGAGCCCGGCCGATTCACTGCCTGCTTTTATCCGGGCGAGCTGACCGCTCCCGGTGGTAACCTTTCCGGCGCCCGTGCGTAAGTCAGCATGGGCCGGCGCTTGGCGCCGCACGAACTTCGTACATAAGATCCACCGAGATTCATAGGTGATGAGGAGCTCATGAGAAACCGTTCAGGATTCACTCTTTTTGCCGCAGGTCTCCTGCTGCTGGCCGGCGCGGCGGGGGCTCAGGAACCGCAGCAGATCCGGGTCGATTCGACGGCCCCGCCTGTCGAGGCGACCGGGGTCGAGGTCCGGGACGGGGCCGTCCTGCTGACCCTGGACGAGGCGGTCGAGATCGCCCTGCGCCAGAACCTCGGCCTGTCCATCCAGCGTTACACCCGCAACCGGGCGCGCCTGGCGGTGGGACGGGAGCTGGGCATCTATGATCTCCGCGCCAGCTCCCTCCTCCATGCCGAGGACGCCAAGACGCCGTCCGGTTCACAGCTCGAGGGATCGCAGACCAACATCCAGCGGTTCAACTTCGGCTTCGACCAGCTCTTTCCCACGGGCGGCAACCTAAACCTGGGCTGGACCAACTCGCGGCGGGAGGACGACAACCCGTTCCTCACGGTGAACCCGAGCTTCAGGTCGGGCCTGACGTTCGCCCTCAACCAGCCGCTGCTGCGCGACTTCGGTCGCCTGGCCACGGAGCGCAACCTCCTGGTGGCGCGCAACCGCAGCGAGGCGAGCCGCGAGGAGTTCGAACGCCAGCTCGTGGTCTCCGTGCAGGACGTGATCGACGCCTACTGGAACCTGGTGGGCGCGCGCCAGCAGCTCATCGTGGCGGAGGAGAGCATGAAGCTCGCCCGCGAGCTGCACGACCGCAACCGTATCCAGGTCGAGGTCGGGACCATGGCTCCCCTGGAGCTGGTGCAGAGCGAGGCCGCCATCGCCGAGCGCGAGGAGGGGATCATCACCGCCCAATCCGCGGTCGGCGACGCCGAGGACGCGCTGCGCCGGCTGCTCAACCTGCCCGAGGGCGAGCTGTGGGCGACCGAAATCCGTCCCGCCACCGACCCGACGATCCAGCACACGCCCATCGACGTGGCGGCGGCGATCCAGACCGCGCTGGCCGAGCGCCCGGAGCTGCGCTTCCAGCAGCTCGACATCGAGCAGGCGCGGATTGAGACGGAGTTCGCCCGCAACCAGGAGCGCCCGACGCTCGACCTCGACGTCAGCTACGGCTTCGCCGGCCTCGGCGGCGACGTGCTCGTCGAGGATCCGGTGACGGGCGAGATCCGCAGGGTCCCCGGCGGCTTCGGCGACGCGTTCAGCAACGTGACCGGCCTCGACTTCCCTGGCTGGGTCGCCGAGCTCACCTTCGGCTTCCCGCTGCAGAACCGGGGCGCCCGCGCCGCCCGCGCCATCGCCGACATCGACCTGCAGCGCGCCCAGTCGGCCATGGAGGACGCGCGCAACGCCATCGTCACCGAGGTGCGCGGCGCCGCCCGGCGGGTGGAGACCGCGGCCAAGCAGATCGAGGCCGCCAAGGCCTCCCGCACGTTCCAGGAGCGCAACCTGGACGCCGAGCGCAAGCGCTATGAGAACGGCATGTCCACCAGCTTCCAGATCACCCAGATCCAGGAGGACCTGACCCAGGCGAAAAGCCGCGAGGTCAACTCCATCGTCAACTACCGCATCGCCCTCGCCGAATACCAGCGCGCCACCGGCCGCCTGCTGGAGGAGGAGGGGGTCTCGATTGACGACGAGGAGGCCCAGATCGAGCGCTGGCAGTTCTCGCTTCGGGGGAGGTAGACAATCCCCGTCGCCGGCAAGGAGGGCGTCATGAAGGACTCGAGCTGGGGACGCCTGATCGGCGCCCTCGTCGCACCCGGAGAGACGTTTCGCTCCATTGCCGAACGGCCGACCTGGCTGCCGCCGGTGCTGATCTTCCTGCTCCTGGGGATGGCGGTCGGCCTCGTTCTGCAATTGCGGACGGACCCGGAGGAGATGGTCCGCGGGCAGCTGGAGATGGTCAAGGTCGACCTGCCGCAGGAGCAGGTCGACAAGATGATCGAGGACGCCGAGAGCCGGACCACGGGCTCCAAGGTCGGCCTCGCCCTGATCGGCGCCCTGAGCCAGCCCGTCATCTACGCCGTCGTGGCAGTGCTCTTCTGGATCGGGTTCCGGCTGTTCGGCTCCGAGCTGGATTATCTACGCAGTCTGGCCACGACGGCGCATGCCTACCTGCCGCTCGCGGTGGGCATGCTGATCAACCTGCCGCTGATGTTCACCCGCGAGACCCTCACCTTCGAGGAAGCGGCCGCCGGCGGCGTGCTGGTATCGAGCCTGAAGGCCCTGGCGCCGGAGGACGCCTCGGCTGCCACCACGATGCTGTTGGGGAGCTTCGATCTGTTCACCATCTGGACGATGGTCCTGCTCACGATCGGCTACAAGGCGGTCGCGAAGGTGTCCACGGCCGTGGCGTCGGGCATCGTCATCCTGTTCTGGCTGATCTACGTCGTGGGCAAGGTGGGCCTCGCGGCCGCCTTCATGCGCTAAGGAGAGGGTGTTGAAACGGATTCTGATCGCGGTCCTGGTCCTGGGGCTGCTCGCCGTCGTGGTGTTCGCGAGCCTGCGCGGCACCCGGCGGGAGAAGGGGACCAAGGTCTACGTGGAAGCGGTCTCGCGCCGCGACATCGGGCGCGTGGTCAAGGCGAGCGGGGAGATCGATCCGCGCGAGAAGGTCAACATCTCCGCCCATGTGGTCGGCAAGATCGAGCACCTCTACGTCGAGGAGGGGGACCTGATCCGCAAGGGCCAGCCGTTCCTCGATCTGGAGAAGGAGGCCTACACGGCTGCCAGCGACCAATGGTCGGCGCAGCTGCGCAAGGCCGGGACCGAGGTGCGGCAGGCCGAGGTCTCCCTCGCCGACGCCAGGAACAAGCTGGCCCGCGCCCGGCGTTTGAACCAGGAGGGGATCCTCTCGGCCGAGGGGCTCGAAGCGGCCGAGCTCGCCCAGGCCACCGCCGAACTCCGCCTGGAGGATGCCAAAGAGTCGGTGCGGCAGGCCCGCGCCAACCTGGACAAGGCCCGGGACGATCTGAAGAAGACCACCATCTACGCCCCCCTGACCGGCCGCGTGATCGCGCTCAACACCGAGGAAGGGGAGGTCGTCGTCTCCGGCACGATGAACAACCCGGCGTCGGTGATCGGCGAGATCGCGGACCTCTCGGTCATCCTCGCGAAGGTGGACGTCGACGAGACCGAGGTGGTCGTGGTCAAGCCCGGCCAGAAAGCCCGCATCCTGGTCGACGCGCTGCCCGACAAGGAGTACCACGGCCGGATCGCGGAGGTCGGCAACAAGGGTTTCAGCCGCACCCAGCAGCCCGATGTCACGTTCTTCAACGTCGAGATCCTGCTGGAGGACCCGGACGAGGACCTGCGGCCGGGCATGTCGGTGCGGGCGGAGATCGACACCGCGGTCCATCCGGACGTGCTGGTGGCGCCGATCCAGGCTGTCGTCGAGCGGGATGTCAAGGACAAGGAGACGGATGTGGTCTTCGTGGTCAAGGACGGCAAGGCCGTGCAACGGGCCGTGAAGACCGGCATCTCGGACGAGACGCAGGTCGAGATCGTCTCCGGAGTGCAGCCGGGGGACAAGGTGGTCACCGGGCCGTACCGCTCGCTGCGCGACCTGGATGACGGCGAGAAAATCCAGGTGACCGATCAGAAGCAGGAGGAGCGGTCCCGCCGTCAGAAGGCCAAAGAAAAGAAGGATGAGAAGGACGAGAAGGAAGACTCGGACGGGGAAGCCACCGTCGAGGTGGACTGAGGTGGATTGATGGCGCTGATCGAGATACGTGACATCTACAAGATCTACGACATGGGCGCCGAGAAGGTGCATGCCCTCAACGGCGTGAACCTGGAGATCCAGGGCGGCGAGTACGTGGCCATCATGGGCTCGTCGGGGAGCGGCAAGTCCACCCTGATGAACCTGATCGGCTGCCTGGACACGCCGACCTCGGGCGTCTACCGCCTGAATAACGTGGAGGTCCAGGGGTTGGGGGACACCGAGCTCGCCGGCATCCGCAACAAGGAGATCGGCTTCGTCTTCCAGACGTTCAACCTGCTCGCCCGCACGGACGCGCTGCACAACGTCGAGCTGCCGCTCATCTACTCCGGAGTCCCGCGCAAGGAGCGGCGCGCCCGGGCGGAGCGCGCCCTGCAGCGGGTGGGGCTCGGGGAGCGCATGCATCACAATCCGAATGAGCTCTCGGGCGGCCAGCGCCAGCGCGTCGCGATCGCCCGCGCCCTGGTCAACGAGCCGTCGCTCCTGCTCGCCGACGAGCCCACTGGCAACCTCGACTCGGCCACCTCCAAGGAGATCATGGATCTCTTCGACGAGCTGCACCAGGCGGGCAACACCGTCCTCCTGGTCACCCATGAGCCGGACATCGCCGTGAATGCCTGGCGCCAGGTCCAGCTCCGCGACGGCAAGGTGACGGATGACCGTCCCACCTCCCGGGCCACGGCGGCCCTCGCGGCAACGTAATGATCTTCTCCGAGAACTTCCGCGTCGCCTTCTCGGCCATCCTCGCCAACAAGATGCGCTCGGTCCTCACGACGCTGGGGATCATCATCGGCGTGGCCGCGGTGATCGCGGTCGTCTCGATCGTCCAGGGACTCCAGTTCATGATGAACCAGGAGTTCCAGGGGGTGGGCGCCACCTTCATGATGGTCTTCCCCGACACCCAGCAGCGCGGCGGCCACGGCGTCGTGCTCGCGCGCCAGGTCAAGCTCACCTGGGATGACGGCCATGCCATCCGCGACCAGGTGCCGGGCATCAGGATGATCACTCCGGTCATCATGGGCTCCGAGGTGGTGAAGTACCGCGACCGCAGCCACAGGCCGGAGGGGATCTCGGGGGTCAACGAGGACTATCCCGAGGTGGCGAACCACACGGTCGACCGCGGCCGGTTCATCTCGCGCATCGACCTGCAGCACCGGCGCAAGGTGGCGGTGGTGGGGCAGGAGGTCGTGGACGAGCTGAACCTGGGGGCCAACCCGATCGGCAAGGAGATCTACATCGGCAGCCTGCCGGTGACCGTGATCGGGGTGATGGAGGAGCGCGGCCAGGCGCTCGGCCGCAACCGGGACGACCTCGTGTTCCTGCCGTTCGACGCGGCCCTCACCCTGTTCGGACGGGCGGCCGGGGACCAGGTCCAGCTCCAGATCCAGGCGGAGGCAACCGAGGTGGTGGAAGAGGTCAAGGGCGGCATCCAGAGGGTCCTGCGCCAGCGCCACCACATCGCCCGCGGGGCGCAGGACGACTTCCAGGTGGTGATGCAGGACGAGATCCTCTCCGCCGTGAACCGGGTCCTGGGCTTCGTGACCGCGGTGGTGGGCGGGGTGGTGAGCATCGCCCTGCTGGTAGGCGGCATCGGCATCATGAACATCATGCTGGTCTCGGTCACCGAGCGCACGCGGGAGATCGGAGTGCGCAAGGCGATGGGGGCGCGGCGGCAGGACATCCTTGTCCAGTTCCTGATCGAGGCCGTCACGCTTTCCTTCGTGGGAGGGGGTCTGGGCCTCGCGGCCGGCTACGGTCTGGGAGCGTTTGTCTCGGCCGTGATCCCCGGAGACTTCCCGCCCGCTTACGTGCCGCTCTGGGCCGTGGCCCTGGCTTTCGGATTCTCGGCGATGGTCGGGATCTTCTTCGGGATCTACCCGGCGGGAAAGGCTTCCCGGCTGGACCCCATCGACGCTCTGCGCTACGAGTAGGGTGGCGGCTCCCTTTCCCCCGGCACGGGGGAGAGGGTCGGGGAGAGGGGATCAATTTCTTTGCCGGAGGTGGGAGTCGAACCCACACGCCCGCAAGGGGCGGGGGATTTTGAGTCCCCTGCGTCTGCCATTCCGCCACTCCGGCACGGGGTGGGAAAAAAGTATCCTAGGGGCTCCCGGTGCGGGTGTCAACCTGGCACACTCAAACGGCCGTTTGATAACAAGGGTTGACGAAAAGCCCGTCTGGATGTTATAAAGCTCATGGCGTAAGCGGATGTTCTTCAGCGACTTACTGCCTTAATCCACAGCTCCACCTTCCTGGTTCACCCAAGTCAAGGGGGTCGATGACGTGACATTCAAAGTCGGTCAAAAAGTGGTTTACCCCAACCACGGCGTCAGTCTGGTCGAGAAGATCGAGCCCGGACAGATAGATGGGGTGGCGCAGGTCTACTATCACCTCAAGCTCCTTGGCAACAATTCCCGAGTCATGGTGCCGAAAACGAACCTCGAGCTGGTGGGGCTGCGCCCGCTGTGCCAGCAGCGCGATGTTCGTGCCCTCTTCGACATCCTCGAAGACGGGAACATCGACACCTACAAGGATTGGAAAGGCCGCTACAAGCAGAACCTGGACAAGATGAAGACAGGGCAGCTTGTGGAGGTCGCCGAGGTGCTCAAGAACCTGCGTCTCGTGAGTCAGCGCAAGAGCCTCTCCTTCCGGGAGAAGAAGATGTACGAGCGTGCCAAGTACTTCATTGTCAGCGAGGTGGCGCACGTCAAGAACATCCCCGAGCGGGAGTCCGAGGACCTTGTCGAGCGCGCTCTGAGCTCCAGCCTGGAGAAGCGGCAGCGCGCCAAGGCGAGCTGACCCGCAACCTGCAGCGCGCTTTCAGAGGCCGCCTTGACGGGCGGCCTTTTTCTTTCTCCCCCCGCTGTTAGAATGCCGCGCATGAACCGCCGACCGGCCATGTGGCTCCTCGTCTGCCTTGCCCTCACCTTTCTGGCTGTGGCCCTGGCTCCGGCACAGGAAACCGCAACGACACGCAACGCGGCTTCAGCCCAGATCGAGACCGACCTGCGCCTGGAGCGCAAGCTCCTGTCCCTCGACCTTGCCGCCTACCGCGAGGCCCGTGCCCTGGAGGTGCGCACCCGTGACCAGCTGACGACGGTCACCGGGCGGCTGGATCAGGCGCTCACGGGCACCAGCATGTCCTTGGGAACGCTGGAGAGCGTCCACATGGAGCTCTCCTCGGCCCGCGCCGCGTCGCAGATCGCGGCCGATCGGGTGGAGTGGCAGATCCAGCGCCTGGAAGACCGGCTGCGGCGGATCGGTTTCCTGGAAGGGGAGTCCGGCCGGCCCGGCACGCCCACGGACCCGGTCTCCGGCACCTGGCAGGTGTCGATCAGGCCGCAGAACCAGACGGGCACCTGGGAGCTGGCTCTGAACGGCACCCTGGTCTCGGGGAGCTACCGGATGAATGGTGGAGGAGCCGCCGCAGCGGGATCGTTCCGCGGGACCTATTCAGACAACCGCCTGCGGCTGGAGCGCGTCGACGCCACCCGCGGGTTCGACAGCGTCTTCCTGGGCTCGGTGGACCCCGCGACCGGACGTCTGAGCGGGTCGTGGACCGCCCAGGACCTGGCCAGCGGCCAACCCGCCCAGGGAGACTGGAGCGCCGTGCGCAACGGCGCCGGAAACGAGAGACCGTGACCAAGGACAATCTGATCTTCGCGGCCTTCGGGCTGCTCCTCGGCTTCGTCGTCGCCTGGCTCATGTTCGAGAGGGTGACGATGCGCCAGCCGCCGCGCGCCGTGCCGGGCCAGGCCGCGGTGGGAGCCCCGCCCTCCACCGGGATGCCGGGCGAGGGTCCCGCTTCCCCGGGGCCCTCCTCGGGCGTCCCGCTGGACATGAGCCGTCTCGAGCAGCTCCAGCAGCAGCTCCAGGCGGATCCGAACAACCCCGACATCATCCTGGCCGTCGCCCACGCGAGCTACGACATCGCGCAGCAGGTCCCGAACCCGGCCGGCTCCCGTCCGGTCTGGATGCAGGCGCGCGATCTCTACAGCCGTTATGTTGAGCTGCGGCCGCAAGATCCCGAGCTTCCGAACATCCTTTCGGACCTGGGCGTCTGCTATCAGGAGCTGGGCGAGTTCGACGAGGCGCTGGAGGTCTTCCGGCGGGTCCAGGCGATTGCGCCCGACCACTGGCAGTCGCTGTACAACCAGGTGGTGGTGCTGGCCTTCAGCAAGAAAGAGCTCGACGAGGCCAAGAAGGTCCTGGTGGAGCTGCAGCGGGTGCAGCCGAACAACCCGGACGTCCAGCGTCTGGCCGCGGCGGTCGAAGCGCAGCGGAACGCCGCCTGATCCATGACGCGCCTCCTCGCCCTGGCGGCGCTCGCCGTTGTCCTCTGGATTTTCCTGGAGATCGGGTGGGCCCGGCTGAAACGGGCGGTGGGTGGGGGACGGTCGCCCATATCACCCCCGATGTCACCCCCGATACCACGCGAGATCCCGCTGGTCCGGTGCTCGGGGTGCGGGGTGCATGTGCCTCGCGGGCGGATGGTGGGGGGGCTTTGTGAGGGGTGCCGGAGACCTCGGGATCAGCGCGCAAGCGATCAGCGCCCAAGCCCGCCGCCTGGGGTTGAAACCCCAGGCTAGAAGGGTGTCGCCACCTCCGGAGGCGAGTTTCCGGTTAGCGCGTCAGCCAGCCCCCGGCGGGGGCTGTACTTTTCTAGCCTGGGGTTTCAACCCCAGGCGCGTGGATTGCGCTACCCTCTCCAATCTCGTGACCACCCTCCTCGCCGACATCGCCCTTCCCATTCCCCTCCCCGATCCGCTCACCTACGAGGTGCCGCCGAACCTGGCTCCTCTTGCCCGGCCGGGGGTGCGCGCCCGGGTGCGGATCGGCAAGCGCCGGCTGACCGGGATCATCGTCAAGGTCCACGAGGACCGCCCTGAGAACGTGACCCTCCGGCCGATCGAGGAGATCATCGACGTCGAGCCGGTCCTGCCTCCCGACCTGATGGCGCTGGCCGGGTTTACGGCCGACTACTACCTCGCTCCGCTCGGCGAGGTGTTCCGCTCGATGCTCCCTTCCGACCTGCCTCCCTGGGGAGACCGCCGCGTGTGGCTCACAGATGCGGGCGCTCTGGCTCCTCCCCGGGGCGATGCCGAGACCGCGGTGATCGAAGCGCTGCGGGAGGGCGGGCGGATGTCCGTGGCCGAGCTTCAGGGGCGGGTCGGGCTGTCAAACCTCAGTGAGGTTCTCGCGTCTCTCGGGGAGCGGGGGAGGATCTCGGGGGAGGAGAAGAACCCGCGGTCGGCGCGCTACATCTCGGCCGTGGAGCTGGCGCCGGGCGGGCTTGCCACCCATCTCGCCGCGGCCGGCCGCTCGGCTCCGGGCCGGTCCGTGGTCGAGTACATGGCCGCGATCCAAAGGCCTGCCACGACGGCCGAAGTCTCCGCGGCGGTGGGCTGCACTCCGGCGGTGGTCAAGCGCCTGGTTTCCCTCGGCATCCTGCGCCAGTTCACCCAGGTGGAGCGGCTCTCCCTGGACCGCCACCGCCTCCCTCCCAAGGATGTCGCGGAGATCCATCTGCGTCCCGACCAGGATGTCGCGCTTCGCCGGTTGACCGAGGTGCTCGACCGCCGCGAGTTCGCGCCGCTGCTCCTCCAGGGGATGACCGGCTCGGGCAAGACCGAGGTCTATCTGCGGGCGGCCGAGGCGGCGCTGGCCCGCGGCCGGGCCGCGGTCCTCCTGGTGCCGGAGATCGCCCTGGTGCCGGCTCTGGCTCGCGCGGTGGAGCAGCGGTTCGGCCCGGAGCTGGCGATCCTCCATTCGGGCCTGGGCACGGGAGAGCGGCAGCAGGAGTGGGAGCGGGTGCGCAAAGGCGAGGCGCGGGTGGTGCTCGGTCCCCGCTCGGCCCTTTTCGCGCCGGTCCCGGACCTCGGCCTGATCGTGATCGACGAGGAGCAGGACACCGCCTACAAGCAGGAGCTCACGCCGCGCTACCACGCCCGCGACCTGGCGCTCGTCCGCGCCCGCGATGCCGGCGCCGCGGCCCTGCTCGTCTCCGCAACCCCGAGCCTCGAAAGCCTCTACAACGTGCAGCGGGGGAAACTGGAGCTTCTCGAGCTCACCGAGCGCGCCGGCCAGGGCACGCTGCCCGAGGGCATCCTGGTGGACCTGCGGCAGGAAGGGCTGTCGAGGCGGCCCGGCGAGGTCCACTTTTCCGAAAGATTGCGCCACGAGATCGCGGAAGCCCTCACGGCCGGCGACCAGGTGATCCTGCTTCGCAACCGCCGGGGCTATGCCCCCGTGCTCCTCTGCCGGGCCTGCGGCGAGGACTTCCGCTGCGACGATTGCGGCCTGCCGCGGACCTATCACCGCCGGATGCGCCGCCTCCTCTGCCACTATTGCGGCTCGGCCGTCGCGGCGCCCGAGCGCTGTCCCCAGTGCAAGGAAGAGGCGCTGGAGCCGATCGGAGCGGGCACCGAAAGGGTGGAGGAGACCTTCAAGGAGCTGTTCCCCGAGGCGAGGGTGGACGTCCTCGACCGCGATACGGCCCGCCGCCAAGGCGGCCTGGCCGCGCTCCTGGAAAAGTTCGAACGGGGCGAGATCCAGGTACTCATCGGCACGCAGATGGTCTCCAAGGGCCATCACTTCCCGGGGGTGGCGCTGACCGCCGTCCTCGCCGCGGACGCCTACCTCGGCTTCCCGGACTTCCGCGCCGTGGAGCGCACCTACCATCTCCTGACCCAACTCGCCGGCCGGGCGGGGAGGGGAGAGAAGCCGGGGAGGGTGGTGATCCAGACCTACCATCCGGAGCACTACGCCATCCAGGCCGCGCTGCACCAGGACGACGCCGGTTTCATCCGCGAAGAGATGCGCTTCCGCCGGGTCTTCCACTATCCACCGTACACCCGGATGGTCCAGCTCCTGGTGAGGGACAAGGACCGCGACAAGGCCTGGAAGGTGATCTCCGAGCTGGCCGCCGACCTCGCCGCGCACCCGCTCTCCCGCGGGGTGCGCATCTCGGGCCCGGCCCCGGCGCCCCTGGAGCGTCTGAAAGGGCAGTGGCGCTTCCAGCTCCTGGCCCGCTCCGCGGTCTTCAAGGATCTCCACCGGATGCTGCGCGAGGTTCTGCCGGTGAACCCGGGGTATGACCTGGTGGTGGATGTGGACCCGCAGCAGTTGCTCTAGCCCTTACCCTCTCAGAACATCCCGGAACATCGCGTCATAACGAGCTGCCACATGACGCCAGTCCCAGGCCTTTATGTCCGCGCGGGCGGCGCGCCCGAGGCGGTCCCGCAACTTGGGATCGTCCCGCAGCCAGCGTAGCTTTTCGGCGATGTCGGCGGCGTCCCGTTCGACGAAGAAGCCGTTCTTGCCGTCGCGGATCAGCTCGAGCATGTTGCCGACGCGCGTCGTGATCACCGGCAAGCCGCAAGCGGCCGCCTCCAGGCAGGGGTTGGGCGTCCCTTCGCTGCGGCTGGCGCAGACGTAAACGTCGAGCGAGCGGTAGAAGTCGAGCATCTCCTCATGGCTGCGCCACCTCTCCTCGCGCACCGCCAGGCGCAGCTCCGCGCCTTCCACTGCCGCTACTGCGGGAGCGATGAATTCATGCACACCCCGGAGCCCCGGCGTCGCGTTGGTGAGGCTCCCGGCCCAGCCGACCCGCAAGGAGCGCTCGGGCGCCTTCGGTGCAGTGGCAGGCCGGAAGAACCCGGTATCGACGCCGTTGGGCGTGTAGTACACCGGCCGGGTGAGCAACGGCCTGAGCTCTTCGAGCAGCAGCCGGTTGTTCGCGAACACGGCACGCGGCAGCTCTTCGAGCGTGGCGAGCCCCGGCGCACGCCAAGCGCCGTCGAGCTCAAAGTGGCTGCAGATGCCGATGACCAGGCGGTCACGGACACTCCGCAATGCCTCTTGGAGGTGGGGCAGCCGCTCGGCCTGAAGCCAGTAGTAGAGGAGCACGCAGTCGGCGCGCTTGAGGTCGGCGGCGGTGACCTCGGCCTGGTAGCGCTTTGCGATCTCGTAAACGCCGCCGAGCGCCCTCGCCAGCGCGTCGGTCTTGCGGTCATGCGCCCAGTTCGGGCGATCGACAATACAGAGGATGACCGGCCGCCGCCGGGCCTTGCGCCGGAACCACGGGCTCAAGGATCGCTCCAGAGAAGGCAGTGGGTCGTGCGCGGCGACGAGGGATCGAGGTCATCGTCGGCATGGGCGGTGCGCAGCTCGGCCTGCGAGGGCAGCCGCACGCCATCGGCGGTGAGCCTGGAGCGCCAGCCATGCCAGCCGGCGTGTACCTCTTGAGGGTCGTAGACCTTCAACACATACTTGCGCAGCGCATGCTCGCGGCTGAGGAAGAGATAGTGCCGCAGCCGGCAGCGACGGCTCCAGAGGAGCCGGCCGGGGAAGTCTGGCACGTGCCCTCCCGAGCTGGCGAGATCGACGGCCCGGGGCTGCCGCTTCCAGGCGCGCACCAGGTGCAGAGCGGAGGGGGCGAACGGGTAGTACCAGTGCATGGTGCGGCGGTAGTCCGGATGGTCGTGGTCGGGCTCCTCGTGCGTCGGCACGAAGGTAAACTCCGAAAACTCCACCGCGTTGCAGCCGCTCGCGTCGGCCTCGGCCAGAGCCTCGGCGAGCGTCTGGCCGGACTGCGGCGGCAGCGGCACCTCATCAGCGTCGAGATGCAGGAACCAGTCGGCCTCCAGCTCGGCCGCGAGCTCCTCCTTGCGCCGCAGGATGCCGCGCCAGCGGTAGGTGCCGTCGCGGGGGAGCTGCTCGATGCCGCGCAGCCCGGCCCCGAGATAGCTCCTGGCGATCTCTACGGTGCCGTCGGTCGACTGGTTGTCACAGAGGTACGCCTCGACGCCCTGGGAGAAAAGGTGCTCCAGGCAGCCGCCGATGAACCGCTCCTCGTTGTACGTGGCGATGATGGCCAGAGCCCGCATGCCGCGTAGGATAGTCGAGGATTGCCAAGCTCTCTATGAGCTCCCCTGGGAATTCAGCCACTGAACGATCATCGCCACCTTCGCGGGCGATAGATCCCGCGTGACCGGCATGAGGGCCGGGTCCAGGAAGAGGAGCGACAGGCGCTGTGCGATGGCCGCGGCGTTTTGCTCGACGGTGGTCTCGTCGCCGATGTCGAGGATCTGCGTCATGCCCGGGTAGAGCCGGGCGTAGGCTTGAAGGACCGGGCCCACGTCATTCTGCCAGGTGGGTTGCGCCGGGGCGGTGTAGGCCTGGAAGCGCAGCGCCGAGAGGTTGGAGTTGGGCTGGGGATCGGCATAGGCGTCGCCGATGGGCTGGCCGTCCGGGTCGGAAAAAGAGCCGAAATAGATGTTGGTGTCGAGGTACGTGCGGTCTTGCGGCAGAGTGACGTCGCCGCCCGGGGTGGACACCTCCAGCGTAGCCAGACCGTTGGCGTCGGTGGAGCCGTTCCAGGCGATGGAGATCTCGGTGGACGGGCTGCCGGAATCGTCGACGATCTCCCAGGTCATGGGCTGCTGTCCCACGATCGGCTGCCCGAACTGGCGGGCCATGAGCTGGAAGGTGGCGTTGCTGCCCGGCACCAGGCGCAGGGAGAAGGGGTCGGTCCCCAACAGATAGCCGCTCGCCGCCTCCTGCAAGACGATGGAGCCCCCGGCCTGGACCGCCAGCGGACTGCCAGCGATCGCCGAGACCTCGTCCGGCTCCAGGAGGATGTCCACGAGCCCCGAGCTCTGGACCAGGGAGACCTGCTTGTTCTGCGAGTTGAGCTGCTGATACTGGTTGGCGAAGCTCACCCCCTGGCCGTTTTTCAGAGGCTGGAAGTTGCCCTGGCCGTCGAGATAGCCGATGTCGATGCCGGAGTCGACCAGGAACTGGCCGTTGGAAGATCCCACGCCATTCGTGTATCCGCCCTGGAGGTAGATCGAGCCGCCGAGGTCCACATGCAGCATGGAGCCGGCCGCCACCTGGCTCACCTGGGCGGGCGCCGGATTCCATGGCTGTGCGGGCGCGGTCGCCGCCGGTGCTGCCGCGGCGAGAGCCGCCGACGGTGCCTGCCCGCCGCCGCCGAAGCGGTCGTTGATCATCCGCTTGCCCGAAGGATGATGCCGGTCCGCTTGCGGCGCGGCCGCCATCGCCATCATCCCCGCGGGTGGGGCCGGGGGAGGCGTCGAGATCTGGCGCCCGGGCACGACCTGGGGCAGCTCGCCCGTCCCGATCGGGCCCAGGCTCCCCAGCACCCGGCCATAGCAGAACATGTTGCCCTGCGTGCTCGTCGTCGACGGATTGTTCTGATGGAGGTCCACAGTGAGCTTGACCGCGATGCCCTGGCCGCAGGCTGCCTGGAACTGGGCGAGGAAGGGGGAGGACGCGATGTCTCCCGTCCAGGTCACGTCCGTGATCTGGCCCATCCAGGTCCCCACGGCGCCCCAACTGCTCTGCGGGTTCGGTACCCTGTTCAGGAGATATTGCAGCTCGGGCACCGTGACCAGCCCGGAGCAGCCGGCCCCGTTCGGCAGGGTGACATAGATACGCAGACCGAAGAGGGCCGATCGGCCCTGCTGCTCGGGATCGAGGTCCACCATCTTGGCTTGATCGTAGTTGCTCGTGCTGTTGGGCATCTGCTTGGGCGTCGACGGGCTGGGAGTTTCCACCAGCGCGCCGATCACCGGATCGGAGCCCGGCGCGGACGAGTAGGTGCCCGAAGCGTCCACCACCGATAGCACGGAGCACTGGGAGAGCCAGACCTTGGAGACGCCCAGGGGATTCCAGACGGCGTTGGGAAGGTACTGTCCCTGCGCGTTCTTGAGCGGGACCTTCGGGTTGTAGTTCTGAATGATGTTGTTGATCGTGGCGGGACCGGTGTTGAACAAGCCGCCGAACTGGATGCGCGGGACGTCGAGGTAGCTCATCGTCTCTCTCCCAGAGAAGGGCACAACGGAATGCAACTGGCAGGACAGTTAAATGCTACGAAAACCCGCCGTGGCCGTCAATGCGCCAGACACAGTCCGAATGTAGGGGCGGCCCTTGTGGCCGCCCTCCGGAAGGGCACCCCTCTCCCACCGCACGCCCGGACCCCCGGGAGAGGGGAGAGCACCATATCCAACAGCATCTCCATCCCTGGCTTCGAATCCGGCTCCCTCTCCCGCGCAGCGGGGGAGGGCTGGGGAGGGGGCATTGAATCTCCGAGCCAGAGCCGCTCGGCAAGAAGCGGGAGCCACTCGAAGAGAAGGGGAGGCTGCTTGCTCTGAAGGGACAGCGGCTGCTCAAGAAGCCATGGCTGCTTGATTTGAAGGGACAGCGGCTACTTAAGAAGCCATGACCCCTTGCGTTGAAGGGAAAGCAGCTGCTTAAGAAGCCATGGCCCCTTGTTCTCAAGCTGAGGCTGCTTGGTGAGAAGCGAGAGCTGCTTGGACAGAAGGGGGAGCCGCTTGGGCTGGAGCGGAAGTCGCTTGTGCTCCTCAAAGAAGCGGCCGAGCCTCTCAGGCGCATCTCCGAGCTTCTGAATCGCATCACTGACGCTCTCGGGGCTTCCCCGAGTCGCTCGGGGATATCCCTGAGTCGCCCAAACTTGAGGGGGACCGGCTCCCCCACCCCACGGCAGGGCAGAAGCGGCAGCCATCCCGAGGCCGGAAGTCCAGAATTGAGTCCGAAGCCCCCGGAGGGGGCGGCAGCATGTAGCCCGGGCGTCAGCCCCGGGAACGGGGCCAAACACCCCCTCAAGCCCCGGAGGGGCGGCACCTCCGCCCACCCGCTGCGGGGCTCGCGCCCCTGGCCCCGCTGTCGCCCCTTCGGGGCTCGGGTTGTTTTCGGCTGCCTTCCCGGGGCTCGCGCCCCGGGCTACACGCTGCCGCCCCGTCCGGGGGCCGGGGGAGGGGAACTCTCGCTGGTGATCTTCTCCAGGAGCGCGGCCAGATTCCCTTGGACGATCCTCGTGTTCGGGTGATCCGGCCCGAGGCTCCGCTCGAAGATCTCCACCGCCCGCCGCATCAGCGGCTCGGCCTCGGAAAGACGGTTCGTGGCCTGGAGCAACCGAGCCAGGTTGTTGAGGTCTCTGGCGACGTCGGGGTGTTGGCTACCGAAGGAAGCCTCGTCGATGTCCAGGGCGCGCCGCATCAGCGGCTCGGCCTCGGAAAGACGATTCGTGTCGTGGAGCAACATAGCCAGGTTGTTGAGGTCTCTGGCGACTTTGGGGTGTTCGCTGCCGGAGGAAGCCACGTCGATATCTAGGGCGCGCCGCATCAGCGGCTCGGCCTCGGAAAGACGATTCGTGTCCTGGAGCAACATAGCCAGGTTGTTGAGGTCTATGGCGACGTCGGGGTGTTGACTGCCGAAGGAAGCCTCGTCGATGTCCAGAGCGCGCCGCATCAGCGGCTCGGCCTCGGAAAGACGGTTCGTGGCCTGGAGCAAATGAGCCAGGTTGTTGAGGCGGATGGCGACTTTGGGGTGTTCGCTGCCGGAGGAAGCCACGTCGATATCCAGGGCGCGCCGCATCAGCGGCTCGGCCTCGGAAAGACGGTCCGTGGCCTGGAGCAACTGAGCCAGGTTGTTGAGGTCTGTGGCGACTTTGGGGTGTTGGCTGCCGAAGGAAGCCTCGTCCATGTCCAGAGCGCGCCGCATCAGCGGTTCGGTCTCGGCGTAAAGACCTCTCGTTTCCAGATAGATAGCCAGTTGGCCCATCAATCGGCTGGTCGGGTTGGCCAAACCGACTCCATCCGCCAAGAGCACGACCCTCGCCGCATGTGGCCTGAGCCCATTCCAGACCGGCCACGTGCGGACATCGTCCGGGGGCACGGGCGAGTAGCCGTTGACGATCTTTAAGGCCGCCTCGATCCAATCCTTCAGCCGCTCGGGAGGAACCCGGCTCTGGAGAACCTCCTGCACGACCCGATGAACCGCAAACGTCCCCTCCTGGCGTGCGATCAGCGAATAGCTCTCCAACTCGCCAAGAGCCTCATGGATCGAGCCCGCGCCGTCCGCATGCCCGGTCTCGGAGCGCAATAGCTCGCAGGCTTCCTCCACGATCTCCTTTTTGGACTCGAACATCTTCTCCGGAATCGGATCGGGAGCGAGGAAGGCGCTCAGGCGGAGGAGGGTGGCGGCAGTGGGCTTCAGCCGGTCGAAGCTCGCCTTCCAGGTCGCTGCCACGGAGGCGGGGTAGCCCATCACCGCCTCGTCGTGCCACTCCAGAACCCGCTGCCGTTCTTCCTCCCAGACCTCCAGATATTTCGAGAAGGAGAGGCGGGTATGGACGATGTAGGCCCCGGCCTGCTCCAGGGCCAGCGGAAGACCGTCGAGCTTCTCGGCGAGTTCCTGGGCGCGGTCGATGTCGTCGGGGGTCGTGCGGCGGTCGCCATCCGTCCTCTTGAGGAGGAAGTCGCGAGCCTCCGCCAGCGGAATCGTGCCCAGCGGCTGGGTGTGAATCCTGTTGCGTGGCCAGTCCCGGACGCGCGAGGTGATGAGGACGTGCCCGCCGGCCAAGCTCTGGAGAAGGGCAAGGACCGCGATCTCCGCTTCCTTGGTGTCCACGTTGTCCAGGATCAGCAGCCAGCCCGGGTTGAGCTTTAACCAGCGCACGACCGCATGGACCGTCTCCTCCTCTGCTTTGCTCTCTGAAAGGGCGAGCAGGTCGGCGCGGGCAAGGGCGGCCAGCCCGGTGCGTAGGCCCTCGGGAGAGTCGGCGCGGACGAAGAAGGCGGCCGTGTAGCGGGAACCGAAGCGCCAGGCGTACTCGACGGCCAGCCGTGTCTTGCCAATCCCACCCAAGCCATAGAGGGCTTTGTGCCTCTGGACGATTGCCGTCGGGCTGCCACCCTCCAGGCTTGCCGCGAGCGCCTGCATTTCGTCGTCCCGGCCCGTGAGCCAGTCGCCGAGAGCAGGAGGCAGGTTGTGCAGACGGGGAGGGCCGAGGCTGACAGGCTTGGAAGGCGGCTTGGATCTGCTCTTCTTCGAGGGGATGCCACGGATCAACTCGGCGATTCTGGCCTCCGTGATTCCGCCCCGCAGGTCGACCCAGGTGAGCTCGGCCAGGAAGGCGGGAAGGTCCAACTTCTCCGGGGCACCGGGAAGAGGGACGGGAATGAGAGGAAAGCCTTCCTGGGCGACCCGGGTGAGGAGGGCTCTCATTTCCAGGTTCTCCCACGGCCCGATCCCGTTCGGCCCAATGAACACCGCCGCAGCCCGGCAGGACTTGAGCCCCTTTTCGGCCTCGGCCTGCCAGAGCCGGCCGGGGGTCAGAGCCTCGCGGTCGAGCCAGGGATTGAAGCCGCCGCTCTTGAGGGCCTCGTAAACCTGGCGGACGGCGGCGTGGTCCCTGCTGTTGTAGCTCAGGAAGAGGTCGTGTTTGCGAGGCATGGGGTGGAGAGGAGTTTACCAGTGAAGGAAGAGCTGCGGCCGGGTCCGGGGCAGCCCTCACCAGTTCGGGAGCGCTCGTCCCCCACCGAGCGTCAGCGTCTCGGCCTCTGCATGCTAGACTTGTCCTCACCGAGTTGCGCTCCTACGGTCCTTGTGATGGAATCACGGTCCGAACGGAGCCGGGAGGTTGCCGATGTCCATCCCTCTCCAGAACGAAATCCACTATCCCGAGTCCGATGGGCGGCCCATGGGGGAGACCCAGATCCATGCCCAGGTCCTGGAAGACCTGCGGTTCGCACTGGTGCGGCGCTACGCCGACGTGCCGGATGTGTACGTCTGGGGCAACCTCCAGGGCCTGCGTTGCACCGGACATCTTCCTGGTCCGGGGTGCCAGCAAGAGGGAGGACAATCCCCGCCGGATCTACAAGCTATGGGAAGAGGGCGGCCGGATGCCCTCTCTGGTCATCCAGCTGACTTCGGAGAGCACCAGGGATGAGGACATAGGAAAGAAGAAGCTGTATGAGCGGCTGGGGGTGGAAGAGCTCTTCCTGTTTGATCCTTTGGGGGATTATCTGCGGCCTCGGCTCCAAGGCTATCGGCTGGAGGACGGGCGATACCAGCCGCTGCCGCTAAAGATGGACGGGTCTCTGGAGAGCCGCACGACGGGCTTGATCCTGAAACCTGAGGGATCTCGACTTCGGCTGCAGGACAAGGAGACCGGAGAAATCCTGCTCTACGCCCAGGAAGAGGCCAAGGCCCGGCTGGCCGCGGAAGAGCGTGTCCGGTTGCTCGAGACGGAGCTCAAGCGGCTTCGCGAACGGCCGGAGTAAGGTCGAACCGGGTCAAGACGACGTCGGACGCACCCGGCGTCTCCACCACCCGGGCCGGAATCGTACCGGACGGGATCCGGACGGCTTCCGGCGTGCTCGGAATCCCTCGGATCACGGCCAGAATCGTCTCGAACGCGATGCGGATGGCTTTGCACGCGGTCGAAATGACTTTGGACGCGTTCAAAGTCATTCTGAACGCGTCTCAAACGATTTCAGACGCGGTCAAGATCGTTCTGAACGCGTCCAAAGTCATTCCGCACGCGGTCGAAACGATTCGGAACGCGGCAAAATCCATTTTGCACGCGTCCAAAATGGATTTCACCGCGTGCAAAGTCATTCTGACCGCGTTCAAATCGATTCTGACCGCGTTCAAAGTCACTTTGCACGCGTCCAAAGTGATTTCGCACGCGTGCAAAGTGAATCTGAACGCGTGCGAAATCGTTTTGCTCGCGTTCGACGCCATTCTGGGGGCGTTCCGGGGAACCCGGAGCGCGAACGGATCGTCTAAGATCCCAGGAAACCAGGAGGTGTCCATGCGTCGTAGCCGCAGACTGCTGTGCTCTGCAGTCGTCGCCCTCCTGGGGTGTCTTCCCCTCGCCTCGACAGAGATCCCCATCGACGGCCGGGTCCGCGACTCCGGCGGTGTCGGCCTGGCTGGCATCCGGGTGGAGCTGCGGCCGATCCTTTCGAGCTACGAGCAGGGCTTGCGCGAGCTTGCTGGCCAAGCGGTCGAGCCGGCGGCTCGGACCGTCACCGGGTCGGATGGCCGCTTCGAACTGCTCGCTCCAGGCGAAGGTATGTGGGAGGTCGGCGTCTTCGGCGAGGGATTCGTCCCTCGGCGCTTCCGGCTGACTCCTCTGACCGGGGCCGAGACGCTGCCTCCGGTCACTTTGAAGCGCGATGCCGGTCTGCGGGTGCGGGTCGAGGGGCCGGATGGCCGGCCTCTTGCCGGAGCCCGGGTGGTCGGCAGGATTCCTGGCGGTGAAGAGCCGGACCGCATCGCCACCAGCGGCGCGGATGGGGTGGCCCGGTTGGCCTGCTCTCGCGACGAGATGATGGTGCTCTTCGCCACGGCCCCTGGCTTTCCGGTGCAGGAGGGGCCGGAGGGTCGGGGACCCACGGAGGTGACTTTCCGCCTCGCTGCCGGAACCCCACAACGAGTGAATGCTCCGGAGGGTGCGATCCTGCGCGATCTTCAGACTTCGCTGGTCCTCTCCGAGGTCGTCACCACAGGCGAGTCCTGGCTGCTTCTCGAAACGGCTGAAGGAGTCCGCGTCCGCTTCGCGGTTCCAGCGAAGAAGGATCTCGAAGTGCCGGCCGCGGCGCCGTTGCCGGGACGGGTGATCGATTCGGCGGCGCGGCTGCCGGTCGCAGGCGCCTGGGTCTGGCCGGCAGACGATCCCGGCCGTTTTGTCCGGACGGACGAGCAGGGCGGCTACCGTATGCAGCCCTCATCCAGCCTGCGGATCGCGGCGGCCGGCCATCTCTCCGAGATCCTGGACGAGTCGACCCCTCGGCCGCCGGGGGCGCTTCCTCCGACTGCGCTCGATCCCAAGGCGGAAGAGGGGAGACCGGAGGCCAAGGCCGTCCGGGGCCGCATGCTCACCGGGCGGATCGAGGACCGGCAGGGCAGGCCGGCCGCGGACGCGGAGGTCGTGATCGAGGAGGGCGAGACGGTGGCGATCACGGGGCCGGACGGCCGCTTTGCTTTTGCGGAGGCGCCGTATGGCTGGAACGACATGGTCGTCCGCCAGCCGGGCGCCGTTCCCCAACGCCTCCCGCGGTTCGAGGTGGGGCAGGGTGACGGGGCCCTCGACCTCGGTTCCCTCCGCCTGGATGAGGAGGAGGTCCTGACGGCGCGCATCGTCGATCCGGAGGGTCGGCCGGTCGCACGGGCCGAGGTGTGGGCAGGGCTATGGGAGCGGCCGGGGAAGGTGCCGGCCGCGGTGACGGGTCCGGACGGGATCTTCATGCTCCGCGCCTCACGCTGGCAGCCCCTGCACCTGACCGTCTGCGGGCCTGGCTTCGTCCCCCTGGGGCTGTTCCTCCCGCAGTTCTTCCCCGAGGAGACGCTCCTCGTGACCGCACGGCCCGGCGCTGCCATCACCGGCCGCATAACCGGGGGCAAGCGCGGGGCGGATGGCCTGCCGGTCGCCCGTTCGTATGCGGACCTGGACCTGTTCGGAGATTCCGACAGGTACCCGTTTCATGATTGTGCAGGGGGAGGGTCGAGCATGACGGACGAGGCAGGCCGGTTCCGGGTCACCGGTCTGGAGCCGGGGCTGTACTCGGTCGCCTACCGGGAGCGCATGACGCTCGCGGCCGGCGAGTCGCGCGAGATCGCCATTCATGAAGAGGAGCGGGAGATGGGTGCAGCGCTCTCCGGACGGCTCCTCGACGCCGAGGGACAGCCGGTCCCCGGAGCCATGGTCAGCCTCCGCTCCCGTGAAAATTTGATGGCTGCCGCCTCCCGCACCGATGCGGACGGCAACTACCGGCTGACGTTTGAAAAGCCCGGCATGAAGGTCGACGAGTCGTCGCTCGGTGTCATTCGTCATGACAAGACCCTCGTCATGTCCGGCTGGTCTTCCTGGGAAGGACCGGAGGTGCTGGAGCGCGAGGGCCGGTACGACATCACCTTGAAGGAGGACGATCCAGGGCCGCGGTTCGAGCTGGCGCCGGCCAAGGTTCAGCCCATCGAGCCGGTGTCTACCCTCGCCGGCCGCATCCTCGGGCTCGCTGCCGAGGAGCTGGCACGGGTGAAGGTCATGGCCAGGCTTTCCTTTGATTACAGCTACTGGACGGTCGGCTCGGTCGATCCCCAGGGGAACTACCACCTGGAGGGCCTCTCCCGGGACGGCTGGTGGATCCGGGCCGAGGCCGCGGACCGCACGCTCTTCGAGGCCGTCCACATCCCGGAGGGCGAGGCCCGCATCACCCGCGATCTCGTCTTCGAGCCGGTCGCCGAGGTCTCCGGCCGGATCGTAACGTCCGAGGATGAGCCGGTCGCGGATGCGGCGGTCAGCTTTCGCCACGAGGCCGTCGAGCTTCAGACGCGAAGGCCGATCGCCGGAGCCCGGACCCGGAGCGACGGCTACTTCTCGATCCGGCTCCCGGAGGGCGAGTACGAGGTGAGGGCGAGCAAGGACGGCTTCGTCCCCTGGAGCGAGATGCCTTGGGATGCCGTGAGCGTGGAGGACGGCAAGGGGGATGACGCCTATCTCACGCTGCTGCCCGCCGCCGTGCTGCGCGGCCGGCTCCTCGGCCTGCCGGCAGACCAGGATGACGTCAAGATCGAGGCGACCCTTGTGGACGGCGAGCCCGGCTACAGGAAGCCTCTGCCCGGGAAGATGACCGCGGAGGGCCGCTATGAGATCCCCGGTCTGGGACCCGGCACCTGGAAGGTGGAGGCGGTCTACGAGATTCTCGGCGGCAAGGCGGAGCCCAAGGCCGCGGGGCGGGTGGTGATTCCGGAGGGGGCCAGGGAGGCAACGCTGGATCTGGCCTTCCGTTGACCTCCTCTCCCCCGTCTGGTAGTTTGCCCGGCGGCATGCAGAGCACAGACGCTTCCTTCGACGCGCAGCTCGTCGAGCTCCGCCGCCGGATCGAGGAGCTCGAGGGCTATCCGGCCGGGGGTGGGCACGAGCGCGAGCTGGAGCGCCTGCGCAATACGCTCCGCAAGTCGACCTCCGAGATCTTCGGCAACCTCACCCGCTGGCAGAAGACCCTGGTCGCCCGCCACCAGGACCGGCCCTATACCCTCGACTACGTCGGCTACCTGATGGAGAACTGGGTGGAGGTCCATGGCGACCGCGCCTTTGCCGACGATCCCGCGATCGTCTCGGGCTTCGCCACCTTCCGCGGACGCAGCGTGGCGGTGATCGGCCATCAGAAGGGGCGCGACACCAAGGAGCGGATCATCCGCAACTTCGGCCAGCCGCGGCCCGAGGGCTACCGCAAGGCGCTGCGCGTCATGAAGCTGGCGGAGAAGTTCGGCCTTCCCGTGCTCACCTTCATCGACACGGCCGGCGCTTTCCCGGGCCTCGACGCCGAGGAGCGCGGACAGGCCGAGGCCATCGCCCGCAACCTCATGGAGATGGCCGTGCTGCGGGTGCCGATCGTGGTCACCATCACCGGCGAAGGCGGCAGCGGCGGCGCGCTCGCCCTGGGCATCGGCGACCGCGTGTTCATCCTGGAGTACGCCACCTACTCGGTGATCTCGCCCGAGGGATGCGCGGCCATCCTCTGGAAGGACCAGGACAGGAAAGCCGAAGCCGCCGAGGCCATGAAGCTCACCGCGCCCGACCTCCGGGAGCTGGGGGTCGTGGACCACATCATCCCCGAACCGCCGGGCGGCGCCCATACCGATCCGGAGACGACCTGCCGCCGGGTCGGCGATACGGTCGAAGCCGCCCTCGCCGAGCTGCAGCGCCTGAGCCCCAATGACCTCATCGCCCGCCGTTACGCCAAGTTCCGGACCCTCGGGGTCTACGACGAGTCCTGAGCCTCTGCCTCGCATGGAATGGTTCGCTGCGGAGATTCCTGCCGCCGCTGCCGAGTTGGAGCGTGCCGGCTTCCCGCCCTGGCTCGCGGCTCCGCTCGCCCGCCGCGGCGTGAGCGATGCCGGGTCCGCCGAGCTGTTCCTGAATCCGACCCTGGAGCAGCTTCACGACCCGTTCCTCCTCGCCGGCATGGAGGAGGCGGTCGAGCGGCTCCTCCGCGCCCGGGCGGACCACGAGAAGGTCGCCATCGTCGGCGATTACGACGTGGACGGGGTGACTTCCACCGCGCTCCTCCTGGCCGTGCTCGGCGCCTGCGGGATCGACGCGGTCGCGATCCTGCCGCACCGCCTGCGCGAGGGATACGGCTTCCAGCCGGTCCATGTGGAGCGCGCCCGGGAGCTGGGCTGCCGCCTGATCGTCACCGCGGATTGCGGCAGCTCGTCGGCCGCGGCCGCGGAGCACGCGTTCGCCAATGGGATCGAGGTTCTGGTCACGGACCATCACCTGCCCGGCTGCGAGCTGCCGCCGGGGACGCTCCACATCAACCCGCATCAATCGCGCTGCACCTACCCCTTCCGGGATCTCGCCGCGGCCGGGCTGGCCTTCAAGCTCGCCCAGGCGTTCGCCGGCCGTTGCGGGCGCAATGTCGATCCCGCCCGTCTGCTGCGCATCGCCTGCCTGGGCACGATCGCCGACCTGGTGCCACTCCACGGCGAGAACCGGGTGATCGCCACGCTCGGGCTGCGCGCCCTGGCGGAGCCGCGGTCCGAGGGGCTCAAGGCGCTGATCCGGCAATCCGGGGTGAAGCCGCCATTCAGCGCCGCCGACGTGGGCTACCGGCTGGGGCCGCGCCTCAAC
This sequence comes from Acidobacteriota bacterium, assembly GCA_034667225.1. Classification (GTDB taxonomy): domain Bacteria; phylum Acidobacteriota; class Thermoanaerobaculia; order Multivoradales; family UBA5704; genus DATMER01. Next base: position 54,219 of record JAXDKG010000046.1, read on the forward strand.
GCCGCCGGAAGGCTCGACAACGCGGAAAAGGCGCTGGAGCTGCTGATGAGCCGCGATCCCAAGCGCGCCATGGAGCTGGCCGTCGAGCTCGACGGCTGGAACCGCGAGCGCCAGTCGGAGGAGGCCCAGGTGGTGGACGAGGCCCGCCGCCAGTTCTCAGAAAAAGCCTTGCCGCCGATCCTCGTGGCCTGGAGCCCGGAGTGGCACAAGGGGGTGGTCGGGATCGCGGCCGGCCGCATCGCCAAGGAGCTGCGCCGTCCGACGCTGCTCCTGTCGGTAGAGGGCCCGCTCGCGACCGGCTCGGGCCGCAGCGTGCCTGGCCTGGAGCTGCACAGCTTCCTCTCTAGATGGAATGACCGGATGGAGCGCTTCGGCGGCCATGCCCAGGCGGTCGGCCTGACCGTGCGCCTGGACTGTCTCGAAGATCTCCGGAGCGAGTGGGAAGAGGCCGGCCGCGAGTGGCCCCCCTCGCTGCTCGCGGGCCGGCACGAGTACGAGCTGCACGTGGAGCCGCGGCAGATCTCGCTCGCTCTTCTGGCCGACCTCGCGAAGCTCGAGCCCTTCGGACAGGGCAATCCGCGGCCCCTGGTGCGCACCGGGCCTCTCCGGCTCGACGGAGCGCCCCGGGCTTTCGGCGGTGGTCATCTCTCGGCCCGCACCCGGGGAGCGGACGGCGCCACGGTCGAGCTGGTGGGCTGGGGCTGGCAGGGAAGGGCAGCCGACCTCGACGGCGCCTTCGAGGTGCTCGGCCACCTGGAGCCGGATTCGTACCGGGGCGGCGTGGTGCTGAGGCTGCTGGATGCTCGGGGGGTATGAGAGGCCAGCGAGGTGAGAAGGCCGGCGTCCGCCTGGGGTTGAAACCCCAGGCTAGAAGGGTATCGCCCCCTCCGGGGGCGGGATCCCGGGATGGGTGGGGGCGGCCGAAGGCCAGCCTCCGGAGGAGGCTGTACTTTTCTAGCCTGGGGTTTCAACCCCAGGCGGCTGGCCGGGAATCCACGGCTTGCGCAGCATAGAATGGCAGTCTGATGGCACGCCGCTCCAACATTTCCAAGCTCCGCTACCTTCTTCTATTGCTGATGGTGGTGCTCGTGGGCTCCCTCGCCGGCCTGTTCATATTCGGCCGGCTTGGCAAAGATCCCATGCGCCGGCCGTCGGAAGAGGGGGAGATATCGAAGGCCGGAGAGGGCACGGCGCTCATTGGCGAGGATTTCGACTACACCTTCACCGAGCGCGAGCGCCCGCTCTTCCGCATCCGGGGCGACAGCATCCGCGCCGACCAGGGGGGCACGATCTTCCTCGACGGCGTCGGCCTCACGCTCTATGACGAAACCGGGCGCTCCTACCACGTGGAGAGCAAGCAGGCGAGCTTCAACCGCGAGAGCAACGAGGGCCGGCTCCAGGGCGACGTGGTCCTCAAGGGACCGGATGGGCTGATGCTCCGCACGGCGCAGCTCCACATCAATGAAAAGGGGAGGGTGCTGGTCAGCCCCAAGCCGGTGGTGATGCGCTACGCCGAGATGTACGTGGCCAAGGCCGACAAGATGAAGGTGAACCTGAACGACGAGATGTTCGTGCTCGCGGGCCACTCGCGGGTGGACAGCCTGCCCGGCGCGGAGATCCCCCTGAACCTGACGGCCGACCGCACCGTCTATGACCGCAAGCAGCGGCTCCTGCGGGTCGAGGGCAACGCGGCGCTGCGGCGCGGCTCCGAGCTGGTCCGGGCCAAGAGGATGAGCGCCAACCTGACCGAGGATGAGAGCGGCCTGACCTTCGTCCGCGCGCAGTGGAACGTCGGCGGCCGGCTCTCCGGGTCTGATGATGCGGGGGCATCCGTCGTCCGCTTCACGGGGCGGGACCTCGCGGTCCAGTTCCAGCCCGGCTCGGAAAACCAGGCGCGCAAGGTGGAGCTCTCTGGGGGCGAGAACGCCAAGGCCATGATCGAGACCGTCGGCGCCGGTGCGGCAGGAGTGACCCGCACCCTGACGGCCCTCCAGATCGATGGGCAGCTGGCACAGGGTGTGCTCACGCAGGCGGAGGCTTTCGGAGGGGTCGAGCTGCGCGAGACCGCCCGCGGGGGAGGGCAGAAGGAGGTCCGCCGCGCGACCGGCATGCGCGCCGATGCGGCCTTCCGGCCCGATGGCCAGCTCGCTTCGGTGAACCTGCATAATGAAGTCACGTTCCGGGACGCGACCACGAAGGCCACGGGCGACCGCGCCTCCCTCGACCTCGACTCCGGCCGCGGCGAGTTCTTCGGGGACCCGGTCGAAGCCGTGAGCGAGCGTGGCAAGATGACCGCGCCGCGGATCCTCTACAACGTGGAGAACCAGGTCATGAACGCGACCGGCGGCGTGCGCGCCGTGATGGAGCAGACCTCGGACTCGGAGCTCGCCGGCACGCCGCTCGGCGAGGGCGAGGGGCCGGTCCACGTGGAATCGCGGGAGGCCTTCTGGCGCAAGGAGCCGCAGTCGTTCCTGTTCCGCGGCGACGTCCGGGCCTGGCGCGGCGAAAACCTCATGCTCACGACCGAGCTCAAAGGGGACCAGGCCGAGGATAGGCTGACCGCGGCCGGCGGGGTCAAGACGCTCTGGATACCCGTCGATAAGGCGGCCGCCGGGCAGCCGAAAGCAACCAAGCGGGCGCCGGTCGAAGTCGTGGCCCAGGAGATGGTCTACCTCGAGGGGGGCGACCTGCTCACCTACACCGGCTCCGTGCGCGTGGTCCAGGAGGGCAAGACGCTCACCTGCGACAAGCTCGACGTGGAGCTGACCAAGGAGAACCGGGCGAAGATGATGACCTGCAACGGCGACGCGCGCATGAACGATCCCAAGGAGGGGCGCCAGATCGCCGGGCAGAAGGCGGTGTACGATCTCGCGGCGAAGCGCATGGAGATCACGGGCGACAAGGTGACGATGAAAGACCGCGAGGGCAACCAGGTGCAGGGGAAGCGGGTCATCTACTCCGTCGACGACGGCAAGGTAGAGGTCAAGGGCAAGGACGACAAGCCTCCGGCGGTACCTGCACCGGCGGCCGGGACGGGGAGCGGGCGGGGATGACGGCGAGGAGGCAGAAGCTCTCCACCCTCAGTCTCAGGAAGGTCTATCGCGGTCGCGCGGTGGTGAAAGACGTGTCCATCGAGGTCGGGCCGGGGGAGATCGTCGGCCTGCTCGGCCCGAACGGCGCGGGCAAGACCACGACCTTCTACATGGTCGTCGGCCTGACGCCGCCGGACGCCGGGCAGGTCTTCCTGGGCAGCGAGGACATCACCGACCTGCCCATGTACCTGCGGGCCCAGCGCGGCATCAGCTACCTGCCGCAGGAGCCCTCGGTGTTCCGGCGCATGAGCGTGGAGGACAACCTGCGCGCCATCTTCGAGACCCTGGACCTGGCGCACGCCGAGCAGGAGCGGCGCATCGACCAGCTCATCTCGGACTTCGGCCTGGCCAAGGTGAGGAAGAACAAGGGGTTCTCGCTCTCCGGCGGCGAGCGGCGGCGGGTCGAGATCGCGAGGGCCCTGGTGATCAGCCCTTGGTATATCCTTCTGGACGAACCCTTCGCCGGCATTGACCCGATCGCGGTGCTGGACATCCAGGGTATCATCCGGCACTTGAAGTCGATGGGGATCGGCATCCTCATCACCGACCATAACGTGCGGGAAACATTGAAAATAACCGATCGGGCCTATATCATCAACAATGGCGAGATCCTGCGAGCCGGTTCGCCCGCCGAGCTGTCGGCGGACCCCCAGGTAAGAAAGATCTACCTCGGAGAAGAATTCACCCTGTGACTGTCAGGTCATCTGAATGGCGTTAGAGCAAAAACTATCCCTGAAGCTGGCGCAGAAGCTGGTGATGACGCCGTCACTCCAGCAGGCGATCAAGCTTCTGCAAATGACCCGTATGGAGCTCGAGACGCTCCTCACCCAGGAACTGGTGGAGAACCCGATCCTGGAAGAAGCCGGCGATGTCATCGAGGAGAAGGACGCCACTCCCGAAGAGAGGCAGGACGAAGCGGCGGCCGAGGCGGCCGCGCCCGAGCCGATCGACCACACCGAGTCGATGGAGAACATCGACCTCGACGCCTACTTCGGCGACTACTGGGAAGGCGCGGGCCAGCCCTCGATGATGGAGGAGCGAGAAGAGCCCCCCATCGAGAACAGCCTCACCCGCGAGCCCGACCTCTACGACCATCTCCTCTGGCAGCTCCACATGGCGGACGTCAGCCCCCGTCAGAGGGAGATCGCCGAGCTGATCATCGGCAACCTGAACCCCGACGGCTTCCTCGTCGCGACCCCCGAGGAGATCCTCGAGATGGGCGAGCAGGAAGGCCATCAGGGGGGGTATCAGGACGGGAATGGCGACTGCCGCCACTACACGATGGAGGAGGTCCTCGACGCCCTCCGCATCGTGCGCAGCTTCGACCCGCCGGGGATCGCCTGCCGCGACTTGCAGGAGAGCCTGCTGCTCCAGCTCGACATCCAGGAGGTTGCCGAGGACGACCTGGCCCGCCGCATGATCCGCGAGGCCTGGGACCTCTTCCTGCGCCGCCAGTTCCCGGCCGTCGCCAAGAAGCTCAACGTGGAGCTCGCCGAGCTCGAAGAGGCGCTCGAGCTGATCCGTACCCTGGAGACCCATCCCGGGCGCAAGTTCAGCACCGACCGGCCGCACTACATCGAGCCCGACGTGTTCGTGCGCAAGGTGGGCGACGAGTACGTGATCCAGCTCAACGACGACGGCCTGCCGCGCCTGCGGGTCAGCCGCGCCTACCGGCGCATGCTGCAGACCATGCGCACCGAGAACCGGCAGTCCGAGGCCCAGCAGTTCATCAAGGACAAGATCCGTTCCGCGGTCTGGCTGATCAAGAGCCTGGACCAGCGCCAGCGCACCATCTACAAGGTCGCGGCCTCGATCATCCGCCAGCAGCGGGAGTTCCTCGACAAGGGGATCGAGCATCTGCGGCCCATGGTGCTGCGCGACGTGGCCGAGGACATCGGCATGCACGAATCGACCGTCAGCCGGGTGGTGTCGAACAAGTACATGCACACCCACCGCGGCCTGTTCCCGATGAAGTTCTTCTTCCACAGCGGCATCGACCGGGAGTACGGGGACAACATCTCGTCGCTCACGGTCAAGCGGAAGATCGAGCAGCTCATCCAGGCCGAGGACCCGAAGCGCCCCCTGTCCGACAGCGAGCTGATGCGGATCCTCAACCGCGAAGGCATCCAGATCGCCCGCCGGACCGTGGCCAAGTACCGCGACGAGCTGAGCATCCCTTCCTCGACGGACCGCAAGCAGATTTTCTAGGGCGGAGGGTGACGTTGCGTCTGGCGTCACTCACCCGTCCGGAGCTGATTTTTCCCGATCTGCCTGCGCAGGACCGGGCCGCGGTCCTGCGCGAGCTCGCCGGGCGGATTGCCAAAGCAGGCGTGGTGAGGGATGCGGAGGACCTTTTCCAGAAGCTATGGGAACGCGAGCAGCTCGGCTCGACCGGCATCGGCTCAGGGGTAGCCATCCCGCATACCAAGCTCCCTGGGCTGAGTCATGGGATTGTGGCAATCGGCATGGTCCCGGGCGGCGTGGACTTCGGGGCCGCGGACGGCCAGCCGGTCCGGCTGCTCTTCCTGGTCCTCTCCCCGAGCGCCTCGCCCGGCGAGCACCTGCAGGTGCTCGCCACGATCTCGCGCTGGGTCAAGGCCGGCACGGCCGACCGCATCCTGGAGCTGCGCGATCCCGCGGCGGTGGTCCAGCTCCTCGAGCAGGAGAGCCCATGATGGATCCGAATGCCCACGTGCAGGTCTCGGAGCTCCTGAGCGAGGAGCTCGGCTATCTGCACCTGAATGTCCTCTCCGGCGAGTCCCACCTCGACAACCGGATCACCCACCCGCGCGTCCAGAAGCCCGGCCTCGCCTTCGCCGGCTACTACGCCTACATCAAGCCGGGACGGGTCCAGATCATCGGCGAGAGCGAGACCGAGTACCTGAAGACCCTGGAGGACGACGAGCGCCAGCTCCGGCTCGACACCATCGCCAGCCTGCCCGTGCCGGTCTTCGTCATCACCAAGGGGATCGATCCGCTGCCCGGCTTCCTGGCGAGCTGCCAGGCCCGCGAGGTGCCGGTGCTCTCCTCGTCCGAGCTTTCTTCGACCGTCATCAAGGGGATCAGCTACTTCCTCGAAGACCACCTCGTGCCGTCGACCTCCATGCACGGCGTGCTCGTGGAAATCTACGGGATCGGGGTGCTGATGATCGGCGACAGCGGGGTGGGGAAGAGCGAGTCGGCCCTCGACCTCATCACGCGCGGGCACAGCCTCGTGGCGGATGACAAAGTCACGATCAAGCGCTATCCCAACGGCGAGCTGATCGGGTTCAGCGAAGGCCCGCTGCGCCACCACATGGAGCTGCGCGGCATCGGCATCATCAACGTCCAGGACCTGTTCGGCCTGGCCTCGGTGCGCGACCGCACGGCCGTCGACCTGGTCGTCGAGCTGGAGCACTGGCAGCCGGGCCAGCAGTACGATCGGCTCGGCCTCGACGAGACGCTCTTCAACATCCTGGAAACTCCTTGTCCATACATCCGGATGCCCGTAGCCCTGGGTCGAAACGTCAGCATTCTTGTTGAAATTGCAGCTAGAAATCACGTGCTCAAGCTCCAGGGCCATCACTCGGCCCGGGAGTTCGCGAGGAAGCTCGAGGCTCAGCTTGAGCGAAACCGCCGTTAAGCCGCGCCTCGTCCTGATCACCGGCCTGTCCGGTTCGGGCAAGAGCGTGGTGGCAAAGTGCTTCGAGGACCTCGGGTACTACGTAGTGGACAACCTGCCGCTGCCGTTGCTCCGGCAGTTCCTGGAGAGCCCCCTGGAGCTGGCGCGCGGGCACGACCGCATCGCGGTGGTGACGGACGTGCGCGCCCCCGGCTTCGCGGACGAGTTCCCGCGGATGATCGCCGAGATCGACAGGGGTAGGGTGGACGTGACGCTGCTATTCCTTGAAGCATCGGATGAGGTTCTCGTGCGGCGCTTCTCGGAGACCCGGCGGCCCCACCCTCTGGCCTCGGACAAGGCGGTGATCGAAGGCATCCTGCGGGAGCGCGAGCTGCTGGCCGAGCTGCGCGGCCGGGCCGACATGGCCCTGGATACCACCACCTGCTCGGTGCACGAGATCCGCAGCCAGGTCTACCGGGAGTTCGCCACGAATCCGGGCGAGGAGCCCGGAATGGTAGTCTCCCTGGTAAGCTTCGGCTTCAAGCACGGTATCCCCTATGGAACGGACCTGCTCTTCGATGTGCGGTTCCTTTCGAACCCGCACTTCGTGCCGGGCCTGCGGGAGCAGACGGGGCAGGACGAAGCGGTGCAGGAGTACCTCCTGCGCCAGCCGGACTATGAAGAAGTGGTGAAGCGGTTCTCCGACCTGATCCTCTACCTGCTCCCCCGGTACCGCCGGGAGAACCGGAGCTACGTGTCGGTCGCGATCGGCTGCACGGGCGGAAGGCATCGCTCGGTCGCGGTCTGCGAGCGGCTCAGGAGCGAGTTGGAGGCGGGCGGCTGGCCGTCGCGGGTCATCCATAGGGATATAGGAAGATAGATTCTTCCCCGCGCGTTATCTAATTGAGACGGGAATCCGACGGTATTCGGCGAGAATCGACAATGATCGGCAAACTGATATTGACCCATGGCGGCCTAGCGCGGGAACTGCTCTCCGCGGCCCAGACGATCTCTGGACGCCTCTCCAACTTCGAGGCGGTCTCGCTCGACTGGAACGACGGACTCGAGGAGGCCAAGGCCCAGATCTCGGCCGCGATCGGCAGGCTCGACCAGGGGCAGGGAGTGCTCATCCTCACCGACATGTATGGCGGCACCCCGTGCAACGTGGCCACGGTCTTCCAGCAGCCCGGCAAGGTCGAGATCCTCACGGGGGTGAACCTCCCCATGGTCCTGCGCCTGGCCTGCCAGTCCATCGAGGACGGCAACCTCTCCGACGTCGCGCACTGGCTGCAGCTCAAGGCTCAGGGGAGCCTCTGCCTGGTGAGTGATATGGTGCAGCCCCCCAAGTGCGAGGAAAAGAAGGGTGATTGAGCGCGAGGCCGAGATCGTGAACCAGCTGGGGCTGCACGCGCGCGCCGCGGCCAAGATGGTGCACACGGCCAGCGCGTTCCAGAGCCGCGTCACGATCAGCCGGAACGGTGAGGAAGTGGATGCCAAGAGCATCCTGGGAATCATGATGATGGCAGTGGCGCATGGGAGCAAGGTGACCCTCCGCTGCGACGGCAACGACGAGGAGGCGGCCATGAAGGCCGTCACCGATCTGATCGCCAACCGGTTCGGCGAGGAGAGCTGATCATGGGCTCCGAGATGCAGGTCCTGCACGGCATGGGCGTCTCGGGAGGGATCGCCATCGGCCGGGCTGTCTGCATCGAGACCCGCGGGCCGGACGTGTTCCGCATCCCGCTCGCCCTGGACCAGGTCGAGGAGGAGGTCTCCCGGCTCTACGAGGGAGCCCGCCATGCCCGGCACGAGCTGATGCGCACCCGCGAGAAGGCCGGCGAGGACCTCGGCAATGACCTGGCTGCCATCTTCGACGCCCACGTTCTCCTGCTCTCCGATCCCAGCTTCCTGGGCAAGGTCGTCGAGCGCATCCGCACCAATCAGGTCAACGCCGAGTGGGCGGTCAAGAAGACCGCCGAGGAGCTCGACGAGCGGTTCGCCCACATCGACGACAGCTACATCCGCGAGCGCAGCGAAGACCTGACCGACGTCAGCCGCCACCTCCTGCGGAGCTTGCAGGGCATCTCCCACCACGAGCTCTCCGAGCTACCGGAAGACGTGGTGATCGTGGCGGACGACCTCACGCCCTCGGACGCCATCCGGCTGGGCCGGGCGCGCGTGATCGGCTTCGCTATCGAGACCGGAGGCCGGACCTCCCACACCACGATCATCGCCCGCTCGCTGAACCTGCCCGCCGTCGCCGGCCTCACCGGCGTGATCGGCCGGGTCGGCGATCAGGCCTCGATCATCGTGGACGGCGAGAGCGGCACGATCATCCTCCATCCCACGCCGGAAGTGCTGGAAGAGTACCGGACCCGGAAGGCCGAGCTGCAGCGGCGCGACAATGCCTGGCTCGCCTCGCGCGAGCTCATGCCCGTGACCACCGACGGGGTCGAGATCAAGCTGATGGCCAACATCGACCTGCCGGAGGAGGTGGCGGAGGTGGGGCCGTTCGGTGCCTGCGGCATCGGCCTCTACCGCAGCGAGTTCCTCTACATCGAGCGCAGCCCGCACCTGCCCACGGAAGAAGAGCACATCGAGGCCTACCGCCTCATGATCGAGGCGGCGGCGCCGCATCCGGCGATCATCCGCACCTACGACCTGGGCGGCCGCAAACTGGCGCGAGAGATGATGGCGACGGCGGAAGAGAACCCGGTGCTCGGTCTGCGCGGCATTCGCCTGACCCTGGCGCTGCCGGATATCTTCCGTGCCCAGATCCGAGCGCTCTACCGCGCGGGCATCTACGGCGACCTCTGGGTCATGCTGCCGCTGGTGAGCACGCTGGACGAGGTGCGGAGCTTCCGGGTGTTCGCGGAAGAGGTGATGGGGGAGCTGGAGCGGGAGGGGGTGGCCTTCCGGCGCGACATCCGGCTGGGCGTGATGATCGAGGTGCCGGGCGCGGCGCTCATCTCGGACGTCCTGGCGCGGGAGGTCGACTTCTTCTCGATCGGCACCAACGACCTGATCCAGTACGCGCTGGCGGTGGACCGCAACAACGAGCACGTGGCGAGCCTGTATCAGCCTCTTCATCCGGGAATTCTCCGCATGCTACGCTTCGTCATCGACAGCGCTCGTGCAGCAGGAATCGAGGTCAGCCTGTGCGGCGAGATGGCGTCGGACCCGCGCTACGCCCTCCTGCTGGTGGGCATGGGGCTCCGGCGCCTGTCGCTGGCGCCGCGCGGGATTCCGGAGGTCAAGAGCTGGATCCGGGACGCCTCCGCCGCCGAGCTGTCCGAGCTGGCCGGCCGTTGTCTCGCGCTCTCCACCGCGGCCGACGTCCAGCAGCACCTGGAGAACTTCTTCGAGTGCGCCGTGGCTTCAAGAAACTGAGTGAGGTATCGATCCGAATGCGTACTCCGATCCGCCGAGTCGAAAAGCCGTGGGGGTACGAGCTGATCTTCGCCCACACCGACCGTTACGTGGGCAAGATCCTGCACGTGAACTCGGGCCAAGCCCTGTCCCTCCAGTACCACGAGGTCAAGGATGAGACCCTCTATCTTGCCGAGGGCGAGGTGGAGCTGCTCGTGGAAGAGGACGGCAACCTGGTCACGACCACCCTCCGTGGCGGCGAGTCCTACCGGATCCGGCCCTTCACCAAGCACCGGATGGTCGCAGGCGAGAACGGCTGCGACATCATCGAGGTGTCGACCCCGGAGCTCGAAGATGTGGTCCGTCTCGAAGACCGTTATGGCCGTGCCTAAGCTGCTTCTCCTGGTTTTGTTGGCCGCGGGTTGCGCGGCACCTCCAGCTCCCAAGGCAAAAGCGGCTGCTCCCGAACCGACTCCTGCAATAACTCCCGCACCGGCGCCTACGCCAACCCCGCCGCCTCCTCCGCTCCCTCCGAACACAGTCGTCCTCGACTCCGGAGGTGAGAAGGAGGGCTCCACCAGGACCCTTGCCGATTCAGCGCGGGCCGCGCGCGAGCAGCGGGCCCATGCCGCGCCGCCCGCGCACGTGATCACGGACAAGAACATTAAGCAGTATGCTGCCAAGGGTCAGATCACGGTCGCCGCGCCCGCCAAGAAGACGGAGGCAGCGGAGACGGAGGAAAAGGCGCCGATCCGCGACGAGCAGTACTGGCGGAGCCGCGCCCTGGAAGTCCGGCTGCGCTGGCGCAAGGCCGCGGACGACGTCAAGGAGCTGGAGCAGAGCGCGGCCGGATGGCGCCGGCGCTTCTATGCCGAGAACGATCCCTACGTGCGCAGCGGTCAGATCAAGCCGGAATGGGATCGCGTGCTGGACCGGTTGGAAGAGGCCCGTGCCGAGGCCGAGACCGCCAAGACCGAGCTGGAGGAGCTGCTGGAAGAAGGCCGGACCGCCGGCGCCCTGCCGGGCTGGCTCCGTGAAGGCGTCGACGAGGAGCCGAAGGAAGAGCCCAAGGCCGATCCCGTGAAAGAGCACAAGGTGATCGACCCACCCAAGGTTGAACCGCCGAAATGACACGCCCACGCCGCGTCTTCATCGAGACCTGGGGCTGCCAGATGAATGAGCTGGACAGCCAGCGCATGCTCGGCCAGCTCATGCAGCAGGGCGTGCTGCCCACGCTCCACGCGGAAGATGCGGACGTCATCCTCCTCAACTCCTGCAGCGTGCGGGACAAGGCCGAGCAGAAGGTCTACTCGCGCCTGGGCGAGTACCGGCTTTTCAAGAAGAACCGGCAGGACCTCCTCATCGGCCTCTGCGGCTGCGTGGCCCAGCAGGAAGGGGAGAAGGCCCTCGCCCGGGTGCCGGACCTCGATTTCGTGCTCGGCCCAGGCAGGGTAGGAGAGCTGAACGAAGTCGTGGCAAAGCGCCGCGCCGGGGAGCGGGTGGTGGCCACGGGCTTTCCGGAGAACAGGCACTACGACATCGACGCGGTCTCCCGGAACGGCGAGTACAAGGGAATGGTGACCATCATCGAGGGGTGCAACAAGAACTGCACCTTCTGCATCGTCCCCCAGACCCGAGGCCCTGAGCAGAGCCGCCCCATGGCGGACATTCTGCGAGAAGTGGAACACCTCCTGGAGTACGGCTTCATGGAGATCGAGCTGCTCGGGCAAACCGTGAACCACTGGCGCCACGGAGCTCAAGACTTCGCCGATCTGCTGGATGCCGTGGCATCGCTGCCGGGCCTCCGGCGGCTCCGGTTCGTGACCTCCTATCCCCGTGACTTCACGCCCCGCATGGTGGAACAGGTCGGCCGCCACGCGAACATCTGTCCCTACCTGCACCTGCCCGTGCAGTCGGGCTCGGACGCGGTGCTCCGCAGGATGGGCCGCGGCTACACGCGCGAGGAGTACCTGGACCTCGTCCGTCAGCTCCGCGCGGCTCGCAACCTCGCTCTCTCGACCGACATCATCGTCGGCTTCCCGGGCGAGACAGACGACGACTTCGAACAGACCCTCGACCTGCTTCGCGAAGTCCGGTTCTCGGCCCTCTACGCCTTCAAATACTCCCCGCGTCCGGGGACGGCAGCGCCGCGCCTCGGTGGAGCGGTCGATGCAGACCTCGCCTCCGAGCGGCTGCAGCGGCTCTTCCGCCTCCAGGAAGAGATCCAGAAAGAGATCAACGAGAGCTTGGTGGGGGAGGAGCACGAGATCATCGTGACCGGCTGGGGCAAGCAGCCGGGCACGCAGGTAGGCCGGACCTCCTGCCACCGCATGGTGCACTTCCAGACCGGCTCGGAGCCGGCCGCGCTCGGCCAGATGACTCGCGTCCGGGTTCAGTCAGCCCTCGCCCATAGCCTGCATGGCGAGCGTCTCGCCTTAGCTTGACCTCCTGAAGAGCGGACCTCAGAATAGGTCCATGAGCGACCCCAACCAGGAACTGAAAGTCGAGATCCGAGGTCTGATGTTGGACCCCTCGTCCAACGTTCCCATTGTCATTCTCCGAGACACCCAAAGCCAACTTTTCCTGCCGATCTGGATCGGCGTCTTCGAAGCCAACGCCATCGCCCTCCGCATCGAGGGGGTGGAACCCCCGCGTCCCATGACCCACGACCTCCTGCGCCTCATGCTCGAACAGCTCGGCGCGAGGGTGGAGAAGATCGTCATTTCCGACCTGAAGGAGAGCACCTTCTTCGCCGTCATCCACGTGCAGCAGGACGGCCGCAGCGTCGGCATCGACGCCCGGCCAAGCGACGCGATCGCTCTGGCGCTGCGGGCCGATGCTCCGATCTTTGTGCTCCGCGGCGTCCTCGACAAGGCTCAGGCAGCCGAGATGGCGGGCCAGGCGACCGACGAGGAGCGGCTCAAGAAGTGGCTGGAAGAGATCAGCCCCGAAGATCTCGGCAAATGGACGATGTAGGTTCTAACTAGCTCGTTTTCCTATACTTAGCGCCAATGTCGGCGCGCCGACATCCTTGGAGGCCCTGCTTGACCCGGTAGGGCCCTTCTTCTAGACTGCCGTCGCTCATGATCATTGCGATCACCAATCAGAAGGGCGGCGTCGGCAAGACCACGACCGCCATCAATCTCGCCGCCGCCCTGGCCAGCAAGGGCGTCCGGACCCTCGTCGTCGACATGGACCCGCAGGCCAATAGCTCGATGTCCTTCCTGGATATCCACGAGCTCAAGCAGTCGGTCTATGAAGCCTTGACCGAGCCTCACATCCATCTCTCCGACATCATCCAGCCCGCCGAGAAGGTCGAGAACCTGTCCATCGCGCCGTCGACGATCGCCCTCGCGAAAGTCGAAGCCAAGCTCATTGGCGAGTTGGATAGTCACTTCCGCCTCAAGGACGAGCTGCAATCCGTCCAGGAACAATACGATTACGTCATCATCGACACGCCCCCGACCCTGGGGATCATCACAGTGAACGCCCTGGTGGCGGCGACCCACGTGCTGATCCCGATCCAGGCCAGCTACTTTGCCTTGGAAGGGACGGACGACCTGCTGGAGACCATCGACAAGATCAAGGTGAGGGCCAACCCCGAGCTCCAGATCCTGGGCGCGCTCATCACCATGTATGACAAACGGACGCTGCTCGCGAAGGACATCTACGAGCAGATCCAGCACGTGTTCGGAACCAAGGTGTTCGATACGGTGATCACGAAGAGCGTCCGCCTGGAAGAGAGCCCGGCCTACCGCGAGTCGATCTTCACGTTCGCCCCGCGGTCCACGGGAGCCTACGAGTACTACCGCCTTTCCGAGGAGGTCCTGAGCCGTGTCTGAACCATCCCGCAAGCGCGGCGGCCTGCCCATGCGTGTGAAGATGCGCCACGACACACACTTCGTCGAGGAGCTGACGGCCCGGCACGAAACACCGGTGGGGAAGATGGTTCCCCTCTCGACCTTGGAGCCGGACCCGAACCAGCCCCGGTCCACCATGGGAGACCTGGACGAGTTGGTGGCCTCCATCCGAGAGAAAGGAATCCTGGAGCCGATCCTGGTCCGGCCTCGCCCGGAGTCGGAAGAGGAAGCCCCTCCCGGAGTCCTTTACCGGATCATTTCCGGAGAGCGACGCTACCGTGCCTCTCAGGAGGCAGGCCTCTACGAAGTCCCGGTCATCGAGATGGACGTCTCGGAGCAGGAAGCTCTCGAGATCGCCCTGATCGAGAACCTGCAGCGCAAGGACCTCACCCCCTTTGAAGAGGCAGAAGGCTACCGCCTGCTGGCCGAGCGTCACGAGTACACGCACGAGGAGATCGCCACGTCCGTGGGCAAGTCCCGGACGGTGATCACCGAGAGCCTGTCCCTGTTGCAGATGCCGCCGCGCGTCCGCGATACGGTCCAGGCCCTGGCCCTGACATCCAAGTCGCTGCTGCTGGAGGTGCTCAAGGCCGGCGAGGAAACAGAGATGATCGGGCTTCTCGAAGAGGTCGCGCGCCGCGGGTTGAACCGAGACGACCTCCGCCAGAGACTTCGCCGTGACAAGGGAAACAAGGGTGGCCGCCGGCGGCCGTACGTCTTCAAGTTCAAGTCGCCGGACCGGAGCTACAACCTGTCGATGACGTTCCGGCAGAGCGAGGTGGACAAGGAAGACCTGATCCGCGCGCTCGAACAAATCCTCCTGGACCTCCGCAAAGAAACCGCCTGAGCCCCGCCTGAGCGGGGGCTTTTCTGCGCCCCTCCATAAATTCTGGTAAGGCACATTATGTCAACCCAACTGAGCCGGCGATCAGTCGGTGAGCCATTCGGCGGCTAGATCCTCGTCCTCCTCCAAGCGGAGCTTCACCACGGGCAGACCCTGAAGCTGGCCCAGGATCCAGAGGATGATGTTTTCACTCGAAGGGATCTTTCCACCCTCTGCGAACTCCGGGAGGGCTGTATTGAGGTGCTGGTGGTCCAGCCGGTCGAGGACTTTCGCGGTGACTAGGCTATCCAAGGTGCCGAGGTCGATGATGAAGCCGGTCTGGGGATTGACCTCCCCCTCGACCGTGACGAACAGGCGGTAGTTGTGGCCGTGCCCGGGCAGGTTCGCGCACTTGCCGAACAGGGCCCGGTTCTCCTCCTCGCTCCAGTCCGGCCGGCGGTAGAGATGGCTGGCACTGAACCGGAATCGGCGTTCAAGGCGGACTTTCATGGGGGTTTCCTCATAGAATCAGGCCCGTGCTGCGTATCCGTCGTTTCCGACTCGACCGCTACATCCTTTCCGAGATCCTGGGGCCGCTCGCGCTGGGATTCCTAGTCTATACGTTCATTCTCCTGCTGCGCTTCCTGTTCGACTCGGCCGAGATGATCATCCGGCGGGGCCTTCCCGTCTCGATCGTGGGCAGGCTGCTGACGCTGACCCTGCCGAACATCGTCGTGCTCACGCTGCCGATGGCCCTGCTGTTCGGCATCCTTATCGCCGTGGGCCGCCTGTCGTCCGACAGCGAGCTCATCGCCATGCGGTCGTCCGGCATCAGCCTGCTGACGCTCTACCGGCCGATCCTCTTCATGTCGGCCGTCTTCGCGATCCTGAACACCTGGCTGATGGTCTACGCCCTGCCCTGGGGCAACCACGCCCTGCAGCAGCTCCGGCTGGAGATCACGACCCAGAGCATCTCCCAACAGGTGCAGCCGCGGGTCTTCTACGAGGAGTGGGAGGGCAAGGTCCTCTACGTCTTCGAGACGCCGGAGGGCGAGAAACGCTGGAAAGGGGTGTTCCTGGCCGAGTCGGTGCCCAGCGGCGAGGACAACGAGATCACCATCGCCGACTGGGGCGAGGTCCGGGTCGAGCCGGACGGCGAGCGAGTCGTGCTCCGGCTCTACAATGCGATCCGCCACAAGGTGAACCTGAACTCCCCGGACCGCTACGAGATCAGCCGCCACCGGCGGCTCGACCTCATCCTGGAGGAGCAGTTCACCACCGAGCAGAAGGCCAAGATTTCGGTCTCCAAGGGAATCCGCGAACTCACTCTGGGAGAGCTGCAGGACCTCAAGGGTGACCCGACGGCGTCGCCCGAGCAGCGGAACCTTGCCGAGGTCGAGATCCACAAGAAGTTCTCAATCCCGGCTGCCTGCCTGGTCTTCGGCCTGTTCGCCCTCCCCCTGGGGATCAACAACCGCCGGGGAGGCAAGGCCTCCGGGTTCGCGCTCTCGATCGGGGTGATCCTCCTCTACTACATCCTGCTCAGCAACGGCGAGGAGACAGCGCGCTATGGGCGCATCCCGGGATGGGTAGGCATGTGGGCCCCAAACATCCTCATGGCGGCCGGGGGCTTTTTCCTCCTCATGCGGCGGAACAAGGATAAGAGTCTCCTCCTGAGCCGCCTCGACCGCTGGGTCCGTCAGGACGTCTGGCGGGGGCTCCTCTTCCTGAAGAAGCGCCGGCAGGAGCGTAAAGAGGAACGGCGGGCCGGACAGGAGACGGCGGAGCCTCCTGCAGGGCAAGCTCCGGGGCAGATCGACCGCCGGCGCAAGACGCGGCCGGAGCTGGTGCTCCTGCTCCCCCGCCCACGGCTCGCGTTCCCGAACCTGCTCGACCGGTACGTGGTCCGGAGCTTCACGATGGTCTTCGCCCTGGTCGTGCTCTCCGGGGTGTCCCTCTTCGTCATCTTCGATCTGAGCGAGACCATCGACGAGATCCTCAAGAACAAGGTCCCCTCCACCCTGGTCCTGAACTACTACAAGTACCAGTCGCTCCAGATGTTCTATGACATCGCCCCGATCGTGGTGCTGGTGACTACGCTGATGACCTTCAGCCTGCTCGCGCGCACCAACGAGATCACCGCCTGCAAAGCGCTCGGCATGAGCCTCTACCGCCTGGCCCTGCCGGCCCTGGCCGCTTCGCTGCTCGTGACCCTGTTCTGCGGCTACCTCGAATCCTCCGTGCTGCCGGCCTCGAACGCCAAGGTCGCCCAGCTCAAGGACCGCATCCGGGGCAGCGAGACCGTGAGGACCTACCGGAGGGCCGACCGGCAGTGGCTGTTCGGGCAGGGGCGCTACATCTACAACTACCTGCACTATGACCCGCAGCGGCCCTCGCTCCAGCGGCTGCAGGTCTTCGATTTCGACGAGGGCCACCGGCTCTCCCGCCGGCTCGTCGCGGACTCCGCCGTCTTCCTCGGAGACGTGTGGAAGTTCTCGAACGGCTGGTCGCGGACGTTCAACAGCGTGGAGGTCACGGATTACCTCCGCTTCACGGACGACAGGATCGTCCGCTACCCGGAGACGCCCGACTACTTCGAGTCGGAGATCCGGCCCCCGGAGCAGATGCGATACAACGAGCTCAAGGAGTACATCGAGGAGCTGCGCGACAGCGGGCAGCCGGTGCCCGAGCTCCAAGTGGAGCTCCAGAACAAGATCGCGTTCCCGGTGGTCTCGCTGGTGATGGCGCTGGTCGCCCTTCCGTTCGCGTTCCGCCTGGGGCGCCAGGGGGCACTCTATGGCCTGGGCCTTTCCGTGGTCCTGGGGATCGTCTTCCTGGGGATCTTCGCGTTCTTCACGACTCTGGGGGAAGCCGGCGCGCTGCCGCCGGCTGTAGCAGTATGGAGCCCGAGCGCGGTGTTCGCCGTGCTCTCGATCTACCTGTTCCTGGGCGTCAGGACCTAGAAGCCGACCTAGAAGCGGCTCAGATCCCGGCCGAAAAGCCGGGCCTTGACCCAGTCGAAGAGCACCTTGATTTTGTTGGCCGGGCTCACCAGCTTGGTCAGATAGACGGAGCGCCAGAAAAGCCAAGCCCCCCGGCCGCTCCACTTGACCTGCGGCAGATCGGCGAGTGCCTCTCCCCCGCCGATGTAGGCGAGCATCCCGGACGCCTTAAATCGGAACGGTTCGACATACCCGTCATCCCGGATGCTGGCCAGAGCACCCGCGAGGTACTTGCCCTGCTGCTGTGCCACCTGGGCGGTGGCGGGGAGAGGCGGCTCCCCAACCGTGGCGCAGTCGCCCAGCGCGTAGGCCCTCTCCCTTCCCTGGATGCGGAGATGGTCGTCCACGGCCAAGCGGCCCCGGCGGTCCAGGGGCAGACCCAGGGACGTGATCAGGGGAACAGGCGCGTTGCCGCCCGCCCACAGCACCAAGCCGCAGGGGATGACCTCTCCGCCTTCCAGCACCACTCGGTCCCGTCCGATGGACTGGACCTTCGCCTGGGTCCGCACCTCGATGCCCGCGTGGAGGAAGTGCCGCTTCGTATAATCGCTCAGCGCCTCGTCGAAGCTGGTGAGGAGCCTCTCCAGGGCCTCGACCAGGACCACTCTGGCCTGCGGGGCGAGCTCTGGGTAGCTGTGGCGCAGCTCCTCGCCGATCAGGTCATCGATCTCCGCCGCGATCTCGACGCCCGTGGGGCCGCCGCCGCAGATCACGAATGTCAGCCGCTGGCGTATCTCGTCGGGGGTGAGCCCCGGGATCTCCGCGCGCGCAAACTGCTCCAGGACTCCCCTCCTCACCGCCCGGGCGTCCTCCACGCTGGCGAGCTTGAGAGCATGCTCGTGGACGCCGGGCACGCCGTAGTCCCCCACGGCCGCGCCGACTGCGATGACCAGGATGTCGTAAGGCAGCGTGAACCGTTCCCCTCCGACAGCACCAACGCAGTGGACCTGACGGCTCTCCCAGTCGATCGTTTCCGCGGAGCCCTCGATCACGTGGACGCCGCGCAGCCGGCGCCGGCTAGGCTCCAGGATGCTCCGGAACTCGACGCTGCCGCTGGCCGCGGACGGCAGCAGCGGAGTGAAGAGGAAATAGTTGCGCGGGCTGAGGAGGGTGGTTGTCCAGTCGCGCGGGCGGATCCGGGAGAGCAGCGAGAAACCTCCGAATCCGCTTCCCAGGACGAGCAGCTTGGGACGATCCGCCATTCAGGAAGAATACTCGAAGCGGAGCTTGGGGTCAGTGCGCGCTCGCTGCAGGAAGGAACGGATCTCATCGAGGAGGCCGGAGCTCAGCTTCTCCATCCGGACCGCCTGCTGAAATACGATCAGGGCGGCGATTGCCTCGCGGTGGATGTCGCGGGACCGGAAGATCGGCAGCATCTCTTCGGCCAGCCGTCGCATCTCCTCCGTCCGACTCTGGGCGGCATAGAGGCCGGCAAGGTCGAGGCAGACTAGGGCCGCGCTGAAGCCGGCGCTCTGGCCCAGGAACCCGGCGCGGGCCTCGGTCATCGCCTGCTCCGCCTCCCTGAGCTGGCCGAGGGTCTGCTGGATCTTCCCTTCCAGCCAGCGCAGCCTAAGGTTGAGCAACTCGCCGCCATGCTCCAGGAACTCTGACCGGGACGCCTTGAGGAGGAACCAGGCCTCCTGGTCCCGGCCGCTCTCCTGGAGGTACAGCATGAGGTTGTGCCGGGCTGACAGCTCCAGGCGGCGCTCGCGGGTCGGGTCGAGCAACCCGAGGCCCTTGCGCAGCCACCGGACCGCCGACTCGAACTCCCCTGCCGCGCCGTGCGTGCTCCCCTTCTGAACGAAAGCCCTGCCGACCAGGTGGAAGTCCCGGTACTGGCGGTAGACCGCGATCACCTCATCGAGCAGACCGTGCGCCTCGTCGATCCGGCACTGGTCGCGGCGCACGAGCGCCTTGAGCTCGAACAGGCGCGCTTCCTCGAACACGTCACCGGTCCCGATCGCGAGCAGCGTCTCGGCCACGACGAGCGCACCGTCCGCGGCGCGTAGGTCGCCCTGGTTGCGGAGCACCTCGCCCAGGCACGCCAAGGCTCGGGCCTTGAGGTCGTTGACGATCCCAATGCCATAGCGGTGGGCATCGAGCTCCTGCGAAATGGCGACCGCGAGCTCCGCCAGCTCCTCTGCTCGCGGCATCTCCGCATACACCAAGTCATGGCTGCTCTCGATCAGGCGCTGGCAGAGAGGGCAGGACTGGAGCTCCCGGTCGGTTCGGACAAGGGCCAACCGTTCGGCGGGGGTGAGGCCTTCGAGACGCTGGAGCAGCTCCGGTACGCCGGCATGCTCGCGCATGAGGGTGCGAGCACGATCGCTCAGGCGGATCTCTCCGACCTCTTCGGACTGGACTGAATCGGCCGGTGCAGGACCGCCCTGCAGCTTCAGGGCCCCGGCAGCTGGCCGCTCGGTCCGCGCAAGG
Source organism: Acidobacteriota bacterium (assembly GCA_034667225.1). Lineage (GTDB taxonomy): Bacteria > Acidobacteriota > Thermoanaerobaculia > Multivoradales > UBA5704 > DATMER01. Next base: position 74,399 of record JAXDKG010000046.1, read on the forward strand.
AGTCGCCGGACCGTCTTTCGCCGCTCGGCGGGGCCGATCTCGCCCTGCAGGAGCGTGACGAGGTCATCAGGATCGAAGGCGCTCAACGTCATGACAGGACTCCTCAGTCGAACGTACGTTCGAAGGGGCCTACGCCTTCACCCGAAAAGACCGAAAAGAACGGCACTCCCATGCCGTCATCGCAAGAGACTCTGCTTACAGTGCAACCACCTCAAGAAAGCGTGACACTTCGGAGAGAAGCGTTTCAGGAAGTCGGTGTGAACTGCAGGTCGGGCTGGTTCCTCGCCTGGCGAAAGAAGCTCCCAACCTCTCGGATCAGGACGAGCTCCGCCCGCTCCGTGCTGGCCGCCTTCTGCAGGACGGAGAGGGCGCCCATGGCCTCCCGGTGAATCTTGCGCGAGCGGAAGACCTCGAGCATCTCGTCGGCCAGCCGGCGCACGTCGGCAGTACGGCCTTGGGTCGCGTAGATCTCGGCGAGATCGAGCGAGGCGAGCGCAGCGTCGTAATCGAGGCCAAGCTCGAGGAAGGCCTCGCGGACCTCGCGGAAGGCCACGGCCGCCTGCTCGTACCGCTGGAGACCGCGGGAGACGGCCCCTTCTACCCAACGGAGGCGCAGGAGGTTCAGCCGGTCCCCCTGCTTCAAGTAGAGGGGGCGCGAGTGAAAGAGCAGCGCGAACGCCTCTCGGGGACGTCCGCTCTCGCACAGGGCCGAGATCAGGTTATGGCGCGCCGCGAGGAAGATCCGCGGCTCCTCCTCGGGATTCAATAGCTCCAGGGCGCGCCGGAGGAGCGCGATCTCTCCATCCGAGTCTCCGGATTCGCCGCAGATCAGTGACTTCTGCTGGAGAGATCTGCCGAGAAGGCTGCGCTGGCCGAGCTTGCGGTAGATGGCGATGACCCGATCCATGAGGCGAGTGGCCTCGGCGAAGCGGCGCTGATCTCTCCGCAGGGAGGCTTCGAAGTCGAGCACCCGGGCAATTTCGTGCGGGGTGACCCGCACCGGATCGAGCAGCTCGGTCGCCGTCTCAAAGGCTTGGCCTGCCCCATCATGGTCCGAGCTGATGCGGAGCGCGTTGCCGAGCTGCGCCCAGGCGCGGGCACGCAGCCCCTGAAGCCCTTCTCCATCCTTCTCCCCACTGCGCTCCGCCAGGCAGTCGGCGATGGCGGTGCCGAGGCGCGCCAGCTCGACCGCCCGTGCCGGCTCGCGGAAACCCGCCTCGTGCGCCTGCTCCAAGAGGATCTCGCAGAGCATGCGGCTCTGGAAGCGGGCGCTGTTGGAGACCATCAAGAGCTGCCTCGCCGGCGGATGGCGCGCCAGCTCCTCAAACAGCTCGCGCCCCTGGGCCCGCTCCCTCGCGACTACAGTCTCGCGGGCTAGAATGATGTGAAAGATCCGATCGATGGCCTCGTCACAGGCGCTGCGGTCCACGGTGTCTTCTACTAGAGGGAACGAAGCGGAGAGCTGCGGGTCGGCAGCCGCTCCTCCCCTACCGCGTTCCCAGAGGCCCGCGGTGGCTTGCCGGCACTCGGGGCAACCAGCCAGGAGGTGCTGTGATACCTGCCGCATCTCGGCCGCGGGAAGATGGCCGAGCACGAAACGCTCCAGCACGGGCCGCGCCGGATGGTTCTCTGTCATGGCTACCCTTGACCCCGCAGGATCCCCGACGCCACCAGCCGCCGGGTCAGGGCGGCGAGGCAGCGGTTCGTCATCTTGCTGATGCTGCCCTGGCTGTGCCCCATGAACATCGACATCTCCGAAGGGCTGTAGCCGTGCCGGTAGCGCAGCGAGAGGATCGAGCGGCAGCGTTCCGGGAGCTGCTCGATGGCGCTCGCAAGATCCCGCCGCAGGTCCGCCCCTTCCTGATCGGGGGCCTGTGGCTCGGCCACGAATTCCAGGACCGCGGCGTCCACGGCATCGTAGAGCTTGCGGCGATGGTCGCGCCAGTAGAGCAGGCACTTGTTGCGCAGCGTCCCGACCAGCCACGCCTCGGGGTCGCGGATCGAGTCGCGGTGATAGAGCAGCGCTAGGAGGGCCTGCTGCAGGATGTCTTCGGTGTCCTGAGGGGGAATGCGATAACGGAGGAAGAGCGCCCGAATCCGAGGCCGCACCCGATCAAGGAACTCCTCGAGGGTGTCTTCGGGCTGGGGATGGTCCAAAGCGCTCATTTCCGCAAGAAGACGCTTGATTCTTGGACACACTAGCACTGTCCGGAGGCACTTGTCCAGAGGAACCATCCGCTTCGGAGCGCATCGGAGCGCATCGGAGCGCTCGGGGCGGACGTCGTCCGCCCCTTTCGGGCTGAGGCTTTTAACCGTTGCCGTCGATCCGCATCCCGGCCCCTTCGAAGATACCCGTCAGGAAGTTCCAGAACGAGAAGCCCTGACGCTCGATCCTGGCGCTGCTGCGCTCCGATCCGCTCCAGCGCGACTCGGACCGGGGAGCGGCGCTCAGGTCGGACAGCGGGAAGATCATGGATGCGGCGGTCAGGGCGAGGATGGCGACGAAACGGCGGATTCGAAGGGAAAGCATGGACGTCTCCTTTCTGGGACAGGCGGCGCAAGGCCGTGCAGCTGCCGGAGGGCAGCTCGTAAAGTAAGTTTCCGCAGCCGGTGTTCCAAAGACACCGATCCGAATCTGACTATGAGATTGTGCACCGGAATGCCCTGAAAGTGAGCATGTGTGCCGTCAGGACGTGCCGGACGGCTTAGGGCGAGGCCTTGGTTGGCTTCAGGCGTCTTCGTTCAGCGTTCCCGGGGAGGGATGGAACCCTGCTCCCAGAAGCTGCTGGGTGAGCGCGGACAGGCAGCGGCGGGTCACTTTGCGGATGCTCGACTTGCAGTAGCCGGTCCGTTCCGCGGCCTCCGCCGTGCTGCAGCCCAGGCCGTAGCGCAGCCGGAGCACGGACCGGCAGCGGTCGGGGAGCTGCGCCAGCAGGAAGTCCAGGTCGTGGCGTAGATCCGTCCGCTCCTGGGGCGGCGCCTCGGCATCGGCGAGGAGCTCGAGGATGGCCGTGTCCACCACATCCCAGAGCCGGCTGCGCTGCTTGCGCCAGTAGATGACGCAGCGGTTGGACAGCGTGGCCAGGATCCACGCTTCCGGATTGCGGATGGTCCCCGCCTTGGAGACCATGATGAGGAAGGTCTCCTGCAGGAGGTCGTCCGCGTCCTGCGCGGGGATCTTGTAGCGGAAGAGGATGCGCTTGAGCTTTGGCTCAACCCTCTCCAGCAACTCCTCCAGGGAGGGCTCTTCCGCCCGAGGTGAACCCGAAGATTGCATGTCAGTAGATCTGAGTGACTGGTTCGTCACGCTACCAACATTCTGCCGCTTTGTCCACAGCGCTGCTGCGAAGCGGGTGAGCTAACGGCTTTCCCGCTGGTGAGAGTGCTTAACCATCTTCCTGCGGCTCCCCTCTCCCACCTACGAACTCCCTTTGGAAGCCGACGGCGAGGAGCTGCCGCGTGAGGGCGGCCAGGCAACGATTCGTGACCTTGCGGATGCTCGACGTCTGATAGCCCATCTGCTCCGCCACCTCGGTGGGACCGTACCCCATGCCGTAGCGGAGCCGGAGCAGCGAGCGGCACCGGGTGGAGAGGCGCGAGAGCACTCGGCTGAGGTCGGTGCTCAGGTCGGTCTTCTCCTGGTCGGGGGCCTGCGGCGTGGCCAGCAGGTCCAGGATTGCCGTGTCCACGGCCTCGCAGAGGCTGCCGCGACGCTTGCGCCAGTACATGATGCATTTTTTCTTGACCGTGCCGATGAGCCAGCTCTCGGGACTGCGCACCTTGTCCCACTTGTAGAGCAGCGTGAGCTGAGCGTCCTGCAGGATGTCTTCGGCATCCTCCGGTGGGATCTCGAAATTCCGCAGGACCCGCTCCAGACGCGGCCTGGAGGTCTTGAGGAGAGTGTTCAGCGATTCCCGCAGTTCAGGATGATCCAGAGTTGCCATATCCACCAGAATGTCGTCTATCGACTTGGGCTAGGCTAACACCCCGGTGGTCCCAAGTCCAGATAAGATCCCGCTCGTGCCGTGAGCACCGGCGGGGGCTGCTCCGAGGCTGCTCCCGGGCCTGATACTATGCCCTGCAAATGGGCGTTTTCCTGCTGTTCCTTCTCGCTGTCAGCCTTGGCTCCCTCACCACCCTCTACTGGATCCCCGAAGACGATCTGGGTCGCGGCTACTTCCAGATGAACGCGCTCGTCGTCCTGGGCCTCCTCGGGCTTGCCATGGCGGTGGTCCTTCTCCACCCGTTCCGTCCGTTCGGCGACCGGCCCGGACCCGGTGTGGCGGCCCTCGGTGCCGCGCTGCTGGGCGGCTTCCTCTACTACGCCGCGATCTGGCGCGAGCGCTGGTCCGTCGGCCGCTGGCCGCTGGCGCTGTCGACCCTCGGCTGCCTCGCGGCCCTCCTCCTGGCCGGTCCACACGTGGTGGCGCCGCTCACCCCGCTTCCCCACCGTGGCGCGTTGCTGGCGGCAAGCCTGATCGCCTCATCGCTCCTCCTCGGCTGGTCGCTCATCACGATGCTCCTCGGGCACTGGTACCTGGTCGCGCCCCGGCTGACGTTTCGTCACCTGACCGTGTTCTCCTGGGTGCTCCTGGGGACCGTGCTGCTGCGGGTGGTCTCCGTGGCCGCGAGCCTGATGGTCGCGGCCGGGGTCGACGACTTGGTCGAGCCCCATCCGCTGCGGGTCCTGGCGGGTTTCGGGGGCCAGGGCATCTTCTTCTGGTTCCGTCTGCTCTGGGGCCTGGCGATCGTGCTGCCGCTCACCCTGATGGCCCTTCACTGCGCGCGCCAGCGCTCGAATCAGTCCGCCACCGGCATCCTGTACGTCGTAGTCGTAGGCGCCTTCATCGGCGAGATCACCGCCTACTACCTGAGCGTCACTACGGGCGTCCCCGTCTGACGAATGCGTGTCCGTACGCAGTGTCGCTCCTGCGGCTTCCCCTTCCCTGCCGTCCTCTCGCCCGAGACGGCGGAGCTCGCCTGTCCGGGCTGTGAGACTGTCCGGCCTGTCACCAGCGAGGACTGGACGGAGGCGGCTGTCGAGGTCTGCCCGCTCTGCGGCTGCCGGCATCTCTACCGCCAGCGCGACTTCAACCGCGCGCTCGGCTGCCTTCTTGTGGTGGCCGGCGCGGCCCTGGTGCCGTGGACCTTCGGCCTTTCGCTGCCGGTCTTCGGGCTGGTGGACATCTGGCTCTACCGGAGGCTCAAGGACGCGGTGGTCTGCTACCGCTGCGACACGGTCTACCGGGATGCCGTGCCGGGTCCTCGCCAGGGGGACTTCGACCTCCTGAAGCACGACGTGCTCAAGTACGGAAAGAACTGGGCAGACCAGCAGGAGGAGTAGAAGGCCGGCGATCGCCGGCCTTTTCAACTCAGGCGGAGACCATCTCCTCCACTCCGGCCGCGACGCGCAGCTCCTCGGCCCGGTGGGTGCGCTCCCAGGTGAAGCCTTCCTCCGAGCGGCCGAAGTGGCCATAGGCCGCCGTCGCGCGGTAGATCGGGCGGCGCAGATCGAGATATTCGATGATGCCGCGCGGAGAGAGCGGGAAGTGAGCGCGGACCAGCCTCTCCATCTCGCCGTCACCGATCTGGCCGGTGCCGAAGCTGTCGACTCGCACGGACACCGGATCGACCACGCCGATAGCGTAGGCAATCTGCACCTCGATGCGCTCGGCGATGCCGGCCGCCACCAGGTTCTTGGCCACGTGGCGCGCCATGTAGCAGGCCGAGCGGTCCACCTTTGTCGGATCCTTCCCCGAGAAGGCACCGCCGCCATGGCGGCCGTAGCCGCCGTAGGTATCCACGATGATCTTGCGGCCGGTGAGGCCGCAGTCGCCGTGCGGACCGCCGGTCACGAAGCGGCCGGTCGGGTTGATGTGGTAGACCGTGGTCGCGTCCAGCAGCTCCCCCGGAATCGTGGTCTTCACGATCTTCTCGATGACCGTGTCGCTGATCTCCTCCTGGGAGACGTCGGGATCGTGCTGGGTGGAGATGACCACGGTGCGCACGCCGACCGGCTTCTTGCCCTCGTACTCCACCGTCACCTGCGACTTGCCGTCGGGCCGCAGCCAGGGGATCTCGCCGGCGCGGCGCGCCGCGGCCAGGCGGCGGGTCAGGCGATGGGAGAGGAGGATCGGCAGCGGCATCAGCTCCGGGGTCTCGCGGCAGGCGAAGCCGAACATCAGCCCCTGGTCTCCCGCGCCGCCCGTATCCACCCCCTGGGCGATGTCCGGAGATTGCCGGTTGATGGTCAAGAGCACCTTGCAGCTCCGGCTGTCGAAGCCGAAGTCTGAGCGGTCGTAGCCGATGTCCTGGACGACTTGACGGGCCACGCCGACAAAATCGACATGCGCGTGGGTGGTGATCTCGCCCGCGAGGACGATCATGTCCGTGGTCACCAGGGTCTCGCAGGCCACGCGCCCGGTGGCATCCTGCCGGAGCACCTCGTCCAGGATCGCATCGGAGATCTGGTCCGCCACCTTGTCGGGGTGGCCCTCGGTCACGGACTCCGACGTAAACAGGTGTGCTTCTTGTTCGTTCATCATCGCACCTCTATCCTGGGGGGTTCCCGTTCGAAACTGGCGGCGCATGCTACCAAGTGTCGCAGGACCGGTCAACGCGGCCGGCATACGATTCTAAGGGTGCTCGATCCCGGCAAAACGGGACTCAGCGGATGGGCCGGCTCTCCAGCACGCCGTAGAAGAGGGTCGAGATGGCGTGCAGGGTGGAGGTCGAGACGGCCTTGCGCCGAGTCTCCAGCCCGCCGGTGAGCGCCCGGATCATGCCGCCGCCCCGCCGGGTTCCGGGGATGGCGAACGGGATTTGCGCGCTGTCCAAGCCGGCGATCAGGCGGTCGGGAAGCTGCACCGAGCCGCTGGACCCCCAGGCCTCGCCCAGCGGGGTGCGCACCACGGCCCAGTTGCGGATGAAGTAGAGGAGCCTGCCGTCCACCTCCAGGGCCTGGATGCCCCCCTCGGCCGCCATGTAGAACTGGTAGGTGTCGCCGAGCCGCTCCTCCATCTCGTGGACGTAGCTGCGCGCCAGGGCGAGGGTCTCCTCGTCCGAGACCGGCAGCCCGATCGGCGGCGGCTCCACGGGCTGGGCCACCACCGCCACCGACACGATCTTGTCGTGGCCGTCGTAGAAGTAGCGCAGGAACGCGTCGCGGACGCCGAGCAGCGTCTCCGAGTTGTTCCCGGCCACCGCGACCTCGACACCCGATTGGAGCTTTTGCCAGAAATTCCTGATATCTGTCGCCATTATGATTACCAGCCGCCACAATCAAAAATTGAAGGATATTCGCCGCCTCCGGCGAAGTAAAGGTGACCACGCCCTGCTGGAGGGGCCGCACCTGGTCGAGGAGGCCATCGCCGCCGGTCACGAGCTGGAGACTGTCCTGGCCACTCCGGACTGGTTGAAGACGCCCGATGGATTGCGCGTCGTCCGCCATCTCCCGATCGCACCGCTCGAGATCGAGCCCCCCCTGCTCGAAGAGCTGACCGACTCCGACTCACCCCGCGGCATTCTTGCCGTGGCCCGCCTGCCCCGTTCCGGCATCGGGTCGCTGCCCATCCGCGACGGCGGAGTCTATCTCTTTCTGGACGGAATGCAGGATCCTGGCAATCTGGGAGCGCTCGCGCGGGTCGCGGAGGCCTCCGGAGCGGCCGGGCTCGCGCTCTCCCCGGGAACGGCCCATCCGAACCATCCGCGCGCCCTCCGCGCCTCGGCCGGAAGCCTGCTGCGGCTGCCGGTCGCCGTCGGGTGCGAGGCCGCGGCGGTGGACCGCCACCTCGCTTCCGTCCGGCCGCGGTGGATGGCCCTTGTCCCCCGCGAGGGCGAAGACCTCTGGCGGGCTTCCCTGGACGGCACGCTGGTCCTCGCCCTGGGTGCCGAGGGCCCCGGCCTCTCTCTCGCTCTCCAGGAGCGCGCCGACCTGCGCCTGACCATCTCCATCGAGCCGCCGGTCGAATCGCTGAACGCCACGGTCGCCGCGGCTCTGGTGCTCTTCGAAGTACGGCGGCGTGGTTTAATGCGGTCATGAAGATCGGCATCGGCTCAGACCACGCTGGCTACCGCTACAAGGAAGAGATCAAGCGCTTCCTCGCCGGACAGGGGCACGAGGTGCGCGACTTCGGGACGGACTCGGAGGAGTCGGTGGACTATCCTACCTATATCCGTCCCGTGGCCGAGGCGGTCGCCAGCGGCGAGTTGGAGCGCGGCATCGTGCTCGGCGGCTCGGGCAACGGCGAGGCCATGGTCGCCAACCGCGTGCGGGGCGTCCGCTGCGCGCTCTGCTGGAACGCCGAGTCCTCCCTCCTTGGCCGCCAGCACAACGACGCCAACATGATCTCCCTCGGCCAGCGCATGATGACGCTGGAGACCGCCCTCGACATCGTCCGGATCTGGCTGGAGACCCCCTTCGAAGGCGGGCGCCACGTCCGGCGGATCCAGCTTCTCGACACGTGAGCGTCCCGATTCTTGAAGCTCTAGGGGCGGAGCGGGTGCGCCGGGACGAGGTCCTCGCCCCCTACACTACCTTCCGGATCGGCGGACCGGCCGACCTCTTCTACGAGCCGCAGACGGCCGGCGAGCTGGCGCGGGCGATCCTCGCGGCCCGGGAGCACGAAGTCCCTTTCTTCCTCCTGGGGATGGGCGCGAACATCCTGATCGGCGACCGGGGCTTCCGCGGGCTGGTCATCCGCAACACAGCCCGGCACATGGAGGTCCTGCCGGACGGCAAGGTGTGGGCGGAGAGCGGCGCGGTGGTTTATCCAGACCTGATCGAGCTGGCTGTTTCCCATGGACTGTCCGGGCTGGAGCACTACGTGGGCATCCCTTCGACCGTGGGCGGAGCGCTCTGGCAGAACCTCCACTTCCTGGCTCCGGCTCCGGCGCGCGAGCGCACCATGTTCATCGAGGAGGTCACCCATTCCGCCGAGATCCTCACTGAGGAGGGCGAGCGCAAGACCGTGGGCGTCGACTACTTCGAGTTCGGCTATGACGACTCCATCCTCCATCACCGCCGGGACGTCGTCCTCGCCGCCACCTTCCAGCTCCAGCCGGAAGAACCGGCCCGCTTGCGCCAGATCATGGAAGAGAATCTGCAGTGGCGGCGCGAGCGGCACCCGCCCCTGGACACCGAGCCGAGCGCCGGCTCCATCTTCAAGAAGATCGCGGGGATCGGTGCCGGCCGCCTGATCGACGAGTGCGGCCTCAAGGGGACCCGGATCGGCAGCGCGATGGTCACCCCTCGTCACGCCAACATCCTCATCAATACCGGAGATGCCACGGCTGCCGACGTCCGCACCCTGATCGCCCATATCCAGGAGGTCGTCGAGCAGCTCACCGGCCATCGCCTGGAGGCTGAGATCGGCTTCATCGGCGAGTTCTGAATCCGCAACAAAAGTTGTTGACTTCCGCTCCGGCTTCTCTTACGCTCTATGGCGTAACAGAGGCGTAACTATCCATCGGGAGGAGCGGTCGTGATGAACAGAACGAATGGCAACACCCTGCCGTCCAACGCGTTCGTGGAGGACTACCTCGCTCTGTTGAACGAGCGGGACGAGCCGCTCACCGCGGCGGAAGCCGACTATGCCGGACCTTGGAGCGTCGAAGCGCGACTGCAAGGCGGGCATGCCGTGGTACGGCCCGCAGAGGACCTGGCTCGGGGGGATCAACCTTACGCGGTCTTCGATCCAGTGGAGATCGCCCAGCTCGCCGCGGCTGTCCTGCCGGGCACCGGCCGGGAAAAGCGCTACCGCCTGGGCAAGGACGAGGATTCCGGCCGCGGCTTTCCGGTGTACCGCTCCGGCGAGCTCGTCGGCCACGTCCGGCTGTTCGATGAGGAGCTGGTCGCGGCGCTGAACGTGCTGGATGCGCTCCTGTCCTCGCCCTACGACCTCGCCTGGCTCCTCGAAGCCGCCGGAGGCCTCGCCCTCCAGCACGTGGGGAGGATCTCCATGGCGCGGGCAACCGGCCGGCTCAAGTAGCAGTGAGTAGGGGCGCACGCCGTGCGCCCCTACCCCACCCCCTCGCTCCAGCCGTCGCTTCCGGAGCCGCAGACCAGGCCACAGACGCTCTCACCCTCCCCCACCCGCACCTTCCCGCTCAGCCACGCAGCCACGGCCGCGGCTCCGGACAGCTCGGCCGCAATGCCCAGCTCCAACCAGAGCCAGCGCGCCGCTTCGCGCATCTCCTCGTCGGTGACGAGCACGATCTCCTCGACCGTCTCCTGGATGATGCGCAGGTTCATCTCGGCGCTCTTCCGAGGCGCCAGGGTGTTCGCTGCCGTGGTGATACGCTCGAGCTCCACCACGGCTCCTGCCCGTACGCTCTCGTAGAGAGTGGGAGCCCCCACCGGCTCGACCCCGATCACCCGGACCCCGGGAGCCAGGGCCTTGACGGCCGAGGCGACGCCCGAGATCAGCCCGCCGCCGCCGATCGCAACCACGACCACGTCTGTCTCCGGAGCGTCCTCCAGGATCTCCAGTCCGATCGTGCCCTGGCCCGCAACCACCGCCGGGTCCGAGAATGCATGGACATAGGTTAGGCCTTCCCGCTCCGCGACCTCGCGCGCGGCCTGGTCGGCCTCGTCCCAGACCGATCCCTCCCGCACGACTTCCGCCCCCCAGGTCTCAAAGCGGGCGATCTTTGCCTGGGGAACGTTCGAAGGAAGAAAAATCGTCGCCGGCACTTTCGCCAGCCAACCGGCGTAGGCCACGCCCAGACCATGGTTGCCGCCCGACGCGGTCACCAGCCCGTTCCCCACCTGTCCGGGCGACAGCGACAGCACCTTGTTGGTGGCTCCGCGAGCCTTGAAGGAGCCAGTGACCTGCAGCGACTCCAGTTTCAATGACAAATTGCCAGCAGGAGCGTCCCTGAGGCCAACAGCGCGAACCAGAGGTGTACGGCGGACATGCAGCCTAACGCGTTCGCGTGCGGCCTGGATTTCAGAAAGATCGACCATGGAAAGGCATGCTATCAGGGGCGTAACTTCCGCCCCTCGTACGCTTGACTTACGCCCTTGTTACGCCTATGATTCTTCCATGTTGGAGCGAACCGTACTCAACCCTCAGGAGACATGAGCCGTGGCCACTACCGTTCTGAACGGCCTCGGTCAGGCGCTGCGCTGGCTTAGAGACCGACTCGGCAAAAAGCAGTACCAGGTGGCGGAAGCCGCCGGCATTACGAAAGGCATGCTCTCGGCGTACGAGACGGGTCGGCAACGGCCATCCCTTGAGACGTTGGAGAAATTGCTGAGCACCCTAGGGTGCGACCTGCACGACCTTCATAACGCGATCCAGATCGTAAACGGCCGGCCGGCGACGATGCGGCCGGGGAGCCGGTTCGGCGATACAGGGGAGAGCGGCGGAGGAAGGGAGCGCGGGTTCCCGGACCTGTACAGCGTGCTCGGGCAGAGCAATCCGCTGCCTCCGGACCTGGAGCGCGCCTTCGGGCAACTCCTGGACGGCTTCCACAAGCTGATCCGCTACATGCACCGGGCGTTCGAGAAACGCTCCGGGGATGAAGAGAGCCCCTCGGGCGAAAGTTCCTAGGTTTCTTGACACGGGCGAGCACGGACTCGTCCGTGTCATCAGTCCGTGTGCAGGGGCTCGAGCTTCGCTTGAAGCACCCGCGCCAGTCTCTGCACTCCCTCCTCGATCCGGTGCGGCGGATTGTTCCCGAAGCTCAGGCGCAGAGCGCGGTCGGCGTGGCTGCCTCCCCGGGTTGCGAAGACGGAGCCTGGCGTGAAGGCCACGTTTTCCAGAGCCACGGCGTCGCGCAGCAGCTCGCTCGCAGTCATTCCCTCCGGAAGTCCTTCCGGCAGCTCCACCCAGACGTTGAGGCCGCTCGATGGACGGCTCCAGCGCGCCTGCCGGGGGAAGTGCTCCTGCAGGGTGCGGAGGAGCGTGTCCCTCCGGCGCCGGTACGCGGCCCGGATCGTCTCCAGGTGCTCCGGGAGATATCCGGCCTCCAGAAAAGCCGAGATGGTGCGGTGGCTGAACGAGGGTACGTCCAGCTCCTCGGCGGCCGGCAGAAGTGCGAGACGGGCGGGCGGATCGTCGGGGAGGACGATCCAGCCGGCGCGCAGGGCCGGTGCGAGGAGCATGGAGAAAGAGCCGAGGTAGACGGCCCAGCGGGCGTCGAGCGCCCGCAGTGGCGGCTCCGGGTGCCCGTCGTAGGACAGGAATCCGTACGTGTCGTCCTCGAGGATCGGCACCTCGTAGGCGCGCGCCAGGTCGAGGAGCTGCAATCTCTTCTCCAATCCCAGGCTCACGCCCAGAGGGTTGTGCCCCTCCGGGATCACGTAGAGAAAGGCAGGCCGCGCGCCGCCCGCCAGGAGCTTCTCCACTTGGTCCACGTCAATCCCGGTCTCGCGGTCCGTGGGGACCGTGAGGATCTGCGGGTCCAGGGGGAGCGCGGCACGGACCTTTTCAGAGATGGTCTCTTCGAGCAGCACCTGGGAGCCGGGATCGAGGAGCAACCTGCCCAGGAGGTCCAGGGCTCCCTCGATACCGGTGGTGAGCACGATCTGATCCGGCCGGCAGCGGACCCCGCGCATAGCCATCAACTCCACGATCTGTACCTTGAGCGGCTGGAACGGGGTGCCGAGCTGCTCCGGAGGACCGGGGTCGGCGAGCAGACGCGCCGAAGCCTGGGCCACGGCGCTCATTGGGAAAAGCTCGGCCGCCGGCAGGTCGGCGGCCAGCGAGAGCACCCCGGGGAACTCGAGGAGCTCCTTGAGCTCCGTCGGCACCGAGCTCGTCCGGGACGCTGGATTGTCGTGGACAGCGTTGATCATCTCGTCGTTCGGTTCTTTCTCCGGACCGCGCATCGTAGCTAAGGATTTCCTTACCTCACATGGTACGGCCAGTCGGCCGAAGCGCGCCAGTCTGGCCAAATCTACGTCAATCAGCTCCTGAACCCGCCGGATGTGGGTCACTTTGCATCGCAAAGTGCTCTTCGTCTAGAATACCCCCGAAGCCCACGCCCGGGAACTTTCCGCAGGGGCAATTCGGTTATGCTCTGCGGGCCGGGCCAATCCAAGCACGAGGCGAAAGAGAGCGAAACTCCAGGCATGGAACTGTCCACGGCGGCCTCCAAGGCACAATCGGTTCCGGAAGGCTTCCCCGCCCTCCTCGAGGGGTTCCGGGAGAGGCTCGACCGCGAGCTGCACGCCTGGCTCGAGGCCAAGCGGCGCGCGGCGGCCGAGGCCGGCTCGCCCGAGATGCTCGAGCTGATCGACGGCGTCGGCCAGCTCGTGGTTCACGGCGGCAAGCGCGTGCGCCCGGCCCTTGTCTATCACGCCTACCGTGCCTGCGGCGGCGCGGCCGACGGCCCCGTCGGCGGTCAGATTCTCCCGCTCGCTCTGGCCACCGAGTTTCTGCACACCTATCTCCTGATCCACGACGACATCATGGACCACGCCGAGATGCGGCGCGGCCAGCCCGCGGCGCACGTGCGCTTCCGCAACGCCCACAGCCAGCGCGGGTTCCACGGCGACGCCCGCGACTTCGGGCTCTCGGTGGCGATCCTGCTCGGAGACCTCGCCCACACCTGGGCAGTCGAGCTGGCTTCCTGCGCCGCCGCGGGCCGTCCCGAGCTCGCCCGCTGCTTCGCAGCCATGAGCGAGGAGGTCATCGGCGGCCAGTACCTGGAGCTGTTGGTGGCCCAGCGCCGCGCCGCGAAGGAAGAGGAGCTGACCCGGGTGCTGCGACTCAAATCCGGGCGCTACACGGCGGAGCGGCCGGTGCAGCTCGGCGCGATCCTGGCCGGCGCCGCGCCCGAAGTCATCGCCGGGCTGGCACTCTACGGCGCGGCCGTGGGCGAGGCCTTCCAGCTCCAGGACGACTTGCTCGGCATGTTCGGCGAGGCCGAAACCGTGGGCAAGCCCGTGGGCGACGACCTGCGCGAGGGCAAGTTCACCTTCCTGATCCACCACGCCCTGTCCGCGGCCACGCCCGAGCAGCGTGAGGCCCTCGAAAACGCCCTGGGGGATCCCGGCGTCACAGCCGACGAGGTCGCCCGGGTGCAGCGTATCCTCGAAGAGACCGGAGCGCGCGCCCGGGTCGAAGCCATGATCGAAGAGCGGTTGCTCTCCGCGCGGCAGGCCCTCCAGGGCCTGGGCGAGCTGCGGCAGGAGGGCCGGCTCTTCCTCGAAGGGCTCCTGGACTACCTCTGGGAGCGCGAGCTGTGAGCGTCGTGGCGCATGTCGCCAATGCCGCCGAGCTACGCGACCGCAAGGCCGAGCACATCCGCCTGGCCCTCGACTCCCGCATGCAGCTCGGCGAGAGCTGGTGGGACGAGTACCGCTTCGGCCACGCTGCTTTACCCGAGATCGACATGGCCGAGGTCGACACCTCGGTCGAGTTCCTGGGCCGGCGCCTCTCCGCTCCCCTGCTCATCTCCTGCATGACCGGCGGCACCGAGATGGCCGGCCGGATCAACCGCAACCTGGCCGCGGCAGCCGAGGCCACGGGCGTCGCGGTGGGGGTCGGCTCCCAGCGCAAGGCTTTGGAAGATCCTGAGAAAGCTGATACCTTCCGCGTCCGCGAGGCCGCTCCCACAGCTCCCCTTCTGGCCAACCTCGGCGCCGTGCAGCTCAACTACGGCATGGGCGTTGCCGAATGCCGGCAGGCGGTCGAGATGATCGGAGCGGACGCGCTCGTGCTCCACCTCAACCCGTTGCAGGAGGCGCTCCAGCCCGAGGGGCAGTGCGACTTCTCCGGGCTGCTGCCGAAGATCGCCGAGGTGGTGCGCGAGGTCGGCGTGCCGATCGTGGCCAAGGAAGTCGGCAGCGGGCTTTCGGAAAGCGTCGCACGCGCCCTGGCCGGCGTCGGGGTCCGCATCCTGGACACCGCGGGCACGGGTGGCACGAGTTGGGCACGCATCGAGGCGGCCCGCTCCGGCGAGCTCGACCTGGGCGAGCTGTTCGCCGGCTGGGGCATCCCGACGCCGCTGTCGATTCAGGAAGTCCGGCGCGTCGAGGGCGTGACGGTGATCGCCAGCGGCGGCCTGCGCAACGGCCTGGACCTGGCCAAGGCCCTCGCCCTGGGAGCCGACCTGGGCGGCATGGCGTACCCGTTCCTCGCCGCGGCCACCGAGTCGCCAGACAACGTGGCCGACAAGGTGCGGCGCATCGTCCGAGAGCTCAAGATCTGCATGTTCTGCCTGGGTGTGAAAACGATCGCGGGGCTTCGAACCGTCGAGCTTCGAAAAGGGTCCATCTGATGAGTAACCCGATCCAATTGCCGACTTCGCGGCGCGAAGAGCTGGTCCGTTCCCTTGTGCGCCGGGAGATGCGTTTCCACGAGCTTCCCAAGGACCTCCCCGCCGAAGAGGCGGCGGAGATCCGGCGGCGCGCTCTGGAGCGCATGACCGATACGGCGCTCGACAACATCGCGCACCACTCGCTCGACGTGCAGCGGGCCTCCAAGCGCAACTGCGAGAACTTCTTCGGCGTGGCCCAGATCCCCATGGGGGTCGTGGGTCCGCTGCGCGTGCGCGGCCGCTGCGCCGACGGCGACTTCTGGGTGCCCCTCGCCACCACCGAGGCGGCGCTGGTGGCGAGCACCAACCGCGGCTGCTCGGCCATCACTCAAGCCGGCGGCGCGGTCGTCCGCATCGAGGACGTGGGCATGACCCGCGCGCCCGTGTTCCGCACCTCGGGCATCGTGCAGACTCAGTGGTTCCTGCAGTGGATCAAGGACCACGATGCGGAGATCCGCGCGATCACCGAAAAGACCAGCAACCACTTGAAGCTCCTGGAAGTCCGGCCGTACACCTTCGGCACCACGGTCTTCCTGCGCTTCCGCTTCGACTCGGGCGACGCCATGGGCATGAACATGGCCACGATCGCCTGCGACCGCGCGGTCAACGACCTCATCGAGCCAGAGACGGGCGTGCCCTGCGTGGCCCTGTCGGGCAACTACTGCGTGGACAAGAAGCCGGCCGCGATCAACTTCCAGGAGGGGCGCGGCAAGCGCATCTACGCGGAGGCCCTGCTCGAGGCCCCGATCCTCCACCACCAGCTCAAGACCAACGCCCGCGACCTGGTGGAAGTCCAGTACCGCAAGAACCTGCTGGGCTCCATCGCCGCCGGCTCGATGGGCTTCAACGCCCACTATGCCAACGTGCTCGCGGCCTTCTTCATCGCCACGGGTCAGGATCCGGCGCACGTGGTCGAGGGCTCCATGGGCGTGACCTGCATCGAGGCGCGGGGGCCGGACTCGGTCTTCGCCTCGATCTACATGCCCGACGTGCCGCTCGGCGCCGTGGGCGGCGGCACCTCGCTGGAGACGCAGCGCGAGGCGCTCGCCATGCTCGGCGTCTCCCCCGACCCGGACCGCCGCGGCGAGGCCGTCACCCGGCTCGCCGAGATCCTCGGCGCGGTCGTGCTCGCCGGCGAGCTGTCGTTGATGGCGGCCTTCACCTCGCAGGACCTGGCGCGCGCCCATGAGAAGCTCGGGCGCGGCGAGGTCCCCGGTCGAACGATCCCCTAGGCGTGAGGGCGCCCCTCACCGTCTCGGCCCCCGGCAAGCTGATCCTGATGGGGGAGCACGCGGTGGTCTACGGCCGTCCCGCCCTGGTGGCGGCCATCGACCTCCGGCTCAGGGTGAGGCTTTCCCGTGCTGATTCCGTGGAATTGGATCTTCCCGCTCTGGGCCACTCGGAGCACCTTTCCTGGGGAGAGGTCCGCGCCTATGCCGCGGCAGCCCGCGAGCGCTGGAGCGAATTCTCCCTTCATCCAGGTCCAGCCAGCTTTCGGGAGATGCGCGGCGAAGACCCAGCGCACGTCGTCAAGGCCGCGCTCGGCGAGGCGATCGCGCTGCTGGGCGAGCCCGGCGAGGGGCTGAGCCTGCGCGTCGATTCCGACCTCCCCGTCGGCTCCGGCTTCGGCAGCTCTGCTGCCACCGCCGTGGCGGTCCTGGCCGGTGTCTTTTCCTGGTTTCAAGCGCCGCTCGAGCTCGGGCAGGTCGAGCGGCTGGCTCTGGAAGTCGAGCGCCGTCAGCACGGGCATCCGTCGGGAGTGGACGGCGCCACGATCCTGCGCGGCGGCGTACTCTGGGCGCGTAAGCAGGCTTCCGGAGAGCTGGAGACCGAGCCGGTGCGCGCGCGCTCTTCCCTCCTGTCCCGGCTTCGGGTCTACGATACCGGAATGCCGGCCGAGGCCACGGGAGCCGTGGTCGCGGCCGTGCGCGGACGGCGTGAGGAGGACCCGGGCCGGATCGAAGCGGTCCTCGACCGGATCGAGGCCGCGACGGTCGCCTTCCGCGCCGAGCTGGAACGCGAGGAGGAGGACCGGGACCGCGCTTTGCATCTCATTCGCCAGGCACAAGCCTGCCTGGAAGAGCTGGGGGTCGTACCCGGGGAGGTTTGCGCCGCGGTCCGTCAGATCGAGGTAGCGGGTGGCGCGGCCAAGATTTCCGGCGCGGGGTCGCTCGCCGGGCCGGGAGCCGGGTCGCTTCTGGTTTATCATCCCGACCCCGGGAAGCTGCACGGCTGTGCCATGTTGAAATCTTTTCCCTTTCACGCCGTTCACCTCGGAGCCCCCGGGTTCCGTGAGGAGGCTGCTGGATGAGTAAGACCACCGTCGCCGCTCCGGCCAACATCGCATTCATCAAGTACTGGGGAGCCCGGGACCTGGAGCGGGCGCTGCCGATGAACCCGTCCATCTCCATGACCCTCGACCACTGCGTGACCCGGTGCACGGTGGAAATCCTGGACGGTGGCCACGACGAGGTCTGGCTGAGCGAGCCCGACGGCGGGTTCGGCTCGCCTGACGCGGAGTTCACCCGGCGCGTGGTGGAGCAGCTCGACCGGGTCCGGCAGTGGGCCGGCCGCGAAGAGCCGTTCCGGGTGGCCACGCGCAACACTTTCCCGAGCGCGGCCGGGCTGGCCTCCTCGGCCTCGGGCTTCGCGGCCCTGACGCTGGCCGCCGTGGGCGCTCTCGGCCGCAAGGACGCGCCGACCAAGGACCTGTCGCAGCTCGCGCGGCGCAGCGGCTCGGGCTCCGCGGCCCGCTCGGTGCTGGGAGGCTACGTGGAATGGCCCGACCCCGGCGCGTCAGGTGGCATCGACGACGAGCCGAGCTACGCCATCCAGCTCGCCGACGCTTCGCACTGGGACCTGCGCGACGTGATCGCGGTGGTCGAGATCGGCCCCAAGGTGGTCTCCTCCCGCGACGGCCATCGCCTCGCCCATACCAGCCCCTACTACACCAAGCGCCTGGAGCTCCTGCCCGAGCGCCTCCAGAAAGTCCGCCGCGCCATCGAGACCCGCGACTTCGAGCTCCTCGGGCCGGTCCTGGAGGAGGAGTCGACCGATCTCCACATGATCGCCATGACGTCGCAGCCGCCGATCTTCTACTGGAGCCCCGGCACGGTGGCCGTGCTGCGCGCCGTCCGCGAGCTGCGCCAGGAAGGGCTCGCGGCCTGGGCCACCCTGGATGCCGGCGCCAACGTGCACGTGATCTGCGATCCCGAATCCGAGGACGAGGTGGCCGATCGCCTGGAAGACCTCCCCGCCGTCGGCTTCGTGATCCGCGACAGCGTCGGCGAAGGTCCGGAGCACGAAACGACGCACTTGTTCTGATGATGGAGGTAATCCTCCTCAAGCTCGGCGGCAGCCTGATCACCGAGAAGTCGCTCCGGGAAACCGCCCGGCCCGAGGTGATCGCCCGCCTGGCGGAAGAGATCGCCCGCGCCGCGGCCCGCATCCCTGAGCGCCTCGTCCTCGGTCACGGCAGCGGCTCCTTCGGCCACGTCGTGGCCCAGGAGCACGGCATCGCGTCCGGCCTCACCTCCCCCTCCCAGCTCCCCGGCATCTCCCGTACCCAGGAGCGCGCCGCCGCGCTCCACCGCCAGGTGATCGACAAGCTCCTCGCCGCCGGGGTCGCCCCCTTCTCCATCGCGCCGTCGAGCTGCCTGATTTTCAAAGGCGGGAAACCGGATCTGGCCCTCAAGCCGCTCCTCCTGGCCCTGAAGAACGGCCTGATGCCGGTGGTCTATGGAGACGTGGTGATGGATCTGGATCAGGGAGTCGCGGTCTGCTCCACCGAGCGGATGCTGGAGATCCTGGCCCACCGGCTCCCTGTCCGCCGGGCGCTCTGGCTGGGAGAGACCGACGGCGTCTACGACGGCCAGGGCCGGACCATCCCCCGTCTCTCCGCGGACGGCTTCGAAGAGGCCGCGAAGTCGATCGGCTCCCCCGCGGGCACGGACGTCACCGGCGGCATGCGCCACCGCGTCGAAACCGCGCTCGCCCTGACCCGCCTCGGCATCCGCTCCCTGCTCCTCAACGGGCTCACCCCGGGGCTGCTCGAACGGGCGTTGTTGGGGGAAGAGGTGCCGGGGACGGCGATCGAGTAGCGGTACAATCACTCCTCCCTATGGAGCCGCACGCGCAACACACGCCGGAAGAGCTGGAGCGGCTGCTCGTCGCCTCCAGCCGGACCTTCGCCCTGGCCATCCCGCTCCTGCCCGAGCCCACGCGGCAGGAGGTGACGATCGCCTATCTCCTCTTCCGCATCGCCGACACCTTCGAAGACGCGGCGGCTTGGCCGAGCGCCCGGCGCATCGAAGCCCTGGAACGCTTCGCCGCTCTGCTGGAGCACTCAGATCCGGACGAGATCCGGGAGGTGGCTCGGCGCTGGGCCGAGGAAGTCCCGTGCGAGCAGCCGGGCTATCGGGACCTGCTGGCGGAGATCCCCTACGTTTTTGACGAGCTCCTCGCCCTCTCTCCTCCCGCCGTCGGGCTGATCACGGCCCATACGCTGCGTACCGCGTACGGCATGGCCGACTTCGTCGGCCGCGTCACCACGGAAGGCGAGCTGCGTCTGGAGAGCCTGCCTGACCTCCGGCAGTACTGCTACGTGGTGGCGGGAATCGTGGGCGAGCTGCTCACCGAGCTGTTCCTGCTGGACCGTCCCGGACTCGATCCCGTGGCCGATGCTCTGCGCGAGCGCTCCCGCCCCTTCGGCGAGGCCCTGCAACTCGTCAACATCCTCAAGGACTCGGCCTCGGACGCCACCCAGGGCCGGCGCTATCTCCCCGAGACGGTGGACCGCGCCGAAGTCCTGGCCCTGGCACGGGGGGATCTGCGCACCGCCACCGACTACATCCTGACTCTGCAGCGCGCGGGAGCGGAGCGGGGGCTCGTAGCTTTCGGAGCTCTCCCCGTCCAGCTCGCTCATGCGACCCTGGACCGGGTGGAGACCGCCGGCCCCGGCGCCAAGCTCAGCCGCCCGGAGGTGTACGCGATTCTCCATCGTCTTCAGAGAGCGCTCGACCGCGATGAGCCCGCGGTTACGGATCCTTCGGAGCCGATCCCGGCGGTTTGGTAAGAAAGAAAGAGGTGACATCGTCATGAAGCTCTTTGCCCTGCTGCTCTTTTTCGGCGTCCTGCCCTGGCTCATGGCCTGCGCAGACCAGCCGCGTCCGGCTGACGCCCCGACGGCCCCCGCCCCCCAGCTCACGGCGGCGACCCGCGATCCGCACTCCGCCTCGCATCCGGACGAGGTCGCGGTCGAGCACCTGAAGCTCGACCTCAACGTCGACTTCGCCCAGAAGCAGCTCGCCGGCCGGGCCAGCCTGCGGCTGAACAACCGCACGGGCGCCGGCAGCGTCTGGCTCGACACCCGCGACCTGACCATCAGCAAGGTCACCCTGGACGACGGCGCGGAAACGCAATTCAGCCTAGGCGAGCCGGACAAGTTCCTCGGCCGCTCTCTGGAAGTGCACATCAAGCCCGACACCAAGTGGGTCCACGTCGACTACGTGACCAGCCCGGACGCCGCGGCGCTGCAATGGCTCGATCCTCAGCAGACCGCGTCCGGCACCCGGCCGTTCCTGCTCACCCAGTCCGAGGCCATCCTGGCCCGCACCTGGGTCCCTTGCCAGGACACCCCGGGCGTGCGCATGACCTATGAAGCCACCGTGCACACCCCCAAGGATCTGCTCGCGGTCATGAGCGCCGAGAACCCGACGAAGAAGAACGCCGACGGCGTCTACCACTTCAAGATGCCGCAGCCCATCTCCTCCTACCTGCTTGCCTTGGCGGTCGGCGATCTGGAATTCCGTCCGCTCGGCTCGCGCGCCGGCGTCTATGCCGAGCCCTCGGTCGTTGAGCTGGCCGCCTGGGAGCTGGCCGACACGCCGAAGATGATCGACGCGGCCGAAAAGCTCTACGGCCCCTACCGCTGGGGCCGCTACGACATCCTGGTTCTGCCGCCGAGCTTCCCCTTCGGCGGCATGGAAAACCCGCGCCTGACCTTCGCGACGCCCACGATCCTGGCCCGCGACCGCTCGCTCGTCTCGCTCGTGGCGCACGAGCTGGCCCACTCCTGGTCCGGCAACCAGGTGACCAACGCCACCTGGAACGACTTCTGGCTCAACGAAGGCTTCACCACCTACGTCGAGAGCCGGATCATGGAATCGCTCTTCGGCAAGGAATACGCGGACATGCTGACCGTGCTCGGCCGGCAGGAGCTCGAGGGCACCATCGAAGAGCTGGGGGCCGAGAGCCCCGACACGCACCTCGCTCTCAACCTGGCCGGCCGCGATCCCGACGAGGGGATGAACGACATCGCCTACGAGAAGGGCAAGCTGTTCCTCCGAATGCTCGAACAGTCGGTCGGCCGCGAGAAGTTCGACCGCTTCCTCCGCACCTACTTCGACACCTTCGCCTTCCAAACCATGGACACCCGCCGCTTCCTCGACTATCTGAAGCAGAACCTCTTCGCGGGCAGCGAGGAGAAGATGAAAGAGCTGCAGATTGAGCAGTGGGTCTTCGGGCCGGGCGTGCCCTCGAACGCGCCGCAGCTCCGCTCGGCCGCCTTCGACAAGGTGGACCAGGCCGTCGCCGCCTTCCAGCAGGGAACACCCGCGGCCCAGCTCGACACCAAGGGTTGGACCACCCACCACTGGCTGCACTTCCTGCGCAACCTGCCGAAGCCCCTGGACACTCAGAAGATGGCGGACCTCGATGCCGCCTTCAAATTCACCGACTCGGGAAACTCGGAGATCCTGAGCGCCTGGCTGATGCTCGCCATCCCGAACCGCTACGAGCCGGCATACCCGGCCCTGGACCGGTTCCTGACCAGCATGGGTCGCCGCAAGTTCCTCAAGCCGCTGTACGAAGAGCTGGCGAAGACCCCCGAGGGGACCGAGATGGCCCTGCGCATCTACAAGAAGGCGCGCCCGGGATATCACTCAGTGTCGCGCAACACGGTGGACGCGATCCTCGATTGGCGGGGTTAGACAGGGGTTGAAGCGCCTCGCGCTCATATTTCTCCTGCTCGGCTGCCGGGGGCCTGAGGATCTGGGGGACGTCCCTGTCCCCCGCGCCACCCGCGGCTACATCGTCATCTCGATCGACACGCTGCGGGCCGACCACCTGGGCAGCTACGGCTACGGCAAGCCCACGAGCCCCTTCCTCGACTCCCTCGCGAAGCGGGGCACGCTCTTCGAGGAAGCCTACGCCCAGTTCCCGAGCACGCTGGTCTCCCACATGTCGATGCTCACCGGCCTCCACCCGCGGGAGCACGGAGTGTTCCCGCCGAACGCGGTGCTCTCCCCCAAGGTCGAGCTGCTCCCCGAGGTCTTCCAGCGCAACGGCTTCCGCACGGCCGGCTTCACCGAAGGCGGATTCGTGAGCGGGCGCTTCGGCTTCCGCCGGGGATTCGACGTGTTCCACGCGCGGGACCGCAACCGCAACCGTCCGCTGGAGGGGACCTTCCGTCGGGGAACCCAATTCCTGGAGGGATTGAAGAAGGACGACCGCTTCCTCCTCTTCCTCCACACCTACGCGGTGCACGCGCCCTACGATGCGCCGGACCGGTATCGGAAGCCGTTCTGGCCGGGCCCTCCCCCGCCCGACGCGATCCCGGCGACCGGCCCGGCGCTCACCCGCCAGAACGCCTCGGGGGAGCCCCTCTCTCAACCCGCTGTCGACTGGCTCGCCGCGCTCTACGACGCGGGCATCCGCCAGACCGACGAGGTCATCCAGCGCTTCTTCGCGGACCTGGAGAGGCTCGGCCTCGCCGACGACGTGACGGTCGTCATCACTTCGGACCACGGCGAGGAGCTCCAGGACCACGGCCGCTTCAACCATACCCAGCTCTATCGCGAGGTCCTGCGCGTCCCCCTGATCGTGCTCCACCCGGACCGTCAGGAAGCCGTCCGCCAAGCCGGAGTCGTCCAGCTCGTGGACCTCGCCCCGACGCTCTACGAGCTGGCTCGTCTCCAGCCGAAAGGCAAGCCGACCGGGACAAGCCTCGCCCGTCTCCTCGGCCACCCTTCCCCGCCGCGCCCGGGCAAAGCCTTTGCCGAGAACCTCGGAGACGAGAGAGCGCTCTACAAGGGAGAACGGGAGGATCTGGAAAGTCTCCTCCTCTTCGTGGGCCGGG
>JAXDKG010000047.1:0-45868 GCA_034667225.1 Acidobacteriota bacterium
CGACCGGGTGGAGCCGCTGGGCGCGGCCGAGGACGCCCAGCACGATCTCAGTCAGAGCTGGATCGGGCCGGAGAAGATACCGGCTGTGGATGGTGCGGCAGGTGATGTCGACGAGTGCGCCTTCTTCTGGGATGAAGCGGATTGGTCTTGACATAGTACCCATGTAGAGACGGAAAACGGATCCAAAATGTCATTCCTGGGAATGCTTGAAGACATACCGCCACGCTCCGCTGGCACCTGTCGCCGCCTCCCTCGCCTGGAGCTTCTCCGAAATGTTTCCCCTCCTGCTAGTCACCCTTTGGCAGAAGCCAGGGGCATGCTCTGCCGTGATCCAGGCGTCAGTCGCTCGCCCGTTAACCGGAAAGGGGTAAACCTATGACTCTCGGAAAGAAGTCCCTCACCTTCCCCGCGCAGCTCCCTATCCTGGTCTGCGTGGCCATTCTGCTCCTTGGAGTGAATACTGCCGAAGCGCAGATCCGCACCGTGACCGTCTCACCCGTTCCCGGCAACCCGATCGCGAGCGGCACCGCCTTGCGCAACGCTCTAGCCGGGATCTCTGCGCCATCCTCGACGGACCGATGGCTCCTGAAGATCGAGCCGGGGATCTACGATATCGGAACCATTTCCCTTCAGATGCGTTCCTGGGTCGATATCGAAGGATCAGGCATCGGCGTGACGACCGTCCGTGGCAGTGTTGACGCTTTGGCGACAAATTATCAGGGCACGATCAACGGCGCTGACAATGCGGAGCTCCGCCTCCTGACGGTGGAAGCCCAAGGCAGCTCCTCCATCGCACTGGCCAACATCGCGGCCTCTCCTCGACTTTACCGGCTGAAGCTTGTCGCGACTGCGGCAAATGTCTGGGGAATCCGGAACACGAATGGCTCAGCCCCACTTATAGAGGAGTGCGAGGTCGTCGCGACCAGCACCAGCACCTCAGGCACTTTCGCGACTGGAATCCTGTTCAAGGGCTTTCCGCCGGCGGGGAAGCGGAGCTCGATTTTGCGCAGCACGATAGTGGTTTCAGGCGCGGCAACCAACTATGGGGTCAACATGCTGAATGCACAGACGGTCACCTTGATCCGCGATTCGCGGATGGATGTCGTGGGTGGCACGACGACGTATGGCATCTCCGCAGCTCCTAACGGCGCGTGGTCGGGGAATGAGAGTCTGCAGATCAGGAACACTGAGATCAGCTCCGTTGGAGGCAGCTCCGCCTCCTACGGAATCAACATTCTGTATTTAGCCTGGATTAGCTTCGACATCAATGGAAGCAGGATTTGGGGGCATGTATCTCCTCTGAGCTACGGGATCGTGCAGGGGGACCAAGGCCCGATGGGAATTCAGGGGTCCTCGGTGACCGGTTTCACCCAGACCGTCCAAACCGCGGGAAGCATCTCGATCGCCAGCACCCTTCTTCAAGGCGGGCCGGCAACCGCTCAAGGCTGGATTGGCTGCATGGGCGTTTGGGACGAGAACGCCATCTTCTACGCTCAGGGGGCGTGTCCGTAGAGTCGGGTGGTACTTATTGGGTTAGCCCAAGGCTATGCGCGAGCGCCTCGCCCATGAGATGAGCGCCGTCGGTGCTAACCTTGGTTCATGAAGCTCCTCTCCATCCAGGTGGGGCTGCCCCGGGAAGTGACCTGGCAGCGGCGGACCGTCTCGACGGGCATCTTCAAGGAGCCCGTCGAGGGGCCGGTGATGCTGCGCACGCTCAATCTCGACGGCGACCGACAGGCTGACCTGACGGTCCATGGCGGAACGTACAAGGCGGTCTACGCCTATCCGAGCGAGCATTACGGATACTGGGGCGCCGAGCTGCCGGGTGTGGAGCTGCCATGGGGGGCATTCGGCGAGAACTTCACGACCGCGGGTCTCCTGGAAGATCGGGTCCACATCGGAGACCGCTTCCGGATCGGCGAGGCCGAGATCGTGGTGGCCCAGCCCCGCATGCCCTGCTTCAAGCTCGGGATCAAGTTCGGAGACCCGGGGATCGTCCCCCGCTTCCTGGAGAGCCGGCGCTCCGGCTTCTATCTCGCCGTGCTGCGAGAGGGCATTGTCGAGGCGGGAGATTCCTTCGAGCTGCTCGGCGAGGACCCGCACCTCGTGACCGTGGACGACGTCTACCGCCTCTTCCTGGGGGAGCGGGATGACGACGCTCTCGCGCGGGCACTCAAGGTCGAGTTTTTGCCGGAGGGCTGGAAGGTTCACCTGCTGCGGCAGTCAGAGCGCTAGACCGGCGGGGACTGTCCGGGACCCCGTCAGTGAGGCGCTGCGGTACTGCGTCCCAGCGCCTCAACGAACTGGCGTCGGAGCTCCTCTTCAGCTTCCTTCAGTTGCCTGCCGAGGCGCTGCCGTTCGGTGTCTTCGGACGCGCTATCGAGCTGCTCCTCGAGATTCCTGAGCTGCGTTACGCCCGTCTCCAGGAGGTTCGCAAGGCCCGTGTCGTCCAGCGCCTCGGCAATGCTCTTCATCAGGCGCTGGCCTGTCCAGCCCGACAGGTCCGCGGTCTCAAGCTGGTCGATCAGCCAGGGCAGCAGCCGGTCGTCGTGCCACGGACTGACCATATCGTAGAGGGCGAAGTCGGCTTCCTCGACGTGCGACGTGCGCAGCAGCGCCGTGGCCAGGCGCTCCCGGTGCGCGTCTGTGAGAAACGCGGTGAGGATCACCGGATTCACATCGCGCTCGGGCGTGCCGCCGGCGCTGAGAAAATCGGCGAACACGTCTTGCAAGCTCTGCGCGTAAAGGTTCACCGGGATCTTGCGCTGCCCGGCCTGGTACTCCAACTGATGGACCGCCCCGCGCAGCTCGTAGAGCGCTTCTTTGCGGGTCGCCGGCTCTTCGGTGGTCGCCACCAGCCATTCCAGGAGCTCCGCGGGGCGGGCTACACCGCTCTCCGGGATCTGCGCCAGCGCCTCGATCCGCTCCTGGTAGGCTGCGAGCTCCGCATCGGGCAGCTCCCTGAGACCGGATAGTGCATCCGCCGCGACGTAGCCGTCCGAGCCCCGGCCGTTCTCCGCCTCCCGCGGGTTGAGGAAGACCAGCACGTTGCTGCCGGGCTGCAAGCGGCTCGCCGGGTCCTCGTCCGACATTTGATCGTGGTAGACGGAGATCAGCCGTTCCCGGGTGTCGCCCTTGAGGACCGACGAGATGACGAGCTCGGTCCGCACCTCCCGGGTATAGTCCTGCTGCCCCACGGTGACCGATTTTCCGGCGACGCCGAGGACGACCAGGCTGGTCTCTTCGTAGAGCCTATGCATCGGCTCCACGGGCATGACGATCGCGCCGCCGACAGCCCCGCCTTCGGGTTCGCCGGCGACGATGCTTTCCCACACATCGGACGGCACGGTCAGCCCGATCTGGCGCTTCTCTCCGGCCGAGAGCAGGATGTTCCCCTGCCGTGCCGCGTTGTGCCCGCCGGCCGAGGCTTGGAGCTCATAGATCCCAGCCGTTATGGAAGCGAAGGAAAACCTTCCGTCGGCGTCCGTCCGCCGGACGCGCTCCTGCCGGTCGAGCTGGTTGTAGAGCTTGATCTCGGCATCGGGGACCGGCTCTCCGGCTTCGGTGGCGAGCCTGCCGCTCAGGGAGCTGCCGGGACTGCCGGTCCGCTGCGGCCGGTTGCCTTCGGGCCGCTCCCCGGTTCCCTGTTCCGCCGCTGGCGAGACTGTAGTGACCGGATCGGTCCATGCGGCTCCGCTGAGCCCGAGAACGGCTGTGACCACAGCCGTCGCGAGCGTCGACACCCGCCGGGAGGGGAGCGGATCCGCCGTGACCGGAGGCTCCAGGGTGAGGAGTCGTCCCCAGTCGTCGCGCGTCAGGCGGGCGCAGAGCTGACCCTGACTGGCCTCGATCACGCCGGCGATCTCGCGCGGCGAGAGCTGCGCGAAGTCGTACACCGGCTTGTCGCACTTAAGGCAATGGCGTCTGCGTCCGTCGCCGTCCATCGCCTCCCAGGAGCTGGGGCAAGGGGATGCAACCTGAAGGCGCTGCAGCTTGTCTTTTCTCGTCGACATGGCGGCTTCTCCCATGGTGGCGTGGTGGCAATCACCCCACCGCCTATCGACTTAGACACCTCTCGCCCGATTTTCGATCCCGAAACTTTCAGGCAACTGCCCGGCCGCCGGTGCTAACCTTGGCTCATGATGCTCCTCTCCATCCAGGTCGGGCTGCCCCGGGAAGTGACCTGGCAGCGCCGGACCGTCTCGACGGGCATCTTCAAGGAGCCCGTCCAGGGACCGGTGATGCTGCGCACGCTCAACCTCGACGGCGACCGGCAGGCTGACCTGACAGTCCATGGCGGGACGCACAAGGCGGTCTACATCTATCCAAGCGAGCACTAGAGCGCCAGTTGGTGGATGCCGAGCTGCCTTGGGGGCCTTCGGCGAGAACTTCACGACCGGGGGACTCCTGGAAGACCGGGTCCACATCGGGGACCGTTTCCGAATCGGCGAGGCCGAGGTCGTGGTCACGCAACCCCGCATACCCTGCTTCAAGCTCGGGATCAAGTTCGGAGACCCAAGGATCGTCGCGCGCTTCCTGGAGAGCCGCCGCTCCGGCCTACTGCGGCAGTCGGAGAGGTAAGAACCTTCTAACAACTCGCGAGGGCCATCGGGCGAACGCGGTCCTTTACGTCGATTGGTTCGACGCATTCATCTGGCCCTACTCTCGCAATATGGAGAGTACGTGAACCCACCTTTCTGCCAAGTCCGCGCATGAAGAAAAAACGCCGCGGGCACCTGCTTTCTCCAACTCGGAATTCGGAAGGATACCCGAATTAACCGCTAAGCAGAATAGCCCTGTCGCATCGGCGGAACTGATCCCAAGTGGCGAATTCTCGATAGCTATCCCTTGATGGGCCTGGACGTTTGCCCTCGAACAGGCTAGATAATATGGATCGGGATCAGGCTTTCCTGCTCTTGCCTCACTACCCGTGATGATCCGTTCAGGTCTGATAAGCCTTGGAAATTCGGCTGGTAACCGATCTCTCAGATCGGGATCCGAAGACCCTGTCACAACCCAAATCTCTAAATCGGATGCCGCGACAGCCTCCAACAGTTTGGCCGCACCTTCTTGAAGAGGCGCTGGTCCTCTTTCTCGGAACACATCTCGCCTCTTCTTGTGAACCATCTCAATAGCATCGTCATCAATTTTAGGGAAGCCAACCCGCTGAAGCTGGTTCCGAATAGTATCCACTCCATTTCGCCCTTCCTCATAGTAAGCAGTCTCTGTGGAAAACTCTACCCCCACCTCCGCGAATGCTTCTTTCCACGCCGCTACGTACAAAGGTAGGGAGTCTAGAAGAATGCCATCGACATCGAAGAATACTGCCTTGGCATCTATACATGGGCGCCTTCCACCACCGCTCCAAGGAGCGCCTTCAAGTAGGATGGCTCGCTCCTCCTCCCAAGAGCGACTTACGCGTCGCAATCCTGCGATATAGTTCATTATTTCGTCTAAGGCAAAACTTCCGAACGGGGATGTCCGCTTTATTAGGGCAGCGGGTGAATCGGTGATTCCTCGGTAGATACTACCCTCTTGCTCAAGTGTATCTTCAGTTACCTCATAATAACCCACCATTGCCTCCTGGTCGTCGAGCATGTAGACACGCTTTGACGGGGGCGAGGAATAAAGATATTGAGTTACTGACACGGCGGCGGGAACGCCTTCTGCAATCCGCCTTGATGCCTGAATCGATTTCCGTCGTTTGTTCCAGCGGCGAGATTCTTGTTGCCCCATCGCTAACCTTTTCATATTCCATTCTTGTTGCTCCGCGAGGTCAACTAGAATCGAACGCTTGTAAATTTCGATCTTCTTGTTGTGTGATACGTGGTAGTCATCGAATAATCCGCTGTCGACTTCACCTGTGTAGGTGACTAGCGTCATGGTATATACCTTTGGATTTCGAAATCCAGCAAGAAGGTAATCCGTGAAGCCGTCTCTGGATACGAGGGTTGGGGCAGGTTGTAAGATTCTGGTTCGCCCGGATTTAGCAAGTGACTCTAGTTCCTTGCGAATCCTAAGGCATGCTGGACCAAGGGCTGCGAATATATTTTTGTCCTCGCGATCAGGGTTAAAAGTGGCGAAGTTCACACCCAATAAGTCAGTCGGAAGATGAACTCCACCTGTCCTGCGTGGTGATATAATGAAACTCCGGTCCTTACCTAGACGTCCAATAAAAAGGCCAAGCTCGAAAATGACATTGTCGCGTACGGCGCGATGCTCCTCTCCCCGGACTATCGAGAGATCGTCTGGTGCGAAAACGAACAAGCCACAATCATAGGCATCGAGTGCGTTTAGGAGCGATTCGAGTGAGTAGCGAGTTAACTCGAATATTCCCTGATCCCATACCGTTACTTCCGCTACTTTCTCGAGATGCTCCTGAATCAGGTAGGCTATCTCGATACTTTCCGCAGAGGAGCCGATGAATAGGCGCGGCTTGCTCATTATCTCCCCCCTTCAGCTAAATCAGGCAACTCCGCTCTTCAGCCAGAGTCAAACACCTTAAGCCAAAAGAGCGGTGGTGGATGCCTGTCCCTGCATCTCCGGGCTTTGTTCTCATGTTACGCCTCTCGCGAATCAACGTCAAAGCGATAGCGCCAAACCGCGAGGTCGAGGTTCTTCCGGAAGGCTGGAAAATCCACCTGCTACTACGGCAGTGATCGTTTCAGTGCTGCGTTCCCCAGGGGCGGGCCAGCTTGCGCCAGAGGACCGCGAGGACTTCCTCCTCGGCCGGAAGGGGACGTTCCTGGTCCCGCATCAGGATTCGGACTCCGGACAATTCGGAGGGCTTCCGGCCCGCCCATTCGGCGCCGGCCTTTCTCTGTTGCAGGACGAGCAGCCGGTCCTGGACGAGAAAGGCCTTGACCACTCCCGGAAAGAGGGCCGAGGCCACGAAGGTGGGCGCCGCGATGCTCGAGGCTCCCAGGGCCACGTCGATGCCCAGCGTGCTCTCGACCTTGCGGGCGAAGTCGGCGTCGAACAGGCGCACGACCGTGCGGATGCCGGGGCTCGAATGGCGGGCGGCGAGACCGATTCCGAGGTTCACGGCGTCGTCGTCGGTGACCGCGATCACCGCCCGGGCATTGGCGATACCGGCGCGGAGGAGGGTATCGTTCAGGCGCGCATCGCCGACCACCACCGTGGCGCTGGACCGCACGTCGGCGAGGAACGGCCGGTCCGGATCGGCATCGACGGCGACCACCGGCACCCCGACGGCAGTCAGCTCCCGGACCACCCGCAAGCCCACGTTTCCCATCCCCACCACCACGACGTGCCCGTGCTCGGGCATCGGCTGGCTGCCAAGGAGCTTGCGCAGGCGGGAGCCCACCAGGTAGTCGGTGAGCATCGAGTAGAGCGTGGCCAGGGTGATCGAGCCGAGGATCATCAGAAGTACCTCGTACAGCTTGATCTCGGGGCCGACCTGGTCGGGTAGCACGACCTCGCCGTGCAGGTTCGCGACCGTGAGGAACAGCGCATCCACCAGCGAGCGGCTCAGGCCGTAGAACACGGCGACGGTCAATGGGATCACGGCGCAGAGGCTCAGGACCAGCACCCGTAGAGAGAGCGGCTCCCCCTTCCAGGCGGCGGCGAGGCGGGATAGGGATTGGCCGATCCGGCGCAGGAGGGGCACGCGCTCGCCGCCGCGCTTGTCGCTGAGCACCTGGGGCGAGCTGAAGGCGCGGTCCCAATCCTGCTTGCGGCCCAGCAGCAGGTCGTCCGTCAGCGGGGTCAGGCCCGGGGGAGGGCCGCCGCTGGCTCGGCCCACGACGAACGAGGTGCCCTGGAAGGAGAAGGTTCCGAGCACCGCCTCTCCGAGGGCGGCGGCGGCGAAGCTGGGGGCTGCCAGGGTGGACATGCCGAGCGCCCGCTGGAGGTCGAACGTGCCCTCGAGCTGGCGGGCCAGGCCCTGATCGAAGAGGCGGATCACAACCGGCATGTCCGGCCGCATGCGCCGGGCGTCCAGGGCGGCCTCGATGTTGACCAGGTCCAGGTCAGTGGCGGCGATGAGCAGCTTGGCCGTAGCGAGCCCGGCCTCTTCGAGGACCTGGTCGACCCGGGCGTCGCCGATCATGATCCGGACGCCGAGGGATTCCGCGATCCGCCGCCGCTCATCCCGCGCCTGGAGCGTGACGACCACGACCTCTTCGCCCAGGCGGTGGAGCAGCTCGACCACCCGGTATCCGACGTCTCCCAATCCGCAGACGATGCAGTGTCCGGTCATTGGCGCCATACTCTAGCGGTTTACGTAACTCCTTGTGAGACGTGCGGTAAACTGCCGGCACGAGCATCCCGGAGATCCGACCATGAGCGACTGGCAGGAGATCGTCCAGCAGCGGCCGAAGAACATCGACGAGGCCATCCCGTGCCTGCGCAAGGCGCTGGAGTACTACCACGCTTGCAACGACTACCGGGCGGTCTTTCTTCGGGCCTATTACATCATCACCCTGGAAGTGCACGCCGCCATCCATCAGCTCGGCGATTACAAGGAGCAGATCTTTTTCGATCCCGCCTGGGTGGCGAAGCTGGCCGGCAAGTTCTCCAGCCTGTACTTTCAGTCGCTGACCACGGAAGAGCGTCCTCCCGAGTCCGAGAAGTCCTGGAAGCTCGCGCACAAGATGGCGGTGGAGAAGTCCTCGACCGTGCTCCAGGACCTGATCCTGGGTTTGAACGCTCACATCAACTACGACCTCGCCTACGGCATCGCCCTGAACCTCCAGGAGCATGGGGATCAGGAGAAGCACCTGCTGCTGCCGCGGCGCAAGTTCGATCACGATCAGGTCAACAACATCCTGGTGCGCTGCACGCCGCGCATTCAGGAAGTGCTGACCCGGGACTACGGCGGCGGCATGATGATCCTAAGCCGGTTCTTCGGCAACTGGGACGAGCGGCTCACTGGCCTCGGGCTCAAGTACTACCGTGAGCGCGTCTGGTGGAGCGCCGTCTCCTTCCTGAGCGCGGGCGACAACCGCGAGACGGGCCTGGTGCACGACAAGCTCAACTGGGAAGCGTTCAAGGTTGCCAAGTTCATGACCCGGCGCGTCGTCTGGCAGCAGGTGGTCTGGTTCTTCGGACGCCTCCTGCGCAAGCGGCGCTTCGGCCGCATCGAGATCGAAGGGATCGGCGGCATGTCGGCCGTCCAGGGCAAGGCCGTGACGCGTCTGAAAGAAGCGGTCCAACCGTTCTGACGGATGCGCCGCATCCCGCTCTCCGTCAAGCTGATCTACGCCGCCTGGATGGCGGTGTGGATCCCGATCTATTGGGTGCACGCCGGCCCGACGAACTTCCTCTGGCTGTGCGACGTGGCCAACTTCCTGATCGGGCTGGCGCTCTGGATGGAGAGCCCGCTGCTGATATCCGCACAGGCCGTGGGCGTGCTCTTCGTGCAGATCCTCTGGGCCGGCGACTACTTCGGCAGGCTGATTCTGGGCTGCCACCTGATCGGCGGCACCGAGTACATGTTCGACGAGGCCAAGCCGCTCTACCTGCGCCTCTTCTCGCTCTTCCACGTGGCCATGCCGCCGCTGCTGCTCTGGGCGGTCAAGCGTCTCGGCTACGACCGGCGGGGCTGGCGGCTCCAGACCGCGATCACCTGGATCCTGCTGCCTGCGACGTGGCTGCTCGTGGCGCCGGACCGGAATATCAACTGGGTCTGGAAACCTTTCGGAAGGGCGCAGGAACTGCTCCCGCCGCCGCTCTACCTCCTGGCGCTGTGCTTGCTATACCCGCTGCTGCTCTATCTCCCGACGCACCTCGTGCTCTGCCGGTGGACAAGATCCACCGGCAGGTAGAGGAACCCGGGCTGCTCGGAAATCATCGTCGAACGGATGGGGCAGGGCCTGGGACTGGCTTCCTCATGCCGTCGACGCTGAAGCGCCCGGACCCCCGGGCCGCCATGTAGAGGAACGCGAAGCAGTAGAGCACCGCCGGCTCGCCCCCGTTCACGGATGGCCAGAAGCCGCCCTTCGCATGGGCCATGAAGTAGGCGACCGCCATCGTGCCGCTGGCGAGGAAGGCGGCGATGCCCGTGAACAGGCCGATCGCGATCAGCAGGCCGGTCACGAGCTCGATCCAGCCCGCGATGTACGGCAGCCCGGCGCTGGAGGGCAGCGGCCCGCCCTTGCCGTCGATGCCGCCGAACATGCCGAAGAGCTTCTGGGCGCCGTGCGAGGCGAAAAGCAGGCCGAACATGATGCGGAAGAGAGCGTAAATCAAATCGGTGTAGCGTTCCAGGAATCGCATCCCACACCTCCTCTTTAACGAGTGCGATTGTACGTCAACCCGCCTCCGGAAGGGAGCCGCGCCGCCGCAGCCCCCGATTCCTTACTTGCTCCGCCCTCTTCCTCTTCCCGGACGCCGCCCAGGAGCAGATGGGGCAGGCGTCGAGATCGTGGTACAGGGCAGGGCAGTGCTCGCGGCCGAAGTAGATGATCTGCAGGTGGACCTTGCCCCAGCTCTCCTCGGGGAAGACGCGCTTGAGATCGCGCTCGGTCTGCTCCACGTTCCGGCCGGTCGACAGCCCCCAGCGGGCGGCCAGGCGGTGGATGTGCGTGTCCACCGGAAAAGCCGCAAGGCCGAACGCCTGGTTGAGCACCACCGACGCCGTCTTATGACCTACCCCGGGCAGCGCCTCCAACTCCGCGAACGTGTGCGGTACCCGACCGCCGTGCTCGGCGACGAGGATCTCCGAAAGCCGCTTCAGGTTCTTCGCCTTGCCCGCGGTTAGGCCGATCCGCCGGATCCGGTGCTGGATCTCTTCGACCGGCAGAGCCGCCATCTGCTCGGCATTCGAAGCACGGGCGAACAGGTCCGGCGTCACCTGGTTGACCAGCTTGTCCGTGGTCTGCGCCGAGAGCACCACCGCCACGAGCAGCGTGAACGGGTCCGCATGGTCGAGCGGGATGTCCACTCTGGGATAGAGCCCTTCGAGGATCTCCTGGATGCGGCGCGCCTTGTCTTTGCGGGTCATGGCTCTCGGAGCCGAGCCAGGAACTCCGCCGGCCCGACGATCGGAATCCCTTCGAAGGGATGTAGCACGAGCAGATCCTCATCGCCGCTGACGATGATGTCGGCCTCGGCGGAGACCGCCGCTCCGAGCACGGCGTTGTCATCCGAGTCACGGCAGGCGTCGATCTTTCGGGTGGGCACGACGAGCTCACCCCGAAGGAGGATGAGATCCAGCAGGGCTCTTATGCGTTCCTCGCCGATCTGGTACTTGGTGCGGAGCCGGGGGCGGCCGAGGACATCGATGAACTCTTTCAGCAACGTGTCCGAATAGAACAGGTGGTACTTACCATCCCTGAGCTCAGAAAGGAAGGACGCAAGGGTCCCCTGAGGACGGATGGAGGCACGGACCAGGATGTTGGTGTCGATGATTGCCCGAATCAACGAGAGCGCTCTCTCCGCGCTTCGGCGACGTCTCTGGCGACCTCTTCGTCAGAAAAGTCGGCGTTCAGCCTCGCCATGAGCTCCTGCGTCCTATCAAAGCATTCAAGGATGTCCTCCTCCTGGAGTTGCTGAAAGCGGAGATAGTCGTCATAAGGGACGAGGGCTGCCTCCGGGTGGCTGCCACGCGTCAGCACGTATGGAACGTGCTCCTGGATGACAGAGTCCAGAACGGCCTGGAGTCTCATCTCGAGATCGGCGATAGCGATGGTCTTGCTCACCTTGGGTCCTCCCTCATCACCCTGGGAGTATAAGCCCTTTGTCTGTTCCGTTACACGGGTATTTTTACCACAAACCGGAGTTTGACGCAGGACGATGCCGGGGATAGTCTCCCGGCAGTCGGAGGAAAACGCAGTGGAGCCGCATGTCTATCAGAGGGCCTGAGGAGAGGATGCGTCCCCTGCGAATCCTGCTGGCCGAGGACAATTGCGTGAACCAGAAGGTTGCGCTGCTTCTCCTGGAGCGCCTGGGTTATAGAGCCGACCTGGCGGCGAATGGCCTGGAGGTGCTGGCCGCGCTCCGCCGCCAGGACTACGATGTGATCCTGATGGACGTGCAGATGCCCGAGATGGATGGTCTGGAAACGGCCCGGCGGATCGCCGCCGAGCCGCCGCGCGGGCAGCGGCCCCACATCATCGCCATCACGGCCAACGTGCTGCGCACCGACCGGGAGGCCTGCCTGGCGGCCGGAATGGAGGACCACCTGAGCAAGCCGATCCTGCTGGAAAACCTCCGCGCCGCGCTCCTGCGCGCCGAGCCGCCCGCCGCCGTCAGCGCTCCCGCCGGGGAGCCGGACCCGGTGCTGGACCCCGTCTTCCTCGAACGGCTGCTGGAGCTGGAGCGGCTCGGCGGGTGTAGCGTCGTGCAGCTCATCGTGGACAGCTTCGTGGCGGAGGCGCCGCGGCGCCTGGAGCGGATGCGCGGTGCGCTCGCGCGCGGCGACCGGCAGGAGCTCACGCTGGTGGCCCACACCCTCAAGGGGGGCAGCGCCCAGCTCGGAGCGCTGCGGGTGGCCTCGGTGAGCAGCGAGCTGGAGGAGAGCGGCAAGGAGGGGAGGCTCGACGGCGCCGGCGAGATCCTGGACCGTCTGGAGCGCGAGCTCGCGGAGGCCTCCGCGGCCCTCCTGGCCCGCAGCGGCGCGATCCCACCTTAATGCTGGCTGTAAGGTTCGCCGCCTAAGATGCAAGATGAGGACGGAAACCAACTCCCTCCACCCTCTATAAGCTCCGGCCGGACGGCAGTCCACGGAGCCTTTTTTTATTTCTCCCGAGTTTGCCTCAGGCGCCGTTCAGATGCTCGACGGCGCGCCGGATCCCGCCCAGGGTGAGGTCCTCCATCTGAAAGACCTCGCCGATGCGGCGGATCGTGGTGCCGCCGTAGGCTCCCTTCCAATCCTCCTTGGGGATCGGGTTGAGCCACACCGAATGGCGGAACCGGTCGCGCAGGCGCTGCAGCCAGACCAGGCTCGCCTCCTCGTCCTCGTCTCCCCAGGTGATGGCGCCGCGGGACCAGATCAGCTCCTCCGGCGCCATGGAGGCGTCGCCCACGAACAGCAGCCGCGTATCCGGGTTGCGCTGCAGCAGGACCTGCGTGGGCAGCGGATCGCGGCGACGGAAATCCTTGTAGACGGCGCCGTAGATCGTGTTGTGGAAGAAGTACGTGTCGCAGCGCTTGAAGCGGTCCCGCATCTTGGCAAAGAGCAGCCGGGTGTGATCGACGAAGGGGAGCATGGAGCTGCCGCCGTTGTCGATCAGCAGCACGACTTCGATGCGGTCGAGGAGTCCGCGGCGGAAGACGAGGTCGATCTCGCCGCCGTTCCTGGCGCTCTGATAGATGGTCTCGTCCAGGTCGAGCTCGTCGCGGGGGCCGGCGGGCGCGAGCTTCTTGAGCGACGCCAGCGCCTGGGAGAGGTTCGCGCCGCTCAGGGCCGTGGTCTCCGAGTACTCGACGTAACGGCGCTCGCCGATCACCTTCAGGGCGGAGCGGTTGCCCCCGGGCCCGCCGACGCGCACGCCGCCCTTCGCATTGCCGGAATGGCCGAACGGAGAGTTGCCCCCGGTGCCGATCCACTTACTGCCGCCCTGGTGCGCCTCCATCTGCTTGCGGAGCGTCTCCCAGAAGCGCTTCATCAGCTCTTCCGGAGACATGGTCCAGAGCGCCTGCGGCGGCAGCTCACGGTTGCGGATTGCCTGCTTGAGCCACTCGCGGAACTGCGACGTGTTGAGCAGCTCCGGATCCCCTTCGGCCACCCGCGGCACGTCGATGCCATAGAAGTGGAAGAGGAACGCCCGCTCGAAGGCGTCCATGTGCTCCACCCGCCGCACGAACGACAGCCGGGCGAACACGAAGAGCGTCTCCAGATCGGGCGCCAGCCCCCGCTCCATTCCCTTGTAGAAGTCGATCGCGTCGGTCGTGCTGACCGGCACTCCGTAATCCCGCAGGCGGTAGAGGAACCCGGTGAAGGGCATGGGTGAAGTCTAGCAGAGGCGCCGCTCGTGGTATTCTTGCAATGCAGTGCAATGCACTGGATTCCGAGGAACCAACCCATGTCCGACCAGCTCACGATTCGCCTGTCCGAAGAGATGAACAGGGCCCTTGCAGCCGCTTCGACCCGGATGCGGCGCAAGCGATCCGAGATCGTCCGCCTGGCTCTCTCCCAATTCTTGAACCTCAATACCCCTGGGGACAAGACGCCTGAAGCCCGTGTCCGTCACCTGATCGGCTCGCTGGAGACAGGAGTCCCGGACCTGGCGGAGAACCACCGGTCCTATCTGCTCGAATCCTTGAACCATGGCGAATGAGCTTCTGCTCGACACCGGAGCTCTCGTCTCTCTGCTCGACCGCAGCCAGAATCTTCACCGGCAGTTCACGGAGTTCTTCACCACTTGGCGGGGACAGGTCGTGAGCACGGAAGCCGTCCTCACGGAGGCGACTCACCTCCTGGGCCGGGTACCCGGCGGACGCGAGGCGTGCCTTGAGTTCTTTCTTTCAGGAGGAGCGGCCCTGGTCGCTTCGAGCCCTGCATCGCTTCGCCGCTGTAAGACCTTGTTGAAGAAATATGACGACCTGCCCATGGACTTCGCCGACGCGACGCTCGTCGTGTTGGGTGAAGACCTGGGAACCAACCTGGTATTTACGACCGATCAGCGAGACTTCAACGTCTACCGTGCCAAGGGCAACCGCCGTTTTCAGATCCTTCCGCAGTTGCCGCTCAGTGCACCTTGAGCCGCTTGGAGCCGCCGCGGTAGGCGAGGATGTCCTCGGTACGCTTTAGCAGGGTGCCGACGTATGGAATGTTCAGCCGCTCGGGCGTGATCTTCGAGTGCTGGAGCGCGCCCAGCCAGTTGAGCAGCTCGCTCGTGGCAGGCGGCTTCTCGAAGCCCTTCTGCCGCAGCTCGTAGAAGATGCCGAGCGCCGCATCCAGGAAGCCCTTCTCAAGGTCGGGGAAGTGGAGCCTCACGATCTCCCGCATCTGCTCCGGAGTGGGGAAGGCGATGTGATGGCAGTAACAGCGCCGCAGGAAGGGATCGGAGAGTTCGCGCTTGGCGTTCGAGGTGATGAGGATGAACGGCCGCTTGCGCGCCTGGATGGTCTGGTTGACCTCGCGGATGGTGAACTGGCAATCCTCGATCACGTCGAGGAGGTTGTCCTGGACGTCCGACTCGGTCTTGTCGATCTCGTCGAGGAGGAGCACGACGCGTTCGTCGCTGCGGAAGGCCCGGCCGATGGGGCCCCAGATCACGTAGTCGAAGAAGTCGTCGACGTTGCGGCCTGTCGTGGTCGTTCCGAAGCGCGCGTCGTTCAGGCGCAGCACCGTGTCCTGGACGTAGCAGGCCTCCTCGCCCTTGATCGTGGACTTGCAGCGCAGCGCCTCGAGGGGCATGCCCAGGGCCTTGGCCACCTCGAAGCCGAGCTGGGTCTTGCCTGTGCCGGCCTCGCCAGTGAGGAGCAGCGGCTTCTCCATGACCAGCGCCATGTTGACGATCGCCCCGAGCTCGGGGTCGAGGTAGTAGCGTTCGGTGCCCTGGAACTCCATGTTCAGTCTCCCCATTGTTCCGGGCGGGAGTGTACCAAAGGGCAGGCTCTCAGAGGTCTATTTTGACGGTGAGACGATAGACAACAGCGATGGGCACTTCCCCGAACGTTGCGGGCCGGAAGCGAGACTTCAGGAGCGCTTCCCGAATCGGCTCAGCGAAGGCTTGCGGCGGCACCGCCGAGTGGAGTCCCTTCAACACGCGGACGTCGCACGTGTGGCCCGATTCGTCGATGACCGCCTCGAGGATCACCGTGCCGGTCATTCTCATCGTCCGGCGCGCGAACGGGCCGAAATTTGGAGAGACCAATTCGACGGCCTTGGGTGGCACGATCGGTGGCTGCAGCTTGTACGGGATGAGCGCGGTGCATTCAGGCCGGAAACCGCGCGCGTCAGCCCTCCCGGGTCCCGGAAGCTCAGGAGGCTGCGGCGGATGGGGCATGCGCAAGGGCTCCACGGCCGGCGGGTCCGGGCACCCCAGCAGCCCGAGGAGCAGCAGGGAAACAGCGGTCCGGTGGATCATGCCCAGCTTGGACGGCGGCAGAAGCGAGAAGGTTCCCGAGGTGACGTGCCGGAAAGGACGCCAAGGATCTAAAGGACAAGGAAGTTTTCCCCTGCTCAGGACAGCTTGATCTCGAATGAAAGCTCGTCCGGCTTGCGCGTCTCCACCTTGTACTTGCGGCCGGCCGCCGTCTCCTGCTTGAGGAACCTGGCAATCTTTTTCCCGATCGCCGGGACGTTGAACTCGTCCGTGGGATAGGTCAGGTGAATCGTGAAGTCGTCGTCGGGGCGCATCTTGGAGAGCATCTTCAGCGTGGCCAGATCGGGATTGTCGAACTTGCCATCCGCCGACATGACGTAGTGATCGGCCTGGATCGTCTCGAAGTAGCTGGCATCGATGTTCCGGATGCTGCCGTGATGGGGCATCTTGAGGACGTCCACCTTGATCTTGCCATTCTTCAGGAGGCCGGCTTTTTCGAGGCCCTGGATCGTGTGATCGCCGCGGCCGTCGCCGGTGAGGAGTATGCGTTTCCCGTCCGCTTCGACCAGCACCACGATGCTGGAGAGGTTGGCGACCGACTCGTCCACATAGGCCGCGGCCTTCGCCAAGGCCGCCTTTTTCTTCTCCTGCTTCAGGATGGCCTTGACCTCCTTGTCCCACTCCTCCTGGAGATCGTGGAGGCTCTCTTCAAGCGGGGCCACGACGGTGAGCTTCAGGTTTCCGATCTTGATCGATCCGTGCCCGGCCCTCACCAGCCCATCGAACGGCGGATTGCCGTCGAGCTGCAGGAAATCGAGCAGCTTGCGGAGCTCGCGGCCCTGCCCGACGCTGGCGAGGATCAGGGAGCCCTTGGTCTGCAACATGTCGCCGATCGAGGCCGGGCTCATCACCGACGCCGCCGAGCCGACCGTCACGTCGTCGTTGCCGAGAAGGTCGTCGAAGGAGTTGTGCCAGAAGCGGCGGATCTCCCACGGCACCGGCTTCTTCGACTCTTTGAGGTCCTTCAGCTTCCGGACGAGCTGCAGGATGCCGGCGATATGGTCCTCGTCGATGTGGCTGACCATCATCAGCTCGATCTCCAGCGGCTCTTTCTGGGCGAGCTTGCGCTCTTTGCGGATCGCTTCGAGCCGCGGTTGCAGCGCGTCGTTGTACACGCCGGGAGGACCGCCGTCGATCACGGCGAGCCGCGGTTCCTTTTTCGTGCCGAAGTGGAGGAGGAGGGCGTCGCCATACTTCGCGCGCAAGGTTTCGAGGATCAGCATGGGCTTCCTTTACACGGATTGCAGGGCTCTGAGGGTATCGAGCATCCCCGCCCCCTGGAAGTACCGCTCGCGTCCGAGGTCCGTGGCGGTGTCGCAGAGGATCTGCTTGATGCGGGCCGGCCGGCCGACCAGCTCGTTGTACCTGGCCATGAGCAGTGCCGCCGCACCGCTCACGTGCGGAGCGGCCATGCTGGTGCCGTCCTTGAGGCCGAACATGCCATCGGGAAGCGGCGCCGTAATCTTTTCACCCGGCGCCACAAGGTCGGGCTTGATGCGCCCGTCGCCCGTGGGACCGCGGCTGGAAAAGTAGCTCACTCCGTACGTGTGCGGCCGGTAGCGGTGCGTGGCCCCCACGGTGATGACGAGGTCGGCGTTGCCCGGATCGGTGATGCTGATGGTGTTGTAGGTCCCGCTCGC
The DNA here is from genome assembly GCA_034667225.1 of Acidobacteriota bacterium. Classification (GTDB taxonomy): domain Bacteria; phylum Acidobacteriota; class Thermoanaerobaculia; order Multivoradales; family UBA5704; genus DATMER01. Next base: position 17,657 of record JAXDKG010000047.1, read on the forward strand.
GGCCCCGTCGGCCGGCTTGCCGTAGCCCTGGTTGCCGGCCGCGGTCACCACCACCACGCCCGAGCCCACCACGCGCTCGCACTCCTCGCATACCGGCGTGCGGCCGCAGGCGTAATTCGACACTTCGTGCGGGATCGACAGGCTCAGGTTCACGCCGTGCACGGCCACGTAGTCGTTGGTCGAATTGAGATGACGGACGAACTGCAGCGCCGCCATGACCGCGAACTCGTCGCCGCGTCCGCTGCCGTCGAGCACGCGCAGGTCGTAGAGCCGCAGATCGGGGCAGACGCCGACGAGATCCTCCTCCAGGTCGCCATCGGACTCGGCGCTCAGCCAGTTGCCCGCGAGGATGCCGGCCACGTGGGTGCCATGATCGTGGGTCGGCGGGATGTACTTGTCCTCTCCCTCGTCCTGCGGGATGCGCAGCAGCGGCGCGAGCAACTGCCAATCGATGGAGCGGCCCGAGGCCAGCGCCTGGTTCACCGTCTTGAGCTGATCGCGCAGCTCCTTCGCCTGTTTCGTCCCCGCCTTGAGCCGCTTCGCCAGGTGCTTGGGCAGCTCGGGCGTATCGGGGTCGAGGAGGAGCTCGATCTGCGTGAAGTCGTAGGTCTCGACGATCCGGGTGCAGTTCTCCAACCCGCCCTCGTCGTTTGCGAAAGGTTTCTGACTGTACAGGTCCTTTTTCTTGCGCTGGCGGAACGCAATATGGCTAGCGTCGATGCCGCTGTCGATCACGGCCCAGGCAAGCTCGCCGCACGAGATCTCGAACAGGCGCCGCGCGGCATCCGCCTTGATCGCGAGCGTCGAGCGCGAGACCGTCGGGGAGGCTTCACGGTTCAGGCTGATCGAATAGATGCGCGCCTTCTTGCTGCCCGGCGTGACGCCGTCGATGAGATCCGCCACGGCCTTGACCAGGACCTTCCAGTCGTCGGTGCTGGCCCCGGCCACACCCTCGGGCGAGAAGAACCCCGCCGGCAGCGAATCCCCCCGGTGGACGAGGGCCAGCGCGCCCACGACACGGATCATCCACAGGAGAGCCGGAGGCGGGCGCCGCTTCCGGGCGTCCTTTTCGGCGCTGGGGAGGGGCAGCGGATGCTCCGGGTCCTGGACCGCGACGGCAAGTTTCTCCTGGGTGCTCTCCGAGCTCACGCCGTCGATCCGGAACTGCTTGTGGAGACGCTCCCAGAAGGCGGTCATGGGGAGCACGGCCCGGACGAGATCCTCGAAGCAGAGCGTGGCTGCCACCGTCGACTGGTTGTAGATGACGCGCGGTATTTCCCCCGATTTGTCCCCCGATTTGTCCCCGGAACTGCCCCTCTCGGCCGCCAGCCGTTCGCGCAGCTCGCTCCGGATGTCGCCGGCGTGGTTCTCCCGGAAGGGGGTGAGCAGCAGCTTCACCGGCGGGAACGGGCCGGGTTCCTCGGGCTCGCCGGTGAGGCGCTCGCTCGGACCCTTGGCATACTCCAGCCAGACGTCGGGCAGCACCGGGGAATCCTGCGTAAAGCGGCGCACGCGGCCGGTGCCGAACATGAGCTGCTCCATCAGTGCGCGGTCGAGCTTCATGGTGTCAGCCATAGTATGCCATCAATTGCCGGATGATCTCGAAATCGTCCGAGTTGTTGACGATCTTTTTCGTGGATTCCGGCGGTTTTTCAAAGTAGTGGAGGGTGCTTTCGAAATATTCGACCGAAACGTAATCCTTCCTCTCCCGGATCCTGCGGAGGTTCACCTCATGATCCGCCACCACCCACAGGAATTCGATCTCGGGGACCGCCTCGCGCATGAGGTCGCGATACTTTTGAAAGTAGGTCGCCTGCGTGACGACGACCTTGGGATGAGTCTGCAACAGCTCCTGCGTCCGTTTGCGGATGATCGCGTGGAAACCGTCCACCTGCTCCTCGGTCCAGAGCACGTTCCTCTGGACGGCTTCCTGCATCTCCGCGGGGAGGTCCTCGTCGGCATGGTAGACGTGATAACCGCAGAGCCGGCCAAGCAGGTCGCCGACATGGTTCTTGCCAACGCCGGCCAGTCCGAGGATGTAGAGGGCCCGTGGTGCCCGGGGAAGATCGATCACGAGCTCTTCGCCTTCGCGACCCATCTGGGGGCCGAGTCGGTCTTCTGCCGGAGGATCAGGTTGAGCTGCGCGGCATGATGCTGCACGTGGCGGATGCTGTAGAGGACCAGCTCCGCGAAGTTGGCATCGAGCCAGTCGAACTTGGCGCGTTGCCGGCACTTCTCGTCGGTCAGGGCCGCGAGCGTCTCCTGTGCCTTGCGGCGGCCGTGCTCCAGGTAGGAGAGCATCTCGTCCTTCGTGTACGGCCGATCGGGGAGGATTCCCGCCGGGTCGATCTCGTCGAGGTTGAACGGAGCCGGGGGAGCGAATCCTTCCAACGTCCCGGACAGGTAGAGGTCCAGGAAGAACAGCGTGTGGTAGACGAGATACCAGTACTCCGGCTGCTGCGAACGGTCGCTCCAAAGCTCGTCGGGGCAGGCGAGCACGGCGTTCTCCAGCATGTCGATCGTGGCCCCGAGCTGCGACCAGAGGAGGGCCTTCCAGGAATTGTCCATGCTGCGGATTGTACCTCCGGCCGTTGATGTAGACTTGGCGCCCGCTCAGGAGGCGCCCATGAGACGACAGTCGCTTCTGTTGTTGTTGCTGCTGGTCTTCCTTCTCCCGCCCGTAGTGCATGCACAACCGATCGAGCTGAGCCTCGACGCCAGGGACGTGGCGCGCAAGCTCCTGCACGCGAAGATGCGGCTCCCGGCCTCTCCGGGGGCGCTGACGCTCGTCTATCCCAAGTGGCTCCCCGGCGAGCACGGACCCACCGGGCCGATCACCGACCTGGTGGGCCTCCAATTCTCCGCCGGCGGCAAGCCTGTCGCGTGGCAGCGGGATCCGGTCGACATGTACGCCTTCCACGTCGACGTCCCTGCGGGGGCGGACGCGGTCGAAGTCGCCTTCGATTTCCTCTCGCCCAGCACGCCGAGGGGCTTCAGCTCCGCGGCCTCGGCAACCCCTCACCTGGCGATGCTGACCTGGAACCAGGTGCTCCTCTATCCGCAGGGCGCCAAGTCCGACGAGGTGAAGTTCAAGCCCAGCCTGCGGCTGCCCGCCGGATGGAAGTACGGCACTTCCCTGGTCACAACCCGCGAGTCTGCCGAGGGAATCGAGCTCGCGCCGGTTTCCCTGACCGAGCTCGTCGACTCGCCGGTCCTGACCGGCGAGTACTTCCGGGTCGTGCCGCTGGGTGGCCCCGGCGGGAACGTCGAGCTCGACATCGCGGCCGACAGCGCCGCCGCGCTCGCCATTTCCCCTGAGCTGACCGAGCAGCTCCGCCGGCTGGTGGTAGAGGCTGACGCCCTGTTCGGCGGCCGGTACTTCGAGCGCTACCGCTTCCTCCTCACGCTCAGCGACCACGTGGCCCACTTCGGCCTCGAGCATCACCAGTCCAACGACACGCGCATGGCCGAGCGGGCTTTGGTTGACGACACCCTCCGCCGCCTGTCGATCGCGACCCTGTCGCACGAGTACGTCCACTCCTGGAACGGCAAGCACCGCCGCCCCACGGGCCTCGCGACGCCGAACTACCAGGAGCCCATGCAGGGCGAGCTGCTCTGGGTCTACGAGGGCTTGACGCAGTATCTCGGGTACCTGCTCGCGGCGCGCAGCGGAATGTGGACGGCGCCGCAGTATCACGAGCGCCTCGCGAGAGTGGCCGCCGAGCTCGATCGCCGCCCTGGCCGCGCATGGCGGCCGCTCGCCGATACCGGCGTCGCCGCGCAACTGCTCTACGGCGCGCCCGACGCCTGGGCCTCCTACCGGCGCGGCACGGACTTCTACAACGAAGGCTGGCTCATCTGGCTCGACGTGGACACGCTCATCCGGCAGGAAACCAAAGGCCGGCGCTCGCTCGACGACTTCTGCCGCAGCTTCCTCGGCGGAGCGGGCGGCCCTCCCAGGGTCGAGACCTATACCTTGGACGATGTGATCAAGGCCCTCGACGGGGTCCATTCCTACGACTGGCGCACGTTCCTGATGGACCGGGTGACCTCGACCGGAGATCATGCCCCGCTCGGTGGCGTCGAGCGCGGCGGCTATCGGCTCGTCTTCAACGACGTGCGCAACGAGTATCTGAAAGACCTGGAAGACGGGGAGGCCGGGCTCACCGATGCCGCGTTTTCGATCGGCCTCCGGATCAATGCGGAGGGGGAGGTGCAGGATGCCATCCCCGGCAGCCCCGCCTACGTGGCGGGCGTTGCGCCCGGCATGAAAGTGATCGCGGTCAACGGCCGCCGCTTCTCAACGGACGTGCTGCACGACGCCTTGAAGCTGACCGGCGCCACGCTGACTCTTCTGATCGAAAATCAGGAGTTTTTCACCCAGGTTTCCTTCCCCTACGAGGGAGGCATGAAGGACCCGCACCTGGAGCGTGACGATTCCAAGCCCGAGCTGCTGGATCAGATTCTCGCGCCGCGCAAAGCGCCGTGACCTAAACCGCAGGCGGCCGCTTGGCCGCACGGGCCGCCTGCGATTCGAAGATCCCTGCCAATAGATCGTAGAGGACCAATTCGTGCGCTCGTTGTGAGGAGCGGATCAGCCGGTTGATCAGCATGTGAACCAGGCTCGGCGCAATCTGCACCACGGGTGAGGTCAGGCGCCCCTCCTGCTCCAGGCGCCGGAGCTCGGCGATCAGCGGGGCGTTGTGCTCCGAGCGGCGCCTCAGAATGGCGAACCCGGGGGACAGGTCGCTTTGATCGGCGCGGGCGGGGTCGAGCAGGGCCTCCAGGGCGCGGCGCTGCGTGCGCTGCTTCTGATCGAGCTGGAGGCGCAGCGGCTTGCCTCCCCCGAACTCCCGGAAGAAGCCTTCACGGACCTGACCGAGCACCGTGCGTTTGCCCGCGGAGTCGAGCCCGAGGTCGCCGAGCAGCAGGTCGGTGCCGTACAGGGCCAGGCGCCAGCGTGCCTCGGCGCCTTCGTCGCCTTCCAACATTTCGACGATCGCCAGCGCCGCCTCGCTGTCGGCGTGGAACAGGCGCTCGCACAGGCCGATGCCGGCCGGACCGCCGTAGCGCTCGACCTCGCGGTCGTAGGTGTCGAGCTGGAAGCGCCAGAGGCGGCCGTCCGCGAGCAGGGGAGTGACCGCGGCCTCAAGCGCGGGCAAGACCTCCGCCACGAGCCTCTCCGGAGCGCCGTGGAAACGGACGCGCAGGTGCCATTGCGGGTCGCCGTAACGAATGAAGAACCAGGAGTCCACCGCCCCCGAGGACTGGACGTCGCGCACCAGCGGCCCGACCACCTCCCCGAGCATCGCATCGGCGGTCGAAGTGCCGACATAGAGCTTGGCGTACAGCCATTCCGAGCCGGGAAGGAACGAGCGCTGGACGGCTTTGTCTGCAGTCACCCTGGAGCTGGCCGGCCGAGCGGCCGCTTCGGAACGCGCCCGCACGAAGGGCACCACCAATTCGTGGATGAACCTCCCTTCCGGGCCGCGGGCGCAGAGCTCTTCGGGCCGCGGGAAGAGCTCGAAGAGGAGCGCGTCCCGGCGTCCCTCGATCACGTCCAGCCAGGCTTCCACCGAGAGCAGATTGTCGAAGTCGACCAGCAGCTCGTTGTCGCCGTCGCCCAGGAGGACCCGGCGCGGCAGCCGCCGCTCGGCCCGCCAGCGCTGGACCGCGGCGAAGCGTGTTGCGCCCGAATCCCGAGTGAGCGTCTTGATCTCCTCCTCGGCCAAGCGCCAGCGGGCGCGCTCGAGCACCAGACGGCCGCTCTTCACGCGCGGCAGGAAGGCAGCGCTTTCCAGCGGACCCCAGTTCCAGCCGACACCGCCGAGCACCCCCTGGCCCTGCAGGCTGCAGAGAAAGCGATAGATCCCGAGGCCGAGAGAGAAGTTGTGGGCGCTGGTCAGCCGCGGGATCACCTCGCGCCCCAGCCGCTCGGAACGCAGCACGATGCGCTTGTCGGAGACGGTGACCATCAGGTCGGTGAGCGGGATCTGCCGCTCAGGAGGAGCCCCTGACCGGCCCAGAAAGGGGATTTCGTAGCCGCGGAGAACGGGGCGCAAGAGGATGTTGCCGATCCTCCCCTGGGGCAGGTGGACGATCTCGGCGAACACCGCGTCGGGCCGCACGGCCTCCTCGGCCTCGAGGTGCTCCCGGACGCGCGCTTCGAGCTCGCTGTCGGCATGGCAGAAGCGGCCGAGCAGCCGGGCGCCCGAGGGCCCGCCTGCCCCCTTCCACAGGAGCAGGAAGCGTCCCTCGTCGACGTCCTCCTCGGAAGCCGCGGCGAGCACGGCCATGGCCTGCACCGCGTCGGGAAGCGGCATGGACTCGCGCTGCCCAAGCTTTTCGAGGTCCTTCTCGGTCAGCTCGATCTCCTGGGTTCCCCGGGTCAGCGTCTCCTCCAGCTTGCGGAGCTGCCATGCCTGCAGGGGGCCCCAGGGGACGGTGTTCTCAGGGGTCTCGGCGGGCGGGCGGCCCAGAGCCAGTCCCTGGAGAAGCGGCGAGGCCTCTCCTCCTTCCGAGCGTTCGAAGCCAATCCCGGTCTCCTCGTCCAGGGCCTCGGCGAGCGGCACCCAGCGCCCTTCGCCGTAGCGGTCGGAGAAGTCCTGGCGGAAGCGTTCCAGGGTTTCCTGGCGCGAGCGTCCGAACAGCCGGTGGAGGAGAGCCATGCCGCGCTGCATCTCCTGGATCACGGTGGGCGGCAGGCCGGGAGTATTCACCGCGTCGGCCGGCTTGACCATATCCACCTGGAAAAGCCGCGAGAGCTCGACGCTGGTGGGCAGCTCCTTCAGGGCTTCGGCGACGGCGCGGTAGCGCTCGGGAGAGGCGCCGAGCCCGGCCGCGTCGAGCTCCGCGAGAGTCACGCGGGCGCCGGCCAGGGCCGCTGCCGCCGCCTGCCCCGAGGGCAGGGCCGCGAGCTGCTCCTCCAGGCCGTAAATGGCCTCCGGTCCGGTCACGCCGGGCGTCAGGTCGGAGACCAGAATCTGGGTCTGGATCAGCTCGCCCACGTACTCTTCAGCGTCCTCGATCGTGACCTCGCCGTCGGGGTCCCCCTCGACCAGGGCCGCGGCCAGGTCGGCCGGCTGCGCCCCGCCGGCGGCCCGCGCCAGGGTTTCCTCCAGATAAGAGGTCGGCTCCAGGGCCACGAGGTGATGGGAGCGAGTCTTGCCGTCGCGGCCGTCGAGCCGCGCCTCGGCGTAGCGCAGGCGGCCGGCGGTGCGGTAGAGGCTGGTGTTGGGCCGGTACGACAGCTCCCGGCGCACGGCCGCGTCCTGCCCCAGGTCCTCGCAGAGCGCGAAGAGGTAGTCCATGTCGAGCCGGGTGTGCCGCTGGTAGCTCTCCCGGGGGCCCAGCCGGAGGCAGGTAGGCGATTGGCCGCCGGGATCGAGCGTCCCCAGCGAGCAGCCCGAGAAGGTGCCGAACGGAGTAGGCCGCGTCGCCATGCGCTGCAGGTAGCGCACCATGGAGTTCTCCGCCCGCTTTCCCTTGCGCGAGTCGGGATCGGCGCGCCAGCCCGCGAGCGCATCGAAGAGCGAGGGGGAGGCGAGGAACAGAGCCTCCGCGATCTCCGGCCGTTCGAGGGCCTCCCGCAGCCAGGCCCGCAGCCGCGCGCGATCGCGCGCCAGCGCCTGTTCGAGCCGCTCGGGGTCGTCGAGCGCCGAGCAGGCTTCGAGCCCCGCCGACCAGGCCTCTATCTCGTCAAAAGCGAGCAGGGGGGAGCGGAAGGCGAAGAAGCCGGAGGGCTCGAAGACAGGAGCGCCGGGCGGCGAGGTCATGACGCCTGCACCCCCGCGGGCCGCTTCACCTGTTGGGCGACCAGCTCGGCGTAGGAGCCGCCGCGGGCCACCAGATCGTCGTGGGTGCCGCGCTCGACGATCCCTCCTCCGTCCATGACCAGGATCAGGTCGGCCTCCCGGATCGTGCTCAGCCGGTGGGCCACCACGATGCGGGTGGAGCGCAACTGCGCCAGCTCGCGCTGAATGGCGCTCTCGGTCATGGAGTCCAGGGCGCTGGTGGCTTCGTCCAGGAGCAGGATCGCTGGCCGCCGGACCAGCGCGCGGGCGAGGGCGAGCCGCTGGCGCTGGCCGCCCGAGAGCGAAGAGCCGCCGTCGGCGAGAAGGGTGTCGTAAGCGAGCGGCATGGCCAGGATCTCGTCGTGGATGTGGGCGAGCCTGGCGGCTTCCACCACTCGGGCCAGGGGCAGCGTTGGATCGGCCAGGGCGATGTTGGCGCGGATCGACTGGCCGAAAAGATAGGGGTGCTGCGGCACCACTCCGAGCTGGCTGCGCACCGACTGCAGATTGAGCCCCGTCAAGTCCAGATCATCGAACAGGATGCGTCCCTCCGACGGCTCATAGAGCCCGACCAGCAGGTTGGCCAGGGTGGACTTGCCGGCGCCGGAGCGGCCCACCACGGCGACGAAGCTCCCCGGGGAGATGTCGACCGAGACGTCGCTCACCACCAGCGGGGATGCCGGCCCGTAGCGGAAGCTCACATGCTCCAGCTTGATGCCGCCGCGCAGCCGGGCGGCCGGGCGGCCAGCACCAGGCTCCTGCTCGCGCGGAGTCTGCATGACGTCCTCGATCCGCTCGAGGTAGCTGTCCAGAAGCTGGAACTGGAAGGCCGTCGTGACCAGTTGCGTCAGCGGCATGAGGAATCCTGCCGCCAGCGCGTTCAACGCCAGCATCTCGCCGAGGGTGAGCTCGCCCGCGAACACCAGGCGGGCGCCGTAGATCAGGACCGCCATGGGCGAGATCATTCCCAGGCCGGCGAGCAGCGAATCCACCATCGCGCTCAGCCGCCCGCGGGCGAGCGAAACGTTGAGGGTATCGACGAACAGGTTCGACCAGTGCTCGATCGCCCGGTGCTCGGAACCGCTCGCCTTGAGCGTCTCCATGCCGGCGAGCATCTGGATCTGATAGGCCTGGGAGGAGGACTGCGTCTCGAGCGAGCGCGACATCAGCTCCTTCTGGCGATGGCGGGTGGCGAGCAGCAGCACGATCCGCAGCAGCGCCAGGCCAAGGACGAGCAGGCCCATCTTGGGGCTGGCGACGAACAGCACGACCAGGTAGAGGCTCACCAGGATGCCGTCGAGCACGGTCGAGAGCGCGCCCGCGGTCAGGATCTCCCGCACCGTGGCGTTGCTGTTCATGCGCAGGATCAGGTCGCCCGCGGAGCGCTCCTGGAAAAACGCGAAAGGCAGGCCCACCAGGTGGTCCACGAAGTCGAGAGTGAGCTGGGCGTCGAGCCGCGTGCGCAGCTCGAGCAGCAGGTGGGCGCGGATCAGGACGGCGAGGAAGTTGAAGCCGACCAGCCCGGCCAGGCCGGCAGCGAGCACCGTCAGCAGGCTGATGTCCTGCTGGGGCACCACGCGGTCGACCAGCACGCCGATCAGCAGCGGCACGGCGAGAGCGAAGAGCTGGACGAGCACCGACGTCGCCAGCACGCGGGTGACGGGACCGCGGCGAGCGAGCAGCGGCTGGAGGTAGCGCTGCAGTCCCTGGCCCTGGGCGCCGGCTGCCAGCGGGGCGAAGCCCTCCGCCGGCTCGAACAGGAGGGCGACGCCGGTGAACGACCGGCGGGCTTCCTGGTGGGAGACGACGCGGCGGCCGCCGGCCGGGTCGACGATATGCAGGCCATCGCTCTTGAGGCGGTCGAGGACCACGAAATGGTTGAAACGCCAATGCAGGATGGCGCCGGGCTCGATTGCGCCCAGGGCCTCGACCGTATCGGCGCGCACGCCCCGGCCGCGCAGGCCGAACCAGCGTCCGGCCTCGAGCAGGGCCTCGGCGTTGGTCGCGTCGCGGCCGCTGCCGGTGACCTTCCGCACCTCCGCCAGGGGCAGCTGCCTGCCGTAATACCCCAGGACCATGGTGAGGCAGGCGGCGCCGCAGTCCATGGAGGTGGTCTGCTGCACGGCCGGGATCCGCCGCCGACTGCCCAGGCCCAGCCGGCGCAGCGCCGGGAAGCGGGCGTGAGTCCCGGTGGGGGTACTGCCGGTCTTCGGTATCGGCGGGGCCGGCTCAGCCACGGAGGCGCTCCAGCACGGTGCGGAGGCCCGGCACCAGGGCCGCGAGCAGCGGCTCGGAACGCACCCGCACCTCGGCCGTGCCCCACATGCCGTCATGGAGCTCGTAGCGCTTGCCGTCAGCCTCGAAGGCAACGTCCGGGAAGCGGGCCTCGACGAGCACGACGGGGCCGTTCAGGAGGACGGCCCTGGCGATCTCCGGGCCGAGCAGGCGCCGCGCCTCCTCGGGATCGACCACCTCCTCGGCGACCGCCGTGATCGCGAGACGCTGCGGAGCGTGGCCGTAGCCGCGCAGCTCGAGGATGAGGGGCATCCTGGTCCGCAGAAGGGGCCGGTGCTCGCCCGGAAGCACGGCCACCAACATGGGCAGGGAAGCCGAGGACACCGCTCCGGTCAAGGACAGGAGGATGTCGCCCGAGCCGACGTGCTGGTTCAGCCGGCTGCGCACGTCGCGGACCAGGCCCGCCCGAGGCGCCCTGACCACCCGCTCCTCGACGCGGGAGCGGGCGAGGTCGCGCTCGGCCTGAAGCCCGATCAGAACCTGCGACGGCCCTGGCGCCGACAGGTCGCGCAGGTGCTCGATGAGTTGCAGGTCCCACTCGCGCTCGATGCGCTGCAGCTCGGCGGTCTCGCGGGCGCTCTGGAAGCGGACGAGAGGCTGGCCGGCGGCCACGCGGTCGCCGGGCCGCACCTCGACCGCGGTCACGATGCCCTCCTGGTTCGCCGTCACCTCCGTGCGTCCGGAGAGCCGCACCACCGCGGGGCCGGTGGCATATTCATTGACCGTCCCCACCAGGGAGTAGGTAAGGAAGGCCACGACCAGGGCAATCAAGAGCCAGAACGTCGCGTTGGTCCAGCGCGGGGAGAGGCGCAGCCAGTCCCCCTCCCGCGAGCCCATCGCGACGTGGTACTCGACGGCCTCCTCACGGAAGACCTCCGTGGCCCGCTCCTGGAGCTCCCGGTCGAGCAACCGGCCCTCCCCCTCCAGCCTGGCCGCCAGATCGAGCTGCGCCAGGGACGGGGCCACCGTCGCGGCGAGGAGCTCCAGCGCGGCCTCATCGGCGGGGGAGAAGGGATCCTTGCCGGGATCGCGGACTGCGCTCAACACCGCGAGGACCCGGTCGTCCCCGGGTACCTGCGCGCGGACGGGCACTGCCAGCAGGTGCTCGCAACGTCCACCCAGGGGATCGTCGGCCTCGCGCTCGTAGCGCGGGTCCTCGGTCGCCCGCTCGACCCGGACCGGGCGGCCCGTGTGCACGACGAAGCTGACCAGCCCGACCGCGGAGCTTTCGTGCCGCTCCTCGCTTTCGAGTCCGGTATTGCGCGACCAGAGCACCTCGCGCGTGGGATCGTAGAGCAGGCAGTAGGCACGGTCAGTTTCGACCGCTTCCTCCACGGCGAGCTGCAGCAGCTCGCCGGCGCTCGCCAGGTCGGGCTGGACGGCGACCCGCCGGGCTACCTGGAGAGTCTGGCGCAGCCCGGCCGGAACCGGCTCCTTCACGATCGATCGGCTACGGGCGAGTGCGCCAAGGACGAGCTCGGACAGCTCCCGAGGCGGCAGCTCCCCCTGGCTGAGATAGAAGAGCCGGTCCTCGTCGATCAGGTCCTGGAACAGCTCCGGCTCCGGGCCGGCGGCGGTCAGCAGCACGAGAGGGTAGCTGCCGGCCTGAGCGGACATCGCTTCGAGCAGGGCGCGCGCTTCGAGAGGGGAGAGGAGCCTCCCGAAGCAGAGGACCGCCACCTCTTTGCCCTGCAGCGCCGTTCGTGCCTCGGGCAGCGAGCGCGCTGTCGCCACCCGGCAGTCGTCTTCGAGGAGCGAGCGCAGCTCCGCCGTCTCCGCCTCTCCAAATCCGGCGAGCACCACTAGAGGCAGGATCTGCGCTCCGGAGGCCGGAACCCGTGGAAAGTGCCTCAGTGGTTCCGCCTCGCTCGCCATCGGTGTCTTCTTTCGTGGATGCTCCAGAGCAGCAAAGTCTAGAGGTCGGCGCTCTCCCGGGTCAACCACGCCTCTATATAATGCTTTGCCTGTGACAGGTATTTTACGAATTCTGGTGTTCTGCTGCATCGTGCTCGTCCTCACCATCCCGACCGGATGCGGGAGGGCTCCACATCTGAGCGAGGTGGGCGGGGTCGCGGAGACGCGCCCCGGAACGGCTGCGCGTCTCCCTGCCACGCCCGAGCGGGACGCGGGCTTCCTCGGCGTCGTCCTGCCCCGGCAGAGCGTGGACGTGGCGTCCGAGATTTCGGGCCGGATCGAGCAGATTCACGTGCGGGAGGGCCAGCCCGTCCGGCGCGGGCAGACCATCGCCGTCCTCGGCCTGGCGGAGATCCAGCAGGAAGTGACGATGACCGAGGCCAACCTGCGCGCGGTCGAAGCGGAAGTTTCCAGGAGCAGGCTCGAGCTCGCCGATGCCGACAGTCGCCTGTCGCGCCGGCTCAGCTTCCCCGAGGCCTATCCCGAGGAAGAGATGCGGCAGGCGGAGATCCAGAAGCAGATGGCGCAGGCCGGCCTGGAAGCCGCCCAGGCCCGGGCCTCGGAACAGCGCGCGCGGGTGGCCCAGGCGCGGGGCAAGCTCGCCAAGGCCGCGGTGCGCGCCCCCGCCGACGGCACCGTGGCGCGCCGCTACCTGGAACCGGGCGCGCTCGCCGGCCCCGGACAGCCGATCGTGCGCCTGATCAGTGGAGTGAGCCTGATCGTGCGCTTCGCCGCTCCCCCGGAGCAAGCCCGGTCCCTGAGCGCCGGAGAACCCGTGCTGGTCGAGCTCGATGGAGCGGACCTGCCGGCCGTCATCGAGCAGGTGTCCCCGGAGGTCGATCCTCCCTCGGGCATGGTGATCCTGGTCGCGATTCTCGACCCTGCGGCCCATGCCACGGGCCGGGTCAAGCCCGGCTCGGTCGTCAGGGTCCATCCCACATCAGACAAGGCGGTTCTCCGCAGAGGAGCTGGTTGACCATGGGTTCGAAAATCTGGCGCCCGCTATTGGAAGGGGACCTCGCGGACAAGGCCTGGGAGGCAGTGAACGCCATCGCGCAGGCCCTCGAAGTCTGGTCTCCCGGCGAGCCGGCCGATGAGAGGCAGAACCCGGGTGTCTTCATCGGCGGCGGCACGGCGGGCGTGGCGGTCTTTCACGGTTATCTCGCCAAGGGACTTCCCAACGGAATGGCCGCGGAAGCCGAGCACCATGCCGCGCGGGCGGAACAGCTTCTCGAGGAGGTCGTCGAGGCCCTCGCCACCATCCCAATGCGCTCCACGCTCTACGCGGGTTTCACAGGCATCGCCTGGACTGCGGAACACCTCGGCCAACTGCTCGGGGAGGAGGAGCAAGAGGCGAGCGGCGCCGAAGAGGTCGAAGAGGAAGACATGGGCGAGGAGATCGACCAGGCTCTCCTCACGACGCTGAGCCGCCAGTCCTGGGCAGGCGACTATGACCTCATCAGCGGGCTCGTCGGCTTCGGCGTCTACGCGCTGGAGCGCTTCCCCCGCCCCTCGGCCGTGCGCTGCCTGGAAGCCATCGTCGACCGCCTGGACGAGAGCGCCGAGAGGAATGGACAGGAGGTCACCTGGTTCACTCCCCCCGAGATGCTGCCACTCATCAACCGCGAGCACTCGCCCCAGGGGCATTACAACCTGGGGGTGGCGCACGGGGTCCCTGGCATCATTGCCCTGCTCGCCGATGCCTGCCGCCTGGGCATTCGGGAAGAACAGGCGCGCCCCCTGCTCGAAGGCGCGGTGCGCTGGGTTCTGTCGCAGCAGCTCGCGGAGCCGAAAGGGGCCTGCTATCCCTCCTGGATCGGGCCTGACATCGAGCCGCGGCCCTCCCGGCTGGCCTGGTGCTACGGTGACCCGGGGATCGCCGCGGTCCTGCTCTATGCTGCCCGCGCCGTCGGGGTGGAGGAGTGGGAGAGCGCAGCCTTGAAGATCGCAGCCCAGGCGGCCAGGGCCGAGCCTGGAGACGCCGGTGTGCGCGACGCCGGGCTGTGCCACGGCGCTTTTGGGCTTGCCCACCTGTACAACCGCATTTACCAGGCCGGCGGCGGCGACCTGTTCGCGGACGCCGCGCGCCTTTGGTACCGGCTAGGGCTCGAGATGCGCAAACCGGAGGGCGGCATCGCCGGCTTCGAGGCCTGGCGGCCCGACGCGGATATGAATCTGGGCTGGGAAGCGGACCCCGGGTTTCTGACCGGCGCAGCCGGTATCGGTCTGGCCCTGCTGGCCGCCGTCACCCCGGTCGAACCGGAGTGGGACCGCCTCCTGCTGGTTGCGATCCCGCCCGGGAATCCGAAAATCTAGCAGCGGTCCCCGGCCCGCGGACAATCACCTCACGGTGGGCAGTTATAGCAGGTGTCAACCGACATGCAATCGGTCCAGGCGGTGCAAGTGTCTTGGCTGCCACACCTCCGGGATTGGCAGCCCGGGGCGAGAGAGGCCGCACCCAATACGCCTCTCAGGCCACCATCTTCCAGGGAGCGCAATGTCTCGCGGTTGAGAGCGAGCTTCCTGACTTTCTTCTTCATCTCAAACCTCCTTGAGAACCTGGCATCCTCAATTGGGTGGCGTACTTGCAGGAAACGTTTCGCTTCTCTCAATCCATTCACCCTTCGAAGACGGCGACTGCCCGCACGGGCGAGCCGGTTCCTCCGCGTATCCTGAGCGGCAGGCCGATGAAGCGGAAACGCCCCCGGCCGATGAGCTGGTGCAGATTGACCATGTTCTCGTAATGCGTGAAGCCCAGCTCCCCGCAAATATGATGGACTTCCTTGTTGGAAACGTGCCTCACCCCTGGTGACGCCATCTCCACGCCGAAAGCCGCGATCCTCTGCCGGCCCAGCCAGTGGGCTGCGTCAACGCTGACCCCTGGTCCATTGTGCCAATCGTCCGTCCCAAAGGCGCGCCGGTAATGATCCGTATACAGCAGAACGGTATCCCCCTGTCTGATCTCCAGGTCCGCCTCGGAAAGGGCGCGCTCCAGATCGGCCGGCTCGATCAAGTCCCGCAAACCTTTGTGAGACAGGTCCAGGCAGATGCCCTCTGTATAGAACATCGTCAGAGGCATCGTGTCGATCGACTGTCCCCGGTACTGGCGTGCCATGTGGTTGATGGCATCGACGTGAGTGCCTGTGTGCTCGCCCAGCTCCAGCCGGTTCACTGCGGGTGATACGACGTCGCTATCGATAATGCCGTCCCACTCTTCATGCGACACGTGCATGGTGATCGCCACTTCCGGAAGCCCGGGGAAGACCGGCATGCCCGAGAAGATCTCCTGGCTCAGATCGACGATCTCGAGCCTCTCCGATGGCGTCAGGAGGGGTCTTTCTGGATTCGATGTCATATCGTAAGCCTTCTTTCTCGCACAAGAATCCGGAATTTTCGCACGAAAATCCTCTTTTGAAGGCCGCGAAAAGCAAATTTTCGTACGAAAATTTGAAATTCTCGTACGAAAAAAGCTCTTCGTTGTGCGAGAAAACCAAATTTTCGTACGAAAACTTTGGATTGGCGTACGAAAACTTAGAATTCTCGTACGAAGAAAGGTCTTGAAAGCTCCCGCAAAGGCTTTCTTCGTACGAAAATTCTCTTTTCTTGTGCGAAGAACGGCGGTTTGCTAGGCTTGCGCAGGAGATCCCGAATGCCGCCTACCAACGTCGACCTCGACGAGAAGCTCATCGCCGAAGCCATGCGCGCCACCGGCCTGCGCACCAAGAAGGCCGTGGTGGAGGAGGGGCTGCGCGCCCTGATCCGGCTCAACGAGCAGCAGGACGTGCGCCGGCTGCGGGGGATGATGCAGTGGGAGGACCCGGAGCCGGAACCGGCCGCGAAGGCCGCCAAGACCGCCAAGAAAGGCAAGGGCGGTGCAGATCCTCGTTGACACCTCCGTCTGGATGGACTACTTCGAGGGACGCGCCACCGCGCAGACGGAGTGGCTCGACCTCGCCCTCGGCCGCGAGTGGCTGGTGACGGCCGACCTGATCGTGGGCGAGGTGCTGAGCGGTATCGGCAGCGGCGGCGGCGGCGATCCGCAATGGAAGGAAGCCCGCCGCGCGCTCCGGAGGTTCCGCGTCTACCCCCTCGGCGGGCTCGAGTTGACGCTGAGGTGTGCCGAGCACCAGTGCCGGCTGCGCTCCGAAGGCGCCCCGGTGCCCGGACTGGTGGACTGCCTCATCGCCACCTTCTGCATCCAGGCGGGCGTCCCCCTCCTCCACAGCGACCCCGCCTTCCAACCCTTCGAGCGATTCCTGGCGCTCGCGCCCTTGGACCCGAAGAAGGCTTGAGTGCCTGGCGAATGTTGAAGCGGGGAGGAACGGAATTGATCGCCGAGGTGTCTAAGGGGGAGGAGATCTCTTTTGGGAGGAGACAAGCGATGAGACACGGCAGGCAGGTGCAGGTCCTGATGGTCCTTGCTATGGTCGCGGCAGGAAGCGCCGCGTCTGCTGCGGAGCCCGCCGTCGAGGCGGAGTTGGAAGTACCTTTCGTGCTCGCCGTAGGGCAGACGGGCCGTGTGGAGCCGGAGGGTCTCGAGGTCACGCTCCGGTCAGCGTCGGACGATTCCGGCTGCCTGGCTCCGGATGACTGTTCGCTGGCGACGTTCAAGGGCACGATCGCGATGCGCCTGGGCGAGGAGAAAGACCTGGCAACCGTCCAGGCGATCATGGAACCCGACCAGATGACGAGCTTCGACTTTGCGGGTTACGAGATCCGATTCGGCTCGGTCCGCCGCCTGGACAAGGGCGATATCCAGGCGACCTTCACGGTGACGAAGGCGAGCGAGGAGGAAGAGGAAGAGGACGACGACGAGCGTTGACGAGCGCCCTCAATGAAGGATCAGGCCGTCAGCCACCTCGTGCAACTCGCGGGCGATGAGTTTGAGCTGTGACTGAACTACGGCGATGCCGTCGAGCAGGCGTGCAACGGCCTCGGCTTCGCTCTCGATTTCATCTGGCTTGACCGCCGCGAGCAGGTCCCGGGTTGCTGCCGTGATCCGCTCCGCGATTTCGCTGAGCCGTTCCCGATCCTCGGCAGGCAGGGCATCGGCGATCCTGTGCGCCTGGTCGCTCAGGATCCGAAGGTCCCACTTCATCTGCCGGATTTCTTCTTCGACGTCGTCCATGGTCATGCGCAAGCCCTCGTCTGAGATTGTACGGCAGGTGGGGGGTGTGCCTGTCAATCGTCGAATAGCGACTCGCCTTCACCGGCGAAATCGTCCATTGCGTCTCTGAGCCTCGTTCGATGATTCCTGTCGACGATCCAGAGCAGGCTCACCGGGGTATTGCTTGCATTCATGAACGACACATGGACGGCAGCTCGATCATCGTCCTCCTCGGCTTTCAGCTCGTAGTACCCCCAGCCGCCCTTCTCCCGGTAACCCTCGATGAGCTCAACCTCGTCCTCGGTCAAGGGAATCCGCAAGATCGGATCGCTGACAGTGCCTCCTATTCTCAGATGAAGCGCGAGCACCTTGTCTGGCTCCTCGTAGTCCCACTTCATCACGAGCCCTTCCATCTGTGCGATCTGGAGTGCTGGCGGGTTGATGATCTTGCCGGCAAATGCCGCGATGACCCCGTCGAACAGCGTGATCCCCTCGCGAGACAGTTTCATGAACGCTCCCTTTGGTTCCAAGGCAGGTGCGGGGTGACTCTACCCCAGGCCGGGCGCTCGCGCTTCTTGAACTTTCCATGCCGAGCCTGAATTGACCTCCTCGCGGCACTTAGAGTTCTAGAGACGACGCCCAACGTCGCGCCCCGCAGGCGGCGGAAACCATCCCGGCCACCGGACCGTCCCGCGGAGATCGAGGAGGAAGAGAAGAATGTCTTCACATACGCTGAAACGGACAGTCGCGGTCCTATGCCTGGCCGCCGCCCTGGCTGTCCCCGTCCATGCCTTGCCCGCACCCTCCGACGAGCCCCTCGGATTCGGCGACCGGCTTCTGACCTGGGCGGCCGAGCTTTTGTCCGCCGTCTGGGCCCAGGACTCGGCCCCCGCGCCTCAAGGCCCCACGGGCAACGGCCAGCCCCCGCAGTCCGGACCCGACGAGGGGCATGGCATCGATCCGAACGGCTAGAGACCGGACGGAGCGGACTTTCGGGAGGGGGCTCTTCCGTGAGAGAATGACGCACGGAACGAAACAAATGATCGACCAGGAGAAGGACCTCTACCAGGAGGCTCTGCGGGTGATCGACACCAAGGGGCCATTCGGCATCCTGCACGGACCGGCGCGCCTGCGGGGCCTGGAGGGCCTCCGTGCCCTCCTCGACCGAAGCTGGGAGCAGCGCCGGGAGAGCCCCCGCGTCATGGTCGCCCTGGCGCGCGCCGCCACTGCGGTTGCCGAGAAGCTCAACTCCCGCGGGCTGGAAGAGCACGAGGTCTGGGACCACCGCTGTCGCGCTTGGGGCGAGCTGGCCAACGCCCAGCGCGTGGCCAACGACTACGAGCGCGCCGCGGAGAGCCTCGCCGAGGCCCTGCGCCACCTCGTCCGTGGCTCGCGCAGCGAGGAGCTCGAGGTCCGGCTCATGGACATCCATGCCTCGCTCGAAGGGCACCGCTGCCATTTCTACGAGGCTTTCGACATCCTCGACATCATCGCCGACATCCACCTGAAGAGAGGCGACCACCACTTGGCTGGCCGTGCTCTCATCAGCAAGGGTCTGTTCAAGGCTTATCACGGGGAGAGTGGAGAAGCCTTGAATCTTACCCGTCGTGGCCGGGAGATGCTGGACGAGAACCGCGATCCCGTCCTCTACTTCCACGCTATACACAATGAGGTTCTCGCTCTCGTGGATCTGGAGCACTACGCGGAGGCACGTCTGCTGCTCTGGTCCAACCTCGGGCGCTACGAGCGGCACGGCGGGACGATCGACCGTTTGAAGTTGCGGGGCCTCTGGGGCCTCATCAACGTCGGCCTCGGCAAGCTCGGCGAAGCGGCGCGGGACTTCGAGGCGGAGAGGAGAGGTCTCCAGGAGGAGGGGCTCTCCTATACCGCGGCGGTCACGAGCCTGGATCTGGCGGCCGTCTATTTCGAGCAGGGGCGCATCGCCGAGACGGAAACCGTGGCCTTCGAGGCGTTGACGGTCTTCCAGGAGATGGACATCCCCGAGCAGGGGCAGCTCTCGGTGCTCGTGCTGCGGAAGGCGCTGGAGCTGCGCCTCGCCACCGTCGACCTGCTAAGGCTGCTCCGCACCACGGCGAAGTTCCTCCGCCGCGTCGAGCACGACAGCACGGCTGTCTTCGATCCCACGGCCTGACCCCCTCACCTACCCTCTACCTACCCCCCCAATGTAGAGACGCCCCGTGGGGCGTCTCCCTGATGGTCACAGCAACGAGAACGTGTCACGTCCTTATCCAGGAGACAGCAGATAACCCGCTGAGCGGCTGTGATGTCCTGAAGGTTATTGCCGCGACGAGACGCCCCACGGGGCGTCTCTACATTGAGGGCCAGCGCTGATTTGAAATCCGTCTACGCTTACCTATTAACAGCGAATCTGTCCTGCATTACTCTCCTCTTTGTCGACGAAACCTCTCCAAGCCATGCTGTGTGGAGGTCGATGCTGTCAAGCAATCAGCGGGGGTGTGCCTCGCGCAGAAGAGAGAAACCGTTCGTCAAAGGAGACAGTCATGGGTCTGGGAAGTGGGTACAGTGGGAAGGTCAATTCGTGGGACGTGCTGGTCAGCAGTCTGCTGGCCAAGCTGGTGGAGTGGCCGTTCTTATTGCCGCTCTACAACGAGTTGCTGGCGCTCATCGCGGACTCGCGGGTCGTCGTGCTGCAGCAGGAGACGGCCCGGGCGCAGTTTCATGAAGCCATCGGAAAGCGTCAGGATCTGGAGAGGCGCGGTACCGAGCTGCGAACCCGCATCGCCGCGCACCTGAGGGCGCAGCTCGGATTCCGCAACGATCAGCTCCGGCAGTTTGGGCTCGACCCGTTGCCGCGCATCACCCGCCGCAAGGTTGAGGAGCAGCCGACGCCCGAAGTCACGGCCATTTCCGAAGCCAAAGCCGACTAGCGCTGCCACACGCAGGTTGTTGATTCCACAGGGGGGCCCGCAAGGGTCCCCCTTTTCCTTTTCAACGCGTTACGCCTCTTCCTGATCGTCCTCGTTCTGCTCCTGCATCTCGAGGAGGACCGCTTCCAGGAGGCGGCGGAGCTGGGAGGTGGCGGTTTGCGCGGGCTGCTTGCCGGCCTTGCGGGCAGGCGGGCGAGGAGCGGGGCCGGCCTTGCGCGCCTTGGCGCGGGGAGCGGCGTCCTCGGCAGGGAGCAGCTCCTGAAGCGCCGCCACGAGCCGCGCGGTCTCGGGATCGAGCTCGCGGCTGGGATAGGCGGCCTCGAAGAAGGCCGAGGGCGGCAGGCCGATGGCGCGGCAGACGCCGAGCACGTGTTGAATCCGAAGCTCCACCTTGCCCGAGAGGATCCGGCTCAGGTAGCCGGTGCTCAGGCCCATCTCGCGCTCGATCTTGCGGTGGGAGACCCCCGTGAACCGCACGGCGGCCTTGAGCATCTGGGCTACGCGGATGACGTCCTTGTCCTTCATGGCCTCGCATTGTACAGCAGACGCCGCGGGATCTCGTTAAGCAGGATTGCAGGTCTCGTATCTTGACAAGAAGTCCCTGTCGCTGATTAAATTTGCGGCACTTCAGGAGGTGCCCATGTCCAGTCAGATCCTGCCGCCGAACGCGTTCCGATCCCAGGTGCTGGAACTTTTGCGGGAGCGGGAAGAGCCCGAGTGGGTCTCGGGATGCGAGATGCAGGCGAGGTGGAAGGTCGTAAAGGTGGCGGGAGGTTGGGGGGTGTTCCGGGAGTGGGAGGACCCGGAGCAGGGTCGCGCTCCCAAGGCGGTGTGCGCCAGCCGGGGTCTCGCCCTGGTGATCGCGGGCACGCTGCCGGCGCTGCACGCAGGTCAGCGCTTCCGGTTGCTGGAGCGGAGCGGCGGGCGGTTTCCCCTGGAGCAGGGAGGCCGGCTGGTGGGAGACCTGGACGTCTTCGATCCGGAGCTGGCCGCGGCGCTGCACCTGCAGCACTACCTGGCGCAGACGCCGCAAGCCCTGGCCGGCCTCCTCGGTGCGGCCGGCCCCACCGCCCTCGCCCTGATCGGCGAGATCCTCCAGCGCGATCTCTCCGACCCGTCGTGGTGGGACGGGCTCTAGTCGCAGGGCACCGCGATCGGCGGCAGGTCCTTTTGCGGGAAGCCTGCATTGATCAGGCCTCCCCAGGCCTCCAGGATCAGCCGCTTGGCCGCGGACATCTCGCGTGTCACGGGCATGAAGCCCGTCGTGTCTACGACCGCCTCCGAAATCCTCTCCAGGATCGCGTCGATGTTCGTCTGCACCGCCTGCTGATTGCCGAGCGGGATGATCTGGTCCATGGCTGGATAGAGCATGTCGTAGACGTAGAAGATGTTGTTGTAGATGAACTGCCAGGCCGCGCTCTCGCTGTACTTGGGCTGGCCGGCGTACGAGCCCGTGCCGTTCCAGCAGTCCACGAATTGCGAGACCAAAGCGTTGTCGAACGGCAGCGCGCGCACCGCGGTGAAGTAGGCCGTCCCGATCGTGAAGGTCTGATAGTTGGTGAAGCCGAAGGTCACCTGCGCTTGCGGCGTGGGTTGTGTCTGGTTCCCAAGGTATGGGTAATAGGCCACGAGCGGGAAGCCTGCTGCCTGCGAGGTGATCTGGAACGTGGCGGTGCCGTCCGCGCCCACGGTGGTTACATCGCCGTCCGGGAGGGCCAGGTAGGGCTGCGCCGGCGTGACGTTGCAGAACGGTCCGTCTCCTCCCGACGGCGGCTGCGTGCCGAAGAGCACCCATTGCCCCGTGCTCACCAGGAGCGGCCAGGGATAGTACTGGGCGAGCGCCACCTTCGTGCCCGCCGGGGCCGGCGCTCCCTTGTAGAGGACCTGCAACGTGATCGTCTGGACCCGGCACTCGTCCACGTAGACGCCGCGGTCGTCGGTCTGCACGGTCAGCGGCGCTTCGAGCGACACGACCGTTCCCTGGTTGCGCAGGGCGATAAGGCCATCGGCGCACCATTGGCTCACGTCCTGCTCCGTCACCCCGGTGGCGAAGGGGACGTCCACGATGCCGCCGTTCGCCTCATAGGCGGATTGATCGTATTGATCGAAACCGAAGCTCCCGATCACGTTGAAGGTGCCGTCCGGCATTTGCGCGCCGAGGTCGAAGTCGCCGTAGTCGAACTTGGTGCCGCCTGAGGTGTACTCGGGGATGGCGTTCAGGAAGTCGAGGGAGACGACCCCGACGGAGGCGTTCACCTCGGCCTGGATCGCGCCCAGCGGCAGGGGGACCGGGGGTTGACCGGAGGAAACTGTCGCGACGGCCGTGGGAGCCGTCGAGATGTAGACGCGGGCGTGCCCTTCGACCCGGACCTTCGGCGTTTCAACCTTGGCGAGGGACGAGGCCGAGAGCGGCGTGGCAGGAGCGTTGGGCACCAGCATGCGCCCGCCCGGCGCCGTGGCGAGCTCGCCTTCGTTCCAGACTCCGATTACGCCGACGAGCCGGCTGTAGGCGGGGTTCGTGAACACCTCGCCGTTCTGATACATCTGCGTGAGCTCGTCACAGGTGCGCGGCTGCTGCGTGGTGCTGTTCAAGATCCCATTCTGGTAGTAGAGCGTGTTGTAGGCGGAGAAGCGCAGCATCAACCCGGCCGCGCCGGGCGCCTGGAGCGCCTGCAGCAGGGCCGCGAGGAGCGCGGAATTGCCCGCGTTGCCGGAGGTGACCGTTGCCGTTGGAATCGTGGTCTGAAAGACCGTGCCCACGGCGCCAGCGATGATCAGGTCCGAGGCAATGTTGCGCGGCGCGAGGAACGAGCGGGAGTACATCCGCTGATATTGCGGGCCGCCGATGAACGTCGTGGAGCTGCCGGCACTGATGGTGCTGAAATAGATCTGGCTGCAGAACGGGGAGATCGGGTTGATGTCCACGAGCCGCCCCTTGATGGTCAGCGGCTGCTTGAGGAGCGGATCGTCGGGCGCGGCCGGCTGTCCACAGGCGAGGGCGCCGCCCGTGGTCACCGTGACGTAGTTCTGGTACTGAACGAAGGAAGCGCCCTGGTTGCCGAAGTAGTTCCAGCGGCTCGCCATGTGGCAGGTGGGGTCGTCGTTGCAGTTGTCCTGGTTCGGGGGAGGAAGCTGGGTCGGCGGGCAGGAGTCGCTGGTGGGCTTGACCACCCAGGGCCGGAACGCCTGCTGGAAGTTCGCCGGCGTGATCGGCGGCTCCATGGTCGCCAGGTACGCCCAGTCGAGCGCGGCGTCGGCGGCGTCGTAGACCGGGACGTAGTCGTTGTTGTTGGTCGTATCGACGTTCCACTGCATGTAGCCGTTGAAATAGATGCGGGGAAACGACAGGACGCTCATGTGTGTCTCTCCTCCCTCGTTGGGGTACAGCGGGGGAGACTTTACTACTTCCAGCGGAAGATCTTGAGCGCCACCGCGAAGCTGACCAGGCCCCAGGCGGCGATGATGGCCATTTGCGGCGCGATCTCCGCGAGGCCCTGCCCTTCGTTCATGATCCCGCGCAGGGACTCGTTGAGCGCCGTCAGGGGCAGGGAGCGGATCAGAGGCTGGATCGCGTCCGGGAACCGCTCGGTGGAGAAGAAGACCCCGGAGACCAGCCACATCGGCATCATGACGAAGTTGGCGAGGCCGCTCACGCCTTCGACGGTGCGCACCCGCGAGGCGATCAGGAGCCCCAGGCCGCAGAAGGACATGGTGCCCAGCAGGCAGACGGCGAGGAACAGGAGCAGCGATCCGCGCATGGGCACGTCGAACGCGAACCAGCCGAAGCCGGCGAGCAGCAGGATCTCGGGCAGCAGGAAGGCCAGCCTTCCCAGAATCTGTGACAGCAGGTAGTCGCCGCGCCGCATCGGGGTGGCGACCAGTCGCTTGAGCACCCGGCGGCTGCGCGCCGAAGTGATCGAGAAGGCGAGGCTCCAGATGCCCGTGCCCATCAGGTTCATGCCGAGCAGGCCGGGGATCAGGAAGTCGATGTAGCGCGAGCCCTTTTCGGTCACTTTTTCGTCGCGCACGGGCAGCGGATCGGCCCGGCCGGCGGCGCGCTGCAGGGCGTCGTCCGCGGCGAGCCGCGCGATGCGCGAGTCGGGACGGGTTTCGTCCAGGTGGAAGACGACCGGGGGACCAGGCTCGACGAGCAGCGAGATCTTGCCTGTGCGCAGGGCGTCGCGGCCTTCGTCCGCGGCGTACGCCTTGGGCAGCAGGGCAGACGACCCCGACAGCGCTGTGATCGCTTTCCCGGAAGCCGGGCTGGATATGACGCCGATCGGGATGCGGTCCGGCGGCTTCTCGCGGAAGGCGAAGCCGAGCACGATCGCGAGCAGCACCGGGAAGAGGAATACCCAGAAGACCGCTTCGGGCTCGCGCAGGAACTCCTTGACCCGGGCGGAAGTCAGCTCCCGCAGAGCATTCAGTCTGGGATTCTCAGGCATCGCGCAGCTCCCGGCCGGTGAGGGAGACGAACAGGTCTTCGAGCGTGGCGCGGTGGGTCGAGAGGTGGGTGAGCCGCGCGCCGGCTTTTTCGACCGCGGCGAGCAACGGCGGCACGCTCTCGGTGACCGAGTGGACGGCGAGCGCCCAGTTCGGGCCGCGCCGGTGGACGTCCGAAACGCCGGGGAGCCGCCGCAGCTCTTCTTCCGAGAGCATGGGCTCGGAGAGCAGCTCGACCACGTCGGCGGCCTGCAGCGAGCGGATGAGCTCGGCCGGCGTGCCGAGGGCGATGACCTTGCCGTGATCGACGATCGCGATCCGGTCGCACAGGCGCTCGGCCTCGTCCATGTAATGAGTGGTGAGCAGCACCGTGCCGCCCTTCTCGCGAAAGGCGGTGACCTGCTGCCAGAGCTGCAGACGGCTCTGCGGATCGAGGCCCGTGGTCGGCTCGTCGAGGAACAGCAGCTCGGGATCTCCGACGAGGGCGCAGGCCACGGCGAGGCGTTGCTTCTGGCCGCCGGAGAGCTTGCCGACGCGGGCGTCGCGCTTCTCGTCCAGGGCGAGCGCGGCCATGACCTGCTCGGGATCGCGCCCCTCGCGGTAGAAGGAGCGGAACAGGCGCAGCGTCTCGGCGACGGTCAGCTTTTCGTTGAGCTGCGTCTCCTGGAGCGAGACACCGAGCTTCTCGCGCAGCCTGCGGCCATCCCCCTGCCAGGTCGTGCCCAGCACCTCGACCTCGCCCTCGTCCGGCTCGGTCAGTCCTTCCAGGATCTCGATGGTCGTGGTCTTGCCCGCGCCGTTCGGCCCCAGCAGGCCGAAGCACTCGCCGCGCGCGATCTCGAGGTCGAGCCCGGCGACTGCCACGACGTCGTCAAAGCGCTTGACGAGGCCACGGCAGCGGACGGCGGCGGAAGTGGGGGAGGGCGTGGCCATGGGGGAAAGAAATTAGCACATCCGACGGGCGCGGCTTCATCGTCATCTGAGCGGAGCGCGCGCATTTGCTCCCGGCGCGCACCCATTCTGGCGAGGGGAGGTCATCCGGACCTCTCCCTGCCTTCCCATCTTTTCGACCGGAGGAGCCGCCATGATTCCGCGTACCTTCACCGCAGGGATGCTCGCCCTGCTCGCACTGATCTCCCTGCTCGGTGCCTCGAGCGCCGGGGCCCAGACCTACACCGTCACCGACCTGGGCTCGCTCGGCACCTATGAGACGTTCGCCTTCGCGGTGAACGACTCGAGCCGGGTGGCCGGCTATTCGTACGTGCCTCTCGTTCCCGGCCCCGGTTTCACCCGCCACGCCTTTCTCTGGCAGAAGGGGCAGATGCAGGATCTCGGTTTGCTGCCGGGCGGCACCTATTCCTGGGGGACCGACATCAACGAAGTGGGCCAGGTCTCCGGTTTCGCGGACGACGTGAACATCTATGGGCGACCGACCGTCTACCGCAACGGCGCCATGGAAGACCTCGGGCTCACGACCACTCTGGGAGGGGAGTCGAGGGGGATCAACAACCTCACCGAGATCGCCGGATATTTCGTGACGAACACCTATGGTACCCACGCCACCTACTGGAGCGATGCCACCAGCTTCGTGGATCTGACGACTGCGACCGCGGGGACCGCAGGGGTAGCCGAGGACCTCAACGATCACACGCAGCTCGTCGGATGGTCGCACGGAGCGCCGTGCGGCGCCTTCATCTACCCGCGCGGCGCCTTGTGGGAGGATCCGGGCACGGGCTGGACCGTCACCGATCTCGCTCCCGTGAGCGGCCACTGCATGAGCCATGCGTGGGACATCAACGACGCCGGCCTGGTGGTAGGAGAGTCGGGAGCGTTCTCGGGAGTGGCCGTGAAGTGGCAGAAGTCTGCGTTGGGCGTCTGGCAGGTCGCGACCCTGGGCTCGCTCGGCGGCACCGCCAGCCTGGCCGATGCCGTCAACAACCGCAGCCAGATCGTCGGCCAGGCGCAGATCGCCGGCGGCGCCAATCACGCCTTCCTGTGGCAGTGCGGCTCGATGATCGACTTGAACTCGCGGATCCCCGCGAGTTCGGGCTGGGTGCTCACCGCGGCCACCGGCATCAACGACCTGGGCCAGATCGTCGGCTACGGCAAGCTCAATGGCGGCAACTACCGCGGCTTCCTGCTTAAGCCTGGGGCGGAGATTTGCTGCAAGGCCGCCGCGGTCCCAGTGGATGACCAGCCGTAGTGTAACGACCCGAGCCCGGAGCTGCTGGTGCGCCGGGCTCGGATCATCCTTCTTTACTGCGCATGGGGATGGAAGCGATGGCGAGCATCGCGCCGGGAACGATGAAGATATAGAAGAACTGGTTCCCGCTCGTCACGAGCGCCCAGGCTCCGAACCACAGGTAGGCGAGCGCGATGAGCGCGGTTGGGAGGAGCGAGACCGTCCGGCCGCGAAGGGCGTTCGCGAACACCGCGAGAGCGACGCAGCCGAAAGTGAGGATGGCGACCCCGCCGAAGAGCCAGCCGATCCTGAGTCCCTGCACGAGGTCGGGAGGCGCGTTCGTGGCCGCGAGAGAGCTCTGCATCTGCTTCCAGCCGAGGATGGAGTGGGCGGCGCTGCTCAGCACCAGGATCGCGCCGGCCAGCAGGCCGAGCATGTTTTGCACTCGTCTCATCGTTACCTCCGCGCCTCGATTGTAGTCGCTGGCCCTTGGCTCAGAGCGGAATGTGGGATAAGAAGGGGGTCCAGCAGGTCCGTAATCGAGAAAGGGGAACACCATGTCCGTTGCCAAGATCATCGAGCTCAGCGCTGAATCGCCCGAGGGCTTCGAAGCTGCAATCCAGGAAGGGATCACGCGCGCCAGCAAGACCGTCAAGAACATCAAAAGCGCCTGGGTCAGTGACCAGCAAGTAGAAATCAAGAGCGACAAGATCGTTAACTACCGGGTTCACCTCAAGGTCACCTTCGTAATCGACTGATCGAGCGGGCGCGGCCGTCGCCCAGGCGGCAGCCGCGCCCTCCGCTCTTTATGCCGCCTGGAGAGGCTCATTCGCCCTGCGGGCTCTCAGTTTACCGCCCATAATCGTCATTGGAATCAGAAGCGCCGTAAAGATAACGTGATACCAGATGGGCACATACGGCCAGGACATGACCGCCTTCAGTAAACCAAAGGCCAGCAGCAGAAAGCCGAGGACTAGCGGCCTGTAACGGCTGATTCTGAACTGATGCGGTGGTGCACGTTCCGGTAGGTCCATTTCACGGGTTTGGGTGCTTTGTTGTAGCGGCGAATGTACCGCATCAGTTTGCGAGCCAGATCTTTGACCGAGGTAAAGACGCCGCGAGCAATAACGTGACGCTCGACCTTGGCGAACCAGAGTTCAACCTGGTTCAGCCAAGAAGAGTAAGTTGGCGTGTAGTGCATTTGGACTGTGGGATGAGTGGCCAAGAAATCCCTTACCTTCTGTGTCTTATGGGCTGAGAGGTTGTCGACGATGACGTGGATTTCGCGCCCTTCTGGCTGGTGGGCAACGATGTCGGCCAGGAAAGCAACGAACTCGGCCGAAGTGTGGCGGTCTGCTGTCTTGCCCAACACTTCTCCAGTCTGCGTATCGAACGCCGCATATAGAGACAAGGTGCCATGCCGGTAGTACTCGAAGCCATGTCGTTCAGCACGGCCTGGCGAAAAGGGCAGCACCGGATCGAGCCGATCCAACGCTTGGATCGCCGTCTTCTCATCCACACAAAAGACCGCCGCGTGAGCTGGGGGATTCAAATACAGTCCAATAATGT
>JAXDKG010000048.1:0-107502 GCA_034667225.1 Acidobacteriota bacterium
CCTGCCCAAAGGCCATCGGCGCTCGCCGAAACTTATCGGCGTCCCGCCGAAGTCTATTGGCGACTCGCCGAAACCTATTGCCGCCTGGCCAAAGGCCATCGGCGCTCGCCGAAGCTTATCGGCATCCCGCCGAAGTCTATCGCCGTCTCGCCGAAACCTATTGCCGCCTGGCCAAAGGCTATCGGCGCTCGCCGAAGCTTATCGGCATCCCGCCGAAGTCTATCGCCGTCTTCCCCAGAGCTTTCGCCGCCTGCCACAATCCATTCGCTACTCCCCAATTGCCGGATGGAGCCGGAGCTCAAGGCGAAAGCGGCAAGGTTGGCGGTCTGTCCGGACGGAAGCCGCGGTCGCGCGCGAAGACGATCGCCTGCGCGCGTGTCCAGACGCCGAGCTTGTCGAAGAGGTTGGAGACGTGGTTGCGAACCGTCTTGTCGCTGATTCCCAGCCGTTCGGCGATCTCGGCGTTCGCGAACCCCTCGCTGATCAGCCCGAGCACCTCGCGCTCGCGTGGTGATAGCGCCGCGAAAGCGGATTCGTCCGCCGCCCGCTCCGCCCCCTCTAGAGACTGAGCGACGCCGGTGAAATCGAGCACCGCCTCGCAGAAGCGCCGCCAGGCCGGCTCGTCCCGGAGCAGGACGTGGTTCGCGCTGTCGAGCTCGACGAACTCCGCGCCGGGGATCTCCGACGCCAGGATCTTGCCCGAGTCGAGGGGAATGACTTCATCGTTGCGCGCGTGGATGACGAGCGTCGGCACCCGCACGTCGCCGAGCCGCTGGCGGACGTCGACGTGGCCCCGTGTCTCCAGAAAGCGCGCGGCGTTCCGAGCCGACGTGGTCTTCAGGCAGAGGTCGTTGAACCAGTCGAGCTGCTCGTCGGTGCCTCCCGGGATGAACCGCGAGGTGAAGAGCTGGCGGAACACCGGATTGCTGCCACCCCAGCCCTGCTCGATCAGCTCGATCATCGCCTCATATCGCCGCCGGTCGCTCTCGTCGCCCCGCTTCATCCAGCCCTGGCTGTAACAACCGTAGAGCACCAGGTGGCTCACCCGCTCCGGATGGCGGGCGGCGAACTCGATCGCCGGCGCCCCTCCTTGCGAGATGCCGAGCAGCACGACCGGCTCCCGGCAGCCCGCCGCCTCGACGACCGACTCGAGATCGTCCGTCCAGCGCTCCTGCCCGAGATTGCCCACCTCCCAGTCGCTCATTCCACAGCCGCGCTCGTCATAGCGCACGAAGCGGAAGTGGGAGGAGAAGAAATCGAGCCAATGCCGCCACACCGGACTGTCCCATTCCAGCTCCAGATGGGTCATCCAGTTGGCCGCCTTGACCAGGGTCGGCCCGCGGCCGACCTCCGCCCATGCCAGCCGGACACCGTCGGTGGCGCGCAGGTAACGGACGGCCTGGCGGGCTCGCGATTCGCTCAGCAGTTTCTGCCTCCTCGGTTGGCTCCTCGGTCGAGGGGATCCGGGACATCTGTCCCGGGACCCGTGGACCGATTGTAGCCGAGTCGGGACATCTGTCCGATGCGCCGTCGCGCCGCGCCGGGAGATCCTTTCTTCTCGAAAGGAGAGACCGACATGATCCGTCGCATCGCTATCTTCGCCTTCGGCTGCCTCTCGTATCTGATCTTCCTGGCGACCTTTCTCTACGCCCTGGGCTTCGTCGGCGGCTTTCTCGTGCCGACGACGCTCGACGGCGAGGCGCGGATGCCCTTCGCCCCGGCGCTCGCCATCGACCTCGGCCTGCTCGCCCTCTTCGCCGTCCAGCACAGCGTGATGGCGCGCCCCGCGTTCAAGCGGATGTGGACTCGCGTCGTCGCCCCGCCCCTCGAGCGGCCGATCTACGTACTGGCCTCGAGTCTCTGTCTGATCGCGATGTTCGTGCTGTGGCAGCCGCTCGGCGGCGTGATCTGGAGCTTCGAGTCGACCTTCGCCCGCGTCGCCGCCTATGCGCTGTTCGCTTTCGGCTGGGGGCTCGTTCTAGTCACCACGTTCCTGATCAACCACTTCGACCTCTTCGGGCTGCGGCAGGTGTGGTTCGCTCTGCGCGGCGAGACCTACCGGCCGCTCAGCTTCGTCGAGCCCGGGCCGTACAAGCTCGTCCGGCATCCGCTCTATGTCGGCTGGCTGTTCGCCTTCTGGTCGACGCCGACGATGACCGCCGCTCATCTCGTCTTTGCGATCATGACCACTGCGTACATCCTCGTCGCCATCCAGCTCGAAGAGCGCGATCTCCTCGCGCATCACGGCGCCGACTACGAGAGCTACCGCCGCCGCGTGCCGATGCTCGTGCCGGGCACCGCCCGCCGGGCCGAAGTGCAGTTCGGAGGAAGTGCCAGACATTCCGGGGAGGAGAAGGCGTAACCTGGGCGGCAGTCTTGGCATAAGGGCCTCAGGCGAGCAGGTGATCGCCGTTGCGAGGCAGTTTTCCCGGGAAATCGCCAGTGCCGGGCCCAGATCGCATTAAAACTTCTTCGCCGCTTCATACAGCCTTCTTAGATGAACGGCATGCTCATCATGTGGCCAGGCATTCCGCCTGCCCACGAGCACGAGTAGTATGAGGAGCAAAGGAGCGCTTATGAGAGCGATTGCTTGCATCGTTTTTGTCTTGGCACTGGCGCTGAGGCCGGTCGAGGCGCAGAAGGCCGGAGTCGGAGCTTCGGTGGGGGGGACGGAGGAGCGGAAAGATGCTCTGCTCGTCTATGGCGAGGGGTTTGCCTTTTCCGTCAAGGAGCCGTGGGGATGGAGAGGGGACATCGAAGCGGCCCGGAAGTACGGCGCAAACATCGTCTTCTTCCCGGAAGCGGCAGAGTCAAGGTCGGCAGAGGTTACGATCCGATTGCGCGTCAATGACAAAGTCGATGAGAATACAGCTTCTGATCTAGAAGCCGATCGAGATTCCTACAAAAGCGAGTACCCGAAAGTTCAGTTCGGCAAGCTCGACGTTCGGCATCCGCAGTACGGAACCTTCTCTGAATTGTTTTTTCAGCCAGGTGCCTTCTACGAGTATGTCTCCTACTTGAATCCCGGCCCAAAATCTAAAATCAGCATTTCCGTTGCGATGTCGAAGGCGAGATCGGCAGCAACAAAGAACGAGCTCGAGGCCTATGAGATGGTGCTGGGCTCGTTGACGGTTCTTAGTGATTCCTTGGAGGTCATCCAGAAGCCAGGGTCATATGGCGATCCCGGAGGAAGAGGTTCCAGAGGCTTCGAACATCATGACTGATCCTTGTCAGACGGCCTCTTCCATCCTCTGCCTGAAGATCAGTTCGATGAACTCCGCGGGATCGTTTACCTTGACGAGGACCTGTACCACCATGTAACCGTCGCGGATGTCCTGCTCCGTCATGATGCTGCTCAGGTTGCATTGCACGACGAACGCTTCACGCGCGGGACCCATCAGCCCACCCTGTGACCAGATGCCCTGCAGGATGCTCGAGACCGCCGCCTCGACGGCCTTCCAGGTGCTGGCATCGTTGGGGAGAGCCTTGAACTGGTCCAAGGCGGCCTTGATCGACTGCTCGATGTAGATGAGCGTACGCCGCGCCTGGATGTAGCGGTAGTCACGGCTGTTGGCGTCGAGCGGCTCAGCCGCCGCTTGCAACTCCTGGATCAGGCTCTCGACGCGCGCAATCTCGCTCTCGGGAAGGTCGTCGACCAAGCGGTGAAGCCTGTCTCGTAGGGACATTGCAGGGATCTCCTTCCGGACATTTGGAGAGGGGGTGAGGTATCAGGCACCAGCCATTAGGCATGGTTCGACTAACTCTGATACCAGGTGATCTTTCCGGTGGCAACGTCGAGATCTACACCCGCATGTCCAACATACTCGGTCGTCATTTCAGGCTCTTGATATCCCGGAGCATTCGGCGGCAGGTTTATCGGAAAGTATTTGTTGTACTTCAATTCCTGGCGAATGGCCACAATGAGTGGCTTGGTCATAGTTTCAACTGTAGCCGTTGCGTGGTCCTCCTTTTTGGTAAACAGGCTAGTGCCTCCGAAAACCCACGCTTTCCAGACCCCAGGACTGATCGGGCACACTGCTCGCAGTATTTCCTGAGTGTCGTTCGCAACCTTCTGGCGAGAGGCCTTCATACCGAGGCTGCCCGAATAGTGGGCGACCACGCCTATCTTGTGCTTGGGACTGTAAAGAACCAGGCCGACGCAGCTTCCGAAGCTTCGCGAGTAGATGACTCCGTAGTCCTTGCCGCAACACCACCTGCATTCAATGTCAAACAGGTAGGGCGCTTTGTTTCCTTCATGCTTTACAGCCATCTCTAACCTCCGCCATCACCCACCGGAGCATGGCTCCTGAGAAGAAGGTGAGATGGAGGTGAAGAAAATTTCAGATGGCGCGAGGCAAATAGCCGCGGCTCCGGCTCCGAGCCGCTCCAGCCCTTTCGGAGCCATTCTGAAAAGCTCAGAGCCGTTCTGAAGTACCTCGGAGTCATTCCTGGGGCCACAGAACGGCTTCCAGCTTCCTCAGAACGAATCTTGGAATCTCAGAGCGGCTCTGAAGATCTGAAAGCCGTTCCCATCCGCTCAGAATGGCTTCCAGGGATCTCGGACGCAGTCACGAACCTTGTGACACGGTACCCGTTTGGCGAGTCAACTGCCCATCGCGCTCAGGCGCGTCCACCAGGTTCCTCCCCTTGACCAGGAGGCTCCCCGAAGGCATCGAAACGCAATAACCACCGGAACTGTTGCCCTCTTCGCTCCCTTCAATGCAGGTCATAGCCATATCAAATATGACCGGAACGATTGTTCCGTCGACCTCATCTCTGAAGTCGACCGCGACTTGCAGGGTGGCCGACTTAAGCCCCTGGAGGCGGAAGGCGCTGGCCGGGATCTCCACGGACCCCTCGATGTACGAGGTGAGGAGCTCCTCACAAAGGTCGTAGTTGGTGCTCCGGAAAGTGAGCGTGGTCGTGTGCTCCATCCCTCCGCGCTCGTTCCGGGGCCGCCAGGTCTCCTGTACATTGACGTTGGTGACGGTGTAATCGCAGCTCGTAGGCGCGTCAACGAGGTACACCCAGGCCGCGTTCATCTTGGCCCTGTGCTGGGCCCGGATGGGGGAAGGGAGAAGGACGCTCGCCGCGAGAGCGGCAACGGCATAGATCGGAAACGACTTGCGGAACATCTTGTGAGTACTCCTAGGAAGATAAGCCGCGTCGAATCGGGACGACCGATTGCCGATCGCACCCGCTCTGCGTCGATTATACGGAGCCCCCGGCCTAATTGCCAGCTCTTGCTAAAATCTAGCAGAGCCGTTCTCAGCCGTTCAGAGTGGCTCCGAGGGGTCTCACCGGTCGTGTATGCTACGGCCAACAACCCGGGATCAAACCCAAGGAGGCCCACGGTGACGGCGAAATTTCGGTCGTGGAGCTGCGCGGCAGCTCTGGCATTGCTCTTCCCTCTTACGCTGGCCGCTCAGTCCGTCCAGATCCAGGTGAAGGATCTCGATACGGACGAGGTCATCGGGACGGTCCAACCCGGCGGCAGCTTCACGCTGTCGGAAGGCGACCGGGTGCGCCTGATCATGACGGCGCAGGGACGGGGCCGGACCCTCTATCCGCAGACCGAGTACTGGGAGGGCACGCCCAACGGCGGGTGCGTCCGCATCACCCGCGCGAGCATCGAGAATGCCAATGCGACGGTCGAGGCCGTCGGCTCGCGCGGACGGTCCGAGAGCATCGGCTACCGGATCGTGGAGGACATCGGGCTTTCGAGCCGCTCGGTGGAGGGCAGCATCACCCTCCGCATCGCGGAGAGCTCCAGCGGTGCGGGCAGCGCGCCGGCTGCGTCTCCCTCACGCCCCTCGGGCTCCTGGGAGCGCGACCTCACAAACTCGCTCTACAAGGGCATCCTGATGCGCGACCTGGACGAGCAGGGCGCCCGCGGCTATATCGACCGCATCTCCCGCGGCGATCACGGGACCGTGGTCAAGATCGCCGACGAGATGTCGCGCAGCGAGGAGAGCCGCATCCGCATCTACCAGCGGGGAGTCAACAACCAGCAGCGCCTCATCGCCCTCTACGAGAACCTGCTCGACCTGAGCTCGGACGAGATCGACGAGGAGGAGTGGGACGAGGACCTGCACCGCCTCAACGACGGCCGGGTCGCCGAGGTGGTCGGCGAGATCGTCCGCTCGCGGCGCTTCCGGGAAGTCCAGGACCTGAACGACTGAAGGGCAACAGAGAGAGATGAGCGTCCGCGCCAGCGCCCTGGACCTGATCGGTAGAACACCGCTCGTGGAGCTGCGGCGGATCCATCCAGGCCCGGGGCGCCTCCTGGCCAAGGCCGAGCACCTCCAGCCCGGAGGCAGCGTGAAGGACCGCGCCGCGCTTCGGGTCATCCTCGATGCCCGCGAATCCGGCCGCCTGGCGCCGGGCCAGGCCGTGATCGAGATGACGAGCGGCAACATGGGCTCCGGCCTTGCCGTCGTCTGCGGCGTGCTCGGCCATCCGTTCGCGGCGGCGATGTCCGCGGGTAACAGTCCTCAAAGGGCGCGGATGCTCGAAGCGCTCGGAGCGGAGGTGGTCCTCGTCTCCCAAGTGGACGGTAGGCCCGGGGAGGTGACCGGTTCCGACATCCAGGCCGCAACCGAGGTGGCCGTCGAGCTGGCCGGGCGCCAGGGCGCTTTCTACGTCGATCAGTTCAACAATCCGTCTTGCCTCGCGGCGCACGAAGAGGGCACCGGACCGGAGATCTGGGAAGCCCTCGGCGGCCAGCTCGACGCCTTCGTGGCCATCGTGGGCACCGGCGGCACCTTCCTGGGCACCTCCCGATACCTGAAATCACGGCGCGCCGGAATCCTCTGCGCCGCCGTGGAGCCCGCGGGGGCCGAGGTTCTCGCGGGCAAGCCGCTGGTCAAGCCGAAGCACCGGCTCCAGGGGACCGGGTACGCCCTCATCCCTCCCCAGTGGGACCCCGCTCTGGCGGATGTCTTCCTCGCGGTCTCCGACGAGGAGGCGACGGAGTGGCGGCGGCTCCTCGCCACCCGGGAAGGGCTGCACGTAGGCTTCTCGTCTGGAGCCAACGTCTGCGCGGCGGCCCGGCTCCTCGCCAGCGGCAGCCTCCCTCCGGAAGCCACCGTC
Organism: Acidobacteriota bacterium; assembly: GCA_034667225.1. Taxonomy (GTDB): domain Bacteria; phylum Acidobacteriota; class Thermoanaerobaculia; order Multivoradales; family UBA5704; genus DATMER01. The sequence goes on from JAXDKG010000048.1 coordinate 7,093, forward strand.
GTCACGATCCTCTGCGACACCGGGCTCAAGTATTAGGTGGCAGCAAAGGCGAAGTTGACGCTCCGTGTCGATTTCGCGGCCCCTCGTTCGATGAATAAGCAGAGCCAGGAAGTCAGGCTCCCAAACTGACAAACCAAGAGGAGATACGACGATGCGAGTCATGGTTCTGGTCAAGGCCGACAAGGATTCCGAGGCGGGTGTCATGCCGAGCGAGCAGCTCCTGACCGACATGGGCAAGTTCAACGAAGAGCTGGTGAACGCCGGCATCATGCTCGCGGGCGAGGGGCTCCACCCGACCTCGAAGGCCAAGCGCGTCCGCTTCTCCGGCGACAAGAAGACCGTGATCGACGGTCCCTTCGCGGAGACGAAGGAGCTCGTCGCCGGCTTCTGGATGTGGCAGGTGAAGTCCATGGACGAGGCGGTCGAATGGCTCAAGCGCGCCCCCTTCCAGGAGACCGAGATCGAGATCCGGCCGGTGTTCGAGGCCGAGGACTTCGGCGCCGAGCTCACCCCCGAGCTCCGCGAGCAGGAGGAGCGGCTCCGGGCTCAGATGGCCGACAAGCAGCAGTAGCCACGAGGGCTATGGGGCGATTACAGATACCGCTCGCGAATGATCGTCAGGTGGTGCGTGAGGTGCCCGGCCGCGAGGTACGCCAGGGCGTTGACCGTGAAGGGCATTCCGCTTGCCGTGCCGCTTCGCATCCAGGCTTCGGCCGGCAGGTTGCGGAAGAAGGCGAGAGTCGACAGGCGGGATGCCCTGAAATCTTCGACATGGCTCGCCCATGAAAAGTCATCGGCGCGGGCAGCGGCGGCGCTGATCTTCTCGTCGAAGCTCGGCAGGGGGTTGTCGAAGCCGCGGGCGAACCAGAAGGCGCGGAACAGGAACAGCCGCTCGCAGTCGTTGACGTGATTGATCACCTGCCGGAGGCTCCACTTGTCCGGCGCGTAGCGGTGGAGGGATCTCTCCTCGGAGATGCCGGACAGCAAAGCAAGAGTTTCATCCAACTGGCCGTGGAGCACGGCGACGATGTCGCCGCCGTGGACCTGGCCGATGTACTTGAAATAGTACGGTGCGGCTTCGTGGGGCTCCGGGATCGGCATGATCAATACTCCGCAAAGGCGTCGTCGGGATAGCAGTACAGCCAGCGCTCGCCCGGCTCCGCCGAGGCGATCACGGGATGCTCGCTGGCCCGCGCATGTTTGGTGGCGTGGCGGTTCGGCGAGTTGTCGCAGCAGAGCGTCGTGCCGCACGTCTGACACGTCCGCAGATGGACCCATTGAGAGCCGGTCTTCACGCATTCGTCGCAGACCCGGCGTTTCGCATGGGTGATGCTCGTGATCTCCTCGATGTGAGTGCAGGCTCCGTCTGGCATCCTCTTCTCCTTACTCCTGGAGCACCCGGTGGACGAAGGCGACCGCAATCGATCCTTCGCCGACAGCCGAGGCCACGCGCTTGATATTGCCTCCCCTCACGTCGCCGACCGCGAACACTCCGGGCAGGCTCGTTTCGAGAAGGTACGGCGGCCTGGCGAGCGGCCAGCCCGCCTCGGCGAGCTCGTCCTTCGACAGGTCCGGCCCCGTCTTGATGAAACCTTTTTCGTCGAGCACGATGCAACCGTCCAGCCATTTCGTGCTGGGAGCGGCACCTGTCATGACGAAGACGTGGCGGATGTTGTGGGTTTCGATCTCCCCGGTCCGGCGATCCTGCCAGCGCACGCGCTCGAGATGATCGCCGCGATTGCCGCCTTCGAGAGCCACGAGCTCCGTCTGCGTCCGCAGCACGATGGAAGGGCTCTGCTCGATGCGCCGGATCAGGTATCGCGACATGGTCTCCGCCAGACCGCCGGAACGGACGAGCATGTGCACGCGCCGGGCCGTCTGCGCGAGGAAGATCGCGGCCTGGCCGGCGGAGTTGCCGCCGCCCACCACGACCACCTCTTCACCGCCGCACAACTGCGCCTCGATGAACGTCGCACCATAGTAGATGCCGGCGCCTTCGAACTGCGACAGGTTTGGCAACGACAGCCTGCGGTACTCGGCGCCCGTCGCGATGATCACGGTGCGCGCCGGAATTCGCGGACCGTCGCCGATCTCGACGGCGTACGGCCTCTTGACGCACGCGAGCCGCCGGGCGCCTTTCGCGACCATCAACTGGGCGCCGAACTTCTGCGCCTGCGTATACGCTCGCGCCGTCAGCTCCTGACCCGAGATGCCGGTCGGAAAGCCGAGATAGTTCTCGATCTTGGAGCTCGCGCCCGCCTGGCCGCCTGGGGAGCTCGACTCCAGCACCAGGACGTCGAGCCCTTCCGAGGCGCCGTACACGGCTGCCGCCAAACCCGAAGGTCCGGCGCCGATGATGACCACGTCGCGGAGTTGCGCCGGGTCGATCGCCTCGTTGAAGCCGAGGCAATCGGCGATCTGCTCGTTGGTCGGATGCCGGAGCACCAGGTCGCCGCGGCAGATCAGGAAGGGAATGTCGCCCTCGCCGACCTGGAAACGGTCCAGCAGGGCTTGGACGTCGGTGTCGCGGTCGAGATCGATGTACGTGTAGGGATGGCCGTTGCGCGTCAGGAACTCCTTGACGCGCAGCGTTCCTGCGCAATGAGCCGAGCCGACGAGCACGACGTCTCCGACCCCCGAGGCGATGAGTTCCACCCGGCGCAGGATGAAGGCCCGCATGAGGATCTCGCTGAGCTCGGGATCGGTCTGCACGAGGGCCATCAGGTTGTCGTGGTCCAGCTCGATCACCTCGCCCGGCTCGATCACGCGCGCCCGCACCAGCGAGCGCCGGCCGGAGAGCATGTTGACCTCGCCGGTGAACTGGCCGGGCTCGTGGAGGACGACGAGCGTCTCGTTTTCCCCGGAAGGCCGGACGATCTCGATCCTGCCAGCCGTGACCACGAAGAACGGCACGGCATGGTCCCCCGCCTCGACGAGGATCTCGCCGCGCCGGATCGGGCGAACGCTTCCGTGCATCGAGATCCGGGCGATCTGCTCCGTGGTCAAGGTCGGAAAGATCCGGTCGGTCCGCGGGTCGGCGCTCGCCGTGGGCTCAGCCATGGCCGTAGTCTATCTGACATCCGCTATGATTCCGGCCGAAGGAGGGTTGGCCCATGCTGGGAGACAAGGACGCCATCGCGACAGTCGGAGTCAAGGACCTCGAGGCAGCCAGGGAGTTCTACGGGGGCAAGCTCGGCCTGCAGTCGGCCGGTCCCGACGAGCCCGGAACGATCGGGTACAAGAGCGGGAATTCCGCGCTCCTCGTCTATGAATCGCAATTCGCCGGGACCAACAAGGCCACGGCCGTGACCTGGATCGTCGGCGACGTCGATCAAGAGGTCCACGCTCTCAAGGCCAAGGGGATTTCCTTCGAGCACTACGACGACCTTCCGGACACCCGGCTGGAGGGCGACGTCCATGTATCAGGGGAGATGAGGGTCGCCTGGTTCAAGGATCCGGACGGCAACATCCACGCCCTCGTCACCGGTAGATGAGCGATCCGGCTCCGGCACCGCCTCCTTCTCAACCTCAGGCTCACCCTCAGGCGGCCGGACGCTACGACAGGTCCATCGTCGAAGGGCCGTTGCGCTCCGCGGTCTGGAAGATCGCGTGGCCCACCATGCTCGTCAACATCATCGGTGGGATCCAGGGCATCATCGATCACGTGCTCGTCGGCCACCTGGTCGGTTTCAAGGGCAACGCCGCGATCGGCGTGGCCTGGCAGATCTTCATCATCGTCATCGTCTTCATCACCTCGCTGTTCACCGGCATGAGCGTGCTCGTCGCCCGCTTCGCCGGCGCCGGCGAGGAAGACAAGGTCAACCGCACGGTCTATCAGGCGTTCCTCACGGCGATCGGAATCTCGTTTCTGATCATGGCGCCGCTGGGGTATTTCCTCTCGCCGTCGCTGCTCGACCTGGTCAATGCCGCGCCCGAAGTGAAAGCGGAAGCCCTGCCGTTCCTCCGCATTGCGTTCCTCTACAGCGGCGGAATGCTCGTCTTTTTCATGCTCGGCGGCGCGCTGCGCTCGGCGGGCGACGCGCGGACGCCGATGATCCTCGGCATTGTCATGACGGTGTTGAACATCGTGCTGAACGTCGTCCTGATCCGCGGCCTGGGGCCGATCCCCGCGTTCGGCACCGCCGGCTCGGCGATGGGAACGATGATCGCTTCCAGCATCGTTTCGAGTTACGCCCTGATCAAGCTGTGGCGCGGCGGGTGGGTCGTGGCGTTCCCGCGCGGCCAGGGTTTCGGACCGGATTGGACGATCATCAGGTCGCTTTTCCGGTTCGGCCTGCCAACCGGCATTCAAGGGATCGCGATGAACGTCGGCGGAGTGTTCATGATGGCGTTCATCGGCTCGCTCGCCCAGAGCGCGGCGGCGCAGGCGGCTTTCGCCGTCTCGTACAGCCAGCTCTTCTCGCTGATCACGTGGACCTCGGTCGGGCTGATGGGAGCGGCCGCGGCGGTGGCCGGACAAAACCTCGGCGCGGGCCACCCCGATCGGGCCGAAGCGGCGGTGCACGTGGCGGCGCGCTTCGGATTGGCCGGCGCGGGACTCCTTGGATTCTTCTTCCTGTTCTTCCCGCGGCAACTGCTCGCCATCTTCGGCATGAACGAGCCAGCCGTGGTCGAGATCGGCGTCCAGCTTCTTCGGGTGCTGAGCGTCTCGGGTCTTTTCATCGCCGTCGCGCTCACGTATACGGGCGGGTTGCAGGGGACGGGAGACACCAGGAGCCCGCTCTACATCTCGATCGTCTCGCAGGTCCTCATACCTCTCGGCATCTGCTTCGTGATCCAGCAGACTGGCAAGCTGGATGCGATCGACATCTGGATTGCAATCCTGATCGGTCACGTTACGCGTTGCGCGCTGAGCGTGATCCGTTTCAAGCAGGGGAAGTGGCGCAATATCGCGGTGGATCTCGGGTAGCGGCCCGGCGCAGAAGCCGCCGGGCCGCTCGCGAATCAGCGAAGATGAAGAGGATGGGTTGACGGGAGCGGGCGGTCGATCTCGACTCCGATCTTCCAGACCCTTTGAATGGCTCGCGTGGCCTTGATGTCCGCCGTCGGATCACCTGCTACCAGCACGAGGTCGGCGCGCAGGCCGGGCGCGATCCGGCCGCGGTCCGCGAGGCCGAAGGCCGCGGCTGCCTTCGAGGTCGCTCCCTTGAGCACATCGATCGGATCGAGCCCCGCCTGAACGAGCAACTCGAAGTCTCGATGGATGCTGATGCCGTGGGTCGGCTGGTCCGTGCCCGCAAGAATCGGAATCCCGGCATCGTGCAGAAGGCGGACGTTCTCCATGGCGATCGCGAGGTTCTGCGGGGTCATGTTGGTAGGAGGAGCGGGCGTGAGCAGCCACTCTTTTTCCTGATCGGTCAGATACGGCCCGATGTTCGGATCGGCAATCAACGAAGCGCCTCCGTCAGTCGTGACGAAAGACTCTTCGGCGGACAGCGTCCCGACCATGAAGATCCCGTGGTTCACCGCGAGTTGGACGAAAGCGGAGTCCGCCGGCGCATCGACGAAGCTGTGGACCAGCGCGTCGACACCGTCCTCGATCAGGTATCCCGCGAGCTCCTTCTTCGTGACGTGGGCCACGGCCAGCATGCCATGATTGTGAGCGGACTGCGTCAGCGCCTGAATGGTCGCTCGGGTAAGGATCGGCATGGGGAAACCGTTCAGGTGCCCGTCCTCCATCATGATCTTGAGATGGTTGGCACCGGCCCTGACGAGATCCGCGACGAACGGCTCGGCTTCCCAGGGGTTGCTCAGCGTCGGCCGTTCGATCTTGCGCGGCGTGAAGTTGTAGGGATAGCCCTCCTCCACGGTGGCCGGATTGATCGCGCTGAAGTGATCGGCGCGGTAGGGAGCGCCGTTGCGCTCCTGCTCGCGGCGCGTGCTGGCCACGAAGTGAGGCGACGACCACATGTCCATCTCGGTGGTCACGCCGAACACGATGGCCCGCTCCAGCTCCTCGCGGCTCCAGGCATGGGCATGGCCGTCGATGAAGCCGGGGAGCAGGGTCGAGCCGGTCGCATCGATCACAGGGATTCCCGCAGGCGGAACGACATCCGTGCCCACGGCGGAGATCCGGCCACCGGTCACGACGACCGTGGCACCGGAGATCACCTGGGTGCCGTCGAAGACACGGGCACCGGTGATGGCGAAGGAATCGGAAACGGGAGGAGCCGCCATGGCGGCGAGGGGTATGAAGCTGACGAGTGCTGCTAACAGAAAGCGAAAAGTTGATCGCATGAGTGGCATCCTTTTCTTGTTGACGTTCCAGGCGGCCCTTCATGGCCGCTTGTTCAGGGATACGTCAACGGGATGCCGGACGCGCCAGAGCCCTCAGATCCGGATGCAGATCTTCCCGAAATGCCCCCCCGCCCCCATCAGCTGGAACGCGGCGCGGGATTCCTCCAGCGGGAAGACTCGATCGACCACCGGGCGGAGGCCGTGGACCGCGATCGCCCGGTTCATGGCTTCGAAGCTCTCGCGGTGGCCTACGAAGATGCCCAGCATGCGAACGTGCTGCATGAAGATCAGAGTCAGGCGGACCTGGGCGTCGATCCCGGCCAGATTGCCGATCAGGCTGATCGCTCCGCCGAAGCGGACTGCCCGCAGCGACTGGTCCAGGGTTCCCGCGCCGCCTACCTCGACCACGAGATCGACTCCCACTCCTCCGGTCAGCTCCTTGGCCCGGGCTCCCCAGTCCGGCGTCTCGCGGTAGTTGATCCCCTCGGCGGCTCCCATCTCCCGGACCCGGACAAGCTTCTGATCGCTGCTGGACGTAGCGATCACCCGGGCTCCGAGGGCCTTTGCGAACTGAAGGGCGAAGAGGGAGACGCCGCCGGTCCCCTGGACCAGCACCGTGTCCCCCGCCTTCACCCCGCCGGCCATCAGGGCATTCCAGGCGGTTACGGCGGCGCAGGGCAGGCTCGAGGCCTCCTCGTCCGTGAGGTGATCCGGGATCTTGACGAGCCCCTCCTGATCCACCGCCATCAGCTCGGCCAAGGTGCCATCGAGCGGACCTCCGAGCGTGGAGCGTGCCTTCTCGCGGGTCGGCTCGCCGGCGAGCCACTGCTGGGCGAAGATGGGGCAGACCCGGTCCCCGATCCGAACGCGGGTGACGCCCTCCCCCAGCTCGACGACCTCGCCCATGCCGTCCGAGCAGGGAATCAGAGGGAGCTTCAGCTTGGGGTTGTACTTGCCCTGGACGGTCAGCAGGTCGCGGTAGTTCAGCGAGGCGGCGCGCATCCGCAGGAGGACTTGGCCGAAACCCGGCCGCGGATCGGGGCGCTCCACCACGGCCAGGTTGTCCAGCCCGAAGGCACCAATCTCGACGCCCCGCATCAGCCTTCGAGCGCCTTGCGCATCCGATCCAGCAGGTCGCGGGCGGTCGATTCGGAAAGCTTCCGGGCCGGCCAGCCGATGCCCAGCCCCTCCTGCCCGAACTTGGGGATGATGTGGAAGTGGACGTGCATCACCACCTGGTGCGCCTCCGAACCGTTGTTCTGGAGGATGTTGTAGGCCGTGGCGCCGGTGGCGCGCATCACCGCGCGACAGAGCCGGGGGAGCACCCGGCCGATGGCCGCGGCCGACTCGTCCGAAAGCTGGTGGAGCTGCGCCTTGCGCTCCTTGGGGATCACCAGCGTGTGCCCGTCCGAAAGCGGACCGATGTCGAGGAACGCGAAGACGTGCTCGTCCTCATACACCTTGTAGCTCGGGATCTCTCCCGACAGGATCTTGTCGAAAATGGTCGGCTGATGGTCGCTCATGGCTGGCTATTCTAGCCGGCCCGCCGAAGCCGAGACACAACCACCTGAAATCCGTTGAAATTCCCTCTTGACATGAGATGGAAGTCCGCTATCGTAAAGATCGTGGACGTGATCGTGGCTCCCGACCAACCTCCGAGTACCCCTGACATCGCGGCCCCTTTGGCTGTCCGGCGCGGGTCGTCGGGCAGTGGTTTGTCTTTTCGCGTGCAACCCCCTTTAACTTCGGCCCCGGCGCTGGCGCACGGTCCTCGTGAGCGGTGCCGTACTCAAGGCCTAACGTAACCCCATCATGACCACCGAGCCCTCCGGGGCTTTTCTGCCGGGTGATCGATCCTGGCGGGCCGTCCCTTATAAAACGGCCCCCGGGACCGCTCCGTCCATCCGTTTCACCCCCGCTTTACCTCACGGAGGAAAACCGAGATGAAGCGAGAGGCCTTTGCCTCGATCGAAACCGAAGCTCACCGGCGCGACGCGATCTGCTCGCTGTTCGGAGAGCGCTATGAGCCCGCAAACTGGAACGACTGGCGCTGGCAGATGCGTCACCGGCTCACTCGGCTCGATCAATTCGAGAAAGTGTTCCGGCTGACGGACCAGGAGCGCCGCGGCCTGATCCTGGCGAGCGAGAAGTTCTCCGTCGCGATCACGCCACACTTCGCGTCGCTGATCGATCCGCTCGATCCCGGCTGCCCGCTCCGTCTGCAGGTGGTGCCCCAGGACTCCGAGCTGCTCGTCAGCCCGGACGACATGGCCGATCCCTGCGGCGAAGACAACGATACGGTGGTCGAAGGGCTCGTGCACCGCTACCCGGACCGCGTCCTCTTCCTCGTGCTCGACACCTGCGCGGCCTATTGCCGGTACTGCACCCGCAGCCGGCTGGTCAGCCAGGGCGAGCTCGAGCCGCTGGGCCGCCGCGTCGACGCCGCTCTCGCCTATCTCGAAAAGCACACCGAGGTCCGCGACGTGCTGATCTCCGGCGGCGATCCCCTGCTCATGTCGGATGCCTCGCTCGACCAGCTCCTCGGCCGGTTGCGCGCCATTCCGCACATCGAGTTCGTGCGCCTCGGCACCCGCATCCCCGGGTTTCTGCCGCAGCGCATCACGCCCGAGCTGGTCAAGGTGCTCCGCAAGCACCGCGCCTGGCTCTCGATGCACTTCTGCCACGCCCGCGAGCTGACGCCCGAGGTGGCCGAAGCCTGCGACCGCCTCGCCGACGGCGGTATTCCGCTCGGCTGCCAGACCGTGTTGCTGCGCGGAGTCAACGACTCGGTCGAGGAGCTGCGCGACCTCTTCCATGGGTTGCTCAAGCTGCGCGTGCGGCCCTACTACCTCTACCAGGCGGACCCGGTGGTCGGCACCGGCCACCTGCGCACCACGATCGAAAAAGGATTGGAGCTGATGGATCAGCTCCGGGGCCATACCACCGGCTACGCCGTGCCCACCTACGTGGTGGACGCGCCCGGCGGCGGCGGCAAGGTCCCGCTCCAGAGCCGGACGATCCTCGACTACACGGACGGACAGGTGAGGCTGCGCAACTGGTCGGGTGAGACGTACAACTATCCCGATCCGGTCGAGCACCGATGACGGTATTGCCGAACGGAAGGAGGCCGTTGCGGATCGGACTCTGCTACGACCTCAAAGCGGACTACCTGGCCGCGGGGTTCGAGCCCCACGAGGTCATGGAGTTCGACGAAGAGGTCACCATCGCCGGGATCGCGGGGGCTCTCCGCGGTCTCGGCCATGAAGTCGAGCGGGTCGGCCGGGGGACTGAGCTGACCCGCCGTCTCGCCGCGGGCGAGCGCTGGGACCTGGTCTTCAACTTCGCTGAAGGCGTGCGCGGGCGCTCGCGCGAGGCGCAGGTACCCGCGGTCTGCGAAATGTTCGAACAGCCCTACACCTTCTCGGACCCGCTCACCTGCGCCGTGACCCTCGACAAGCCGCTCGCCAAGCGGCTGATGAGGGACATCGGCCTGCCCACGCCGCCCTTCGCCGTCGTGGAGACGGAAGAGGACGCGGAGACCGTGCCCCTCGAGCTGCCGCTCTTCGCGAAACCCGCGGCCGAAGGCAGCTCGAAGGGGGTCAACGCCAGCTCCCGGATTTCCAGCCGGGGCGAGCTGCGCGAGACCTGCGCCGCGCTGCTCAAGACCTTTGGCCAGCCCGTGCTCGTGGAACGCTATCTCCCCGGGCGCGAGGTGACGGTGGGGATCGTCGGCAACGGCGATGAGGCGCGGGTGCTGGGGGTGATGGAGGTCGTCTTCAAGGACGGGACGGACACCGATTACACGGCGCTCAACAAGGCGGAATTCGAGACCCGGACAGAATATCGTCTCCTGGACGGAGACGCCCTCGGGATGCGTGCGAGAGAAGTGGCGCTCACGGCCTACCGCGCCCTTTCCTGCCGGGATGCCGGCCGCGTGGACCTGCGCTGCGACGAGAACGGCGAACCGTGCTTCCTGGAGATCAATCCTCTCCCCGGCCTCAATCCCGTCTATTCGGACCTGCCCATCCTCTCCGGCATGGCCGGCATCTCCTTCGATCAACTGCTCGGCTCGATCGTGGACGCGGCCAGCCGTCGTTGGGGTCTCTGAGCTGGTGTCCTTCATTCGGATCGTAATCGCCCACAACCCGGTCGGTGAGGAGGACGACCCCTCCACCTCCGACGTCCTGGCCCAGGTGGAGCTCGTCGAGTCCGCGCTCGGCGAGCTCGGGCTCCCTTCTGCCCGGATCGCCGTCGATCCCAGCCGGACGCTGGAGATCTTTCGCGGGCTTCCGGGAAGCTTGATCTTCAACCTGATCGAATCGCCGCCGGGCCGTCCCTACATCCACACGGACAGCACCGCGGTCCTGGAGCTGGCGGGCCTCTCCTACACCGGCTCTTCTCCGGCGGCGCTCGCCCTGACCACGGACAAGATCGCTACCCGGGCGCTGCTCGCATCCGAGGGCGTGGCTGTCGCTCCCGGCGGCCGTCTCGATCTCGAGCGGCCGGAGCTGCTCGACCGCGTGCCTCCCCCCTGGATCTTGAAACCGGCCTGGGAGGACGCCTCGATCGGACTGGAGGGGGATCCGGTCTGCGCCACCCGCGAGGCCGCTTTGGAGCGCGGAGCCGGCCTCGCCCACCGCTTCCCCGATCAACCCGTGCTCGTGGAGCGCTTCCTCCCCGGCCGGGAATTCAACGTCTCCCTGCTGGCGAACGGCCATGCCGGCCATGCCGGCGATACCGTTGAGGTGCTCCCGATCGCCGAAATGCTTTATGACGGCTTTCCCGAGGGGATGTCCCGCGTGTTGGGCTACGACGCCAAGTGGGACGAAAGCTCCTTCGCCTACATCCACTCGGTCCGCGGCTTCCCCGAGGAGATTCCTGTTCTCGGCAAGGTCCGGGAGATGGCTCTCAAGGCTTGGCGGCTGTGCGGGCTCGGAGGTTATGCCCGGATCGATTTCCGGTTGGATGAGAACGGCGTTCCCCACGTGTTGGAGGTGAACGCCAATCCGTGCCTCGCGGCAAATGCAGGGTTCATGGCGGCGGCGGGAATCGCGGGGCTTTCGCCGGGGGAGGTGGTTCGGCGGATCTTGGAGGTGGCTCGGAAACCCCTCACCCCCGTCCCCTCTCCCATCGCACACCCTTCCCCCGGGAGAGGGGCGCCCCCTCCCGTAACGGTACGCCGATCTCTGGAGAGCGGCGACCGGGCTCCTCTGGAAAAGCTGATCTGTGAGACAGCGTTCTTCAATGCGGAGGAGGTCGCAGTCGCTCTGGAGTTGATCGATGATCGGCTGTCCGAGGGTGAGGCAAGCCACTATCGCTTTCTGGTTGCCGAGACGGATGGGGAGGTTGCCGGCTATGCCTGCTGGGGTCCCATCCCGGGCACCCTCGCTTCCGCCGATCTCTACTGGATCGTAGTCGATCCCCGGCACCAGGGAAAAGGGATCGGAGCCGCCCTTCTGAAAGATGCCGAGGATTGGATGGCCTCCGCCGGCCGCACCCGCGTCTATGTCGAGACCTCGACGCGAGCCCAGTACGACGGAACTCGCCGCTTCTACTTTGCCTGCGGCTATGAGCTGGCAGCGGAGCTGGATGACTTCTATGGGCCAGGGGATGGGAAGGCGCTGTTTCTCAAGGTGATGACGTGAGGGCTTCCACGTTCGACAAGTTCAAGGTCGGAGCCACAGAGAGGCAGGAGCTCCTCGGAGCCGTCGGTTCGCTCAAGGGTGACATTGTCGAGCCCTGACGCGAGGTCAGGCATCCGTCGACGTGCTTTGTCCGATCCACCATCGATTTCCGTCCGGATCGCTTATCCGGAACTCCGTGAGGCCGTAGAAGGTGACGCTCAGCTCCGGCACAGCCAGGCCGTTCTCCCGAACTTGCCTGTGATACTCGACGACATCATCGGGGTATAAATAGAGGATCGAGTCGCGAGGCGAGGCAGGGTGCGCATTGATCGATTGATCCACCATCAGACGGCATTCGTCGAAGCAAAGCATTGCCCAACCCCAATCGTCGTTTCTCGTCTCGACCTCAAAACCCAGCATACCGCAGTAAAAGTCCACGCTTAGTGGCATGCTCTTGACCGGCAGCATGGGTATCAATCTGTTCATCTTCATAGAATTGCCGTTCATGCTATTTCTCTTTTCACGCTCAATCTTCGACGGGGCGAACCTGCTCATCGACATTGCGAAACTGGTCACGGATGGCTGATAACGCAGCGCGATCCTCGGAGACGACTTCCCACCAAGAACTATCGACCGCTCTCAGGATCACCCATGGCTCTCCGCCAGCCTCAAACGCGCGAAACTCACCGTCGATAACTTGAAGTAGGTTCGGGAGACTCGAAAGCAACTCGGTCCCCAGAACCCTCGCCCCGTCCCCACCGTGCAGCACCGGAATGTCAGTCTCGTCATGAGAGACGTAGTTCAAGCCCTCAATCGCCCACGTGGAACGCGCCACCCGCGGCCCCAGAGCGTTCAGGACGTCAGCAAGGTCAAAGCCAAGCTCCCCTTCTCTCTGGCACCTGATGATCAAATGTAACATGCCTTTAGCCGCCCAACGTTCGCGCTGACGGTCTTCATTGCCCTTGTGGCGGTTCCCAAAGTTCAACCTTGTTGCCCTCTGGATCCATGACCCATCCGAATTTCCCGTACTCCGAGTCGTCGGTCTTCTCGAGCACATTGCAACCTTCCTCGCGCAGTGCTTTGAGAAGTGCTGTCAGATCTTCGACTCGATAGTTGACCATGAAGGTCGACTTGCTCGGAGCAAAGTGCTTGCCGTCTGCTGGACCGATCGACCAGGCCGTAGTTCCCTTGGTCGGGTTGCCTTCGGAGTCAGTCCAGTCGAAGGCCGCTCCACCCCAGTCCTGAACGTCGATCCCGAGGTGCTTCTTGTACCAATCGCATAGCGCCTTCGGATCCTTGGCGCTCATGAAGATGCCGCCAATACCTGTGACTCTTCGCATTCAGACCTCCGATGTTGGTTGAAATCTTCGAGGGGCCTAAGGCCTTTCCCTCGGCTTCTCGATCCCCAGCCACTCCGCCACCCTCCCGGCCACCTCCGTGTTGCGGAAGGTGCCGGCGTTCCCCTTCTTGATTCCCGCCCCGATCGCGAGATAGCTGGCGTGCACGGCCGGGTAATTATTTAGATAGCCGTGCATGCCGTAGGTGTCCGTGGGGTAGAGGGGCGTGGCGGCCACGGGGTCTCCCTCGTGGCGGAAAATGTAGCCGGGCTCCGTAATCAGAATCAGGTCGCCGCTGTTTGGGTGATCCATCTCGATCTCCGCGGCCTCCGCCTGCGTGAGCATACGGATGATCGGGTGGCCATTGCGGTCGGACCAGGCCGCGAGATCCTTGCGGATCTGCTCCACCAGCCGCTCCGTGGCGGGCTGGCCGGGCTGTAGATAAATGTGGCACATGCCTCCCGCACTGATCGAGTCGGCGCGGCTCTCCGCGGTGGGCGTCGTGCCGTTTGCCTCGAGGGCCAGCAGCCCCCAATCCCGGAGCAGGGCGTCGATATCGATCATTGTGTGGGCCGGCATCATGCCGTGATCGCTCACCACCAGAACCGTCGTCGTACGTAAATCCACGGCGGCGAGCAGACGCGCCAGCTCGCGGTCGACCGATTGCCAGACCCGCAGCCGCGCGGCATCGAAAGAGGCCGCGCGCTCGGGGGAGAACCCGGGCTGGCGTGGATCGACGAGCAGGAGCTGATGGCCCGCCTCGTCGATCACCGGTGTGTACGCCATGAGCAGGTCCCACTCGGAGTAGCGGGCCGCAGCGAGCGTGGCATCCATGAAGAAGGTCGAGAAGCGCTCCGCCTGCTCCACCCAGGTGTCGAGGTCGATCCCCGGCCGCCCCGCCCAGGTCTCCTCCAGCAGGTCGCTGTCCGGAGGGCCGGGCCAGATCAGCCCGTCGCGGTGGAGCGCGGCCTCGAACTCGGCCGGGTAGGCGCGGAGCGGGTGCTCCCCGGCGAAATAGATCCGGACGCTCGGAGGATCGCTCTCCAGGACCTCGAGGATCTTGACCCAGCAGCCCGGGGGCTTCCCCGATTGATTTGTAGGGGCGCCTGTTGTGGGCGCCCCAGGGCACGGAACCAGCGCCCACTCTCCCTTGAGCGGACCCTTCCAGTCCCGCACCGTGCGCAGCTCCGGCTTCTGGCTGGCCGTGTTGGTGTAGATCAGGCCCCAGTCCGCGCTCCGCCGCTCATTCCTGCCGTCGGCGCCGGGCCAGGTGGAGACCCCGACCCGCAGGCCTTGCCGGCGGGCCGCCTCCCAGAGCGTCTCGGTGTCGATGTCCGCCGCAAACCCGCTCACCTTCTTGGCGAGAGGCATCCCCGGCAGGCGGATGTCGTTGGCGACGATGCCGGTCTTCCCGGTGGGATATCCAGTCGCGAGGCTGATGTGGTTGGGCGCGGTGATCGTGGGATTGGCGGGTATCAGCGCGTCCGCCACCTGCCCCTCGCGGAAGAAGCGCGCGAATCCGCCTGCGTCGAGCTTCCCCTCCTTGTACAACCGGTGGAGCGTGATGGTATCCGCGCCATCCAGGCTCAGCATCAGGACCTTGCGGGGAGGGGTGGCTGGAACCGTCCGGCAGGAGACGAGGAGGACCAGGAGGAGAAGAGGCGCTCGGCGCATGCCTGAATCTACCACTCAGACCCGGAGCCGGCGCTCATACATCTTCTCGTACAACGGCAGGCAGACGTCGATCACGGCTTGGTGCTCAGGCGGGACGCTTCGGTCGCGCTCTCGGTACGGCTCGAAGCCGGTGCTCTTCAGCACCGTGTCGTACCAGTGCGGAGCCCACACGCCGTCGGTGTCGCGGGGTCCGGGAGGCCAGCTCAGCATGCGTTCCGAGAAGTCGAGGCCCAGGCGGTCACACCAGGCGCGCAAGTGCGGCTCCGGCGCCTTCAGGAACTCGCCCGCGTCGATCACGACCGGGTCGGAGCCCGTGAGCTCGCGCACCTTTTCATAGATGCGGAGCTGCGCCGGCACGCCGATGTCGTCGGCCGTAACCGTGGGTCGGCTTTTGACATAGGAAAGGAGCACCTCCCGCGGATCGCGGATCAGGAAGGCGTGAGTGACCTGCGCAAACCAATCGGTTTCCACTTCGGGCAGCAGGTGGTGGGTCATGTGCTTCTGATAGAACACGGCGCGTCCACGGGGGATCGGTCCGATCAGAGCATCCGCGACTTTGCGCCAGTCCGTCTCGCCCGCGGCGATCACTTCCTCGCGGCCGGGATGATCAAGCCCGGTGCGGTCCAGATAGAATGCGTAAAAGGGCTCGTCGACGACGGTGGCATCCGGACGGTTCTCCCAGGCGCGCATCATCGCGGTCGAAATGTTGCGCGGTCCCGACCAAGCGGCGATTCTCATGACGCTTTTCACGATATATCGCGCCTTACCAGCTCCTTGTAAAGGTCTTTCAGCCGCTCGACCATGGGACCGCGCTCTGTGCTCAGGATACGGCCGTCGACTTCGGTGACGTGCACGACTCCCGCGAAGGTTCCGGTCACGAACGCCTCGTCTGCGCCATAGACCTCGGTCAGCGAGAAATCCTTTTCAAAGACGGGGATGCCGGCTTCGCGGCAGACGCGGATCACGTTCGCCCTCGTGATGCCGGGGAGGCAGTAGCGGCCCGTGGAGGTCCAGACCTCGCCCCTGCGCACGATGAAGAAGTGCGTCGAATTGCAGGTTGAGACGAAGCCGTGCGGATCGAGCATCAGCGCCTCGTCATACCCCGCCTGCGCGGCCTGGATGCAGGCGGTGATGTCGTTGAGCTTGCTGTGGCTGTTGAGCTTGGGATCCTGCACGTCGGGATAGCCGCGCCGGACGTGAACGGTGAACAGCCGCAGCCCCTTCGCGATCAGCTCGGGCTTGGGCTCCTTGTGCTCGGGGATGATGACGACCGTGGCCTTGCCGATCGTGAGCCGCGGGTCCTGATAGGGCGTGCGCTTCACCCCGCGCGTGACCATCAGCCGCACGTGGACACCGTCGGACATCCCGTTGGCCTCGATCGTCTCGTTGAGGGCCCTGACCATCTCGTCACGGCTGAGGCCCACGTCGATCATCAGCGCCTTGGCCCCTTCGTACAGCCGGTCGAGATGGGCGTCGAGGAAGGCGAAGCGCCCGGACACCAGGCGCAACCCCTCCCAGACGCCATCCCCGAGCACGAACCCGGAGTCGAAGACCGACACCTTGGCCTCGGCCCGAGGCACGAGCGCCCCATTGATCCAGATAAGGATCTCGTCGTTGCGAGGATCGTCGCGGAACTCGTGTACGCCTGTGCTCTTGTCCATGGCGAGCGGAATCTTACTGCGAAACGCGCACGTAGGTGGTATAGAACTGGTTCATGAACGTTTCCTGCGGATCGTACTGGAGCTTCTTCTCGTAGAAGTATCCGGCGCGTGGATAGGCGGCGAGGAACTGCTCGCGCGTCGCATAGGGCCGGTAAGGAAGGTAGTACGTACCGCCCTCTTCCAGGGCGCGATCGATGAGCGTCCGGGTCCAGCGAGCAGTCTCCTCTTCCTGGCGGAGACCCACGTTGAAATACAGCACCACTCCGAAGGACTCCCCTGCTGCGCTGTAGGAGAGCACGGACTCCTCGTTGCGTGGGATGTAGCGGATCGTCGCGCTCAGCAAGTTGAGCCGGTGCTTCTCGACGACCTCGCGCAAGCTGTCGAGGAATTCCGGGAGCCGCTCCACCGGGACGAAATACTCCTGCAGGATGTCGGTATCCCGGTCCGACGAGTAGGCGAGATAGCTCAAGTCGGCGTTCATCAGGTTATTGCGGGAGGTGAGCCCGGGCTCGAACCGGTCGCTGTGCTCCCTTTGCAGATACCACCGAAAGCGCTTTCCCCAGCGGTACCTCCGGGAGAGCCCGAAGAAAAACCGCTTCAACCCGGCGCGCCCCGGCGGCGCCAGCGCGCTGTAGGGCTCCGGCGAGGTCTCCGTAACGCGATAGGTGGTGACCAGGACGTCGCGAAGCAGGGATCGATCCGGCGCGATTGAAAGCCGCGCGAAGATGTTCTCGACGCCGGGATCGCGGATCACGCTCTGAAAGAAGGAGCCATACTCGCGATAATCGATCAGCTGCTCGCTTTTCTCATAGACAGGGTTCGCGGTCAGCGCGAGCTCCGCGTCGAGGATGATGCCGAACAGGCCGTAGCCGCCGATCACCAAGCCGAAGAGCTCCGAATTCTCCGTCCGGCTCACGCGGAGGATGGAGCCGTCCGCGAGGAGAACGCGGAACGATCTCACCGTTTCGATCAATGGACCAAACCGCGGATCGCTCTCGTGCACGTTCACGCTCATCGAGCCGCCGATGGTGAATCCCGTGTAGGCCTGCATGACCTCGACCGCGAGACCATGATCGTTGGCTGCCTTGATGACCTCTCCCCACGTGGCGCCGCTCTGCACCGTGATCGTCCTTGCCGCCGGATCGACCGCCAGCACCTTGTTGAAGGAGGTCATATCGAGGACGACGGCATCCTCGTAGAAGGCGTGCCCTCCCATGCTGTGACGCTTGCCGGCGATGGAGACCTTCAAGCGGCGCTCGCGCGCATCGGCGAGCGCAGCCTGCAGATCCTCGACCTCGTCGACCTGCACCACCGAATGCACGCGAGTCGGGTTGAGCCGGCTCACGTCGTCGACGATCTGTGCCCGGCTCGGCGCAACCGGGCCAAGGAAAAGCAACGAGAGGATGAGGACTACGGTGCTATATCTTCCGCGCAAGGTCACCTGTCCGAATCAGGCCCGGCTGAACGACTCGCGCGTTGATGCCGCGCAGATGAAGCTGTCTTCCCAACGGCGAGCTCACGAACTTCAGGGCATCCGCCCCGAACCTCTCCACGAACTTCTTGCAGCCGGTATGGGGCTGATCCGTCACCTGGACGACTGCAGACCCCAGCGACAGGCAGGTCCCTGGAGGCAGGTTCTCGGCGCTCAGGTCCAGGTCGACGAAAAGCTGATCGCCTGCAAGCTGCCATCGGTCGGGATGCCGGGCCACCAGGGCAATCACCCGGGCATTCATGATGTTGAGCTGCATGTCCGGGTGGGAAGACCCGTTCGGTGTGCGGGAGCTTCCCCGAGTGTGCCAGTTGTCTCCGACGAGACCTTCCACCAGATCGAGCTCGGCCTCCTGGAGCACCTCCCGCTCCTCGATCCGCGGTCGGCGGACGATCAGCTTCAGCGGGCCCTCCTCCTTGGGGGCGCCGCGGATCTCGTCGAGGCCAGCCTCAAGCTCTTCCAGCGTCACCATAGCGGACCGCCGCCTTGGCGCGGGCTTTCGTGGCTTCGACCTCGCGGTCCCGGGGAGGGGCATTGGTGACGAGAGAGCCGAGCAGCTCGCGGGCCGCCTCCGTCACCTGGTCCACGGCCCGGTTGAACGCCGGCTCGTTGGCTTTGGATGGCTTCGTGAAGCCGCTCAGCTTGCGGACGAACTGCAGGGCCGAGGCCCGGACCTCGTCGTCCGTGGCCGGCGGCTCGAAGTTGTGCAGGGTCTTGATGTTTCGACACATGAGAAATCATGCCTCCTGACTTGCAAGCGCGTGCTCGATGCGCCGATCCGGCACGAGCCAGATCAGCGCAACGAAAACGTAGAGACCCAACGAGATCCACTCTGACAAGAAGGCCAGAGGAATGGCAGCGATATAGATGAGTGGTGACAACTTGCCTTTCCAATCGCCGCGGACAGCTTTCTTCAGAATCGAGTCCGGACCCTGGGACGCGATGATCAGTTCCTGCAGTATGTAGTAGGCGATTGCGGCCATGAGCAGCACCACCCCATAGAGGGCCGCTGGCATCGGGGCGAAGTGGTTCTCTCCCATCCAGCCCGTGGCGAAGGGCACCAGCGACAGCCAGAACAGGAGATGAAGATTGGCCCAGAGTATGGGCCCGGTCACCTTGTGGGTCGCGTGAAGCATGTGGTGATGGTTGTTCCAGTAGATACCCAGATAGATGAAGCTCAGCACATAGCTGAGGAACACCGGGATCAAGGGCCTCAGCGTCTGGATGCTCTCTCCATGAGGCACCTTCAACTCCAGCACCATGATCGTAATGAGGATGGCGATCACGCCATCGCTGAAGGCTTCAAACCTGTTCTTCCCCATGGGGGTTGATCTCCATGCGCTTGATCAGGCCGTCCTCGACCTCGTACACATGCTGCACCATCTGATCGACGATGACGGCTCCAGCGAAGTCACGGACCACCGTGCGGACGTCTACGACGATCCGCCTCTCCTCATCGACTTGAATACGCTGCGGCTCCACCGTCGGGTGGATCATGCTCCACTGCCGGGTCCAGTACTCCCGCACGCCCTCGCGCCCGTAAACGCGTCCGCCTTCCATCCCGTTCGGCCAGTCTACCTCCGGTTGCATCGCCGCCAAGAGGGTCTCGAGGTCGCGGGCATTGAAGGCGGCGTAAAGCGTCCGGATCAGATCCTCTTCCTTTGACATGGGGGGATCTTAGCAGCACTCCTCAGGCATGCCTTGCCACAAGAGCAAGATGCCATTCTTGCGGATTCTTCGGAGGTGCGCTAGAATCGGTGCTACCGCAAAGACTTTCTTCATAAAGGACAACCAATGAAGAGGAAGATCAAGAAGATCGCCCTGAACCGGGAAACCCTTCGCAACCTCGATAACCGAGTGCTCGCGAATGCCGCGGGCGGCGAGTCGTTTCTTCCGTGCTATCCGCCAACCCGGAGCGAGGGTTACTCCTGTAACGACGATTGTCCGGTTCGGCCATCGTACTACTGCGCCTGACGCGAACCGGGCTGCACGGGAGAGGGGCTGCCCGGGTTAGGTCGTCCGGAAAGTGTCGGAGCCGCCCGAAACAGTCCTGGTCCGTCCTGAAACTTTTTGGAGCGGCCTGAATTCCTTGGACCGGGTCTGAAAGCTTCGCGACCGTCCGAAAAATCCTGGAACTGTCCTGAGATTTCTAGAGCCATTCAGAAAATCTCGGAACGGCCCGGGAATCCTTGGAGCCGGTCTGAAAGTTTTCCGGCGGTTCTGAAGACTTCCCGACCGTTCTGAAAGTTTCCGGGCCGTTTCTAGCCGAGGCCGGTCGATCCGAAGCCGCCCGCTCCCCGCCCGGTGTCCTCCAGGGCCTCCACCTCGTCCCATTCGACGTCTTCGACCCGGGCGATGACGAGTTGGGCGATGCGGTCGCCCCGCTTCAGGGCGAAGGGGGCTTCTCCCAGGTTGACCAGGATCACTCCGACTTCGCCCCGGTAATCGCTGTCGATCGTGCCCGGAGCGTTGAGGATGCCGATGCCATGACGAAGGGCGAGGCCGCTCCTCGGACGGACCTGGCCTTCCCAGCCGTGGGGGATTTCCAGCACCAGACCGGTGGGGATGAGCAGGCGCTCGCCGGGACGGAGCACCACTTCGTCTTCGACCGCGGCGCGCAGGTCGAAACCGGAGCTCCCCGGCGAAGCGGCGGAGGGAAGCGGGAGGTCCCGGGCGGCGGGGAGCCGCTTGATCCTCACCTTCATCGCTTGTCCCTCATGGCGTCAGCGGCGGGCGTTTGGCTTCCGAGGAGGGGTAAGGCCGTCGGGCATCTGGCCGTCCTGGGGCTGGGTAGCCGTGAGGAACGCGGGCAGCGGACGGCCCAGCCAGCGGGTGCTCAGGTTCGGGAGGCGCAGGGGGTCTCCCCCGATGACGTTGCCGCCCGTGGGATCTCCTCCGATGCCGCTAGGGTTGCCGGCCATCAGCCCCTGGAGCATCTCCAGCGTGAATTGCCACTCGTCGTAGCGGGTCCGGCCGTTGAAGATCAGGATCGACTCTTTGCTGCTGCGGCTGTGGACTCCCGTGAACGGCCCCAGCTGCTGGTTCCCCTTCTTCTGGCCGATGCCGGTGTCCGGATCGATCTCCAGGTCGTCGTCAGGCTCCTGCGGACCGCCAGAGTCTCCCTGCCCGCTCCCGGGCAGCGGCTGGCCGCCGGGGCCGGTCGGCGGCGGGGTGAGCTGCTGGCCCTGGCCTCCGGGCGGGATCAGCACCCAGTTGCCGTCTTCGGTCATCGGGTCCTTCCAGAGCTTGCGGATCGAGCGCGGCTCGACTTCGGCCAATTCCTGGATGCGCACGGGCAGACGCTGGAACCGGTTCTGGAACATGCGGATGGCTTCGGCGTACTGAAAACCGCGGGAGATCAGCTCTTCCTCCCGCTCGCGGCGGATCACGTGGCTCCACTTCGGCAGCGCGATCGCGAGCGCGATGTTCATCAGGGTCAACGTCACCATCAGGATGACGAGGTTGTACCCCGCTTCGGAGTGCCTCTTCTCTACCATTCCGCGTAGGGTGTCCCGTCGAGAGCCATGGCCGGGGAGCCCGAGTGCACGTCGACGATGCCCGGCCCTCCGTCTCCCTCCTCGGTCTCCACCGGCGGGTTGTCCGGATCGATCTCTTCGGTGACCACCACCCAGGTGTCGCTGCGCTTGGTGATGTCGTTCGGGATCTTGCGCAGGTAGCCGCCTTCGACCAGGGCTTCGAGGCTGGCGGGATAGCGGCCCTTGTCGCCGTAGTGCTGATCGATCACATCGCGCAGCGTGTGCAGGTTCGTCTTGAGGACCGCCTCATTCGCCTTGCGCGGCACGTCCTTCAGCTTGGGCATCGCGATCGCCGCCAGGATGCCGATGATGGCTATGACGACGATCAGCTCCAGCAGGGTGAAGCCGCTCTCGGAGTGTCTCTTGGGCTTGGGGTCGTGCATCGCACACCTTCCTTTTTTCACCATTGGCGGTAGGGCACTCCGTTGAGCCCCACACCGCTCGACTCCGAGTAGACGTCGAAGACGTTCTCGCCGCCCCAGGAGTCGGAGTCGGGCTCGTCCTGGAAGCTGCGCATGCCCCACTCCGCCTCGCCGGTCATCGGGTCCACCGGAATCCGCCGCAACAGCTTGAGCTTGCGGTCGATCTGGCCTGCGATCTCCACCCCTTCGACCAGGTCTTCAAGCTCCGCCGGGTAGCCTTCGGTGCCGACGTCGACCGGCAGCAGGCCCATGTCGCTGTAGCGCTTGTAGGTGTCGATCGCCTCGCGCATCATCCGCAGGTCGTGCCGCAGCTCCATCTCCTTGGTCCGCCGGGCGGTGAACTTGACCGCGGGCAGCGCCGCTCCGGCCAGGATCACCATCACCGCGGCGACCATCACCAGCTCGGCCAGGGTGTAGCCGGCCTGACCGCGAGTCGACAGCTTCCTCGATATCACCGCCATCATCGTTTGACCTTCCTATCTCACCCGGATGTCAACCGATCGCGTCCTCACCGGGACCACCGGCCGCAGCTCGGCGTCCATGGCCCTGCTGCGCGAGAAGTCGATCCGGGTCGAGCCCGAGCGGATGGCCCGGAAGGTGATCAGGGCCACGGTGCCCTGCCCGGTCACCCCGGGCACTTCGCCCATGCGGCTCGCACCGAGCACGACCTCGCCGGGACGCGAGGCATCGGCCAGGATCTGCGCCTCGCCCGGGAAGCTCCCGCGCTCCACCTGCTCGACCACGAGCGCCGCGGGGTCGTAGGAGAGCGACAGCGGCAGGTGCGAGATCGGGCGGTCGGACGATGCCTGCACCTTGACCACGAAGCGCTCGCCCGGATTCACTTTCAGGTTGCGAGGAACGAGCCAGACCTGGACCGGAGCCGGCGTCTTCCCGGCGCGAAGCGTGGACCCGGCGTTCTCGGACGAGCGCTCCGTGCGGAAGCTCCCGAGGAGCGTACGGGGCGCCGTCAAGGCCGCTTGATTTCCCGGACCGCCCGGCGGCTCCTCCACATCCTCATCTTCCGAGTCCGGCGGATTCGGCGGCGGGCTGTCGAGCGGGTTGGTGGTCGGCGGCCGGAAGATGTCGCTCGGCGGCGCCGAGGGGGCGAGATCGATGCCCGCCGGCGGTTGCTGTTCTTCGGGGACCTCGCCCTGGCCCTCGTCGATCATCTCGCCGCCATCCTCGGGGCGCAGACCCCGCGGCAGGCGCTGGAGCCGGCGGCGAATGGCGTCCTGGATCTCTTCGGGGGTCTCTTCACCCGTTTCGAACGGACCGTCGACATCGGACTCGACGCGCGGGCTGCCGCCGCGGAAGGTCATGTTGGCCTCGGTGCCGACCCAGATCGGCAGCAGGTCCTCTTCGGTGATCTCGGCGTTGCGGATGATGTGCGGCGTCAGGGTCAGGATGACGTCCGTGCGTTGCGCATCGGTCCGCTTGTTGGAGAAGAGACGGCCGAGGATCGGGATCTCGGAGAGTCCCGGCATGCCGTTTTCGGAGTTGGCTTCGTCGCTGCGGATCAGGCCGGCCAGGAAGTTGGTCTCACCGTCCTGCAGGCGGATGACCGACTCGATGGTGCGCGTGCCGATGATCGGCTGGTCGCCGCGGTAGGAGTTGATCTGGTCGACCGCCACTTTGACCTTGAGCGTCACTTCCCTGTTGTGGTGCACCCGCGGCTCGAGGTCGATGCGGATGCCCACGTCCTGGTACTGGAAGGAGGTGATGGGCACGACGCTGCCGCCGACCGTGTTCGAGGTGTTGAAGGTGGTCAGCGGGATCGGCACCTTGTCGCCGATGACGAGGCTCGCCTTCTCGCCCTCGGTGATGCGGAGCTGAGGCTTGGCCAGGAGTTGCGCGTCGGAGTTCTGCTTGACGAAGTTGTAGAGGAAGTTCGGCAGCGTCAGGAACCAGTTGCTCTGGTTGAGGAACTCCAGGTCGGAAACGCGTACGCGCCCGGGGGTGGCCGTGCCGCCCGTGGTGCCGCCGGTGCCGCCGGTCGTGGCGCCCGTGTCGAGCGTCTGCTGGATCTGGTAGGAGGACAGGCTCACGCCGATGTCGCGCAGGCGCAGCGAGTTGATCTGCAGCAGCTCGACGTCGATCACCACCTCGGCCTTGGACTTGTCGTTGGCCTCGATGATGCGCTCGGCGACCTTCACCTTGTCGGCCGTGTCGCGCAGGATGATGGCGTTGAGCTGCTCGTTGGTGGCGATCTTCTTGGCGTCGACCAGGCTGCGCAGGATCGTCATCATGTCCTTCACCTCGGAGTTGGAGAGGAAGAAGGTCTGGATGACGAGGTCTTCATAGGTGCGCCGGTTCTGCGGCGTGTCCTGGGCGATGATGATCGTGTGCTCGTCGATCACCTTGTAGAAGTGTGAGCCGGCGCGCATCAGGGTCTCGAGCGCGCCCTGCGCCGTCACTTCCTTGAGCTCGATCGAGATCTCCTGGTCCTTGAGGTTGGGATCGAACAGGACGTTGATCCCGAACGCCTGGCCGAGAGCGCGGTAGATCTGCATGATGGAGACCGGCTCGGGGAACTCCATGTCGATCGGCTTGTCCGAGCGCGGGTTGAGGACGGGCGGCTGCGGCCGGGTGCCGCGCGTCTTCTTCTTCAGCTGGTCGATGGTGGTCGACTCGCGGTTGGCCCGCTGGGCGGCGTACGCCTGCCGCACGTGCTCGAGCTGGGAGAGGGCGTACTGGTTCGTGGTATCGAGCTGCACGGCCTGCTGGTACTCGATCAGCGCGCGCTCGATCACCCCTGCCTTCTCGTACTCCTGGCCCTTCTCGAAGTGGCCCTGCGACGCCTTGATCTTGGCGCGGATCAGGGATGCCTTGTAGGCGAGGTTCTCCGGGCTCTGCTCCACGGCTTTCATGTATTCCAGGACGGCCTGGTCCCAGTCGCCACGCTGCGCGGCGATCTCGGCCTGGCGCGAGGCCAGGTGGCTCGTGCAGGAGGCAATCGGCACGAGGACCGCCAGCAGGAGCAGCAGGACCGGAAACCGCACGGTGACTTCACGCATCTTCGACACTCTTCCTCCGTTCTTGGCAGCTAGCGCCCGACGGGTAGCCGCTGCGGCGGCCAGCTGGGAAAGTCCACGAATTGGATCTCGACGGACTCAAGCCCGATCTGGCTCACGATGAACTTTCCTTGTACCACCTCACCCTCTTGTACGTTGAGGATGGTCTTTCCGTCCGTGAAGACGGCGATCGGCCGCTCCTCGGGACCGAACTTGCCCAGATATTGGAGCGTGAACGGCGGCGGCTTGGGCGTGTTTATTTCCTTGAGGCGCGCCGCCTCTTGGGCCGCCCGCTGCTCCGCCAGGAGCCTCGCCGCCTCCTCTTGGGCCCTGAGCTCGGCCTCCGTGAGCGGCCTCGGCGGCGGCGGAGTGGGCTCCGGCGGCGGTGGCGGAGGGGCCACGAAGCGCCAGGGATCGCGCCCCGGCTTGTAGTCGCGCGCCGTGCCTCCGAGCTCGGCGATGCGCAGGTCCACCACCTCTTCGACCTGCGGGCGCTCCGCCGTCTGCCCGAGGGCGCCGACCCGCCCCATGGGCGCAAAGTCCCCGGAGTCGTCTCTGCCGCCGCCGATCTCTTTTCCGCCGCCCATCCCCAGGGCAGGCCCGATCCAATGCCAGGCCGCGAACAGGACCACGATGCCGAGGAGGGCCAGCAGCATCTTGGTGCGCCCTTCGTTCGCGTTGGTGCGCCCTTCGTTCACGACGACTCCCCCGGCACCTGGGAGAACAGGGTCGAGATCTTCAGGCTCATGTGCAGCTCCGGACCCGTCTCCTGGCTTGTCTCGGAGAGCGTTACCGACTCCAGTGTCAGGAACGACTCGGAGTGCTCCATCAGGTTGATGAACTGCCGCAGCTCCAGATAGGTCCCCTCGACGGAAAAGGCCAACGACCGCTTGACCAGGCCGTAGTCCTCGATCACCTCTTCGGCGTAGGAGAGCGTGCGCGGATTGAGCCCGGCCTTCCGGGCCAGCGACTTGACCTCGCTCGTCACCCGGGTCAGTCCCTGGCTGCGGGTCAGGAACTCCTGGTCGTAGAGCTGCTTGACCGCCGCCTCCGCAGTGCCGGCACGCTGAAGGCGGCGCTCCAGCTCCTTGCGCTTCAGCAACAACGGCTGGAGCTGCTTCTGGGTTTCGCCCAGGCCGGCTTCGAGCGACTGTACCTGGTCGGCGTAGCCGAAGCGGTAGATGGAGAACGCCACGGCGTTGGCCAGGAAGAAGAGCAGCGCGGGCACCCAGACCCAGAGGCGCAGGCGCCAGATCTCGGATTGGTCCTTCATTCGGTCTCCGAATCGGCGGCAGGAGGCGCCGCGGGAGCAGGTGCCGCGGGGGTTTCTTCTACTATCTCCGGCACTTCCCCGGCCGTCATGCCCGGCGTCGGGTTGCCCGGCAGGTAGATCACATGGACGTTGAACCTGATGCGCCCCTCATCAGTCCGATCTTCCCCCAGGAGGTCCGGGTTGTCGAAGTACTCACCGAAGAGGTTGTCGACGAACTGGTACATCTCCTCGTCGCTCTTGGCCTCGGCGGCGATCACCAGCGGCACCCGGTCGCTGGCGAGCGGCGCGGACCGCTCGGCTGCGGACCGGTTCCGGTTCCGCGGGCCCTCTTTCCCGCTGATCGCCGCCGGCTGGAGCTGGATCAGGCGCACGTTGTTCGGCATGGTCCGGGTCAGCCGGTCGAAGAGCAGGCTCCAGGAGAAGGTGCGCTCCCCGATCTTCCGGTTCAGGAACTCGACCTGCTCGTTCTGCTGCTCCAGATTGAGGCCGGCGAGGCGGGCTTCGAGCCGGCCGGCCGCCTCCCGCTCGCGCTCCACCTGCTCTTCCATGCGGACCAGCTCCTCGCGCTTTTCGGTCGAGCCCGAGAGGTAGTTCCAGAACAGGGTCACGTTGCCCAGCAGGAGCAGCGCGCCGAGCGCCCAGAGGAGCAGAGCCACCCGGGTCACGGGCCGCGTGTTGAGGAATGGCCGCCGCGAAAGGTTCAGGTGGTTCATCAGGCCACCTCCTGCCGCACGGCGCCGAGCATGGGCGCGATCTCGCGCCAGGGGGGAGCGACCGGGTCTTCACTGCGCAGGGAAGGCAGGGAGCGGCCGTCGATCGGGATGATGGACAGGGTACCAGAGCCCTCGCCGAGGCCCTCGCGCAGGCGATCCATCCAGTTCTGCTCTTCCTCGGGAGGCGCCAGCAGCAGCACGGGGTCGAGCGTCGAGCCGGGGAAATGCTCGTGGAGGAAGTTGCGCGTGAGCTTGAGGTCGCGCGTCACGAAGCCGACCTGGGGGCCTTCGGGCATCCCGCCCGTGAACGGCTTGTAGCGGTGCAGCACGGGCTCGCCGCCGCGCGCGAAGATCAGGGTGTAACCCTCGGGCTCGACCTGGACGACCGCCGAGAAGCCGCCCGTGGATTGACCGGGGGGAATCTCGACCGCCGACAGCAGCGCCAGGCTGGCGCTGGTGATGCGGCCGATGTGCACGTGGTGGGCAGCAAAGGCGTCCTCCACTTGCGCGAGGAGCTGCTCGACGCCAAAGCCCAGGAGCAGGCGCCGGGGCTCTTCCTGCACCGGCAGCGGCTCGACCTCGGCGGCGCCGACGCGCAGCTCGTCCACCCGGAAGGGGACGAGGCGGCGCAGCTTCCAACGCAGCACCTCGTCGCGAGCCTCCGCCTGGCGGGGCACGTCGGTGATCTCCGAGAAGCTCACCCGCAGCCAGGCGTCCGGCACGACCAGGGAGGCGTCGCGAATGCCGCGATTACCGCGATTGCCGCCGCCAGCGCCCTGAACCAAGCTGCCGACGAGCGCGGTGAAGGCCGCGGGGTCACGCAAGGGTCCTCCCAGCAGGCCGCTGTGGAAGGAGTCCGGGGGCAGAGGCGCCTGGCGCCAGTTGCGCAGCCGGTAACCCTGGCGGTCGCGCACGAACTGGCCATAGCGCAGCCGATGCCCATCCAGGGAAAAGGCATGCGGCGGAGCCGGGACCGGGTCGTACCCGAGCAGCTTGCGGAAGCCGTTCAGACCGCTACTAGTCCACGAAGGTAACTTTGTTGATCTCACGCAGAGTCGTCACTCCCCTGAAGACCATCTCGAGCGCCGATTCGCGCAGGAAGGTCATCCCCTCTTCTTTGGCCGCGCGCTTGATCTCGGACGCGGGCCGGCGGTCCAGGATCAGCTCCCGGATGTGATCGGAAAGGTCCAGCAGCTCGGACACCGCGAGCCGCCCGAGGAAGCCGGTGCCGTTGCACTCAATGCAGCCCGTCCCCTCGTAGAAAGTGAAATCGGAGTACATCCCAAAATCGAGGCCGCTGTCGTCCAGGAGCTGCCGCGAGGCCTGCGCCGGCTGCTTGCAGTGCTGGCAGATCTTGCGCACCAGGCGCTGGGCGAGCACGCAGTTGAGCGCCGACACGAAGTTGTACAGGTCCACCTTCATGTTGAGGAAGCGGCCCAGCACGTCGACCACGTTGTTGGCGTGCACCGTGGTGAACACCAAGTGGCCGGTGAGCGCCGACTGGATGGCGATCTGCGCCGTGTCCTCGTCGCGGATCTCGCCGACCATCACCTTGTCGGGGTCGTGGCGCAGGATGGAGCGCAGGCCGCGGGCGAAGGTGAGCCCCTTCTTTTCGTTGACCGGGATCTGCGTGATGCCGCGCAGCTGGTACTCGACCGGGTCCTCGATGGTGATGATCTTGTCCTCGGAGGACTGGATTTCCGAGAGACACGCATAGAGCGTGGTCGTCTTGCCCGAGCCGGTGGGACCGGTCACGAGCACCATGCCGTAGGGCTCGCGGATGAACTTGCGCAGCTTGCGCATGGTCTCGTCGTCGAAGCCGAGGATGTCCAGCCGCAGGTTCTTGAACTCCTTGTTCATCGATTCCTTGTCGAGGATTCGGATGACGCAGTCCTCGCCGTGGACCGAGGGCATGATCGAGACGCGGAAGTCGATCGTCCTTCCCTTCAGGCGCAGCTTGAAGCGGCCGTCCTGGGGGATGCGCTTCTCGGCGATGTCGAGCTCCGCCATGACCTTGATGCGGCTGATGATCGTCTGGTGGTGCCGCTTGTCGATCGGCTCCATGGCCTGGTAGAGCACGCCGTCGATGCGGTACTTGATGATCACTTCCGTGTCGCGCGTCTCGATGTGGATGTCGCTCGCCCGGCGCTGGATGGCGTTGAACATCGTCGAGTCGACCAGCTTGATGATCGGGCTGGTGTCGGAGGTGATGCGGTCGATCGACAGGATCTCTTCGCCGTCCTCGTCCTCCTGCACGAGCTGGATGCGGAAGTCCTCGCTGGCCTCGTCGAGCACGCGCTGGGCGCTCTCGGACTTCTGCAGGATCTCGTCGATCGCCGAGCGCAGGCCCACTTTGACTTCGATCCGCTGGCCGAGCAGCATCTCCATCTCGTCGAGCTTGGTGACATCGGAAGGATCGGCCATGACGACCGACAGGCTGCCGTCGTGCTGCGCCTCGGGGATGAACTGGTAGCGCAGCATCAGGTCGAACGGGATGCGCCGGAACAGGTCGTTGTCGATGCGGAAGCGCGTCATGTCGACGAACTCCAGCCCGTAGCGGTTGGCGAACGCCTCCGCGCTCTGGCGCTCGCGGGCGATCCGCTCGCGCGCCTGCTCGACCGTCTCCGGCTCGGGGACGCTCGTCGTCTTGCCCATCATGCTGTTCGTCACACCGTTCATCACTGCCATCGAAAACTTCTCCAGAATCTCCAGGTGCTAGAAATTTGAATTGCCGAGCATGCTGAACATCGGCAGGTAGATCGCGATCAGCAGGATCGCGATGATGATGCCCATGAACACCAGCATGAGGGGCTCGACCAGGGAGAGCAGCCGCTGCATGCGCGTCTCGATCTGCTCGTCCAGGAAGTCCGAAACGTTGGTCAGCATGTCGTCGAGCGAGCCGGTCGCCTCGCCGACCTTGACCATGTCGATCGACATGTCGGTGAACACGTCGCTGCGCTCCAGCGCCTCGTGGAAGGGCTTGCCTTCGCGCACCATCTGGATGTTCGGCTCGATGCGGTGGCGCACGTAGGAGTTGCCCACCGAGGCCACGGCGATCTCGAAGGCCGGCACCAGCGGGATGCCGCCCGACAGCAGGGTGGCGAGCGAGCGGCAGAACTCCGCCAGGGCGAAGCGGTGGAGCACCGGCCCGACGAAGGGGACCTTCATCTTGACGTGGTCGAGCGCCACCCGCCCCGAGGGTGTGCGTCCCCAGGAGCGCAAAAAGATGAAGCTGCCGGCCAGCACGATCAGGATCACCGGCCAGTTGCCGGTCAGGAACTGGGAGAACCCGAGCACGATGCGGGTGATCAGCGGCAGCTCGGCGTCGAGCTCCTCGAAGAAGCCCATGAACTTGGGCACCACGTAGATGGCCATGATGATGATCATGGCGACCGACGTGCAGATCAGGACCACCGGGTAGACCATGGCCGAGACCACCCGCCGGCGCGCGTCGAGGAGGAGCTTCATGTAGCGGATGAAGCGCCGGATGACCGATTCGAGCTCGCCGCTGCGCTCGCCCGCCTTGAGGGTGGCGGGGTAGAGGCGGGGGAACATCTCGCCATGGACCGCGAAGGCTTCGGAGAGGTCCTCGCCGCTCTTGATCCGGTCGCGGATGTCGGTGAGCACCGCCTTGAAGTGCGGGTGGCGCATCCGCTCGAGCATGAGCTCGAGCGCTTGGAGCAGGGGCAGGCCGGCCTTGAGCAGGGCCGCGATCTCCTGGTTGAAGATCATGAAGTCCTGCGTCGGGATGCGCCGCCGGCGGCGGACCGGTCCGGCTGCCGTTCCCGTTGCCATGCGGGCGGGCACACCGCGGCGGCGGACCTCGAAGATGTGCAGGCCGCGCTTCCCGAGGTCGGTCCGCAGCGCCATCTCGTCGGCGGCGTTGAAGACCTCCTCCATGACCCGGCCGTCCGGGGTGCCTATTCGGCAGACGAACTGCATTGTTCCTCTCCGTCTCCTCTTGCTCTATGGCCTCGGCTGTTGCGCCGGGCGTTGCCTGCCCTGCCGCAGCGTGAGCACGACCATGAGCGCCTCCTGGCTGCCCTCGTGGCGGGCGAGCACGAAGCTCGTGGTCTGCTCCAGCGGCAGGATCAGGTTCGTGTGGATCAGCGCCGCGCCCGTCCGGCGCTCCTCCGAGCGGCGGGCGATCCGGAAATCCGAAAGCCGGACGCGCTGCCCTTCCGCGATGGCGCCGAGGCGGAAGCTCACCTCGTACTCCCCTCCCAACGCATAAGTGACCGCCTCGCCTTCCCGCGACGAGAGCCGCGCCTGCGCCTGCGAGAAGTAGTTCTCGTACGGCAGCAGGGCGCGCAGCCTCCGGGTGAGGGGCTCCGGCAGGTCCGACTGGCTCGGCGCCCCCGACACCGCCGAGCGCGTCGCGCGGACGATGAAGATGTCCAGGCTGAGCGGCCGCGACGGCTGATCATATCCCCGCAGGGCCGGAATGATCTGGCCGAGCGCGGCCGGCGTGTCGCGGATCACCAGCGTGTTCGTCGCCGGCTGCAGCTCGACGGTCCCGCGCTTGGTCAGCATCGGGAAGACGAGTTGGATCGCCTCCGCGGCCGCCCGGTTGCGCAGCGTGAACGCGTGCAGGACCAGTTCGCCATCCTTGCGGATCATCTGCGCCGATGTTGGCGCGGCGGGCGCAGCCAGCAGAGCGCTCCAGAGGAGAATCAGGACTGTCCGGCGAACGGAAGACATCGGCTTCAAAATCGGGACTCCAGGATCACGGGGGGAGGAAGACCTGCCCGGTAGCACGGGCTCAGCCGCCGTAGCTCTCGTCGAAGCTCTCATTGACGAACATCACCACCGAGAGCTCTTTGTCGCCCCCCAGGTGGTAGACGCGAGTCCCCGGCATGTCGACCCCGCCTTCGACGACCGGCGCGTCTCCGGTCTGCCGGGCCGCCGAGAGATCCAGGACTTCGGTCGCCATGGGAGTCTCACGGAGCTGCGCGGTCCGCCGCACGTCGTCGGAGGGGACGGTCACGGTGATCAGGGCCAGCGCCGCGGCCGCCGACCAGCGCTTCCAGCCGCCCGCCAGGAGGACACCGCGCCGGCGCCCCTTCTCCAGGCGGCTGGCGGCGCGCATCGCGGCCACGGCCTGGCGCACCGAATCGACCTCGGAGCGCTCCTGGGCCTCGGTCATGGTGACGGCCGGAACCTGCGCCAGCCGCCGGAAAACCAGGGTCGGATCGGACTTGAGCGCGGCCTTGCGGCAGAGCTGGCAGCCGCCGTCGAAGTGAGCCAGCGCCTCGCTCCAGCCCTCGGGCTCCGCGCCGCCACGCTTGTCGAGGCGGTGGGCGGTCAGGGCGGTCCAGTCCGGGCAGCTCACAGCGCGGCCTCCGTCTCTACGGCAAAGCTGCCGGCGTACTCGGGGTAGCGCCTCATCAGCTCCCCGCGGAGATACCGGCGGGCGTTGAACAGGTGGTTGCGGACCGTGGACTCACGGCACTTGAGCACCTCCGCCACCTCGGCGGAGGAGAGGCCCTCGACCTCCTTGAGGAGGAAGACGGTCCGCTGCTTCTCGGAAAGTCCGGCGGAAAGCTCGCGGAAGATCGCGGCCACCTCGCCGTGCTGAACGCGGCTGAGATCGCCGCGGTCGGCGCCGCCGTCCGCCAGGTGGAGCAGGTGCTGCCGCACCGGCTCGTCGCTCTTCTCCCGGCTCTTGCGCGAGCGCAGGTGGTCGATGGCCAGGTTGCTCGCGATGCGGTAGATCCAGGTGTTGGGGCTCCACCGCTCGTCGAATTTGCGGCGGTTCTCCCAGACCTTGAAGAAGGTCACCTGGACGACGTCCCGCGCCTCCTCCGAGTCGTTGAGGATGCGCTGGACGAGCTGGAGGAGCGGCTTGGTCTTGCGGCCGATCAGCTCGCTGAACGCGGCCTCGTCCCCATCCCGGACTGCCAGGAGGAGGTTACGGTCGGACACGTCCGCCCAGGGGGCGGGCTGCGTGCGTCGGGTGTAGATGAGCTCTAGCATGTTCAATCTAGATATACGGAGCGGCTCCGGGAAATGTCTAGGACCTGATTATACTGCCCAGCCAATGGCCCTCCTCCTCCGAGGTCTCTACCAGCTCGCGGCCGGCGCCTTCCTGCTGATCGCCGGGCCTTTCCTCCTGGCCAGGAGAGGAAGCCATTATCTACCTACCTTGTCCGGAAGGCTAGGCTCCTCAACGACTTCCGTAGTGCCCAGGGGGGGACCGGGCGGATTCGTCTGGATCCACGCGGTCTCGGTCGGGGAAGTGGCGGTCGCGGCCACGCTGATCAAGGCCCTGCCGCCCGGACTCCCCCTTCTGGTGACGACCGTGACCCCCACGGGCCAGGAGAGGGCGAGAGCCCTGTTCCGGGACCGGGCCGAGATCGCCTACCTCCCCTTCGACCTGGGCTTCGCCGTGCGGCGCTTCTTCGACCGCTTCCAGCCGCGGGCGCTGGTCTTGGTCGAGGGGGACTACTGGCCGCTGGTCCTCTCCGAGGCCAGGCGCCGGGGCCTCCCCGTGGCCGTGATCAACGGCCGGGTGGGGGATCGCAGCTATGGCCGGATGCGCCGAATGGGAAGACTCCGTCCCCTGCTGGGCTATCTCTTCTCCCGGGTGGACCGCTTCGGAGTCCAGAGCACCGAGGACCGCGACCGCCTGGTCTCCTTGGGTGTGCCCGCCGAGCGGATCACGGTGACCGGCAATCTCAAGTACGAGTCGCCCGAGCCGGCCGTGAAGCCCGACTTGGAGGAGCGCCTGCGAGCCCTCGCGGCCGGCCGGCCTATCCTCCTGGCCGGCTCCACCACGCCCGGGGAGGAGGAGCAGGTCCTGGACGCCTTCAGCCGCCTCGGCGGGCGAGCCCTGCTCGTGATCGCTCCCAGGCACCCCGAGCGCTGGGACGAGGTCGCAGCTCTCCTCGGTCCCAACGCGGTACGAAGGAGCGCGATTCCCGAGGGGTCGAAGCCGGATATCGTCCTCTTGGACAGCCTGGGCGAGCTCGCCGGCCTCTACCGGATCGCGGCAGGGGCGTTCATCGGGGGCACGCTGGCCCCCAAGGGAGGGCACAACCCCCTGGAGCCGGCCCGCTTCGGAGTGCCGGTGGCGGTTGGTCCCTCCATGCACAATTTCCGGGACATGGCCGAGCGTTTCGACCGTGCGCACGCCTGGCGCCGGGTCAAGGATGCGGAGGAGCTGGCGGCGGTCTGGGGGGAGTGGATCGCCGATCCCGGGGCCGCCCGGGAGCAGGGGGGGCAGGCGCTCCTGCTGCTGGAGGAGAACCGCGGGGCTTTGGGGCGGACCTTGGAGATGCTGGAGCCGGTGCTTGGGCGCTAATCCACTCTTCACCCCCACTGTAGAGACGCCCCGTGGGGCGTCTCGCGGCGGCGATATTCTTCTGAAGACTACGGCCGGTCAGCGGGTTGTCCGATGTCTTCTGGCAAGGGCCGTTGACATCTTCACCCTCGGAGGAGACGCCCCACGGGGCGTCTCTACAGTGGGGGGGCACAAATCGTTGTATTTCAGGTGTTGCTCATGAAACCCCCGCCCCCCTCTTCCTCCCCTTGGCAGCTCCTCTACGGGGGCGCCCACCGGCTCCGGTTCCGGTGGTACCACTCGCGCTCCCGCCATCTGCCGCGCCCAGTGGTGAGCATTGGCAATCTGCATTGGGGAGGGACAGGCAAGACGCCGCTCACCGCGGCGGTCGCCGCCCATCTGCGGGACCGGGGGCTCGCGGTCTGCATCCTCTCCCGCGGCTATGCCAGCCGGGGGAGGGGCGTCCGGGTGGTCAGCACGGGGGACGGGCCGCTCCTGGGGCCGCTCCTCGCGGGGGACGAGCCGGTTCTCCTGGCGGGAGAGCTGCCGGGCGTGGCCGTCGTGGTCGGACCCGACCGCTTCGAAGCAGGGATGGCCGCCCTCCACCGCCTCCACCGCACGCCCGACCTCTTCCTCCTGGATGACGGCTTCTCCCACCTGGCCCTGCGCCGGGACCTCGACCTCGTGGCGTTCCCCGCGACCGACCCGTTTGGAGGAGGCCGGCTGCCCCCGGGCGGGCGACTGAGGGAGCCTCTCGCCTCCATCGCCCGCGCCCATGCCGTGCTCATGACCAACGCCGGATCTCCTGAGGACGGCCGGGCGCTGGCCGAGGCGCTGCGCTCCTACGGCTTCACCGGACCCGGCTTCGCGAGCTTCACCCGTCCCGGAAATCCGCGCCGGATCGGAGAGGGTGGCGAGCTCGCCCCGGGGACAAAGGTGTTCCTGGTCACAGCCATCGCCCGGCCGGAGGGCTTCTTGGCCACTGCTCGTACCCTGGGCTTCGAAATTGCCGGGGAGCTGCGCTTCCCCGACCACCACGCCTACCCGGCCCCGAGCCTGGAGAAAATAGCGGACGCCTTCCGCTCGAGCGGCGCCGAAGTCGTCCTCACCACGGTCAAGGACGCGGTCAAGCTCCTCGGCCGGCTGGATGTCCCGCTCGCTGAGCTGCCCATCCGCGCCGAGCCCGAGTCGGCGTTCTGGGAGTGGCTGGACGGGAGGCTTTCGTGAAAAACCGCCCCATCCGCCACCGGATCGAGTACGGCCTCTATCTCGCCCTCAAGGGATTGCTGCGCGCTCTCCCTCATGAGTCGGCGCGGGGGCTGGGGCGGAAGGTGGGCGTGCTCGGGCATGCGCTCGACCGGCGGCATCGCGAGGTCGCCCTGCGCAACCTGGAGCTGGCCCTGCCAGAGATTCCCCCCGAAGAGAGGAAGCGGCTGGTCAGGGAGTGCTACCGCCACTTCGGCGCCGCCCTGTGCGACACAATCTCCTCGACCCGCTTCGACGCCGTGGAGATGTGCCGGCGGTTCACCCTGGAGGGATGGGAGAACGTCGACCTCGCGGACCGGGCGGGCAAAGGGTTCTTCGTCCTCTCCCCCCACATCGGCTTCTGGGAGATGGTGGCCCCCCTGGTCGGGCTTTACAAGGGACCCCTCCACATCGTCGTCCGCCCGCCGGACAACCCCTACCTGGACAAGGAAGTGCAGGCCCTGCGCACGCGGTTCGGGAACCGGGTCATCCCCAAGCGGGGCGCGGCGAGGCGGATGCTGGAGGTCCTGAAGGAGAAGGGGAACATCGGCATCCTGATCGATCAGAGGGTGCAGCCCCAGGAGGGGATCGAGGTCCCCTTCTTCGGACGGCCCGCGCTGACCTCGCCTGTGCTCGCCCGCCTGTCGCTGCGCACCGGAACCCCCGTCCTCCCCGTGGCCCTTTACCCGGAGCCCCAGGGAAGATACCGCTTCGTAGCCCATCCCCCGATCTTCCCTCCGCTCCCTCTCAATACAGCCAAGGGGGATGAAGCCGCCTTGGCTCTCACCCGACGGTATCTGGAGGTCGCCGAACAGGACATCCGCCGCCATCCCGAGCAGTGGCTCTGGATGCACCGGCGGTGGGAAGTGCGCAAGTGAGCCCAGAACACGGACTGACACGGACTGACACGGACCCACACGGACGGTCCGAGGGTGTCCGTGCTCGTCCGTGGCTGTCCGTGCTCGTCCGTGTTCTTCCCCCCCTGCTCATCCTCTTCGCCCACGCCCTCCTGTTCGGAGGGTGGATCGTCGACGATGCGGGGATCACCTTCGCCTATGCCCGCAACCTCGTGGCCGGGCATGGCCTGGTCTCCCAGCCCGGGCTGCCCCCGGTCGAAGGATTCTCCAACTTCCTCTGGATGCTCACCCTCGTGCCGAGCTTCCTAGCCGGCCTCTTCCATCCGGTGATCGTCCCGAAGCTGGTGAGCCTGGCGCTCCTGGCGGGATCGTTCATCCTCCTCGACCGCGGGCTCTTTGCTCTGACCGGAAGCCGAGCGGTCTCCCTGGTGACCCTCCTGCTGTTAGCCGTCTGCAGCCCCTTCGTGATCTGGACGGTCTCCGGCCTGGAGAACCCACTGTACGTCTTCCTCCTCAGCCTGCTCTTCCGGCTGATCGTCAGGGAGCAAGAGGGCGGCGCGTTCCCTCTGGCAGCCGGAGCGGTAGCGGCGGGCCTGGCTCTCACCCGGCCGGACGGCATCCTCTTCGCCGGTCTTTATCCTCTTCTTACGCTCACTACGGGCAAGGGCGGCTGGAGCCGGGCTTTTCGATACGGCGCCGTCTTCGCCCTCCTCCTGGGAGGTTTCCTCCTCTTCCGCTGGTCCTACTTCGGGGACCTCTACCCGAACACCTTCTACGCCAAGGGCGGACCCAACGCCAAGGTCTACCTGGACCTCGTCACCCTGCAGCCGAAGATGACGGCCAAGGCCATCGAGCTGTTCGAGTCCGTGGCGGGACCGGGCAACGTCCTGCTGCCGGTCGCGCTCCTGGCGGGTACGGCCTTCCTGATCGGGCGAGGCCGCTTCGCCTGGAAGCATGGCGTCCTGCTCGCCTTCGCGTACTTCGGGGCCGTGCCCTTCCTGCTCCTTCCCTTCGACTGGATGGAGGAGTACCGGTTCGGAACCCCGTTCTTTCCCTTCCTCTATGCCTATGCCGTGACCCTCGCGGCGAGCCTGGGGGAGATGCTGTTCCCCGATCCGGCGCGCAGAAGACTCCCGGCCCTGGTGGCCGGACTGGCCGCGGTGGGCTTGAGCCTGGGCCTCTTCGCCGGCCGCTCGGTGCTCTTCGCTGCGGCGCCGACCGTCTCCTTCCAGGAAGTGGTCGAAAAGTTCGGCCTCCGCTACAACCGCTACGCGGACCTCCTGGAGCTGGAGCGACCCTCGATCCTGCTCCCCGACGTGGGCGGCACCCTCTGGGTCTCGCGGCTGAGGGTCTACGACCTCGTCGGCCTGACCGACCGGACCATCGCCAGGACCCTGGAGAAGGACCCCGAGGCGTTCTACACCTACATCTTCGACGAGGCGAAGCCGACCTTCATCCACCTGCACCACTACTGGACGCTGCAGGCCGGCTTCGACTACGACCCGCGCTTCCAGCGGGACTACATCCCTCTCTTCCAGGTCTTCGAGCCGGCGGTGCGCGAGCGGGCTCGGGGCTTCCCGCTCAGTTCGGGAGACTTCATCCGGCGGGATGCGATCCGAGGCAAGGAGGCGGCGGTGGCGGCGATCAAGGCCGATCTGCTGGACTATTACCGCCAGAGGGCCCGGTCGGAGGGTTGGCCCCAGGAGATCCTGCGGGATACTCCCTTGGCAGGAGAAAAGCTGTAAGGACGGAAGGGGCCGGTAGCCGAACGGCTCGGCCCCTTTGGAATCTAGCAGCAGGCGCAGTTATTGGGGCCGAGGATGGCGCAGCAACCACCGCATTCTCGACAATAGGCTGCGCAACCCGCGCTGACCAAACCCCTGCTCTCCAGATCCTCGGACCAGAGCAGCGGCTCCGCCTTGAGCCACGGCAGCTCAGCGTTTTGCGCGCTGGGAACCGAGACTGCCGACGAAGAACAGGCGGGAGTAGAAGAGGCCGACAGCTCCCAGGGCGCCGGCGCAGGGGCGTTCTCCGCTGCGAAAGCGGGAACCACAGCGAAAAGGGCGAGTACAGCGAGGATCGTGACAAGCTTCATACCCTCTACCTCCTGGATTTCTGGTTGGCAGGAGAGCCATGCCAGATACATAAGCATGTTTGCGAGTTTTGCGCCAATTCGATGAGAGCTCTACCGGCCTTCCAGGCGAACCGGTAGCCCTCGTGTGCTGCCGCGACCTCTTTGGGAGCCTGTCGCCACGATTGCCGGACGACTCGCCCCGAAGGGTGGGCGGTTGCCACGCACATGTGGACGGTTCACCTCGGTAGTGGACGGTCCGCCCCGATCCCAGAGCCTTCCGCCCCAGTCGCCGAGCGATCCGCCCCTTGGCGTGACCGGTCCGCCCTCTCGGGCGGATCATTCACCCGAGCAGCTAGCCATTCGCCGATCCGGGTGAGCCCTTCCCGCGTTGGGGCGGATCGTCAGCCGCGTCGGGGCCGGTCGTCCGCTGGCCCATTTGAATGGCCCGCAGTCCGGGGCGAACCGTCCGCGTGTCGGGGCGAGCGTTCACACCTCGGGGCAGACGATCCGCCCCGCTTCCGGGCCGGTCCACCCCGATCTCGGAGCCTTCCGCCCCAGCAGCCGGGAGATCCGCACCTTGGGGCGAGCCGCCGGCCATCTGGGGCGAATCGCCTGCCAGCGTTAGTAGCTTGCTCCATGCACAAGGGACACCCGGCCGAGAAAGCTTCGCGCAGGCTGTTGACAGCCGCCAGGACTCTGCGTACTATGCGCAACTCTACTCGGTCATTCAACTGCGTCCGACTCTCAGGGCCTGCTCTTTGACAATCGATTCACTTTTGCCTACCTACACCAGGGACGGGCCTTGGGCGGGTCTGTCCCTCCTACCTCATAGAAGAGGCGGGGCTGGTGCAGGGGTGCGATAGCCGTGCGTTTTTGGCGCGCGGGTCAGCACCTCTGCGCCAGCCTTCCCCTCATTCACAAGCTTGGATGTCAGAGGACATGGATGCGCACCTCTGGGTGAGGCGCCGCGAGCCGTTCGAGATCCTCGCGGTCCCCTGTGAGGACGCGGGCTGCTCCCGCCTCTACTGCATGGGCTACGACCAGAGCATCCACGGTATGGGTCGAGCGGGCCGCTCCCAGGAGTCGCCCGGCGGTGCGCCCATGGACCTCGCGGGTCTCGGGCACCGAGCCGACCGCCTTCAGCACGCGATTGACCGGAGCATCGCGGGGTCCTCCGCGCACGGTCTCGGCAACGACGACCACCGGGATCTCGATTGGCACTCCCAACTCCAGGGCGCGAGCCACGAAGGCCCGCACCCGCTGATCTCCTCGTGCCAGGGCAATGACTGCCCCGGAATCGAGGATCAAGCGCTGCGCTTGGATATCCGCTCCTCAGAGGATGGCCATTCGCGGCGGACGGACTCCATCACTCGCGGCTCGATCGGCCCCGCCTCCTGCTCGAGCTCGGCGAGCAGACCAGCGAGGCGATCGTGCTGCAACTGGTTCCGGAGTGCGCGGTTGACATAGCTCGACAGCCTCCGCGAGCCGACCGCTTCGCGAGCCTCGGCGACGAGCCCTTCTTCCAGAGTGAGGGAGACTTTCTCCGTTCGCATGCCTAAATCCTACTTCGAGTAGGATTTAGTGACAAGGAGGCCTAGCGCGGCCCGTGCCGCCCTGGGGGCACCGGAGAGCATTCCGAATCCTCTGGCACCTCTCCCCAGGGGGCGCCTGCCTTTCCCCTCTTGCCCTTTCGGGGGAGCGTCTTTTCCGCTAGCCTTTCGTACGAATCACGTGAAATGAAGGATCTTCCGCGGATCACTTCCGACAGAGGCCGGTTTCCATGCCCGACACCTTCACCCACGATGTCTTCTTGAGCCACAGCGCCAAGGACAGAGCCGTGGCGCGCGACCTCGCCGGGCAGTTGAAGGCGGACGGGCTGCGCGTCTGGTTCGATGAGTGGGAGATCCAGTCCAGCGATGACCACGACGCGAAGATTGAGGAGGGGCTGGAGCGCTCCCGCGTGCTCGTGCTCTGCCTGTCAGCCAATGCGTTCGGCTCGGACTGGGCGCGGTTGGAGGCCGGCACGTTCCGGTTCCGCGACCCGCTGGATCAGGAGCGCCGATTCATCCCCCTGCGACTCGACGACGCTCCCGTCCCGGGCTCCCTTTCCCAGTTTCTCTCCATGAATTGGCGGGCGGAAACGCGCGATCGTGAGTACGAGAATCTCCTCGAAGCCTGCCGACTGGCGAGGATCGGGTTCATATCGAAACAGCAGACGACTCGGGAACGGCTTGAGGAAAAGATCCTCTCCCTTGGCCATGCAGGCCCCATTCGCTCCGTCGCTTTCAGTCCGGATGGAAGGCGCGCTCTCTCGGGCTCCGATGACAAAACCGTGCGGCTCTGGGATGTCGAATCCGGACGATGCCTACGCGTACTCGAAGGACACTCCTCCAGAGTCTGGAGCGTGGCATGGAGTCCCGAGGGCAGACGCGCTCTCTCCGGCTCCTCTGACAAGACCGTGTGCCTCTGGGACGTTGAATCTGGACAGTGTTTGCGCATCCTGGAAGGACACTCCTCCATAGTCTTGAGCGTGGCCTGGAGCCCCGAGGGTAGATGCGCTCTTTCCGGTTCCGATGACAAAACCGTGCGGCTCTGGGACGTTGACGGACGATGCTTGCGCATACTCGAAGGACACTCCGACAGCATCTGGAGCGTGGCATGGAGCCCCGAGGGCAGACGCGCTCTCTTCGGCTCCTCTGACAAGACCGTGCGCCTCTGGGACATCGAGTCCGGACAATGCTTGCGCGTACTCGAAGGACACTCCAACAGCGCCTTGAGCGTGGCATGGAGTCCTGAGGGCAGATTCGCTCTTTCCGGCTCCTCTGACAAGACCGTACGCCTCTGGCATATCGAGTCCGGACAATGCTTGCGCGTACTCGAAGGACACTCCGATAGCGTCTTGAGCGTGGCATGGAGTCCCGAGGGCAGACGCGCTCTTTCCGGCTCCTCTGACAAAACCGTGCGCCTCTGGGACACCAAGTCCGGGCGATGCTTGCATGTTCTCGAAGGACACTCCGCCAGTGTCTTGAGCGTGGCCTGGAGCCCCGAGGGTAGATTCGCGCTCTCCGGCTCCAAGGACAACACCGTGCGCCTCTGGGACATCAAGTCCGGGCGATGCTTGCATGTCCTCGAAGGACACTCCGACAGAGTCTTGAGCATGGCCTGGAGCCCCGAGGGCAGCCGCGCGCTCTCCGGCTCTGATGACCACACCGTGCGCCTCTGGGACATCGAAGACGGGCGATGCTTGCAAGTCCTCAAAGGACACTCCTCCAAGGTCTTGAGCATGGCCTGGAGCCCCGAGAGCAGACGCGCGCTCTCCGGCTCCGATGACCACACCATACGCGTCTGGGACATCGAGGATGGGCAATGCTTGCGCGCCCTTAAAGGACACTCCTCTAGTGTCTTGAGCGTGGCGTTGAGCCCCGACGGCAGATATGCTCTTTCTGGTTCCTCTGACCATACCGTGCGCCTCTGGGACGTCAAGCGTGGGCGATGCTTGCGAGTCCTCGAAGGACACTCCGACAGAGTTTTAAGCGTGGCCTGGAACGCCGAGGGCAGACACGCTCTCTCCGGCTCCGATGACAATGCCGTGCGGCTCTGGGACGTCGAATCCGGACAATGCATGCGCGTACTCGAAGGACACTCCTCCAGCGTCTTGAGCGTGGCTTGGAGTCCAGAGGGCAGACGCGCTCTTTCCGGATCCTCTGACAACACCGTGCGACTCTGGGATCTCAAGGACGGGCGATGTTTGCGTGTACTTGAAGGACACTCCGGCAGCGTCTTGAGCGTGGCTTGGAGTCCAGAGGGCAGACGCGCTCTTTCCGGATCCTCTGACAACACCGTGCGACTTTGGGATCTCGAGGACGGGCGATGTTTGCGTGTACTCGAAGGATACTCCGACAGCGTCTTGAGCGTGGCTTGGAGCCCCGACGCAAGCCGCGCTCTCTCCGGGGCCGGAAACGGTGTGATGCGCGTTTGGGACCTGACGGACTCTGCGTTACAGGAGCTTCTTCCAGCGGATGCACCCCTCGAAGAGGCCCAGATCCAGTACACCAACGCCAAGGTTCTCCTCGTCGGAGACAGCGGGGTCGGCAAGACCGGCTTGGCAAGATACCTGGCTCTCGGTGTGAAAGACGAGGAGCGCAATCTCTCCACCGACGGCGCTTGGGCCACACAAATGAAGCTCCCCCACTCCAAGCAACAAGAAGGGGTGGGCCGCGAGATCTGGCTCTGGGACTTCGCCGGCCAAGTGGACTACCGCCTCGTTCACCAATTGTTCATGGATGACACGGCCGCCGCGGTGTTGGTCTTCAACCCACAGAACGAGAACCCGTTCGAGGGCCTCGGCCAGTGGGACCGTGACCTCCAGAAGGCCGCCCGCAAGCCCTTCGCCAAGCTGCTGGCCGCCGGACGTATCGACCGCGGCGACTTGGTGGTGAGCGATACGAAGATGGAGAAATTCATGGCGGAGCGGGAATTCCGCCCCCCCTTTCACCGGACCAGCGCGAAGACCGAAAAAGGCTGCCGCGAATTGCGCGACGCGATCGTCGAGGCCATCGACTGGGACAGCCTGCCGATCACCACTTCGCTCACGCTCTACCACCGCATGAAGGAGGAGATCCTCCGCTTGCGCGATGCCGGCATGGTCCTGATCCGGTTGGCCGAATTGAACCAGCGCCTGGAAATGCTGCTGCCGGACGATGCCTTCACTTCGGCTCAGCTTCAGACCGCGCTGGGGCACCTCGCAGGGCCGGGCATGATCCAGCCTCTAGAGTTCGGCGGATTCATTCTCCTGCAGCCCGAAGTGCTCAGCCGCTACGCCGCCGCCCTGGTGCGCAAGGTGCGGAAGCACCCGCAGGAGATGGGCTGCATCTTCGAAGACGACCTGCTGGTCGGAGAGTTGGATTACCAGGATTTTCGGCGGTTGCCGGAAGAGGATGAGGCCGTACTCCTGCGCGCACTTCACCATACCGTGGTGAGTCGCGCGTGGTGCCTGCGCCAGCCTAGTTATGGCTCGATCCTACTGACCTTCCCCAGTTATTTCCGACGCGAGCGGCCGCAGCAGCCGACCCATCCAAGCGTGCTGGTGACTTACCGTTTCACAGGGCCGGTGGAGGAGATCTATGCCACCCTTGTGGTGCGCCTGCACCACACACTGGCCTTTAAAAGCACGGAACTGTGGAAGGACGCCGCTGACTTCAAGACGCAAATGGGCGCCGCTCTCGGCCTCACGCTCACTCGCGAAGGTGAAGGCACCAGCCGCCTCGATGCCTATTTCTCTCCTGAAGTGGATGAGGGCTCCCAGTTACTCTTTCTCCTGTACATCCATAACCATCTCCAGGAGCACGCCGGAAACGTGGACCGCCTGCGGCATTACTCCTGTGCAAATAAGAAGTGCGGGAAACCCTTTCGTGACCGGGCCACGATCGACGATGCGCTAGCTTCCGACGGCAAGGGCAAGGTCTTCTGTCCCGCCTGCGGCAAGCCGATCCCGCTGCGCGACGCGATGGAAGAAAAATTCGAGTCCCGCGAGGCGCGGGAGCAAGCACGGCAGATGCAGGAGGAAGGGCAGATCGCGATCGACAACGAAAGTAGGGAAATCATCCTCATCGGCCACGCCTATGCCATCACTGGGGAAGCCGGTCAGATCTATCGCGGCTATACGAACAGCGACCATGGCATCGACGGCGAGATCGAGTTCAAAGACAACGAAGGTGCCACGGGGAAACGTCTCTATCTACAACTGAAGTCCGGCGATTCCTATCTCAAGCTCCGCCAGCGCGACAACGCGGAGGTATTCCAGATCAAGAATCCGCGCTGGACCGACTACTGGCAGAAGCAGGCCTATCCGGTGATGCTGGTGATCCGCACGTCGGATGGCGAGATCCGTTGGATGGACGTAACCGCCTGGCTGAAGCGCAACACCGCCGGAGGGAAGAAGGTGACGCAGATCATCTTCGAAGGAGAACGGTTCGACGCCCTGAGTGTGCGCCGGTGGCGGGATCGGCTCGCGCGTCTGATCCCGTCATGAGCCAGCGGTAACAGCCACCGATGCGGCCGGACTGCTCGATTGAACAGCCGTGCTACCATGCTGCCGATGGTCGAGATCGAGGATCTCTGTGAGCCCGAGTGGGCCGACTGGTACCGGATGACACCCCGAGAGCGTTGGGAAGAAAGCGCCCGCCTCTGGCATCATTACGTAGCCATGGGAGGTTCCCT
Organism: Acidobacteriota bacterium; assembly: GCA_034667225.1. GTDB lineage: Bacteria > Acidobacteriota > Thermoanaerobaculia > Multivoradales > UBA5704 > DATMER01. Next base: position 51,768 of record JAXDKG010000048.1, read on the forward strand.
TGATCCCGAGCCCGATCCGCAAAGCCCTTTCTACGATCCGCAGACATCAGGTCGCCCACCTGTTGATGGGCGGTCAGGCCTGCGTGTTATACGGCGCAGCGGAGTTTAGCCGAGACCTCGATCTCGCCCTGCTGCCAGATCCCACCAACATCGATCGCCTCGAAGCCGCCCTCGCGGAGCTCGAAGCCGAGGTGATCGCCGTCCCACCTTTCGCACTGAAGCATCTGACCGAGGGACTCTCCGTCCACTTTCGCTGCAGACAGCCGGAGGTCGCGGGCCTGAGGATTGATGTCATGACCCAGATGCGGGGAGTGTCGCCTTTTCCAGAGCTCTGGGCGCGGCGCACGACCTTGATCTTCGGGGATGAAGCACTGGAAGTCATGGCCCTTCCGGACTTGGTGGCGGCCAAGAAGACCCAACGTGACAAGGACTGGCCGATGATCCGCCGTCTTGTTGAAGTGAACTACCTGAACCACCGGGACGATCCGACGGAGGAACGCATCCTCTTCTGGCTGCGCGAGCTCCGTACTCCCGAGATCTTGGTCGAGGTGGTTCAGGCTCACGAGGATTTCGCGGAGGAAGTTTCCCGAACAAGGACGCTTCTGAAGCTGGCGACATCAGAGAATCTCGCCAGCGGCCTCCTTGGCAAGGCGTTACGCGATGAGGAGGAAGCTGAGCGACGCCTGGACGCGGAGTATTGGAAGCCCCTGCGGGAGCAGATCGAGCGGCTTCGACGAGGACGTGGGAAGAGCGCCATCGCAGACTAATCCACCCCCACCCACCCGCCTGCCGGGACCCACGCCTTCTTATAGAGATCGGCCTTGAGAATGTACGCGCCCCGGACGCCGATCCGCCGGACGGGGCCGAAGGAGACCGGCGGCCCGTAGCCGGTCTCGAAGCCGCGCAGCGATTCCAGTCTTTCGATCAGATGGTCGCGGGTGAGGTCCCGGCCCGACCGCTCCAGCCCTTCCAGGAGGACCTCGGCGGCGGCCAGGGCGGAGAGCTGGGCCGACAGTTGCTCCCGTTTCAGGCCGTGAGCGGTGGCGAGCTTGCGGTAGGCCTCGGATTCGCCGGGTAGGGCCGGGACCGCGACGAAGATGCGACCGTCGAATCCAGCAGGGGCGGACAGGAGCGAGGCGTCAGCGGCCCTGCCCGTGGCGAGCAGGGTCGGATGGGAGCCGCTCTTATCGGCCTCGCGCAGCTTCGCCAACGCTTCGGGACCCGAGCCGGGAAAGATCAGCGGTTCCTCCAACTTCTCCTGTTTCGCGAAGCGCGCCAGAGCGCGCGCCTGGTCTTCCAGGCCCGGGGAGAGATGAAAAACGTAGCGGTTTTCCTTTGGATGGAGCGTGAAGGGACCGATCAGGGGGACCTCCTGCTCCTGGAAGACCTTGGCGAGCTCGCCGTCCGCTCCGGCCAGGAAGGCCCCGGCGACGGCGAAGACTTCTTCTCTCTGGAGGAAATCCCTGACCTGGGAGGGCCAACCCTCCGGCGGACCCGCGAGCTCCAGGGTCCGGAGCTCGATCCGGCGGCCCCAGAGCTCGCCGGTGTCCTGGAAACGGGCGGCGAGGGCCGCTTGAACCGGCTTGGACAGGTACGGAGGCAGGACGGCTCCGATCCGGACCGCGGCGTCGCTCACTCCCGGGTCGGAATCGTGGCCCAGCGTCTTGATGTAGGCGATCAGGGCGGCCATGTCCTCCTGGCTCATCCGGTAGCGGGGCATGGCCACGTGCAGCGGCTCCCCCTTGGCGCTCAGCCCCATGGCGATGGCGCGCTTCAGGGAGCGCTCGTCGTCGATGCGGGTGAGGTCGGCCGGAGTGACTCCCCCCTCGGCCTTGCCGCGGCCGTCGCGGCCATGGCAACCTGCGCAGGGGAGGGCGGAGGCGGGGACCTCCGTCCCTCCTTCTCCTCCGATAACTGCCGTGATCTCTCCCGCTCCCTCCAGGTAGATCTTGCGGCCCCGGTCTTCCCGGGGAGACGCTGCGACGAGGAGGGGGAGGAGGAGAACGAATGGAAGAATCCTCATCCCCGGTCGTTCACCACGCTGTCGACGATGGGGAGGATCTCTTCGGGAGCGGCCAGGCCCAGGGCCTTCTTCCAGAGGCCGGTGCGGTCGTTGCCGATCAGGAAGACGCTCTGGTGCGCCTCGGGCGCCTCGACCGCCTGCCCGAGCTTGCCCAGGGCGGCCCGCACGTCTTCAGGCTTGCCGGTCAGGAAGAACCAGCCCGGCTTCGCCTTGAAACCCGCCGCGTACTCCTTGAGCTTCGCCGGGGTGTCGTTGACCGGATCGACCGAGAGGGAGATCAGGTAGACGTCCTTGCCCAGCCGGTCGCCCAGCCAGTCCTGCACCTTGGCCAACGTGCGGCTCATCACCGGGCAGGCCCCGGTGCAGCCGGTGAACATGACGTCGATGACGACGGTCCGGCCCTGGATCAGGTCGGAGTAGAGCCGCAGGGTCTTCCCGTCCTGATCGACCAGCGGGATGTCTCCGAAGTAGGCCGCGGCCGGATTGCGCCCCGCATGATCGAGCAACTCGGCCAGCTTCGCCGGCGGCGCGAGCCCGTAGGCGCGGGTCCACTCGCCCCGGGCGTCGTTGCCGACGAAGACCAGCGGCGTGTGCTCGGCGGGATTGGCGGTGAACACCCCGAAGGCGTCGAGCAGCTTGCGGACCTGCTCGGGATCTCCAGTTACCAGGGTCCAGCCCGGACCGGAGCCGAACTTCGCAGCCCAGGCCTTGAGCCGCTCGGGCGTGTCGGTGCGGGGATCGACGCTCACGGAGATCAGGTGGACGTCCTTCCCTGCCCTTTCCCCGAGCTGCTCGCGCAGCTTGCCGAAGGTCGCTCCCATCGGCGGGCAGACGGTGGTGCAGGTGGTGAAGATGAAGTTGACCGCCACCACCTTGCCCTTGATCAGGTCGGTGTGGAAGCGGACCGGGCGGCCTTCCTGATCAACCAGGGGGACGTCGGGGATGGAGAGCTGGAGCGGTTTCTCTTCCGGCTCTTCCGGCGCGGCGCCGTGGTGCTCGTGCTGCCCGAGAACAGGGAGGGCGATGAGAAGGGCGAGGATGGAGCCAAGAAACTTCACTTCGTTTCTCCTCGTTCCGCGAAGAAGGTAAGCGGCGGAGTATCTTGCAGGCCGATCCCCGCGGAGGGGACCTCCAGGAAGACGTAGTAGAGGCCCGCTTGCGGAGCCCGGAAGCGGACTTCATAGACCCCCTCGGACACCTCGGCCGCGGCTTCCCGAAGTTGCCAGGTGCCGGGGGAGAGAAAAGCCATCCAGCGCACGCGCAGTCCCGTTTTCGGAGCCCCTCCGTCGGGCGAGGTGATCCGGTAGCGGACGCTGACTTCCTCTCCCGCTCCCACGTCCCCGGGCTCGGACAGGGGCTCGATAAGCAGCTCCGGCCGCCGCTTCGCTGCCAGGACGGCATCTTCCGCCACCGGGAGGGGGAAGCATTGCATCAGGCGCGGCGCGTTGAGGTAGACGGCGAGATCGTGCCGGCCCGCGTTGCGCAGGCGGGCCACGGTCTCGTAGACGCCCGGCGCGGTCTCGCGCAGGCTGCGGTCCACCACCAGCGCGGCGCGCGGCTGACGGCCGTAGTTGTTGAAGTGGCCCATGGGCGCGGCCATGCCTTCCTTGTAGAAGTAGATGGCCTGGTCGAGAGGGTTGGCGACCAGCACGGCCGCGTCCCCCACCGCCTGCACGATGCCTGCGGCGGGGGTGGGGAGCGGGAGATTGCCGGGCGGATTCTGGCCGCCGGGGAAGTCCGCCGCGGATACGGGCGCGCCCTCTCGCCCCAGCTCGCGGAGCGGGATCATGAGCACGGTCGCGCTCCCCCGATGGCGCACGTAGGCGATCTCGTCCGTGAAGGCCACCTGGTCGGGCCCGTCTTCCATCTTGCCCGTCTGGATGATCTTGCGGACCGCGGCGTCGATCACCTGCACCTCGTCCTCGGCCGGATTGACGGCCAGGGCCAGCCGTCCCCCCGGGGCGAACTGGATCTGCGCGAGGCCGGGCTTGCCCGCGAGGCGGACGGCCGCCTTCGCCTCCCCGTCTACGGCGACGATGGCCCCGTCCCCCTCATGCGCGACCCAGGCGGAGGCGGCGAGGTCCGACCAGGTCACGGAGACCGGCCGGAGACCCGTGGCCACGTCCCCGACCTTGCGCAGAGTGCGCGCATCTATGACGGAAACCGTGCCTTCATCGCGGTTGGTGACGAAGACCCGGTCCTTGCCGATGGCGAGGTCGTGCGGCCCCCGGCCGGTGGGGATGTGGACCGAGAAGGCGAGGCTGGCGGCGTCCACCGCCGCCACGCCTCCTTCGGTCGCGACCCAGAGATGGGCGCCCCCGGGCTCGAGCGCCAGCCGCCCGGGACGGGGAACGGAGACCTTCCCCACCACCTTCCAGCCGTGGGTCTCCACGACGGCCACCGCTCCGGAGGCGGGCATGGAGACGAACAGGCGCTCGCCGTCGGCGGAGAGCGCCCAGTCCTCGCCCGGGCTGTCGAGGAAGACCATGGTCAGCAGCTTGCTGCCGCCGAAGCCGAAGATCGGATCGACGACGGAGATGGTGGCGTCCTGGTTCAAAGCCAGGACGTAGTAGGTGTTGAGGTCCACCTCCGGCGGCGAGAGGACCGAGCCGCCGAGGAAGGCGGAGATCTTCTCGCCGCAGGAGCGCGCACCTTCGGCCTTGCCTTCGGGCGGCAGGTCCAGCCAAGCGGCCGGGAAGAGGCCGGTGAGGGGAGCGCCGGTGGCGGCGTCCGAGATCCGCAGCCGCACCCGCACGTCCTGCGCCTCCTTCGGCTCCCCTCCTCCCGCCACCGGCTCGACGGACATGTCCACGGCAAGGCCGTCCTTGACGGCCCGGTGCTCGATCCCCAGGAGGGGACCGGGCACCCATGCCGCCAATACCACTAGAAGAAGCGCCGTTCTACGGCACCACACGGAACAGTCCCCAGATGCCGCCGTCGAGCAGCCACGCCGCGTAGTCGCGGTAGAGGTAGTCGCCGGCCACGGTGAACTTGCCGCCCGCGCCGTGCTGGACGAGGACGTCGAAGTGATTGCTCGGGCCGTGACCACCGCGCGCCCCCTTCCACTCGGACTCCGGGTTGTCGCCCAGGGCCGCGGAGTTGGTGACGTACGGCAGCTCTTGCCAGATGTGGCCATGGAGGTCGAAGACGTGCGACTGGGTGTGCCCGCCGGGATGCACGGCGCGGAAGCGCACGGTTTTGCCGGCGCCGGCGACGAACACCGGAGTCTCCGGGTCGTAGCCGCCGATCCAGTCGTTGGACAGCACCTGGTCGAACAGCGTGAACTGGCGGGTATCCTCCGCCGGCCAGTCGGGCGCCAGGCCGATGCGGAACCAGATCGGCTCGGTGCGGTAGTTGACCGCCTTCTGGCCCGAGCCTTCGGGGTCGCCGGCCACCTCCAGGTTCTCCACCGGAGCCCCGTCGGCGTAGCGCTGGTTGACGTCGTCCTGGAAGACGAGGACGTTCTCGAGGAAGCTCGCGGCGCCGTAGTTGATCGCCGCCGAGGCGCGGGTGAGCTTGCCGTCCGAGTCCACGATGGTCTCATCCCAGGTGGTGTTCGGCGGCTCCACGATCAGCGCTCCCACCGCTCCCTTGTTCGAGTGCTTGATGGGATCCGCCGAAGAGAGGCCGGTCGAGCCGAACTCGATCGGCCGCAGACGGGTGTTCGTGTTGGGGGTGTCGCCGGCGTACAGGTAATAGGCGACCTTCTGGCCCGGAGGCACGGTCTGGATGGCGTAGTTGGGGTTGAGCCCGACGTTCGTGCCGTCGCTGCGGCGGATGTCGTAGTAGAGGAGCTGCGGGTGCAGCCCGACGTGCAGAGAGGGGACGACGTCGTTGGCGTTGAAGCCTTCGATGATCATGGGCATGGCGTTCCAGCCCGGCAGGTCCTCGTACTTCTCCGGGATGGCGTTGTGCAGGTTGATGCGCACGCACTCGCCGGCGTTGGCGCGCAGGATCAGCGGCTCGCGCCGCACCGTCTGCTTGACCCGCGGGCGCGGCCCGGTCGGGGACGGCACCCAGTCCAGATCCTCGTTGCGCACGAACATGATGGCCGTCGGATCGTTGAGCGGTCCGAAGCGCTCGTCCGGCTCCGGCGGATCGAAGTCGTCATGATGGATCTTCACCGGGGTGTCGCGGCGGTTGTAGATGAGGGCGTCCAGAGCACCGGGATCGTCCTGCAGCGCCTCCTGGGCCCAGACCGCGACCACGTTGTAGATCCGGTACTTGGTCACGGGAATGTCCCGGGGGCAGACGATCTTGATCGGAGTTATCTCCTTTTCGGCGCCGGGAACCTTCTGGTTCACGGCCTCTTCCCGGGGGATCTCCGCAAGGTCGGCATCCTCGGTGGTCGACGACTTGCCGTCAGTGTTGGTGGAGAGCCGGGTCAGATCTTGGGTCAGGCCGTCCCGGTAGACGCGCAGCAGCCCCCACAGGCCTGTCCATTGCCACTCGGCCGCCGAGCTGGGCTTGTAGAGGAAGTCGGCAAGCTCGCCGTCTTTCAGGCTGGGCACGCGCGGCACCACGAAGTCGAACCACTCGGAGATGCCCATGCCCTGCGAGTTGCGGTAGCCGGAGTTCGGGTAGTCCGGCTCCGCCAGCCACTTGACGCCGTGGACCGTGAAGTTGTGCGGCTCCTCATGCGCGCCTACCAGGATGCGGACGTGCACCCGGTCGCCCTCGAAAACCCGGAACAGGGGCGTGAACGGATCTCCCGGGGTCAGTCCTTTGGTCAGGGGCTCATAGAAGCCGGGCTGGACGTTGAGGTCCGGATCGGCCCGGTTGGTCAGGCTCGCGTAGGCGAAGGAGAGGTCGCCGGGCTGCCCCGCGGTCTGCTCCTTGGTGTTCGGATCGCGCACGCGCAGGGCCAGGGGTTCGTTGCGGTAGTTGACCGCGGCCATGCCCGGATCCGCCGCCGTGATCGCCTCGGGACAGGGGGGCAGGAGCCCCTCGGGATTGGGGAGGATCGGCCCGTCGGGATCGTTCTCGTTGGTCGGGCAGACGTCCACCTTCTCATAGAGGACCGGCGGCGGGAGCTCCTCGCGGCCCGGAGGGTTGACGGCGCGGGCCGGATCGGCCAGGCCGTTGCCGCCGTTGGCGTACACCGGGCAGAGCGGGCTGCCCGGCTCGTAGGCGTGCTGGAAGTCGGCGAAGGCGACCATGAACTCGCGGTAGGTCTCCTCTTCCGTCGTCCCCTCGACCTTGGCCTGCCAGCTCGTGGGTCCGCCGTCGTGGGTGAGGCCCGGGAGGTTGTCGGTCGAGAGCTGGGTGCCGGTCTCGTTGTGGTACCACCGGGAGTCCTTCGGCTCGACCACCAGGCCCGCGTAGAGGCCGACCTGCTGGTGGGTCGAGGGGCCGAAGTGGTCGTGGGTGAAGACCGTGCGGATGGTCCGTTCGTCGCCGTTGAGCGTGGTGATCGGGTCGGCCCACCAGCGCTGCACCGTGGTCTGGGCGCCGAGCCAGTCGTTCTGGCCGTCGCAGTCGGCGTCGTGCGAGCCGCTGAAGAAGGGGTGCGGCTTCGCAGTGGGGCAGTTCTCCTTGCTGACGAAGCCCGAGTCGCAGTCGTGGGCCGCGCGGATGGCCTCGATCCGTTCCTGCACCTCTTCGGGAGAGAACGAGCCGTCCTCGTAGTTGAAGCCGTTGGCCGCGCCGTCCGAAGAGGTGACGTCGAACTTCACCAGGTGGATGTGCTGGCCCAGGATGTCCGTGGGCGTGCGCACCTCGAAATCGTCGAGGTGGTACTCGCTGGGCGTCAGGTTGGCGAGCCAGAACTCCACGCACTCGCCGCTCTCCACGCGCATGAATAAGGGCTCAGGCGGCTTGGGCGGCGTGCCGGCAAGCGGGCTCAGGTAGTCGTCCACGTCCTTCCATAGGGAGATGATCCGCTGCTGCGGGAAGTGCCAGCGCTTCTTGTTGAGAAACGTGTCGAGCTGGATGTCCGCGGCCTTGTAGTACCGCATGTCCTCGACCGGCTTCCCGTTGTCCTGGATGCACGGATCGGCGTAGGGGGCGCCCGGCGCCGGGGGCGCGCCGTTGACCTTGAAGTACCCGTGGATGCCCTTGGGTGTCGGCGTTTTGTAACCCGTCGGGTTGGCGTGGAAATCCATGGCCACCTCTTCGATGGGCTCGCCGTCCTCCTCCAGCCAGTCCACGTCTAGCTTGAGGAGCACCTTGCTGAAATCGTGGCGGGTCTCGACGCTGGCGGCCGTGCCATCGAGGACTACGTGTCGGGGAAGGCCGCCGTCGTGGATGGTGTCCAGGGGCGGGTGCGGCGGCCGGCGGCCGGCGCGGCCCGGGATGAAGAACGGATAGCCCGGGTGCCTGCCGTCCCAGGTGCTCAGGTCGACCTGCCCGTCGACGATGGCGATGTGGCCCGGCAACGGAGCCATGGGCAGCACCGGGATCGGCACGACGGCCGGAATGGGTGTCCCCTGGGCGATCTCGCCATCCGGCAAGGCCCGGGCCTTCTCCACCGGCCTGCCTTCCTTGTCCAGCTCGGTGCCCAGCTCCAGCACGTCGTGCACCCGCCAGAGCCCCCACATCCCCATGGCGAAATGGGGATAGAAGTGGCAGTGGAAGATGGCGTCGCCGACCGTGCGGTTGCGGTTGCCGCTCCCGCGGTAGGCGATCTCATAAGTAAAGGACGTGCCCTGGCCGATCGTCTGGCTGTCCAGGTAGGCCGACTGGTCGCTGCGCGGCGTGTGCACCCACTGGTGGGAGTGCAGATGGAAGACGTGATGGTCGTCCGTGCCCGCGTGCAGGTTGCGGAACTTCACGTGCTCGTTCAGATAGCTATGGTAGACGTTCGACGGGTCGTCCGGGAAGAACGCCACGGTTGCCTTGCGGCCGAGCTGGGGATGGCAGTTCTTGCCCACCTTCAGATCGGAGATCGAGCACGGCTTGCTGGCGGGCACGTCCACGACCATGGCCGGGTCGCCCACCGCCCATGAGGAGAGGAAGAACTCCTCGTACTTGCACTCGTCGCAGTCGTAGACCGGGCCGACGCCGATCCGGTTGGCAAGAATTTCGGCGCCGATGCCGCCGGTGCCGTAGTTGATCGCGAACGCGTCGCGCACGCTCTGCAGGGGGAATTGCAGGATCTCGTCCTCGAAGTGGGGGAAGGCCTGCACGGCGCCGATCTCGTCATGGAAGATGATCGTGAACTCCCGGAACGGCTGGTTGCGGTCCGGGAACGTGGGCGTCGTGGGATAGGGATAGCTTTCATCGAAGTTGTCGGCGCCGGGGCCGGTGATGACCGCCGTCAGGTCGGAATGGAAGATGATGTTTTCCCACATCATCTTGAGGATGGGAGTGCCCGCCCGCGGATGCGTCGACGGGTAGAAGGCGTCGTAGTCGATGATCGGGAAGCCGTCCGCGTCGGGGGTCGAGGCGAGCGCCAGGTCTTCCTGGGTGACCTGGCTCCGATACCACTCCGAGCCGGCGGGCTCGACGTTGATCGCGCCGAACAGGCCGGCGGAGATACTGCCGCCGTCCCCCTCGCCGCCGGCGATCGCGCCCATGCTGTGCATCAGGTAGCCGCCCTCGCGCTCGGCGTAGAGCATGTAGGTGATGCTCTCGCCGGGCATGACCACTCCGTTGCCGGCGGAGCCGTTCGCTCCCACGTTGGAGCCGTCGTCGCGGATGGTCTCGCGAAGCTCCATGCCGACCACGTGGATCGAGGCCGCGCGGGTGTGGGGCTGCTCGTCGTCCTCGGGCGACGTGTTGAGCAGATTGCGGAAGTGGATGGCGATGCAGTCGCCCTCGTTCATGCGCAGAACGAGCGGCCGGGGGCGCTTGCCGGGCCGGAGCGCTACCTTGCCCGGCTCCAGCATGGCGCCGGGGCCGGTCGACACCACGTCATGCTCGAGCGCGTAGATCATGCCCTGCGGCTCGACCGCGCCGTAGCGGTTCCAGAAGAAGACCTGGTCGAGGGCGACCACGCCCGCCTGGATCAGTCGGTTGCAGCCCTTTGGCGCAGGACCGGGTCGTAATTGAGCGGAGGCGAGGGTCGGCAGCAGGAGCAGGGCGAGGGGGAGGAGTTGGGGTAGACGAATCCTGGGGCGCTGACTGGGCACAGCACTTTTCCTCCTGGTCAGAGTTGAACACCAAGGGTGGAGCCCGAAGGCCGCACCCGAAAACTCCAATGTCTTCGCGCTCCCGGTGAAACCCCAGCCTCGCCCCAGCTGCAACAATCATTCCTTAGTTTGAATAAGATATTTCGATCACCGCGGTGTTCTGGCTCCGCCAAAAGTAAAAGCAAACCGGAGCCGCGTCGCGGACCGGAGAAACGGAGTCGGGAGGAAAAAACGGCAGGCGGGTTGTCGGATTTGCTCTCAGATCCCGTCCAGCTCGGCGAGCAGGCGGTCGACCTCGGCCTCGGTGTTGTAGAAGTGCGGGGAAACCCGGAACCGTCCCGCCCGGGCGGCCACGATCACTCCGCGTTCGGCCAGCTTCCTGACCGTCCCGTCCGCGTCGTGGTCCGGATGCACGGCGGTGACGATGCCCGAGGTCTCACCCTCCGCGCGTGAGGAGATGACCTGCCAGCCGCGCTCGGCGAGACCGGCGGCGGCGCGGTCGGCCAGGGCGAGGACGCGGCTCTCGACCTCGTGCATTCCGGCCTCCATCAGGATCTCCAGTGAGGCTCCGAGCGCCGTGATGCCATAGGCGTTCAGGGTGCCGCTCTCGAAGCGCTTCGCTCCCTCGTTGAAGTCGACCCGGAACTCGGTCCAGCCGAGCTGGTCGCGCATCGAGCGCCAGCCGGAGCGGGTGGGGCGGAGCCGCTCGACGATCCGGTCGGAGACGTAGAGCAGGCCGATCCCCTCGGGACCGAGAAGCCACTTGTGAGCGGAGCCGACGGCCGCATCCACGAGCTCGCGCTCGACGTTCAGCTCCAAAGCACCGAGCCCCTGGATGACGTCCACGACCAGGAGAGCGCCGCGCTCGCGGCAGACCTGGCCGATGCGGGCAAGATCGCAGCGGTAGCCGCTCGCGTACTGGACCCAGGAGAGAGCCACCATGCGGGTTCGGCCGTCGATGCGGGAGATGACCTCGCCGTCGTCCACCCGGCCATCCCGCTCCGGGACCTGGCGGTACTCGACGCCATAGTCGGAAAGGCGCATCCAGGGATAGACGTTCGAGGGAAAGTCGAGGGCCGCGCCGATGACGTTGTCGCCCGGCTGCCAGTCGACGAAGCCCTCCGCGATGGCGGACAGTCCCGTCGAGGTGTTCTCGCAGAAGGAGACCTCGCGCGGATCGCGGGCTCCGAGGATCTGCGCGGCCAGCCCGCGGACCCGCTCGGTCTCCTGGTTGCGATCGGCCCAGTGCTGGTCGCCGGTCCGGGAGACGTCCTCGGCCATCGCCGCCATCCGCTGCACCGCCCGCCGGGGCAGCGGCGCCACGGCAGCGTGGTTCAGGTAGGCGTACTGTTCCGTTACTGGAAACTCATGCATCGATCTTCCTCCCGCCCGGCTTCAGCTCCAGGAGGAGCAGCGCCGGCAGTCCGATTCCAAGGATGCTGACATAGTGCAGGCCCCGGTAGAGGAGCGTTCCCGCGAGGGCATCCTCCCGGTTCATTCCCATCGCGACGAACGAGCCGACCATCGCCGCCTCGGTCGTCCCCAGACCTCCCGGCGTTCCGGTCAGCATACCCGCGGCGTTGCCCAGGGCCACTCCGGCGAAGATCACCAGAACGGGCACCTCGACCCCCAGCGCCCGGAACACGCACCATTGGGAGACGAGGTTCGAGACGAAGAAGCACAAGCCCAGCGCCGCCGCCTGGCCGCGCAGCCGTCCATCCCCCAGGAGGCGCACGAACACCTCGACCGCCTCGTGCCCGTGGGCATAGAGACGCTGCATCCGGCTCTCCGTCCTCTCCGCTCCGCGGGCCAGGAACCTCACCAGCGGGTTATTCGTGAAGTTGCCGCTCCGGCGGGTCCAGACCAGGAGCACCGCCACCACGACAGCCAGGACCACTGCCGCAACCACCCCGAACCAGGCGTGCCCGAAGAGCGGCGCGGCCACGATCACCGCGATCCACGTGCAGGTGCTCATCACCGCGTGGTGCGCCACCTGGTCGTAGAGCACCAGCCCGTAAACCACGCCGAAGGGCAGCGAGAGATCGCGGGCGAAATACCGCGCCCTCATCAATCCCCCGATCAGGCGGGCGGAAGGCGTGATCAGGTTCAGCGCCGCCGAGGCCATCAGCACCATGAAGCCCAGCCTCGCCCGCGGGCTGCGGTTGACCGAGGCGCGGGCGGCGAGCCGGAACCGGAGGTCCCAGAGGAGATACCGTCCCACCATCAGCAGCAGGCCGGGGGTAAGGAACCACCAGCTCGCATGCTCCAGCCGGCCTTCGAGGTCGGACCACTGGATGTCCGAGACCAGACGCCAGGTCAGCCAGAGGGCCAGGACCGTGATCCCCGTCTTGAGCAGACGGATGCCCCAGGTCTCGAGGGCAGAGCGCTTGGGAGGATCGGAGGGGGTCATAGGCGGTCGGCCGAGGGGCGCATAGGATAGCGCACCATGGACGACACCCCGGAAACTCTGGAGCTTCCCGCGGAGGAGATCCGCAAGCTCGGCTACCGCATCGTGGACCTGCTTATCGACCGGGCGGCCACCCTGCCCGGCCGGCCCGTGACCGGATGGGGCGGCCGCGAGCAGCTCGAGGCCCTGTTCCGCGAGCCGGCGCCGGAGCAGCCCCGCGATCCCAGGGAGGTCCTCGACCGGCTGGAGCGCGATCTCCTCCCCTGGTTCATGCCGATCGATCATCCGCGCTTCTTCGCGTTCGTCCCCTCGCCGAGCAACCTCGTGAGCGTTTTGGGGGACGCGCTCGCCGCCGGGCTCAACCCGTTCCTCGGCACCTGGTTCGCCGGTTCGGGGCCGGCCGAGATCGAGCTGGTGACCCTGGACTGGCTGCGCGATCTCTGCGGGCTGCCCGCGGAAGCCGGCGGCCTTTTCGTCTCCGGCGGCTCGGTGGCGAATCTGACCGCCCTCCATGCCGCCCGCCACGTCCGTCTTGACTCGCGGGGGGAGGACCCCGGGCGCGCCACGGTCTACCTCTCGGACCAGACCCACTCGTCCGTCGAGCGGGCGCTGGCGGTGCTCGGCTTCCGGCCCGGGCAGATCCGCAAGCTCCCGGCGGACGCCGAGCTCCGTCTCCCCCTATCTCTTCTAGAGAAAGAGATCGCGGCTGACCGGGCGGCAGGGAAGATCCCTTTCTGCGTCGTCGCCAACGCCGGAACCACGAACACCGGCGCCGTCGATCCCCTGTCCGATCTCGCGGACCTCTGCCGCCGGGAGGACCTCTGGCTCCACGCGGACGGCGCGTATGGTGCGGCAGCGGTCCTCTGCGAGAGGGGGCGGCGAGCGCTGGCCGGGCTGGAGCGGGTGGACTCGCTCTCGCTCGATCCGCACAAGTGGCTCTTCCAACCCATCGAGATCGGCTGCGTGCTGCTGCGCGACCGCCGGTTTCTTCACGAGGCCTTCACCATTCACCCCGAATACCTGCAGGACGTGCATCGGGACCGGGAGGCCGTGAACTTCTGCGACTACGGCATTCAGCTCACCCGGGGATTCCGCGCGCTTAAGCTCTGGATGTCCATCCAGGTCTTCGGGATGGACGCGTTCCGCCGCGCGGTGGACCGGGGCTTCGACCTCGCCGAGACGGCGGAGCGGATTCTGCGCGAGTCCCCGCGTTGGGAGGTGACCACCCCGGCCCACATGGGAGTCGTGAGCTTCCGCTATGTGGCTCCCGGGAGGACGGAGGAGGAGCTGGACGCGCTCCAGACCGGGATCGTGGACGGTCTCCGGGCCGAGGGCTTCGCCCTGGCCACCTCGACCCGTCTGCGTGGCCGGACCGCCCTCCGCCTCTGCACGATCAACCCACGGACGACGTATGAAGACATCCGGGCCACGATCGAGCACATGGCCCGGCTGGGGGCCCGCCTGGGGAGGGGGTTGTGAGAAACTCCCGCCTCGAGAGGAGAGCATGATGAAGATCACTGTGAACAAGAACGGCCCCTTCCGCGTGGAGGGGGATGACATCCAGATCGTCGATCCCGAGGGCAAACCCTACGGCCTGGGAGGGCGGACGGTGGTCTCCCTCTGCCGCTGCGGGATGTCCGCCAACAAGCCGTTCTGCGACGGCAGCCACAAGCACCACGGCTTCCAGGACGAGCCCATGGCCCGGGATCTGCCGCCGAAGCCGGTTTGATGACAGGCAGATCGAAGAACGGCGTACCGATTCGCTTGACGGAGGAGCGGTGGAGCCACATCATGGACGAGCACCGAGAGCTGGAAGGGCTTGAGCTGGCGGTGCTCGAAACCGTATCTGATCCGGAAAGGGTCCTGGCTGGCGGAGCCGGTGAGCTCCTGGCAGTCAGGACTCATGAGCCAGGAAAGTGGCTCGTGGTGGCGTACCGAGAAATAGAGGACGACGACGGATTCGTCATCACCGCGTTTCTGACGCGCCGCTTCCGCTCCCTCGATAGGAGGACGCAGCTATGGCCATAGCCGATATTCGAGAGTTCCTGAAGCTGATTCCGGCGGTCCGGCAGACACCGGAAGACTACCTCTGGGTGTCCTATGACCGGGAGGCGGATGTCGTCTATGTGAACTTCAAGAAGCCGAGCCACGCGACAGACAGCGAGCTTACGGATGAGGATGTCATCCTTCGCTACGAGGGGGAGGATCTCGTAGGCTTGACCATCCTCCACGCAAGCCAGCGCTAGCCAATGGGCTCAAGCCGTGTCATTCCCCGGCTCCTGACAGCCGTTCTCAGCCTGCTTCCTCTTCCCGCCCTCGCCCAGTCCCCCGCCGCCGACTGGCGCACGATCGAAACGCCCCACTTCCGCGTCCACTACCCCGCGGAGTCCGAGGCCTGGGCGCGGCGGTCGGCGGTGCGCCTCGAATCGATCCGTGAGCGGGTGGCGGCCGAGATCGGGTACAACCCCCCGGAGACGGTCGACGTCCTGGTCTCCGATCCGGTCGCGGACGCCAACGGCATGGCCCTCCCCATCCTCGGCTGGCCGCGGCTCGTGCTGTGGACCAGCCCGCCGGGTCCGGAATCGACGATCGGCCACTACTCGGATTGGGCCGAGCTGCTCCTGGTTCACGAGGAGGCCCACCTCGTCCATCTGCTGCGGCCGTCGCGCAATCCCTGGCGGCAGCTCGCCGCCCGCTTCGTACCGGTGAGCCCCATCGCCCTCGGCTCTCCGCGCTGGGTCACCGAGGGGTATGCCACCGTGGTCGAGGGACGGCTTACCGCCTCGGGCCGGCCCAACAGCGACCTGCGCGCCGCCATCCTCCGCCGCTGGGCGCAGGCCGGCAAGCTGCCGAGCTACGGACGCCTTGCCGCGGACGACCAGAGCTGGCTCGGCGGAAGCATGGCCTACCTGCTGGGCTCGGCCTACCTGGAGTGGCTGGAGGAGCGCGCTGGTCCGGGGAGCCTCCGCAATCTTTGGGCGCGCATGACCGCCCGCCACACCCGCAGCTTCGACGAGGCTTTCGAAGGAGTCTTCGGCGACTCTCCCGCCAATCTTTATGACCGCTTCCGCGCCGAGATCACCTGGCGGGCCCTCGAAGCCGAGCGCCTCCTTCCTGTCCAGGAAGACGAGCTCTGGCAGGATCTCTCCTGGAACGTGGGCGATCCGGCCCTCTCTCCCGACGGCAAGCGCCTGGCGATCGTCCTCGGGTCCCGCGACCTCCCGGACCGTCTCGTCGTCTGGTCCACCGAGCCGAACGAGGAAGCGGAGAAGGAGTGGGAGGAGCGCCGCAAGGAGATCCTGGAGCGCGACCCCGAGGACGTCCCCGCCGAGCGCACGAAGCCGCTCCCCCGCGAGGCGCTCCACACCCTGCATGCCCGCGACGGCGTCGAGCCCACCATGCCGCGCTGGATGCCGGACGGCGAATCCCTCCTCTTCGTCCGCTTCGAGCCGGACCCCGAGGGCTTCCTCCATCCCGACCTCTTTCTCTGGACTCCCGAAACGGACGAGGTCCGCCGGATCACCCGCGAGGCCGACCTGCGCTTCCCCGACCCGTCTCCGGATGGCACCTGGGCCATCGCGGTCCGCCATCGCCACGGGTTTTCGCAGCTCGTGCGGGCCGAACTCGCCACGGGCGAGGTCCGGGAGATCACGCCGCCCTCCGTGGAGGAGGTCTACGACCGGCCGCGGATCTCTCCCGACGGCTCGCGGATCGCCTTCGTCCGGCACCGGGAGGGCGCCTGGCGGCTGGTCGTCCGGGAACTGGCTTCCGGAGAGGAACGGACGCTTGCCCCGCCCCGCGGCGGAACCATCGCGGCGCCTGCCTGGGGTCCGGACACCGTCTATGCCGTGGTCGGCGATCGAGGCTTCATCGACGTCTGGGCTTTCCCTCTGGATGGCGGAGAGCCCGGGCCCGTCACCCGCGCCGCGGGCGCAGCCTTCGCCCCCGCTCCTACTCCGGACGGCCTCTTCTATCTCTCCCTGGAGCCGGACGGCCTGGACCTCCGGCACATCGATCTCGGTAGGGCTGCCAGCCTGCCGGATCTCCCTCCGGAGCTGGCTCCCACCATCCGCCCCCCGGATCCGACCCCGCCCGAGCCTTTCGCCACCGCCGAGGTATCTAAGGAACGTCCCTACGGCTTCGGACGGCAGGAGCTGCTCCCGCTGATCGGCGGCAACGCCTCGACCTCAGGCGGCAGCTTCGAGCTGGGGGTACGGGGCGGCGACGTGGTCGGACGGCTGGACTGGCTGGCGCTCGGCGCGCTCTCTGGGAGCGACGAGGCCGAGGGGGGAGCGCTGGCCGCGGCCTGGAGGGGCTGGCCGGTCGAGGTGGGCTTCCATCTTTTCCAGGCGGAAGAGCTCGATTTCGATCGCCAGGGCGCCGAAATATCCGGCCGCTGGGACCGCCGGTGGAGCGGCGGCGTGCTACGGCTCGACGGCCGGACCCTCTTCGGCAAGGTCGGGTCCCTGGATCAGGAGATCGCTTCGCTCTCGGCCGGAAGCACCCTTTTCCGCAGGTGGGGCGCCTGGTGGCTGCAAGCCGGGATCGCCGCGGGCCATGAATCCGGCAACACGGACGGTGACGGCTGGTCGCGCTCGACCGGATGGTTCCGCTTCAGCCTGGGGAATGAGGACTCCCGCCTGACCCTCGACTGGCGCCGCGGCACCTCTTCTCGCATCCGGCACGCCTTCGACCTCTTCCAGCTCGGCGGAGCGGAGACGAGCCTCCTGCCCGAGAGCGTTCTCTCCGGGCGGATCTCCGTGCCGGCTCTGCCCGCGGGGACCCTGTCCGGCGAGGAGCACGAGGGCCAGCGCGCCGAGCTGGATCTGGGCTTCCTCCCCGCGCCGCTGTTCTTCGAGCGCCACCGGGTCTGGTCCGGAAACCGCGGCGACTGGCTCTCCCTGGCCGGAATGGAGTTTCGCTGGTCCATCGCTCCCATCCCGCTGGGGCGCGTGCCCGCCCTCGACGTCCGGCTCGGCGTCGCCCGGGTGCTGGAGGATTTCCTGGAAGACGAGGCGCGGTGGTGGGTGGTCACGGTCTGGCGGCCGTAACCGCTAAGGGAGAAGCGACGATCGCTCAGGCTCGAGCCACGACCGCTTGGGGTCAAGCGATGCCTGCTCAGACTCAAGCCACGACCGCTCAAGGTCAAGCGACGGCCGCCAAGGCTCAAGCCATGACCGCTCAAGGAGTAGCGACGGTGGCTGCGCGCCAAGCTGCGGCGGCTCAGCTTCGAGCTGGGACGGCTCGGCTTCGAGCCAAGGCAGCCAGACTCCAAGCCGCGCTCGCTTCGCGCCAAGCTACAATCGCTTCCTGATGTCCGACCATCTCCTGATCCTCCGGCTTGCCGGCGACTTCTATACCAAGGCACGGAACACCCGGCTCCGTTTCCAGCGCCGGCTCGCGCACAACGTCCAGGACGCGCTCACCTCCCACGGCATCCCCCACAAGCTCCAGACCACCTGGAGCCGCTTCTACCTGGAAACGCCGAGCACCTCCGCCCTGGAAGTCCTCCCGCGGGTCTTCGGCATCCAGTCCGTCTCCCTGGTGGAGCGCCGGCCGTGGGAGTCCCTGGAGGACATCGTCAGCTCGGGCGTCGAGATCTTCGGCGAGGGGGTGCGCGGCCGCAGCTTCGCGGTCCGGGGCAACCGGCGGGGCGGACGCGAGCTCCTGCCGTTCGACTCCCAGGTGGTCGAGATCGCCCTCGGCTCGGCGCTGCTCCGCCACGCTCCGGACGCCAGGGTCAACCTCCGCGAACCCGATGTGACCGCCCATGTCGAGCTGGAGCCCGGGCAGGCCCACTACTTCCACGACAAGCTGCGGGGGCACGGTGGCCTGCCGATCGGGGTCGAGGGCAAGGCGCTCTCCCTCGTCTCCGGCGGCTTCGACTCCGCCGTGGCGAGCTGGCTGATGCTCAAGCGCGGCGTCCGGCTCGACTATCTCTTCTGCAACCTGGGCGGCGCCGCCCACCGCATGGGCGTGCTCAAGGTCATGAAGGTCATCGCCGACCGCTGGAGCTACGGCACCCGGCCGCGGCTCTTCGAAGTCGACTTCCAGCCCCTGATCGAAGAGCTGCAGGCGAAGAACCACCCGCGCAACTGGCAGATCGTCCTCAAGCGCCTGATGCTCCGCGCCGGCGAGCTCGTCGCCCGCGACACCCGCCGCCTGGGGCTGATCACCGGCGAAGCCATGGGCCAGGTCTCGTCCCAGACCCTGCAGAACCTGGCGGTCATCAATCAGGCGGTTGCCCCCTCGATGCCCGTCCTGCGTCCGCTCGTCGGCTTCAACAAGGATGAGATCCTCGCGGTGGCGCGGAAGACCGGCGTTTTCGACCTGTCGGCGGCCGTCGGTGAGTACTGCGATCTCCTGCCCAAGCGGCCGGCCACCCGGGCCTCGCTCGGCGAGGTCCTCCGCGGCGAGGCGGCGATGACGCCCGGCCGGCTGGAGGAGCTGGTCGAGGCGCGCAAGGTCTTCGATCTGCGCAGCCTCGACGAGTCCGCCCTCGGCCCCGCGGGGCTGGAGACCGGCAGCATCCCTGAGGGGGCGGCCGTGCTCGATCTGCGCTCCAAGCCGGCCTTCCAGGCCTGGCACTATCCCGGGGCCGTCCATCTCGATTTCCAGCATGCCCTGGAGAGCTGGCCTTCCTTCGGACGCGACCGCGGCTATGTGCTGGTCTGCGAGGTGGGGCTCAAGAGCGCCCATCTCGCCGAGAAGATGCAGCAGGCGGGCTTCCAGGCGTGGAACTTCCGCGGCGGCCTCAAGGAGATGATGGCCCTCGCGGAGCGCGAGCGCGGCTCCGATCCGGCGCTCGCGGCGCTGCTGGCCCCGGCTTTGCGGGACTGACGTCTCTCCGCCTCGCGACTTATCGCGCCCCGACGCATCGAGCTTGCGCCAGCGGCCCCGCGCCGTTATTCTAAAAATTCGTTCTTGCTTGCTCGCACCCTGGTCGGATGATCTACCCCTTCCGCTCTTCTGCCGAACCCACGCCGCGCGACAGCGATCCGTGGTTCCGTGCGCTCGCCGAAACCACCTCGACCGCGATCTTCGTCTATTCGGACCGGGTGCTCTACGTGAATCCGGCCACGGAAGAACTCACGGGGTACACGGCCGAGGAGCTCCTGGGGCAGCCCCCCTGGTTCGTGGCCCATCCCGACCATCAGGCCCTGATCCGCGAGCGGGTCCAGGGGCGTCTCCGCGGCGAGCCGCTGCCCACACGCTACGAGTTCAAGGTCCTGACCAAGGACGGCCGGGACCGCTGGATCGACGCCACCTCCGTGATGATCATGCTGGACGACATCGGGTCGGCCGCGATGGTCACGGCGGTTGACATCACCGAGCGCAAGCTGGCCGAGGAGAGCCTCCGGGAAACCAACGCCCGCCTGGAGAAAGCCCAGCAGGCCGCCATGGAGAGCGAGGAACGGCTGCGCGCCATGGTTGCGGCCCTGGCCCAGGAGAAGGAGCTCGCCCAGATCACCCTGGCCTCGATCGGCGACGGGGTCATCCGCACGGACGCCGCCGGCATCGTCGACTATCTGAACCCGGTCGCGGAACGGCTGACCGGCTGGAGCTTCGCCGAAGCCTGCGGTCAGCCCGTGGGCCAGGTCTTCAGCGTCATGGACGAGAACACGGGCAAGACGCTGCCGAACCCGGTGGAGCGCTGCCTGCGGGAAGAGGACGTCGTCGATCTGCCCGGCTACTCGCTGCTCACCCGGCGAGATGGCAGAGACAGCCGGGATACTCGGGACGTTGCCATCCGCGAATCGGCCGCTCCCATCCGCGATGCGCTGGGCCGGATCGCCGGCTGCGTCCTGGTCTTCAAGGACGTCACCCAGCTCCGCGGCATGGAGCGGGAGATGATCTACCTCGCCCGGCATGATCCTTTGACCGGGCTCATCAACCGGCGCGAGTTCGAGAAACGGCTCCAGCACTGCCTCGCCACGGCCCGCGACGAGGCGCGGCTACACGCTTTGTTCTACCTCGACCTCGACGAGTTCAAGGTGGTCAACGACACCTGCGGCCACCTGGCCGGGGACGAGATGCTCAAGCAGGTCACGGCGCTCCTGCGCTCCCGGCTGCGCAAGACCGACACGCTCGCCCGCCTGGGCGGCGACGAGTTCGGCGTGCTCCTGGAGGACACGGTCCTCGAGGACGCCCGCCTCGTGGGCGACTCCCTGCGCACCGAGGTCAAGCGCTTCCGCTTCGCCTGGCAGGAGCGGATCTTCGAGATCGGGGTCAGCATCGGGCTCGTCCCGATCACCGGCGAGAGCCTGGACATGGCCCAGGTGCTCTCCGCCGCCGATGCCGCCTGCTACGTCGCCAAGGAGGGTGGCCGCAACCGGATGCACGAGTACCAGCCGGACGACAGCGCCCTGGCTGAGCGCTACGGCGAGATGCAATGGATCCACCGCATCCACAAGGCGTTCGCCGAGCACCGCTTCTTCCTCTGCCAGCAGAGCATCCATCCGCTGCACAACCTCGGCGACGAGCCGCCGCTGTGCGAGATCTTCATCCGCATGATCGACGAGGAGGGCCGGATCGCCACCCCCGGCGCCTTCATCCCGGCGGCCGAGCGCTACCACCTGATCGCCTCGATCGACCGCTGGGTCGTCCACGCCGCCTTCGTCGCGCTCGCCTGCCGCACCCTCTCCCACGGCGACGAGACCTGCTTCGCGATCAACCTCTCGGGCCAGTCGATCGGCGACGAGTACTTCCTGGAGTACGTCCTGGAGGAGATGGAGCTGACCGGGGTCGAGCCGACCCGGATCTGCTTCGAGATCACGGAAACGGCCGCGGTGAGCAACCTCACCCAGGCCATGCGCTTCATCGAGGTGCTCAAGAAGTTCGGCTGCCGCTTCGTGCTCGACGACTTCGGCAGCGGCCTCTCCTCCTTCGCCTACCTCAAGAACCTGCCGGTCGACTTCCTGAAGATCGACGGCGCCTTCGTGCGCGACATGGTGAGCAGCCCGGTGCAGCGGGCGCTCGTGGAATCCATCCACCAGATCGGCCAGGTCATGGGCCTGCGGACGATCGCCGAGTCCGTGGAGAACCGCGCCACCCTGGAGGCCCTGAAGGAGATCGGGGTCCACTACGTCCAGGGCTACGGCCTCTCCCTCCCCGAACCTCTCGGTTAGGCGCGGATCTTGCTATTCCCCCCGATGTCATCGGGGGTAGTGCTACATGGGTAATCCTTCATCGGTCCGAGTCCTTTCTGCGGCCTCCGCCAAGGAGGACGCCGAGCTCCGCGAGCAGGACCTGCTGGACCTCAGGATCTCCGGTCCGGTCCGGGAAGCCCGGCCGGAAGAGAAGCCGTCCGCGATCGATCCCCGTCTCCGCGTCCTGGACCAGATCCCTGCCCTGGTCTGGACCACCGACCGGGAGCTCCGGTTCACCTCCGCCCTCGGCGCCGCCCTCGTCTCGCTCGGCCTTGACTCCGGCCGCCTCGCCGGCCGCAACCTGTTCGAGCACTACGGCACCCGCGACCTGAGCTTCCCCCCGATCCGCGCCCATCTGCAGGCGCTCTCCGGGGAAGCCGTCGACTTCGAGCAGGAGGTCCAGGGCCGGCTCTTCCACAGCCGGGTCGAGCCGCTGCGCGAGCCCGTGGACCGGATCGTGGGCACCGTCTGCATGGCCTTCGACATCACCGAGCGCAAGCACGTCGAAGAGGCCCTCCACCGCGAGAAGGAGCGCGCCCTGGTCACCCTGGCCTCCATCGGCGACGGCGTCATCCGCGCCGATGCCGAAGGCAGGATCGACTACATGAATCCCGTCGCCGAGAGGCTCACCGGCTGGCCATCCGAGCGCGCGCTGGGCCAGCCGGTCTCCGAAGTCTTCCGGATCGTGGACGAGACCACCCGCCTGCCGCTGCTCGACCCGCTCGAGCGCTGCCTCGCCGAGGGCAAGGTCGTGGAGTCGCCGGGGCACGCGCTGCTCCTCTCCGGCGACGGCAAGGAGTACTCGGTGCGCGATACCGCCGCGCCCATCCGCGACCGCCGGGGCAACATCCTCCTCGGCGCCGTCCTGGTCTTCAAGGACGTGACGCAGCTCCGCGGCATGGAACGGGAGATGATCTACCTGGCGAGCCATGACGCTCTCACCGGGCTGATCAACCGCCGGGAGTTCGAGGCGCGGCTCAAGCGGGCCGTCCGCACCTCGCGCGCCGAGCAGCGCCACCACGTCCTCCTCTACCTGGACCTCGACGAGTTCAAGATCATCAACGACACCTGCGGCCATCTCGTGGGCGATGAAATGCTCAAGCAGATCACCGCGCTCCTGCGCTCCCGGGTGCGGCGCAGCGACACCCTGGCCCGCCTCGGCGGCGACGAGTTCGGCGTCCTCCTGGAGGATTGCCCGATCGACCAGGCGCGCCAGATCGCCGAGGAGATCCGCCGCACCGTGCGCGAATTCCGCTTCTCCTGGAAAGACCAGCTCTTCGAGGTCGGAGTGAGCATCGGCTTCGTGTCCATGAACAACGACAGCGGCGACCTCGCGCAGATCATGAGCGCCGCCGATTCCGCCCTGTACGTGGCCAAGGACAGCGGGCGCAACCGGGTCCACGAATACGAGGCCGACGACACCCTGGTGGCCGAGCGCTACGGCGAGATGCAGTGGATCCAGCGCATCCAGCGCGCCCTGGAAGAGAAGCGCTTCCGCCTCTTCTACCAGCTCATCCAGCCGATCGGGGCGGAGCACACCGGCCGCGAGCTGCTCTGCGAAGTCCTCCTGCGCATGCTCGATGCGAACGGCACGGTCATCGAGCCCTCGGCGTTCATGTCCGCGGCCGAGCGCTATCACCTGATCGGCGACCTCGACCGCTGGGTCGTCCA
Organism: Acidobacteriota bacterium; assembly: GCA_034667225.1. Taxonomy (GTDB): domain Bacteria; phylum Acidobacteriota; class Thermoanaerobaculia; order Multivoradales; family UBA5704; genus DATMER01. The sequence continues at coordinate 75,090 of JAXDKG010000048.1, forward strand.
CACGGCCTTCCGCGCCCTCGCCGAAGCGCAGCGCCGGGAAGTCTCGCGGCCGGTCCTCTTCGCCGTCAACGTCTCGGCGCAATCCCTGGCGGACGAAACCTTTCTCGTCTACGTCCTGGAGCAGATCGAGGAGAGCCTCGTGGACCCGCGGCGCCTCTGCTTCGAGATCACCGAGACCGCGGCGATCAGCAAGCTCGACAGCGCCATCCGCTTCATCTCGGCGCTCAAGGTCAAGGGTTGCCGCTTCATCCTCGACGACTTCGGCAGCGGCCTCTCCTCCTTCGCCTACCTGAAGGATCTGGCCATGGACTTCCTCAAGATCGACGGCGAGTTCGTGCAGAACATGGTCGATGACCGGGTCAAGCGGGCCATGGTCGAATCGATCAACCAGATCGGCCACGTGATGGGACTGCAGACCATCGCAGAGTGGGTCGAGAACCGCCAGACCCTGGAAACCCTCAGGGAGCTCGGCGTCGACTATGCCCAGGGCTACTGGCTCTGCCGCCCGCAGCCCCTGATCCACGACTCCTAGCTTGATCGATAAGCAACCGCGTCGATCTCGACCGCGGCCCCGAGCGCGAGATCGACTCCACCCACGGTGATGCGGGCGGGCGGTTCCGATCCGATCACTTCCAGATAGGAGGCGTTCATCTCCGCGAATGTCTTCATGTCCGCAAGGTAGACATTCGCCTTCACGATATCCCCGAGCGAAGCTCCGCACTCCTTCAGGATGGTCTCGATGTTGCGCAGCGTCTGCGTGGTCTGCGCGCGGGTGCCCCCTTCGACCAGCTCCAGCCCGCCGGGCTTCGTGCCCAGCGTTCCCGAGACGTAGATGAATTCCCCGGCCATGACCGCATGGCTGAACGCGGGCAGCCGGCCCAGCGAATCGACGTTGATCTTTCTGGCTTTCATGGTTCCGATACTATCCGATGCATGGGCCACGTCGCCGCCGGCACCATCGTCGCCAAGAGCTACCTCTCCTTCGCACGGGTCCTGGCGCGATCGTTCCGGGAGCATCACCCGGACATCCCGTTCTTCGTCCTCTTGGCCGACGAGGTCGACGGCCGGTTCGAACCGGCGGCCGAACCGTTTCAAATGCTCCGCCTCGCTGACCTGGGAATCCCACGCCTCGAGCGTCTCCGCTTTCATTACACGCAACAGCCGCTGAGCTACGCGGCGACTCCCTGGCTGCTGAGCCATCTCCTGGACCGGGGGTTCGACAGTGTCGCCTTCTTCAAGCAGGAAAGCCTCATCCTGGGCGACCACACGCCCGCCTTCGAGAAGCTGGAAACGTGCTCGATCCTCCTCACTCCCCACCTCCTGGCGCCGCTCGAGGATGCTGACCGCGAGCTCAACATCCTCCTGTCGGGCACCTTCAATATCGGCTTTCTGGGGGTCTCCGCGTCAGCCCGCGAGTTTCTGGCCTGGTGGCAGGACCGGGTGTTCGCCCACTGCCGCCATAACGTCGCGAAAGGCATGCATTGGGAGCAGCGTTGGATCGACCTGGTGCCCGCGCTCTTCGAGAATGTCTGCATCCTGCGCGATCCCGGCGCAAACGTTGGCCACTGGAACCTGCCGGAGCGCGATGCTCTCTCCTGCCGCCTCCTCCGGTTCAGCGGCTTCAGCCCGGACGATCCGATGGCTCCGACGAAGTACTCGACCCGGCTGACGATGGAGAACTTGGGCCCGGCCGCCGCGGTATTCGATCGTTATCGGACTCTGCTCGAACAGGCGGGATATCACGAGACCAAGAGCTGGCCGTACGCCTACGGCTTCTTTGACAACGGAGTGGCGGTTCCCGACCTCGTGCGCAGAATGATCTGGAGCTTGGCGAAGAGGTGGCCGCCTTCGGCGATCCGCTGCGGTCGGACAGCTACTTTCAATACCTCAACCAGCCCGTTGATCCATCCAACGGGGTCACGCGCATCTGGCAAGCCATCTATCATGAGCGGCCCGACGTGCAGAGCGCCTTCCCCGACTATCTCGGCGCCGACAGCGAAGCCTTCCGCAATTGGGCGGTCCACTTCGGAATCCGCGAGCATGGCATTCCTGAGGCCTTCGCGCCGTGAGCGTCGCCGCCGGCACCATCGTCGCCAAGAATTACCTGTCGTTCGCGCGGGTCCTGGCGCGCTCCTTCCGCGAGCATCACCCGGACGTTCCGCTGTTCGTTCTCCTCGCCGACGAGGTGGACGGGTACTTCGATCCAGCGGCCGAGCCTTTCCAACTGCTGCGCCTGGAAAACCTTGCCATTCCCAACCTCCCGCATTTCCGCTTCCGGTACTCGCGCCAGCAGGTTTGCGTGGCGGCAAAACCTTACTTTCTGAGCCACCTCCTGGACCGCGGCTTCCATCGCGCCGTCTACCTCGATGCCGATCTCCTCGTCCTCGGTGACCTGACGCCGCTCCTCGCCCCCTCCGGCGACCCCGCGATCCTGCTGGCCCCTCACCTGCACGAGCCGCTCGTGGGCGGAGACCGGATCGAGCGCGAGCTCAACATCCTCCAGTCGGGCATCTACAACGCCGGCTTCCTGGGGGTGTCCGGCTCGCCGGAAGCCCGACGGTTCCTCGCCTGGTGGCAGGAGCGCCTGTACCTCCACTGCCGGCACGCGATCGCGGAAGGCCTGCACTATGACCAGCGCTGGCTCGATCTCGTCCCCGCCTTCTTCGAGGACGTGGCCATCGTCCGCGACCCGGCATACAACGTCGCGCACTGGAACCTGCCCGAGCGCGATGTTCACGCCGCCCGGTTCTTCCACTTCAGCGGCTTCAACCCCGACGAACCGGAAGTCGTCACGAAGTACTCGCGCCGGCTGACGAGGGCGGATCTCGGCCCGTTGCTGGACCATTACGTGAAGCTGCTCGAAGAGGCGGGCTACCACGAAACGAAAAACTGGCCGTACCATTGGGCGCCATGAGAGCCCTGACAGCCCCATCCCTCGAAGAAATCCTCGCCGCCCGCGAGCGCCTCACCGGCACCATCGTGCGCACTCCGCTCGTGCGCCTCAATTCCGGGGTCGCTCCGGCGGAGGTCTGGCTCAAGCTGGAGAACCTCCAGCCCATCGGCTCGTTCAAGCTCCGCGGCGCGGCCAATGCCATGAACCTGGCCAGCCCCGAAGAGCTGCGGAAAGGCGTCTACACCTGCAGCGCCGGCAACATGGCCCAGGGAGTCGCCTGGAGCGCTCGGGAGCTCGGAGTGCCGGCCACGGTCGTCGTGCCCGAGCACGCGCCGGCCACCAAGCTCGCCGCGATCGAGCGCCTCGGCGGCCGGGTCGTGAAAGTAACCTGGGAGCGCTGGTGGCAGGTGATGGCCGAGCACCATTACCCGGGTCTCGACGGCCTCTTCATCCATCCCGTGGCCAACCGCAACGTGATGGCGGGCAACGGCACGATCGCCCTGGAAATCCTGGAGGACCTCCCCGACGTGGACACGGTCCTCGTTCCCTTCGGCGGAGGCGGGCTTTCGAGCGGCATCGCCGCGGCGCTCGCCGAGTTGCGCCCGGAGGCCCGTGTTTTCGGCTGCGAGGTCTCGACCGCCGCGCCGCTCGCCGCCGCCTTCGCCGCCGGCTCCCTCCAGACCATCGACTATCAGCCCAGCTTCGTCGACGGCATCGGCGGCAAGATCCTCCTGCCCGAGATGTGGGCCATCGCGAGCAAGCTGATCGCCGGCTCCCGCGTCGTCTCCCTGGAAGAGATTGCCGACGCCATCCGCATCCTCGCCGAGCGCCACCGGGTCATCGCGGAAGGAGCGGGAGCCGCCTCGGTCGCCGCCGCCCTGGCGGGAGTCCCGGATGCAAGAAAGGTGGTCTGTATCGTTTCCGGCGGGAATCTCGACATTTCCAAGCTCTGCGCGATCCTGGAGGGGCGGGTGCCCTGACCTGCTCAGGCGGCCTGACTCTCTCCAGGTGGTCTGATCAGGCTTTCCGCTGGAATGCCGAGCTCCTTATGCAGATTCCAGATCATCTTGAGGGTCAGAGGCCGTTTGCGGCTGAGGACTTCGTATACGCGGTTGGAACGGCCGATCATCGGTTCGAGATCCTTGGCAGTGAGCCCGCGCTGATCCATCACGAACTTGATGGCCTCCACCGGATCCGGCAGCTCCAAGGGAAAGTGCTGTTGCTCGTAGGCTGCAACCAGCGTGACGAGGACATCGAGACGCTCGCCTTCGGACGATCCGGGTACGGCCCTCATCAGCTCCTCAATCTCCCGGAGGGTCGCTTGATAATCGCCTTCTGTCTTGATCGGTCTAATATCCATCGTGGTGCTCCTTCATTCCTTCAAATCGTCTGTGCATCGATCTGATCGTATTGAGAGTGGGTCCCCAGGAAGCGGATATACACCACCCGATAGCCATAATTGATCCAGACGACCAAGCGGTATTTGTTCCCCCCTATGTTGAACACCACCCGGCCGTCTTGCAGAATGCTCGCCTGGCCAAAGTCGGCCTTCACCTCGGCCGGTGTCGCCCAATCCGCCTTGAGGGCATGCCGATACCAGGCAAGCACAGGCTCCCGTGCGTCCGCACAACTCGGGTTCGCTTCCCAGAAAGCCTTGAGCGTCGAGAGCGCGATCACACGCACCCTCGCATTCTAGTCCCAATTTGGGACTACGGCAATTTCTTGAGGCTCTGTTTGGAACAGCGCTATCATCGCAGGAGACCATGTCCCCAAGCAGCCTTCGGGCGCTCCTGCTCGCGAGCCTCCTTCTGGCCGCTCCTGCCTCTGCCTCCTCGCCAGGTCTGCCGGCCACCTGGAAGGAGCTCGGTCTGGAGGACCTCGACGGACTGGTCTGGATTCGGGAGATTCTCCCCCTCGACGACGGGGCCCGCCTCGCCGCCACAAAAGACAACCTGGGACTGCTCCTCGGACCTCCCCTCGGCGGGGGATACGAGGTCTACGCGGGCGGACGGTTGCTGGGGCGCTCCCGCGGCTGGTCCTCTCCGCTGCCGTTCTCAGCCCCCGAGGTCTTCCGTGTGCCCCAGGACGCGATCGGGAAGGATGGGACCCTGAGCCTCGCGCTTCGGGTGCGGCGGATCGATTGGGCTTCGGACCTGGAGCCCGATGGGGGGCCGGTGGGCGACACCTTGACCCTCGGCTCTTATCAGGCCCTGCAGGACGGCAACCGCCTGTCGTGGACCAGGGCCCTGCTCAGCGAGGTGCCGCTGCTCATCCTCGCCGCGCTCTTCACCTCCGCGGCGCTCTACCATCTCCTCCTCTTCATCCGCCGGCGCAAGCAGGTCGAGCACCTCTGGTTCGGCCTGCTCTCCCTGGCCTTCTCGATCAACACGTTCGCGAGCACCTACTGGATCTACGAGCTCACCGCGAGCCGCGCCCTCGCCATGCGGACGAGCGATCTCACCGGCCATCTCGCCGCGGCGCTGGCTATCCAGTTCGTCTGGCACTTCTTCTCGCGGCCCATCCGTCTTCCGCTCCGCGCCTATCAGCTCTCCCACGTCGCGCTGGCTGCCTTCATCGGGCTCTGGCCGAGCATCCGGCCGGTCCTCGCCAGCTCGGCGTTTCGCCTGATTTGGCTCCTTCCCCTGCTGGTGCTGGCGGCCGTGCTCATCGCGCAGGAGGCTCGGCGAGGCAGGGCAGAGGCGCGGAAGATCGCATTTGGCGGCCTGGCGCTGATCGGTTTCCAGATCCTGGAGCTGGCGCGGCAGATGCTCCCCCTCCCGATCCCTGTCTCCCTGTCAGGCTTCGGGTTCGCGGCGGTCCTGGTCGCCATGGGCATGGCGCTCTCCGATCGTTTCCGGCGGGTCCACGACGAGCTCGACCTGCTGCGCCTTCGTCTGGAGGAACAGGTGCGCGGCCGCACCCGCGCTCTGGAAGAGGCGATGGAGCAGGCCCTCTCGGCGAGCCAGGCCAAGAGCGAGTTCCTCGCCAACATCAGCCACGAGATCCGCACTCCGATGAACGGCGTCATCGGCATGGCCGACCTCCTGACCACCACTCCCCTCGACCCTCGCCAGAAGGGGTACGTACAGACCCTCCTGGTCAGCGGCCAGGCCCTTCTGGAGCTGATCAACGACATTCTCGACCTCTCGCGCATCGAGTCGAGGAAGCTCACCGTGGAGAGCGCTCCCTTCCTCCTCAGGGATGTGCTCGGGGAGAGCTTGGAGATCATCGGTCCGATGGCCGCCCGGAAAGGCTTGGCGCTCCGCTCCTCGATCGCCGAAGGCACGCCGGAAACCATGATCGGCGACCAGAGCCGCACCCGCCAGGTGCTGCTCAACCTGCTGAGCAACGCCGTCAAGTTCACGACGAAAGGCGAGGTGCGCGTGGCCCTCTCCGCTCATCCCCTGAATGGCGAGCTATGCGAGGTCCGGTTCGCCGTCACCGACACGGGCATCGGCATCTCCAGCCGGGACCTGGAACGGCTCTTCATCCCGTTCCATCAGTTGGACGGATCGCCGAGCCGGCGCTATGGCGGCGCCGGCCTCGGTCTCGCGATCAGCAAGCGGCTGGCCGAGCTGATGGGCGGAGAGATCCAGGTGGAGAGCGCTCCGGGCCAGGGCTCGACCTTCCTGTTCACGCTGCCGACGAAGGCTGCCTGAGCAGCAAGGGGCGTGCTACACTGTCTGTGTTACGTGGAGGAGCAGATGGCAACCGTGCGGCTTGATGTCACTACCGAAGCAACCTTGAAACGCCTCTCGGCGCGGCGGGGGCAGACGCAGTCCGAGGTGATCCGCGACGCCATCGCCAAGCTTGCCGACGAGGAGGGCGAACAACTCTCGGCCTACCAGCGCCTGCAGCCCTTCGTTGGAATTGCGGACAGCGGCGGAAAGCAACTCTCGCAGGGAACGGGGAAGCGGCTGCGCGAGCTTCTCGAGGCGAAGCGCAAGCGTGCGGGCAGTCCTGATTGACGCAGGGCCTTTGGTGGCCCTCCTGGACCGGAGCGATGACCGGCATGAGGAGGTCGTTGAATCCCTCAAGAAAATTCAGGATCCTCTCGTCAGCGTCTGGCCCGTGCTCGTCGAAGCCATGTATCTCCTTTCCTTCTCCTGGCGCGCACAGAAGGCGCTCTGGGAATTGATCGAGACCGGCACCGTCCACCTCCTTGACCTCGAAACAGCCGATATCGCGCCCATGAAGAGCCTCATGGAGAAGTATCAGGACCTGCCGATGGACATGGCCGATGCCGCTCTCGTCCGAATCGCCGAGCGCGAAGGTATCCGGCGCATCCTGACTCTGGACCACCGGGACTTCAGCGTCTATCGCTTCGCAAGGAAAGGCAGCTTCACCCTTCTGCCTTGAGAGCCGCGAGCAGCAGATGGCTGTCTCCGAACTCGTGCCAGAGGTAGCCCTCCCTCACCGCTTCCGCATAGCCCGCACGCACCAGTTCCCTCGGCGCGATTGAATAGAGCAGAGCGAGATGGCTTGCCAGCGGATCGTGCAGGCCGGTGATCAATCCGTCCACGGTTTTTACGGGACGTCCCGGATGGATCATCAGCCGCGTGAACCCCGCGGCCTGCCGGACCCGCTCGCCGTCCCAGGCTGATTCCAGCGCGCGGACGACAGTAGTACCGACAGCTACGACCGGCCGTCCTTCCTGCCTGGCTGCGGTCACGGCCTCGGCCGTGGCCTTCGGCACTTCGAACGGCTCGGCGTAGAGCACCTGATCCTCGACCGAATCCGCTTCGACCTCATGGCTGGAAACGCCCGCGTGGAGCGTTATGCCGGCCAAGGCGATTCCTTTCGCCCGGAGGGCGTCAGCAACCCTTTGTGTAAAAGGCCGGCCCGCGGACGGCATCTCGGCGCTGCCCGGATCGCGCGCGAAAAGAGTCTGATACTCCTCGATCGCCGGGTACGGCGCCTCCAGGTAGCCGTAGCGGATCGGCGAGCCCGCCCGTTCCATCACCCGCCGGAGATCGCTCTCGACGCGGACGAACCAGAGCCGCGGCAGGCCCGGATGGGGAGCGATGAGGCGAGCGGGAAGTCCGGCGATCTCAAAGATGTCGCCCACCTCCACGGCGAGAGGCCCCGGCTCCGAGGCGCTCTTCCGCAGTTCCACCAGGTACAGCCCGCCGCCGTACTGCGTCGAGACGTTGGCGAGGATCGGACCCAGGCCGGCGTGCCAGGCAGGCAGGCTCGCCGGCAGCGTCGCGCTCGCATTGACGACCAGGAGCGTGCCCGGCGCAAGGAAGCGGGGAAGATCCCGGAAACGCGCGTGCTCGTGTCCCTTTTCCGTCGAGACCAGCAGGCGCACCTCGTCGCGCTCCAGGCCGCGGCGCTCGGGGGGCCCATCCGCCTGGAGAGCCCGCGGACGATCGAAGTCCAGCTCGATCTTTTTCATACCGCCACCGCCTCCAGAGCCGAAGCGTTCACTTCCCAGCGTTCCGACTGCGCCTGATAACGCTGGCCTGTTACCGCGGCGGGAGGCTGTCCGAAGAGCCATGCCCAGAACGGCAGCGTTACCTCCGGCAGCGGCCGGTCGGAAATATCCTCGCCGGGGAAGGCCTTCTGATGCATGCGCGTGCGCAGATCACCCGGATCGACCGCAACTATCCCCACCCGGAGGCCAACCCAGCGCCCGCTCAGCTCGTTGGCGAGTGTGAGGCTGGCGAGATCGAGAGCCGCCTTCGTGAGGCCGTATCCGCCCCAGCCCGGATACCCGCCGCGCGCCGCATCGCTGGAAATGTTGACGATCAATCCGCCGCTCTCCTTCAGAAGCGGAAGCATTTCCTGGATGAGAGCGATAGGAGCGGAGACGTTGACTCGAAACGCCTCCTCCAATTCCGCCAGCGGGTACCCGACCAGTTGCGGAAGAGGAGTCGCGCCCAATGTCGAGGCGTTGTTGAAGAGGATGTCGAGCCTGCCCAGCCCGCGAGCGGCGCCGGCCAGCCGGTGGCGATGCTCGGGATCGGTCACGTCCCCAGCGAGGGCGATCACCTGTCCGCTATGACGGCGCAGCGACCGGGCCGTCGCCTGGAGATCCTCCTCCCCTCGGGCAGTGATCAGGAGCCCATAACCCTGCGCAGCAAGAAATTCGGCGACGGTGCGACCCAGCCCCCGGCTGGCGCCCGTGATGATTGCAGTGCGATTCATGGTGTGGCGTCCTTTCGTTGTCATGGTCACAACGATAGGGCTCGGCGCCGCCGCGCACATCCGGCGGGAGAACGGTTTTCAACCTGGACGAAAGGACAGGTCAGACCAACCCGCGCTCCCGCGCCACTCGCACCGCTTGGGTCCGGTTTTTCGCGCCAAGCTTGGAGAGGATGGAGCTGACGTGGAACTTCACCGTCCGCTCGCTGATGAAAAGCCGTCCGGCGATCTCCCCGTTGGCAAGACCCGTGGCTACGAGCTCCAGCACCTCTTTTTCGCGCGCAGTGAGAGCGTCCTCGCGGACCTGGCGCAACAGCTTGGAAGCGATCACGGGCGGGATCAGCGCTCCCCCGGCGCTCACGGTGCGGATCGCGGCGAAGATCTCCGCGCGCGGTGCTCCTTTCAAAAGGTAGCCCTGGGCGCCGGCCTGGATCGCGCCGACAATGCGCTCGTCAGTGTCGAACGCGGTCAGCACCACCACCTGCACGGAAGAATCGGCCGCACGAAGCCGGCGAGTCGCTTCGATTCCGTCGAGCGTCGGCATCTCCAGATCCATCAGCACGACATCCGGCCGCAGCCGGGCTGCTTCGGTCAACGCCTCGGCGCCGTTGCCGGCCTCGCCAACCACCTCGAAGTCAGGCTGCGTCGCCAGCATGGCCGCGAGCCCGTCGCGGACCACCGGATGATCGTCTGCGAGGAGGATTCGAATCATGAGCGTCGAAGGGGGACCTCGGCGGTGATCCGGGTGCCGGCGCCGGGTGAGCTTTCGACCTGAAAGCTCCCGCCGAGCAACCGCGTGCGCTCCCGCATCCCTATCAAGCCAAAGCGGCCTGAGGCGGTCCCCTCTGGGAAACCCTTTCCATCGTCCTGGACCGTGAGACGGACGCTCTCGTCCGAGATCTCCAATCGAAGGACGACATGAGCGGCGGCGGCGTGGCGCAAGGCGTTCTGGAGCGCCTCTTGGGCGATCCGATAGAGGCCGACCTCGACGGCGGGAGGCAAGGGCATGCTGGCAGGCGAGGATTCGAAAGTCACGATCGAAGTTTCCGCCGCCAGGGCGGCGAGAGCTGTCGGAAGCGTCCGCCCCTCCAGGGGAGCGGCGCGGAGGTCGAGGACCGAGCGCCGCGCCTCCTCCAAACCCTTGCGGGTGAGATCGAGCGCGGCTGTCACGCTCCGCCGGACGCGCTCCGGATCCGTCTGTTGCGCGAGGAGCGCCTCGGCGGCTTCGAGCTGAAAAGCGATCGCGGAAAGGTCCTGCGCGATCGTGTCGTGGATCTCGCGGGCAAGACGGTTGCGCTCCTCGGTCTGGGCCGACTCCAGCCGGCGCGCGTGCAACCGCGCCCGCTCGACGGCCACGCCCAGCAAGTCGCCAATCGTGTGGAGGAGGTTCAGATCATCCTCCTCCAGCTCGCGCCACTCGGGACCCGCCACGTTAAGCATCCCAAGCCGCTTGAGCTCGTCCCCGGCTGACACCTGGAGCGGGACGCTGGCGTGATAGCGGAGGCCTGCCGTCCTGCTCCGGGCCGGCTCGAGCTTGCGCAGACGGCTGCAGGTGATTACACCGATGTTGGCGGCGCCGTCGAGATCGCCGTCGCAGAACGCTTCGAGGCAGTAGCACCATCCGGCCAGAAGCTTCGGGTCCTGCAGGAGGGCTGGAGGAAGGTTCTGAGCCGCGGCAAGGTACGGCTCCTCGGAAGCCTCGTCAAAGAGGAGCACCCAGCCGGTGCTCAGACCGAGCAGCTCGGCCACCTTTTCGAGAGCCCGCGCGAGCAGCGCGGGGAGATCGACGGACGCGTTCAGCGCCCGCGCCACGTCGTTGAGGATGGATAGCTGCTGCTCTCGATCGCTCATAGTCCGGCGAGCGAAGTCTATAGCAGGTGCCATATCATCCCGCCATGGATGCCACCCGCCGCCAAGCCCTCGCCGGCGCCGCCGCGCTCGCTTTCGCCAGTGCCCTCCCCCGCACTCTCCAAGCCATCGGACCGGAAAACCCGCGCACGATCCGACCCGGCCGGCTCCGGCCGGGAGACACCGTGGGCCTCGTAAACCCGGCCGGCGCAGTGTGGGAGCCCGAGAACGTCGAGATCGTGGTTGAGTCCTTGGCCGCACTCGGATTCAAGACGAAACGAGGAGCCAACCTGCTCGCGCGCCATGGCTACTTCGCCGGCACCGACGAGCAGCGCGCCGCCGATTTGAATGGGATGTTCGCGGACCCGGAAGTGAGGGCGATCCACTGCGTCCGGGGCGGCTGGGGCTGCGCCCGCCTGCTGCCCCTGCTCGACTGGAAGACGATCGCGAAAAATCCCAAGATCCTGCTCGGCTACAGCGACATCACCGCGCTCCTGCTCTCCCTGCACGCGAAGACCGGGCTCTTGACCTTTCATGGTCCCGTGGGCAACTCGCAATGGAACCCTTTCAACGTCGGCTACATGAAGCGGGTTCTCATCGAAGGAGAGGCGGTCACCTTCGAAAACCTGAAAGAGATCGGGGAGGACGACCTCACGATCGTCGAGAACCGGGTCCAGACCCTCCATCCCGGGACCGCGCGCGGCCGGCTGCTCGGCGGCAACCTGACCGTTCTGACGAGCCTTGTCGGCTCGGGCTACCTGCCGGACTGGGACGGCTGCATCCTCTTCCTTGAAGACGTGGAAGAGGCCCCCTACCGGATCGATCGCATGCTCACCCAGCTCCATCTCGCGGGCATCCTACAGAAAGCCCGCGCCGTGATCTGGGGGCAGTGCACCGACTGCGATCCCGGTGAAGGCTTCGGCTCGCTGACCGTCACCGACGTGCTCCACGACCATCTGAAGCCCCTGCGCGTCCCCGCCTGGTCGGGAGCCATGATCGGTCACATCGAGCGGCAGTTCACGCTGCCCGTGGGATTGGAAGTGGAAGTCGATGCCGCGTCCGGCACGATCAGGATGCTGGAACCTGCCGTGCTTTCATGAACCGCCGGGATCCTCGGCCCAATACTCCCGGATTCTTCCCTTCGACACGATCCAGAGCTTCCGGTTTATATCTTTACTGCCCAGTGCTTCGAGGAGAGTCCGCGCGGCTTCATCTAGATCGTGTCGGCTCACCGGCTCCGGCAGACGGAGAATGGCGATCCCTGGGTATCGTTGCGGTGGAAAGGACAAGATCTGGGCAAAGTCCAGATCCAGCGTGACAAGACAGCGCCCTTCGGCTCGGCAGACCTCGATCAGAACGGAGTCTTCCTTACCGCTGAGCCCTTGGTCGCGGACAAGGCAGACGTCATGACCGCCGTTGTGAAAAATTCTGGCTATGCTCGGTCCGAGGTTTTCATCCAGCTTGATCTTCAACGTGCCGCCTCGATAGACACGTCAAAGTATCTTCCCCGCGCCGTCTCGGCTCCGTAGAGCAGACAGGCTCGAATGTCATCCTCTGCAAGATGCGGGTATTCTTCGAGGATCTCCTTCTCGGACGAGCCTGAGGCGAGCAGGTCGAGGATCAAGGAGACCCAGATCCGCGTACCCTTGATGCAGGGCTTTCCGAAACAGACGTGCGGGTCGATGGAGATACGCGAGAGGAGCGCCTGCCTGTCCATCGCTTCAGAGTCTAACAGAGGGGCACCTGCAGACATTGTCCTGCTCCTGTTCGGGCTGGAAGCTCGTGACCACGCGACTTCGATTGCCTCATCAGAGCACAAGCTTCTGCGAAGAGCAACCCGGGAAGCCTCACGAGCATCATGGGGAGGTCCCGCATCCAGCTAGGAGAGAGCCCCAGCGGGATGGTGGACCTCGCCATCCAGATGGGAGGCTCCCCACCCAATGGCGTCGTCCCCCTTCGCTCGCGGAGACATCCGCTCGAGATGGCGGAGTCCCCCTACAAGATGGCGAGCTCCCCCAGCGGAATAGGAGAGTCGCCCATCGAGATGGGGGAGATCCCCATCCGGATCAGAAGAAGCCCATCGCGCTTGGAGCGTCCTGTTCCAGATGGGGACCACTCGGATCGAGATGCGGGACGCCGCCATCCAGCTCCGCGGGATCGCCATCCAGATGGGCATGATCCCCTTCCCGAGGGGGAAGCCTGCGATTTCCACGCGGAGAACCCCCGTTCAGCCAGGCAAGGCCATCATCCGGATGGAGGAAGTCCCCCTCCGGCTCCGGAAGACTTTCATCCTCTTTGAAGAGCTGCCGGTCAAGCTGCGCGACGCCCGTATCCCGGCCTGAAAGGCACCCTTTCGCGAGGGGGCGTTCGCCAGATCCCTTCGGGTCTCCCCCTGCTAGACTCCAGCCGTGGACATCCAAGCCTACCTCGACCGGATCGGCTACCATGGTCCGCTGACTCCTACGGCTGAGACCTTGCGCGCCTTACAGGTGGCCCATCTCCAGACGGTCCCCTTCGAGAACCTCAGCATCCACGCCCATCAGCCGATCGTTCTCGACGATGAGTCTTTGTTCGACAAGGTGGTGGCTCGCCGGCGCGGCGGCTTCTGCTACGAGCTCAACGGGCTCTTCGCGGCACTCCTGCGCGCGCTCGGGTTTCAAGTCACCATGCTCTCAGCAGCCGTGGCGCGGGCGGACGGCACCTTCGGCCCGGACTTCGATCACATGGCGCTCCTGGTCACCCTGGAAGAGCGCTGGCTCGCCGATGTCGGCTTCGGAGATTCCTTCCGCGATCCGCTGCGGCTGGACGAGCGGGGAGAACAGCCGGAGGGCACGAAGGCCTTCCGGATCGACGAGGACAGCGAATATCTCCTTCTCCTGCGGTGGGACGGTCCCGAAGAGCCTTGGCAGCCGCAGTACCGCTTCACCCTTCAGTCCTACGAATTTCCGGACTACGCCGGGATGTGCCACTTCCACCAGACCTCGCCGGAATCGCACTTCACCAAGCAGGCCCTCTGCTCACTGGCGACGCAGGAAGGGCGCGTCACTTTGAGTGGGACGAAGCTGATCACTACCCGCGGCGGCGAGCGGCAGGAGAGGAATGTGGCGAGCGAAGAGGAGCGCACGGCCCTTCTCCGCGAGACGTTCGGCGTGGTGGTCTGAGCAGGGGAAGAAGGGCCGGGCACCCGCCCGGCCCCTCCTGGCGTCAGATTAGAAGCTCTCGCACTCGGTGAAGGTGATATCCAGCGGACAGACCTTGATCGAGGAGATCCGGTTGTTGAAGCCGTAGGGATTCAGGTCGTAGATGGTGGTTCCGCCCGAGATCGCCCACTCGTCGCAGGATCCCGTCGTGACGAAGTTCTCGCACGTGTAGACGTAGGTCCACGAGCCGGACGCCTCGACGTAGGAGATCCGGTTGTTCCAGTCTCCCGAGACATTGTACAGTGAGCTGACCGTCTGGCCGCATCCGACCAGCAGCCAGTCGGTACCCGTCCCGTAGGCCACCTTGTTGAAGCGTGCATCGGCGCAGACCGCTGCAATGGCGGGCACGCCGGGCCGCTGCTCGGTACGTTTGGAGGGATTGGCTTCGACGTACTCCCGCCGGCTCTCGGGCGAAGTGAACGCGAGGATCATGCCGGCTTGCTGTGAGGCCTGGTTGACCAGGTAATAGAGGGGCTGACCCTCGAACTGCTTCATCTCCGAGGGCTGATATTTGACACCGTCCACGATCACGGGCATCTGGACGGATCCGGGCGTAAATTCGCGCCTTCCTTCGCCGCGCCGGGCGGGCTCTTCAGCGGAGGAAACCAGGGGGAGAGTCAGGAAGGCTGCGACTGCGACTACCAAGAAACGTTGCGACATTTCGAGTCCTTTCGATAAGTCATGATCGGATCGATTGCGGGCGAGGGGAACACAGTCCTGGCCAGACACGGTATTCGCCAACTACCCTACGAAGCTCCAGTGAACCAGCTGGCCGGCGGATTAGGCCACGACAAAACTAAAATGTCAAGGTGTCTATGTGCTGAAGTCCGCAATATGGGCCCCGGAAGTGCCTTTCCCAGGGAGGCCTAGTCCGGGGCCGGATGTCCGGCATCACAAACGCCGGCACACATCGCGAGCCCATCTTCAAACCCTGCGAGCGCTGCGACGAACTGGGCGTCTTCACCGGGCGCCTCTGCGGAGAGGTCGTCAACGCGAACGTCGGCGAGTTCAAGGAGAGCAAAGTCGTGCCGATCTACAAGGTCCGCTTCGACCCCTCGGAGAAGGTGGAGAAGGAAGCGTCTACGGCGGCGCGCTTTTCCTGGGAGCGCTGGCGTCTCGCCGGCATCCTTAAACATTGGGCCGAAGGCCCGGCCTTCTTGCAGTACGGCACCAATTGCCGGCCGTTCGGCCGATTCCTCCGGACATGCCGGCGGGACGCCAGCGCTCCCAGGAAAAGCGCGCCTTGGCGAGGTTCAATCCCAACAGGGAAGCCGTCTAACTCCACCCACGGTACACTCTCTGTGTTAGGTGGGAGGATCGGGATGGCCGCCGTCCGGCTTGACGTCACTACCGCAGCGACTCTGAAGCGCCTGTCAGCCTGGCGCGGGCAGACGCAATCCGCGGTAGTCCGCGATGCCATTGCCCGGCTCGCCGATGAGGAAGACGAGCAACTCTCAGCCTACGAGCGACTGCAACCCTTCGTCGGAATCGTGGACAGCGGCGGGAAACAGCTTTCGGAGAACACAGGGAGGCGATTGCGCGAGCTTCTCGAGAAGAAGAGGGAGCGTACGTGTCGTCCTGGTTGATGACGGGCTTCTGGTTGCCCTGCTGGCCAGGAAGGGTACCTTCATTCTTCTACCCTGAACGAGCGCTCGAGCTTCCTGGCTGCCCTGGCCCGGATGGCCTCATCCATCTCCTCCACGGTCGCCGGTTGATCCTTGCCCCATTGCTGCAAGAGCCTCAGGAGGTTGCCAAGCGGATCCTCGCCCTCGGTGAGCACGCGGCTTCCTTGACCCGTCCATGTCTGTTGGTCGCCTGGCCTCGCTTCTTCATGTGGGGATGATAGCCCTGGACGGGGCGCGCAAAGTGTGGCAGAGCACTACTTCGGCTTGATCAGATGTCCAAACTGAACTTCGAGAAGCCGGAGGATCGTCACAAGCCACTCGATTCTCTGCCCCGGCGTGAGCGCCAGGAAGCGGGCTCGATCTTCTGGCTCCAACTCAACAACAGGACGAGGAAAGGGCCAGTAACTTTCCGGCGTGCCCCAGCTCAAGTCAGGGGAGTTTTTTGAGCTCTCTGACATCGGACAGATTCTCGTCTCTCCCTGCAAGGCGCTTGGGTCGAATCAGGGCTATCCTTTACGGATGGCTACGACCCTGCAGCGACTGCCGTTGCGCTCCAGGATTCGACAAACTCTTCGTAATCGCGGGATCTCATTCACTCCCTTTGCCTTGAGGGATGAAAGCAGGCACTCTTCCACGGCCTGGACGCGCTCTTCGGGAGTCATGTCTTCATACCAGAAGCGGAAGTCCTCCTCCGCGGCCTCATCTTGGCTGAGAACGCGGGCCTCCCAGACGCGCCCATGCCTGTCGGTCGCTTGGCCTCTCCTCTCCCTGTGGGGATGGTATCGCAGAGCGGGTCATGCAGGCGTGGCAAGCGCTACCTCTGCTTGACCAGATGTCCGAACTGAACTTCGAGAAGCCGAGGATCGTCACAAGGCACGATTCTCTGAGCCGGCGCGAGCGCTAGGAAGCGGACTCGATCCCCCGGCTCGGGCTACGCAAGTGGACGCGGAAAGGGCTAGTCGCTCTCGGGCGACCCAAGTCGAGTCAGTCGTTCTCTGATCGATTCTGTATGGCATCAGAGCGGAGCCGGAATCCGATCGTTGCCTCTACTATCCTCTCCTCCAGTTTGCTGCGTGGATCGTGATTATCAGCGGGGATATCCAAAGCCCGAGCAAGTTGGAAAAGCTCCGATCTATTACGGAACTGCGCCCTCAAGTAATCTAGCCCAGCTTCTCGCGTGCTCAAACGTCGAAGCCTTTCCGAGGCCACTTGAATCATGCTCTCCGCATCCGATCCCACAACGGTCCGCGCGCTTGCCTTATGAGCACGCATTTCAACCGACAACTTGATGCGCGCACGCCCCCTTACGACCGCATCAACCTCCTCGTCAGTCAAACTGCACGCCGCCGCAGCAAGTCGGCTCAACAAGATCTGCAGCGCGCGGTTCTGACTCTTACCTGAGGCCAAGTTTCACCTCAAATTCAGTCGCCACAGCTTCAAGGCTTCTAACAACAGACTCATGACTAGCGTGCGAATACCTAGTCAACGCAACAGGCACTCCCCCCTCTGGAGCATTGGCGAAAATTGTCTGATTCGCTTTGATATATGCATCAAATATAGGCACACCCAGCTCTCGTGTCTGGCGAATAAAGGGCCTCTGGGCAGAGATCGGTTGATTCGCGTACTCTTGGACCATTGTGAATACAACCCCGAGCATCTCGGGCTGAATCGGAATCACCCTCTCTGTCTCTCCAATTTGCAAGAACTCGTTGTAGTTAACCACTAACTCCTGAAGACTTCGTATTAGATAGTCGATGCCGAGGGTCGAGAGGTAATCAGGCCGTGCCGGCGTCAGAAGAAAATCGCTAGCTACGATCGCGTTCTTGGTAACGATATTAAAGTTTGGCGGACAATCAATCAGAACCATGTCATAGGCTTCAGAATCGAGATCTTTTAGGATTCCTTGCGCGAGCCGCTGGTGAACCCGCAGATATCTTCTCTGCGTCTGCTTAAGACTCCCCCCTCCAAGCTCAGTAGCAAGCTCTAGATCCACATTGATCAGGCCAAGATGCGAAGCGATAAGGTCGAGCCTCCCTTTCTTCAGAAAACCCTTGGCTGCCTCTGGCGTGAAAATCAACGATGACAAGTTGATTGGAGTAGATTGGTCGAATGAATCAAACCATGCCTTAATGGTTCGGCTCTTTTCAAAACTTTCGCGCCATTCTTCGGGCCTAATAAAGGAAAAAGTTAAGCTCGCCTGTGGATCGAGATCCAAGAGCAGAACCCTCCTCCCGCGGAAAGCAAGTTCCGCACCGAGGTTGGCGGTAAGGGTCGTTTTACCTACGCCCCCTTTGTAGTTAATTACCGAGATAACGTGCACAATAGAAACCCTCTCCTGTTCAACCGGGAGCCGAGGGGAATAGTCACCCGGCGCTTTCTTCATGCTACCTCTCTGCTCCGACATCGTCAACGTCGTCGGGAGCCTTAATCGTCACCTCCCCTGTGCTTCGCCCTTCTATGCAGCCTCGCACTTCCTTCCTAATGCACTCTATCCTCACCACCCGCCCCCGCCAGTACGTCAACCGCCCCTCCGGCAGAATCCAAGCCACCTCCCCCTCCCGGGGCACCATCACACTCTTCATCCGCTCATACCCCCGGAACTGCCCCTCCCACGGAGTCTGCACGCCCTTGCCGTTTACGTCCCGATACCTGCCGGGCGTGTAGACGCTCACCACCTCTCCCTTCTCGTTGAAGCGGAAGTCGAGGGAGACCGAAACTCCGGAATCCGAGAGGGTGGCTCGGGCGGCGTTGTCGTCGATGGGCTCCCAGGTCACTCCTGCTCCCGGGAGGAGCGCAGTGGGGAGCCAGACCGATTCGGCCAGGTAGCGGTGGAGCGCCCCAGAGGCAAGGTCGGTCCTTCCCCAGGCGTTCACGACGGGGATCAGCCCAGCTACGCTGGCCCGCATCGAGCCATTGCCTTCAAGGTAGCTGTCCCGCACCCTGACCGTCATCAGCGGACCCATGCGGATGGCCGCGTCCCAGACGAAACCGGGCGGATCGACCGAAAAATGTTGCACGCTCTTGAAGGGGCTCCAGGGCGCGTCGAGACTGCCCCGGAACTCGCCCTCGTGCTCGATGCGGGCGGTCCGGATGAGCGGCTGGTCCCGCTGTTGATCCAGTGTCAGGGCGAATTCGAAGTAGCGGACCACCGGGGCAGGCAGGCCCGCGAGCTGGTCGCGCGTGAACGTCCCGGCGGTCCCGCCAGGGGCGAGCTGTGCGACGGCTCTCGCCGTGGCCCGGTTCCAGAGAAGGGTTCCTGTTCCGATGGCGGCTGCCGCGCTTCCCGCGACCCCGCCGGCGACTGCGGTCATGACCCGGATCCAGCGTCTCATCCACCGAGGGTACCGCGGAAGTCACTTACCTGCGTCCCACAAGTCACTTACCTGTCCTCGGAAGTCACTTACCCGCGTCCCGCAAGTCACTTACCTGTCCTCGGAAGTCACTTACCTGCGTTCCGCAAGTCACTTACCTGCCCTCGGAAGTCACTTACCTGCGTTCCGCAAGTCACTTACCTGCCCTCGGAAGTCACTTACCTGCGTTCCGCAAGTCACTTACCTGCCCTCGGAAGTCACTTACCCGCACCCGGAAATCATTTACTTGCTCTCGGAGCTCGCTTCCCTGGGCCCCGGAAGTCGCTTACCTGCCCTGGGAACTGACTTACCTGCACCCCGAAGGTGACTTACCTGCGCGGGGAAGTCACTTCCTACCGTCCGGAAGTCATCTACCTACTGTCAGGAGCCAGTGCGGACGGTCCGTCAATGTCGTCCCGATTCCGGGACTCCGCGAGGCACCTCGGCGGGTCTCAGTCCCGGACGCGGGACGGCGATTTCTGGAATCACGTTTGTTTTCAGCTACTTGGCGCCTGGCCACGACCTTGCCTTGTAAGGGCGGCACCACGAGGCGCCAATCCGGCGCCGCAATGCCACCCGAAGTGGCAAGGAGAGAATCATGAAGAAGGTTGCTTTGGCCGCTCTGCTGCTCGCCGTCATCGCCATGTCCGCGTCCGCCGAGACCTACGTCGGGAGCAACGGCGTGAGCTACTCGGGGCCGAACCGGGGCGCTCTGTACTCCTGCGACTACACCAACTACAGCGGGTCGGCGGTCGACCCGGGGTACTCCTACTGGACCCTGACCGTGTACCAGGATGCCAGCGGCAAGCCGATGCCGCGGGGGATCGAGCACTTCCTGGCGACCGACCAGTTCGGCCAGCAATTCTGGGAGGGCTACAAGGCCACCTGGGCCGCGCCGGTGAACAAGATCGACCCGCTCACCGGCACGACCTACACGCAGTGGCAGTACACCTTCAACCCGGCCGGGCCGCAGTGCAATAAAGCGAACGTCTACTTCAACGCGTTCAAGCTCACGTTCGGCGAGTGCGGCGACGGCCACTCGCGGATCTGCTGGCTGGTGCAGTAAGGCGCCGGATAATTCAGCCAGGGGCCGGCCCACCGCCGGCCCTATGGGCCTCATGCTAAAATCAGAGAAGCCCGGCAACGACCAGAGACTCTCCAGGCAGGAGCCCAAAATGCATCGAGTCCTCCGTCCGTGGATGGCGACCCTCCTTTTCACAGCGGCCATGGTCCCGGCCTCCGAGGCCGGTCAGGTGCAGATCGTCGCCCGTTCGGGCTGCGACGTCATCCCCTACTCCATGACCCCCGATGCCCGCTTCGTCGCCGTCCAGACTTGCACCGAGCATCTCTTCCTCGTGGACCGGAACGGCGTACCGTCGGCCCTGATCAATCATGCGAGCGGCTCTCCCTCCCCAGCCAATGCCGGCGCCCGATATCCGATCCTCAGCGCCGATGGCGCCTTTATAGCCTTCCGCAGCACGGCCAACAATCTCGTGCCCGGACAGACGGACAGCGTGGGCGCCGACAACGTGTTCCTCTATGAAAAGGCCACGGGGCAGAACATTCTCATCAGCCAGCGGCAGAGTCCCGGCGGGCCGCCGGCCAACTTCTTCCTGGCACCGCCTGTGATCAGCGACGATGGCCGTTATGTTGCGTTTGAAAGCGATGCCCACGATCTCGTGCCGGGACAGATCGACACCCCCGGTACGACCGACCTGTTTCTTTACGACCGGGTGGCCGGCTCTCTAATCCTCGTCAGCCACGCGGCCGGCTCGACGGTGACCGCGGCCAACGCCCAGTCACTCAGAGCCGTTCTCAGCGACGACGGCGCCTTCCTGGTCTTCAGCAGCGATGCCACCAACCTGGTCAGCGGACAGTCCGATTCGAACGCCGATTCCGACATCTTCCTCTATCATCGGGCGAGCGGGGCGACGACCGTGATCAGTCATGCGAGCGGCTCGACGACGACCACAGCCTCGGGATTTTCATACAGCGCAGAGATCAGCGGCGACGGCCGTTACGTCGCGTTCGCCAGCAACGCCGGCAACCTGGTGGCCGGCCAGGTCGACCCGGTCGTCGGTCTGGATGTCTTCCTGTTCGATCGTATCGCCGGGACGGCGTCGATCGTCAGCCACAAGAGCGGCGCCCCGACGACGGCCGGGAACAAGCACTCCTCCCGACCGTCGATGAGCGACGACGGGCGCTACATCGCGTTCGACAGCCAGGCGAGCGATTTGGCCGCAGGGACGACCGATACACCGGAAAGCCTGGATACGTTCGTCTACGATCGGGCCTCCGATACCACGATCCTGGTGAGCCATGCCCCCGGCGCTCCCACCGTGGCGGCCTCAAGCTCGTACTTCCCGAGGATCAGCGGCGACGGCAGCTTCGTCGCCTTCATAAGCTATTTCCAGCACCTGCCCGGCCAGACGAACAACATGGGAATGCCCGACCTGTTTCTCTTCGACCGGACCTCAGCCGCGATCGTGCTCGTCACCCGCTCGTATCTGTCGCCAACCCAGGAGGCCAACTACGGCTTCTATCCCTTCGATCGAAACGAATGGTTCATCGACGCCGACGGAAGCCAGGTGGTTTTCGCAAGCGGCGCGTCCGATCTCGAGCCGAACGACAACGGACCCGGCGATGTCTGGGCTTTTGACAACGGCCTCAAGGGCCACTTCTACACGGTCGCTCCCTGCCGGTTGTTGGACACGCGCACGGTCGGGGACGGCCCGGCACTCTCGTCGAACGTCACGAGGCTGTTCAACCTGTATGGGCGCTGCGGCATCCCCGTCACGGCCAAGACCCTGGCGGTCAACGCCACGATCTTTCAGGCGCCGGGGTCGGGCCATCTCACGCTCTATCCCGGCGACGCCGGGGCGGCGCCGATGACCAGCACGATCAACTTCGGCCCGGGCCAGACGCGCTCCAACAATGCCTTCGCGACCCTGGCCTCGAATGCCAACGGCACCCTCGCGCTGCGGCCGTTCTTCGCCGGAGGCGGCGCGGTGCACGTGGTGGTCGATGTGACGGGATATTTCGAGTAGATCCGCGGGGCTGGCTGCTCAGGAGCCCCCCGGAATCGCCATCGTCCCCTCCGAGACCAGCACCGAGCTCCCCCCGACGCGCACCGCGGTGATCTCGCCTCCCTGCTTGTCCACTTCGAGGTGGAGGAGGCTGGGACGGCCCATTTCGAAGCCCTGCTCGACGGTCCAGGCGAGGGTGCCGTCGGATTCCGGGGCGCGGATTCCCAGGTAGCCTCCCAGGGCGGAGACCGCGGCGCCCGTGGCGGGGTCCTCCCCGATGCCGAGCTCGGCCGCGAACATGCGCGCCCGGATTTGCGAGCCGGGAAGCTCAGGCTCGCGGCAGAACAGGTAGACCTCCCTGGCCCAGCCCCCGAGCAGGACCTCCTCCCAGACATCGATCCGCAGTCGGGCCCGACGCAACGCGTCCCGGCTGCGGAGCGGGATGAAGAGGAAGGAGGGGCCGCAGGAGAAGCCCTGAGGGTAATCCCCTCCCTGAGCCTCCCCCTGGCTCAGCACGTCGTTCGGAGCAAGGGAGAGCATCTCGGCCAGTTCGGCCGCTTCGGGCGGGATCGGGCCCTGCTCGGGAGGCTTCGCCGCCGTGAGCTGCGTGAAGACCGGACGGCCCTCTTCGCTGCGGATCAGGACGGGGACCGGGCCGACCCCTTCCTCGAAGACGATCCGCGTTTCGGCCCCGGTGAGGGGGATCTCTCCCAGGGCGGCGAGCACGTAAGCCGCGCCCACGGTGGGATGGCCCGCGAAAGGAAGCTCGGCTTTGGGCGTGAAGATCCGCAGGCAGCGGGTGTTCTGCGGCTCGTCCGGCGGCAGAACGAAGACCGTCTCCGAGAGGTTGAATTCCCGGGCGATCCGCTGCATGAGTTGGTCGGACAGCCCGCGGGCATCCGGGAAGACCGCCAGAGGATTTCCCTCCAGCGGCCGGTTGGTGAACACGTCGGCGGTGATGAATCGGCAGCGCATGGTCTCTCCCTCCCGCCGCGGATTCTATATTCGACCTGCTCTCATTCGTGGCGCAGAGCTTCGATCGGGTTGAGGCGCGCCGCCCGGCGGGCGGGCAGGATGCCGAACACGACTCCCACGGCTGCCGAGAACAGGAAGGCGACCAGCACGATCTGCGGCAGGATCACGAACGGCACCGCGAGCGCCCGCGCCGCGAACCAGCCGCCGCTGAGGCCGGAGAGGATGCCGATGGCTCCCCCGAGGCTCGACAGGACGACCGCCTCGACGAGGAATTGCAACAGGACTTCGCGCGGCAGCGCTCCGATCGAGAGGCGGATGCCGATCTCGCGCGTCCGCTCGGTCACGGAGACGAGCATGATGTTCATGATGCCGATGCCGCCGACCAGCAGGCTGACCCCGGCGATGGCTCCGAGGAGCGCGGTCATCGCTCCCGTGGCGCTCGCCATGGTGGCGGCGATCTCCGCCATGTCCCGCACGTTGAAGTCGTCTTCGCCGCTGGGCCGGCGGCGCTGGCGCAGGAGCGATTCGATCTGACTCTGGACGAGGACGGTCGGCCGGCCTTCCGCCGCCGAGACGTAGATGGAGCCGATGTCGGTGTTGCCCGCGATGCGGCGCTGGAAGGTGACCAGCGGCAGGAGGACGACATCGTCCTGGTCCTGGCCCATGGCCGCCTGGCCCTTTGCGGCGAGGACGCCGATCACCTCGGCCGGCATGCGCCCGATGCGGACCTGCTGGCCGATCGGGTCCTGATTTCCGAACAGCTCCTTGCGCACCGTCGCGCCCAGGACCACGACCGCCCGGCCGGAGGAGACCTCGCTCTCCGTGAACGCCCGGCCCGAGCCGATGTCGTAGCCGCGCACGTCGAGGTAGTCCGGCGTGGTGCCGATGACCGAGGTGCGCCAGTTGCGGTTGCCGGAGACCACGGGCGTCTGCTGTTGCGCGGCCGGAGCGATGCCGGCCAGACCGGAGACCTCGCTCTCGATGGCGGCGACGTCGGCCCTCTCGAAGGGGCGGGCGGAGCCGCTGAACCCGGGTCCCCTCCGGTTGGCGCCGGGGGAGACGATGAGCAGGTTGTCGCCGAGCTTGGCGATGTCGGACTCGACCTTGGCGCTCGCCCCCTCTCCGAGGGTGACGAGGACGACCACGGCGCCGACACCGATGATCACGCCGAGCATGGTGAGCAGCGAGCGCAGCGTGTTGCGGCGGATCTCGCGCAGGGACATGAGCAGAGTGGCGAGGAACATTACGCGGCCTCCTCATTCAAGCGCTTCTTCACTTGCTCGTCGACGATGAGCCCGTCGCGGAATACGATCTGCCGCCGGGCCCAGGCGGCGACGTCCGGCTCGTGGGTGACCATGACGATGGTCACGCCCCGCTCGCGGTTGAGGTCGGTCAGGAGCTGCATGACTTCGTCGCTGGTGGTGGAGTCGAGGTTGCCGGTCGGCTCGTCCGCGACCAGGAGCGCCGGATCGGTGACCAGGGCGCGGGCGATCGCCACGCGCTGCTGCTGTCCGCCGGAGAGCTCGGCCGGAGTGTGCCCCTCGCGGCCGGCGAGCCCGACCGAGGCCAGCGCCTGGCGGGCGCGCTGCCGGCGCTCAGCGGCGCGCATCCGCTTGTAGATGAGCGGCAGCTCGACGTTTTCCAGGGCCGTGGTGCGCGGCAGCAGGTTGAACCCCTGAAACACGAAGCCGATGTAGTTGCGCCGCACCAGGGCGAGCTGGTTGCGGTCGAGCTTGCCCACGTCCACGCCCCGGAAGAGGTACTCGCCCGAGGTGGGGATGTCGAGGCAGCCGACGAGGTTCATGCAGGTCGATTTGCCCGAGCCGCTGGTGCCCATGACGGCCGCGAAGTCCCCTTCATGGATCGTCAGGTCGATCCCGCGCAGCGCTTCGACCGCCGCCTGCCCCTGGCCGTAAACCTTGCGAATGCCGCGTAGCTCGAGGAGAGGCGTGCTCATGACTTTTCCTCCTGGACGGCCACGTCGACGATCACTTCGTCGCCCTCTTTGAGTTGGGCCGAGCGGACTTCGGTGTTGCGGCCATCGGTCGCTCTGGGAGTGACCGGAACGGAGACCGGCTGGCCCTGGCGCAGGACCCAGACGGTGGCGCTCGCCTCCTTTTCCTGAGGAGCTCCGGACCGCTGCTGCTGCCTCCGGGCTCCCCCGGGGCCTCCCTGGGTGATCCCCGGGAGGAACAGGCCGTTCCGCTGACCCTGCTGGGCGGTCGCGGCGGTCGCCACGTTGGGCGGCGTGAAGCGCAGGGCCGCGTTCGGAACCAGCAGGACGCTCTCCTTGCGCTCGGTGACGACCGAGGCGGTCGCGGTCATGCCGGGACGGAGCAGCAGCTCGGCGTTGTCCACCGCGAGCACGGCTTCGTAGGTCACGACGTTCTCCGCGACGGTCGCCATGTTGCGCAGGGAGACGACCCGCGAGGCGAACTCGCGCTGGGGAAAGGCGTCCACGGTGAAGGTGGCCGTCTGCCCCTCCCGGACCTTGCCGACGTCGGCCTCATCCACCTGGACATGGAGGGCCATGTCGGTGAGATCGCGGGCGATGGTGAAGAGCACCGGCGTCTGGAAGGAGGCGGCCACGGTCTGGCCCGGCTCGACGGCGCGCGAGAGGACGATGCCTTCGATGGGCGAGCGGATCGCGGTCTTCTGCAGGTTGGAGCGGGCTTCGGAAAGCGACGCCTCGGCCACGGTCGCCTGGGCGCGGGCCGAGGCCACGTCGGCTTCGGCGCGCTGCGCCGTGGCCTGGGCGGCGTCGAAGTCCTGGTCCGAGATCAGTCCGGCATCGCGCAGGCCGCGCAAACGCGCGAGGCTCTGGTTGGACTCTTCCACTGTCGCCTGGGCGCGGGTCACGGAGGCGCGGGCGGCACGGAGACGGGCCGCGGCCTCCTCGGAGAGGGCCGTGGCCTGCTCGGGATCGATCGTGGCGAGGACCTGGCCCTTCTCGACGCGGTCGTTGAAGTCCACCAGGACATCCAGAATGCGCCCCGAGGTCTCGGAGCCCACCTCGACCGTGTCGAGGGCTTCGAGGGTGCCGGTGGCGGAGACGGACTCCACGAGATCGCCGATCCGGGCCGGACCGGTGACGTAGCTGGTTCCCCCCTCGGCCTTCTGACGGCCGCGCAACGCGAAGCCGGCGGCGATCAGCGCGAGCACGAAGAGGCCATAGAGGATCCTGCGCGTCCAGGTACGGCGAAGGCCGCTGTCATCCAGGCCCAGGGTGGACAGGATGTCGGCCGGTTGTTGTGTCTGTTCTAGCTGGCTCATTGCTTCCCCTCCTCGTTACACCAGGTCCAACCGAGCCGGAGAAAGCGATGATTTCCGGAAAGGGGCAGGCTTTACATTGCTTACAGAAACCTTACCTGGAGCTGACGAAGAGGACTAGTTTGCCGATGGATTGCCGATAAACTGCCGATAGATTGCCGATAACGAGTAGGAGCGCGTCCTGCGGGCGGTGTCCGCCACCTCGAGCCAGCCGTCTTCCACCCACTTCTGGAGCAGGAGGCGGGCCGTCCGGTCGGAGAGGCCGAGCGCGGCCGCCACATGATGGGCGGTGACCCGCTCTTGCCTCGCAAATAGGCCGAGCACCGTGCGCGCCCGCGGTTCCAGACGGCGTAGCGCATCAGGCTCCAGGGAGATACCGGCCTCCGCCGCTCGAAGGGCTTCGTTCTTGGCGGCGGTGAACACTCCAGCCAGAGTGTCGAGGAAATACTCCAGCCAGGGGGTCAGGTCGGCTTCGGCGCGGCCTTCGTAGTAGTTGTGGTGCGGGTGCACCGCGAGGGAGCCGTAGTAGGCGGCGAGATCGCGGGCATGGTGCTCTTCCAGGGAGAAGAGCCCCTGCAGCCCATGACCTCCGCGGTGCAGAAGGAACGTGGCGAGGAGCCGGGCCGTGCGGCCGTTGCCGTCGTAGTACGGGTGGATCGTCACGAACTGGTAGTGAGCGAGCCCGGCGATGATCGGAACCGGAAGGCGCTCATCCTCGGCCTGCCGCACCCAGGAGACCAGTCCGGACATCAGGAGGGGAACGTCCTTCGCCTCGGGCGGCAGGTAGACGAGGGCTCCGGACTCCGAGTCGCGGATCACGTTCTGTCCATCCCGCCAGGGGCTCGGTTTCGCGCGGGCTCCCCGTTCGATGAGACCGTGAATGCGCTGGATGAGATCTTCGGTCAGGGGCCGCCCGCTCGCGGCCCACTCCTCCACCCTGAGCAGAGCGTTCCAATAGTTGCGGACTTCGGTCGCGTCCCGCTCGCGGCCGTGAAACTGCACACGGTTTTCTCCGATAGCCCCGATCGCCTGCTCGGCTTCGGCAAGGGTCAGCCGGTTGCCTTCAATGCGGGTCGAGTAGTGGGTCGAGCGCACGCGGGCGCGGCGCCTCAATTCTTCATGGACAGCCGGAGGGATGGCGAGGTGCTCCACGACCGCGGCCGCCGCACCCACTTCCATGAGGGCACGCGCCATCGCCGGGGTGAGGCGATAGCGCGGTACCCAGGCCTTCACCCCGCCTTCACCTTGCGCGGACCCGCGGACCTCACGCCCTCGCTCACCTGGTCCTCGTACTTCTCGAAGTTGTCCGCGAACATGTCGGCGAGTTGGGCGGCCTTGGCGTCGTAGTCGGCGGGGTTCTTCCAGGTCTCGCGCGGGCGCAGTACCTGGTCCGGAACCCCTTCGATGTGCAGCGGCACGGCCAGACCGAAATTGGGATCGTTCCAGGTCTCGACGCCGTCGAGCTCTCCCGAGAGGGCCGCGGTCACCATGCGGCGCGTGTAGCCGAGCTTGATGCGCTGGCCCACTCCGTAGGAACCGCCCGTCCAGCCGGTGTTGAGCAGCCAGACATGGGCTCCGTGCTGAGCGATCTTCTCGCCGAGCATGTCGGCGTAGACGCTGGGATGGAGCGGCAGGAAGGGCGCTCCGAAACAGGTGCTGAACGTCACCTTGGGCTCCGTGATCCCTTTCTCCGTGCCCGCCACCTTGGCCGTGTATCCCGAAAGAAAGTGATACATCGCCTGCTCGGGCGTCAGCCGCGCGACCGGCGGCAGGACGCCGAATGCATCGCAGGTCAGGAAGACAATGTTTCTCGGATGGCCGGCCATGCCGCCAAGATCCACGTTGCGGAGCTGGGTGAGCGGATAGCTGGCGCGGGTGTTCTCAGTCAGGCGTTCGGAGTCGAGGTCGAGCCGGCGGGTCTCGGGGTCGCAGACCACGTTCTCCAGGATCGTGCCGAAAGTCCGCGTCGTCTGGTAGATCTCGGGCTCGCCCTCCGAACTCAGGCGGATCACCTTGGCGTAGCAGCCGCCCTCGATGTTGAACACGCCATCCTCGCTCCAGCCGTGCTCGTCGTCGCCGATGAGCGTGCGGTCCGCATCGGATGAGAGCGTGGTCTTGCCCGTGCCCGAAAGGCCGAAGAAGAGGGCCGTGTCGTCCTTGGTCGCGCCGTAGTTGGCGCTGCAGTGCATAGAGAGCACTCCCATCTTGGGGAGGTAGTAGTTCATCACGCTGAAGATCGACTTCTTGATCTCGCCGGCATACTGAGTGCCGCCGATCAGGACCATCCGCCGCGCCAGGTCGAGCAGGATGAACGTGCTGCTGCGGGTGCCGTCGCGGCCCGGATCGGCCTGGAGCGAGGCGACGTTCCAAACCACGAATCCCGGCTCGAACGAGGCGAGCTTCTGCGGGTCTTCCTCGCGCACGAACATGTTGCGCGCAAACAGGCTGTGCCAGGCGTTCTCGGTGATGATGCGGACGGCCAGGCGATGCTTGGGATCGGCGCCGGACGCGCCGGCATAGCCGTCGAAAACGAAGAGGTCCTTGCCGCGGACGTGCTCCCGGGCGCGGGCGAGCAGGCCGTCGAGCTTCTCGCGCTCGAACCTGCGGTTGACGTCCCCCCACCAGACGTCGCTCTCGATGGACGGGTCGACCACCATGAACTTGTCGTTGGGGGAGCGGCCGGTGTGCGGGCCGGTGAGGCAGACGATCGGCCCACCGGCCGCGGTCACGCCCTCGCCGCGCTGGATCGCCATCTCGTACAGCCGGGCGGGCGGAAGGTTCCAGTACACCGTGCCGGCATTCTCGATGCCGTGGCTCTCGATCCCGTGGCTGCTCTGGTACGGCCCTTCGTTTCGCATTCCATCACCTCAAAAAGGTTATCGGCCCTGGCTCAGCCAATCCACCAGGAGCCTCGACATCGCCTTCATGCCGACCGCGACCGCGCTGTCGTCGGCGCGGAAGGTCGGAGTGTGAAGGCCGCCGGAAGTGGTCCCCGGGGCGACGACGCCCAGCCGGAAGTAGAACCCGGGGATCTCATTCGCAAAGTAGGCGAAGTCCTCGCCGCCCATGGAGGGCTCGACGACCTTGACGTTTTCAGCCCCGACCGAGCGCGCGAGGAGCGCGGCGGAGGTCTGGGAGAGCGCCGGATCGTTGACCGTGGCCGGCGCGTTCTTCTTGTACTCCAGCTCGTACGAGCCGCCGCCCGCGCGGGTGATCCCGTCCAGGATCTCGTTCATGCGGCGCTCGACCTGGGCGCGTATCTCTTCGTTATAAGTGCGCACGGTGCCCTCGAGGTGGACTTCGCCGGGGATGATGTTGAAGCGCTCGCCGCCGCGGAAGATGCCGACCGTGATCACGCTCGGCTCCAGCGGCGGCAGGTTGCGCGAGCGGATGGTCTGCAGCGCCATTA
This sequence comes from Acidobacteriota bacterium, assembly GCA_034667225.1. Lineage (GTDB taxonomy): Bacteria > Acidobacteriota > Thermoanaerobaculia > Multivoradales > UBA5704 > DATMER01. Next base: position 104,833 of record JAXDKG010000048.1, read on the forward strand.
CCACCTGCGACCCCATGACGATCGGGTCGACGCTCAGGTGGGGAAAGGCGCCGTGGGACTGCTTGCCCTTGACCTTGGCCACGAACTGGTCCACCGCGGCCATGGTCGGACCCGGGTTGTACCCCACCTGTCCGACCTGGAGGTCCGGGAACGAGTGCAGGGCGAAGATCGCCGCGGGCTTGATGTCCCGGAACACGTTCTCCTTGAGCATCAGGTCGGCCCCGCCCTCCTCCCCGGGCGGCGGGCCCTCCTCGGCGGGCTGGAAGATGAAGACGATCGTCCCGGGGATGTCCGCCTGGAGGGACTTGAGCACCTTGGCCACGCCGAGCTGCACCGAGGTGTGGATGTCGTGCCCGCAGGCGTGGGCCACGCCGATCTCCTGGCCGAGAAAGGTGTCGCGCCTGGTGGAGCGGAAGGGGAGGTCGGTCTGCTCGGTGACCGGCAGGGCGTCCATGTCGGCCCGGACGGCCACGACCGGGCCGGGCTTGCCCCCCTTGAGGATGGCGACGACGCCGGTCTTGGCGATCCCGGTCCGGACTTCAAAGCCGAGCTTCTTCAGGTAGTCGGCGACCAGGGCGGCCGTCTTGGTTTCGCGGTTGCTCAGCTCGGGGTTCTGGTGCAACTGGTGGCGGATCTCGACGATCTCGGGGGCTGTCCGCTGGACGGCCTGGTCGATCCGCGCGGAGAGGTCCTGTGCCCGGCCCGGAAGGGGGAAGAGGGCGAGAAAGGCGAGCGCCGCCGACGCGCAGCGGAAAGACATGGTTCCTGACCTCCGAGTCCGATGCTGAGGTTCCCCGGAAGCGGAGAACCCGGGGAGCATACACTGGCGTAGAATCGCCTGCCAGCGGCAAGCAGCGCAAAGCTCGATCTATACCATTTGCTCAATCTCGGAGGGGGCGCTTTGAACGTCGAGAATCGGAAGATCCTTGTGCTGGGAGGGGGCGGCATGGTCGGCCTGGCCATGTGCCGGGAGCTGTTGGAGAGGCGGCCGCGGGAGATCCAGATCCACAGCCTCACCCTGGCCGAGTCGGAGGACGCCTGCCGCGAGCTCGCCCCCCTGGCCGGGACCACGATCCTCACCCCCTCGGCCGGAGACATCTTCGGGCTGGTCCACGGGGGCACCCGGCGGGAGAAGATCCGCGCCCAGCTCAACCCGCTCGCCGAGGACGGCCTCCAGGGCTTCGTCCTCTACGACCTGCTCGTCGGCTCCCGGCCGGACATCGTGATCGACGCCGTCAACACCGCCACGGGAATCGCCTACCGCGACATCTTTTCCGCGGCGGACAAGGTGCTCACCCAGGTCGACGATGGCGAGATCGGCGAATCCGAGGTGGAGACCCTCCTCGAAGCGCTCGCCATGCCGCGGCTGATCCGCCACATCCAGATCATGTACAACGGCATGCTCGACGCCGGCACCGGGGTCTACGTCAAGGTGGGCACGACCGGGACCGGGGGCATGGGCCTGAACGTCCCCTACACCCATTCCGAGGAGAAGCCGAGCCGCAAGCTGCTGGCGAAGACCGCCATGGCCGGCGCCCATTCGATGCTGCTCTTCCTGATGGCGCGCACGCCCGGAGGCCCGATCGTCAAGGAGATCAAGCCGGCGGCGGCCATCGCCTGGAAGCGGATCGGCTACGGCGCCATCCATCGCAACCGGGAGCCGATCCGCCTGGTGGACGCGCAGCCGCTCCCCCTGGGATCGACCTTCTCGACCGACGACCCCGGCGCCGCCCGGGTCCGGGACGAGACGTTCGACAACGTTTTCATCGATACCGGCGAGAATGGCGTCTTCAGCCTGGAGGAGTTCGTCACCATCTCCAGCGGCGAGCAGATGGAGTTCGTGACCCCTGAGGAGATCGCCAAGTACGCCGTGTTCGAAATCCTGGGGGGCAACACGGGTTACGACGTGATGGGCGCCCTCGACAGCGCGGTGCTCGGCCCGACCTACCGCGCGGGCCTGCTACGCCACTGGGCGATCGAGAAGATGACCGCGCTCGAGAAGGAGCACGGGGTGAAGAGCGTGGCTTTCGAGCTGCTCGGTCCGCCGAAGAATTCGAAGCTGCTCTTCGAGGCCCACCTGCTGCGCGCCGCCTTCCGGACGATGGGCGCGGTGCGGGAGTCCACGGCCGAGCTGGTTTGCGAGCGGCTGAACCGGCTGGTCCGGGAGGAGCCCGAGGAGGCGAACCGGATCGTGTCGGTGGGCATGCCGATCCTCCTGGCATCGGGCGAGGTCCTGCGCGGCCCCAAGGTGATCGTGCCGGCGGACGCCTGCAACGAGGAGGTCACGCCCGAGAAGCTGGAGCGCTGGGTGCGCGACGGCTGGGTGGACCTCCGCCTCGCCAACTGCGCGAAGTGGCTGGACCGCTTCCGCCGCATCCAGGAGGAGGTACAGGCGCTCCCCGAGGGAGACACCTCCAGCCGCAACCTCCGCGACCGTCTCTTCTGGAACGAGGCGCAGGGGATCCAGCCGGGGAAGACGGTGGCTTGGATCCTGTCGACGGAGGAGGGCGGGTGGCGGTGGAAGCGGTAGGGGCACCACCCCCCTGCCTGGGGTTGAAACCCCAGGCTAGAAGAGTGTCGCCCCCTCCGGGGGCGAGCTTCCGGCGAGATCCGTGACGAGGCGCAGCCTGCTGCGCCTCCAGCCTCCGGAGGGGGCTGTACTTTTCTAGC
>JAXDKG010000049.1:0-66259 GCA_034667225.1 Acidobacteriota bacterium
GCAAGGCCCTGCCCCCACCCGAGCACTCCGACGGCGACGGTTACCGGGCACCGGCGGGTGCGGTCGAAGAGATTCTCGCCGACGTCTTCGCCCAGATTCTTGGCCTGCAACGGGTCGGAGTCGACGACTCCTTCTTCGACCTTGGCGGAGACTCACTGTCCGCCATGCGACTGGTCGGTGCCGTCAACACCAGCTTGGACGTCGACCTTTCGGTACGCGCCCTGTTCGAGGCGCCGACGGTCGCCCAGTTGGCGCCGTGGATCGGCGGCGACGCCCGTCGGCTGGAGCCGCTGGTGGCGGGTGAGCGGCCGCCGGTGGTCCCATTGTCGTTCGCGCAGAGCCGGTTGTGGTTCTTCGAACAGTTGCAGGGGCCATCACCCATCTACAACATGGCGGTCGCCTTGCGGCTGCGCGGACGCCTCGAGGTCGACGCGCTCCACGCGGCGCTCACCGATGTGGTGGTGCGTCACGAGTCGTTGCGCACTCTCTTCGCCGCTCCCGACGGGTCTCCTCAGCAGGTCGTCGTGCCCGCCGAGAGTATCGACATCGGATGGGAGACAACCGATGCCGGGGGCTGGCAAGCAGCCCGGCTGGATGAGGCCGTCAGCGCGGCCGCACGACACATCTTCGATCTAGCCGCCCGAATTCCGTTCCACGCCCGACTCTTTCGGGTGACCGACAGCGAACACGTGCTGGTGGCGGTGGTCCATCACATCGCCGCCGACGGCATGTCGATCACCCCGTTGGTGCGTGACCTCGGGCTGGCGTACGCCAGCCGGTATGTCGGGCGGCCGCCCGCCTGGGCGCCATTGCCGGTGCAGTATGTCGACTACACGCTGTGGCAGCGCGCGCAGTTTGGCGAACTCGACGACAGCGGCAGCCCGATCGCCGCGCAGCTGGTCTACTGGAAGGACGCCCTGGCCGGACTGCCCGAACACCTGCAGCTTCCGACCGATCGGCCCTACCCGCCGGTGGCCGACCATCGAGGTGCGCGGGTCGCCGTGCAGTGGCCGGTGGAGTTGCAGCAACAGGTCCGTCGCGTGGCGCGGGAACACAATGCCACCAGCTTCATGGTGATCCAGGCCGCGTTTGCCACGCTGCTGTCCAAGATTGGCTCGACTTCTGATGTGGCGGTGGGCTTTCCGATCGCCGGCCGCCGTGATGCCGCGCTGGACGACCTGGTCGGCTTCTTCGTCAACACCTTGGTGCTGCGCGTCGACTTGGGCGGTGATCCGACGTTCGTCGAGCTGCTTGCCCAGGTGCGCAGGCGCAGCCTGGCCGCCTACGAGCATCAGGACGTGCCCTTCGAGATGCTCGTCGAGCGGCTGAACCCGACCCGGAGCCTGACCCATCACCCGTTGATCCAGGTGTTGTTGGGCTGGCAGAACTTCTCCTGGCAGGCAAGCGATGCCGCCGGGTTGGCATTGGGCGATCTGCAGGTCACACCCCTGCCGGTGGACACCAAGACCGCGCGGATGGACCTGGCGTTCTCGCTCGGCGAGCGCTGGGATGAAGGCGGCGAGCCCGCCGGACTCGACGTGATGGTGGAGTTCCGCACCGACGTATTCGATGCGGACAGCGTCGAGGCGCTCGTCGGGCGGCTGCAGCGAGTGTTGCTGGGGCTCACCGCAGCTCCGGGCCGACGGCTGTCCACCGTCGATCTGCTCGACGACGTCGAGCAGGCGCGACTGGAACGCTGGGGCAATCGGGCCGTGCTGAGCCGGCCGACGCCCGAAGCGTCGGTGGCTTCGTTGTTCGCTGCGCAGGTGGCCCGGGACCCCGCTGCGGTCGCCGTGGTGTGCGGGGACCGCTCCTTGACCTACCGCGAACTCGACGAGACGGCGAACCGGTTGGCGCACTTGCTGATCGATCGTGGAGCCGGTCCCGGCCAGTCCGTGGCGCTGCTGTTCTCGCGATCCGCCGAGGCGATCGTCGCCATCCTTGCGGTGCTGAAGTCCGGGGCGGCCTACCTTCCGATCGACCCGGCGTTGCCGTCGGCACGCATCGAGTTCATGCTCACCGACGCTGCGCCGATCGCCGCCGTCACCACCGACGCACTGGCGCACCGGTTCGACGGGTTGGACATCACGGTCGTCGACGTCGGTGACCCCGCTGCCGACCTCAAGCCCAGCACTGCGCCACCCGCACCCGCACCCGACGATCTGGCGCACATCATCTACACGTCCGGTACCACTGGCGTGCCGAAGGGCGTGGCGGTCACGCAGCACAACGTCACCCAGTTGTTCGACGGCCTCGAGATCGGCGTCGACCTGACGCCGGATCAGGTGTGGACGCAGTTCCACTCCTACGCCTTCGACTTCTCGGTCTGGGAGCTGTGGGGAGCGCTGCTCTACGGCGGGCGGTTGGTGGTGGTGCCCTACTGGGTGAGCCGCTCGCCCGAGGCTTTCTACGAGCTGGTGCGCGACGAGCGGGTGACGGTACTCAACCAGACACCCTCGGCGTTCCGCCAGCTCATCTGGGCCGAGCAGTCGATCCTGACGTCACTCGGCCAAGCCGAGCCCGATCTGGCGCTGCGCTACGTAGTCTTCGGCGGCGAAGCCCTGGAGCTGGCGAGCCTTGCACCCTGGTACGAGCGCCACGCGGACGACCGGCCGCGGCTGGTCAACATGTACGGCATCACCGAGACTACGGTGCACGTGACCTACCGGCTACTGTCGCGCAAGGACGTGGAGGAGGCGCGTGGCAGCGTAATCGGCATGCCGATCCCGGACCTGTCGCTGCGGGTGCTGGACCGTGATTTGAGACTGCAGCCGATCGGCGTGCCAGGGGAGATCCACGTCGGTGGAGAAGGCCTAGCCCTGGGCTACCTCGGGCGGCCGGAGCTGACCGCCGAGCGCTTCGTGCCCGATCCGTTCGGCCCGGCTGGCGCGCGGCTCTACCGTTCAGGCGACCTGGCCCGCTACCTGCCGGATGGCGACGTGGAGTACCTGGGACGGATCGACCACCAGGTGAAGATCCGCGGCTTCCGCATTGAGCTGGGGGAGATCGAGACCGCCCTCACCTCGCAGCCGGAAATCCGCGAGGCCGTGGTCCTGGCCCGGGAGGACAAGCCGGGCGACAAGCGGCTCGTTGCCTACCTGGTGGTGGAGCGCGAGCTGCCGGCCGGCGAGCTGCGCGAGCGCCTCAAAGCGAAGCTGCCTGAGTACATGGTTCCGGCCGCTTTCGTGACCTTGCCCACCCTGCCGCTCACTTCGAACGGCAAGGTGGACCGCAAGGCACTGCCGGTGCCTGAAGCCGCCTCGTTGGCGCAGAAGCGCGAGCGGGTGGCGCCCCGCACCGGGCTGGAGCTCTCCCTGGCCGACCTCTGGCAGACCGCGCTGAGCTCGTCCGGGGAAGTCGGCATCGAGGACGACTTCTTTGAGCTGGGCGGCAACTCCATCACCGGCGCCATCCTGATCAACCGGCTGCAGGAGGTCCTGGGCGAGATCGTCCACGTGGTCGTTATCTTCGACGCGCCGACCATCGAGCGCATGGCCGCCTACCTGATCGGGAACCACACGGAGGCGGTGGCGCGGGTCTGGGGTGAGGAGAGCCTGGGTGGGGCCGTGGCAGGTCGCGAGCGGGTTGAGCGGATCGATATCGCCAGTGTTGAGCAGATGCGCGGGCTCATCCGTCCGCTGCCGCCGCTCGCCCGTAGCGGGCCGAAGAACCCGCCGGCGATCTTCGTGCTGGCGCCGCCGCGCTCGGGCACGACGCTGATGCGGGTTCTGCTCGGTGGGCATCCGCGCCTGTTCGCACCGCCCGAGCTGGAGCTGCTGTCTTACAACACGCTGGCCGAGCGCAAGGCGACCTACACCGGCCGCGACGCGTTCTGGCTGGAGGGGCTCGTCCGCGCAGTCATGGAGATCCGAGGCTGCGGCGCCGAGGAGGCGACGGAGATCATCGCGGGCTGGGAGAAGGAGGAGTGGACAGCACGCCGCACCTATGGGCAGCTCCAGGAGTGGCTCGGGGAACGCAGCCTGGTGGACAAGACGCCGTCTTACGCGCTCGATCCCGCCATTCTTCAGCGTGCCGAGGAGGACTTTGAGGAGCCGCTCTACGTCCACTTGGTGCGCCATCCCTACGGCATGATCCGCTCTTTCGAAGAGGCCAAGCTCGACCAGATCTTCTTCCGCCAGGCCCATCCATTCACCCGGAGGGAGCTGGCGGAGCTGATCTGGCTGGTCAGTCAGGAGAACATCCTGAGCTTCCTGGAGCAGGTGCCTGCCAGGCGGCGCCATCTCGTGCGCTTCGAGGACCTGGTCAGCGATCCGGAGCCGGTGCTGCGCGGCCTCTGCGACTTCCTCGGCCTCGACTTCCACCCGGCCATGCTGCGGCCCTACGAGGACCGGTCCCGCCGGATGACGGACGGCGTCCACGCAGAGTCCCGCATGCTGGGTGATGTCAAATTCCACACCCACTCCGGCATCGACGCGAGCACCGCCGAGCGCTGGCGGGAGGCCTACCAGGAGGACTTCCTGGGCGCCCCCAGCGCGCGCATGGCCGTTGCTCTGGGCTATGAGGTCCGCGCCGGTGGAGCCTCCGCCTCGATCCCGCGCCGCGACTGGCAGCCGGGTGAGCCGCGGCCCCTCTCCTTCGCCCAGCAGCGGCTCTGGTTCCTCGACCGCCTCGAACCGGCGAGCTACGCCTACAACATCGCCGGAGCCGTGCGCCTCACGGGACCTCTAAACGTCGCGGCGCTGTCCTGGGCGCTATGCACGATCATCAACCGGCATGAGTCGTTGCGCACCACCTTCGGGGAGAGGGACGGCGAGCCGTACCAGGTCATCGCAGAGCCTGTCCCAATGCTCCTGCCGGTCTTCGACATCTCCGGCCTGCCTGCCGCCGTCCGGGAAGAAGAGGCGCGCCGTGTCGCCACGGCTGAGTCCCGCCGGGCCTTCGATCTTGCTCGTGGACCGCTCGTGCGGTTTTCGCTGCTGCGGCTGGGCGAGCGGGAGCACGGCCTCGCCCTGGGCATGCACCACGTCATTTCGGACGGGTGGTCGCTGGGCATCTTCGTTCGCGAGCTCGGCCAGCTCTACCGCGCCGGGGTTGCAGGAGCTACGGCGGTCCTGCCTGATCTGCCCATCCAGTATTCCGACTATGCCGCCTGGCAGCGCGAATGGCTGAGCGGAGCGGCCATGGAGGAGCGGCTCTCCTGGTGGCTCTGGCAGCTCGGAGGCGCGCCGCAGGTGATCGATCTGCCCCTGGACCGGCCACGCCCGCCGGTCCAGAGCTTCCGCGGCGACCGTGCGTACCTCGCGATCGGGAGTCAGGTCTGGGAGCGCTTGGAGGCGGTGGCTCGGCGTCTTGGCGTGACGCCGTTCATGGCCCTGTTGGCAGGTTATGCGACGCTGCTCCATCGCTATGGCAGCCAGTCCGAAGTCGTCGTCGGCACCCCCATCGCCAACCGCGGGCGCGGCGAGTTGGAGAACCTGATCGGCTTCTTTGCCAACACCCTGGCACTGCGCGTCGACCTGTCCGGCGATCCCGGTTTCGGCGAGCTGGCCCGGCGCGTCCGGGCGGTCGCCCTCGGCGCCTACGCGCGGCAGGAGGTCCCTTTTGAGCGTCTGGTCGAGGAGCTCCGGCCGGAGCGCAGCCTGAGTCATGCGCCTGTGTTCCAGGTCGCGCTCGCGCTGCAGAACCTCCCCGAGTCCGACCTGGATCTGGGGGACGTCGCCCTGTCCCGTCTCCCGGTCGACTCCGGCGCGGCCCAGTTCGACCTGTCGTTGTTCCTCAATCCTTCGGCGCAGGGCGGCATGGCGGCGCGGGTGGATTACGCCAGCGATCTCTTCGACCGCGGCACGGTCGAGCGTCTGCTCGGCCATTTCCATCGGCTCCTAGAAGGGGTGGCCGCCGAGAGGGCCGACGGCGTGCGGCTCTCCGAGCTGCCCCTGCTGTCCGGCGAGGAGCGTGAGCAGGTCGTGAGGGAGTGGAACCGGACTGCCGCCGAGATCCCGGACGAGCCGGTCCACCGGTTGTTCCGGCAGTGGGCGGAGCGCAGGCCTGACGCCCTGGCCGTGTCGTGGAGTGGAGGTCGCCTGAGCTACGGCGTGCTGGCCCGCCGTGTCGAGCGCCTGGCCTGCCGGCTGCGCGAGCAGGGCGTGGGGCCCGAGACGGTCGTGGCCCTTTGCTTTGAGCGCTCCCCCGAGCTGATCGTTTCGACCCTGGCCGTGCTGGAAGCGGGCGGGGCCTACCTGCCGATCGATCCGGTCCAGCCGGCGGAGCGGCTGGATTGGATCCTCCGCGACTCCGCGGCGGCGCTTCTGCTGACACCGAAAACGCTGGCCGCAATAGAGGAGATGGACTCGCGGGAGGAGAGCTTCGTGGTCGAAGCGGATCCGGATGCGCTCGCGTACGTCATCTACACCTCCGGCTCCACCGGCATGCCGAAGGGAACGGAGCTGCGCCACCGTGGTCTCTCCAGCTTGATGGCTTGGCACCGCCGGTACCACGGCCTCGGCCCGGAGGATCGGAACACCTTCCTGGGCGGCCCCGGCTTCGACGCTTCGATCTGGGAGATGTGGGGGGCTCTGGCGTCCGGCGCCTCCCTGCACATCCCGCTGCCCGAAGTGATTCCGGCGCCGGCCGCGCTCCTCCGCTGGATGGTGCAGGAGGGGATCACGTTCTCGTTCCTTCCGACGCCGCTGACCGAGGCGGTCCTGTCCGAGCCGCTGCCGGAAGGCCTCGCTCTGCGGACCGTCATCGTCGGTGGCGACCGCCTCGTGCGCCGTCCGTCGCCGGACATTCCTTTTGCGCTGTTCAACCTGTACGGTCCGACCGAGAACACGATCGTGGCCACGGCCGGGCGGGTCTCTCCCTTCGGAGATCGTGCGCCGGACATCGGCACACCCGTTGCCAATACGCGTACCTACATCCTCGATCGGTTCCTCTGGCCGGTCCCGGTGGGTGTTCCCGGCGAGCTCTGTCTGGCGGGGGAGGGGCTGGCACGGAGCTATCGCTTCCGGTCGGAGCTCACCGCCGACCGCTTCGTGCCCGATCCCTTCGGTGGACAAGGGGAAAGGCTCTACCGCACTGGGGACCTCGCGCGCTGGCGTCCCGACGGCGGGATCGAGTTCCTCGGGCGCGCGGACTCCCAGGTCAAGATCCGCGGCTTCCGCATTGAGCTCGGAGAGGTGGAAGCCACGCTCACCCGGCAGCCGGGGGTGGAGTCGGCCGTGGTGCTCGCCCGGGAGGACGGCGACGGGGAGAAGCGGCTGGTCGCGTATGTCGTGGGGCCCTCCGGCGGAACATCGGTCGAGGAGCTGCGCCGCGGTCTGCAGCGAACCCTGCCCGAGCCCATGCTGCCGTCGGCCTTCGTCTTCCTGGATGCCTTCCCGCTCACGCCGCAGGGCAAGGTCGACCGGCGCGCCCTGCCGGCCCCTGAAAGATCGCAGCACGGGGCGGGCGCGAAATTCATCCCTCCGCGCACTCCTCTAGAGGAGGAGGTCGCGCGGGTCTGGCGTGACGTTCTGAAGGTGGACCGCGTCGGGGTGAGCGACAGCTTCTGGGAGCTCGGTGGTCACTCCCTGCTGGCGACTCGCGTGCTCTCCCGCATCGAAGAGCTCTTCGAGGTAGACCTGCCCCTGCAGACCCTGTTCGCATCGCCGCGCCTGGGGGAGTTCGCCGCCATGGTCGGAGAACGAGTGCTGGTCCTCGAGGGGGAGGACATCGACGCAGCCCTCGCGGAGTTGAATGGCATGTCCGAAGACGAGATCCGGGCTCTGATGGAGCAGGAAGCCTTGGAGAGCGAGGAGTTGGAATGACCGATGACCTGTCCAGGCGGACAGGCGATCTCTCTCCGGAGAAGCTCGCCCTTCTCGTCCTGAGGATGAAAAAGAAGAGGGCCGCCGAAGGGCCCGCCGGCAGGCCCGTCGGGGTGACCCGGCGCGTCGGGTCCGGCCCGGCGCCGCTCTCGTTCAGCCAGCAGCGGCTCTGGCTGCTCGACCGGCTGGAGCCGGGGAGCACCGCCTACAACATGCCCTCGCCCATCCGCCTGCGCGGGGCGCTGGACAGGAGCGCTCTGGAGCGCGCGCTGGGCGAGATCGTCCGCCGTCACGAGTCCTTGCGCACCACCTTCGCCGAGCGCGAAGACGAGCCGGTGCAAGTGATCCTTGCGCCCGGGAGCTTCCACCTGCCCCTTGCCGACCTCTCCGGTGTTCCCGAGGAGGTCCGCGCCGTGGAGGGGCGGCAGCTCGTGATCGAGGACAAACGGCCGTTCAACCTCGAACGGGGGCCTCTGTTCCGGGCCGCGCTGGTGCGCCTCGCGCCCGAAGAGCACCTGCTCCTGCTCGACATGCACCACATTGTTTCCGATGGCTGGTCTTTCGGAATCTTCTACCGCGAGTTGGCGGCGCTCTACAGCGCCTTTGCGGAGGGCCGGCCCTCGCCGCTGCCGGAGCTGCCCGTGCAGTATGCCGACTTTTCCATCTGGCAGCGGGAGTGGCTGCAAGGGCCCGTCCTCGAAGAGCAGCTCTCGTACTGGCGCGAGCGGCTGGCCGGTGTCCCGCCGGCCCTGGAGATGCCGGTCGACCGGCTGCGTCCGGCGGTTCAGGCCCACCGCGGAAGCAACGCCGTGCTCGTGCTCCCGCCAGCCCTGACCGCGAGGCTCCACGAGCTGTCGCTGCGCGAGGGTACCTCGCCGTTCATGACCCTCCTGGCGGCGTTCCAGCTCCTGCTGTCCCGCCTCTCGGGCCAGGACGACGTCGTCGTCGGCTCGCCCAGCGCCGGCCGCAGCCGGGTCGAGGTGGAAGGGCTCATCGGCCTGTTCCTCAACACCCTCGTGCTGCGTACCGACCTCTCGGGAGAGCCCACCTTCCGTGAGCTGCTCGGCCGCGTCAAGACCGTGGTGCTCGGTGCCTATCGGTACCAGGCGATCCCCTTCGAGCGCCTGCTGGAGGAGATCCAGCCCGAGCGGCAGCTAAGCCGCACGCCCATTTTCCAGGTCCTGTTCAATTTCGTGTCGCTCTCGGACATGTCTCTGGACCTGCCGGGGCTTCAGATCGATTCGATGCGGCTCCGCGAGCCGGAATCCAAGTTCGACTTCACCCTGTACGTCAACGAGCTGGCGGAATCGTTCCAGTGCAACCTGGTCTACAACGCCGACCTCTTCGACCGGGAGCGCATCGTGGAGATGCTGCGCCAGCTCGAGTCGCTGCTGGAGCAGGCCTCGGCCAACCCGGAGCGCCGGATCGGCGACCTGTCGCTGGTGACCCCCATCTCCGCCGCCCTGCTGCCGGATCCTGCGCAGCCTCTCAGTCGCGAATGGCGGGGGGCCGTGCACGAGGCTCTCTCGCGCAGCGCGGAGCGGCACCCGGAGCGGATCGCGGTGCGCGATGCCCTGGGGACCTCCTGGAGCTACGCCGAGCTGGAGTCCCGCGCCAACCGGCTCGCCCATTTCCTGGTCTCCCGCGGAGTGGAGAAGGGTGAGGCCGTAGCCGTCTGGGCCCATCGCAGCGCCCCTCTGGTCCAGGCCCTGTTGGGCACGCTCAAGGCCGGCGCGGCCTTCATGGTGCTCGACCCTGCCTATCCGGTGCCGCGCCTGCTCGATTATCTGCGCATCGGCCGCCCCGCTGCCTGGGTCACGGTACCGGGAGCGCCTCCGCCGCCGGCGGAGGTGGAAGAGGCCGCGGCGGCTTTCTGCCGCTGCCGCGCCGAGCTGCGCTTGGACCTGGAGACCCTCTCCGGGTTTCCGGAGACCGATCCGGGCGTGCCCGTGGGGCCTTACGACGCGGCTTGCATCACGTTCACCTCGGGCTCCACGGGAGTTCCCAAGGGGGTGATCGGACGCCACACTCCGCTCACGCACTTCTATCCCTGGATGGGAGAGCGCTTCAGCCTCGGTGGGAACGACCGCTTCGGCATGCTCTCGGCGTTGTCGCACGACCCGCTGCAGCGCGACGTTTTCACACCCGTCTGGTTCGCAGCCGGGATGGTCCTGCCCGATCCTGACCGGATCGGCACGCCAGGCTATCTCGCCGGCTGGCTGCGCAGCGAGAGGGTGACGGTCCTTCACCTCACTCCGGCCATGATGGAGATGGTGCTCGACTCGACGGACAACGGGCCCGAGCACATCCTGGAGCTGCCAGACTTGCGCCGCGCGTTCGTGGTGGGCGACCTGCTCAAGAAGGGCGATGTCGAGCACCTGCAGAAGATCGCTCCATCCGTTGTGTGCGTGAACCTCTACGGCTCTACCGAGACCCAGAGATCGGTCTCCTTTTTCGAGGTGCCGCGTGCCGGCTCGAGCCTGGGCAAGGAGGTCCTGCCTCTGGGCCGCGGTATGGGCGGCGAGGAAGGCTGCCAGCTCCTGGTGCTCAACCGGGCGGGCCGGCTGGCCGGCATCGGAGAAGCGGGGGAGATCCATCTCCGCAGCCGGCATCTCGCTCGCGGCTATCTCGGCGACGAGGCGCTCACGGCCGAGCGGTTCCTGCCCAATCCATTGGTGGCGAACCGGGAAGAGGGAGACCGCGTCTACAAGACCGGAGATCTCGGCCGGTACCTGCCTGACGGTGGCGTCGAGTTCGCCGGCCGGGCGGACTTCCAGGTCAAGCTGCGCGGCTTCCGCATCGAGCTTGGCGAGGTAGAGGCGGCCCTGGCGCGCTTCCCCGGCGTGCGCGAGTGCGTGGTGGTCGTGCGGGAGGACCGCCCCGGCGATCGCCGCCTCGTCGGCTACCTGGTGACGGCGGACAGCCTGCCCGCGCAGCGCGACCTGCGCGCGTTCCTGGCCTCTCGGCTGCCGGACTACATGGTGCCGACGTCGTTCGTGATCCTGCCGGCGCTGCCGCTGACCCGCACCGGCAAGGTGGATCGCCGGGCCCTGCCGGCTCCGGTCGAAGAGCGGCGCGAGGCCGAGCGGGCCGTCGAGAAGAGCTTGGTGGAGGAGCTGCTCGCCGGCATCTGGTCCGACCTGCTCGGCATCTCCGATGTGGCGCCGGAGGACAGCTTTTTCGAGCTGGGCGGGCAGTCGCTGCTGGCCACGCGGATGATCTCGCGAGTCCGCAGCGTGCTCGGCGTGGACCTGCCGATGCGCGCCGTGTTCGAGGAGCCGACGCTCGCCGGTTTCGCCGCTCTGGCCGAGCGGGCTCGGGAGGGCGGTGCCCAGCCGTCGCTGCCGCTGATGCGGGTGCCGCGCACCGGGCCGCTGCCGACCTCGTTCGCCCAGCAGCGCCTCTGGTTCATCGACCAGCTCGAGCCGGGGAGCACCGCCTACAACCTCTCGGGCGGAGTGCGCCTTGCGGGACGGCTCGACGTCACGGCCCTGGCCGGAGCCCTCTCAGCGATCGTCCGCCGGCACGAGTCGCTGCGCACCGTCTTCGCGGAAGAGGACGGGCAGCCGCGCCAGGTGGTCGGAGAGCCCGCCGTCCTTCCGGTGACAGTCTTCGACCTCTCCGGCCTGCCCGCCATGGCCCGCGAGGCGGAGATCCGGCGCATCGCCGCCGCCGAGGCCCGCCGGCCCTACGATCTGGCTCATGGACCTCTCGTGCGCTGCACGCTGGTGCGCCTCGACGAGAGCGAGCACGCGCTCCTCGTGGGCATGCATCACATCGTGGCCGACGGCTGGTCGCTGGGCATTTTCGTCCGCGAGCTGGGGGTGCTCTACCGTGGCGGCGCCTTGCCGGATCTCCCCATCCAGTACGCCGACTACGCCTCCTGGCAGAGGGACCGGCTGCGTGGCGAGCTGCTCGAGGAGCGGCTCGCCTGGTGGAAGTTCCATCTCGGCGGCGCGCCCCAGGTCGTGGAGCTCCCTCTCGACCGCCCGCGCCCGGCCGTCCAGAGCTACCGTGGCCACCGCACGTATCTGACCCTCGAGAGCGATCTGGACGGCGTGGCCCGCCGCCTCGGCGTGACCCCGTTCATGATCCTGCTCGGTGCGTTCGCCACCTTGCTGAGCCGCTACGGCAGCCAGCCCGATGTGGTCGTGGGCACCCCGATTGCGAACCGTGGCCGGGCCGAGCTGGAAGATCTGATCGGGATGTTCGCCAACACCCTGGCGTTGCGCGTCGAGCTGTCCGGCGATCCGGGGTTCGACGAGCTCGCCCGCCGTGTGCGGCAGGTGGCGCTCGGCGCCTACGCCCATCAGGACATTCCTTTCGAGCGTCTGGTAGACGAGCTGCGGCCGGAGCGCGACTTGAGCCACTCGCCCGTATTCCAGGTCATGCTCGCGCTGCAGAACCTGCCGGGCGCGCAGCTCGACCTTGCGGGCCTTACCCTGTCGCCGCTGGAGTTCGAGGTCGACCGGACGCAGTTCGACCTCTCCCTCTCCCTCTTCCCCCGGTCGCAGGGAGGGATGCTGGCGCGCCTGGAGTATGCCTCCGACCTCTTCGATGCCGGCACCGCGGAGCGGTTGCTCCTGCACCTGCGCAACCTTCTGGACGGGATCGTGGAGGCTCCGAAGCGGCGGCTCTCGGACCTGCCTTTGCTCGGAGCCGTCGAACGGCAGGAATTGCTGGTGGCCGGCAACCTCACTGCGGCCGAAGTGCCCCTACGACTGCTTCACCAGCTCTTCGAGGAGCACGCCGCGGAGCGGCCCGAAGCGGCCGCCGTCGCGCACGAGGGCGAGAGCCTCACGTACGGCGATCTGAATGCCCGGGCGAACCGGCTGGCCCACCATCTGCGTGGGCTCGGCGTCGGTCCGGAGCGGCTGGTCGCAGTTTGCCTGGAACGCTCGCCGGCCATGCTGACCGCCCTGCTCGGTGTGCTCAAGGCCGGCGGCGCCTACGTTCCGCTGGACCCGACCTACCCGGCGGACCGCGTGGCCTGGGTGCTGGAAGACAGCCGCGCCTCGGTCCTGCTCACCCAGAGCGACCTCGCGCCCACCCTTCCGGTGCCGGGGATCTCCCTTGATCGGATCGACCTCTCGGGCGAGAGCGCGGCCGACCCGGAGCCGCTCGCCGGCCCGGAGAATCTGGCCTACGTGATCTATACCTCGGGCTCGACCGGACGCCCCAAGGGAGTGGCCGTGCGCCAGCGCGGTGCGGTCAACTTCCTGGCTTCCATGGCGCGGCAACCGGGGCTCGGCCCTGACGACGTGCTGCTCGCCGTGACAACGATCGCCTTCGACATCGCCGTGCTGGAGCTGTTCCTGCCGCTCTCCCGGGGCGGGCGCGTCGAGCTGGTGGACCGGGAGACGGCCGCTGACGGTCTGCGCCTCATCCAGAGGATCGCAGGCTCTGGCGCCACCGTGATGCAGGCGACTCCGGCGACTTGGCGCGTCCTGTTGGAGGCCGGCTGGGAGGGGAGCCCGGGGCTGAAGGTGCTCTGCGGCGGAGAAGCCCTTCCGCCAGACCTCGCCCGCGAGCTGCTGGCCCGCACGAGCGAGCTGTGGAACGTCTACGGCCCTACCGAGACCACGGTCTGGTCCGCCGTCCACCCGGTTTCCGCGGCCGACGCCGACGGCGTGCGGCCGATGCCCCTGGGCGGCGCCATCGCGAACACGGAGATCTATCTGCTCGACCGCTTCGTGGAGCCGGTACCACCCGGTGCTCCCGGCGAGCTCTACATTGGTGGCGAGGGGCTCGCCCGCGGCTATCTGGGCCGGCCCGACCTCACCGCCGAGCGCTTCGTCCCTGATCCGTTCCGTCCAGGGGCCCGCCTCTATCGCACCGGTGACCTGGTGCGGCGCCGCATCCAGGACAGGGCGCTTGAGTTCCTGGGGCGTGTGGACCACCAGGTAAAAATTCGGGGCTTCCGCATCGAGCTGGGCGAGATCGAGGCCGTCCTCAGCGCGCAGCCGGCGGTGCGCGAGTGCGCCGTCGTGGTGCGGGAGGACGTGCCGGGCAGCAAGCGTCTCGTGGCCTATCTGGCTCTGCACGACGCCCTTCATGAGAGAGATCCCGAAGGATTGCGCAGCGCCTTGCGTGAAAAGCTGCCGGACTATATGGTTCCGCAGCTCTTCGCGGTGCTGCCGTCGCTGCCGCTGACGCCCAACGGCAAGATCGACCGCCGTGCCCTCCTCGCCATGCCGGCGCCCGAGGGCGCGCGCGGCACCGCAGCCGAGGTCGTGGCGCCGCGCAATCCGGTCGAGGAGATCCTGGCCGCCGTCTGGGCCGAGGTCCTCAAGCTCGACCGCGTCGGGGTTCACGACAACTTCTTTTCGCTGGGCGGCGACTCCATCCTGGTCATCCAGGCTGCGACCCGGAGCCGCAAGCGCGGAGTGAGCTTCACCCCTCGCCAGCTCTTCCAGAATCAGACCGTGGCCGGGCTCGCCGCCGTGGCGGAAGCCGCGGATCTGGAGGCGCCTGCCGCGGGTGCGGTGCCGATGCTGGCGGTTGCCGCTTCCACCGAGTTCTCCGAGGCAGGACTGAGCCAGGATGAGCTGGACGACCTCCTTGCCGAGCTTTCCGAGTAGAAAGGTTTTTGATGAGTAACCAGAACGTCCAGGACATCTACCCGCTCTCGCCTGCCCAGCAGAGCATGCTCCTGTACCTGTTGCTTTCGGGCTACCGGTCCGAGGTCTATTTCGATCAATACGCGGCTACGCTCACGAGCGTCGATCCGTCAGCCCTGCGCGGCGCCTGGCAGTCCGTGATGGACCGGCATCCCGTGCTGCGGACGATGTTCGTCTGGGAGAAGCGCGATCAGCCGCTGCAGGTGGTGCGGCGCCAGGTGGACGTCCCCTGGCAGGAGCACGACTGGCGCGAGCTTCCCGAACCGGAGCGGACGCAGAGGCTGGCGGCATTCCTCCGTGAGGACCACGCCCTCGGGTTCGACCTCGGCAAGGCTCCGCTGATGCGCGTCGCCCTGATCCGGATGGCGGACGAGGCCTGGAAGATGGTCTGGAGCTTCTCCCACCTGGTCCTGGACGGCTGGTCCATGGCGCTCGTCCTGAGCGAGCTGCGCGCCTTCTACGCCGCCGCTCAGGAGGGCCGCGAGGCGAACCTGCCGCCGGCGCGCCCCTACCGCGACTACATCGGCTGGCTGAAGCGCCAGGATCCGGCTCGGGCCGAGGAGCACTGGCGGCGCACGCTCGCCGGGTTCGAGCCCTCCACGCCGCTCCCGTTCGATGGTACCGGAGTGGGAGTTGGAGGCGAAGAGGCGAGCGATTGGAAGAGCATCGACGTCGAGCGCCACCTCGCGCCGGAAGCGGTGCTGCAGGTCCAGGCGCTGGCGAGGCGTCATCAGATCACTACGAACACCCTGCTGCAGGGCCTCTGGGGACTGCTGCTCGGCCGCTGGGGTGCGGTGGACGATGTCGTCTACGGAGTGATCGTCTCCGGCCGTCCCTACGAGCTGGAGGGGGTGGAGCACATGGCGGGCCTGTTCATCAATGGCCTTCCGTTGCGCCTGCGCATCGATCCCATGGCCGAGCTGATCCCCTGGCTGCAGCGTCTCCAGACCGAGCAGGTCGAGCAGCGCGAGTTCGAGCACTCGTCCATGGAGCAGATCGCCGTCTGGTCGGGCATGCCGCGCGCGGTCCCTGTGTACGAGAGCATGTTCGTCTACGAGAACTATCCAAACGATCCCCTGGGGGTGTCGAAGGAGGGCAAGCTGGCCGTCCGTGAGGCCAGCTTGAAAGAGGCAGGCAATTTCGCCATCACCCTCTACGCGAGCCAGCGCGGCGACCGGATGAGCCTCAGGCTCGCTTATCACTGGGACCGCTTTTCTGCAGAGGGCGCAGCGCGCCTGGTGGCTGGCCTGGAGGCGCTGATCCTCGCGGTCCTGGAGCAGCCGGAAACCCGGGTCGGCGAGCTCCCCCTTCTGCGCCCGGAAGAGCAGCGCGAGCTGATTGCCGCCTCGGCAGGTCCGGTGGCCGGACCTGCCCGTCTGCCCGTCCACCGCCTGTTCCAGGAGCAGGCCGCGCGCACGCCGGATGCTGCGGCAATCGTTTCGGCAGAGGGTACGCTTACCTACAGAGATCTCGAGCGTGCATCCCGCGGCCTTGCAGCCCGGCTCCGTGGGGTGGGCGTCGGCCCCGAGTCCATCGTCGGTCTCTGCGCCGAGCGGTCGCCCGAGATGGTGGTGGGGATGCTCGCCATCGCCGAGGCCGGCGGCGCCTACCTGCCGCTCGATCCGGCGTATCCCGCGGACCGTCTGGCCTACATGCTGGAGGACTCCGGAGCCCGCGTGCTGCTCACCCAGGAGCGGCTGCTTGGGCGGCTCCCCGTTCATGGCGCCGAGGTGGTGCTCCTCGATGCGCAAATGGACGATGTCCAGCCTTTGTCGGAAGACGTGGAGATGGGCCGCCTGGCCTACGTCATCTACACCTCGGGCTCGACCGGCCGGCCCAAGGGCGTCCTGGTGCCGCACGCGACGCTCGCCCACTACGTCGAGGGCGCGGCGCAGGCCTTCGGCATCGTTCCCAAGGACCGGGTGCTTCAATTCGCCTCGATCAGCTTCGACACGAGCGGCGAGGAGATCTACCCCTGCCTGACCCGCGGCGCCACGCTGGTATTGCGCGACGACGAGATGGTCGCCTCCCTGGAGCGCTTTGCCCGCGAGGTGGGGAACCTCGGGGTCACCGTGCTCGACCTGCCGACGGCCTACTGGCACGAGATCGTCGCTGAAATGGAGCAGGGGCTGGAGCTGCCGGCTTCGTTGCGGCTGGTGATCCTCGGCGGCGAGCAGGCCCAGCGCGACCGTCTCGACTCCTGGCGCGAGCGTGTGGGCGATCGCATCCGATTGCTCAACACCTATGGCCCGACCGAGACCACCATCGTGACCACCCGCCGCGAGCTGGCCGCCGCGGACTTCTCCGGCGACGTGCCCATCGGCCGCCCCATCGAAGATGCCCGTGCCTACGTGGCCGGCCCCGCCCAGGAGCTTCTGCCGGAGGGCCTGGAAGGCGAGCTGCTGATCGGAGGCCTCGGCGTCACCCGCGGCTATCTCGGCCGCCCCGAGCTGACGGCTGAGCGTTTTGTCCCCGACGCCTACTCGCGCGAGCCCGGCGCCCGCCTCTATCGCACGGGTGACCTCGTGCGCCTCCTTCCGGGCGGGGACATCCAGTTCCGCGGCCGTACCGACAACCAGGTGAAGGTGCGCGGCTACCGCATCGAGCTGGGCGAGATCGAGGCCGCCCTGCGCGCCGTCGCCACGGTCCGCGACGCGGTGGTCGTGGCCCAGGAAGCGCGCGGCGGCGGCAAGCGCCTTGTCGCCTGGGTCGTGCCTGAGGAGGGCAACGCGCCGACCGTGGGCGAGCTCCGTTCCGCTCTCCAAGAGGCTTTGCCCGAATACATGATGCCCTCCGTCTTCTCGTTCCTCGACGAGCTGCCGCGCACGCCCAGCGGCAAGGTGGATCGGCGCGCGGTCGCCCGGATGGAGGCGGACGAGGTGAGGGCCGATCTCGGCATCGACTTCGCCGCGCCGCGCAACCACGTGGAGGAGATGCTGGTCGGGATCTGGGCCGACCTGCTGGGGGTCGAGCGCGTCGGCATCCACGACGACTTCTTCCAGCTCGGCGGCCACTCTCTGCTGGTGGCCAAGCTCGCCTCCCGCGTGCGCCAGTCCTTCCACGTCGAGCTGCCTATGGTCGAGGTGTTCAAGAAGCCGACCGTGGCCGACCTGGCCGAGGCGGTGGTGCGCGCCGAGAAGGCGGGTGACGTGCCCGAGCTGCCGCCCATCCGCCGCGCGCCGCGCGACCGCCCGATCCCGCTCTCGTTCCCGCAGGAGAGGGTCTGGTTCCTCGATCAGCTCTCCGTGGGCGGCAACATCGCTTACAACTTCAACGTCACGATCTGGTTCCGCGGCCCGCTCGACGTCGACGCGCTCCACCGCACCCTGGAAGAGATCGTCCGCCGCCATGAGGTGCTGCGTACCAGCTTCCCGGCCGTGGACGGCCGGCCCGTGCAGGTGATCATGCCCGCGGGCCCGATCGCGCTGCCGGTCATCGACCTGCGCGGCGTGCCGGCGGAGGAGCGCCGGGCCGTGTCCGAGCGCCTGGTCGCCGAGGCCATGCAGACGCCGTTCGACGTCACGAAGCCGCCGCTCATCCGCTGGACCCTGCTGCAACTGGAGGACGAGGTCCACGAGCTGATCCAGATCGAGTACCACTTCGTCCACGACGGCTGGTCGTTCGCCGTCATGCTGCGCGAGATCAAGGCGATCTACGCCGCGTTCAAGGCCGGCGAGCCGTCGCCGCTGCCCGAGCTGCCGGTGCAGTACGCGGACTTCGCGGCCTGGCAGCGCGGGTGGATGGAAGGCGAGGCCATGGACCACATGCTCGACTACTGGCGGAAGAAGCTGGCGGGGAGCCCCACGGCCCTGGAGCTGCCCACCGACCGCCCGCGTCCGATCCGGCCTTCCTTCGCCGGCGAGATGCGCCTGCTGCGCATCGAGCCCGAGCTCTACCAGGAGCTGCGCACCTTCAGCCGTCAGCAGGGCTTCACGCTGTTCATGACCATGCTGTCCGCCTACTACGCGATGCTCTACCGCTACACCGGCCAGGAGGACATCCTCGTCGGCACGACCAACGCCAACCGTCGGCTGAGCGAGATCGACGGGATGATCGGCATGGTGGTCAACAGCCTCGTGCTGCGCGGCGAGCTGGCCGGCGATCCGACCTTCTCGGAGCTGCTCGACCGCGTCCGTGAGATGTCAATCGAGACCCAGCTCTACCAGGACATGCCGCTGGAGCGCTTGGTGCAGGAGCTGCGCCCCGAGCGGCAGATCAGCCGCAATCCGCTGTTCCAAGTGATGTTCCACTTCCACGACGCCAGCGTCCCGGACCTCGACTTCGCCGGTCTCAAGTGCTCGTTCCTGGTGCGCGGCAACCGCACGGCCAAGGTGGACCTGAACGTCATCGTCATTCCGCGCGCCGAGCAGCGCATCGGCCTCGGCAGCGCCAGCGCCGAAGACCTTCATGCCCTGCTGCACTGGGAGTACAACACCGACCTCTTCGACGCAGTCACCATGGAGCGCATGGTCGGCTGCTATCTCACGATTCTGGCCGCGGCGGCGCGCAATCCGGAGCTGCGGCTCTCGGAGCTGCCGCTGCTCACGCCCGAGGAGAAGGCCGCAGTGGTGGCGGCGGGCAACGACACGTCGGCGGAGGTGCCCTCCCGGCTGGTGAGCCAGCTCGTCGAGGAGAGCGCGGCGCGGCGCCCCGGCGCCGTCGCGGTGTCGATGGA
Source organism: Acidobacteriota bacterium (assembly GCA_034667225.1). GTDB lineage: Bacteria > Acidobacteriota > Thermoanaerobaculia > Multivoradales > UBA5704 > DATMER01. The sequence continues at coordinate 19,062 of JAXDKG010000049.1, forward strand.
GGAGGAGACTCTCACCTACGGCGAGCTGAACGCCCAGGCGAACCGCCTGGCTCACCGCCTGCGCCGGCTCGGCGTCGGGCCGGAGGAGCGGGTGGCGGTCTGCCTGGAGCGCTCCCCAGCGCTGGTGACCGCCCTGCTCGGCGTGCTCAAGTCGGGCGGCGCCTACATTCCGCTCGACCCGAGCTATCCGGCGGACCGCTTGGCCTGGGTCCTGGAGGACAGCCGCGCCGCGGTGCTGTTGACCCAATCGAGCCTGGTCCCGACGCTGCCCGCCCACGGCGCCCGCACCCTCGTCGTCGAGTCGGACCTCGCCGGCGAGAACGTGGACGATCCGGTGGCGCTGGCGATGCCGGAGAACCCGGCTTACGTGATCTACACCTCCGGCTCGACGGGCCGCCCCAAGGGGGTGATCGTCCGCCAGGGCGCCGTGGTCAACTTCCTCGCCTCCATGGCGCAGCGGCCTGGGGTCGGGCAGGACGACATCCTGCTCGCGGTGACGACGATCTCCTTCGATATCGCGGTGCTGGAGCTCTTTCTGCCGCTGTCGGTGGGCGGGCGCGTCGCGCTGGTGGACAGGGAGACGGTGGTCGACGGCGCCCGCCTGGTGGAGAGGATCGAGCGCTCCGGCGCCACGGTCATGCAGGCGACGCCGGCCACTTGGCGCCTCCTCCTGGAGACCGGGTGGCAGGGGCAGCCGGGCCTGAAGGTGCTCTGCGGGGGCGAGGCGCTGCCGCCGGACCTCGCGCGCGAGCTGCTCGGCCGTGTGGGCTCGCTGTGGAATGTCTATGGACCGACCGAGACCACGGTCTGGTCGAGCGTCCATCAAGTCGCCCCCGAGGACCCCGAGAGCGGACGCCCCGTGCCCCTCGGCGGTCCGATCGCCAACACCGAGATCTACCTGCTCGACCGATTCGAGCGCGGCTTGGAACCGATGCCGGACGGCGTGCCCGGCGAGCTGTACATCGGCGGCGAGGGTCTGGCCCGCGGATACTTCGGCCGCCCGGACCTCACGGCCGAGCGCTTCGTGCCGCACCGCTTCTCCAGCCGCCCGGGCGCCCGCCTGTACCGCACCGGTGACCTGGTGCGGCGCCGGCCGCGCGACGGCGCGCTGGAGTTCCTCGGCCGCGCCGACTTCCAGGTCAAGATCCGCGGCTTCCGCATCGAGCTCGGCGAGGTGGAGACGGTTTTGTCCACCTATCCGGGTATCCGCGACTGCGTTGCCGTGGTGCGGGAGGACCGCCCAGGCGACCGGCGGCTCGTGGCCTACCTGGTGGCCGAAGACGAGACACCCCGGCCGCGTGAGCTGCGGGCCTTCCTTGTCCAGCGGCTGCCCGAGTACATGGTGCCTTCCGACTTCGTCGCGCTCGAGCGCCTGCCGCTCACCCCGAGCGGCAAGGTGGACCGGCGCGCGCTGCCCAGCCTTGATCCGGCCCGGGTGGAGGACGAGGTGGAATACGTGGCTCCGCGCACTCCGGCCGAGGAGGTGCTGGCGGGCATCTGGGCGGAAGTGCTCGGCGTGGAGCGCGTGGGTGTGAGCGACGACTTCTTCAATCTTGGCGGGCACTCGCTCTCCGCGGCGCGCGTCCTGTCGCGGGTGCGCAACGCATTCTCGATCGAGCTGCCTCTGTCCCTCATGTTCGACAAACGGACACTTGAGGGTATGGCTTCTGCCGTGGACGAAAAGATGGCTGTGTCCAAGCCCGTGTCCGTGACCGTGCTGCCGGGCCTGGAAGAAGAGGACCTGCTGGCGCGCGCCACATCCATGTCGGATGCCGAGCTGGACGCCCTGCTGCGCGAGAGCATGGCGGATGGAGGGCAGTCTTGAACCAGATGGCTACCGATATCGCTGCGCTGTCGCGCGAGGAGAAGCTCGCGCTTCTGGCCCGTATTGCGCAGCAGCGCAAGTCGGTTGCCGAGGCCGGGGGACCCCATCCCCTGTCCTTCGCGCAGCAACGGTTCTGGTTTCTCGACCAGCTCGAGCCCGGGTCCTATCTCGACAACATGTTCCGTGCGATCCGGCTCACCGGCGTCCTTGACCGGACGGCCCTCGAGCGCGCCCTGAAGGAGCTCGTTCGCCGCCACGCGTCTCTGCGCACCCGCTTCCCGGCGGAAGCCGGAGAGCCCCGCCAGGTGATCGATCCGGAGCTTCCGTCAATCCTGTCCGTGGTCGATCTGACCGGCTTGAGCGAAGAGGAGATCCTGCCGCGCGCCATCGAGCTCGCTGGCGAGGAGTCGCGCCAGCCGTTCGATCTCGCGCGCGGGCCGCTGTTCCGCGCCCGGCTCCTGCGGCTCGGACCGCAGGACCACGCGTTGCTGCTGTGCGTCCACCACATCGTGAGCGACGGCTGGTCGCAGGGGCTGTTGCTGCGCGAGCTCACAGCGCTCTACCGGGCCGAGCCGTCCCTGCCAGAGCCGAAGGTGCGCTACGTGGACTTCGCCCGCTGGCAGCGCGAGCGCCTGCAGGGCGAGGCGCTGAGCCAGGAGCTCGCCTTCTGGCGCGAGCGGCTGGAAGGCGCGCCTCCCGTCCTGGAGCTGCCGACCGATCATCCGCGGCGTCACATGGCCACGCCGCGCGGCGACGCGGTGACGTTCGAGGTCCCCAATCCCGTTGCCGCACGCTTCAAGGCCCTCGCCCAGGCCGATGGCGCCACGCCGTTCATGGCGCTCCTCACTTTGTTCGACGTGCTGCTGTTCCGTTACACGGGCCAGGGCGACTTCCTCGTCGGGGTGCCGGTCGCGAACCGCAACCGCACAGAGTTCGAGAACGTGGTCGGCTGCTTCGCCAGCACGCTCCTGGTGCGCGCCGAGGTCCGGAGCGGTCTGAGCTTCCGCGAGTTGCTCGGCCGCGTAAAGAGCGAGGCCCTGGCCGTGTTCGCCCACTCCGATCTGCCGTTCGAGAAGCTGGTCGCGGAGGTGCAGCCGGATCGCAACCTGTCGCACAACCCGCTCTTTCAGGTGGTGTTCGCGCTCCAGAACACAGGTGGCGGTGGAGCGCTGACCATGCCGGGGCTGACGCTCGGACCCCTGCGCGTCGAGAGGCGCTTGGCGAAGATCGACCTGACGCTGGAGATGGTGGACCTCCCTGGAGGCTTCAGCGGCTATTTCGAGTACAGCACCGATCTGTTCGAGGAGGCGACGGTCGCGCGCATGGCGAGCCATTTCCAGGCGCTGCTCGCCGCCGTGGTGGAGGAGCCCGGCCGGGCCGTCGGCGAGCTGCCGATCCTCTCTCCCGAAGAGCGGCAGCAGATCCTGATCGATTGGAACCGACCCAACACGGGCTTCCCGCCGCCCATCCTCTACCGTCTGGCGCAGCAGGCACTCCGGACACCGGATGCCGCGGCCGTGCTGTTCGCGGACCAGGTGATGACGTTCGCGGAGCTGCATGGCCGGGCCAATCGCCTGGCCCGCCATCTGCGGCGGCTGGGCGTCGGTCCCGAGATGTCGGTGGGCCTGTGCGTGGAGCGGTCGCTGGAGATGCCTCTGGCGTTGCTCGCCGTGCTCAAGTCGGGCGGCGCCTGGGTTCCGCTCGATCCGGAGTACCCGCAGGAGCGGCTCGCGCTGATGATCGAGGACACGGCCATGCCCGTGCTCCTCACCCAGGAACACCTGCTTTCCAAGCTCCCTGAGATCAGCGGCGGCCCGGCGGTGATCTGCCTCGATCATCTCGATCTGTCACAGGAAGATCCGTCCGAGCCGGACTGGGAGATCCATCCCGAGAGCCTCGCGTACATTGTCTACACCTCGGGCTCCACCGGCCGGCCCAAGGGCGTCGCGGTGCCCCATCGCGCGATGGCGAACCACGTCACCTCCTGCGCCCTGCGCTACCGCATGGGGCCGGAGGACCGGACGCTGCAGTTCACGTCGATCAGCTTCGACATCACCTCCGAGGAGATCTTCCCGACCTGGCTCATGGGCGGCGGCGTGGTGCCGCGGCCTCCCGGCCTGTTCCCGTCGTTCTCGGAGTTGTCCGACCTCATCGTGCGCTACGGCATCACCGCCATGGACCTGCCCACGGCCTACTGGCACGAGTGGGTGGGGGAGATGTACCGCTCGCAGACGCCACCTCCTTCGCCATTGCGCCTGGTCGTGATCGGCACGGAGCAGGCCTTCCCCGAGCGCGTGGCGGAATGGCTGGAGCTGGTGGGCGACCGGGTGCGCCTCAACAACAGCTACGCCTCGACCGAGGCCACCGTCACCACCGTGGTCTACGAGCCGGGAGTGGAGGACCTGCCCCGCTTCCGGGCCGGCGCGCGGGTGCCGGTAGGCAAGAACATCCAGAACTGCCGCGCCTACGTGCTCGATGCCGGGCTGGAGCCGGTGCCGGTCGGTGTGCCGGGCGACATCTACATCGCGGGACCGAACGTCTCGCGCGGCTACGCCAACTGGCCCGACCGGACAGCCTTGAGCTTCATCCCCGATCCGTTCGCCGAGGAGATGGGCTACGGCCCCGGGCAGCGGATGTATCGCCAAGGCGACGTCGGCCGCTGGCTCCCCTCGGGCGATCTCGAATACCTCGGCCGCCGTGACGATCAAGTCAAAATCCGCGGCTTCCGCGTCGAGCCGGAAGAGGTGGGGACGGTGCTCGCCCGCCATCCGGCGGTCAAGGACTGCATCGTGCTGGTCCGGGAGGACGGCCCGGTCGGCAAGCGGCTCGTGGGCTACGCCACGCTCGTGCCCGGCAACTCGGCGACAGTCAAAGATCTACGCGACTTCCTGCGCGAGAGCCTGCCCGACCACATGATCCCGGCTGCCCTGGTGCTGATGGATTCGCTGCCTCTCACCTCGAATGGTCGCGTGGACCGCCGTGCCCTGCCCGACCCTGTGAGCGAGCGGCCGGAGACCGGAGCCGCCTTCGTCGCTCCGCAGACCGCGGCCGAGGAGATGCTCGAGGGGATCTGGTGCGAGGTGCTGGACGTACCGCGGGCCGGCGCGAACGACAACTTCTTCGACCTGGGCGGCCACTCTCTGCTCGGCACGCAGGTCGTGTCCCGGGTGCGCGAGCGGTTCACCGTCGAGCTGCCCCTGCGTGCGATCTTCGAGAGCCCGACCCTCTCCACCCTGGCGCGACGCATCGAGGATCTTCGGCGCGAGGGGGGAGAGGCGGGTGCGCCGCGCATCGAGCCCGTTTCTCGAGACGGGATGCTCGACCTGTCGTTCTCCCAGCAGCGCCTCTGGTTTCTGGATCATCTCGATCCGAACCGGGCTACCTACAACATTCCGCTCTCCCTCCATCTGCAGGGGGAGCTCGACGCCACGGCTTTGTCCGCCGCCTTGACGGAGGTCGTGCGGCGGCACGAGGCTCTGCGCACCACGTTCGGCGATGTCGAAGGCCGGCCGTTCCAGATCATCCATCCGCCCGCTCCCATCGATCTTCCGATCGTCGATCTCGACGGGAGCGAGGAAGCCCGTCTGCGGATGGCCGAGGAGGTCCGCCGTCCGTTCTCGCTGGAAAAAGGCCCTCTCCTCCGGACGAAGCTGCTGCGCCTCTCCCCGGACGAGCACGTGCTGCTCGTGACCATGCACCACATCATCAGCGACGGCTGGTCGCTGCCCATCTTCGTGCGCGAGACCGCCGCGCTCTATGCCGAATTCGTGGGCGGCAAGCCCGCGGCTCTCCCGGCGCTGACGATCCAGTACGCGGACTTCGCTCATTGGCAGCGGCAGTGGCTTCGGGGGGAGATCCTGGAGAAGGAGCTTTCCCACTGGCGCGAGCGGCTGCGCGGCCTGCCGCCTCTGATCGAGCTGCCGGCCGACCGGCCGCGGCCCGCGGTGCGCACCTGGCAGGGAGCGAACCGCCGTACCGTGCTGGAGGGCGAGATTTCCCAGGGGCTCAGGGTGACGGGCCGCCGCCTGGGAGCGACGCCGTTCATGGTGCTGCTCGCCGGCTTTGCCGCCCTGCTGCACCGCTATACCGGGCAGGGGAGCTTCGCGGTCGGCGTGCCGGTCGCGGGGCGCAACCGGGTCGAGGTCGAGCCACTGATCGGTTTCTTCGTGAACACCCTGGTGATGCGCTGCGACGTGGATCGCGGCGCCGCGGCGCGCTCGCTCATCGAGCAGCTCCGCGAGATCGTGCTCGACGCCGACGCCCATCAGGACGTGCCGTTCGAAAAGCTTGTCGAAGAGCTGGCCCCCGAGCGCAGCATGAGCCACACGCCGCTATTCCAGGTGGCGCTCGCGTTCCAGAATCTGCCCAAGCAGGACTTCGTGGCCGAGGGCCTCCGGGTGACGCCGGTCGGAGTCGCGAGCGGCACGGCGAAGTTCGACCTGACGCTGGCCTTCCAGGCCGACGACGAGCAGGCCGCGATCTTCGTGGAGTACAGCACCGAGATCTTCGACGCCTCCACGATCGACCGCTTCTCCGGCTCATTCGTCACCTTGCTGACGGCGATGCTGGCGGACCCGGGAAAGCGCATCTCCGAGCTGCCGCTGATGACCGCGGCCGAGATGCGCCAGCTCGCAGACTGGAACCCGGCTCCGCCGGCCGAGCGGGGGAGGGCCGCTATCCATCGCTTGTTCGAGGCCCAGGCGGACCGCACGCCGGATCATCCGGCTGTCTCCTCCGGCGGTGACGCGCTCACCTACCGCGAGCTGGACGAGCGCGCCAACCGCCTCGCCCGCCACCTCCTCGCCGCAGGCGTCCGGACCGGAGACTTGGTGGGCCTCTGCTTCGAGCGCTCGCTCGACCTGATCGTGGCGCTTCTGGCGACCCTCAAGGCCGGAGCCGGCTACCTGCCGCTCGATCCGTCCTATCCCGTGGAGCGCCTCGCGTTCGCCTTGGAGGACAGCGGCGTCAGCGTAGCCCTGACGCGGGAGGCGCAGGCGGGCGTACTGCCGGCGAACCTCCGGATCGTCCCCTTGGACAGGGAGGCGCTGGCGATCTCGGCGCGCAGTCCACGGCGGCTCGATCTGCCGTCCGACCCCGAGCTGCCGGCCTACGTGATCTACACGTCGGGCTCCACCGGCCGTCCCAAGGGGGTCGTCATTCCGCATGGCCACGTGACGCGCCTGTTCACCGCGACGGACCCCTGGTTCGGCTTCGGGCCGGACGACGTCTGGACGCTCTTCCACTCCTACGCCTTCGACTTCTCGGTCTGGGAGATCTGGGGCGCGCTGCTCTACGGTGGCCGGCTCGTCATAGTCCCCTTCTGGGAGAGCCGCTCGCCCGAGGCGTTCTACGCGCTGCTGCGCGACGAGCGGGTCACCGTGCTCAACCAGACGCCGTCGGCCTTCCTGCAGCTCCTCTGGGCCGAAGAGTCCGTGCTAGGAGAAGCCGCGCCGGACCTCGCGCTGCGGCGGGTGATCTTCGGCGGCGAGGCCCTGGACCTGTCCAGCCTCGCTCCTTGGTTCCGGCGGCATGGCGACGAGCGCCCGTTGCTGGTCAACATGTACGGCATCACCGAGACCACGGTGCATGTGACGTATCGGCCGATCCGCGAGGCGGATCTCGCCGCGGGGCGGGGCAGCGTAGTCGGCGTGCCGATCCCCGACCTCACGCTCCACGTGGTCGATCCCGATCTGCAACTGCAGCCGGTCGGCGTGCCGGGTGAGATCGTGGTCGGCGGCGAGGGGGTCGCGCAGTCCTACCTCGGACGGCCCGAGCTCACGGCGCAGCGCTTCGTCCCCGATCCGTTCGGCCCGGCCGGAGCGCGGCTCTACCGTTCGGGCGACCTCGCCCGCCGGCTGCCGGACGGCGACCTGGAGTACCTGAGCCGCATCGACCATCAAGTCAAGATCCGCGGCTTCCGCATCGAGCTGGGCGAGATCGAGGCCGTGCTCTCCCGCCATCCCGCGGTCTCCCAGGCGATCGTCCTGGTGCGCGAGGACGTCCTCGTGGCCTGGTACGTGGGGGAGCCGGTGATCGTCTCTGACCTGCGTGCGGCCCTCGGCAAGGAGCTGCCGGACTACATGATCCCGTCGTGGTTCGTGCCGCTGCCCTCACTGCCTCTCACCGCGAACGGCAAGGTGGATCGCAAGGCGCTGCCCGCGCCCGACGCCAGCCGGCAAGGCAGGGAATTCGTGGCGCCGGAAGGTCCGGTCCAGGAGCGCCTCGCCGGGATCTGGGCCGAGGTGCTCAAGCTGGAGAGGATCGGCGCCCGCGACAACTTCTTCGAGCTGGGCGGCCACTCGCTGCTGGCCACTCAGGTCCTCTCGCGGATGAAGAAGGCCTTCGGCGTGGACCTGCCTCTGCGCACCCTGTTCGACAGCCCGACGGTAGCCGGTCTGGCCGAAGCCATCATCCAAAAAGAGCTGGAGCAGGCTGACGATGCCTTGCTGGCCAGGCTGCTGAGCGAGCTGGAGGGCGAGCCGGTCTGATCGGCCTCGCGCTCCACACACAACACGGAGATTCAGATGACGGAAACCGATATTGCCAAGCGCATCGCCGAGCTTCCGCTCGAGAAGCGCGCGCTCCTTTTCCAGCAGCTCCAGAAGCAGAGGGAGAAGGAAAAGGAGCAGGCTGAAGAAGTCCTGCGCATCCCCAAGCTGCCGCGCGAGAGCGAGACCTATCCGCTCTCGTTCGCCCAGCAGCGGCTCTGGTTCCTGAACCAGTTCGAGCCCGAGAGCCCGGAGTACAACATCCCGCAGGCGTTCCGCATCGAGGGCGACCTCGACCGCGAGGTCATGCAGCGCGCTCTGCGCGAGGTCGTGCGCCGCCACGAGACCCTGCGCACCACCTTCCGCTCCGTGGAAGGCGAGCCCGCCCAGGTCATCGCCCAGGTGGTCGACATGGAAGTGCCCTTCGTCGACGCGCGCGAACGTGTAAAAACCATCGAAGAGGCCTGGCCCGAGGCGCTGCGCATGGCCGCCGCCGACGCCAAGGAGCCTTTCGACCTGACGCTCGGGCCGCTCATGCGGGCGAAGCTCTTCCGCAGTGGAGAGCGCGAATATCTGCTCTATTACAACGTCCATCACATCGCCTACGACGGCTGGTCCATGGGCATCTTCGCCCACGAGCTGACCGCGGTCTACGATGCCTTCGCGGCCGGGCTCCCTTCGCCCCTGCCCGAGATGCCGATCCAATATCTCGACTTCGGCATCTGGCAGCGGCAGTGGCTGGCGGGCGAGATCCTGGAGAAGCAGCTCTCCTACTGGCGCCGGCAGCTCGGCTCGGTGCCGCCGCTGGAGCTGCCCACCGACCGGCCGCGTCCGGCGGTGCGCACCCACAACGGCGTCGCCGTCCCGATGGTTTTCGAGGACGGGCTGCAGAAGAGCCTCAAGGCGTTCGCCCAGCGCGAGGGCTCGACGCTCTTCATCGTCTTTACCGCAGCCTTCAAGGCCCTCCTGCACCATTGGACGACCCAGGAGGATATCTCGGTCGGCACGCTCATCGCCAACCGGCGCCTGCCCGAGATCGAAGGGCTGATCGGCTTCTTCGCCAACAGCCTGGTGCTGCGCACCGACCTGTCGGGCGACCCGACGTTCCGCGAGCTGCTGGGCCGCGAGCGCAATGTTTCGCTCGACGCCTACGCCCACCAGGACGTTCCCTTCGAGAAGCTGGTCGAGGAGCTCAATCCGCCCCGCGACATGGCGCGCACGCCGCTGTTTCAGGTGATGCTCATCCTGCTCAACGCCCCGGGCGAGGCCCTCGACCTGCCGGGCCTGAAGCTCAGGCCGGTCGCGATCGACAGCCGCACCTCGAAGACGGAGCTGACGTTCTACCTGACCGACACGGCCAAGGGGATCGACGGCTTCGTCGAGTACAACACCGACCTCTTCGACCGCGCGACGATCACGCGCCTGATCGGCCACTACACGCGGTTGCTCGAGACGGTGACCGCCACGCCCGGCGTGCGGCTTTCCGAGCTGCCGCTGCTCTCCAACGAAGAGCGCCGCCAGGTGCTCGTGGACTGGAACGCCACGCGGGCCGAGATTCCTCCCGTCACGCTCCATGGCTGGATCGAGGAGCGGGTCAAGCAGGCGCCGGAGTCAATCGCGGTCGAGTTCGAGGAGAGCCGCCTGACCTACTCTGAGCTCGACCGGCGGGCGAACCGCCTGGCGCGCCACCTGCGCGGGCTCGGCGTAGGGACGGACATCCTGGTGGGCCTCGCCATGGAGCGCTCGCTCGACATGCTGGTCGGCGTGCTCGCGGTGCTCAAGTCGGGAGGCGCCTACGTGCCGATCGATCCGGAGTACCCGAAGGAGCGCCTCACGCACATGTTCGAGGACTCGCGGGTGCCCGTGCTGGTGACGCAGGAAAGCCTCCTGGAACGGCTGCCCGAGCACGGCGCCCGGGTCGTGGCGGTCGATCGCGATGCCGCAATCATTGCGGCGGAGAGCGGAGAGCCGTTCGAAAGCGGCTCCTCGGCCCAGAGTCTGGCTTATGTGATCTATACCTCCGGCTCGACCGGCAAGCCGAAAGGCGTGCAGATCCCGCACTCGGCCGTGGTCAACTTCCTCAACTCGATGAGCAAGAAGCCCGGTCTGACCAGCGCGGACACGCTGCTCGCGGTGACCACGCTCTCCTTCGACATCGCCGGCCTGGAGCTCTACCTGCCGCTCGTCTGCGGCGCGCGGCTGCTGCTGGTCTCGCGCGAGACCACGCAGGCCGGCGAGAAGCTCAAGGAAGTCCTGGAGCAGAAGGGCGTCACCGCCATGCAGGCCACGCCCGCGACTTGGCGCCTGCTGCTCGCGGCCGGATGGCTGGGAGACCGCAATCTCAAAATTCTCTGCGGCGGCGAGGCGCTGCCGCGCGATCTGGCGAACCAGCTCCTCGGAGCGTGCGGCTCGCTGTGGAACGTCTACGGCCCGACCGAGGCGACGATCTGGTCGACGCTCGACCGGGTGGAATCCGCGGGACCGATCACCATCGGGCGCCCGCTCGACAACACCGAGATCTATCTCGTTTCGCGGCAGCTCAACCCGGTGCCGGTCGGAGTGCCCGGCGAGCTGCTGATCGGCGGCGCGGGCCTGTCGCGCGGCTACCGCGGCCGGCCGGACCTCACCGCCGAGAAGTTCATCGCGCATCCCTTCGCACAGGAGCCGGGCGCGCGCCTCTACCGGACGGGCGACCTCGCCCGGCAACTGGCCGACGGCCGCATCGACTTCCTCGGCCGCATCGATCATCAAGTGAAAGTGCGCGGCTTCCGCATCGAGCTCGGCGACATCGAGTCCGCGCTCGAGCAGCACCCCGCGATCGCCCAGGGGGTCGTGGTGGCGCGCGAGGACACGCCGGGCAACAAGCAGCTCGCGGCTTACGCCGTGGCGGCACCGGGTGCGACTGCGCCGAACGTGACCGATCTCCGCGCCTGGCTCAAGGAGAAGCTGCCGGAGTACATGGTGCCCGCCCTCTATACCTTCCTGGAGGCGATGCCGCTGACGCCCAACGGCAAGGTGGACCGCCGCGCCCTGCCGGCTCCGGACCGCGCCACCGCCGCCCGCGAATATGTGGCGCCGCGCGACGAGAAGGAAGAGTTCTTCTGCGGCCTCTGGCAGGAGCTCCTCAACCTCGAGCGGGTCGGCATCAACGACGACTTCTTCGAGCTTGGCGGCGACTCGCTGCTGGTCATCCGCGTGGTGACCAAGGCGAACAAGGCCGCCATGGGCATCACCACCAAGCAGGTCTTCCAGCACCGCACCGTGGCCGAGCTGGCGACGGTCGCGGGCACCATCGAGATCCTGGCGGAGCAGGAGCCGTACTCGGGGCCGCTCCCCTGGACGCCGGCGCAGCTCCACTTCCTGGAGCAGCAGCACCCCAACCCCGACTTTCACACCATCGGCATGCTGTTCGAGCCCAAGGACGGCGACCTGCGGGTCGACCTGTTCCGGCGCGCCATGGAGCACGTCATGCTCCATCACGACAACTTGCGCGTGCGCACGGTCGGGGAGGGAAAGGACATGAGCCTCTTCATCGACCCGCCGGGCGCGCCCGTCAACGTGCTGAGCGTCGACCTCTCTGCCGTTCCCGAGGAAAACCGGTTCAAGGTGATGACCGCGGCCGTGCGCCAACTGGTGGTAAGCTGCAAGATGTCCGAAGGCAATCTGGTGCGCATCGCCCTGTTCGATTTCGAGCCGGGCAAGGTGAGACTTCTCCACATTGCCGCGCAGTACATGTCAGGCGACATCAACTCCTGGCCCATCCTGCTGGACGACCTGGACGCCGCGTACCGCCAGCTCGAAGCCGGCCAACCGATCGAGGTGCCGCGCAAGACGACCTCGGCGCGGCAGTGGGCGGAACGCCTGGCGGAGCGCGCGAAGCCCGGCGGCATGCCGCAGCAGGAGCTCGACTACTGGCTGGCGCAGGCGCCGCACAACCCTCCCCGGTTCCCGATGGATCACGAGATCGGGCCGAACAGTTGGGTGGCGGCGCGCTTCCAGCCGGCGGAGTTCGACCTGGAGGAGACCGAGATTCTCCTGTCAAAGGTGCCGCGGTTCCTCGGCGTGCAGATCGACGCCGTGCTGGTGACCGCCGTCCTCTCCGCGTTCGAAAGCTGGGTTGGCACGCGCTCGCTGCCGGTCTCGCTCCTCGGGCACGGACGCGAGGCGCTCTACGACGACATGGACCTGACCCGCACGGTGGGCTGGTTCAACACGATCTACCCGGTGCTGCTCGACATGGGACCGGACCCGGATCTGATCGCAAGCGCGCGGGAGCTGAATCGCCAGCTCCGCCGCATTCCGCACGGCGGCACCGGCTTCGGCATCCTGCGCTATCTGAGCAGCGATCCCGACGTCGTGGCGCACATGAACAAAGCCCTGGAGCCGCAGGTGTTCTTCAACTACCTCGGCCCGGACAACACGAAGGAGCTCGGACGGCTGACGAAGGCCGACACGTTCGGCGGCTATCACCAGGACCGGCATACCCGGAGACTCTGCCCGATCACGATCGGCGTCTACATCAACAAGGACAAGATGCTGATCAAGTGGGAACACAACACAAACCTGCACAAGGTCGAAACTATCAAGGCGCTGGCGCAGCGTTGCGGAGACGTACTGCGCTGGTTCGTGAACGATTACCGGACCCGCGGCGCTGGCGCCGCCTCTTAAGCTCGAAGGGAAATCAATGGCACCAATTGAGAAGACCGATTTCAAGACATTCGGCACCATGTGGCTCGGTCAGCTTGTATCGCTGATCGGCTCGGGCCTGACCGGATTCGCGCTCGGCGTGTGGGTGTTGGAGCACACGCACTCCGTCACCCAGTACACGCTGACCATCGTCTTCGCAGGTCTGCCCGGCATCCTGATCGGTCCCATCGCAGGTGCCTACGTCGACCGCTGGGACCGCAAGTGGGTGATGTTCTTCACCGACCTCGGGCCCGCCCTCACCGTGCTCGCCTACGCGTACCTGTTCTCGACCAACCAGCTCCAGGTCTGGCACGTCTACGTCGGCGTGTGCTTCAACTCGATCCTGGGCACCTTCCAGTGGCCGGCCTACATCGCCTCCGTCACCATGCTGGTCGCCCGCAAGGACTACCCGCGGGTCAACGGGCTCCTCGAGCTCGGCCAGTCGATCAACCTGATCGCGGCGCCCGCCATCTCCGGCGCCCTGATGATCTGGATCGGTCTGAAGAACATCCTGCTGATCGACTTCGCCACCTTCCTGTTCGCCGCCTCCGCGCTGCTCCTGGTCAAGATCCCGCGGCCGGAAGAGAGCGCCGAGGGCCGGCGCGCCAAGGGCTCGATCTGGAAAGAGGCGGCCTTCGGCTGGGTCTTCATCAAAGAGCGTCCCGGCCTGCTCAACCTGCTGCTCCTGTTCGCCTGCGTCAACCTGGTGATGTCGATGTGCGGCGTCGCCGTCCTGCCGATGGTGCTCGGTTTCGCCAACAAGGCCGCGGTGGGCACGATCATGTCGCTCGTCGGCGTAGGCACATTGATCGGCGGAGCGATCATGACCGCCACCGGCGGGTTCAAGAAGAAGGTCCATGGCGTGCTGCTCGCCTGGGCGGCCCTGAGCGTCTGGTTCGTGATGGTCGGCATCAAGCCCAATCTGTATCTGGTGGGCGCGGGCGTGCTGTGTTGGTACATCGGCCTGCCGATCATGAACGCGTCGAGCCAGGCGATCTGGCAGCTCAAGACCCCGCACGACGTGCAGGGGCGCGTCTTCGCGGTGCGCCGAATGATCGCCCAGTTCACGGTGCCGATCGGCGACTTCTCGGCCGGCCCGCTGGCCGACAGGGTGTTCAACCCGGCCCTGATGCCCGGGGGCGCGCTCTCCGACTCGGTCGGCCGCGTGGTCGGCGTAGGTCCGGGCCGCGGCATCGGCTTGATGCTCCTGACCATGGCCATCGTCCCCGCGGTGACCGCTCTGGTGGGCTTCCTCAATCCGCGCGTGCGCAACGTCGAGGCCGAGCTGCCCGACGCCTACCGCAAGCAGGCGCCGAAGCCTGAGCCCGCACCCGAGGCGGAAGCCCCCAAGGAAGCCGCGGCGCAGGCCTGAATCGATCACCTTTTTGTGGAGATGAATTGAAGATGAAATCCCTTGCTTTGAACGTCCGCGCTGCTCTCCTCGCCGCGGCGTGCCTCATCCTGATACTCGCCGGGAACGCCTCGGCGCAAGAGCCCGCGGCGGTTTCTCCTTCAACGGCTCCAGCGGCTCCTCCTGCCACCGCTCCGGTTCCGGCGGCTCCGGCCGCTGCTCCAGCAGCAGAAGGCAGTGTGCAGCGCCGCTTCGAGGTCGGTCCGACCAGCTCCCCGATCCGCGTCGACGGCGTGCTCGACGACGCCGGCTGGGAGAACGCCACCGTCATCGACCTGCCCTATGAGTGGTTCCCCGGCGACAACGTCACGCCGCCGGTCGCGACCGACGCGCTGGTCACCTTCGACGAGGAAACCCTCTACATCGCCTTCAAGGCCAGCGATCCCAACCCGAAGGCGATCCGCGCCCAGTTGATGGACCGCGACCTCGTCGGCACCTTCGTCCAGGACGACCACGTCGGCATCACCATCGACACGTTCAACGATGAGCGCCAGGCGTTCCAGTTCCGCATCAATCCGCGCGGCGTGCAGGTGGACGCCGCGTTCAGCGAGATCGAAGGGACGGAAGACTTCACCTGGGACGCGATCTGGGCCTCCGAGGGGCGGATCACCGACACCGGTTATGTGGTCGAGATCGGCATCCCCTTCCGCCAGCTCCGCTTCGCGCGCACCCAGGGTCCGCAGACCTGGGGCATCGAATTCTTCCGCAGCTATCCGCGCAACGTGCGCCACCGCATCTCCTCGCGCTTCACCAACCGCTCGCGCGACTGCACCCTCTGCGAAGAGAACAAGATCACCGGCTTCCAGGGCATGAGCCAGGGAAAGAACATCGAGATCACCCCCACGGTGACCGCGCAGCGCAACGACGAGATCGACGCCTTCCCCAATGGCAGCCTGGACTCCGGGGAAACGAAGGTCGAGCCCGGCGTCACCGCGAAGTGGGGCATCACTCCCAACATGAGCGTCACCGGCACGATCAACCCGGACTTCTCGCAGATCGAGGCCGACGCGCTGCAGCTCGACGTCAACACCCGCTTCGCCCTGCAATTCCCGGAGAAGCGCCCCTTCTTCCTGGAGGGCGCCGACACCTACATCACCCCTCTCCAGGCCGTCTTCACCCGCAGCGTGGCCGAGCCCGACTGGGGCGTGAAGCTCAACGGCAAGGAAGGAAAGAACACCTTCGGCACCTACATCGCGCGGGACGACATCACGAACATCATCATCCCGGGCAACCAGGCGTCGCGCCGCGCCTTTCTCGATGAGAGCACCGACACCGGCGTCTTCCGCTACCGCCGCGACGTGGGGGAGCGGTCCGCTATCGGCCTGCTCTACACCGGGCGCGAGGGCGACGAGTACCACAACCGGGTCGCCGGCCTCGACGGCCTCGTCCGCTTCACCAAGTCCGACACCATGCGCGTCCAGTACCTGAGCTCCGACACCCAGTACACGCCGGAGCTCTCCGCGGCGCTAGGGAGGGATTTCGAATCCTTCGACGGCGACGCCTTCCACGTCGAGTACGGCCACTTCGCCAAGAAATGGCGCGGCTTCCTCAAGTATCAGGACCTCGATCCGCTCTTCCGCGCCGACAGCGGCTTCATCCCGCGCGTCGACGTCAAGACGGGCGAGGCGCAATACGAGCGCGTGATCTACGGCACCAAGGAATCCTGGTATGCCCAGGCGAGCTTCGGCGTCCATGGCCTGCGCACCGAGGACCACGGCGGCACGCTCACCGATGAAGTCGCCGAAGTCTTCGGCACGGTCAACGGCCCCTACCAGTCGGCGCTCGAGGCGCGGGTGCAGAAGAACCAGGAGTTCTACCGCGGCAAGACCTTCGACCTCGACCGGCAGATCGTGGAATTCGGCATCAATCCCACCGGCCGCATCCGCTTCGCGCTGTTCTCCCGCTTCGGCGACGAGATCGACCTCGCCACCGCGCGCCTCGGCAGCACCTTGATCCTCAACCCTGCCCTCCAGCTCCGGCTGGCCAAGGGGCTGAACCTGCAACTGGAGTACGTGCGCCAGACCCTCGACGCCCAAGGCGCCCGGGTCTTCGACGTGGACATCGCCCAGAGCCGGATCGTGTATCAGTTCAACGTCCGCACCTTCGTGCGCGCCGTGGTCCAGTATCAGGACTTCAACCGCGGCGCGGTCAACCAGGAGGACGTCTTCGGACAGTTCCTCTTCTCGTACAAGCTCAACCCCCAGACCGTGCTGTTCGCCGGCTACGACGACACTCGCTTCGGGGAGGACGGCATTGACATCACGCAGACCAACCGCTCCTTCTTCCTGAAGGTCGGTTATGCGTTCCTGTATTAGACAAGGAGTTTGACATGGCGCTCATCACAGAGCCGGTTCCGGCAAGCACCGCGGCGTCCTTGAACCGCTTCGTCCTCAACGGCGACGAGGTTGCCGCGATCAAGAAGCTCGTCGACGAGATCGCAGCGAAGTTCGATTCGGTGGAAGACCCGGAGCTCCTGAGCCATGCCCCGGTCTGGGCCCAGGAGCTCCCCCGGCGGTTGCGGGCGGCGCTCGTCGAGTTCCGTTTGACGGAGCCCGCCGCCGCGCACCTGATCATCTCCGGGTTCCCGATCGCCGACGAGGAAATCGGCCCCACGCCGGAGCACTGGAACCGACCCGACGAGAAGCACTCGCCGGCGCTCGAATATGAAATCTTCCTCGTCCTCGCCAGCTCTCTGCTCGGCGAGTGCATCGGCTGGAAGACCCAGCAGCATGGGCGGATCGTCCACGACGTGATGCCCATCAAGGGCATGGAGCAGGAGCAGATCGGCACCGGCAGCGAAATGACGATCACGTGGCACACCGAGGACGCCTTCCACCCGATGCGCGGCGACTACCTCGGCATGATGTGCCTGCGCAACCCGGACTCCGTGCCCACGACCTTCTGCTCGCTCGAGAACGTCAAGCTCGAACCGCAGGACTGGGAGACGCTGTTCGAGCCGCACTACACGATCAAACCCGACAACTCGCACCAGCAGGAGAACGCCGCTCCCGAGGATGAGGACGAGCTCCAGCAGGTCTACCGCCGCATCGAGCAGATGAAGCGGCACCCTGACAAGATCGCCCTGCTCTCGGGCGATCCGCGCTCGCCCTACATCCGCATCGATCACTATTTCATGGACCCGGTCGAGGACAACCCGCGGGCGCAGCAGGCGTTCGAAGCGCTGATCAAGGCGGTCGACGAGAAGATCGGCGACCTCCTGCTCCAGCCGGGCGACATCTGTTTCATCGACAACTTCAAGGCGGTCCACGGCCGCCGCGCCTTCAAAGCCCGCTACGACGGAAACGACCGCTGGATGAAACGGATCAACATCACGCGCGACCTTCGCAAGTCGCGTGCGGAGCGCCCCGGGGCGGCATCCCGGATCATCCAGTGAGGGAGCACCTCCCGCAGCGCAGACCTGGGCCGGGCGCACCCCGGCCCGGGTCCGCGTCGGACCTGCGTGTCCTCTTCCTGGGCAGCAGCCTGACCTACAACAACGACATGCCCCTCCTGGTGCAGGCGTTCGCGCGCGAAGTGGGGAAGAGGATCGAGGTAATGACGGTCGCCAAGGGCGGCTTCAGCTTCGAAGACCACTGCAACCGCGGCGCCGCGCTGAGCACGATCAGGAAGGGAAGCTGGAACTTCGTGGTGATGCAGCAGGGTCCCTCGACCCTGCCGGCGAGCCGCAGGAACATGCGGGAGTGGGGCCGCCGCCTGGCCGGCCACATCCGCGAGGCGGGTGCGCGACCGGCGCTCTACATGGTCTGGCCCGGAGAGGACCGGCTCGCGTACTTCGACGAGGTCCGGACCTCCTACCAACTGGCCGCCGAGGATGTCGACGGCATGCTGATCCCGGCGGGGGAGGCATGGAGGGCGGCCTGGAAGCGGGACCCCGACATCCCCCTCTACCGCAAGGACCGCGAGCATCCGTCCCCGACCGGATCGTTCCTCGTGGCGCTGTCGATCTTCGGCATGCTCTTCAGCCGTTCGCCCGTGGGGCTGCCCGCCAGGGTGCGGCTGAGCAACGGCACCTTCGCCCAGGTCCCGCCGGGCCTCGCGACGATCCTGCAGGAATCTGCGGCCGAGGCGAACGAGGCCTACGGCCGGCGCTGAGAACTAGACGAACAGAGCCGTCCAGAGTCCGTTCGACGCTTTTCTGAGCGCTCGCGGATGATTCTGACGCGTCGTGGAGATTTCTGACGCGAAGGGCATTATCCGCGACGCGTCAGAACCATCCGCGGCGGCTCAGAGCCATCCGCGAGCTGTAGAGAAATGTCCGCAAGGCGTGTGAGTCGTCCGCAGGCGTTCAGGACTGGAGGCTTACACTCATCCGGGCAAGGAGGCGGTTCGCGAGGAAACGGTCGGGAGTTGAGCGTGCGGATTGAAGACATTCCTTCGCCCGCGGGGGCACAGGCATGGGGCTGCCCGCAAGCGTGCGGCTGTAAGCTCACCGTTCAATCATAGTGGTGCGACCGCAGCGGCCGCACATCGGGAGCCCTTGGCTGAAGCGCAGGATGATGCCGAGCTCCTTCATCCGATCCACATCCAGCGACTTCCATGCCGGTGGGGCGGTAGAGTGGCAGTGAGGGCAGAACCAGCTCATTGAGGCTTGAGGCGGTGCCTCCTCCGTTCGCTGCGAGGCGCGTTCGTCTTCCGTGTGTTCCAGGGCCAGCCATTCGAGGATGGTTCTGGCCGGATCTGGAAAGTCGCGGCCAAGCCTGGCTTGCGGGCTCGGCTCGCCCATGCCGTAGTACTTGATCACGCCGTTGCTGAACAGGACGAAGTGGTGGTGCGTTAGGATGGGATTACGGATTAGGATCTTAGCTGCAGCTCCCTCTTTGAGCTTGAACAGCTCTATCCAGTCGATCGAGGGGGCCAGGCAGTCCAGGAAGCCTGAGTCGAACTGCCCGCGGGCGGTGTGGGCCAGCGAACTGAAGAAGCGGGCGAGCCACGGGATGCCTTTCGCGAGAGAGACTGTGAAGATGTGCGTGCGCACCCATTCGAAGCTCTCGGCATCGAACTGCCCGGCGGAGGCGCCTCTGTGCGAAAACACCCGCTCCCGGAGTTCCGACGAATCCCGGACCAGCGGGATCATCGGATAGAACATCTCGTCCTTGCGGTGCTCGACCGTGGCGCGTGCGATATCGAACAGCTCCACCGCGGTCCCGCTGCGGGCGAGGTAGTCTTCCGTCAGGATCGGCACGAAGAACCGGCTATAGAAAAGCCCTTCGCGGAAGCGGATGCTCCACAGCGGCTCGTTCGGGTGGTGGGCCACGTCAAGGAGGTAGACCGAGACACCGAGCTTCTCCAACTCGGCCTTCAACGGAAGAGCGAGTTTGTCCCGCTCCTCACTCGCATAGCTTAGGGCGATGTCGTAGCAGATCGTTCCGTCGTACTTCCTCAAGGGGTCGAAGCCCCGATCCGAGGCGATGTAGGCGAACGCCCTCTTGCTTTCGACGTCATATGCGAAGAGGCCCTTCATAAGGCCGGAGGAGATGATCGTAGCCTTGGGCAAGCTATGAGTCAGCACGAATTCCTGGAAGCGTGGCGCCTCCAGACCATTCTCCTCCATGAACAATCCGACGGCGCTCCGATCGGAGAGTCGGATCCGTCCGCCCCGTTGGTCCGCAATCCCTGTGGAGTCCATCAGATTGGCGAAGTCGACAGGTACGAAGTGGTGCCGCTTCATCAGAGAGATTTCGTCTCCCGGCGAGTGGGATCAATGTGCAGGAGCGGCTTGCCGATTCTCCTGACGTAGAGAACCACGTCCCCGGTTCCACCTAGACCTGCGGCCCTCTTGCCGTCCCAGACGGCGAGCATCCGATCGGAGATGTCTACGATGTGGATACCCGCGGCCAAGTAGGATTCCTGCTTGGTCTCGCGTGTCGGAAGGACCTCGACGTGCGTTGCCTGGGTCAGAAGCGCCTGATAGCGATCGCGGTGAGCCTCTGATTCGAAAGTCTCGTTGTAATCCGGAAAGGGGAGCACGGCTCGCAAGGCCCCGCCTTGAGCCAGGATCAACTCGGCAAAGAGCTGGTCCGCTCCTATCGCCAGAGAGCTGATTCCAATCAAGGGGCGCGGGACTTCAGACAGAGCCGAGCGGAGCGCGTCCGCCACCCAGATCCAGGCTGACTCGTCATCAAGGTTTTGATGACCCGTGATGCCAACGACCATGAAGCTAGATCCTCTTGCCCTTGGCGAGCTTCCAGTAGAACTGACCCAGAGAGCTCAGCCTGACCCAGCCTGAACCCAGGGCGATGAAATAGAGGTCCCTATTTTCTTCGGTGACCAACAGCCGGGCATTGCGAAGCAGCTTGAACTTGTCGAAGATCTTTACGTGATCCGGGTTGGCGGATGGATGTGTGTGCTCATAGGAAGGATCCATCTGGAAGGGGCTATTCGCCTCCATGAATATCTTCGGCAACTCACGCAGGAGGGAATCCGAAACGGCAGGCTCGCAACGACGGACGGGAGCAAGACGATCGGCGTGCGACTTGTACATGGGGCGCTGATCCCAGGAGCCCAATGCCTGCTCTGCATAGGCGTAGATGGAAGCGGCGGATACACGTCCCCGGATATCTGCGGCTCCTCCACCGAGAGCCCCCAAGACTAGATTGGTGAAGACGCCGTGCCCATCTTCCTCGAAAGAAGGTTCGCCGGGTCGTGAGGCGGCAAGAATAGTTACACCTTCGCGAAGCTGCGCTTGGTTCTCGATACTACCCTTTGATTGAAGAATCGCGGGGTTGCCCATGTGCCCAGCGTGGCAGCAATCCAGAATCAGAAGGACTGATCTTGCCTTAGAATCATTCGCCAACAGCAGCAACTCGTCCATTGGAAGACCGGGTTCTTCCTTGTCCCCCTCCGAGGTGGCTAGGAAACCACCTACCTTGGTCGGGGTACCATGTCCGGAGAAGTGGAACAGGACGTCGCCCTCAAAATTCTCAAAGAGCTCAATCCAGGACGCCCGCAAGAGCTTGCGGGTCACAGCCGCTTGCGCGCTGGTCAACAAGCGGCAGTCGTAGTTGGGGCTGCCATCCTCGTTGGTTTCCAGGAGGTCGTGCATGGCTTTGGCATCAGCCACGCAGCCCGTAAGAGAGCCGAGGCTTTGATAGTCGTCGATGCCGACCAGGAGTGCGCGTCGTGCCAAGTTAATCCTGCTGTTCTAGAGAGAGTCAATAAAGGACTTTATATTGTCCCAAGACCAGTTTACCACGCGCACGCCTTCCAGTTCCTTGGGCAGGGAGGTGGGTCTCTGGTCACTGCTTACATAAACACCCCGGACGGGCACCTTCTCCTCTCGTGCGCACTTGATCTCCCACAACTGGCCAGTGGCTATGGAGGTGTGCTTGCTCACGAGAGCGATCATCCCGTCACAGCCCTTGATCCTTGTGCGACATTGTGTCTTCCACTTCTCATCCCAGGGCTCCTTCACAGCCATGTTGACGAACTCGAAGGGAGTCCTGTCGTTTTTCGCTTGTCCGACGAGAAGGCCTCGGAAGTTTGCGTCTTCAATCGCGAAGCTGATGAACACCCGTTTTGCCATCCGTGCCTCCTGCTTCTACGGTAACGGCCGAGATCTGTAGACACGGGACTGCGGGAAAGGTTTAGTCCCGGTGGGGAGGTGGCTCGAAGCGGAGCCGCTTCATCTCGCTCCGGATTTGCCGGATCTGGCCCTGCCAATCGCGGCACTCCGCGATCTCCAGTGCTTCATGAAAAGCCTCCCGGCTTCGCTGACGTCGGGAGAGCAGAGCTTCAAAGAGGCCGAGCTTGCGGAGGGCTCTCACCAGGAACTCGTGGCGGTTCGATTCACGGAGATTTCGGATACCTTCCTCCAGGAGCGGCCGCACCCTCCAGGGTCGTCCCGCGAAAAGGTAGCCCAAAGCGAGCTCGACTTGGGCCTCGCCGATCCTCCCCGGCTCCTCCCCGCTTCGGAGCTTCAGACTCTTTTCATAGTCTTCAACCGCCATCCGAACATGGCCCAGCTTGAGATGGACGCTCCCGCGGATGGCCAGTAAGCCGGACGAGTCAGGCTGACCTCTTTTCAGGGCTTCATCGGCGTTTTTGAGGGCGCGATGGAGGAGCTCGCGGCGGTCCCGCCAACTCGGGACTTGCTTGGCAATCGAGTAGTACTCGCTGGCGATCGCTCCATACGTGCCCTGGATGGCCATCTCTCCGTCGTCGCCACCCGGGAGTTGGGCTTGGACCCCGAGGATTGTGTTGACCGCGGCGAGCCTCCCCAGGAGGAAATGGCCATGGATTCCGTACCAAGCAGCGGCGCTCGCCCAGCGGCGAAGAGCTCGGTGCCAGAGGGGCGCGAACTCGGGTTGGTCATACGGTATCGCTGAGAGGTGGCGGACCGCCGTCCAGAGGTAGGCGAGCCTGTCGGGCGCCCGCTCCTGCTCGTCAGATATCTTGAGAAGCCTCTCGATCTGATCACCACCGAATGATCCCGCGGGCAGTGGTACGAACTCGCCGTTGAGAAATGAAACATCCAGCCCCTGCGGGCTGTATCTGCCGGTGCGCTCCCGTCCTAGAAACTGAAGCAGGTGACCGAATACAGATGTCTTCTTCCCTGATCGAGCTGGCAGAGGCCTCCCTTCACACAAGGAGGCGACAATTTCGCACACCTCTTTTTCCGGCTTCGGTTTCAGGTCGATTGCTTGGGGACAGGCAGCGCTTAGCATCTTCAGGAGACCCTGGAGGTGCTCGTCCAACACAAAGGGCTCAAGCAGCAGGACGGAGATATCCCGCTGGCTGACCACGGCCGCGAAGATCTCCAACTCAAGGATGCAGAGCTCGGTGACCTCCAGCGGAGCTCCATAGGCCCCATTGAGGACGCAGATGAACTTCTCGGCCTTGCGGACCCGATCCATGCAGGCGATCTGCACTTCCTCCAAGGGCCGATCGTTGAGCTCCGGATTAGAATATCCGGCGAGCCAGACCGGGATCTCCCGATCGTTTCCGAACTGGTGGACCTCGTTCCGCAGCGACTCCATCCCAGGCATCCGTGAAGCGAAGAATATGAATGGCTTCCCCTCCCGAAAGCGTGCCTCGGCTTTGTTGAGAGGTCTCTCAGGATCGATGGCCATGATTTCAACCCCCTTTCTCCGGTCCGGCATCACGAACAACTGTCTAGCCAGATCCGACGCCAACGTCTCCTTGAGATAGTAGCGGTTCAGCACGGAAGGCTCCCAGGAGAGCAGTCGGGATTGCGCTCTGCGAACTCTTCCCAGGTCTCTTCGGGGTCACCCCGCGCCTTGCGAGGCTCGGCAACTCCGACCACCGGCTACGGAGACGGGACCCAATGTCCCCCTCTACCGCAAGGACCGCGAGCATCCTTCCCCGACCGGATCGTTCCTCGTGGCGCTCTCGATCTTCGGCATGCTTTTCAGCCGTTCGCCCGTGGGGCTGCCCGCCAGGGTACGCCTGAGCAACAGCACCTTCGCCCAGGTAACCCCGGGTCTCGCGACGCTGCTGCAGGAATCCGCGGCCGAGGCGAACGAGACGTACGGCCGACGCTGAAGCCGGCTACTATCAAAAGGCTATGAACACTCTCCGCTGTCTCTTGGTTCTCCCTCTCCTGCTCGCCGCCTGCACCGCCCCATCCGGTCCCGGGGGGAGCGCCGCTTCGGGTGGAGAGGCGCCGTTCCGGTTCCGTCTCACGGTCCGGGAGACCTACTCCGCGGGAGAGCCGGTCACAGTGGGGTTCTTCCTGGAGAATCTCTCGTCCGAGCCGCTGCGGGTCCTCACCTGGTACACGCCGCTAGAGGGGATCCGGGGCTCGATCTTCCGCGTGACTCGCGACGGCCAGGAGGTTCCCTATCAGGGTCCGATGGTCAAGAGGGGAGATCCGGGACAGGGCGACTACGTCCTGGTCCCGCCGGGTGGTCCGGTTTCCGCCGAGGTCGACCTGGCGCAGAGCTGGGACCCTTCGGTATCCGGCACGTACCGGGTCGACTTCGACGGCCGGATCCATGATGTGGCGAGGGAAGGGGAGAGCGTCCCCCGTCCGCGGGACGCGCATCAGGGTATGGACGCAAAGGGCGAGCCCGTCACGTTCCGGGTAGTCCGGCCTTGAGCCCCGAAGTCTAGAGGAACCAGGCAGGGCGGCCACAGGGAGCCGCCCTGCCTCGCGCTGACTACTCCTCGTCCCCTTCCAGGATCGGCACCACCAGGGTCCGTTCGTCGCGCAGCACCTCCCCCGTCTCATTCTTCTGCGTGGCGCTGACGCGATACTGGCCGGGTAGCTCGGTCACCTTCACGGTCGCCTTGAAGGAACCTTTGCCGTCCACCTTGACGCTCTTCGCCGCCACCCGATTCCCGATGCGGAGGGTTATGGACGAACAGCCCGGCGCGGCGCAGAAACCGCTGCCGTACACCTGCACGGCGTCACCGGTCGCGGCGGTCGGCTGGCCCGTGACCTTGAGCGGGCCGACCAGCTGCAGGTAGGGCAGAGGCCCCGTCGCCGGCTGCTCTTCTTTCCTGCCGGGGGCATCGGCGGCGAGGAACGCGCCTTTCCCGGCCAGCTCGTCCGGGAAGCGGCCGATGACGGCGGTGACCCGGTCCTCCGCGTAGATGAAACCGGTGATCGAACCCCCTTCCGCAAGAATGCCGAGACAGCCGGGGCAGCCGGAGAACTCGCCGGGGCGGGTCGCCGTCGCCGGCTTGACCGGCAGCGACGGATCGATCCTCTTGCCGTCGATGTCGTAGGCGTCCAGCTTGCCCTCGGTGCCCTCGTTTAGGGCCAGGGCCTTCAGCTCGCCCTCCTTGGACAGCGTGAGGTCCTCGATGATCCCCTTCTCCAGTCCGTACACCTGGCAGGTCGGCAGGTCGGGCGGGTGCGGACAGGCCCAGCGCGGATAGATGCGCTCGCCTATGAGCGTCCGCACGTCGATCCGGCAGGGAAACGGGAAGTTGGGGCAGAGGACCGGCGGCGGGAAGCTGCCCGGCACGAGCTTCCAGAGGCCGTTGCCGTAGGTGGCGACGATGACCCGGTCCCGGTCGAAGAAGAAGTTGCTGATGCTGCGGATGAAGTAGTCGGAGAACGGGATCTTGGCCCAGGACTGGCCCCCGTCGGCCGATTCGAAGATCCCGGCTGCCTCGGTGCCGACCAGCACCTGGCGGGTATCGTCGGGGTTGAAGCCGATGGTATGGACCTGCAGCGGGCCGCCGGGCACGCTGAACTGGAACCGGCCGCCGTCGAGGATCAGGTCGGTCAGCGCCGTCATCGCCATCCACGTCGCGCCGCCGTCCTGGGTGACCTTCATCTGGCCGCTCGCGACGTCGGTGGCGATCGCGTGCTGCGGGTCGCCGGGGTCGGCGCCGAAGACGGCGGGGATGGTGAAGGTCCCTTGTCCCGGGCCGTAGGTGCCCAGACTGCCCAGGCTTCCGGAGCCGCTCCCATCCGCGTTGGCCCAGGTGGCGCCGCGGTTGGCGACGTCGAGGTCGATCCGGATCAGGCCGACATTCGGACCGGCGGGGTTGCTTCCCGGCCGGGTGACCGCCTGCCAGATCCGCGGGTTGGCCGGCGGTCCGACGATCTGCGGGAAATGGACCAGCGACGGAGCGATGGTGAACGGCGTCGCGGTAGTCCCGACCCTGACCGGATTCCAGCTTCCGCCGGTATTGAGGGTCAGGGCGATCCCCGTGGCTGGAGAGCCCGGAGCCCGCGTGTACTGGATGTACTTGCCGGTGTCGATGAGGAAAGGGTTGCCCGCGTTGTTCGGCGGATCGTTCCAGTGATCGAAGGTGACGAAGTGATCGGAGCTCTTGAAGTTCCCCCAGCCCATGTCCGCCCCGGTGATGATCTCGTTGGTGTGCGAGATCGTGTTCCGCTTCATCTGGAGCGCGAAGCCCTCCGGGCAACGGGGGTTGATCCAGTTCCTCCCTTCATCGGGCGAGGCCCACAGGCAGTTGTCCTGCGTGCCGAAGAACAGGTCGGTGTGGTCCGGATGGATCTGGCCGGCCACCTCGTAGATCTGGAGCGCGTTGTAGCCCCCGGTGCCCCCACCGCCGACCGCGAAGGTCTGGCCTCCGTCCGTCGAGTTGAACACGCCGCCGTCGGTGACGATGAATTTGCCGGCGCTGCCCGAAGCATCGAAGGCGAAGGCGTTCGTCTCGTGGTCGTTGGGAGGATTCAGATTCAAGGCGGTCCACGAACCGTTGCAGTTCAGGCCGCTCCGGTTGGTGCAGGTCTGCCGCACCCGGTTGTAGGGATTCCCGAAGAAGATCTCGAACTGGTTCGGGCTGGCGGGGAGCGCCTTCGACACCGCCAGCCAGGAGGGCCGGCCCGGGACCGCGGCCGGCGGGTTCAAGGTCGTCCAGGTCCGTCCGCCGTTGCCGGAT
Organism: Acidobacteriota bacterium; assembly: GCA_034667225.1. Classification (GTDB taxonomy): domain Bacteria; phylum Acidobacteriota; class Thermoanaerobaculia; order Multivoradales; family UBA5704; genus DATMER01. The sequence goes on from JAXDKG010000049.1 coordinate 45,817, forward strand.
TCGAGCAGCTTGTTCAGGAACGTTGTGACGAAGAGGACATTGGAATTGAACGGCGACACGTCGATCAGGTGCGTGCCCAGTTGGGTGCAACCGCCGACGCCGGGGGAGGCGGGTCCCCAGGTCGCCCCGCTGGTGGTGGAGCGGTAGATCCCGGCGTCGCCGCAGACGTCGACGATCCCCTGTCCGTGGGCGACCACGGAGACGATGCGCCGGTTGGCCGCCGCCGGATCGGGCACGGCGTGCGTCCAGGTGGCGCCGCTGTCGCGGCTGATGGCCAGCCCGCAGTCGGTGCCCACGTAGATGCCTCCCCCTACGTAGGAGATGCCGTAGGCGTTCGCCGCGGCCGGACACTTCGGTCCGGCGGTCGGGTTGGAGGTCGCGGCCTTCTCCCAGTTGATGCCGCCGTTCAGGCTGCGCCAGATGCCGCCGCGGTTGCCGGTGCGGGAGTCGGCGTAGGCGGTCGCCACGACCCTCTGCGAGGTCGCGGGGCTGTACTTGACGTCGGCCATCCGGAAGGGGGGGAGGCCGGTGAGATGGGACCAGGTGAGGCCGCCGTCCAGGGTCTTGAAGAGCCCGCCGCTCTCGCTCGCCACGATGGCGATCGAGGAGTTGTTGGGGCTGACGGTGACCGCCACGGCCCTCCCCCCCGGCCAGACGTTCGGCTGCATCGGCTCGATGATGGTCGCCACCAGGGGCGCGGGGGATGCGCTCGCGAGCGCAACGACGACGGCGAGGCTCGCCCAGACCGAGCCGCAAAGCCCACCCGTGACGATCGAAAAGATACGCATCGGCATTCCTCCTTCCCGCCAAGAGGGCGGTTCCCCTGTGAGGCGACGGAAGGAGCGGAATCTCAACGGATTGCCCGGAAGACTCCCTGGCAACCCAAAAAAAGAGAGGCCCCGGAGGGCCTCGATGCGATGCTGGCGCTTTAGGGCTGTCGTTTTGACGCCGCGAGCGACATCCTGAAGAGCCAAAGCATGACGAGCTATTTCAGCTTTATGCCAAACAGGATAACCCATGGCACGAGACAGCAATAGGAGGAAAGACCCTCAAAGGCATGAGGGAAATCCCTCAGGGAGGCGGACGGGCAAAGTGGAGGACGGAGAAAACCTGCCCCCTCCATCGAGCTGCGCCGGTCGAAGCCGGGCACGGGAAACCAAGGTCAGTTCAGGAGCTGCTTGAGGATGGTCTCCAGATCCTCTCTGCCCAGGAGAAAGCCTGCCAGGAGAGCCAGGGGAAGGACGGCCTTCTGGACGAAGATAGACCAGTCCCAGTTGCTATCGATGCGAAGGTAGCCTTGTACAACGAAGGTGTTGGCGCATGCGCCAGCGGGGTGGGGTTGCATCTGTTTCCCTCCTCAAGTTATTCGGCAGTCCGTTGGTCGGTCCTGCCTTACTCCAAGAACTTCAAAATATGTGTTGCACTGTTCTCCAAGTGCGATCCTATCGAGAAACCGGGACACCAGGCTGCCAAAATCCAAACGATAGTGTAGGGACGGGGCTTGCCCCCGGTCACGTTCCGGGTAGTCCGGCCTTGAGCCCCTGAGCCGTGGACAGAGCGCCCGCCGTGGCGGCATCCGGAATCTCGAATCCTCCGTAGCGTCCAGATGGAGACCCTGGCGGTCTCTTTTCATGGAGAGGAGGAGGAGATGAGATCGAGGTATTCGGGCCCGTGCGTCGCCGGATTCGTGGCTCTGCTCGTTGGCGCCAGAGTCGAAGCCCAATCCTGCATGGCGCCGCCGCTGTCGCTCAACACTCGCCCCGGGCTCATCGGTGGGCCATGCACCCCGCAGGCGCCTGCACCCAACCCGCGTGCCAATGGGAGCTTCTGCCAGTGCGTGGTGGCGCTCACGACCATGGAGCGCCGCGTCGTGGCCCGCGACGGGCTCTACCAGGAGTGTGGCGCCATTCTTTTCGGGCCGCACTACGGCCACGGCAAATGCCCGGCCAGCTCCGTCAACTGCGACAAGGGCCACAGCGCGCCCTACGGCAACTGGGGGGTGCGGGTGAGGAATTCCACGCTGGTGTCTGAGCTGGAGGGCGAGAGCATCGCTTCCCAGAGCCGCGAAGAGGACTGTTCCCAGTGGCCGGGCACCAAGGCCGGGACATGCGGCCCGCTTTCGGATCGGCGCCCCTGCGCGCAGTGGCACACCTGCAACTGCGACACGCTGCTCGACTTCGGAGGCGAGCCTCCGCCGGCATTCGTCTCCAAGGGTGCTGAGGCACTGGCCGGCTTCTACGTGGTCAACAGCGCCTCGGCCGAGTGCGGCGTCGTGAATGGCAAAAGCGCCAACATCCGCAGCCTGCTCGAGGTTTACGAGCTGGACAAGGACGACAGCGACCTCGTCGACTCGTTGTTCCTGGACCTGCCTGTCACCTTGAGCTGTACCGGCCCGTACCTGTGTCAAGGGGAAGCGGCGCGAGCGGTCCGCGGACAGATGCAACGCATCGAGGCCGACTTTCGGGTGAAGGTGCGCTGTGCCGGCTCGCCTGCGCCGCCGCCCCCTCCGGGTGGCGGCGGGGGAGGAGGCTGCGTGGATACACCCGGCGGCCGTTGCGGGACCTGCGGCTGCCGCGGGGGCTGCGGAGCAGGATTGATGTGCCTGGCCGACGGCCTGTGCCACGGCACACGCAACACCGAGGCCGGCCTGATCTTCGACGAGTGCACGCCGGGGTAGCCCCGGGTCTCGCCCTTCACTGGAGGCGGCCGGCGAGACGCCAGCGCTCCCGGGAAAGCTCTCTCGCTGTCGCGACAACAGGCTTCAGCGCTTCCGCCCGGCCTTTTCTGACGCAACGCAAGGCTTCAGCCTCTTGCCGCAGAGCTTTGCCGTCGCGATGACGGACCTTTTGACGCGACTATGGGTAGTGCTGACGCGACTTAACGTTTCGCTGTCGCGACTCAACCCGTAGTCGCGTCAGCGATAGACTTTTCTGACGCGACACAAGGCTTTGTGATGCGACTATGAGCTTCGCTGCCGCGAGTCAAGCTATCGGTGCCGCGACTATAGGTTTCGCTGCCGCGACTTTCGCCGTTTTGACGCGACGATGAGTTTTGCTGACGCGACTTGGCGCATTTCTGACGCGACGAAGCCTATCGTCGCGTCACGAATCTTCTCGCTGCCGCGACAAAGTGCCTTGCTGTTGCGACGAAGCGCCTTGCTGCCGCGACTATAGGTTTCGTCGCGGCACCGACAGACATTCTGACGCGACTTGGCCCAAGGTCGCGTCGCCCATGGGTTTTGGTGATGCGACACAAGCCTGAGTCGCGTCAAAAATGGGAATCGGATCCCGGCAAGGGCTTATCTCCTCGCGTCTTCCTCCTTTGTCGCGTCACCAACGCGATGCGGCCAGAGCCGAAAGCTCGTGTCCTGAGGCCTTGCGGCATGGTCGCGGCAGCAAAACCCCAAGCCGGGGAGCCTTGCGGCAAGGATGACGCGACTTTCCGCCTTCTCTGACGGCCTGCGTTCTGGCTGTCGCGACAACGGGTTGGGCCGTGGCTCTGAATCCTTCTTTCGCGGCGTCGAGCTTCCGTGTCTCGCTGCCCTACCGATGCCGGTCTGGTACCCCCGCGAAACGCACCCGGCCGCGTTGTAGACCATTTCTGCAGTTTGATGTAGGCGTTCACCCGGATGCGCTCGATCCTCGACGGCTTCGGCCCGCTTCCGCGCGCCGAGCGTCCGCCCTCCGGAGATCTGAGCCCCGAGGAACTGGAGCAGTTGGTGTCCAAGACGCTGCAGAAGCTGTTGCGGGAGGCGAAGGGGTAGGGGAGGTTGCACTCTGTGGGTACAGCCACGCCGCAGGTGAACACACACTGCGAGTGCCAGCCTTTACGCACAACGGAAGCGAAGCTGTACCAAGGCTAGGCGTCATTTATGCATCACCATGCACCGTTAGCCGTTGCTGGAACCGTTTATGAGTGACTGGAACTGGTTCTTCAGCGCACTGCCTCAGTGCGCTGCAGCAATAGTAGGTCTCGGAGGCGCGTTCTTGGTCACCAAGATCGTCAACAACGAAGCAGAGTATGGCCGTATTCTAGCCCAGGCTCAGCAGCTGCTTGATGAGGCGATGCATCTCCAAGACAAATTAAGCGCCCGCTATTTTGACTGGTACAATCGCCATTCACTAAAGAGTGATTCCAATCGTCTGTGGAACAAGCTGAAGGAGGCGAAGAGGGATCTGCTTACGGCCGAGCAGTACTACGCACAAGGGATTTTTTCACCGTTCATCCCATGTGTCAAAATACTCAGCAAAATTGCATCAGGAAGGCTGGGGTGCAGCGGTGGGCTACCCGGGAATCGTCTTGGATGAGCAGGGCGGAGAAGTCAAAGGTTTTCTCTTCAGCGCGGAGAGCCTGGCTGAACACTGGGCCCGCGCCGCTCGCGGCTTTCTTCGCCAGTCCCGAGGTTTGGCAGTGCACCTATGGCAGCAGCTGGGCCGCCTGCTCCAGCCGCTGCACCAAGCAGATGACCGATGGCCGGAAAGCGTGCGTCGCCAAGCCGATGGACGCGGACAGACGGGCATGCCACTTGGAGAATGAGGATAGGGGCGCCGCGTGCCTGAAGGCCTGCCCTGTACAGTCGTCGCCGACCAATCTGCCAGACTGCATAGGACTGGAAAAGGCTGAAGGACAATAAGGACTTCAAGGACAAAAAGGACCCCAAAAGCCAGCGTTCCACTGTCTTTGGTGTCCTTAGTGTCTCTGGTGTCCTTGAGGTCCTTTCCGCCAGTTAGTCGAACTTCCGGTATCCAGCCCGGAATTATCGTTGTGTTACTAATGTTCTGTTTTGTGGTTGCTTCCAGCGGCCATCCCGACAGTCTCATCTTTGCGAACCAGGAGGCACAGCTATGCATGTACATCTCAGGTTGCGGACGACCCTTCTCTGTTCTTGTCTGGCGGTACTGGCGCTTCTGCCCATGTCGGCGGCGGCCCAGGACGGCGATTCCGATGGTCTTCCCGACTCCCTCGAGCTCTCTCTGGCACAGTACTACTTTCCCATTCTCAATCTGCACTGCGGATCCTTTGATGGGTTGGATAAAGCCGACCCGCGCCAGCTCTATGGCCTGACCGTCCCCGGCTACACCAACTCCTCGAACGGCAGGATCCCCTTCATCGCGCACCCCTACAGCCCGGGCGACGGATACAACTGCACGGAGGCCATGCAGTGCATCGAGATCCGCTACGGCATCGCGTTCAACTGGGATCTCGGGGACGACATCTTCGGTCAGGGGCACAGGGGCGACAGCGAGATGTACGCCATCCTGGTGGCGCGCAGAGACACCGACGGCACGGACTGGGGGGTTGATTGGAGCGTGGCGCAGAATGACGCCAGCAAGTGGCGGCTGATCGGCGAGTACATGACCGCCCACTGGAACACGAGCGCCGACAGCTCCTCCTACTACTCGCACGGCAACAATGGAACGACCAGCTACCAGCAGATATGGGCTGCGGAAGGCAAGCACGGCCTGTACCCCACCCAGGGCGACTGCAACGATGGCGGATTTAGTGGTATCGACGACTGCGGAGACAACCGTTGCGACATCGTCACGGAGGTCTTCCAGAAGGTGCAGAACATCGGCGAGTCCTATGCCCCGCTGAATCGCTACATCGTCGCCCCTGCCTCCTCGAAGAACCTGTCCCCCTCCGGCAGCTACGACATGTGGAGCTATCAGAATTTCGGCACGACCACCCCGTACCGGACGCACATAGAGCGCCCTATCGACTGGTGCCCGGGCACGTGGTGCTTCTGAGCTGACCCCCTCGCCCTCCCTTAAGATAAATGGGCCTAGAGGTCAGAAGAGGTAGGTCAGGCCGAGGTTGGCGACCGCCTTTCCACTCGTCTGAATCACCGGGTGCGAGCGGTCCGCCATGGACCCATGGGCGCATGTTCAGAGTCGCCATGCATGTAACCTTAGGCTGCCGTCTGTAAGTCAAGGCGTAAGTTCGATTAGGCACGAATTCGGCAGAAGTGCAGCGCGGTGCCAGCTTCAAACGCGGGAGGGTCGCGGCGAGGTCAGGCGGCGATCCTCTGCATATCAGCCGCATGCAATCGGCGACGCTCCGGGCCGGCGTCAGGGATCGAACCGGTACAGAGAGTACATTTTGTACTCCGACAACATATTGTTCAGGTACAGCTGGAAGAAGGCACGGAGCGTCGATACAGAATCGAACTCGGCCTCGCAGGTGTTGGGATTGATGAAACGGTTTGGAGTTTCCGTGAACAAGCCGGAGACGAGGTGGTAGATCGTGCTTGTCGAAAAGATCTGGAACCCGATCGCGTGGCCTGTACCGCTTCCAGTTTCCAAGGCCATCAAGTAGTAACCAAAGCGGTCATCCGGCTGAACATCGCATCCGCATTGTCGATAGGCGTCCTCTCGACAATCTGGGTGACCTTGATGCCGGCCGCGAGGATGGAAGCGGGCCTGAACAGTGAATCGGTAACGGCAGAGGCGCTCTTCTTCAGACGGCCAACCCTGCTGACCATTTCCTCGGATTGCGCCAGGAGATCATCGGGCTCAACGTCGGTCGTCGTCACCGTCATGTACTGCCGGGTCAGTTCCGCAGTCTCCTCCTGGATGTCCTTCCATTGCTGCATCTTCTCGGTGAAAGCTTCCTGGAGTGGGATGTACCGTCGCGGGATTCCGGCTTCCATCTCTATTCTGAAGTTCTGTGCTTCACCCCTGAGGTTCATGCGTATCCATTCAGTCACGATGGCATAGCACACCGCGGCCTCGTCTTGAGTGATCCAGACGAGAACCTTGCCCCCGAGGCTGTCCTCGACCACCTTGCGTATGTTAGGTATTTCCTGGCCCATCTGGAATCTCCAACGCAGCAGAAGCCGCCCGGGAACGGCGCGCGGCCTCCAAAACGAGAGTGGAGCCCAGCGGCAGAAAATTTCAGGCTGAGGACCTGAGGTCCGGCATCACGAACACCCGCCTCGCCAGATCCGACGTCAGCGTTTCCTCGCGGTAGTAGCCGTCCAGCACGGAGGGCTTCCAGGAGAGCAGATCGGGGTTGCGCGCCGCGAACTCTTCCCAGGTCTCTCCGGCCTCGCCCCTGGCCATGCGCTCGTGGATGAGGAAGAGGTAGGCCCAGGTGATGGTCTCGTGGTAGAGCCCCGGATGGCCGTTGCGGGTGGCAAATTGTTTCAGTCCTTCGGTGAAGCGCGCCAGCGCGGTCAGCGGCGGCTCTTCGTTCAGATAGAGCCAGGCCAGGCGGACGTGGTCCCGGTGATGGAGCTCCGAGGCGGGGAGGGTCCCGTCCTCGAAACGGCGGATCAGGTCGTCGGGCATTTTTGAGGTTCCTCCAATAAAGCGCCCATAAAAAAACCGAGGGCCGGGAAATCCCGGCCCTCGGTCGTTGAACGGCAATCTTAGCTCAGCCGTACGGCAGAGTCAACGTGCGATCAGTATCCTTCGCACTCCAGCAGGTCTTCGTCGCTGATGAGCCACGAATCGTCGTCGCCGCAGACGTCCACGGCCTCGACCACGCACTCATCCCCGTCCTCGTCGACCAGCTTCACATCGTACTCGTCGCAGGGGATGCCGGTGATGGTGAACGCTCCACCGTTCTTGATGGTTTCGTCACCGAGCTGATCAGGGCCCCACTCGCCCTCCGTGCTCGAGGACAGGAAGAAGTGGTGGATCGCCCACTCGGAGTCGTTATGGATGGTGACGTCGGACTTCCTGCCGGCGGCATTGGCCTCGGCAGCGAACATACAAGCGGACACCAGCGCCAGGCACACGGCTGCTCTCTTCATCAAAAGGGCTCCTTGGTAGGTCGTTGAAGACCCGCGAATCATACCACAGACTATGCGTCGCGGAAACGGCGCGCGGCGAGCCACAGCAATCCGACCCCCATCCCGAACAGCGCCAGGAGCTGACGCCAGAGGGCCTCGATGCCGGCCCCCTTCAGGAACAGCGCGCGGACAATCTCCAGGTAGTGGCGCAGCGGGTTGAGCAGGGTCAGTGCCTGGAACCCACGGGGCATGCTGCTGACCGGGAACATGAACCCGGAGAGCAGGATCGCCGGCAGGAACACCAGGAAGGCGGACATGAACGCCTCCTGCTGGGTGTTCGAGATCGACGAGATCAGCAGGCCCAGCCCCAGGGCCGAGAACAGGAAGAGCACGGTGCCCAGGATCAGCAGCAGCGGGTTGCCCCGGAAAGGGATGCGGAACCAGAGCAGCGCCACCCCGACCACGAGCCCCATGTCCACCAGCCCGATCAGCGCGAAGGGGAGGCTCTTGCCCAGGATCAGCTCGCCGGGGCGCAGCGGGCTCACCAGGAGCTGCTCCAGCGTGCCCATCTCCCTCTCGCGCACCACGGCGAGCGAGGTGAGCAGCAGGCAGATCAGCATGAGCAGCGCCCCGATCACCGCCGGCACGTTGTAGTCCCGGCTCTCCAGGGCGGGGTTGAACCAGGCCCGGGAGCGCAACTCCACTTGCGGAGGAGGCAGGTTGGCCTGGCTGAGCACGATCCTCTCCGCGTAGCCGCGCGCCACGTTCGCCAGGTTCGAGTTGGTGCCGTCGAAGAGGAGCTGCACCCGGGAATTTCCCCTCTCGAAACCCGGGGGGATGACGATCCCGAGGACCGCATCGCCATGATCGAGTGCCCGCACGATGTCCGCCGGCCGGTCCGCGTAGCCCAGCACCCGGAAGTAGCCGGACGCGGTGAAGGCTTCGACCAACTCCCGCGACGCGCGGCTCCGGTCGTGGTCCACCACCAGCGTGGAGACATTGCGCACGTCGGTCGAGACCGCGTAGCCGAAGGCGAGGAGCTGGATCATCGGCGCGATGAAGATCACCCGCCGCAACCGCGGATCGCGGAAGATCTGGCGGAACTCCTTGCGCACCATCTCGAAGACCCGCCGCGGATTCATCCCAGCTCCTTGCGAAAGCGCAGAACGGCGAGCCCGAGCCCCGCCACCGCGAACGCGATCATGAGGAGCCCTTGGGTGTGGAGCACTTCGAGCCCCACTCCCTTGAGGAAGATGCCGCGAGTGACCACCAGGAAGTAGCGCGCCGGCACCAGGAAGGTCACGGCGCGGAGCGGCGCCGGCATGACCTCGATCGCGAACATGAAGCCGGAGAGCAGGAAAGACGGCAGGTAGGTGGCGATCATGGCGGCCTGGGTCGCGAGCACCTGCGACTTTGTGGCCGCCGAGATGAACATCCCCAGCCCGAGCGCGCCGGTGAGGAAGAGGAACGAGAAGACCATCAGGAGCACGGCGCTCCCCCGGAACGGCACGTCGAAAAGGAGAACCCCGAGTACCGAGCAGACCACCACGTCGGCGAGGCCGATTCCGAGGTAGGGGAGGAGCTTGCCGAGAACCACTTCGACGCGGGACACGGGGGTGGCGGCGAGCTGTTCCATGGTGCCGCGTTCCCACTCCCGCGCGATGGTCAGGGAGGTGAGCATCGCCGCGATGATCATCATGATTACCGCGACCAGGCCGGGAACGATCATGTTTCGACTGGCCAGCTCTTCGTTGTACCAGACCCGCGACTCGGCCGTGATCGGAAGACCCCTGGTATTGGAGGCAGGGGCACCTTGGAGCTGGACGCGGCTCGACCAGGTGCGCACGATGGCCTCGGAGTAGGCGAGGACGATCGTGGCCGTGTTGGCGTCGCTGCCATCCACGATGGCCTGGACCGAAGCGGTGCGGCCGGCGGAGAGATCCGCGGCGAAGCCCGCCGGGATCACCAGCGCCACCTGCACGGTGCCACGGTCGAAGAGAGCGCCGATCTCTTCCGGCCCCTCCAGGTTGTCGACGAACGTGAAGTAGCCCGAGGCGCGGAAGGCATCGATCAGCTCGCGGCTGCGCGCCGAGCGGTCACCGTCCAGGACCGCGGTGCGGATGTTGCGCACGTCCCACGAGATCGCGTAGCCGAAGAGAATCAGAAGAAGCACCGGCAGCAGAAACGCGAGGATCAGGCTGCGAGTGTCGCGCCGGAGCTGGATCAGCTCCTTGCGGGCAATGGCGAGGAGGCGGGTGAGGCTCATGATCAATCCACCGGCGCTCCGCCGGCCTCCTCGATGCGCGCAATAAAAACATCCTCCAGAGAAGGCGAGATCTCCTCAATGGAATCAACCGAGATCCCGTGATTTTCGAGCCGGCGCCGGATCTCATCCTGATCGATTCCGGGCTGGAGCGTCACATGAATCGCACGGCCGAACAGCCCGGCGCCAAGCACGCCCGGGGTTCCTTCCAGCAGCTCGGCTGCTTTGGCGCCGGAGCCGGTCCGCACTTCGAGGAGCGGCTGACGAAAGCCTTCGCGGAGCTTCGCGGGCGTGTCGAGCGCGATCAGCTTGCCGCGGTTCATCAACGCCAGACGATCGCAATACTCGGCCTCTTCCATGTAGTGGGTGGTGACAAAGACGGTGGTGCCCGCGGAGGCCAATGCGTAGATAAGATCCCAGAACGATCGGCGGGAGATGGGATCGACGCCCGACGTGGGCTCGTCCAGGAAGAGCACGGGCGGCTCGTGGAGCACTGCGCAGCCCAGGGCGAGCCGCTGCTTCCAGCCCAGGGAGAGCTCACCCGTGAGCCGGCTCCGCTGGTCTGAAAGCCCGGCCATCCGCAGAACCCAGTCGCGCCGCTCCACCTTGCGCTCGTTCGGCACGCCGTACAAGCCCGAAAAGAAAGCGATGTTCTCTTCGACAGTCAGGTCCGCGTAGAGAGAGAAGAGTTGCGACATGTAGCCGATGTGGAGCTTGATCTGCCGCCGCTCTTTCTGGATGTCGAACCCGGCCACGTGACCGTTTCCCGAGGTCGGAGGCACCAGCCCGGTGAGCATCTTGATCGTCGTCGTCTTGCCCGCGCCGTTCGGCCCCAGGAAGCCGAAGACCTCTGCCTTCGCAACCGAAAAGCTCACCCGGTCGACCGCGACGAAGTCACCGAACGTCCGGGTCAGCTCCTGAACCTCAACTGAATTCACGCCGCTTCCTCGATCATCCCGATGAACACGTCTTCCAGCGAGGGGACGATGGCCCGGGCGGATTTGACCTCGAAGCCTGCCTCCTTCAGCCTGCGGACGATTTCCGGGATCTCGGCCGCGCTCGCGCTCAAGTGGAGGCGGTCGCCGAAGGCGGCCACCCGTCCCAACTCCGCGAGATGTTCCCGTGCATCGCGGGCGCGCTCGACCTGGATCTCCACGATCTCCTCGTCGAAACCTTTCTGAAGGGCCTCGGGCGTATCGATCGCCAGCAGCTTCCCGCGGTGGAGAAGGGCCAACCGGTCGAAGCGCTCGGCCTCGTCCATGTAGGCCGTGCTCACCACCGCGGTCACCCCTTCGGCAACCATTTCATGGACGATCAGCCAGAGCTCGCGGCGCGACACGGGATCGACCCCGAAAGTGGGCTCGTCCAGGAGAAGGATTCGCGGCTGGTGGATCAGCGCGCAGGAGAGGCCGAGCTTCTGCTTCATGCCGCCGGAGAGCTTGCCCGCGAGCCGGTCCTTGAACGGCCCGAGGTTCGAGAACTGGAACAGCCGCTCCAGCCGCGCCGGCCGCTCGGAGCGCGGCACGCGATACAGATCGGCATAAAACTCCAGGTTTTCGATCACGGTCAGATCCGCGTAGAGCCCGAAGCGCTGGGACATGTATGCGATCTGGTGCTTGACCCGCTCGGGCTCCCGCGCCACCGAAATACCGTCGAGGAGGGCGTCTCCCTCCGTGGGACGGAGCACGCCCGCGAGCATGCGCAGTGTCGTGGTCTTGCCCGCACCGTCCGGACCCACGAGCCCGAAAAGCTCGCCGGGCCTCACTTCGAAGGTGAGCCGGTCGACCGCCGTCAGCTCGCCGAAGCGGCGGGTGAGGGAGTCGGTGCGGATCATTTCGTTTCCAGCCGCACGTCCGCAGGCAGCCCCGGCTTCAGCTCGAACTCCGCATCGCCGGTCACGCGCACTTTGACCTCATAGACCAGACGCACGCGCTCCTCGGAGGTCTGCACGCTCTTGGGTGTGAACTCGGCCTCCGAGGCGATGAACGAAACTTCTCCAGGGTAGGTCTTGCCCGGGTAGGTGTCGGCCGTGATCGTGGCGCGAGTCCCGAGGCGCACCGCTCCCACCCGGTTTTCCGGGATATAGATCCGTACGAAGCGGCTGCGCGGATCCATGAGGGTGAGCACGGGCGAGCCGGCGGGCACGACCTCGCCGGGTTCGCGGTGGCGGACCGTCACCACGCCGTCGAACGGAGCGGTGAGGACCGTGTTGGAGAGCGTCGCCTGAACGCCCTGCACGGCGGCTTCGGCCTGGGTGACCTGAGCGCGGGCGGCCGCCTTGCGCTCCTGTCGGGGACCGGCCTCCACGAGGCGGAGCTGCTCCACGGCCTGGGTGCGTTGGGCGCGGGTCACGTCGAGTGCGACCTGCGCCTTGTCGAGCGCCTCGCGGCTGACCGCCCCGCCCTCGAAGAGCCGCCGGGTTCGGGCAAGATCGCGCTCGGCGTCCTGCCGGCGCTCTTCGGTGACCGCAAGGGCGGCCCGGGCCTGGGCGATCTCTTCCCGGCGCGAGCCGCTTTCGAGCTCAGCCAAGGCAGCCTGCGCCGCCTCTACCTGGGCCTCGGATTGCGCGCGCCGCGCTTCGAGCTCGGCGCGGTCGAGCCGCGCCAGCTCCTGTCCGGCGGTGACCCGGTCCCCTTCGCGGGGAGCGAGGGAGATGATCCGGCCCGGCGCCTGGAAGCCGAGCTGGGCGTCGGTGGCTTCGACCGTGCCTGAGGCGACGAGCGCGCCGTCCGTCTCGATCGGCTTTCGCGAGGTGTAGTACCAGAAACCTGCTCCGGCGACGACCAGCAGCAAGACAGGGGCGATGATCTTCTTGGGACTCATCGGATGTTCTCCCGCAGCCATTCAGGGGTAAGGCGGCCCGCTGCGCGGGCCAGGTCGACCTGGGCCAGGGTCGCGGCGTGTCGCGCCTCGGCCAGGTTGGCGCGGGCGGTCAGCAGGTCGGCCTCGGCATTGAGATAGTCGGTCTGGGTGCCGGCCCCCTCGTCGAGCAGGAGCTTCTGCACGCGGACGACCTCGGCGAAGCGCTCGACCGCCTTGCCGAGGCTGGCGATGCGCGCCTCGGCCTCCTCGACGGCGGCGGCGGCGCGATCGACCTCCTCCCGCACCTGGACCTCGGCCACGCGAACCTGCTCCTGCGCTCCGCGGTGGGCGGCTTCGGCGCGGGCGATGCGGCTGCGGGTGACTCCGCCGTCGAACAGCGGCACGGTGAGCTGAAAGCCGGCGTTCCATTCGCCGGTGAAGTTCCCCTGGGAGGAGGTCCACTCGTTGTAATTGCCCACGGCCCGCACCTCGGGACGGGCCAAGGCGCGGGTGAGGGAGATCTGCGCCTCGGCAGCCGTGACCTGGGCGCGGGCCTGGGCCACGGCGGGGCTCGCCGCGATCCCCTCTGTGACCAGTTCTTCCCGGACTGGAACCTGCGGATCGGCCAGCTCCACCGGAACCAGCCGGCCGGCCCTGGTCTCCTCGACGGGGACGTCCATGAGCCGCGCCAACTCGCGCTCGGCGTTGTCCATGGCGGAGGAGAGGCGCACGCGCTCGGCCTCGGAGCTGGCGAGAGCGGCCTCGGCGCGGAGGATCTCCACCCGCGCCGCGCGGCCGACCTCGAACCGCTGCTGCACCCGGGACAGCTCGGATTCGAGCGCCTTCATCCTCAAGTCGTAGGCATCGAGCACCTGCCGCTGACCGAGCACGGTCAGGTACGCGGCAGCCACGCGCCGGGCGAGGGCCTGCTCGGAGGAACCGAGAGCCGCGCCGGCAGCCAGAGTCTGGGCATCCGCCGTCTGGATGCGGGCGGCATCCGCGCCGCTGTCGAACAGCGTGTAGCTGACGGTCAGGGTCGCCTGCCCGATCGTCTCGTCGAACTCGGGGAACAGCCCCGGGCCGAAGCCATGGATGGGAGTGACCACCATGGGCTCCTGGTATTGGATGGCCGATCCGGTCACCCGTCCCCGCGGCCGGCGTCCCGCCCGGGCTTCGCCGAGAGCCTGCTCAGCCTCCTCCTGGCGGGCTCGCGCCGCTTCGACCGCGGGGAATCGGGTCAGGGCGCGATCGACTGCTTCGGAGAGGGAGAGTTTGTCTTGCGCCATGCCGGTGCAGGGGAAGAGGAGGAGGGCGAGAAGCAGGGGAACCCTCACCCCCGGCCTCACCGACCTTCGGTCGGGCATACGCACTCCCGACCGCCCGGGAGAGGGGAGCGCGCTAGACCCAGCATCATCTCCAGTCATGGCTTTGTCTCCACACGGGGGGTGAGGGTCTCCGGCCCCAGCAGCCGGCGCACCACATACCGCGTCAGCTCGAGCGCCTTGTCCCGGGTCAGCCGCCGCTCAGACATCAGCCTCCGCTCCAGCGCGACCGCCGCGGCGAGCCCGAGCACTGGCAGCACCGCGATGTCCGCGGGAGGGGAGCCGGGCGGCCGGGGAATCTCACCCGCGAGCCGTCCCACGATCTCCAGATAGGTCCCGGCGATCTCGGCCATCTTTCGCCCCAGCGCCCCCTCGCCGGATGCCGTGGCCTCCGCGAGCAGCAGGATGGGGATGCCGTCGAGGTCCATGATCAGCCCGATGTGATGGGCGACGATGCGCTCGATCCTGTCCAGGGGAGGAGTATCCGTCTCCTCGGCGATCGAGCGGACGGGCCCGAGGAAGAGCTTGCTCAGGCGTCCGGCGACTCCGACGAGAAGTTCCTGCTTGTTGGGAAAGTGCCGGTAGATGGCCGGTTCGGTGAAGCCGACCCGCTCGGCCACCTTCTTCATGGTGAGCCCAGCCAGGCCGGCCTCGCGGAGCAGCTCGATCGTCCGGTCCAGGATCTCGTCTTGTCGGGAGGGAGCCGGATCTGGCGCGCTCATAGTTAGTGAGTCCTCACTAACTTCAGGATACGAGGCTTGGCCAGGATGTCAAGAGGGGAAGAGGTATGCATTGCAACAACGCTCTTGCGGCAAACGAGCCTTTCTTGAGGACCCGTGGGGGTAAGTATCCCCCGGCAGAGCCGGGGGATACTTACTCGGCTGAGGATGAAGGGACAGGTCAGAGTTCAAAGAACCATCGCCAATGGTCCCGATCGAAGGGAGGCTTGCCGAAGAGATGGAACAACCCGTCGGCGAAAGGCCAGTCGCCTGAAACAAGGGCGTCTCCTCCTCCGCCAGGGAAGTCGAGTTGGAGGATCTGGAGGTAGCCCGAATCCAGGATCTTCGTGACTTCGTTCTCAAGGTCCGGTTCGCCTTGAATGAAGTAGGGTCGCCCCCCGAGCTTGTGCGAGGACTCGATAACGGTCTCACCATCGTCGTTCACGAACCAGTCGTCTTTAGCCGGCTGCAAGAGCAGGGGATGCTCGCTCAGCGGAGAGGAGTAGTCTCCCGACTCCCTTCGCGGACCCAAAGCGTGAAGGGAGACCTCGATCAAACCGGGCTCCTGCAGCGACCCGCTGGCTGGCAGGAGCTCATCGAAGCTCGAGAGGAACAGAGATAGCTCCTGCGACGGCGCCATGGAGAAGGGCAGACTCAGAAGATACTCCATACCCTTCCGCGCCCCGACACCCTCCGGCCCGCGCCCTCCCAGGCGCGGGCCGGAAATGCTTGGCCCGACTCCGATCACGACCGGAACGCACTTCGTTGTTTCGTGGTGGCTCAGGACCAGCCCTTTCCCTTGATCACGTGCAAGAGCAGGCCCCGGCATAAGCTCGGAGAGAACCTCGATGAATCCAAGCGAACTACCGTTGACGTATCCGTATTCATGGATCCTCGAGAGCCGGGATCACAGGAGAGAGAAAGGGATCGACCCTGTCGGTTACGACACCCCTGGCAAGCACCCGAACTCTATAGAAGAGCGGGCCCGGTGGGCTCTTGTCCTCGTCGTCCCTCCAATATAGGAGACCGTAAGAACCAGGGGCTTCGTGAGCCAGAAAGC
The DNA here is from genome assembly GCA_034667225.1 of Acidobacteriota bacterium. Taxonomy (GTDB): domain Bacteria; phylum Acidobacteriota; class Thermoanaerobaculia; order Multivoradales; family UBA5704; genus DATMER01. The sequence goes on from JAXDKG010000049.1 coordinate 61,718, forward strand.
TGAAAAGCGAAGCGAGGTCGTGAGCCTCCTCTCCTCGATGATTCCTCAGTCCTGCTGTCAGGACGAAGTATTCACCATTGATCACGTGGAGAGCGCAGTATCCCGCTCCCCATGCGAAGGAGTCGATGAGCTGCCGAATAGATCGTATGATCGCTTCGAGGCCACCCTCGTCAATGTCGCGCACGGACTCCCGAACACCAAACCAGCCATGAAATTCGTACATCGTCACCTCAGAGGTTTCAGGTCGATGACAGGCTTGACACCATACCGCTCAGCATACTCTGCCAGCTTTCTCATCACGTCGGCCGACGGAGGGTTCTCGAAGTGGAAGTATGGAGTACGGCCAGTTGCCAATGCTTTTTCGAAGGTCGCTTTCGCCAGTTCAGGGAAGGAGCTTCCCAGGACAAAATTTTCTGGCTTGGTCTGCGCTACATAAAGATCGCTGACAGCGTCGAACTCGCGCCCTTTGGGATCAAGCTCAAATCTGACTCTGGATTGACCACCGAGACGTTCTGCAAGTGCATCTGCTGCCAGATCGGGCTTGTCGACTTTGATGAGCTTCCCCAAAGCGCCCTTGGTTGCCTTCTTAGCACCTTGCTCAACCCCCTCTCTCGCCGCTGTTTTTGCCGTTTGTTCGACGGCCTCTTCGGCAACTTCCTCAACACCTTCTTCGAAGAGGCTGCGTAGCAATTTACGTTTCAGGGCGCCGAGGACCCCTCCAACCAGAGTAGCACGGCTGACCCCCTCCTCGGCGGACGCCGCGGTCCTGCCAGCCGCCTTCGCTGTTTCTCCAGCCTGCCTCGTCGTTTCGCCAACATGGGGAAGTCCACCATTGACGTCCCCGAGAGTCCTGATGGACTCCCGCTCCACCAGGGCCTCTTCATCCACGCGGCAGCTTCGGTGAGTCCCCTCGTCGAGGTTCTGGTTCAGCTTCTTGCCTTCTTCGATCGTCCTCTCCGCGTTCTGTTTTGTCTCCCCTACCTTGAAGAAGCCGAGGACCCAATCGACGATGCCGGATTCCTCTTCCTCTTCCGGCTTGGGCGGGGCTGGTGGTTTGGGGGGAGTGGCGAGCCGCGTGCCGTCCCCCAACGTAGTCACCGTCCAACCGGCGGGAGCTTTTTCTTTCGGATCGGTCAGCACCCGCGCCCGGTCCTGCGCAAAGAAAGGTTTCTCCTCCGGCTTCTTCGTGCCCTTGAACTGTTGGCCGTCTGGATCCCAATAGACCATCGGGTTCACGTACGCATAGAGATACCGGTGCAGCGACGGCGGAGTGTTGACCTCGCCGGCGAACGGGTCCTCGCTGAGGAACAGCCCGATCTGGTTGCCGTTCAGGTCGTAACCGAAGGTGGTGTCGAGCGAAGGGTTCTGCGCGTCGTCTACCGACTGCAGTCGGTCCCGCACATCGTAGATGAAGGTCTTCTCGGAGAGGACCGTTCCCGCCGTAGCGCGGGTGGTCTCGGTCAGGCGGTTGCCCACGCCATCGTAGGTGTAGTTCACTTTCTTGTCCGGATAGGTGACCTCCAAGAGCCGGTCGGCGTCGTCATAGCCGTAATCCGTGGTCTCCGCCACCGCCCCGCGCGTCTCGACCTGGCGCGTTCGGTTGCCGTTCTTGTCGTACGTGTAGGTGAAGGCGGAGAGCGGCTGCGCGACGCTCGGACTCAGCCGGTTGTCCATGGTCGCTACCCGTCCCGCCGCGTCGTAGGTGGAGGAGGCGACGGTCGCATTCGGATAGGTGACCCGCTTGAGGCGGCTGTCGCGGAAGTATTCGTAATTGGTGACACCAGCACCCGCGACGGTCACCGACGTGGTCCGGTTCAGAGCATCGTAGGTGTAGCGTGTGACCTTGTCGTCCGGATCGGCCAGCGTCGCGCGGTTGCCGTTGGCGTCGTAGGTGTAGACGAGCTTCTCGCCGAACCGGTCGGTCACGCTCCCAAGCCTGTCGAAGGCATCGTAGGTGTGAGTGGTCACCGCCGAGCCCGCCGGACCGTCGTAGGTCTCGGTGACGGTCAGCGGGTTGTTGTTCGCATCGTAGGTCGTGGCGATCGTCCGCAGGTCGTCGCCCGTGGTCGAGCCGGTATTTCGTGATGGCCGCGAGCGGCCGGTTCTCGGTCGTCACCAGGTTGCGCTCATCATATTCCCATCCGGTAACGTTGCCGTTGGCGTCGGTGTCGAAGCGCTTGTTGCCATTCTCGTCGTATTGGAGCCGCTGGATGACCAGACCGGACTTCTCGACTTCCGTGATCCGGTTCTCGCGGTCGGAGCGGTAGAGCGTCTGGGTTCCCCGCCGGCCCACAAGTGCCAGGGGAGTGTTCCGGCAGCTCTTGATTCAAGTGTCGAAGGCGGGGCATGGGCTCGGATGAATCCTTACTACGCAGATCACGAGGTAGTCCGAGAGGCCGACTACCACTGGAGTGCCGCCCCGCGGCGGGAGTCTTTCGCCCTGCAGTGGGAGCCTCCCGCCCCATGGGAATTGCCTCTTGCCCCGTGGGGATAGCCTCTTGCCCCGTGTTGTCGGGTCGTCGTCCCAAAACCCGCCTTGCTGCAGGGCAAATTTCCTGACATCATCTTTCGAGAGACGCTTCGGAGTGATGACGATTATGTTCTTCATGGCATCTCCACTATTCTCTCGAGCTCTTCCATCGTCCGCGCAACGAGAACTCCGCTCTGCGCCGGTGGCGGCGTGGGGCTACAGCGACATCCTGTGGCCGTCTGTTCACTGCCTTGGGAGGAGATGGCCTGCCTGTTGATGGCTGTCAAGACGTCACTGGCTCTGAGTTATCCTTATTGTTAATGGATACCCTGAATACGAGAGACTCGAAATCAGGTGGGTTGGCCATTCCGTGACTGCAGTGGTAAACTCGCTCATAAGGAGTGACCTGCTCGACCCACATTCCAGCGTTCTCGGTCCACTTCTCTTCTACTACCTGTCCACCTGGGTATCTCATCCGATAGACATTCCACACCCTAATCTTTTGATTTTCAGATTGGTAAGGATACTCGATGGCAGACTCAAAGCGCGGGTCATTCCAGGTTCTCAAAAGCGACACTCCCCTGGAGCAGCGACTGTCCCCAGGCCGGCGGAGTCACTGGCAGCTTCCGGCAAGGAGTCAGATGACAGCTCAAAAGACGACAACGACGCGACGGGGTAACAGGCCACAGGGCCAATTTCCGTTACCATAAATTGAGATGAGTTGTACCCAGAAGGGATCTTGAATCGCGAGAGAAATCTCAAGCACAGCTTGGCGGACTGCGGATTGTGCAGCACCTTTGGCAGCCTCGGTGAAATCGTGCGCGCCGACGCGAAGATGTGGGCTTGTTGCTCTTCTGAGCGATCGAAGTACAAGCTTTTGGACGTACAAGGATGCTTGCCTTATGGCATCAGCTTGGCTATTACTCACGGTAAGCTTCTTCAAATTCTCACCATGAATAGGGTCTTCCTGATCTCGGCTTGTTGGCAACCAATCCATGGCATCGGCAATTCGCTGGGTCTGTTCATCCAAGGGCCTGTCTGGATATGCCCACGGCTCCAGCGAGCGGATAGCAACAAAGCCTGAACTTGGCTCGAATCTCCCGAGCTCTGAGAACCAACGAGCCGAGCCAATCAGGTCGTAAAGCTCTTCTAGAGTCACTAGCCCTCTCCTCTTCATTCATTGTTGCGGCTGCCGTAGGTCGGTCACCGTCCCCGGCGGCGCCTCGACAGCCGATCGCAGCAAACCGAAACGTTCATCATGCAAGAAGTTATCTACCACTTCGCTTGGACAAAACTCGATATCCAGATCGGAATAGCCTATCAAAACTTCACTCTTGAGGGAAGATAGATATCTTTCGAGCACATCGAGGCTTTCCAATGAGAAGTCAAGGTCGAAACCACGGGCACTCGCGTCACCGACAAGATCTTCAATCACATCATCCATTTCAAACAGAAATTCTTCGAACTCCCCTTGTGCTAGTGGCCTGTAACGGCTGATTCTGGACTGATGCGGTGGTGCACGTTCCGGTAGGTCCATTTCACGGGCTTTGGTGCTTTGTTGTAGCGGCGGATGTACCGCATCAGTTTGCGAGCCAGATCTTTGACCGAGGTAAAGACGCCGCGAGCAATAACGTGACGCTCGACCTTGGCGAACCAGAGTTCTACCTGGTTCAGCCAAGAAGAGTAAGTTGGCGTGTAGTGCATTTGGACTGTGGGATGAGTGGCCAAGAAATCCCTTACCTTCTGTGTCTTATGGGCTGAGAGGTTCTCGACGATGACGTGGATTTCGCGCCCTTCTGGCTGGTGGGCAACGATGTCGACCAGGAAAGCAACGAACTCGGCCGAAGTGTGGCGGTCTGCTGTCTTGCCCAACACTTCTCCAGTCTGCGTATCGAACGCCGCATATAGAGACAAGGTGCCATGCCGGTAGTACTCGAAGCCATGCCGTTCAGCACGGCCTGGCGAAAAGGGCAGCACCGGATCGAGCCGATCCAACGCTTGGATCGCCGTCTTCTCATCCACACAAAAGACCGCCGCGTGAGCTGGGGGATTCAAATACAGTCCAATAATGT
>JAXDKG010000050.1:0-152796 GCA_034667225.1 Acidobacteriota bacterium
GATCAGTCCCCGCGGTCCTGGGCACTTCCGGTCCTGCACGTCGAAGAGCTCGGGTCCGGACGGGCGCTGGACTGTGGCAGCAAGCCGGCGCGCCTCGGTGATGCCGAGGTCGGGATATCGGATGCCCGCCGCCTCCGCTTGTGCCACGAGCGCGGCGGCGTCGGGGTCAAGGCTCATCCGCTGGCGCTCCACCATGTGGTCAGCGTGCAGCCTCCACCGGCCCGGTGCACTCGTTCGTTGCACGAGCCGCGTCTCGCTCGGCTGGGGACTGCCCAGCCTTCGCGGGGAGGTGCCACGTCAGCGTTGCTTAACGATCGGCTGCGCGATCGCGGCGAGCGCCTCGAGCGCCTCGAGCACCGGAAGCTGGTCCTCCGGGATCGCACCGAGTCGGGCTGCCTCCGCGCCGAGCAGGGTGCAGGTCACGAGCGCCGCGATGAGGCGCGGCTCGATCGGTAGATCGGCTCCAGATGCCTCGAGCGAACTCGACACCGCATCGTCGAGCAGGTCGTGCCAGCTGCCAATCGCATCGCGCCAGAGCTCCGCGAGATCCTCGTCCTCGAGCGCCGCGACCCAGAGCTCCCAGAGGATGCGGGCATTGCCGGCGCGCAGGTCGGTGCGTAGGTCGACGATCGACGCATGCCAGTCGACGGCCAGCTCGCCGTCGGGCTGGGTTGCGGCGCGACGCCGTGCGAGCGCCGTCTCGTTCTGGCGTTTGAGCACCTCGCGCAGGAGCTGTCGCTTGCTCTTGAAGTGGTAGTGCACGAGCGAGATGGGCACGCCCGCACGCTCGGCCACCGCACGCATGGTGGTACCGGCGACGCCGGTGAGCAGCAGATCGCTCGCCGCCTGCAGGATCGACTCGCGGGTCTCGGCTCCGCGAGCGAGACGCCGATCGGTCGGGCTTGACATGCGTGCAAGTGTACAGCTATAAGTTCGGTTGTTCGATCAAGTTTCTCGGAAGGGAGCGGGTTGGCGTCTTTCGCGCACCCATTGAGCACGGAGAGCACGGCCGCCGCGGCAGCGCCGCGGCGCGATCACCTGCGGGTCGCGCCAGCGTCTGAGGCGCCCTTCGTCTCCGTGGAGGCAGCGATCGAACAGCTCCGTGAGGGGCGTTTCGTCGTCGTCGTCGACGACCGCAGCCGCGAGAACGAGGGCGACCTGACGATCGCGGCCGAGTTCGCCACCCCGGAAGCGGTGAACTTCATGGCCCGCTACGGGCGCGGGCTCATCTGCCTGGCGCTGGACGGGCGCCGCTGCGACGAGCTTGGCCTGCCGCCGATGGCCACCAAGAACACCGCTCCACTTGGGACGGCCTTCACCGTCTCGATCGAGGCACGTCACGGCGTCACGACCGGCATCTCGGCCGCCGACCGTTCCCACACGATCCGTGTGGCCGCCGATCCGGCGAGGGGCCGCGCCGATCTCGTCCAGCCTGGGCACGTCTTTCCGCTACGCGCCCGCTCGGACGGTGTCCTCGAGCGGCCGGGGCATACCGAAGCAGCGGTCGACCTCATGCGCCTCGCCGGTCTCGAGCCAGCAGGCGTGATCTGCGAGATCATGAACGACGACGGCACCATGGCCCGCGTGCCCGACCTCACGAAATTCGCCAGCGAGCACGGCCTCCTCATGGTCACGGTCGCCGACCTGATCGGCTACCGGCTCCAGCACGAGACCCTGGTGCGCAAGGTGGCCTCGCCGCGGCTGCCCACCGCCTTCGGCGACTTCCAGATCCACGCCTACCGCTCCGACGTGACCGGCGACGAGAACGTGGCACTGGTCATGGGCGCCGTCGAGGCCGAAGAGCCGACGCTGGTGCGCGTCCACAGCCAGTGCCTGACCGGCGACGTCTTCGGCTCCGCGCGCTGCGACTGCGGCGTGCAGCTCGAGCGCGCGCTGGAGACGATCGCCGAGGAGGGCAAGGGCGTGCTCCTCTACCTCCTCCAGGAGGGGCGCGGCATCGGCCTCATGAACAAGCTGCGCGCCTACGAGCTCCAGGACCAGGGGCACGACACGGTCGAGGCCAACGAGCGCCTCGGCTTCCGGCCCGATCATCGCGAGTACGGCGTCGGCGCCCAGATCCTCCGCGACCTCGGCGTGCGCAGGATGCGGCTGATGACGAACAATCCGCACAAGTACATCGCCCTGAACGGCTATGGGCTGGAGATCGTCGAGCGCGTGCCGCTCGAAATCCCGCCGACGGACACCAGCCGCGCCTATCTCAGGACCAAGCGCGACAAGCTCGGCCATATCCTGAAGCTGGTGTGATTCCGAAGCCTTGAAGATCCTTCTCGTCACCTCGCGCTATCCCTGGCCGCCCCGGCGGGGCGACCAGATGCGCGCGGTGCAGATGCTCGACTTCCTCGCCTCCGAGCACGAGGTGACGCTGCTCACCCCGGAGCCCGGGCCGGGGCAGCCCTCTCCTCCCTCCGTGGCGCCGTACAAGGTCGAGCTCTACCGTCCGACCCGCGGCGCCACCTCCCTCTTCGGCATGGGCCGGGTCCTGGCGAAGAACCTGCCTCTCCAGAGCGGTCTCTTCTACCAGCCCGACCTCGGGCGGAAGCTGCGGGAGCTGGCGCCGAAGATGGACCTGGGCATCCTGCAGCTCGTCCGCCTGGCTGTCCACCTGGAGGATTTCGGCGAGACGCCGCTGCTCGTGGACCTGATCGACAGCCTGTCGCTCAACTTTTCCCTGCGCGCCGAGGTGGACCGGGTCTGGCTGCGTCCGCTGCTCAAGCTGGAGGCGCGGCTGCTCTCCGTGGGGGAGCGCAAGCTCGCCGAGCGGGCGGCCGGCGTGCTCGTGGTCTGCGAGCGGGACCGGCAGGCGCTGATCAACCGCCTCCCTCCGGAGCTGGCGGCGCGGGTCTCGGTGGTGCGCCTGTCCGTGCGCGAGCGCCGGGTCGAGCCGCCGGAGGAGCGGGAGAAGCTCTGGCGCGAGGGGGACAAGGGGCCGGTCCTGGTCATGACCGGCAACCTCGGCTACTTCGTGAACGTGGACGCGGTCACCTGGTGGCTGCGCGATGTCTGGCCCTCGCTCCGGCGGGTGCGGCCGGACATCCGGATCGTGGTGGCGGGGGAGCGGCCGGCCGCGGCCATCCGCCGCGAGATCGAGCGCGCCGGGGTCAAGCTGATCGAGTCCCCGCGCGACATGCGCTCGGTAATCTCCCAGGCCACGCTCTCGCTTGCTCCCATGCGCTGCGGCTCGGGCGTGCCGATCAAAGTGCTGGAGGCCTGGGCCGTGGGTGTGCCGGTGGTGGCGACCCCCTGGGCCGTGGCCGGAACCTCGGGCCGTCAGGGAGAGGACTTCCGCCTCGTGGGCACGCATCCCATCGAGTGGGTGCACGCCATCGAGGAGCTGCTCGAAGACCCTGTCGCCCGCCAGCGTCTGGCCGAGAGCGGCCGGCGCCGCCTGGCCTCCGACTACTCGCGCGAGACTGTCCGGGAGCAGCTCCTGGGAGTGATCGCAGGGCTGGCACCAGCCGCGGCCGAGGACAGGATGGCGGTCAAGGCTCTCTCCTGAAAAGGACATCAAGGAAACAATCATGATCGCGCGAACCTGGCGAGGAGTTACAAAGGCCGAGGACGCGGACGCCTACGTCGAATATCTGGAGAAGACCGGCTTCCACGAATACCGCGCCACGCCGGGAAACCGCGGCGTGCTCGCTCTCCGGAGCGTGTCCGAAGGGCGGGCGGAGTTCCTGCTCCTGACCTTGTGGGAATCCGAAGAGGCGATCCGCCAGTTCGCCGGAGACGACATCACCCGCGCCGTGTTCTATCCGGAAGATGATCGATTCCTGATCGAGAGAGGCGAGTGGGTCAGCCACTTCGATGTGATCTTCCAAGAGGGCGTGGAGTGGCCGTCTCCCGCGCAGGGCTGATCGCGGCCTTCGCCGCTTGGGACGAGCTGGGAGGGCGCTGAAAACCTCGGGGAGGGCGCTGTCCCCGCCGGGGAGCTCGCTGTCCCTGCCGGGGAGCACGCCGCTCACGCCGGGGAGGGCTCGCCCGCGCCGGGAAGCGGTCCGGGCGTCATTCTTGCTAGTGCCTCCCCTCCATGGGCGGAGTCCGCCCAAACCGCTAGGAGACGAATGCATGTGTGGCATCGCGGGGATCTACCGCTTCCGGTCGGCGCGGCCGGTGGAGCCGGGCGAGGTCCGGACCATGGGGGCTTGCCTCGCCCATCGCGGGCCGGATGACGAGGGTTATTTCAACGAAGGTCCCCTGGGGCTCGCCCACAAACGGCTGACCATCCTGGATACGTCCTCGCGTGGGCGCAACCCCATGTGGAGCGAGGACGGGCAGTCCTGCATCGTCTTCAACGGCGAGGTCTACAACTTCGTCGAGCTCCGCGCCGAGCTGCAGGCTCAGGGCCACTCGTTCCGCACCACCACGGATACGGAGGTCATCCTCCGCCTCTGGGACGTGCTCGGCGAGGCGTGCCTGGAACGGCTGAACGGCATGTTCGCCTTCGCCATCTGGGACAAGCGCCGCCAGGCCCTGTTCATCGCCCGCGACCGGCTGGGCATCAAGCCGCTCTACTACACCCTGGACTCAGACGGCATCCGCTTCGCCTCCGAGGTCAAGGCGCTGCTCGCCACGTCGGACCGCAAGCCCGGCGTCAACCTCGACATGCTCGATGCCTACATGAGCGTCGGCTATGTGCCCACCGAGCAGACGCTCTTTCAGGGGATCGAGAAGCTGCAGCCCGGATGGTGCATGACGATCGATCCCGAGGGGCTGCGCCTCCGCCAGTACTGGGATTTGAAGCCCGAGCCCGAGCACCTCTCCGAGGAGGAGTGCGTGGCGCAGGCGCTCGAGCTGCTGCGCGATTCGGTGAAAATTCAGCTCAGGAGCGACGTCCCCCTGGGCGTGTTCCTCTCCGGCGGCATCGATTCGAGCGCGGTCGTGGCCCTGATGCACGAGATGGGCATTCGCGACATCCGCACTTTCACGGTGGCCTACGACTTCGGGCCCGCCTACGACGAGACCCGCTACGCGCGGATGATCGCGGAGAAGTTCCAGACCCGGCACCGCGAGGTCTTCGTCACGCCGAAGGAGTTCCAGGATTTCATCCCGTCGCTCGTCTGGCACATGGACGAGCCGGTCACCGAATCGGCAGCGATCTCCCTCTATTTCGTGGCGAAGCTGGCGCGCGAGGACGTCACCGTCGTCCTCTCCGGCGAGGGCTCGGACGAGGTCTTCGGCGGCTATCCGATCTACAAGTACATGCAGACCCTGGAGCGCTACCGGAGGCTGCCGGCGGCGCTCCGTCAGAATTTGATCAATCCCGCATTGAACCAGCTCGGCGGCAAGTGGAACAAGTACACCACGCTATCCGACCAGCCCTTACAGGATCGGTATCTCGGCGTCTCTTTTTACGAGACTCCTGTCAAAGAGGCGCTCTATCGGCCGGAGATAAGAAATCTTTTCAATGGCCACGGCATGCCTGGCTTGGTGCAGCCCTATTACGAGAAAGCCAAGGGCCTCGATCCGCTGCTCCAGATGATGTACCTCGACGTGAAGAGCTGGCTGCCGGACGACCTGCTGGTCAAGGCCGACAAGATGACCATGGCGAGCGGAGTGGAGCTGCGCGTGCCGTTCCTCGACCATCGGCTGGTGGAGCTCGGCGGCCGAATCCCGCCGCGCTACCGGATCAAGGGTTGGACCACGAAGTACATCCTCAAGAAGGCGATGGAGAAGCACCTGCCGCACGAGATCCTGCACCGCGGCAAGATGGGCTTCCCCACACCGCTCGCCCGCATGTTCCAGGGGGAGATGCGGCCCTACGTGGCGGAGGTCCTGGGGAGCGACCGCCACTTGGGGCGCGGCTACTTCCGGCCCGAGGTCGTGCGCGGAATGATGTCCGAGCACATGGAGGGGAAGCAGGACCACCATCGCGTGCTGTGGCAGCTCCTCGTGCTGGAGGAGTGGCACCGGAAGTTCATCGATTGATTTTTCCCCAGGGGGGAGCTACGCCGGCTGCTGCGTCAACGTCGTAGCCCGGGCCGACTCTTTCGCCGCCTCGGCTGCCGGAGCCAGCGCCTTTTTTCCCAGAACCGCCAGCATGTGCCTCGCTTCGTTGTCGAGGGTCACGTCCTTCAGGTCCTCGAACGCTTCGCTGCGGAAGAGGTCCATGATCTCGGGGACGGTGTGCCGGTACTGGTACTTGGGGCTGTAGTTGTCGAACATCTGCACGGCGCGCTCGCGGGCGGTGGCCTGCGGCGGGGCGGATTCTCCGCGCAGGCGGTGCATCAGCCGCGAGAGCCCCGAGTGCAGAGGCGTCGCCACGTAGCAGAGGCCGTAGAGGAGGCCCATCGGTATCCGCGTCGTCACCGCCCGCAGGGTGACGTTGACCGCGTGGATCCAGGCCGGACGGCGGCGGTAGAGCTGGATGTAGAGCTTGCCTCCCGGCTTCACCGCCTTGCTGATCGAGCGGAAGGCGCGGTAGGTGCTCGGCGTGTGGTGCAGCACTCCGGACGAGTGGACCATGTCGAAGCTGCGCGCCAGGAGGGGCAGCTCCAGGACGTTGCCTTGTAAATGATGGACCCGGTGGGAGACGGGAAATCCCTTTTCGAACAGCCGCCGCCTTGCCCCTTCCACGCTGCGGCTGAAGTCCATGGCCACCACTTCGGGACCGTATTCCGCGAAGGAGCGGGTGAGCTCGCCGTTGCCGCAGCCGCCGTCGAGCACGGTCGAGCCGGACAGCTCTTCGGGCGTGGTCTGCAGGTTGTAGAGGAACTCGCGCTTGCGCAGGTCGTGATCGTCCTTGAACCAGGTGGCATCCCCTTCGCGGTAGATCTGCCACTGGCGGCCGAAGCTCTTGTAGCTGCGGCGGTCGGCGGCCGGAGCGGCAGCGGTGGGCTTCGCGCCTTCGGTCACGCCGTGGCGGGCGAAGAACTCCGGGTACTCCTCCCTCGCGTTGCGGATCAGCCGCGGGATGCCGTCGATCACCGGGTAGGCGAGGCCGCAGGTGCAGGAGAACATCGCCTCCAGGATCTCCTCCTGGTAGCAGGAGTTGCAATCCGGGGGCGGCAGGATCGTCTGCGGGCTCGCGATGTCGTGCCGGCCGCAGTAATACGAGCAGGCCGGCGCGCTGACTGGGGAGGGGAGCGGAATCCGGTCTTCCTGGAAGACCTGGAGCCGTGGACGCTCTCCACAGTTGGGGCAGACGATCCAGTCGAGCAGTCGCTTTTTCATGCCGCGACGCGGATGCAACTGGCGAGCCAGGGGGGTGAGGGGTACGCTTCTTGCACATCCCGCAACAGGTTGTTCCGGAACGACCCAGCTATACGTTTATCCGTGGAGAAGAATCTATGAAGGCCATCGTACTCCCCGCCATCCTGATCCTCGCCTTGGCCGTGGTGAGCGTATCCCCCCTGCCGGCCCAGGTCGTCATCCGCAGCGAGGAGGATCCGCCGAACGCCTATGCCATCGGGGTCGGTGACGTGATCGAGATCTCGGTCTGGAAGAGCCCGGAGCTCAGCGTCTCCGTTCCGGTGCGGCCGGACGGTCGGGTGTCCGTCCCGCTCCTCGGCGATATCCAGGCCGCGGGGATGACTCCGCTGGCCCTCAAGGAGCAACTGGCCCAGGACTTCAAGAAGTACGTCACGGCGCCCGAGGTGTCGGTGGTCATCAAGGAGATCAACTCGCGCAAGGTGTTCGTCACCGGCGAGGTCAAGACGCCCGGCTCCTTCGATCTCCAGCCGCGCGCCAAGCTCATGCAGATCCTGGCCATGGCCGGCGGGCTGACCCCTTATGCCAAGGGCAAGGTGATCGTGCTGCGCGACAACCGGGAGAGCAAGGACAAGGGCGGCAACCCCGACAAGCGCTTCGAGATCGAGCTCAAGACGATCATTTCCGGCAAGCGCCCCCAGGACAACATCATTCTGCAGCCCGGCGACACCCTCGTTTTTCCCTGAGCGGCTTGATTTTTCCTTGAGCGGGACTCACTTCCGTGGGTATCGCTGGAAAAACATACACAGGAGGATCATCCGCGAGGCTCACGGGGTCGCGGTCACCTCTCTGGAACCTTTCTGGCACCCCTCTTGCACCTTGACCTGGATCGAACGTTGGATCGATGTAGCAGTAGGTCCTTAGCATCTAGGGACCGGCAGATCGCATCGAAGGATTCAGTATCGGAAGTCGGGACGGTTGAGGTTCTGCTGGCCGCAAGCGCTCACTGAGAGATGTCTTCTCAGCCGTTCGTTCCGAGGGAGCCTTGGCTCTTGCCTCAAGAACCGGCCAGCGCCGACAGGTCTGTGCTCGGTCGTTTTTCTTTTGGTGTTTCTTTTGTAGTAGGCGGCCCTTACGGGATGGAGAGAAAGGGTTTCATGGGGATCTTGACAGGTGTAGATAGACTCAAGGCCGGGATCCTCCTCGCACTGTTCCTGGCCGCCTTCGCCGTCCCGGCGTCCGCCGGCGACTTCCGCGTCGTATTGGATGCGGAAGGGACCGTGCGCAGCGACGGCAATTACGACCAGGTCCAGCAGCTGGACGAGCCTGGCCTCGAGGACGATGGTGAGGAGAACGTGGCCCGTACCGGCTTCAATCTTCGCCTCTCGTACCAGCTGCCGCGCTGGCTGCTGGCCCTCGGCTACTCGCCTTCCTATGAATGGGTCCTCGACGAGTCCGAGACGCACGGGACGACCCACCGCCTCGACTTCGGCCTGTCCGGCAACCTGACCCGGCGCCTGTCGATGCAGGTGCGCGAGCGGCTGCTGTCGAGCCCGGGCCTGGATCTCTACTCACCCTATCTCGTGGGTGAGCCCGTCGCGGTGACGCGCCGCGGCGACCAGCTCACCCACGCTCTGGACATCGGGCTCGCTCAGACGCTCACCCGCCGGACTTCGCTGCTCCTCGGTGCCGCGCATACCCTGCGCACGTTCGAGGAGAGCGACCTTTCCGACACGGAGACGCTGAGCGCCCGCATCGGTATCGGCACCGAGCTGGCGCAGGACCGCCGCCTCGACTTCGTCGCCACGGCCGGGAACTACGATTTCGGCGAGCGGGAGCGGCCTGGCCTCGGCGGCAACCTGATCGATCAGGCGGCGGACGTCCAGACGCTCAGCGTCTCCTGGCAGCAGCCGTTCCTCCGCGATGGCCGCTTCCACGTGGAGGCGGGAATGTTCGCCGTGGACTCGACCCGCACGCTCCTGATCCCCGATCCGGTCAACCCGGCCGAAAACGAGCCCACCCGGATCGACGAGGATTTCGAGCGGACCGGCTGGCGCGGCGGGCTGGATCTCTCCCGCCAGCTCGAGCTCTTCGCCTGGAACGTGGGCCTGCGCCACGACGTCTCCGCCGGCGCCGGCCTGGGCCGGGCCACCGAAATGGACAACGTCTCCGCCGGCTTGTCCACGAACATCGGGCGCCGGCTCGTCCTCGGACTGGACGGCAGCTTCTCGCGCTACGACGACCTGGAGAACGACCTGGAGGCCGATCCTGCCGTCGTTCCCGAGGACCGCATTCTGGAGTCCGTGACCGGCGGCGCCCGGTTGAGCTGGAGCTTCAGCACCATCGCGCGGCTCACCGGCGGCTACTCCCGTATCTGGCAGGAGTCGCGGATCGCACCTTTCGAAGACCTTTCCTACTCGCGCTATTTCGTGGGCTTGGCGCTCCAGCTCTACCGCAGCGGCGAAGAGCCCCAGAACCCCGCCCGTCAAGAGGTGCCCGAAGATGAACAACCTGACGCTCAGTGACCTGCTCCGGGCCGTCCGCCGCCGTCCGCTATGGCTGATCGTGCCGGTCCTCCTGGGCCTGGCCGCGGCCTGGGGCGCCCTCCGCCTGATGACGCCCATCTACCGCGCCAGCACGCTCGTGATGGTGGAAAAACAGAAAGTCCCGGCCGACTACGTGAAGGCGACGGTGACCTCGGGGATGGAAGAGCGGCTGAGCACCATCGAGCAGCAGATCACCAACCGTTCCAACCTGGAGCGCATCGTCGAGGAGATGAACCTCTACCCCGAGCTCCGGACGATGGAGCCCATCGAGAACGTCGTCGGCGTGGCGCGCGCCAACCTGACGGTGGCGAAGAAGGGTGACAGCGTCTTCACGATCTTCTTCAAGGATCCGGACCCGGTCAAGGCGGCCAACACCGCGAACCGGGTGGCCGAGCTGTTCATCCTGGAAAACCTGAAGCTGCGCGAGAACCAGGCCCAGGGGACCTCCTCCTTCCTCGAGGCCGAGCTCGCGGAGACCAAGCAGAAGCTGGAGCTGCAGGAGGCGAAGATCGCCGCCTTCAAGAGCCAGTACATGGGCCAGCTCCCGGAGCAGCGCGACACGAACCTCCAGGCCGTGGGCCAGCTCCAGGACAAGCTGGAGATCAACATGGACGCGCTCGACAAGGCCGAGACGCGCAAGATCATCCTGCAGCGCGAGATCGCCGAGCTCAGCCGGCCGGTCCCAGTGCCGCAGGTGCAGATGCCGTCGGCGCCGTCGGGACCCAAGGCTCCGACCCGCCTGGAGCAGCTCCAGGCCCAGCTCGCGGAGCTGCGCAGCCGCTACACCGCCCAGCACCCGGACGTCATCCGCCTCGAAGCCGAGATCGAGCAGGTGCGCAAGATCGAGCGCGGACAGCAGATCGATGTCAGCGAGGCGCCGGCCATGCCGCCGCCTCCCCAGACCTACACGCCCCGCGCCGATCCCAGGCTGCTCGCCCAAGTCGAGGCCGTGGACATGGAGATCCGCTCCCTGCAAGGTGAGCGTGCGCGCATCCTGGCCGACATCGGCAACACCCAGGTGCGGCTGGAGAACGTGCCGCGCGTCGAGCAGCAGCTCCTATCGCTGACCCGCGACTACGACAACATCCAGAGGTCCTACGAGAGCCTGCTCGCCAAGCGGATCGACGCCAAGCTCGCCGAAAATCTGGAGAAGAGCCGGCAGAGCGAGCAGTTCAACATCCTGGAGAAGGCGATCCCGCCCGCGGACCCCTACTCGCCGAACCGGCTGCTGTTCCTGGTGATCGGCCTGGCCGGCGGCACGCTGCTCGGCATGGTCTCCGCGTTCCTGCGCGAGCAGACGGACTCGACGTTCGCCGAGGGCGACGCGCTCCAGAACGCCTTCCCCGGAGTGCATGTGCTCGCAACGATTCCCCAGATGACCCCGCAAACCGGCGGCTCCGGAGAGCTTTTCCGGGCCGCCGCCTACGGCCGTTTCAGGAGAAGCTGACATGGATCTGCCGCTGCGCAGCGTGGAGAAGATAACGACGATGCCCAAGAGCGCAGTCCGGCTCAGGGAGGATGCCCCCATCTTCCTGCACCTCGATCCGCCATCGTTCGCCGCGGAGCAGTACCGGACGCTGGCGGTGCAGGTCGAGGAGCGGCTCAGCCCGATCGGCACGCGGGGCTACATCCTCACGGTCACCAGCCCGGAAGAGGCCGCGGGCAAGACGCTCACCAGCCTCAACCTCGCGCTGACCCTCACCCGCGGCGAGGAGCGGCGGGTGCTGCTGATCGAAGCGGACCTCTGGCGGCCGCAGCTCCATAGCTATCTGCACGGCGAGCCAGACGTGAGCCGCGGCCTGCGGCAGGTGCTGGAGAAGGAAGCCGCGCTCTCCGAGGTGGTGCTGCCGGTCGCGAACACCAGCCTCTCGCTCCTCCTCTCCGGCTCTTCGGACGTGGCCGGCGACCTGATCTCCGGCCGGCGGATGTCCGAGGTCTTGACCGAGGCGCGCTCGGCCTACGAGATCGTGGTGATCGATTCGCCGCCCATGGCCTACCTGGCCAGCGCCCGCGCCCTCGCGGCGCGCTCGGATGGCGCCGTGGTCGTGGTGCGCGCCGGGCAGACGCCGCGCCGAGCCATCGAGAAGACGCTGGCGACGCTCGGGCCGGAAAAGACGATCGGCATGGTGCTCAACGGCGTGCGCATGTCCAAGCGGAGCTATCGGCAGTACTACTGAAGACGAGTCGAAAGACCCATGATCCGCATCTTCAGCCGCTACTGGTCAGGCAAGGCCGCGATGTCCCTGGCGATGGAGGGGTTCCTTCTGTCCTCGGCGTTCGCGTTGGCCACGCAGGTGCGTCTGGGGCTCGGGCCAGGGGCCCCGCCGCCGATGCCGGTCGTGATCCAGGAGAGCCTGGCGTTCATGATCGTCGGCCTGCTGAGCCTGTACATCAACGGCCTTTACGATTTCGGCGAGCGCCTGACGGTGCGCCAGCTCACGGTTGCGCTGCTGCGCGCCTTCACGCTCGGCGCGCTGGCGCTGACGGCCGTCTTCTTCCTGTTCCCCTCGCTTCAGGCCGGGCGCGGCGTCTTCTTCATCGCCTTCCTCTTCACCATCGTGGCGGTGACTTCCTGGCGCGTGCTCCTGCGCTGGATGCTCAACACGGACAAGTTCGCCGAGCGCGTGCTCATCGTCGGTACGGACGAGAAGGCGATCGACATCGCTCGCGAGACGCTCAGCCGCAAGCACCTCGGCTTCCGCGTCGTCGGCTTCCTCGACGACGACCCCAAGCTCCAGGGCGTGAGCCTGCTCAACCCGCGGGTGATCGGCACCACCTCGCAGGCCTGCGAGCTCGCGCGCCAGCACGGCGTGACCCGGGTCGTGGTCGCTGCCCTCGACTACCGCGGACGGGTCAGCATGGACTCGCTGCTGGAGTGCAAGACCTCGGGCATCCGCGTGCAGGAGGGGTCGAGCTACTACGAGCAGCTCACCGGCAAGATCATGGTCGAGGGGCTGCGCAAGTCGTGGCTGATTTTTTCGGACGGCTTCGTGGTATCGCGCGGCGTGCTCTTCTCGAAGCGGCTCCTGGACATCATCGCCGCCTCGGTAGGCCTGATCCTTGCTCTACCGTTCATGATGCTGGTGGCGATTGCGGTCAAGCTCGATTCTCCGGGGCCGATCTTCTTCCGGCAGGAGCGCATTGGCCGCGGGCGCCAGCCGTTCATGGTCTACAAGTTCCGCTCCATGCGCACCGACGCGGAGAAGGACGGGCCGGTCTGGGCCACGCAGGGGGACCCGCGGGTCACCCGCGTGGGCAAGTTCATCCGCACGACGCGGCTGGACGAGCTGCCGCAGTTCTGGAACGTCCTCGTCGGCGATATGAGCCTGGTGGGGCCGCGCCCCGAGCGGGACCTATTCGTGAAGCAGCTCCTCGAGGTCAGCCCCTATTACGGGCAGCGCCTCGTGGTCCGCCCCGGCCTCACCGGATGGGCGCAGATCAAGGTGCCATATGCCTCGTCGTTCGAAGAGTCCATCGAGAAGCTCAAGTACGACCTCTACTACATCAAGAACATGTCGCTGTTCCTGGACATCTCGATCCTGCTTTCCACAGCCCGGATCGTGCTCCTGGGAAGGGGTGCCCGATGACGTCCGTCTCCTCAGAACCGGTCAATCTGCTCCAGCACTCGCAGGCCCGGGAGGCAGCTTCTGGACCTTCTGGACCTGATACCAAGCTGCGGCTGCTCTACCTCTGTCACCGGGTTCCCTACCCGCCGGACAAGGGAGACAAGATCCGGGCCTTCAACGAGATCCGGGCGCTCTCCAAGCGGCACCGCGTCCACCTTCTCACGCTGGCGGACTCGGAAGTTCCAAACCTGGCGCCGCTCGAGGAGATGTGCGAGCGTGTCGAGGTCTTCCCGGTCCAACGCACGGGTGCCTACATGCGCGCCGCCCTCGGGATCTTCTCCTCCCGGCCGCTGACGCTCGCGTTCTTCGGCTCCGCGGAGCTGCGGCAGCGGGTCGAGGAGCTGGCGCGCAACGAGCGCTTCGACCTGGTGGTCGCCTACTGCTCCGCGATGGCGCCATACGTAGAGCCGTTCCACGAGGTTGGCACTCCGGCGGTGCTCGACATGGTTGACGTGGACTCGTCCAAGTGGGCGCAGTACTCGCGCTTCGCGTCGCTGCCGATGCGGCCGATCTACGCGCTGGAGGCCCGGCGCCTGCAGGCGTACGAGTCGTCCCTCGCGAGCCGCTTCGAGCGCATCGTGCTCGCCACCGGCAACGAGACCCGGGTGCTCAAGGCGTTCGCGCCGGAAGCGAACGCGGCCACGGTTCCCAACGGGGTCGATCTGGATTTCTTCCGGCCGCTCGACCTTCCCAGGTCGCCGCACCCGACGATCGTCTTCACCGGCCAGATGGACTACTTCGCCAATGTGGACGGCATGGTCCACTTCGCGCGCAACGTGTTTTCACGGCTGCGCCAGCGCTTCCCCGACCTCGAGCTCCTGATCGTGGGCCGGTCGCCGGCCCCGGCGGTGCGCGCCCTGACCGAGCTGGCCGGCGTCCACGTGACCGGCGCGGTGGGCGACGTGCGTCCGTTCCTGGCCCGCGCCTGGGCGTTCGTGGCCCCGCTGCGGATCGCCCAGGGAGTGCAGAACAAGGTGCTGGAGGCCATGGCCATGAACGTGCCCGTGGTCTGCACCGACCGGGTGTTCGCGGGCCTCTCCGAGGGCGGCTTCCGGCATGGCCGCGACCTCCTCGCCGCGTCGAGCGACCAGGGGCTGGAGGACAGTCTCGCGGGCCTGCTCGGCGATGCGCAGGCGCGGGCCAGCCTGGCGGAGCACGCGCGCCGCAGGCTTTCGCTCTCCTACCGCTGGACGACCAACATGGATCGCTTCGAAGAGATCCTCGCCGGCGCAGTCCGTAAGCCGGCTCGGACCAGAGAGGACCGGGAGGAGAGCAGGGAGGAGACCAAGGAGAAGGCCCGCAGTGCGTGACATGGTGGTCCTGGCGATCGTCTTCGCCACGCTCCCAGTCATCATCTTCCGCCCCTTCTTCGGGCTGCTGACCTACTCCTGGCTGGCCTACATGCGCCCCCAGGACATGACCTTCGGGATGAGCCGCTGGCTGCCGCTCTCGCAGTGGGTGGCGATCGCCATGCTGGTGGGCATCCTGGTGACGCTCGGACGCGAGCGGTTGATGGTGATCAAGCTCCAGACCGTGCTCCTGATCCTGCTCGTGCTCTGGATCAGCCTCACGGTGATGACGGCGGTGCTGCCGGAGATGTCGAAGGATGTCTACGGCCACTACTGGAAGGCGATCGCAATCGCCCTCCTCACCACCGGCCTGGTGCGCGACAGGGCCCGCTTCCGCCTGCTCTATCTGCTTATCCCGTTCTCGATCGGATTTCTCGGCGCCAAGCGCGGGCTCTTCGGCCTGCTTCGCGGCGGCGTCCAGTACAACGACGGGCCCGGCGGCATGATGAAGGACAACAACAGCTTCGCCCTCATGCTCAACATGATGCTGCCGCTCCTGGTGGGCATCGCCATCACGGACGAGCGCAAGTGGGTGCGGGTCACGGCCGCGGTCCTGGCGGCGCTCTGCGTGCCCACGATCTTCTTCACCTTCTCGCGCGGCGGTCTGCTCACGCTCTGCGTCGTGTCCGCCCTGCTGCTCTGGCGCTCCAGGCACCGGTTCCTGGTCGCGGGCTTGATGGCCGTCGCGCTCCTCGGGTTCCTGGCGTTCACCTCCGAGGCCGTCACCGACAAGTACCTGAACCGGGCGTCGACCATCGACAACTACGAGGAGGACGGCTCGGCGCAGGGACGGCTCAACGCCTGGAGAACCTCGTGGTACGTGTTCCTCGACTACCCGGTCGTGGGCGTCGGGCCGAACAACCTGGCGGTCGTGTTCCGGCGCTACTCGCCGGAGATGGACCGCTTCCGCGTGGCGCACAATGCCTACTTCCAGGTGCTCGCCGAGTCGGGCCTGCCGGCCCTGCTGCTCTTCGTGGGCGCGATCGGCGCCGCGCTCTGGCGCATGGAGCTCCTGCGCCGCATGTGCAAGGAATCCCCGTCGCTGCTCTGGGTGGACGTCCAGGCGCGCATGCTCCAGATCTCGATCATTGCCTACATGACCGGGAGCATGTTCCTGAACACCGCGTACAACGAGGTGATCTATCACCTGATCGCGCTGACCGTCTGCCTGGAGGTCGTAGCGGCGCAGACAGCTGAGGTGCGCGAGCAGGTGATCCCCTGGTGGAAGCGGTCGCCTGCTCCCGCCCGGGCAACCGGCATGGGGAGCGTCTGACGATGTGCGGGATTGCAGGGCTGTTCATGTACTCGGAAATGGCAGGCTCCCGCCGCGAGACGCTGGAGCGCCTCATTCGTCCGTTGCGCCATCGCGGCCCGGACGACGAGGGCTTTCATATTTCCGGACCTCTCGGCCTGGCCCACGCGCGCCTGAGCATCATCGACGTGAACGGCGGCCATCAGCCGATCTTCAACGAGGACCGCACGATCGCCGTGGTCTGCAACGGCGAGATCTACAACTATCGCGAGCTGCGCTGCGATCTCGAGGCGCGCGGCCACCGTTTCGCCACCCGCTCCGATTCCGAGGTGATCGTCCATCTCTACGAAGAGCTGGGCGCCGGCTGCGTGGAGCGCCTGGCCGGGATGTTCGCGCTCGCCGTGGCCGACTCCCGCGAAAGGCGGATGCTCCTCGCCCGCGACCGCGTGGGAAAGAAACCGCTCTATCTCGCGGACGACGGCAAGCGCCTGGCCTTCGCGTCGGAGCTCAAGTCGCTCCGCAACGCCGGAATGGTCGGATCGGAGATCGATCCAGAGGCGCTCGACCTCTATCTCGCCTACGGCTACGTGCCCACGCCATGGACGATCTTCCGCGGCGCGACCAAGCTGCCGGCCGGACATCTTGCCGTTTGTGACAGCCGCGGGATGCGGATCGAGCGGTATTGGGATCTGTCTTTCGAAAATGTTTCTGATGCGAGCGAGGAGCAGCTTACGTCCGAGCTGGAAGAGTTGCTCGACGACGCGGTGCGCGCGCGGCTGGAGAGCGACGTGCCATTGGGCGCCTTCCTATCGGGCGGCATCGACTCGGGCACCATCGTTTCGTTCATGAGCGCGGCAATGGATCAGCCAGTGCTCACCCACACGGTCGGCTTCTCGGACCGCGGCACGGACGAGCGCGAGGATGCCGCCATCGTGGCTGCGACCCTGGGCACCGATCATCTGGCAACGGAGGTGCAGCCGGACCTGCAGGACGTGCTGCCGCGGATCGCCTGGCACTTCGACGAGCCGTTCGCCGATCCTTCGGCCGTGCCCACCTGGTACGTCTCGCGCGAGACGCGGAAGCGCGTCACCGTGGCCCTCTCCGGTGACGGCGGCGACGAGCTGTTCGCGGGCTACAAAAGCCGGTACGGCATGGCGCTGATGGAGGAGAAGGTGCGGCGGATATTGCCGGGCGGTCTCCGCGGCGGTCTTCTGCCACTCGCCCGCGTCTGGCCGCGCTCCGCCCGTTTGCCGAGGGCGTTGCGGCTCGGCGGGTTCCTGGCCAACGTCGCTATGGACCGCGACCGCGCCTACTTCAGCGACCGCTGCCACATCCCGCCGCATCTTCGGGAGCGGCTCGGAGGCAGCCGGAAATTCGATCCATTCGTGGCATTGGAGCCGCATCTCGCCCGGGCTCCCAAGGAGCCTCTGGCAAGGGCGCTCTATCTGGATCTGAAGACCTGGCTCGCGGACGACGGACTGGTCAAGGTGGACCGGATGAGCATGGCCCATGCGCTCGAAGTGCGCTGCCCGCTGCTCGACCACCGGATCATCGAGATGGCGGCGCGCGTGCCCTCGCGGCTCAAGATGCACGATGGGCAGACGAAGATTCTGCTGCGGCGCGTCTCGGAGAGGCGGCTCCCCAGGGAGATCCTGTCCCGTCCCAAGCGCGGGTTTGCGCCGCCGGTCTCCCGCTGGCTGCGGGAGGACCTGCGCGACATGTCCCGCGACCTGCTGCTCGATCCGCGGTCGCTCTCCGGCGAGCTTTTCGATCGCAAGGCGGTAGCAGTCCTGCTCGACGATCACGGGTCCGGCCAGCTCGACGCCGGCTGGGCGATCTGGACGCTGTTGATGCTCGAGGTCTGGGGGCGTGAAGTGATGCGGCCCATAGACCTGGAGGTGCCCCTTGCCGCCAGCCTCTGAGCGGAAGATCAAGCTCCTGGTCTTCAGCACCGTCTTTCCGAACGCGGCCCAGCCGCACCACGGGATCTTCGTTCGCGAGCGGATGCGTGGTCTGCCGCTTGATGTCGAGGTCCAGGTGGTGGCGCCCACACCCTGGTTCCCCTTCGCGTCCGGGCTGCGCCCCGGCTACCGTCCCGTGGTCCCCCGCGAGGAGGTCCAGGACGGAGTGCGCGTCCTGCATCCGAAATACCTTTCCGTGCCCGGCATCCTCAAGTGCCTGGATGGCGTCTTCCTCTTCCTGAGCACGCTGCCGGCGCTGATCCGTCTGCGCAAATCGTTCCGGTTCGAAGCGATCGACGCCCACTTCATCTATCCCGAGGGGCTGGCGGCGGTGCTGCACGGCAAGGTCTTCCGGGTCCCGGTGCTGATCACGCTGCGCGGCATGCTCCCGCTCCTCATGCGCTATCGCCTGCGCCGGCCGCAGCTCCGCTTTGCCATGAAGCGCGCCGCGCGGCTGATCGCGGTGTCCGGATCTCTCGAGCAGGACGCCATGGCGCTCGGAGCCGATCAGGTTCGAGTGATCGAGAACGGGATCGATCCTGATCTCTTCCGCCCGATCGACCGCGTCGAGGCGCGGCGCTCCCTGGGGCTGCCCGAGGATGGTCCGCTCCTCGTCTCGGTCGGCACGCTCGCTCCCCGGAAAGGTTTCCATCTCGTGATGGAGGCCATAGCCGGGCTCCGTCCGGACCTCCGCTTCGCGATCGTGGGCGGACCGGGAGCCGAGGGGGCCATGGAATCCGAGCTACGGTCGCTGGCCGTGCGGCTGGGTATCGCGGACCGGGTGATCTTCGCGGGTCCCCGCGGCCGGAGCGAGCTCGCCGCCTGGTACAGCGCAGCCGACCTTTTTGTGCTGGCGAGCGGCCACGAAGGCTGCCCCAACGTCGTGCTCGAATCGCTGGCTTGCGGCACGCCCGTGGTGGCGACTCCGGTGGGCAATGTTCCCGAGCTCGTCGGACTGGACGGGATCGTCGCCGAGCGGCGGGTGCCTGCGCTCGCCTCGGCGATCTCCGAAGCTCTCTCCAGGGAGTGGGACCGGGATGCGATCCGCGCCCGGGTCGAGCCGCGGACGTGGGCTGCGGTGGGTCGGGAGGTGCTGGAGGAGGTGCAGGCGGCGATGAACGAGTCGGAGAGCGCCTCCCTCCCCTCGCCGGAAGAGGTGCGGGCATGAAGATCCTCTACCACCACCGCACCCGGGCCGGCGACGCGCAGGGCATCCACATCTCGGAGATCCAGCGCGCCTTCCGCAACCGTGGCCACGAGGTCGTCGAAGTGTCCCTGGTCGAATCGGAGGCCGAGGCGAAGGCCGACGGCGGCTCCGCCCGCGGCCTCGCGGGCCTCGCCTCCCGGGTCGCAGGCAGGTTACCGCTGCCCGCGAAAGAAGCGATGGAGCACGGCTACAACCTCGTGGCCTACCGCCGGCTCTCGCGCTCCATCCGCGAGCACCGCCCCGACTTCGTCTACGAGCGCTACGCAGCCAACACGTTCGCCGGCCTGATGGCGGCGAAGCGGCACGGCGTGCCCTTCGTCCTGGAGGTCAACTCGCCGCTCGCCATGGAAAAGGCCGAGCACGATGGTCTTTTTTTCAAACGCCTCACCCGCTCCATCGAGCGGAAGCTGTGCAGCGACGCGGACGTGACCATCGCGGTGACGCGGGTCCTCGCCGGCATCCTGGAGACGGAGGGAGTCCCGCCGGGCAAGGTCGTGGTCATGCCCAACGGCGTGCGCAACGAGTTCGGTATGAACGGCGACGGCCTCGCCTTCCGCCGCGGCCTGGGGATCCCGGAGGACGCCCTGGTCGCCGGCTTCGTCGGCTGGTTTCGGGCCTGGCACGGGCTGGAGCGGATGATCGAAGCCGCGTCCAGCCTCCGGTGGCGGGACGCGGGCATCCACCTGGTTCTCGCCGGGGACGGCCCCGCCATGCCCGCGCTGCGCAAGATGCGGGCGGACCTGGGACTCCAGGATCGCGTCTTCCTCTGCGGCTCGGTGCCGCGCGGCGAGATCGAGTCGGCGCTGGCGTCGTTCGACGTCGCGGTCCAGCCCGCGGTGACTTCCTACGCCTGCCCCATGAAGGTCATCGAGTACATGGCGGCCGGCCGGGCCATCGTCGCGCCCGGCTCGGACAACGTGCGCGAGCTGCTCACGGACCGTGAAACCGCAGTGCTCTGCCTGGGAGGGCCTAACCCTTGCACAGAAGATTTGCGTGATGCGGTTGTCGAGCTCGCGCGCGACGCGGAGCTCCGGCGGCGACTGGGCGATTCCGCCCGCCGCCGGATCTTCGAGCGCGGTTACCTGTGGCAGGAGAACGCCCGGAGGGTGGAGGAGCTGGTGGCCGGGATCAAGGACAAGCAGCGTGCCGTCGTCGCATTGGGAGAGGTGAGATCTTGCTGAACGCGTTTTCGGTCGACGTCGAGGATTACTTCCAGGTAGGCGCGTTCGAGAAGGCCTGCCCGCGGGAGCGGTGGGGGAGCTTTGAGCCGCGGGTGGAACGCAACACGCGCCGGCTGCTCGACCTGTGCGCGGAGCACGGCGTCCAGGGGACCTTCTTCACGCTGGGCTGGGTGGCGGAGCGCTGGCCGGGCCTCGTCCGGGACATCCGGGCCGCCGGCCACGAGCTCGGCACCCATGGCCAGGACCACCGCCGCGTCACCACCATGACCCCCGCCGAGTTCCGCGAGGACGTGCGGCGCTCCAAGCGCACCATCGAGGATCTGGCGGGCGTCCAGGTGATCGGCTACCGCGCCCCGAACTACTCCATCGTCCGCGAGACCATGTGGGCCATGGACATCCTGCTCGAAGAGGGCTTCCGCTACGATTCGAGCGTCTTCCCGATCCGCCACGACCGCTACGGCATCCATGACTTTCCCCGCTTCCCGCGTCCGGTGAGGGGCTCCAACGGCACGGCCCTGCAGGAGTTCCCGATCTCCACCGTCCGCCTCGCGGGCATGAACCTGCCGTTCGTCGGCGGCGGCTACCTGCGCCATTTCCCGCTCGGCTTCATCCGCTGGGGCATGCGGCGGCTGAATGGTTTCGAGCGGCGGCCGGCGATCGTCTACATCCATCCCTGGGAGCTCGATCCGGACCAGCCGGTGCAGGACGTGCGGTGGCTCACCCGCGTCCGGCACTACCGCAACCTGGACCGCACGGAGGACCGCCTGGCGAAGCTCTTCTCCGAGTACCATTTCGCCTCCTGCCGCGAGGTCCTGGGCCTGTGAGCGCCGAGCCCCTCGTCCGGCAGCAGCGCGCGCATCCTGCGGGCGTCCTCCCGTTCCCGCAGGCGGAGCCGCTGACCGTCGAGATCCTGCACCCGGCATTCGAGGCGAAATGGGACCGCTTCGTGCGGCAGGCCCCCGGCGCCACCTTCTTCCATCAGCTCGGCTGGCGCTGGCTCGTGGAGCGGGTGTTCCACCACCGGCCGCACTACCTGCTCGCCCGGCGCGGCGAGCGGATCACCGGCGTGCTCCCGCTCTTCGAGCTGAAGAGCCGGCTTTTCGGCCACTCGCTCGTCTCGATTCCGTTCGCCATCGGCGGCGGCGTCGTGGCCGATGATGGAGATACCGCGAGGCTTCTGCTCGACAAGGCCCGCGGTATTGCCGAAGACCGCGGCGTCGACTACCTGGAGCTGAGGTCCGAACAGGCCGTATCGGACGAGCTGCTCACCAAGGACCTCTACGTCACCTTCCGCGCCGACCTGACTGAAGGCGAAGAGGCCCTTCTCAAGCGCATGGACCGCAAGCGGCGGCAGATGATGACCTATGTTTCGAAAGGCGGCTTCGAGCACCGGGTCGCCGGCATCGAAGAGCTGCCGCTCTTCTACGACCTCTTCTGCCAGAGCATGCGTCACCACGGCACGCCGGTCTATCCGCGCCTGTTCCTGCGCGAGATCCTGGACCGGCATCCAGGGAACACCAATCTATTTTTTGTGTATCACGAGGGTCGGCCGGTCGCGGGCGTGCTCAACCTGCTCTGGCACGACGTGGTCATGCCCTACTACGCGGGCGCCGACAGAAATCACCGTCCGCGCGGCGTGGACGACTATCTCTATCTTTCGATCATGAGGTGGGGGCGGGAGCACGGCTACCGCACCTTCGACTTCGGGCGCAGCAAGCGGGGGACGGGAGCCCACGCGTTCAAAGCCCGCTGGGGGATGGAGGAGGTCCCGCTCGCCTACCAGTATCACCTGGTCAAGGCGCGCGAGCTGCCGAACGTCAGCCCGGCGAATCCCAAGTACCAGATGTTGATCCGTGCCTGGCAGAAGCTGCCGCTGCCGCTCACCAGGCTGATCGGACCGCGGATCATCCGGAGTATTCCTTAGATGGATATCTCCATCGTCATTCCGCTGTACAACGAGGAAGAGAGCGTCGACGCGCTCCACCGCGAGGTCACCACGGCCGCCGAACACCTCGGCCGCGAGTACGAGCTGATCCTGGTCGACGACGGCAGCCGCGATGGGACGGTGGAAAAGCTGCGGGCGATCTGTGAACGCGACCCGCGCGTCAAGGTCGTGTGCTTCCGCCGCAACTACGGCCAGACCGCGGCGCTCCAGGCCGGATTTGATCAGGCCCGCGGGCAAGTGGTGATCACGCTCGACGGCGACCTGCAGAACGACCCCAATGATTTCGGTCTGCTGCTGCGCTACATCGACGAGGGCTACGACGTCGTCTCCGGCTGGCGGAAGAACCGGCAGGACAAGATGATCTCCCGCCGGCTGCCGTCGATGGCGGCGAACTGGCTGATCGGCAAGCTCACGGGCACGCGCATCCACGACAACGGCTGCACGCTCAAGGCCTACCGGCTGGAGGTGGTGCGCAAGGCGAGCCTCTACGCCGAGATGCATCGATTCCTTGCGCCGATGATGTCGCTCTCCGGTAGCCGCACAAAAGAGGTCGTGGTCAATCATCGCGCGCGGCAGTTCGGCAAGAGCAAGTACGGCATCTCCCGCATCTGGAAGGTCTTCCTCGATCTCCTCACGGTGAAGATGCTGCTCGGCTTCACCACACGGCCGGCACTCTGGTTCGGGCTGCTCAGCCTGCCGTTCCTGATCGGCATGCTCCTCGCTTTCGCGACGAGCGTTTACGTCCATTTCATCTGGACGCCGTTCAACGAGTATCCGCTGGTCTTTCCGGCGGCCACATTGCTGTTCGCCTTCGCGTTCGCCCATCTGATCGTGATCGGGTTCTTCGCGGAGCTGGTCGTAAAAGTCGGAGATTTCAAAGAAGTGGAAGCTGTCCTGGCAGCCGTCGAGTCCGGAGGTAAAGAGTCATGAGAAGGAACAAGCTGCGCGGGGAGCCCGAGGTATCGGTTGTCATCCCCATCGTGGAGAGGGTGGGAGATCTGCGCCAGCTTCATAACGAGTTCGCGGCCGAGCTGGAGAGGCTCGGCAAGACCCACGAGTTCATCTTCGTGGTCGACGACAGCCAGCGCGGCTCCCTGCCGGTGCTGCGGGAACTGCAGGGTCTGGCCGAGAACGAAATCCTGATCATCGTGCTCGGCGGCGCGTTCGGTGAATCGGCGGCGCTCACTCTCGGGCTGGAGCGTGCGCGGGGCGACAAGATCCTGACCCTCGCCTCGTACTTCCAGGTCGATCCGCGCGGCCTCGCCGCCGCGTTCGACACGCTCGACTCCGGAGCGGATCTCGTGGCCGGCCGGCGCCATCCGCGTATCGACTCATTCTTCAACCGCGTCCAGTCGCGGCTGTTCCACTCCTTCGTGGGACGGCTCACCGGCACCCGCTTCAACGACATCAGTTGCGGGTTCAAGCTGATGAAGCGGCGGGTGGCGCAGGAGCTCAACCTCTACGGCGGCCTGCACCGCTTCATCCCGCTGCTGGCGCTCTCCCGCGGCTTCTCCGTGCGCGAGGTGCCGCTGCCGCAACGCAACGAGGACCGCGGCACCCGCTATTACGGGACCGGCGTCTACCTGGGGCGGCTGCTCGACATCCTCACCGTCTTCTTCCTGACCAAGTTCACGCGCACGCCGCTGCGCTTCTTCGGTCTGCTGGGCAGCGGCCTGTTCGCCCTCGGCTTCCTGCTCGACCTGATCGCTGTGGTGCAGAGGGCCGTGCTGGAACAGGGCATCGCGGATCGTCCGATCCTTCTCCTCGGCGTGCTGCTCATGGTGCTGGGCGTGCAGACGCTCTCCCTCGGGCTGGTCGGCGAGATCATCATCTTCACCCATGCCCGTCACGTCCGCGAGTACCAGGTGGCCGAGATCATCCGCGGCTCCTCCCCGCAGATACAGCGTGCCCTGCGGCCCGAGATCGAGCCGGCCCGGCCTGTCGCCGTGCCGCCTCCGGCTGAAAAGGCCGCGGCCTCCTGAGGTAGAGCAGCATGTGTGGAATCTGTGGTGAATGGAGCCCCTTCGGCGCCGAACAGTCATCCCTCGACCGGATGAACGGCACCCTGGTCCACCGCGGCCCGGACGATCAAGGCTCTGTGGTGCTCGGCGAGGCGGGCCTCGCCATGCGGCGCCTTTCGATCATCGATCTCGCGCGCGGCCATCAGCCGATCGCCAACGAGGACTCGACCGCCTGGATCGTCTTCAACGGCGAGATCTACAACCACCAGGAGCTGCGGCGCGGCCTCGTCGAGCGCGGGCACCGCTTCCGCACCGAGAGCGACACCGAGTCGATCCTCCATCTCTATGAAGAGAAGGGGGAGCGAGTCGTCGACGACCTGCGCGGCATGTTCGCCTTCGCGATCTGGGACATGCGGCGGCGCAAGCTGCTGCTGGCCCGCGACCGCTTCGGGCAGAAGCCGCTCTTCTGGCGTTTCGACGGAAAAAGGTTTCTGTTCGGCTCGGAGATCAAGTCGATCCTCGCAGGGGCGCCTCATCCCGAGATCGACCTGCGCTCGCTCGACGAGTACCTGACGCTGCGCTTCATCTCCAGCCCGCGCACCATGTTCGCAGGCATCCAGAAGCTGCCGCCCGCGCACCTGCTGACACTCGACGCGTCCGGTCCGGAGCCGAAGGTCGAAGTGCGGCGCTACTGGCAGCTCCGCTTCGAGCCAAAAAGAAAGGTTTCCGAAGCGGACATCGTGGAGGAGGGACGCTTCCGCATCCGCGAGGCGATCGAATCGCACATGATCTCGGACGTGCCGGTGGGCGCGTTCCTCTCGGGCGGCATGGACTCCAGTCTTGTCGTGTCCATGATGTCCGAGATCATGGGCGGCGAGCGGTTCAAGACATTTTCGATCGGCGTCGAGGCGCAGGACTTCAACGAGCTCCCCTTCGCCAGGCAGGTCGCCGATCATTGCGGCACCGACCATCACGAGGAGATGGTCTGGCCCGACATGGTCAGTCTCCTTCCCAAGATGGTGTATCACCTGGACGAGCCCTCCGATCCGATCGCCGCCTGCATGTATCACTCGGCGGCGCTGGCGGCGCGGCACGTCAAGGTGGTGCTCACGGGCGACGGCGGCGACGAGATCTTCGCGGGTTATGACCGTTACTTCGGCTTCCGCTGGATCCGGCTCTATGCCGCCCTTCCCGAGGCGGTGCGGCGCTACCTGCTGGGGCCGGCGATCTACGCGCTGCCCGACACGGCCGGCTACAAGACCCTGGCGCAGCGCGCGCGCTGGATGCACGAGCTCGCCTTCCATGAAGGGGGCCGGCGCTACGCCCAGGCCACCGCGTTCTTCCGCTTCGGCCAGGAGGGCAAGGGTGGCCTCTACACGGACCGCATGGTCGCGAAGCTCGCGGGCATCGATCCCATGGAGAGCGTGGTGCGCGGCTTCGACGAGGCGCTCGCGGGCGAGGACCTGGACCGCATGCTCGCGGCCGACATCGCCACGCGGCTCCCCGAGCACTCGCTGATGCTCACCGACCGCATGACCATGTCGCAGAGCCTCGAATCGCGCTCGCCCTTCCTCGACCACCGGCTGGCCGAGTGGGTGGCGACGCTGCCGGTGGACCTCAAGCTGAATGGAAAGACTTTGAAGTACCTGATGCGGCGGGTGGCCTCGACCTACCTGCCCGACTCCATCCTCAAGCGGCCGAAGCAGGGGTTCATGTTCCCCCTGGGCTATTGGATGAAGGGTCCGCTGCTGCCCGTCCTGGAGAATCTCCTCACCGGGTCCGTCCTGATCGAAGAAGGGATCTTCCGGCGCGAGCCGGTGGAACAGTTGATCCGCGAGCACCTGGCGCAGAAAGCCGATCACCATGTGCGGCTCTGGCTGATCCTCAACGTCGAGATGTGGTACCGCATGTTCGTCCGCGGCGAAGCCCTCGAAGACCTGTCCGGCCTCCTGCGCGAGAGGCTGGGCTCGGCGGCCTGAATGAACAAGGCGCGCATCATGACTGTCGTGCGGGTTGCGGTATCGGTCGCCCTGATCGTCTGGATCCTGCGCAAGGCTCCTCTGGGCGAGGTGCTCGACGCCTTCCGCTCGGCGGACTTCCGCTTCGTCCTGCTTGCACTGGCGCTCAGCCCGCTCGGCTACTGGTCGAGCGTCTCGCGCTGGCGGCTGCTGATCCGCAGCCAGGGCGGGGACGCGCCGTTCGGCTTCCTTGTGCGGTCGTTCCTCGTCGGCGTGTTCTTCAACAACCTTCTGCCCTCGACGATCGGCGGCGATGCCGTCCGGGCCTATGACACGGCCCGTTCCGGAGTGGGGCGGGCCGCGGCCCTGGCGATCGTGGTGGTGGACCGCTTCATCGGGCTCCTGGCCCTGATGCTCTTCGCTGGAGTGGGGCTCCTGCTCTCCGGCCACCTGACCGACCGCGTGCCGGCGCTCTACGGCTGGGTGGCGGGCGGCACGGCCGTCATGGGATTGATCGCGGCACTTCTCTTTCTCCCGTCCCGCCGCGCGCCGGACCTGCTGGCCCGCCTCGGCCCTCACTTCAAAAAGGTTTCGGATGCGATCTTCGCTTTCCAGGGCAAAGGCGCGGTGCTGGCGAAGGCGTTCGGGTACTCGCTGGTCCTCCAGACCCTGGTGGTGCTGAACGGCTGGCTGCTCGCGAAGGCGCTGCACGTGCCGATCCCGCTGCCGTATTTCTTCCTGATCGTGCCGCTCGCGGTCTTCGTGATGATGATCCCGGTCTCGATCAACGCCATCGGCGTGCGCGAGAGCATCTGGGCCTTCTTCTTCGCGGCTTTCGGCGTGGCGAGTGCGAAGGGCGTGGCCGTGGCCTGGCTCGATTACGGATTGGTGCTGCTCCAGGCGCTGATCGGCGGCGGCATCTACGCGAGCTCCCATCGGGCTCCAGAGATCGCGGAGGAGGCCGTTTCGTGAAGATCCTCCTCCTCGCTCCGCATCCATTCTTCCAGCAGCGCGGCACGCCGATCGCGGAAAAGATGGTGATCGAGACGCTCGCCAGCCACGGGCATGAGATCGATGTGCTCACCTATGCGGAAGGGACGGATGTCCAGATCCCGGGCTGCCGCATCCTGCGCATTCCGCGCCTGCCGTTCGTGCGCCGCATCCAGCCCGGCTTCTCGCTCAAGAAGCTGGCGAGCGACGGTGTGATGCTGGTCACCGCCCTGAGAATGGCGCGCCGGGGCCGTTACGACCTCATCCATGCCGTGGAGGAGTCGGCTTTCATGGCTCTCGTCGCCCGCCGGCTGTTCGGAGTCCCCTACGTCTACGACATGGACTCGGGCTTGGCGCGGCAGATGATGGACAAGTTCGGATTCCTGCACCGGCTCAGCCGGCCCCTGGAGGGCTTTGAAAAGGCCGCCGTCCGCGGCAGCGTGGCGACCCTGGCGGTCTGCAAATCGCTGGAGGATCAGGCGCGCGCCTGCTGGCCGGAAGGGCTCATCGCGCGCATCGAGGACATCAGCCTTCTGGGACGGGGGGGCGGAGAGGTGGACGACGTACCCGAGGGGCCGGTCGTCATGTACGTGGGCAACCTGCAGCGCTACCAGGGGATCGACCTGCTCCTCGACTCCTTCCGGCACGCGCTCCGCGAGGTTCCGGACGCGAAGCTGGTGGTGATCGGAGGGGACGAAGAGTCCCTGCGCCTCTACAAGGCCTGTACCGCGGACTTGAAGGAAAGCGTCCGGTTCCTCGGCCCCCGTCCGGTCGAGAGGCTGGGCGCCTATCTCCGCCGCGCCACCGTGCTGGTCTCGCCGCGCATCCAGGGCGAGAACACGCCAATGAAGGTCTATTCTTACCTGGACTCCGGCCGGCCCGTGCTCGCCACCCGGCTGCCTACTCACACCCAGGTGCTCACGGACGACATCGCCCGCCTGGCCGAGCCCGAGCCCGAGGCGATGGGGAGGGCGCTCGCCGAGCTGCTGCGCGACGCGGTCCTGCGCGAGCGGCTGGCCCGGGCCGCCCGCGATTTCGCGCAGCGCGAGCTGACACGGGAGGCGTTCGAAGGGAAGCTCCTGCGTTTCTATGATTCTGTCGAGGAGAGGATCCGAGAGGAGAGACCGGATGGACAGACCACGAGACTCCAGGCCCGACACCAGAGCCATCGCTGAGGCGAAGGCCCCGGCAGCCCTCCAGGCGGCCATGGCGGCGATCACCGGCGGCGATCTGGAGAAGCTCACCGCGAACGATTACAGCGTGCTCTCCAAGGCGCTCCAGTCGCGCTCGGCCCAGCCAGACGTCAAGCTGGCCATCCTCGGCAACTTCACGCTCGACCTGCTGCCGCGCTACGTGGACGTCCACTGCGCGCGCGAAGGGCTGGGCTCGGCCTTCTACGTGGGGAAGTTCGGCCAGTATGTGCAGGAGGTCCTCGACGAGGGCTCGGAGCTCGCCCGGTTCCAACCCGACGTAGTGCTCCTGGCCCTGTCGCTCCGCCTGCTGCAACCGGACCGCATGGCCGCGTTC
Organism: Acidobacteriota bacterium; assembly: GCA_034667225.1. GTDB lineage: Bacteria > Acidobacteriota > Thermoanaerobaculia > Multivoradales > UBA5704 > DATMER01. Next base: position 28,671 of record JAXDKG010000050.1, read on the forward strand.
AGCTCCATGCCGGCCGCAGAGCGCCGCAACTTCTGCGAGGAGGTCGTCTCCCACCTCGAATCCTGGGCCGAGCGTGCCGTGGAGAAGCTTCCGGCCACGCTGCTGATCGGCAACTTCCCGGCCCCGGCGTATCCACTCGCGGGGGTGGCCGACGTCAAGTCCGAGTACGGCGAGACCGAGCTCTACCTGGAGATCAACCTGGAGCTCCTGCGCCGCTTCAAGGGCAACCCGCGGGTACGCCTCTTCGACCTGGAGCGCCTCGCCTCGCGCTACGGCAAGGACCGGGTTCTCGATCCCAAAATGTACTACCTGGCCAAGATGGAATGGAGCCCGGGCTTCCTCCCCACGGTCGCGGCCGAGCTCGTGCGTCAAGTCAAAGCCGTCCGCGGGCTGGGCAAGAAGTGCCTGGTGCTCGATCTGGACAACACCCTCTGGGGAGGCGTGGTGGGGGAGGACGGCCCGTCCGGCATCAAGGTCGGAACGGGCGATCCCGAGGCCGAGGCGTTCTTCGAATTCCACCACAAGCTCAAGGCGCTCCAGGACCGCGGCGTGCTGCTCGCCATCTGCAGCAAGAACAACCGCGCCGATGTGGTCGAGGTCTTCGACAGCCGGCCTGAGATCCCGCTCAAGCTCGCCGACTTCGCCGCGGCCGAGATCTGCTGGGACCCCAAGCACCAGGGCCTGAGGAAGATCGCCGAGGCGCTCAACATCGGCACCGACAGCCTCGTCTTCGTGGACGACAACCCGGCCGAGATCAGCCTGATCCAGCAGATGATGCCGGAAGTGAAGGCCGTGCTGCTGCCGCCCGATCCGGCCGAGTACGCGGGCCTGATCGAACGGATGAACGACTTCGAGAAGCCGGAGATCCTGGAGGAGGACCGGCGCAAGGCCGACCAATACCGGGAGAACCGCCAGCGTCAGGAGCTGCAGGCGGCCACGGGCGATCTCGGGAGCTACCTCGCGAGCCTGCGCACGGAGCTGGAGATCCATCTCGCCCGGCGCGAAGACCTGCCGCGCGTGCACCAGCTCTTCACCAAGACGAACCAGTTCAACCTGACCACCGAGCGCTACTCGCTGGCCGAGGTCGAGCGCTTCGCCACCTCGCCCGCCTGCGAGCTCTGGGTGGCGCGGGCGCGCGACCGCTTCGGCGACTTCGGGACCATCGCGGTCGTGCTGCTCAAGAAGGTCGGCCGCATGGCCACGATCGACAGCTTCCTGATGAGCTGCCGGGCGATGGGAAGAGGGATCGAGACGGCGATTATGAATCACGTCAAGCAGCGGCTCGTGCAGGACCGCAGCGGTCTCGAGCTGCGCGGGCGCTATCTCCCCACGGCGAAGAACAAGCCGGTGGAAACCTTTTACGACGACCAGGGCTTCCGGCTCCTCGAAAGCTCGCCTTCCGGGGAGAAGCTGTACGGCCTGCGGCGGGACGAGGCGAGGCTCCAGCCCTGCGACTGGATCCGGATGACGCACGATGAGCTCGTCGGAAGTCGATAGTCAGGTCCGGGAGGTCATGGCCGGCGTCCTCGACGTCGAGGCGGAAACCCTCGACGACAGGTTCCGGCGCGACGACGCCTCGGCCTGGGATTCCATGAACCATCTGCGGCTGATCTCCGCCTTGGAAGAGGCGTTCGGGATCCGCTTCACCATGAAAGAGGTGGGGGAGATGGAGAGCTTCGGCGACGTGCGCCAGCGGGTCGCGGAGCGGCTCCAGGCGGGATGAAGATCGGCACGGTCATCCGGCGTTTCTTGACGCCCGGCTTCGTGGTCACCCTCCGGGGCTATCTCAAGTACGGCTGCATGATCAGCCCCAAAGCCGAGGTGGAGATCACCTCCCAGCTCTCCATCGGCCGCGGATCGATCGTCAGCTCGTTCACCAAGGTCAAGGCCTCGGACGGTCCCCTGAAGATCGGGCGCAACGTCGAGATCTCGAACGGCTGCGTCATCTCCTCCTTCACCGCGGGAACGTTCATCGGAGACGACTGCCTGATCGGTCCCAACTGCTCGATCATCGGCAACAACTACCACTACGACCGTCTGGACGTGCCGATCCGGCTGCAGGGGAAGTTCTCCGCCAAGGGCATCCGCATCGCGGACAACGTCTGGCTCGGATCCGGCTGCGTGGTCCTGGACGGCGCCGATATCGGAGCCGGCACGATCGTCACTCCCAACTCGGTCATCTCCGGCCGCATCCCGCCGAACTCGATCGCGACGGGGAACCCCGCGAAAGTCATCTTTACGAGAAGGTAGTGGCGGGGAGCGCGGCGCTCCTGCGTAATCCCGATTGATCACCCCGATTCACGGGGGTGCCACCCACCTTTTGAGGGCAGCAGTATGGAAGTTCAAAGCCCTTCCTCGCTCGCAACCCAGCTTTCCGTCGTCACCGCCGAGGTAGCCCAGGAGCTGGAGCGTCTTCAGGAAGTCGAGCAGCAGAGCCTGCGCCTGCGCGAGCGCGCCGAGGCGGCCGAATCCCTGGTCGCCGCTCTTCAACAGGAAATCGAGCGCCTGAAGCACAAGCCCGGCCCGCCGCCTCCTCCGGTCGAGGAGGAAGAGGTCGAGGTCACCGTCAAGGCGCCGGCCAGCGGGATCGTCGCCTTCGGCCACGTCTTCCGTCCGGGCAGAATCCGAGGCCTCGCGGCGAAGCGTCCCGGCGGCGAATCGGTCCCGATCCAGATGAGCGTCCTCCGCACTGCGCCGGACGGCTCCGTGCGCCACGCCTTGATCGCCGCCGAGGTCGGTCCCGGGTACGAAGGAACCCTGAAGCTGCTCTCCGTCCCGGAGCGCCAAGTTGGCAACTGGAGCGGTCCAACCTCTCTGACTGCCGAGGCGAGAATCTCCGTGGCCGGCCGCGAGTACGTGGCTCGTCCGGAAGGGACGGGGGATGTCTCTGCCGAAGGGGAAATCGTCTCGGCTCGCCGGTTCCGCGCATCCTTCCTTGATCCTGACGGCAAGCCCCACCCACAACTCACGGCCCTCTTCGACGTCGTCTTCACGCGAGGCGACGTGACCTGGGCGGCGATCGGCATCGAGAACTGCCTGGCGCTCCCGGAGATATCGAAGGTCGAGGAGATCGTCTACGACGCGCGCTTCATCTGCGAAGACCGGGAGCACCGGGAGACGGGCGTCCGTCATTTCCCGTTCGCCCGCTGGCGTCACATCTTCGACCTCGGCGGGCTCGGAGAAGCGAAGCTCGACGTGGCCTACCTGGTCTCGACGGCGGCGGTCCCGAGCTACGACGTGGACCGGTACGCCGGGAAGTCTCTGGACAAATTTCTCAAACAGTTCGACCTGAAAAACCGCTCGGTCCTGAAGCCCGGAATCGTGGAACCGTCGATGCCCGCCGGGGGTATGACCCGTCTGGACATCGGCCCGCTGCCGGGCTGGGATGCCGCGGCCGTGCTCTCGCAGGACCCGCGGGTGTTCGCGATCAGCCGCGCGGCGGGGGAGGACTCCGGTGCCTTCCCGGTCCACTACCGCGACCGCGCGACCGGCCTCCCCTACTCGGTCGTGGACCATCCGTCCGCCTCGATCCACACGAACAACACGGGCTCCCGCGAGGGGGACCGGCTGCCGAAGTTCCGGCCCGGCCCCGGCGGCCAGAATCCCGACACCGACCACTCCCCGAGCCTCGGCTACCTGCCCTACCTCCTGCAGCCGTGGGACTCCTGGATGCTTGAGGAGGTCCACTTCTGGGTCGGTTTCCTCGAGCTGAGCCGACCCTGGAGGGACGGCTACCGGAAAGGCGCCGACGGCCTGCTGAGGACCGGCGCGCTACGCGGCTACTCCTGGTCGATGCGCACGCTCGCCCTCGCCGCCTGGATCACGCCGGACGCTCATCCGCAGCGCGGGATGTACGAGCGGCTCCTGATCAACAACCTGGAGGACAGCGCCGCCCAGGAGAGCCCGCTCGGCTGGTGGGGGAGCGGCCGCAAGTCCGGTCCGGGAGTCGAGTGGATGGCCGACGACGTCACGGACTTGACCGTCCCCTGGCAGCACGACTTCGGCATCGTGGTCTGGGACTGGATCGTGCGGCTCGGCTATCCGAAGGCCGCGGCCTTTCGCGACCTGCTCATCCGCGGGCTCCGCGGCCGCTTCCTGGAGGGCCCGGCCGTTCATGACGGGACGAACCAGCACCTCGCCGTGATCAGCAAGGAAGGTCCGTACGCTTCCTGGGCCGAGATCCACCGCAAGACGTTCGAGAAGCGGCCCGCGGCCGAGGCTCCGACCGACTTCTGGCACACGAACCGGCCTTTCGACTACGGGGCCATCGCGCGGGTGTCCCTGCACCGGGCCGTGAACGGGGCCGGCGCGGAGGATCTCCGTCCAGTCCTGGAGCAGATCGATGCTTCCTGCGAGCGTTACGCCGATGTCTACGACTCAGACCCGCGGTGGAGGATCGTGTAGAGGTTAGACTCCCCGGTCCATGAGCTCTCCGCCCCGTGCGCTGATCTTCGACATGGACGGAGTCCTGATCCACTCCGAGCCGCTGTGGCACGAGGCGGAGATCGCCACCGCCGGGGAGGCGGGCTTGGAGCTCACTCCTGAGGACTGTCTGAGGACGACCGGTCTGCGCGTGGACGAGGTGGTGGCCTGGTGGTGCGAACGTGATCCCGCCCTCGCTCCGCGCCAGGAGATTCTCGTGGCCTCGATCCTCGACCGTCTGGTGGATCTGGTGACCCGCCGGGGGACGCCCAAGCCCGGAGTGGACGAGGTTCTCGCGTTCGCCCGCTCCCGCGGCTTGCGCCTGGCGCTCGCCTCTTCCTCGCCCTACCGTGTGATCAACGCGGCACTGGACGCCCTCGGGCTGCATTCCGCCTTCGAGGTCATCCACTCGGCCGAGGAGGAGGCCCGGGGCAAGCCCGATCCAGCCGTCTACCTCACGACCGCCCGCAAGCTCGGGATCGAGCCGGAGCGCTGCATCGCTGTGGAGGACTCACCTAACGGTCTCCTCTCGGCCAAGGCGGCGGGCATGCAGTGCATCGTGGTGCCAGAGCTCGCACTGCGTGCCGACCCCCGCTTTGCCTTGGCGGATGCACGGGTCGCCGAGCTGGGCGAGATCGGTCCCGAGCTGTTGAGCTCCCTGCTGCAGTGACAGCCCAATTGCCTGTTCACAGCCCTTCGCTCTCCACTCCTTGACAGTCGGCGTCCGGAGAAGATCTCTCGGCCTCCGCTCGATATCCTGCCGCCAGTTTCTGTCTTGAAACCTCTGGGCCTTCTAGGAGATCCGGCAGGGTTGCCATGGCTGTAACGTGGACTCGACTGCCGGCCTTTCTGACCTCCCAGGAGAGGATCAGGCGCGGATCGTCGGGATAGAACCGGAGCTTGCGCGTGATGAGCAGTTGGAGCAGATCCTCCAGGAGAAGGGGATCATCCAGCGCGAGGGCTTCCGCCTGCTGGAACATCCGCCCGATCTCCCGGTCTCTCCCCGGCGCCGGCAGGAGGGCCAGGTTCCACGCCATGGCTGCCATGGCGATACCCGCCTGCCACGCTTGGATGCCGGCCTCTTCCGGAAGATAGGGCCGGATCAGCTCGATCAGGCAGGCGGAGATTTTTTCCAGCCCAGGCAACGGTTCGGAGAGATGGGGTGTTTCGAAGGTCGGCTCAAGAGGATGGGACTGCCGGGGGAGGAGTCCCAGCCTTCGTTCGCGCTTCCGTCTGCTGGCCTTGCCCAACGTAAACCCCTCCTGTTCCGGCGCGTCCATCCATGCCGGCGGCTCGTTTCCGTTGTGGGTCGAGGATCAAGATAATCCAAAGACGGAAAAAGCGCAAGATCAAGAAGGGCATGGTTCTCTGATCCGAGAGTTGTTCCTTCCCTGGGAGCGCCGGCATCCTGCCGGCCTTCACTCTCCTGTTTTCAACATTCGAAGGAATGCAACTCGCCCGTTTCATGCAGCACATGGACGGCAATCTCTCCGGGGAGATCGGCCGGCCGGAGATCCATGACTGGCCGCACACGATGTGGTCCCGTCGCTACCAGTCGATCGTGGTCAGCGACGAGCCTGCGGCCCAGGTCGAGAGGCTCCGGTACCATCTGGCGCACGGGGTCAAGGAGTGTCTTGTCGATCAGGTGAAGCGGTGGCCGGGCGTCCACTTCGCCAAGTCGATCCTCGGGGGCAAGCCCCTCAAAGGACTGTGGTTCAACAGGACAGAGGAGTACGCCGCCAAGAACCGGGGAGAGGACTTCGGGCGCCTCAAGTACGCCGAGGAGGAGGAACTGGTGCTGTCGCAGCTCCCCTGCTGGGCGGACCTGACGCCGGAGCAGTATCGGAAACGGATTGCGGAGTTGGTCGAGGAGATCGAGACGGAAGCCCGAGCCGACCGAGAGGCGAGAGGGATCGAGCCGCTGGGAGCCGAGGCGATCCTCCGGCAGGATCCTCACACCCGTCCGAACCAGACCAAGAGGTCTCCGGCGCCTGCTTACCATGCTGCGACAAAAGCTGCCCGCAAGAGTTTCTGGGAGTCATACTCCGCCTTCGTAGCCGCCTTCCGGGAGGCCGCGGAGAGGCTCAAGACGGGAGATCGGGCGGCGAGATTCCCTCTGGGTTCGTTCCCACCCGCACTGCCGTTCGTGAGCGCCTATCCCGCCTTGCCTCCGTAGTCGACCAAGCACCCAGCATCCGACCCACAGCCGTTCCACTGCTGCCTGCTTCAATCTTTCTTTCGAGGTGGGGAGGGAGGAGGAGTGCCCTTCCGGCAGGCGCAGTTGGCGTTCTGAAGGCCGGGGGAGGGTCTGACGCTTCAGTCGAGGGAGACGAGCAGGTGATCTTCCGGGAGAAACCGCTTCGCCAAGCCCGAGAGTCGGTCTCCGACCGCATCTGCCGCCGAGCTTACGCCCTATTCCTCTTGGAACGTCTGGCACCTCCTCCGCAGCGCTCACTGGCACGCGCTGCTCCCGAGCCTCTGGGAGCCGAGGCGATCCTCCAGCAGGATCCTCACACCCGTCCGAACCAGGCCAAGAAGTCGCCGGCTCCCGCTTACCATGCTGCGACAAAAGCCGCCCGCAAGAGTTTCTGGGAGTCATACGCCGCCTTCGTAGCCGCGTTCCGGGAAGCCGCGGAGAGGCTCAAGACGGGAGATCGGACGGCGAGATTCCCTCTGGGTTCGTTCCCGCCCACACTGCCGTTCGTGAGCGCCTATCCCTCCTTGCCTCCGTAGTCGACCAAGCACCCAGCATCCGACCCATGGCCGTTCCACTGCTGCCTGCTTCAAGCTTCTTTCGAGGTGGGGAGGGAGGAGGAGTGCCCTTCCGGGGGGCGCAATTGGCGTTCTGAAGGCCTGGGAGCGTCTGACGCTTCGGCCGAGGGCGACGAGCAGGTGATCTTCGGGAGAAACCGCTTCGCCAAGTCCGAAAGTTGGGCTCCGGTCGTATCTGCCGCCGAGCTTACGCCCTATTCCCCTTGGAACGTCTGGCACCTCCCCTGGGGAGGGAGGAGGAGTGCCCTTCCGGCAGGCGCAGTTGGCGTTCTGAAGGCCAAGGGAGCGTGACGCTTCGGTCGAGGGCGACGAACAGGTGGTCTTCCGGGAGAAACCGCTTCGCCAAGTCCGGAAGTCGGGCTCCGGTCGTATCTGCCGCCGAGCTTACGCCCTCCTTCTCCCTAAACGTCTGGCACGTCTTCCGGGCACCTCCTCGGCTGTAAGGGGCACAGAGCCCTCGGGCTGAGACAGTCATCTTGTGAAGAATTCTTGATCGAGTCCGGCGACTAAATCCAGGCGGTGGATGCTTTCCCAGGCAGAGCGGGCAGACTGGACATGGTGGCCTTGCCGCTCGGGATCTGTGTGCGCGAGGCGCGCTAGGCGGCAATGGGTCCATCCAATCGCGAAAGGCTGAGGTATGCGCTGGTAGACGTGGAGTGCCTGCTCGAACAGGCGGAGGCTGGCAGCCTCGTCGGACAGGCAAAGGGCAATGTCGCCGAGGCACAGGAGGCAATTGGCCTCGCCAAGGAGGTTGCCCAGGCGTCGGAAGAGAGAGAGGGATTCCTCATAATGGGCGTTGGCGGCGTCATGGTCGTAGCAGCCGAGAGCGATGTCGCCGAGGCCCTTGATGCAGGTGGCTTCGCCGAGGAGATGGCCGACGCGTCGGAAAAGAGGTAGGGCCTTCTCATAGAAGTTGCGGGCCGACTGGTGGTCGGCGCGCCGAAGGGCGACGTCGCCGATCCTCCGAATGCAGCTGGCTTCGCCAAGGAAGGAGCCCACGCGGCGGAAGAGGGAAAGCGCCTCGTCATAGCGGGCGCTGGCGGTGTCATGATCGGAGAGCGCGAGGGAGATGTCGCCGAGGCTCCGGATGCAGTTGGCCTCGCCGAGGGCGCCGCCGATACGGCAGTAGAGCGAAAGGGCTTTCTCATAGTAGAAGCAGGCAGCATCATATTCGGAGCGCCGGAGGGCGGTGTCACCCAGACCCTTAATGCAGTTGGCCTCGCCGAGAAGGTTGTTAGCGCGGCCGAAAAGCGAGAGGGCCTCTTCATACCGCTGGCGGGCAACGTTGAGTTCGGAGCGGTCCAGGCTCAGGTCAGCCAAATGTGAAAGGCATTGGGCTAAACCCTGAGGTGAGCTGCCCCTCCGTGCAGCGAGGAGAGCGTGGTCGAAGAGAACTTCTGGGAGCACTCCAGTAAAGCGCGCAAGCTCGACGAGAGGCAAGACGGCAGCGAGGGCAGATTCTGGGTAGGGGCCGTCAAGAGCAGGAATGAGAAGGGCTTCTAGGTTGCCCAGCTCCGGCGCGAGGCGCTCCACAGTTGCGGAGCCTCTCTCGGTACCTAAACTCTCCCCCAATTCGGCGAGAGCGTAGTAGTGAGCGAGGAGGCGCTCACGGTCTTCCGGCTCGGGAGGGAGAGTACGGGCCAGCACTTCGCGGATGGGAGAGAAAAGGCGGTGGCGCGGGTCGTATGGCACGGCCAAGCCGACTTTGTGTAGCCGGGCGGCCGAGTCCTCGCCGGTATCGGGTTCTAGAGCGTGGAGGTCAACGGCGGCCATTCCTTCAGGAAGGAGGCTAAGGAGAGCGGCAAGGCGGAGCGCTCGAGGGGTAAGGCGAGGGCTGCGTAGAGACAAGGAAATCGACAACTCGAGATCATTGGAGGGAGTGCCACCGCCGGCGCGCTGGAGAAGCCCGGTTCTCTCCTGTTGCCAGCGATTCCAGAGTCCCGAAAGGGGGACACCCTCCGCTTGTGAGCCCAGGAGGACTAGAGCTAGAGGGAGATTGCCGACCTCGGCCAGCAGCCTATCGAGAAGGAGGTCGCCTGCATAGGCCTCGCCCGCGACGGCAAGGAAAGTTCTGCGCGCAGGCTCGGGAGCGAGTAGGCCAAGCGAGATGGGATCTTGCCATGCGGGACCGATCGGACGCTCGGAGCCACGGAGGGATGCGACGATGGCGAGGCTAGGAAGACTCGTAGCGAGGTCAGAAACGAGGCTCTCGAATCCGCTGGAACCGTTTTCCCATGGGGTCTCGGCGTTGTCGAAAACGAGGAGCGCAGGGGAACCCGCGAGGTGCGCGACGATGCGCTCTTCGAGATCGGTAGCCTCGATCGAGGGAGCGAGTTCAAGCTGGAGCGCCATAGCGAGGGCATTGAGCAGCAGACCGCGACTGGTAGCGGCGACGCAGTGGACGAAGTATCGTCGGTCTCCGAAGTGTGCGGCGACGCGCGGGTGGCGTAAGGCGACCAGGGTGACAGTCGTCTTGCCGGCGCCAGGAGGGCCGAGGACGGCTACGGGACTGGGATTCTGCGCACACATCGCAGCAACGAGGGACTCAACCTCCTTGTCGCGTCCGAAACAGTAAGATGGAGCCGGGATGCGGAGATGACGGAGCCGAGGCGGCGGCTGAAGCTGGCGCAGGAAGGGCGAAAGGTCGGCAAAGACGGTTCCATAGGCGACTGGGAAGAGGCGCTCCTCGGGGGGATGCTGCAGCTCGAGGTCTGGGAGTTCCTCGGCGCGGCAGAGCCGGAAATGACGGTACCTCGATCCGGCCAGGACATTGCGGGACCAAAGTAAAAGGTTGGACCAGTTAGGGTCGGCCAAGCCCGTACCGCAGCCTATGAAGAGCAGGGTATGAGTCAAGCGGAGGGTCTGAAGGAGCCGTTGAATGACGGGAGCGGCGCGCTGGTAAGCGGCGGGGTCGAAGATAACGGAATCGGGGCGTTGCCAGTGGCCGTGGAGGTGGAGAATGGCGCGAGGCGGCTTGCCGTGCATTAGATCCTCAAAAGGGGCGTTATCCTGCCAAGTGGCGGCGGCGAGCCCAGTGATCTCTTCGAGGAGGCCATCGTAGTTGGTCGTGGCGAGGGGCAGTCCGAGGTCGCGCAACGCTTCGAGTTCTTTAAGTCTATTAGCGCGAAACGATCCGACGGTAAGCTCGAGCCAGCGCCCATATTCACCGCCGGCGGGGGCGCCGAGGGCCGAGCAGACCTCCGCCGCGACGGCGATAAATGCACCGAGGCCAGGCGGATCAAGCCGCGACCGGAGGGTGGAGGCCCATGCCTCGCTGCGGCGCCCAAAGTGAGTGGCATGCTCGATGCCGTGGCGCAGCAGGCCGTCCCATGAAGCTAGTGCTCCGGCTGGGGTGCCGGCGGTTGCGGCGAGGGTTATGCCGGTGCCGACGACAACAAGAGCCCGGCCGCTGGTGGCGAGTTCACTCCTGATGTCTGCAATGGTTGGGTGGCCCATAGGATGGAGATACCGAGTGCGGAGACAGTATTAGGCGTTCCTTCCTGCCTCAACCTCATTCTCTGCTGGTCATCATCTCACTCACTCACTCACTCACTCACTCACGGCACGAACTCGGCGAACGCGCTCCGGCAAGGTATCTCGCCAGGCAAGTGACTCGCGAACCACCGCGCCGTCTCGAACAGTGCACTCTTATCTTCCGATAGGGTATCGGCCTCGGCTTCTAGAAACTCGAACACCTCTTCAGTGGCGCAATTCCCATTGTCCACCATTGTTGGGTTTACAAAGTAGGGATGGGGTTCGCCCCCAAGCCCCAAGAGCGATGCATCGATTGCATTGGCGCCCGCCGCGATTGCTGTGTAAGAGTTGAGAAGAGCCTTGCCAAAGGTGTTGTGAAAGTGGACACGTAAAACTTTCGGCTTTCTCTTCCCATTAAGCATTTGGAAAGTGTCCATCACCAGCGACGGTGTCGCGGTTCCTGCCGTATCGCCAAGCATTACTGAATTCACACCCAATGTTACGAGATCTCCTAGTCGCTCAATTGTCCCGAGTATGCTGTGAGTGCGTCTGATCGGACAACCAAATGAAGTTCCTAAGCCTACCGTTACTTCTACGCTCGTTCCATGAAAGAGCTCGAGAGTGGATTCAATGAAATGCAGCGAACAGTTCCAGTTCCAGTTTCCAAAGGCATATTGGGCATAGCTATCGCTCACGAAACACGGTACGTGAATCTCATCGAAAAGCTCATGGTGCCTAGTGGCCTCCTCGACTCCGTCAGGACCCATAGCAAAAGCTGCGATTCGGCCGCCACACCGTCGTTGCTCTTGAATATCGGCCAAAAACTCGAGCGCATCATCGAATTGAGAATACTTTCCGTCCAATGGAAACCGCACTGCTTCGAAAGTCCGTAGGCCGCAGGACATGAGACGCCTAATCAATTCTCGTTTGGCGCTTCTTGCTACTTGAGGATGAGACATCAGGCCATCGCGGAGCGTTACATCTACAATTTGGCTTCTCTTCATGCAAACTTTCTCCTGCCTATTCGGAAGGTGGGTCGTTCCAATCCAGAAAACCAACCCAGCCAGCGGCAACTAGGTCCCGTACGTCATGATACGAATCCAAATCTTCCCTGTGCATTACGCTCAGACAGACGACCTGCTGCGTAAATGTGAAGGGGAGAGTGTGCCACGTACCTCTCCCCACCCAGAGGCCCTCGCCCGGTCGGACTGAGACGGCTTCAAGCCGATCACTGTCGGGCTGTTCAGGATTATCGGGTCTACTCTGTCCGACCACGCCAAGAACCGATCCGGTAACTGGGATGAACACTTGGTGTGTGTACCGATGTCTAGTGAGTTCATCCACAACCGCCGCCCGTTCTCTAATCAAAAAGGCACTCACTTCGAGTGGTTGGCTTGCCTCTTTGTCATTGAGAGAAAGCGTCTCAACTGGACCCACGCTCCAGTAGGGCAGATGAGTTCGTTCTGGTGTCGGACGAAACCGAACCTCAAGTAGGCTACCGTCTTGAATCGCTCTTCGATAGGCGGCAAGCCCCTCCAAGTCCGACCGCACTGCTGTACGCTCTCGATTGAACTTCATATTTTCTCCTCTCTCGCCGCTAGGACTCCAGGTAAGGCACGCGCTCAGCGTAAAGCTACAACAACTCCTCAGAGAGCAGAGCCAACCCTAATGCAACACTCGTAAAAGTTTCTCCCTCGCGAATCTTCTCCGCACCGAAGGCCTTGTCGAATACGTTCCTAATCGCAGGCACCTTCGAGCTTCCGCCTGTAAGAAAAATGCTGTCGATCTGCACGGCTTTGACGCCGCTCTTTGGAAGCAATCCAAGGACACAATTCTCCACAGCAACTATATCTTCCGCGATCCACCCAGCGAATTGGTTCCGAGTAATCAACTCATGTACATCAAGTTTGGATTCATGGAAGTCGAGAGACGTTATCTCCTGCTCGGTTAGCCCAATCTTGGCTTTCTCGATGGCCTTGAACAAACCGAATCCCAAGTCGTTGTCAACCAGCGCTATAAGTCTCGCGATTCTTTCGGGTGAGTCTGAGCGGCGTAAGAATAAATCGAGATCCTCTCTCACACGCCCTTCCCTAAGGAAGGCCATCCATTCCCAGCGGCAGAGATTTCTGAATACCGAGTGCGGGAGATCGAGCCACTTCCCCCAAGCATCGTACTTGGCTCCATAACCGAAATAGGGGACTAGTTTGTGCCACATTATGGCGGCATCGAAGTCGTTGCCCCCCACATGAACCCCGGCATTACCGAGAATGTCCCTCGAGCGTTCTCGCGCGCTATTTGCAGCCGGCTGAAGGCGAACGATGGTGAAATCGCAGGTACCGGCCCCAAGGTCGGCGACTAGCACAAGTTCCTCTCGCGTCAATCTCCTCTCATACGAGTAGGCTGCAGCAATTGGCTCATATTGAAACTCGACTCTGTCGAAACCCGCGAGTTGCGCAGCCTCTGCTAGCCGCCTTTGAGCGAGGTTGTCCTCTTCCTTGTCCTCGGAAAAGACGACAGGACGTCCCAAAACTACGCGGTTCACGAGTCTTCCTACGGCTTGATCCGCCTCCTCTTTGAGTCGCCGGAGAATCAGCGCGATTATATGCTCCACGTCGAACCAATCTCCGTACAGATTCGTACCCGTGAATGACTTATGGGGTAGAAGTGACTTCAGAGATTGCATGAATCTACCGCGCCTGCCCGCGGCGAGGTATTCGTCCAAGGCTCTCTTACCTACGTGAAATTCTTTCGAGGTCGGTCCAGGGAAAAAGAGGACAGAGGCCTCCACACCGTTACCTCCACAGGGAACGAGTTCTGGATTCTTACCGGGCCGGAGCACCGCGATTGAGGAATTGCTTGTACCGAAGTCGAATCCATAGGCCATTGCCTCACTGTCACCAGTTTTCATTCAGCACCTCTGAGGGGCTTATCGACTCCGACTTTGACGCGATCAGTCCTGCGGTTTCCGTGGATCCCATCTCCGCACAACTGCTGTTTAAATCGGGCCGCAATCCGGCATTACGGAGCACCGCCCAAATGTGCTGTTGCTGTACAATGAATCTGTTCCCCCCATAAATGAGGTAATTGGATTGACGAGACGGCGATGTGAAGTTCGCAGTCATGACGTTGGCTCCGGCTCTCATACCGGCGACATGTCCGCCCTTGCGAAGCTTTTCCAAAGCACTGACCGAGGGGATCAGCCATTTGGGCTCTATGATTCGTGATACTGCTATCAGATTGAGTGTTGTGTCCAGATCGCCCGGCAGCTGCTGTTCCAAGGGTGTGTTCTGTGCGGGAAGAAAGGGGGATGCGCTCATCATATGGGCGCCTAGCTCCTTCGCAAAAATGATATCGTCGGCAAGGCTTTCAAAGCTTTGGTGGGGCAGCCCTACAATTACTCCTGTACCAACCCGATAACCTAGGTGGAGGAGGTCTGCAAGGCATCGTTTTCTTTCAAACCAACTTGATTCGCGCACACGCTCGTGTAAGAGCGGGTCAGCCGTCTCGTGCTTCAGTATATAGCTATCGGCGCCCTGCTCTTTAAGATAGGCATAGTCCTTCACTGTCTTGTTTCCTAGGCATAGGAGGATTTCGACATTTCCATCGAAGATCCGACGAATCTCCGGAATCACCTCGCCTACTAATCGCGTTGTCTGGGGAATCTCTCCCCCTTGTAGGAAAACGATGCGAATGCCACAGTCTCTAATTATGCGAGATGTCTCAACAATCTCATCCGGTCGCATGAGGTACACTTCGTTGCGGCGAGTGTTCGCGAGGCGCATCGGGCAGTAGTGACAGTTGACTCGGCAGAGATTGGTAATTTCAATCACGCCTCTAACCATTCCCAACTGGCCAAACTCGCGCTCACGAAGCGAGACGGCATGCTCGAAGAGTTCTTGTTGCTCCCTTCCTCGAAGGCGCAGCAATTCAACGATCTCGCTTCGCGTTAGCACGTTAGTCCTCCTGCTTTTAAATTCGGTCTTAGGCTCGCTTGGTCCCGAGCCAGAGACTGTATTCGCGATCGAGTGGATCTTTCACTGTACCAAGTTCCCTTCGGGCGAATGCCCGGAGGCCACAGTCGAAAAGAAAGTTTTCTAGAGTAGCCGGTTTGAGAAGTCCGCCTCCTCGAACGGATCGAAGATGTACTTGAAGATCAAAGAATGCTCCTGATGCACCTGCTGGCGTCGCTTCAAGTACCACTAGCTGTGCGTTCGCAGGCATAAGCGACAAAACATTTCGCAAAATTTTCCTCCACCCACGAAAGAGGTGAAGAACGTTGGCCAAAAGGTAGACTTCCCCCTTAGGTAGAGACGCGATTTTGGTGAGGTCGGCTGCGTGGAACCGCAGCCGGGTTCCAAGGCGTGGAGGACAGGTGGCGAGCATCTCGATTACTTCTGGCAGATCCAAAAGTGTGGCCACTCGAAGGGGGTGTGAGTCCACCCAGGCGGTTGAGTAAGCACCCAGACCTCCGCCGAGGTCTACTAGGCTCCTCACATCCTGTAGTGGCGCGAGCCTCGCAAAAGCCTCGGCTCGATCCCGATGCGACTCTGCCACACCTTCGAGATACGCTCGATAGGCATAAGGATCTGCTCTGGCCTGTGCCTGTGCCGTCGACCCAGTAATCTGCGAGGTAGCTCCCACCTGGACAAGGTTTAGATAGGTCACATGATGCTTCATAATTGCAAGAAATTGTTTCCAGTCTGCCTTGTCAGCGGCAATGGCTTGATAGTCTGCATTCCAGTGGATACAACCATCGGTATCCTGTTCCGCTATCCCGAGTTCAGTTGCTGCACGGATGGCCTTCCTCCCTTTCATCGAGAGGCCCCTACGGTCATATATACCTTCAAAAAGCCGGGAAGAGATCCCGCAGTTCTCCAGGGTCAAGAGAACCACCCCCGTTTTCATCGCTTGAAGAATTTCCTTTGGTTCTCTGGTCACAGGATACCTTATGGGTAAGAGAGTCCCGAGTTGCAGCTAGTAAGGGGCCTCTGATGGCCACTGAAGTGTGGCATGACCTGGCGTGAGAAGAGTTCCATTGATTGGAGTGCTATATCTGCTGAAAGCGAGCCAAAATTAACTTGGAGAGAGGCTACATCGAAGCCGCCTACTTTGTGGCTGTAGTCTGAAATAGCATCGCAAATGTCTGCAGGGGAGCCTATCCATGCTGATCCCTTCGCAACTTGGCTTCCAAAATTCTCGTTCGCAAGACTCTCTACTAGTTGTCCGTAATTTGGATAATCCTTGGAGATGGCGCGGTGAGTCCAAGCCGACGCCGCCGATAGGAGGGAGCGGAGGTAAGCATTGATTGGCTCTTCAGCCACACGGATGGCATCCTCAGTTCGTTCGGCGCAGAGCATATGGAACGCCAGCATCACACGACCTTCTCCAGCATGATTAGCGGACTTCCAGGCCTCGCGATACAGGCCAAGTAGTTCTTGCATTTGTCCGCCGCTTAAGGGTATCGCCATCACGCCGTAGCCAGCACGACCGGCCTCAGCAAAAGAATCGGCTGTAGCAAACGCTGCAATCCAGAATGGAGGTCGAGGTGTCTGCGTCGGTCGCGGGAGCGAGGTCACATTCTCAAATGCGTGAAATTGTCCTCGCATTGAGACTTGTTCCTCCTCAAGAAGCCTTCGAATTTGCTCCATACCTTCCAAGAAGCGGGCCTTGCTCTCGTCGAGCGAAATTCCAAACGTTTCGAACTCATGTGGTAGAAATGCTCGTGCGAATCCCACCTCGACGCGGCCGCCTGAGATGGCGTCAAGCATGCCAATTTCGCCCGCCACTTTTAGGGGATTGTTAAAGGCGGGTACTACACACCCTGCGATAAGACGGGCCTCCTGTGTTCTCTGGCATGCCGCGCTGAGGAAAAGAAGGGGATTTGGGCTGTAGCCTCCGTAGTCGCGGAAGTAATGCTCAACAGTTCTGACATGGGAGTACCCGAGCGAGTCGCAGCGTTCTACCAAGCCAAGGCTCTCCTGGAAATACTGATAAGCCCCCTTTGATGCCGGCGACACTGTAGGAAAAAACTGGAGCCCGAATTCCATAGCTTGAGCCAGCATGTTAATGGCAAGGCATCATGTCGCGACGGAAACAGATTTCATTGGCCAAACTATAGCAGTAGTCACCGAGCTTTGGTCTTCGCTGATTAGTTCGATAGTTTTCCTATTACAAACAGGGCTGTCCCAAGAAAGCCTCTCATGCGAGTAACTCTGTGTCAAATACTGTCGCGTATGCAAATAGGTAGCAAAGTCTACTCAGGCCATCCTTAGAATACAGCGGCGACAGAAGTTTGATCCCCGCTGGCAAAGTACTTTGAGACGATCACCCGCTACGGAACCTCGCGACAACCGCTGGGAGTCCACTAGGACCCTTGGAAAGAGGGCACATCTCGACCTTGATCTGATCGCCATTGCAGCAGGGTTCGCCATCGCAACCGGCTGCGCGAGTTAAGCATCGTCGTTCGGGTACGGCAGATCGGCTCCGGGCTCGGCACCTCGCTCTGGAAGGGGATGTCGTTCTCATCGATCGCGCGAGGTAGGAGGGGGAATCACGGAGAGCAAGCGCCCTCGCCCCGGCCTCCCCCCGGAGCCGACCTGTGCCCTCCCTGGGTGGGGGAGGGCACACGGCTTCCCAGGAGACCAGGTCCCCTTCAATTGGGCGGACGGCGGCGTCCTTGGACTCGGAGGCCGGCCGTCCTTCTCAGTTTTCAATGAACCGGGAGGCTCATCGAGCCTCTCGTCAAACCTTTTGAGCCTCTCGCTGGACCTTTCGAGGGACTCGTCGAACCCTTCGAGCCTCTCGTCAACCTCGACGAGCCTCCCGTCGAACCTCCCGAGCTCCTCGTCAGATCTTTCGAGAGCCTCATCGAACCTTCGAGCCTCTCTCCGGACCGTTCAGCCTCTCGTGAGACCTTTTGAGGACCTCGTCCGACCTTTCGAGCCTCTCCTCGAACCTTTCGAGAGCCTCGATGAACCCTTTGAGCCTCTCGTCGAGCTCAACGAGGCTCTCGTCGAATCTGACGAGCCTCTCGTTGAGGGCGACGAACGACAAAAAAAGGGGGCGTGCCAGATGGCACGCCCCTTTCGGTGGGGACAAACTACAAACTACTCAGGGAGGGGGCCGGGAGTTTCCGGGTTCCGCGGCCGGGTGCGGAGGGGCTGGATACCGAACTCGGCCAGCTTCTCGCTGCGGTTGCCGTAGTGCTCCCGGACGATCGTGCGCAGCAGAGTGGAGATCTTGCGGCCCTGGGCGAGCAGCGTGTAGATCCGCTGGGTCGCGTGCTGCTTGGTCGCGGTCAGGGCAGACTGCTCGGCCGCGACGCCACGGATCTCGGTCAGGACCCCCTGCAGCTTCTCGCGCGGGATCTCCGCCTGCGGCAGATCGGCGCTGTTCCGCTCGGCCGCGGTGAGCTCCTTCTCCCACGTGACAACGGTTTCGGCGTACGAATTCGACTCGGACATGATGCTTCTCCTTTTCTGGGACCTTCTGGCCCCGATGACGGCGCCATCATTGACGCCGGTTGCTACCTAAGGTAGATTCAGGATCCGATCCGCCGTCCAAAGGAGAAGCTTTCAAAGAAGTCGGGGATGTGCCCGTCCAACGAAGCGGGACTATAGAGATCCAAGAACGGGTTGTCAATAGGGCAGATGAGAAGTTTGTTGCGTCAACGAGTTGACAATTTGGATTCATGTATGCGACTTTATGGCTCTCCCCTGGCTGCGTGCCCGCCGATGCGGGTTTTGGATGGTCGGGGACTGTTCTTTGACAATCGATGCACCTTTTTCTTTTCGAGATCCAGGGGACGGGTCTTGGCCGAGGCCCGTCCCCTCCTGCCCTACAGCTTTCCTGATAATGCCCGAGTTGCTAGAATGCCGCTCGATAGGAATGGAGAGGACTCGGCGCATGAAGATGGTCATCCTCGCGGCAGGGCTCGGGACTCGCATGCGCGAGAGCATGGGCTCGAAACCCAAGATCCTGGCGGACCTCGGCGGCGAGACCATCCTCGACCGGCTCCTGGCTCAGGGCCGCGAGCTGCGGCTCGATCCCATGATCGTCACCCGGCCCGAATTCGCCGCCGACTTCCGCAACGTCCCGGCCGAGGTGCTCGTCGAGGAGCGGCCTGTGGGTCTGCTCACCACCCTCTACCAGACGCATGACCTCATTCATGAGCCGTTCGTCTGGGTGGGCGGCGACATGGTGTTCGCCGAGTCCGAGCCCCTCCGCGAGCTGGTCGAAAATCATCGGCCGGAGGACTTCGCCTCGTTCCTCGTCTGCCGGACGGACCGCTTCAAAGCCAAAGTCCGCTTCGAGCCCGCGTTCGAGTTCGATGTCACCCGCCAGGGGGAATGGTCGCTGAGCCTCCCGACCTTCGTGGTCCAGTCGCCCCGCCTCTTCTCGTTCATGGACGAGGACCCCGAGCCCATCTACCCCCTGAGGCCGGCTCTCGCGGCCGGCGAGACCTTCGTCTTCCGCGATTGTTTCTCCGAGGTCTTCGAGATCGACACGCCCCTCGACCTCGCCGCGGCCCGTACCCATCTCGCCCGATGCGCGTCGATCTCCTGAGCGCCGTCTCCATCAACGGCCTCGTCACCATGGGCCGCGGACGCAGCAGCTACGACGTCATCGAGTACCTGCCGCCGATCCCGCCCGAGTTCTGGGCCGTCAAGGCCGAGATCCGCCGGCGGCACGACGCCGTGCTCATCGGCACGAACACGGTCGTCACCAACGATCCCACCATGGCTTCGCACGGTTCTCCCGAGCACCAGGTGGTGCGCGCCACCCTGGACCGCACCGGCCGCATTCCCCGGCACTTCCGCTTCTTCGACGGCTCGGTGCGGACGCTGATCGGCGTCACCGGCACCACTCCTCCCGACTACCTGCGGTTCCTGGAGGAGCGGGGCGTCGAGGCCGTGCTTTGTGGAGCTCCGGAGGAGGAATCCAAGGCTGACCTTCGGCTTTTCCTCGGAGGGCTGGAGGCGAAGGGAATCCGCTCCGTGGTGTGCGAGGGAGGGGGCATCCTGAGCCGCGCTCTGCTCGACCAGGGGCTTCTGGGCAACATCCACATCCTGCTGCTGCCGGTGATTCTCGACGGCGGCTCGGTCAACCTGTTCGAAGGGCCGGGGATGCCGGTCTCCCTGAAGCTGGAGGGGGTGGAGCGGGTGTGGGACGCAGTCGTGCTGCGGTATTCGATCAGGTAAACAGCACAGTCTCGGGATGCGCCGAGAGGGCCAGGTACAAGCCGCAGGCGATCATGTCGGCTGCGATGTCATGACGGCCGAGCTCCGGCACCAGCAGGGTGTAGATCATGTCGCTCGCCGGCAGGACGCCGTCGTCCAGGTTGTGCAGGAGGAAACGGTAGACCCGCTCGCTGTGCTGATACCGTTCGACCATCTCCCGGACGGCGTGGATGTGCAGGTAGTCGGTAAACGACTCCCAGACGTTCGGGTAGGTCTTCCCTTGGAAGTAGCGCTCGCGCGGCGGCTTGGGACGTCCCATCCGCTCGTGGTGCCGCGCCGAGAGCTCGTGCCCCAGCCCGATGAACTTTTCCAGGAACTCGACGTCCTTGCACGTGGTCTGGCGCAGGACCTGGCCGGTCCGCTCCAGGATCGCGTCGACGTCGTCGATGCCTTCCGTCTCGAGGTAGATCAGGGCCTGCGCGGCCACCAGCGGCACCAGCAGCAGGATCTGGCCGTAGTTGACCTTGCTGCCGTACCGGTTGCGGACGCTGGCGGCTTGCGCCTCGAAGGCCGTGTCGAAGATGCAGTCCGGCTGTTTGCCCTCGCGCAGGATCCGGTCCACCAGGTCGTAGAACGCCCAGGCGCTGTTCACGCCCGAGATGATGAAGTACTCCAGCTTCGTGCCCGGCGAGGCATCCGCCAGACGGCTGGTGATCCCGGGCTTCCTGCCCATCGGCTCCAGCGCCTGGGAGAGGATCACGTTGCGCAGGATCTCTCGCCGGATATCCATGCGTCAGGCCAGGTATTTCTCTCTCGCCCGCTGGAGGACGTCCGGAGACCCGTGCTGCCCGACCAGCGCCGTCAGCCGCTCGGCCGCCATGCCGCTCGCGAGCCGCTCCAGGGCCATCTGCACCCCTTCGGCGATGGTCGGCGCGCGCTCGGAGATCCATAGCGCCAGCCCGGCGTTGAGCGCGATGAGGTCGCGCTTCGGGCCGGTCTCCTGGCCGTGCGCGATGCGCAGGAAGTCGCGGTAGTTCGACTCCGCGTCCACCGGCGTCACTTCGTCCTGGGATACGCGGTTCAATCCCACCTCCTCAGGGAGTAGAACGAAATCGAACTCCTCTTCCCCTCGGAAGCCCCGCACCCGGCTCGGCGAGGAGATCGAGGCCTCGTCCAGCCCCTCGAAGCCCCGGACCAGCAGCGCGTTGCGGTAGCCGAGGCCGCGGAAGATCTCGGTCAGGATCTCGAACTGGGTCGGATTGTTGAGGCCGAACATCCGATAGGTCAGGGGGATCGGAGTGTAGATCGGCGCCAGCATGTGGAAGGGCGTGCTCAGGCCGACCTGCTTTTCGCCCAGCACCCGCCCGAAGTTCACGATGTTGCGCAGCTCGCCGCTGACGAAGAGCGGCGAATAGTAGACGACGCCTACCGACTCCACCGCCTTCTGGATCTGCGGCAGCGTGACGGTCTGGGGGTGGATGCCGACGGCCTCCAGGGCATCAGCGCTGCCGGTAATGCTGGAAACTCTCCAGAATGAGTGCTTGACTACCGGCACCACCGGATCTCCGGCGATCAGGGAGGATAGCGTCGAGACGTTGATCTTCTTGACGCCGCTGCCTCCGGCGCTGGAGATATCCATGGGCCGCCGGCCCGAGAGATCGAGCTCGTACTCGCCGGTGAGCCGGCGCATGGCGTCGAACATGCCCAGGATTTCTTCGACGGTCTCCCCCTTGGTCTGGGAGGCCACGGAGTAGGCGAGGAGCTTCCACCCTTCGCTGTCGGTCCGGAGGATCGCTTCGAGCAGCTCGGCGCTCTCGGCCCGGGTCAAGTTCTGCCGGGACATCATCTTGCGGATGAGAAGTACGTCGGGGGTCATGAGGCGCAGGATCTCCTATCTTCTACAGTGGACGGCAGCGCGTGCGAATTTCATCCGGATCGCGGGAAGCCGCACGGCACAGAACATCCTATAAGCAATGGTGCTTCCCGGCCGCGTTGCGGACCTGCTCCCGCCGCGATAGCATCCCCGGGCCGGCTGCGGCCCCATCCTGAGGAGGAATACGTGGATTTTTCCCTGACCGAAGAGCAGCGCGCCATCCAGGAGACCGCGCGGGAGTTCGCCCGCCGCGAGGTCGATCCCATCGTCGACGAGATCGACGAGAGCCAGAAGTTCCCCCGCGAGGTCATCGCCAAGGCGGGCGAGCTCGGCTTCCTCGGCATCCTCTTCCCCGAGGAGTACGGCGGCGCCGGCCTCGGCTACATCGAGTACGTGATCATCGTCACCGAGCTGTCCAAGGTGGACCCGTCGGTGGGCATCAGCATCGCG
Source organism: Acidobacteriota bacterium (assembly GCA_034667225.1). Classification (GTDB taxonomy): domain Bacteria; phylum Acidobacteriota; class Thermoanaerobaculia; order Multivoradales; family UBA5704; genus DATMER01. The sequence continues at coordinate 50,841 of JAXDKG010000050.1, forward strand.
GCCCACAACTCGCTGTGCAGCAACCACATCTACAAGTTCGGCAGCGACGAGCAGCGGCGCCGCTGGCTGATCCCCCTGGCCAAGGGGGAGAAGATCGGCGCCTGGAGCCTGACCGAGCCCGGCGCCGGCTCCGACGCCGCCGGCACCCGCACCCGCGCCGAGCGCGTCGAGGGCGGCTGGGTCCTGAACGGCTCGAAGACGTTCACCACCCACGGCACGGTCGGCGATACCTGCGTGGTCTTCGCCGTGACCGACGCCCAGGGCGCGCGCCACCACAACATCTCGGCCTTTGTGCTGGACAAGGGGATGGAGGGCTTCCGCTCCGGCAAGAAGGAGAACAAGCTCGGCATCCGCGCCTCCGACACGGCCGAGGTGGTCATGGAGAACTGCTTCGTCTCCGAGGACCGCCTCCTGGGCGACGTGGGCCAGGGTTTCAAGCAGGCCCTCCAGATCCTGGACGGCGGCCGCATCTCGATCGCGGCCCTCGGGCTCGGCACGGCCATCGGTGCGTTCGAGGCGTCGGTGCGCTACTCCAAGGAGCGTGAGCAGTTCGGCAAGCCGATCGCGAGCTTCCAGGCGATCCAGTTCATGCTGGCCGAGATGTCCACGCGCATCGCCGCGGCCGAAATTTTGACTTACGCCGCGGCCGAGGCCATGGACAGCGGCCGGCCGGTGTCGCGCCTCGCCTCCGAGGCCAAGCTCTACGCCGGCGAGGCCGCCGTGTTCTGCTCGGAGCGCGGCGTCCAGATCCACGGCGGCTACGGCTTCATCAAGGATTACCGCGCCGAGAAGTACTTCCGCGACGCCAAGATCTGCACGATCGGCGAGGGGACCAGCGAGATCCAGAGGCTGGTGATCGCGCGGTTGTTGATGAAGGGCCGGTGATGCGGGCGGACTTGGACGACCTCGTCCCGCGCCTGCTCGAGCGGCAGCCGCGGGCCGTGGCCCGGGCGATCTCGATCGTGGAGGATGGCGGCGAGGGGCAGCGGGAGCTGGTCCGCCGCATCTATCCCCACACCGGCAAGGCGCGGATCGTGGGCATCACCGGCCCTCCGGGCGCGGGCAAGAGCACCCTGGTCGACCGCATGGCCCGCCTCTGCCGCAAGCGGGATGAGACTGTGGGCATTCTCTGCGTCGATCCCACCAGCCCCTACACGGGAGGGGCCATCCTCGGCGACCGCATCCGCATGCAGACGCTCTACACCGATCCGGGCGTCTTCATCCGCTCGATGGCCACTCGCGGCGCGATGGGCGGCCTCGCCCGCGCCTCGCGCGACGCGGTCGATCTCCTGGATGCCGCCGGCTTCGACTGGGTCCTCGTCGAAACCGTGGGTGTCGGGCAGGACGAGGTGGACGTGGTGCGCACGGTGGACTCCGTGGTCATGGTCACCGTCCCCGGGTTGGGGGACGACATCCAGGCCATCAAGGCGGGGATTCTGGAGATCGCCGACGTCTTCGTCATCAACAAGGCGGACCGGGAGGGGGTCGAGCGTACGGCTCGCGACCTGGAGATGATGCTCTCGCTGGGCGAGCACGGGGAGTGGCTGCCCCCCATCTTGAAGACCGTGGCCTCCCGGGAGGAGGGGATCGGCGAGGTGCTCGCCGCGGTCGAGCGCCACCGTGAGCACCTGACCGCCAGCGGCGAGCTAGACAAACGCCGCCGCGGCCATCTGCGCCTGCGGGTCGAGACCATCCTCAAGGAGCGGATCGTGGCCGCCGCCGACCGCGTGCTCGGAGTCGAGCGCGAGGTGGAGCGCGGCTTCGAGCAGCGCACCGATCCCTACCGCGTTGCCGACCGGCTGTTCTCGGGCGTGCTTCACGCGGAGGAAGTCGCGGTGGAGGACGTCATCGGTCCCATGGAGGAGCGGGCGCCGTGATCGAGCGCATCGACCACATCGGAATCGCGGTTCGGTCGATCGCGGAGGGGCGGAAGTTCTACGAGGCCCTCGGATTGACGGTGGAGCGCATCGAGGACGTGCCGCAGGAGGGCGTACGGGTGGCGATGATCCGCTGCGGTGAGTCGTGGATCGAGCTGCTGGAGCCGCTGTCCGAGGATTCGCACGTCGGGAAGTTCCTGGAGAAGCGCGGCCCGGGCATCCACCACCTCTGCCTGGCGAGCGACGACGTGCGGACCGACGACGAGCACCTGCGCGACTCGGGCTTCGAGAGGATGCGGCCGGCGCCGACCCTGGGAGCCGGCAACTGCTGGGTTACATTCGTGCACCCGAAGAGCGCGGGAGGGGTGCTGGTAGAGCTTTCGCAGGAGTCGAAAACTTGATCCGTCCCGGCTCGATCGTCATCGTCCACCTGATCAACCCGACGGAGAAGTTCTTCGCGGTGCTGCTGGACCTGGCCGTGGTGGGGATCTCGTTCCGGGGGATCAACCTGAACAGCTTCGATGACTGGATGGCGCAGGCGGCGCGGCCCGGAGACCAGACCCTCGGCCTCTCGACCGTGTTCGTGCCGCTGTTCCGGGTGGAGCGGATCTTCCTGGACGAGGCGGTGGGGGAGGTCGAGAGCTATCGCCAGCGGTTCTCGAAGCGCGTCGGCATCGACGTCGAGAAGTACCTGGAGATCGCGGCGGACGACCTGGGCGGCGAGGTGCCGTCGTAGCCTGGGGTTGAAACCCCAGGCTAGAAAAGTACAGCCCCTCCCCGGGGCTGGAGGCGCAGCAAGCTGCGCCTCGTCCATGAACCCTATCGAAAGCTCGCCTCCGGAGGAGGCGACACTCTTCTAGCCTGGGGTTTCAACCCCAGGCTTACCTTACCCCCGACCGGCTGCCAGTCGTAGGCGCTCTCCCCGCCGGTGTTCTCCGAAAAGCGGGAATCCGCGTAATCCTCGAACTTCATGGGTCCGTCCAGGATGCCGGCCTCCAGGGCTAGGTCGTGGATCTCCTGGAAGTCCTTGCGGGCCAGGCGCAGGTTGGAGTATTTCACCCGGTCCGGCGGCTTGCTGAGCACGAAGGAGAGGAGCCGCGGGTCCTGGTTGTAGTAGTTCTTCGCCACGGCCTCGGCCGCCGCCATCCTGTGGTCCATCCCGCCCTCCATCCAGAGTCCGCTGCGGGCGATGCCCGTGACGAGCTTCTGTACCCATTCCGGGTTCTCGTCAATCGTCTTCTGCGAGACCACCAGCACGCAGGAGATGAATTCGGGCCAGATCTCCTTGGCCTGATAGAGCACTCGGCCATAGCCGTCCATCTCGGTCTGCGCCATGAAGGGTTCGCCGGAGGTGATGGCGTCGACTGCCTTGGAGTAGAGCGCCGCCGGCATGTCCGGCGGCGGCATCTCCAGGAGCTGGACGTCGTCGATGCTCATGCCCTGGGCCTTGAGCGCCTTGCGCAGCAGCATGTGCTGGTTCGAGAAGCGGTTGGGGATCGCCACCCGCTTGCCGCGCAGATCCCCGACGGTGAGGATGTCCGAGTCCTTGTGCACCATCAGGGCCGTGCCGTCCCGGTGGCCGAGATAGACGATCTTCAGGGGCACGCCCTGCTGGCGCAGCGCCATGGCCATCGGGGCCAGCATGAAGGTCGCCGGGAGATGCCCGGCGATCAGGGACTCCTTGATCTCGGGGAAGCCGTTGAACCTCACGGGTTCGTAGAACCCCGCGCCCGACTGGTTCTTGTTGATCCAGTCGGTGACGGGGCACGTGAGGTGTCAGGTCACCGGCAGGAAGCCCACGCGGAAGCGGACCTCTTCTGCCACTCCTTTTTCTTTCAGCAGGCTGGACGGCTTGAGCCCAAGGTTCAGCACAGCGTGCAGCAGGGTGAGCACTATCCAGAAGGCTACCGAGCCGATCGCGATTTTGGTCAGCTTGCTCATAAGTTTCAGGTTCCCATGGCTGCGGCCGCGGCGATCCGCTGCCCGTGATGATCGAGGCCCATGATGCCGAAGATCTCGTCGCGGAGCTTTCGGCAGACGGGATCGTCCAGGTCGCGGGGGCGAGGCACGGGCACAGGCAGGATGGCCTTGATCCGGGAGGGGCGTTTGCCCATGACCACGACGCGGTCGGCGAGCTGCACCGCTTCCTCGACATCGTGGGTCACGAAGAGCACGGTGCGCCTCTCCCGCTGCCAGATCTGGATCAGCTCGTGGCGCAGGCGCAGGCGGGTGAGGTAGTCGAGGGCGCCGAAGGGCTCGTCCATGAAGAGGACGTCGGGCTCGGCGGCCAGGGCGCGGGCGATCTCCACCCTCTGCTTCATACCGCCGGAGAGCTCCTGCGGGTAGGCGCGGTCGAAGCCGGTGAGGCCCACCATCTCGATGTAGTGCCGGACCAGCTCCCGCCGCTCCTCCTCGTTGGGCCGCTTCACCCCGAAGGCGACGTTCTCCTCGACTGTCATCCAGGGGAAGACGCCGTTCTCCTGGAAGATGAAGATCCGCTTCGGGTCCGGCCCGATGACGGGCCGGTCGTCCACCAGCATCTCGCCCGCGGTGGCCTTGAGGAATCCGCCCGCGATGTTGAGCAGGGTGGACTTGCCGCAGCCGGACGGGCCGACGAGGCAGATGAACTCCCCCTCGCGCACGTCCAGGGCGATGTCCTCCAGGACGTGGACGTCCTGGGCGCTACGGTCCTTGGCGGGGAAGGTCATCCAGACCCCCCGCATCGAGATCTTGGGCCGGGCGCCGGCGATGCGTGCCACTTCACTCATGACGGCTCAAGCCCCAGCGGACTTGATCGAGATGTTCCATCCGCCGCACCAGGTAGTCGAGGCCGAGCCCGATGAGGCCGATCAGGACCATGCCGGCCACGACGAGGTCGTAGCGTTTGCCGGCGTTGCGGGCGTCGATGATCAGGTAGCCGAGCCCCGAGTTGACGGCGATCATCTCCGCCGCCACCACGACCAGCCAGGCCACGCCCAGGGCGAGGCGCAGGCCGGTGAGGATCTGCGGCAACGCCGCGGGGAACACCACCTTCTTGAACAGCGCCAAGCCCGTGATGCCGAAGTTGCGGGCGGCGCGGATGTAGACGAGCTGGATGTTCTGCACCGCCGCCATGGCCGCGGTGGTGATGGGGAAGAGGCTGGCCAGGAAGATCAGGAAGATCGGCGCCAGGTCGCTCACCCCGAACCAGAGGATCGCGATGGGGATCCAGGCGATGGGCGAGATCGGCCGCAGCACCTGGATCGCCGGGTTGAACGCCAGGCGGGCGCGGCCGAACCAGCCCATGAGCAGGCCCAGCGGGATACCGATGAACACGGCCAGCAGGTAGCCGGTCGTCACTCGGAAGAGCGACGCCACCACGTACTTGAACAGCACGCCCTTGCGCGCCAGCTCCACGGTGCCGGTGACCACCATCTTGGGAGTGGGGAAGATGTCGCTCCCCGTCGTCTTGACGGCGAAGTGCCAGCCGAGCACGAAAACCACGGCTACGGCAAAGGGCAGAAAGATGGGCTCCAGACGAGACTTCATGTCAACGGCAGAAGCGTTTGCTCTCAGAACTGGACGTTGTTCAGGAAGAAGGACACCAGGCCCACCCGCTTGGCCACGAGGTCCTCGGCCATGTCGGGGGTCAGCGTGAACTGCCCGGCCCGTTCGCCGGCCGGGGTGACCATGACCATCTCGAGGCCGTCCACCTTCTGCGGGAAGCGTCCGCGGATTTGCAGCAGGGCGTTGGCGCCGGTGAGCAGGGCGCGGAAGACTGAGGTTTCGGAGCTGGTGGTGACCTGGGCGAGCGGCCGCCCCTGGCTCCCTTGGAAGACCTCGACGCCCTCGGCCTTCTGGGCCAGGAAGAACTGAGACAGCTCGGAGGCGACCGCGGCATCGCCGTAGGGAGCGCGGGAGGAGGGGATTGCCTCGGAGCCTCCTGGCGCGGCCGGGTTCCGGCGGGCCGGCTGGTCGCGGGGGCCGACGCCCCGGGCGGAGATGTCGGAGAGGCGGCTCTGCTGCGCTGGCTGCGGCGTGGCGGTGGCCTGTTGCTGCTTGATGCCCTGATCGATGATCACGGCGGCCCCGAGATCCCGCTGGTTCATCTCCTCTGTCTTCTTCTCGTCGATCTGGGTCGGGTCGAGCGAGGCCTGGGTGCCGTTGGGCAGGGTGACCAGGGCGCGGCCATTCACGATCCGGGGCTTGCCCTTGATGTTCAGGGTGCGGCCGTCCTTCAGATAGATAGTGTAGGCAGCCAGCGGTGCGGCCAGCAGAAGAGCTATGACGGCCACGAGGACCGGAGTTGTACGGCGCATTCTCTTATACCTCTCTGGATATCGTGACGCCATGATACCCTGTCGCCCGCCCGAGCGGCAAACGACCCTTGAAGACCCCTTCGACCTCCACCGCCCTCCTGCTCCTCGAAGACGGCAGCGTCTTCGAAGGCGAGACCGTCTCCCCTGGAACGCGCTTCGGCGAGGTCGTATTCAACACGTCCATGACCGGCTACCAGGAGGTTTTGACCGATCCGTCGTACCGCGGCCAGATCGTGATCATGACCCAGCCGCACATCGGCAACTACGGCACGGGGCCGGATTTCGCCGAGTCGGGCCACCCCTGGGTGGAGGGGTTCATCGCCCGCCGCTTCACGGTGAAACCGTCCGGCCAGGGCGGGGAAAGCCTGGTCACCTACATGCGGCGCTTCGGCGTGCCGGCCCTTCAGGGGATCGACACCCGGGCCGTCGTGCGCCGGCTGCGGGAACGGGGAGCGCTGCGGGGGGTCCTCACCACCGAGCGCTCGGATGTTGACACCCTGCGCGCCGAGCTAGCCGACTTCCCCACGATGACCGGCCGGGCCCTGGTGGACGAGGTGACCTGCGCCAGTGCCTATGAGATGGAGCCGGTCGGGGAGGAGCGGTGCCACTTGGCGGTCTACGACTTCGGCATCAAGGCCAACATTCTGCGCTCGCTGGCGGAGCGGGGGGCGAGGCTGACCGTGCTGCCGGCGCGAACCCCGGCCGCCGAAGTCCTGGCTCTGCCGGTGGATGGGATCGTGCTGTCCAACGGTCCGGGGGATCCCGAGCCGCTGACCTCGATCATCGACGCGGTCCGGGAGCTGGTGGAGGCGTCCCGGCCCGTGTTGGGGATCTGCCTGGGGCACCAGCTCCTCGGTCTCGCCATGGGCGGCCGCACCTTCAAGCTCAAGTTCGGGCATCACGGCGGCAACCAGCCGGTGCGCGACCTGGTCACCGGCAAGGTGGCGATCACCAGCCAGAACCACGGCTTCGCGGTGGAGCCCGGCTCCCTGCCCGCTTCCTGCGAAGTGACCGAGCTGAACCTGAACGATGGCACGGTCGAGGGATTCGCTGTCTCCGGCAAGCCGGTCTTCTCCGTCCAATACCATCCCGAAGCCGCGCCGGGACCCCACGACGCGGCAGGCGTATTCGACAAGTTCCTGGAAAAGGTCTGCAGGAAGTAGTCTAGGGACATGAAGTCCCGTCTCCTCAAAGGCCCGCTCTCCTGGGTGGTGGCGTGGCGCTTCCTCCGCGGCCATCGCAGCCGGTTGCTGGATGGCACGGCGCGGGCGGCGCTCCTGGCCACGGCCCTGGGGGTCATGGCGATGGTCATCGCCATGGCCCTGATGACGGGGTACCGGGAGGACTTGCAAGGCAAGCTCGTGCGCGGGAACGCCGCGGTCATCGCCTACCCGGTGGGGCCCGAGGCGGAGCTCGACGCCGCCCGGCAGAGGAAGCTGGAAGCGATCCCGGGTGTCGAGAAGATCGGCCGGGTCGCCTATGGCCAGGGTTCACTATCGAACGGCGAGGGCCCGCAGGGGATCGAGGTCATCCTGCGCGGGGTGGATGCGGGCGGCGGACAGCTCGCGGCGAACGCCCGGCAGCTCGCAGCAGTTGACGGAATCCCCGGCGCCGTTCTGGGGGAGGACCTGGCCGAGCGGCTCAAGGCCCGTCCGGGCGACATGCTCCGGCTGGTCGCGCTAGGCTTCCAGGACGGTCGACCCCGGTTCCGGTATCAGAGTCTCAAGGTGAGCGGCACGTTCTCGACCGGCTTCGCCGAGTTCGACCGGAGCTGGGTCCTCCTGGACCGCGCCCGCGTCGAGCAGTTGATGGGCGGCGCGGCTTCTGTCGACCTCCTGGAGTTCACGGTCACGGAGCCGAACGAAGCGCCGCGCATCGCCGAGGCGGCCACCCGGCTGCTCGAGCCGGATTTCGTCGTCACCGACTGGCGGCAGCTCAACCGCGAGCTGTTCACCGCCTTGAAGCTGCAGCAGATCGCGCTCTTCCTGGTGTTGGGGCTGATCGTCCTGGTCTCCACGTTCAATGTGTCGTCGACCCTGGTGGTCCTGGTGCGCGAGCGGATGCGCGACATCGGTCTCCTCGGGGCGCTGGGCCTCCGGCCCGGGAGCCTGCGGCTGATCTTTCTCCTCTACGCGGGTTTCCTGGGAGCTCTGGGGACGCTGCTGGGAGTGGCGATCGGCTGGGGGACGTCGTGGGTACTCACCCGCTTCGAGCTGATCCGCTTCGACTCCGAGGTGGCGGCGATCTACTTCATCCGCTCGGTCCCCTTCCGGGTGGAGCTCGATGACCTGCTGGCGATCGTGGGCTTCACCCTGGGGGTGACCCTGCTCGCCTGCTTCCTGCCGGCCTGGCGGGCGGCGAGAGTGGACCCTTCTTCGGCGCTGCGGTACGAGTAGCTAGGCCGACGCCATCTCGTTCCGCTCGCCCGACATGATCCGCCAGCCGATGACTTTCTCGTCGATCTCGCGCAGGCGGTTGGCGATCAGGCGGCAGAGGAGCTGGAGGAATTCCAGGGCGGCGTGGGGGTCCATGGCGAGAACCTCGCGCACGGTCTCCTGATCCAGGGCGAGCACGGTGAGCTGGCCGCCATAGGCGCGGGCGTCCGCCGAGCGCGGCTCGCCGTCGATGAGCGACATCTCGCCGAAGAAGTCCCCCCGCTCCAGGATCGCCAGCGCCTCCTCCCCGGCCCCGGGGATGAACTTGCTGATGATCACCCGCCCTTCGAGGATCACGTACATCTCCGAGCCCTCGTCGCCCTCCTGGAAGAGCGAGGCGCCGGCGGCGAAGCGGTTCTCCCGCGAGAAGGCCGCCAGGGTGATCAGCTCCTTGCGCGAGATCCCCTGCTCGCGGAAGAGGCGGATCTTGTCGTCCTCCTGGATCGTGACCGCCGCCGCCTTGCCCGAGGCCTGCTTGCGCAGCCGCAGGAAGCTCTCCGGTGATGCCTCGGTCGAGAAGAAGGTCTTGAGCTGCTCGTTCGTGGAGCGCAGCTTGCGCGCCAGGCTGTGCCAGAGGCTCCAGTAGAGCTGCACGCCCATCTCCGGGTTGGCCTCGATCAGCCCGTCGAGGGCCTGGGCGTCGATCCGCAGGAGATGGCTGGGACGGGCCGCGACCACGTCGGAGCTGCGCTCGTGGCCGCTCACGAAGCTGCCCTCGCCGAAAACATTGCCGGGCTCGATGGCGCCGAGCACGAACGTGCCGTACGTGGTCGTGCGCTGCACTGTGACCTCTCCCTCCTCCAGGACGAAGAAGTCGCGCCCGGAGCCGCGATGGGCGAAGATCAGACTGCCGGCGTCGTGCATCTCCTCCTCGGTGACCTGGGTGAGCCGGAAGATCTGCTCGTCCGAGAAGTGGGCCCAGGGCTTCATCCGCCGCAGCCGTCCCGCGAGCTCGAGCTGGCCGCCGCCGCGCTCCCGCCTCGCAGGAGTCGGCGCGTTGGGGAAGACGGTGGCCTGCAGGCCGGACTCCTCCATGAAGCGGTCGCGGTGCCACTCCAGGCGGTCGAAGGCGGTGTGGATCTGCTCCTGGCGCTCCTTGAACACCTGGGAGAGCTCGCGGTTGCCCCAGCCCAGGATCTGCTTCAAAGTCTGAATCCGCCGTCGCAGCCGCCGCACCCCCTCCTCGTCCCCCTCGTTCAGGAGCAGGAAGGCGTGCACCGTGGCCCGCAGCGCGGCTTCATACTGCTTGCGCTCGTATTCGGCGCGGCCCAGGCTCTCGGCGGTCTCGCGGTCGAACGGGTTGAAGCGCAGGGCCTGGCCGAACTCGTCCACGGCGCCGTCGAAGTCCTTGCGCCGGAACAGCAGCCGCCCGTGGAGCTTGTAGCTGGAAGGGTTCGCCAGACCCTTGGCCTTGGCGACCTCCAGGCACTCGACGGCCCGGGCGGTCTCCCCTTTTTCGGAGTAGAGGTGGGCCAGCCCCACGAAATGAGCGGCGTCGATGGCGTTGCGCCGGAACCCTTCGCGAAGTCGGTCGCGCAAGCTGCGCGATCCGGGCGCGCCGGGCTCGCGCTGCCGGGTGCGGGCCTCGGCCAGAGCCAGCTTGACGCTGATGTTCTTGGGATCGAGACGCAACGCCAGCAGCAACAGGTCCGACGCCTGTTCGTGCTGTCCGCGTTCCTGGAACCGTCCGGCAAGCCGGATCAACTCCTGAACATCCTGCGCGACGAGATGAGGATCGCTCATGCTGCTTTCCTTCAAGGCAAGCGATGAGTGTAGCACGCGGTATCCCCATCCGGAGGGACTTGCCTCAAGACATCTTCTTATGTAGATTCCGTAATATAAGTCCGGAGGCAAACGAGATGAAGGCTGTGCGCCGAGAGATCTCCTATACGCTGAGCAGGGCTCTTGCCCTGTGCCGGGAGGGGAACTGGAACGAGGGGCTCGTGTACCTGGGCCAGTTGGCGGAATCCGGAGAGCCCAACGCGGCCCTGCCCGGCCTCTTCTACTCCTACCTCGGGTATGGGATCGCGCGCTGCCAGGGGAAGGTCCAGGAGGGGCTGAAGCTCTGCGAGCACTCGGTCAAGGTGGAGTTCTACGAGTCCGACAACTATCTGAACCTGGCGCGCACCTACCTGCTGGCCAAGGACCGGCCCGGGGCGGTCCGCGCGGTCCGCGGCGGCCTCAAGGTCGACGCCCAGAACCTGGAACTGCTGGCGCTCTACCGCGAGCTGGGCATCCGGCAGGACCCGGTGATCGCGTTCCTCTCCCGGGGCAACCCGCTGAACATGCTCCTCGGCCGCATCCGCAACGGCTTCCGGGGTTGATCCCATCCCCTCTCTCCCCAGCCCTCTCCCCCGCCTGCGCGGGGAAGAGGGAGCCAGAAAAACAAAAAGCCGGACCGTTGCCGGCCCGGCTCCTGTTTCTCCGGCTCCCTCTCCACCGGAACGGGGGAGAGGGAGCCGGAGAGGGGGGATGGGATCAGTTATCGGTGCCTGAAGCTCCGCCGCCCAGACCCGCGGCGGCAGCGCCCCCGGTGCTCCTCATGTCCTCGAACACAATGCCGAGGTTCTGGGCGCCGTTGGCGCGGCAGACGTTCATGAACTGAGCCACCCGGTCGTACTCGAGCTCGCCGTCCGCGGCGAAGAAGATCACCTTGGACGAACGGCCCGTGAGCGCCTCGCGGAGCCTGGCCGGGAAGTCGCTCATGGAAATCATCTGCTTGTTGATCCAGGGCCGGCCTTCCGCGTCGAGGCGGACGATCACCTGGTTGGAATCCTGGGGCACGGGCGCTGAAGTCTCCACCTTGGGCGGGACCTGAACCGCGTAACCCATCTGGACGATCGGCGTGATCACCATGAAGATGATCAGCAGCACCAGCACCACGTCCACGAGCGGCGTGATGTTGATGTCGCTCTTGGGGCCGCCGCTTCCTCCGACGTTCATCGCCATGTGCGTTTCCTCCGGTGGAGGGCCGTCAAGCTCCCTCGCCCTCTTTTTCGGTGATCAGGCCGACCCGGGTGAAGCCGGCCTCGTTGAGGAGCCGCATCACCCTGCGGACCTCCTTGTACTTCAACCGCTTGTCCGCCTTGACCACGACCTGGCGGTCAGGGTTGCTGGAGTGGATCTCCTCCAACTGGGACGGGAGGTTTTCCTCCGTGACCCAGTTCTGGCCGATGAAGACGTTGCCGTCGGCCTTGACGGACACCTCGAGCTGCTTCTCGTTCTCGGCCATCTTCTCGGGATCCGCCGTCGCCGGCAGGGTCACGTCCACGCCCTTCTGGAGCAGAGGCGTAACCACCATGAAGATGATCAGCAGCACGAGGCAGACGTCCACCAGGGGTGTGACGTTGATGTCGCTCCGGACTTCCGGAGCTTCCATCGTGTGCTTGCGACCCAGTTTAAGCAGCATTTCTCTTCTGCTTCTTCATGAAGAAGTCGATCAGCTCGGAGGACGAGTTCGACATCTCGACCTGGAGCCGCTCGAGCTTGTTGGTGAAGTAGTTGAACATCCACGCGGCCGGAATGGCCACGAACAGGCCGAGCGCCGTAGTGACGAGCGCTTCGGAGATACCGGCGGAGACGGCGCCGATGCCGCCCGAGCCGGTGAGAGCCATGCCGCGGAACGCGTTGATGATGCCGATCACCGTGCCGAACAGGCCGATGAAGGGAGCGGTGGTGGCGATCGTCGCCAGACTGCCGATGCCCTTCTTGAAGTCGGAGACGGTGAGCAGGGTCGAGCGCTCGACGGCGCGGCTGGCCGCCTCGACGATCTCCAGGTCGTTGAGCGGGCTGCTGCCGTGCTCGAACTGGAACGACTGGAGCCCGGCGCTGACCACGCGGGCCAGGTGGCTGCCGGGGTACTTGTTGGCGGCGTCGATGACGGCCTGCGGCCGGTCGTGCTTGAGGTGCTCGGTCGCGAGCTTGGCGAACGCCAGCGACTGCTTGTGGGCCCTGCGGAAGACCAGGAGCCGCTCGACCGAGATGTAGAGCGACCAGACGGACAGGAGGAGCAGCGCGACGACCACGCCCTTGGCGATGGGCGTCATCGCTTCCCAGAGTCCTACGGGGCTGAAATCCATACGTTCCTCTCCTTTGCCAGCGCCGCGGCGCCTACTGCATAGTGAAGTTGACGGTTAGCGTGTAATAGACCTTGACCGGCTTGCCCTGCAGGGTTGCCGGCTTGAACTTCCACCTCTCGACGGCGTCCAGCGCGGCCTTGTCAAGGCCCATGGGCAGCCCCTTGAGGACGCGCGCGTTCACCACGTTGCCACGCTCGTCGATGATCGCTTCCACGATCACCACGCCCGTGACCCGGGCCTTGCGCGCCAGCTCGGTATAGACCGGCGGAGAACCAGAGACTTTCTCGGGGCGCGACACCGCGCCGCCCACACGCAGGGGCTCGTCGTTGACGACGCCGCCCTCCACTCCGCCGACGACGCCGCCCGGCACACCGCCGACGACGCCACCCACGACGCCGCCGACCACACCACCGGCAACGCCACCCTCGACGCCGCCTTCGACACCGCCCTCGACGCCGACGTCCTCGGCCGGACCCGGCTTGGGAATGTCCTCAGGCACGTCGACCGGCTGCACCGGCTCGGTCGGCCGGATCACCGGGATGTCCTTCGGGATCTCCACCTTCGGCGTCGCCTTGGCAGCCGGCGGCGGCGGCGGAGGCGGCGGCGGAGGAGGCGGCGGCGGGGCCGCGGCGCTGAAGAACACAACGTTGATCGGCGGTTCCGGAACCGGATCCACCTGCCAGTAGTTGGCGAAGAGGAACGCGCCTCCCGCCGCCAGGTGGATCAGGATGGCGAGCGGCAGCACGATGAAACGTACCAGGCCGCTCTTCTTCTTTCTCTTCTCGTCCAGCTCAAGCAAGGAGTCTTCGAACATGATTTCCACCTAGCTTTCGGTCGTCTTGGCCTGTGCGGCCTTCTTCTTTTCTTCTTCCTGCATCTTCTTGCGCAAAGCCTTCGCCTTGTCCACCCACTCATTGGCCTTGGCGGTGTACTCCATCTTCTTGGCCTCGTCAATCTGCAGCTTGGCCTTCTCACGGTACAGAAGGTTGTAGTAGACCATGGCCTCGAAGTAGTCGGGATTGATCCGGAGCGCCTCCTCCATGCCCGTAAGCGCTTGGTCGATGCGCTGCTCGCGCTGCGCCACCGGGATCGTCAGGTTCTTTTGGTGGAAGGCGGCGTCCCATTCGTTCACGGCGAGGGTGTAGAGGGCCTCGGCCTTGGCCTGGTTGGGGGGAAGCTGGTTGGCCAGCTGCCTGGCCTGGTCGGCACGGCCCGCCTCGATCAGCAGGCGGATGCGTGACGCCTGGATGTTGGCGTTGTCCGGGTCCGCCTGGGCTTGCTTCTCCAGATAGGCCAGCGCCTGGTCGTACTTCTTCGAGTTGACGTAGGTAGAGATCAGGTAGTCGCGGACCTTCTCGTCGTCCGGGTAGTCCTCGAGATAGCTCTCGAAGGCGTGGACGGCCAGATCGCCCATCTCGCGGTTGGCCTTGCTGTTGTCCCCCGGCTTGTAGAGGGCGAGGGCGCTCAGGCCCACCGACCGCCAGGCGAACGTCGCGCTCGGGTCCAGCTCCAGACCCTTCTGATACTGGGCGAGCGCCTCGCGGTAATTCTCGTTGAGATACCTCTCGTTGCCCTTCTTCATCTCCACGCGAGCCCGGACCTTGTGGCAGCCGCCCAGGAACGGGGTCAACAGCAGAAGGGCGAGAAGAACGGGAATGGGTCTTTTCATCGATTCACCTCTCCGCCACATTAGATGGGAGCACCCTCGATTTGGTTCCCGGCGCCGACTCGAATTCTCGCGCGTCGAACAAGGCAGGTTGGGCAGGATCGATACGGCTCACTCGCCCTCCCCTCCGAGCCCTTGCGAGCCCCCGGGGTTCCACCTTCACGGAGAAGCAGGAACCGTGCCGGAGGCTCCGGGAAAAACCGGATGCTCCCTGCTGCATTTCTCAGACCGCGGTAACTGGAGACGGGGAATCCGGCAGAGCCGTCCCCTCTCCCCGCGACACGACGACAGCGGCGGCCAGGTCCCCGGTCACGTTCAGCGTGGTCCGGCACATGTCCAGAAACCGGTCCACCCCGAGAATGAGACCGATCCCTTCCACCGGGACCCCGACCAGGCCGAGAATGAGCGCCACCACCGGGATCGACCCGGCGGGGACGCCGGCCGTGCCGATGCCGCCCAGGATGCAGATCAATACCACCGTGATCTGCTCCCCGATCGACAGGGACACGCCGTAGAACTGAGCCAGAAACAACACCGTCACTCCCTCGAACAACGCCGTCCCGTTCTGATTCATGGTCGAGCCGATCGTCAGCACGAAGCGGCTCACCGAGGGCGGGAGCTTGAGATTCTCCTCGGCCACCTTGAGAGCGGTCGGGAGGGTCGCGTTGCTCGACGCGGTCGAGAAGGCGGTGATCATCGCCGCCTCGATGCCGCGGAAGAAGAAAATCGGGCTCATGCCGCCCAGGAACTTGACGGCGAGCGAGTAGACCACGAATTGATGGATGGCCAGGGCGAGCACCACGACGCCGACGTAGAGCGCGAGCTGCTGCAGGATCTCATAGCCGAGCTGGGCCGTCAGGGTGAAGAGCAGCGCCGCGACCCCGATCGGCGCGAGCGAGATGACCCACCCGATCAGCCACATGGTGACGTCGTAGAGGCCCTGGATCGCCTCCTGGAGCCGGGCGGTGGCCTCGGTGCGGGTGATGGCCAGGGCGATCCCGAACAGCAGCGAGAAGAACATCACCCCGAGCATGTCCCCCTCGGCCGCCGACTTGACCGGGTTGTTGGGGACGATCTGGATCAGCAGGTCCATGCCGGTTTTGGGGGCGGTGGCCGAGGCCAGGGTCGCGGCGCGCTCGGCCGCGCCCGCGGTGAGGCGGGCCTTGAGCTCCGGCGAGATGCCGGCCCCGGGCTGCAGGACGTTGACCAGGGTGACGCCGATCAGCACGGCGATGGCGGAGACCAGGATGGTGTAGAGCAGGGTCTTCAGGCCCACGCGCCCCAGCCGCCGGGGGTCGCCCATCTCCACCACGCCCAGGACGAGGGCGGAGAAGATCAGCGGCACGACCAGCATGAAGAGCAGGCGCAGGAAGATCTGCCCGATGGGGCCGGAGACGAGGCGGACGAACCGCTCGAGCCCGGGGGCGAGGCCTGTCTCGGTCGCGAAAAGCAGGTGCGCGGCGATCCCCGCCACGGCTCCGAACAGGCCGCCGATCAGGATACGCGTGTGGAGGGGTAGGCGTCGTCTCGCCATGCGCAGGGGGGGAATCGTAGAGGAAAACCCGCCAATCGCCAAACACCAGCCATCCGCCCGCTCCTCTGAGGCCGAGATTGCGCCCCAACTCCCTCCCGTGTCAGACTCCCGCCCGACCTGACCTTATACCTATAGAGACGGAGGCCACCCCTTGCTGCGAGGCATCTTCCGGACCAAGAAGCTGGACGACATCATGGCGACGGCCGAGAAGGGCGAAACGCTCCGCCGGGACCTCGGCGCCTTCCAGGTGACCCTGCTGGGGATCGGCGCCATCATCGGCGCGGGCATCTTCGCCACCGTCGGCACCGCCGCGGCCGGGGACGCCTCCCGCCTCGGCGCCGGGCCGTCCCTCACGCTCTCCTTCTGCATCACGGCGGTCGTCTGCGCCTTCACCGCCCTTTGCTATGCCGAGTTCGCGGCGGTGGTGCCGATCTCCGGCTCGGCCTACACCTACTCCTATGCCACGCTCGGCGAGCTGATCGCCTGGATCATCGGTTGGGACCTGATCATCGAGTACGCGGTGGGAAACGTGGCCGTGGCCATCAGTTGGGCCAATTACTTCCGGACCTTGTTGGACAGCGTGGGGATCCACTTCCCGCAATGGCTGGCCATCGACTACCGCACGGCGGCCAAGATCCCGGGGCTCCTGGAGAGCGCGCCGCACCTGTTCGGCTTTCCGATCGTCTTCAACGTGCTGGCGGCGGCGATCGTCTGCCTGATCACCGTCGTGCTGGTCCTCGGCATTCGCGAGTCGGCGCGCTTCAATGCCGGCATGGTGCTGGTCAAGATCCTCGTCCTGATCTTCTTCATCGTGATCGCGCTGCACTATGTCTCCCCCGGGGAGATGTCCGCCAACTGGCGCCCCTTCCAGCCCAACGGCTGGGGCGGGACGTTCGCCGGGGCGGCGGTCGTCTTCTTCGCCTACATCGGGTTCGACGCGGTTTCCACGGTTGCCGAGGAGACGCGCAATCCGGGGCGCAACCTGCCGATCGGCATCATCGCCTCCCTGGTCATCTGCACCGTGTTCTACGTCGTGGTGGCGGCGGTCTTCACCGGCATCCTGCCCTACCGGGAACTGGTCCAGCGCCTGGCGACCGAGCAGGCCGAGCCGCTCACCATGGCCCTCGACCATGTCGCGCCCAACCAGAACTGGGCCACCGGCATCGTCGCGTTCGGCTCGGTCATCGCCCACACGGCGGTGCTCCTCGTCTTCCAACTCGGCCAGCCGCGCATCTTCTTCTCGATGGCCCGGGACGGCTTGCTCCCCCAGACCTTCGCCCGCGTCCATCCGCGCTTCCGCACCCCGCACGTGACGACGATCGTCACCGGCGTGCTGGTCGGGGGCTTCGCAGGCGTGGCGAGCATCGACGAGATGGTCGACCTGACCAACATCGGCACTCTCTTCGCCTTCGTGCTGGTGTGCATCGGCATCCCGATCCTCCGTTATACCGACCCGAACAGGCCGCGGCCGTTCCGCGTACCGTTCGGCCCCTGGCTGCTGCCGCTGATGGGCGTGGCCTCGTGCCTGTTCCTGATGATCTACCTGCCGCCGGCCTCGTGGTGGCGGTTCATCGGCTGGCTCTTCCTCGGCATGGCGGTCTACTTCTCCTACGGCTACAACCACAGCACGGTGGGCCGGGAGGCGGGGCGGAAGGCGTCCGGGCCGGGTCAGAAGCTGGCGGCCTTCGGTTTCCTGCTGACGGGCATCGGCCTGTTCGTGATCCCGCACAACGCCGGCCTCGGGAGGCTGATCGCCGAGGCCTCGGCAGCGGGAGCCGAGGATCATGGCCGCGCCCTGTTCGGCCTGGTGCTGATCGTGGCCGGGATCGTGGCCGCGGTGGTCGGAATGCTCGTGGAGCGCTCTCGTGGAGAATAGGAAGCCGGAATGAACCTGGCGCTGCTCGCCCTCGTCTTCCTGGTGCTGCTGGTCGCCGCCTACCGCCTGTACGGCGGCTGGGTGGCGCGCCAGTTCGTCATCGACGACAGCCGGATGACTCCGGCGCACCGGATGAACGACGGGGTCGACTTCGTGCCGACGCGTCCGTTCTACCTCTTCGCCCAGCACTTCTCTGCGATCGCCGCGGCGGGTCCTATCGCCGGGCCGATCATCGCCTGCCAGACCTTCGGCTGGCTGCCCTGCCTGCTCTGGATCGGGCTCGGCGTGGTGCTGATCGGCGCGGTCCATGACTTTTCCAGCCTGACCGCGTCGGTGCGCCATGGCGCCACCTCGATCGCGGAGATCACCGGCGAGCACCTGGGCCGCAGGGCAGGACTGGCCATGATGGCCTTCATCTGGATCGCCCTGATCTATGTGATCGTCGCCTTTACGGACATCACGGCCCGCACCTTCGTGGTGGGCACGGAGGAGCTGGCCGCCGGGACCTTCGATTTCCATCCGGGCGGCGCGGTGGCGGCCGCCAGCGTCCTCTATCTTCTCCTGTCGCTGGTGCTCGGGGTTGTCCAGAAGCTCTGGAACCCGCCGCTCTGGCTGGTGACGGTGATCTTCGTGCCGGCGAGCTTCGCTGCGGCCTGGGCGGGGACTCACCTGGCTGACGTGTTCCAGCTCGAAGTGGGCTCGTGGTCGATCGCGATCCTGGTCTACTGCGCGGTGGCGTCGCTGCTGCCGATCTGGCTGCTGCTCCAGCCGCGCGGATACCTCGGCGGGTTCATCCTGTACACGGCGCTCGCCCTCGGGCTGGTCGGCATCTTCTTCGGCGGCTACGAGGTCCGGCAGCCGGCGTTCAAGGGCTGGGACATTGGCGGCATGACCGGGACGCTCTTCCCCTTCCTCTTCGTCACCATCGCCTGCGGGGCCTGCTCAGGCTTCCACGGGCTGGTCTGCTCGGGCACGACCTCGAAGCAGGTGGACCGGGAGTCGCATCTGCAACCGGTCGGATACGGCGCGATGCTGGCCGAGGGCTTCGTGGCGCTGATCGCCCTGGTGACGATCATGATCCTGCTGCCGGAAGAGGCCAAGGGGCTCGGGCCCGGCACGGTCTACGGCAAGGGCATCGGCAACTTCCTGGCTCTCCTGATCGGCAGGGAGAACCTCCCCTTCGCGATCACCTTCGGGGCCATGGCCTTCTCGACGTTCGTCTTCGACACACTCGACGTCTCGACGCGGCTGGGGCGGTACCTTCTCCAGGAGCTGTTGGGGATGAAGGGCACGGCGGGCGCGGTCCTGGGGACGGTGCTGACGGTGGCGGCGCCGATGCTGCTCCTGACCTTCGCGGGCGAGGGGATGTGGCAGAAGTTCTGGACGCTCTTCGGGGCCTCGAACCAGCTCCTCGCGGCGCTGACGCTGCTGTCGGTGACGGTCTGGCTCTACCAGGCCCGCCGCCGCATCGCGTTCACCCTGCTGCCGATGATCTTCGTGTTGACGATCACCCTCTGGGCCCTGGGCAAGCTGACCTGGTCGAACCTGGCTGCCACGAAAGGCTTCGACGTCGAGCTGCTCAACGGCGTGGCGGCCCTGCTGCTGATCCTGCTCGCGCTCTATCTGGCTGTGTCGGCGCTGGTGAAGCTGCGGGGGGAGAAGCGGGGGGAGGCGGTTCCCGCAACATCCTTCTAGAGGACGCCCCCCTCCGGCCACCGGCTCCAGTGGGTGTTGGGCTTGCGGCGAGGGCGATAGAGGGTCACGTCCCCGGTCACCAGCACCTTGGCGAGAGCCTGGAAGGTCGGGTTTTCGGCCGGCATGTCCCCTTCGGAAATGTCAGGATGGTTCCACTCGTCCAGCCGGAGGATCTGCGGCAGGTCGGCGGGGACGCGGGCGCGGATCTCGTCGTCCGTGGCCAGGAGGAGGTCGCGGTGCTCCGGCAGCAGGCCGCGCAGCAGCTCGAAGCCCTGGACCTCGGGCGGTATCTCCAGCAGGATCTGCCGCTCCAGATAATGCTCCGGGCCTCGCGGCAGAGGCACTTGGCAGCCGCGGATGCGGAGGTCGGTTGCATCGCGGCGGAGGGTTATCCCGTCCTCGCCGAACAGCGGGCCGGAGTCGCCGTCGCTCACCGGCCGCAGGGTGTCGTCGGGACTGATCCCCGGCGGCCGCCGCAGGCAGTTCCCGAAGCAGTAGAGGGCATCGTCGATCCCGCCCGTCCCTCCCATGTGCGAGTTGAACCCCAGCACCTCGATCACGATCGCCCAGCGCTCCGCGTCCCGGAACAGGGTCATCCGGGTGGCCGCCGGATACACGTAGGCGTTGTCCAGGATCGGGAACGTGAACGCCTCCGCACATCCATCCAGTTGGGCGAGGATCTCGGACGCCGAGAAGGACGCTTTCATCGACGGGATTCTATGACACTCGCGGGCTCACCAGAGATGTTGAACTTCGATCAGCTCAGTCGGGCGTCTGCCAGCCGCTGAACACGAGAAGGTCCAGATGCTCGTAGCCGTTCACCGGTCCGTTCCAGGGGACCGGCACCCGTCCTCCTTGCGTGGCATGGCCGCGGAGGAAGGCTCCGAGCTGCTGCGACCATGCCTCCAGAATGTGGGCGGGCTCCGGGGCCCCCGGAGGCGGAATCTCCACGGAGCCGGCCACCCAGACCCGGTGGCCCGAGCGCAGAGCCTGCTCGATCTTGCCCAGCACATTCGCAAGTGGCTCGCTCTCCTCCATGCGAGCCTTCAGCAGATCGAAACGATGGCGGCCGTGGTCCGAAAGGTCCGGGAGGGTCATCCAGGGCGTCGCGCCACGGACATAGCGCGCGTAGCTGACGCCCATGTACCAGGGCGCCACCACCACCAGATCTTCCGGCCCGGCTTCCGCCGCAATCCGCGCCGCCACCAAGTCAACGTTGGTCATGCGCACCCGGGCTAGTGACGTGGCCGGGATGGCCAGGACGAGCACCGCGAGCACGGCCGTGACCAGGCGCACCGCTCGCCACGCAGCAGACGCGGCGAGCCGCACGTCGAGAGCGGCCGCAGCCACGGCCAGCATGGCCAGGAAGTACCAGGGTTGCGGCGCGTAGTCCAGAACCTGCAGGAAAGCCCATTGCGCCAGCACCAACCCCGGCAGGGCGAGCAGGGCAAACAGGCGCGCGTCCTCCCGCTCCTGCACGACCCGCTCCGTTCCTCCGGCGCGGGAGGGGACGGGAATGAGGGCCAGCGCTCCGAGCAGCACCCACACCCACCGCAGCTCGCGGACCGGCGCGCTCGCGGTCCGTGCCATCTCGTCCAGGATCTCCCGCGGCCCCACGGAGACCTTCAGCATTTCGCTCCAGGCGCGTGTGGCAAGCATCGGCTCGATCCAGAGCAGGAGCGACAGCGCCGCCACGGCGCCGACCGCCACCACCGCCCAGACCACGCGTGGACGCCGCCGGATGACTCCCACCCCGATTGCGGCCAGGCCGAGAGCGAGCAGCAGGGGCGCGTTGAACAGGAGGAACTGGACGCTGAGCAGGGAAGTTGCCGCCGCCACCGCGATAGTGCGGCCGTCCGGCCGGGCCGCCAGCCGGGCGAACGCGGCGAAGGCCGCGACGATCGCCAGGGTTCCCAGACCGTAGCCGCGCAGGGAATCCCCATAGAGGAGGAACGACGGATTGACCGCCACCAGGGAGAGCGCCACGAGCGGCACGGTCCCGCCGGTCCGCCGGGCGGTCCACCAGAGCACGGCGAGAAGCCCGAGGCCCACGAGCAGACCGAAGAAGCGCAGCGAACGGTCAGAGCCGCCAAGCATCGCAACCCAGCCGCGGACGAGGAAAAAGAACGGCGGCGGGAAGGACTCGTGAGTGGCGACGACTTCAGCCAGCGTCGGGGCGGTCGCCACGTGAAACGCGGAGGCCTCGTCCCGCCACAGCGGCCCGGCATGGACCAGCCGCATCCCGTGGAGCCCCACGGCGAACAGGGTGATCAGGAGGGCGGTCGCCCATTCCGCGCGCTGGAGCCGCATTCATCGACGGCCGAAGCTGACATTGACAGTCCATTCATTGGGAACCCTGACTGGCTGACCCAGGAGGGTGGCCGGCCTGAATACCCAGTCCTGAAAGGTGTCAAGAACAACCTGATTGGCATACTTGTTCAAGCCGCTAGTGACCTTGAGGTCCTGTACGCATCCATCTTCATCGATCTCGGCAGTCACAATCACCTGGCCCTCACGACCAGTGCTGCGTTTGAATTGCGGCTGCGAGCCGAAGATCTTTTCGGGCTGTTCAATAGAAACCGAATCCTGCCCGGCAGGCTTTGCAGACCCGCGGTAGGCCATGGAGGAGTCGCCTACGTTCTCTCCGGCAACCTTAGCTTTGCAGAGTAGGACGCGGAGCTCGTCCGAAGTGCTTCCATCAGGCTGCTGAACGAAAACCTGCCGTGCCAGTGCGGCTGCTTCGGAGTAACGGCGCTTCTTGAAGAGAGTTCGAGCCTGTTCCGTCTTCTCCGTCAGAGCGCCATCCTCGGCACCCGCCGCACCGGCGACTCCCAGGAGCAGGATCAGAGGAAGGATGTAAGGTCGCATCATGATTTCGTTCCCTTGCCGGTGTTCTCCCCGACTGAGCTCGAAGATCCGGCGGATCAGGTCCGTGGGTAATGGCTGATTCTACTGCATGCCCAAACGGCAGATCGGCTCCGGGCTCGGCGCGAGCGCCTCGGGCTGGAGATGAGCGGCAAAACTACAGCCCGAGCGCTGGAAGCACGGCCTTTTGAGATTCGGACTGTGCGCGAGCGGCTCATCTCTTGCCTGAGGCGCTCGCGCAGAGCCCGAGCCGCTCATCTCGCTCCCTAGCCGTTCGCGCAAGGCTTGAGGCGCTCGCGCCATGGATTGACAGGTTGACTACGCTATGTATATGATAGAGACGATACGGCGGCTAAAGCCGTCTCCGGCATATTCTTTGACAATCGATGTACCCATGAGGTTCGGCGGGGCCCGGGGCGCGTGCCCGCCGCTCATGGGGTTCGTGCGCCCGGTCAGAAGGCTCTCAGCCGCCAGGCCCCCGCCGTCTCACGAGGCCGGCTGAACGACGAAGATCACGTTACCCCATGCGGTGAAGATCACGCCGACTCGTGCATTCGGACCATTCGGCACAGCCGCGATTACGAGAGTTCCGCTATCAGGGTTGCTGGCCTTGCAACTGGAATCGGACGTGACGCTCAGCCAAGGGCCAGAGTTCGTTGGGGCCATCACCGTGAAGTGGGTTGGGGCAAAGAGACATGGCTTCGACGAGGGGATCATCCGCTTGACGCTTCCCCCGATCTTCACCACACCTCCTCCGTCAGCGAAGGAGATGAAGGTCTTGTCCAACGACATTTTGACCTGGAGCTCCGGAGTAAGAGCGGCCAACAGGGGGAGCTCCTGTGCGAGCACGCCGCTGAAGGCGGCATAGCCGGGCTGATTCATGACAAAGAGAGCGCCTTCGCCGGTAGCATTTCTTTGGACCCCGGATCGACTGATCTGATAGGTCCGTGCAAGCCCGGAAATCCCCTGGATCGTGGCTCCTGTCATTCCGAAGGTATAGGCATGGGGCCTCGGGCTCAGCGGACAGGTGGATTTGTCCACGGCACGCGCCGAGAAGTTGTTCGATGGCATGGACATGCTCTGCGTGACTGCCAGGAAGCCGGGAGCAATGGTCTTCCACTGGCCCTGGACCGTTCCCTTGGGTTTAAACGCGCAGGCGCCGGTGTAGCTTGCCTGATCAATGTCGACAGGAACGGAATACGACGACGAGACGAATCGGACGCGGCCGCCACGCCCGTAACTGGTATTCTTGGAGATCTTGACGTTGATGATCGCTGGTCCGCGGTAACGCCCGTCTCCGACGTCGGTACCCGAAACAGCCAGATTGATCCAGCCGGGCTTTTGGCTGTTGTCGATCTTCCAAGTGCAGGTGACGGGGTTTACCCGTACGCGGAACGTTAGCGTGGACTCATAGAAAGGCGCATGGTACGTGCGATCCGACGCTGTTACATTCCAGTTGTCCACGTTGATGTCGCAGGTCTGCACCTCGGACGTCACAAGCGGCGCCTGCTGACTCGTCGTCTCCGCTTCGGGTAGAGGCTGAGCAAAGCCGCTGCCGAGGCTGGCTGCGAAGGCACCTGCCACCAATAAGAGCGCGCTCCTCATTTCGAAGACCTCCTATTTCAGGCAACGTACCTCTCGGCTGGGATATTTCGCCTGACCAGGCCTACTAGCCGAATCGGCCGGTGATGTAGTCCTCGGTCTGCTTCTTCATCGGGTTGATGAAGATCTTCTCGGTAGCGCCGTACTCGATCAGCTCTCCCAGATAGAGGAAGGCCGTGTAGTCGGACACGCGGGAGGCCTGCTGCATGTTGTGGGTGACGATGACCTGCGTGTACTGGGTCTTCAAGTCCTGCATCAGCTCTTCGATGCGTGCCGTGGCGATAGGGTCGAGAGCGGAGCAAGGCTCGTCGAGCAGGATCACTTCGGGCTCGACCGCGATCGCACGGGCGATGCAGAGGCGCTGTTGCTGGCCTCCGGACATGCCGAGGGCGCTGTCATCCAGGCGGTCCTTGACCTCGTCCCAGAGCGCGGCGCCGCGCAGGCTCCTTTCCACGATTTCGTCCAGGTCGCGCTTGCGGTTGATCCCCTGGAGGCGCGGCCCGTAGGCCACATTCTCGTAGATCGATTTCGGGAACGGGTTTGACTTCTGGAAAACCATTCCAATCCGCTTGCGCAGCGCGTTGATCTCCAGCCGCGGGTCGAAGATGCTACCGCCCTGGAACTTGATGTCCCCTTCGATGCGAACGTTGTCGATCAGGTCGTTCAGGCGATTGATGCAGCGCAGCAGGGTCGACTTGCCGCACCCGGAGGGGCCGATGAAGGCCGTGATCTTCTTCTCCGGGATCTTGAGCGAGATTTCGCGCAGCGCCTGCTTCTCGCCGTACCAGAGCGACAGCGACTCGATCTCCAGGACCGGATCCTTGATCCCGGGGTCGAGCGCCGAATTGATCGTCTGAGTCATCACACTGTGCTCCCCGCGTACTTTCTCCGCAGGTGGTTGCGGAGCATGATGGCGACGATGTTCATCAGGGTTACCACCACGATCAGGAGCAGCGCCGTGGCGAACACCAGCGGCGTCGTGGCTTCGACGTTGGGGCTCTGGAAGCCGACGTCGAAGATGTGGAAGCCCAGGTGCATGAACTTCCTCTCGAAGTGGACGAACGGCGGCCGTCCGTCGATGGGCAGCGACGGCGCCAGCTTTACCATGCCCACGATCATCAACGGGGCCACTTCGCCGGCGGCGCGCGCCATCGCCAGGATCATCCCGGTGAGGATGCCCGGGGCCGCGGCCGGGATCACCACGCGCCAAATGGTTTCGAACTTGGTGGCGCCCAGGGCGAGCGAGCCTTCGCGCACGATGCGCGGCACCGCCGCGAGCCCCTCCTCGGCAGCCACGATCACCACCGGTACGGTCAGCAGCGCCAGCGTCAGGCTCGCCCAGAGGATGCCGCCCGTGCCGAAGGTCGGCGTGGGCAGCGATTCGGGGTAGAGGAGCCGGTCGAGCGAGCCGCCGACCAGGTAGACGAAGAACCCGAGCCCGAACATCCCGAACACGATGGAAGGGACGCCGGCCAGGTTGTTGACCGCGATCCGCACCATCCGCACCAGCAAGCCCTGCTTGGCGTACTCGCGCAGGTAGAGCGCGGCGAGCACGCCGAGCGGCGCCACGGCGAAGGACATGATGAAGACCATCATCACCGTGCCGAAGATCGCTGGGAAGATGCCTCCCTCGGTGTTCGATTCCCGCGGATCGGCCGTGATGAATTCCCAGCCCCTGGAGAGATAAAGCCCGGTCTTTTCGAGAGCGTTCATGTCGTTCGGGCGGATCGCCCGGACCACCATCGCGACCGGCATCTCTTTGATCTGGCCGTCCACGGCGCGCATGACGAGTGTGCCCTGGTCGAGTTTCTCGCGCAGCTTGAACAGGCGGCCGGCGAGTTGTTCGTACTCGGCTTCGCGCTCGGCGAGCCCATCGGCCCGGCCCTCCAGCCGGAGCTTTTCGATCGCGTAGTTGACGTCGCCGATCTCTCCCTTTTCCAATTCGTCGACCTGCTCGCGCTGCTCCGCTTTCTTTTCGTGCAGCTCGTGGAACGCCTTCCAGGTCGCCTCCGGGCCGCGCGCGAGGACCTTGTTGCCGTCGCGCAGCTCTTCCATGAAGCCATGGAAGTTGCCCCACTCCAAGCGTTCCAGGAGGACAGCGCCGGCGGGCCGGGCGCGGGAGGCGATGTCTGCCTCCTCGATCCAGGCGAAGTCGAGCCCGCCCACGTCGCGGTTGGCGATCTTGATGCGGAGGCGGTCGATCGCGGGCGCTTGCTCGACCTCCCATACCTCGCCGAGGAGGCTGGTGCCATCCTTCAGAGTGAGCTGGACGAGATCCTTCTGCCAGAAGTAGCTGAGGCCGTGCCAAGCCAGCAGACCCATGATGCCGATCACCAGCAGGAGATTGAAGGCAAGGGCGCCGCCGCAGAGCCAGGTCATCGCCTGCCCAAACAGCTCGGAGCGAGGTTTCATAATTGTGAGTACCGCTCGCGCAGCCGCTGGCGGACGAGCTCCGCGACGGTATTGATCACAAAAGTCACAACGAACAGCAGCAGGCCGGCCAGGAAGAGCGTCCGGTAGAGCGTGCTGCCGTGCGGCGCCTCCGGGATCTCCACGGCGATGTTGGCCGACAGCGTGCGGAAGCCGTTGAACGGGTTCCAATCCATGATCGGCGTGTTGCCCGTGGCCATGAGCACGATCATGGTCTCGCCCACGGCGCGGCCAAAACCGATCATGATGGCCGAGAAGATTCCCGGCGAGGCCGTGGGCAGGACCACGCGCGTCACGGTCTGCCAGCGATCCGCCCCCAGCGCGAGGGAGCCGGCCACCAGGTTGGTCGGCACGTTGGAAAAGGCATCCTCGGCGATGGCGAAGATGATCGGGATCACGGCGAAGCCCATGGCGAGGCCGACCACGACGGCGTTGCGCTGGTCGTAATTAAGGCCCGTGGTCTGGCCGAGCCAGCCTTGGAAGCTGCCGCCGAAAGCGAGCTTTTCAAAGGGCCCGGAAAGCTGGAAGCAGAGCCACATGCCGAAGGCGAGCACGAAGACGAACAGAATCGCTTCGGTGCCTGCGCGGAAGGCGCGCGGCGATAATCTGTTCCAAAGGAATCCCGCGGCCAGGATGAGGACCGGAAGAATCAAGGGCATGAGGATCAGGGCCGGTATCGCATCCTCGATCCGCGGGGCCAGCCAGAGCCCGGCGAGGAAGCCCAGGACTACGCTGGGCAGCGAGGCCATGATTTCCACCATCGGCTTGAGCACCCGCTTGTAGGACGGGTGCATGAACTGCGACGTGTACATGGCTCCCAGCACGCCGAGGGGGATCGCGAGCAGCAGCGAGTAGAACGTCCCCTTGAGGGTGCCCACCAGGAGTGGAGTCAGCGAGAGCTTGGGCTCGAAGTCGTCGCTGCCGCTGCTGGACTGCCAGACGTAGGCGGGCTCGCCGTACCCCTCGTACCAGACCTTGCCGAACAGGGTCTCCCAGGTGACCTCGGGGTGCGGATTGAAGACGTCGAGCTCGGCCAGCCTGCCCTCGCCCGCGAGATAAACGCCGTCGGTCTTCGGGGTGTAGAAGAGGCCGGTGCCGCGCTTGATGGGGGCGTCGCCCGTCCATAGGGTGCGGTGCGAGGTGGAGTAGTAGAGGCCCAGCCTGCCGTCATCCCCCAGGGCCAGGAATCCCTTGCCGCGCTCGGACGGCGCGATCTGGCGAACCGCCTTTTTCAACCGCGGGAAGTCGCGCACCCGGGTCAAACGGAAGACCTCCTCGTCCTCGTTTTCGCGGATCTGCAGCCAGATGCTCAGAGCGCCGTTCTCCTGGCCGACGACCAGGGAGCGCCCGCCGATCAGCAGGTCGAGGGCGGTGATCGCGGAGGGGCCGGCGGAGGCGGCCCGGACCTGGCCGGGCTGGCCCTCCGCGAGCGGCCACCAGAGGATCTCGCCGCGGGCCGTGCCGCCGTAAAGAGAGGTCTGGCCGTCGTCGATCACGAGGGCGGTGAGCCGGCCCGGGGCCTGCACCTCGAATTGCTGCACGGACTCGGTCACCTCCCCGGTCATCGTATTTTCCTGGCTGGAGCGGCGCACCACGGCGATCGTGCCATCGGCGAGCTGGGCCGCGGAGATGGCGCCGCCCTCCTCGTCGACCTGGGCGGCGAAGGCGCCGAGCGGGCGCCGCTGCGGATCGAGCTCCAACAGGATCGGATCCTTGACCGCGAGGGTGACGACCTGGGACTGGCCCTCGAAGGTGACTTCGAAGGAGACCGGCGCCAGCACGACATGGCCGTCGCGGGTGGCGCCGGTGAGCACGGGACGGCCCGCGGGCAGCTTCATGCCCGTCAGGGCTCCGGTCCCCAGGTCCACGTCGCCAACCAGCTTTCCATCTTGCAGGCGGACCACCCGGACGTGGCCGTCGGCGGCCAGGGCGGCGACGTGGGTGCGGTGCTCATCCGAGATCAGCGCCCCGGCCGGAGGGCCGGGCAGGGGGATCTCGCGGACGGCGCGCACGCGGGCCTTGGCCATGAGGGGCCAGACCTCGACCAGGATGAAGACGAGGATGCCCAGGATGCTGACGATGATCGCGAGACCGCCCGCTGAGACGACCCAGCGAGCGGCGCGATCGGCGATCAGCCTTCTGCGAGCGGTCTGGGAAGGCACCGAACTCACTTTATTTTGGCGGTCTCTTCCTGCGCCACCTTCGCCGGGACGGGCAGGTAGCCGTCCTTGACCACGGTCTCCTGGCCTTCCTTGGAGAGGGCGAACTTCAGGAACTCGCGGACCAGCGGGTCGAGCGGCTTGTTGGGCGCCTTGTTGACGTAGACGTAGAGATAGCGGGACAGCGGGTAGTTGCCCGCGTACACATCGGCGGGATCGGTGCCGAAGTACTGGCCGCCCTTCTTGGCGGCGAGCTTGAGCGGCTTGACGCCCGAGGTGCGATAGCCGATGCCGGAGTAGCCGACGGCGAACTTGTCCTCGGAGACACCCTGCACCACGGAGGCGGAGCCGGGCTGCTCCTTGACCGTGTCTTTGTAATCGCCCTTGCAGAGCGCGTGCTCCTTGAAGAAGCCGTAGGTGCCGGAGGCGGAGTTGCGGCCGTAGAGGCTGATCGGCTTGTTTGCCCAGGCGCCGTCCTTGACGCCGGTCTGGCCCCAGTTGGCGATCGCCTTGCCGCCGCAGGCGCGGCCCTTGGAGAAGATCGCATCGACCTCCTGGAGCGTGAGCTGCTGGAGCGGGTTGTCCTTGTTCACGTAGACAGCGAGGGCGTCGACCGCGACGCGGATCGGCGTCGGCTTGTAGCCGTACTTCTTTTCGAAGCCGTCGATCTCGTCAGCCTTCATCAAGCGGCTCATGGGGCCGAGCTGAGCGGTGCCCTGGATCAGGGACGGGGGCGCCGTGGAGGAGCCCTTGCCCTCGATCTGGATGCGGATGTTCGGGTACTGCTTGCGGAAGCTCTCGGCCCACAGCGTCATCAGGTTGTTGAGCGTGTCGGAGCCGACCGAGCTCATGTTGCCGGAGACGCCACTCGTCTTGCTGTAGCTCGGGATGCCAGCATCGACCTTGACCGCCTGCGCGGACAAAGAGCTCCCCGCCAGAATGATCGCGAGGGTCAGGGGAGCTGCCTTGAGATTATTTTTCATCGTTCTCTCCTCTCGAACGAGAGGATCGCAGAGGGGTTTGGCAACGGGCCTACCGCTGTGTGACAGCGGGGTGACAAAGGCGAGTGGGGCAGAGGAGCGTAAGATACGCACGATGAAGCTGCTCTCCCAGACCATGATCCGTGAAGCCCTCGAGGCGCTGGCACGCGAGCTCGAGGCGACGGGATCGACTCGACAGGAGGAGATCATGCTCGCTGGCGGTGCCGCTCTCGTGCTGCTGTACAACGCGCGGGACTCCACGAGAGATGTGGACTATTGCTCGCTTGGCTCAGCAGGCTCCGCCTCTCTCCGGGATGCGGCTCGTCGAGTGGCTGCCAGCCTAGAGCTTCCAGAGGACTGGCTCAATGACGGCGCAAAGGGATACCTCAAAGGCATTCTTCCTGGCGAGGTGCTGCTCGACAGGCCCGCTCTCCTGGTTCGGGCTTTGGGGCCGCAGCAGCTTCTTGCGATGAAGCTGAGCGCCTGGCGAGACGATGTGGACATCAATGACGCTCGCCTGCTTCTGCCCGAGGTCCAGGGGACGCGCGAGGAGGTATGGAGTGCGGTCGAACCGTTCCTGGTTCCGGGCCGTGAGCTCAAGGCGCGCTTCGCCTTTGAAGACCTCTGGGAATCCACCCATGGAAATTAGAGACCTCGTGCGCGCGCTCCTTGGTTTCGATGCGCTGGTGGTAAGGCAGTGGCTGGCTGACGCCCAGCGCTCCGGCCTCGTATGGACAGAGGTACCAGCTCCCCTCGGGCTGGACGCTACCGAGCTTGCGACGGCGGCTGGAGTGGTGGAGCTCCTGGCAGGGCGGATGGGGCAGTCCCCGCCGGAATGGACGGCGAGCGTCCCGCCGGCGCCGCAACGGCTCTTCCTCGTCCGCGCCGCGGCCAGCATGCCGCGCCTGCGCTCTCTCTGCGAGCGGGAAGGCCCCGAACCGCTCAGACGTCGTGGCCTCCTGGCTCCGCCGGAATTCCTCAGCATCGCCTAGACCTCCTGTCGCAGACCTGTCACAGGTCCGTTGCAGGGACGCGCGGGCCGTCTTCCTATTCTCTCCTCGAACTCGAAAGGAGAGCCAAGGAATGCCCAGATCAACTCGATTCGCGGCCGGTCTGCTGGTGCTGTTGGCGCTGGTGGTCGCCTCGATGGCGTCGGCACAGGTGGTGGGTCTGTATTACAAGGAGGTCGAGAAGGACGGCCGGATTTATCTCTTCAACACCCCGGAGCGCTACAAGTCGTGGTCGGAGTCGGGGGACATGGGGCAGTCCGTAACGCTGCCCGGAGCCGGCCCGGACGGCGAGACGATCGTGGCCGAGAATGAGACGGCCATCGACCTCTATCTCTTCAAGCACAACCTGCCGGCCTATGAGCGGCCGACTCCCAAGGCGGCGGCTCCTGCGGAGTTTCCCTCCAACAAGTTCGGCATCCGCGTCTATGCCGACGTCAGCAGCAAGTCGAACGAGGACGAGGCCACGGGCATCGAGAGCAACGACAGCGGCGTGGGCATTGACGTCAAGCGCACCTACTTCACCTTCACCCACAATTTCGACAAGGTGTGGTCCGCGCAGTTCCAGTCCGACATCGGCGACCAGGGCGCCCGCCGGTATGACGTGTTCGTGAAGAAGGCCTACGTGCAGGCCCAGATCAGCCCCGTGGCCATCTTCCGGCTCGGCTCGGCCGATACGCCCTGGATCCCGTACGTCGAGGGTCTGTACGGCCTGCGCTACATCGATACGACCATCACCGACCACCTGAGCTTCGGCTCCTCGGCCGAGTGGGGCTTCCACTTCACCGGCGCCAAGCCCCTCTTTGGCTACTACTTCACGGTGGGCAACGGCCGCGGCTTCAGCAATCCGACGCGCAGCAAGACCGTGGACTTCGAGGGCCGCGTCTCCTTCACGCCGGTCAAAGGGCTCAACCTCGCGGTCGGCGGCTACAGCGGCAAGCGCGGCCAGGAGACGGATGCTGCTCCGGCCAAGCACACGGCGACCCGCGGCGACGCCCTGATCGCCTACAACACCGACCGCTTCCGGATCGGCGGCGAATACTTCCAGGCCAGGAACTGGAGCAGCGTCACCACCGTCGCCACCGACAAGTCCGACGGCTTCTCGGGCTGGGCCCTGTTCAACATCGATCCCAAGTGGGCCGTCTTCGGCCGCTACGACCAGGCCGATCCCAGCAAGGACCTCAAGCCGGCTCTCCAGTTCACCTACTACAACGCCGGCCTGCAGTGGACGCTCAACAAGGCCTTCGCCGCTTCGCTGGTCTACAAGGGCGCCGAGGTCGAGGGCGGCACGCTCGGCACGAGCAACGGCACCATCGGCTCGACGAACGCCAACAAGAAGGGTACGTACCAGGAGATCGGCGTCTTCACCGTCTACAACTTCTGATGGAGACTCTGTGGAAGCGCGTCGTGTCCGTAGATCAGAGGCTGCTCCTTGGCGTGCGGCGCTGGGAGTCGGCTTTCATGACGCGCCTCATGAAGACCCTGACCCAGCTGGGGGATACCTCGACATGGGTGGTCGTGGGGCTCGCCCTTGCGTTTTCCGGCGGCCTGGGTCCGCGCTACGCCGCGCTGCTGGGGCTGGGGGCCACGATCGCGGTGCTGGCCTCGCAGGCGCTCAAGCGGGTCTGCTGCCGGGCCCGTCCGAGCTGCCTGAGTGATTTTGCCGCTCTCGTGGAGAACCCGGACGCCTTCTCCTTTCCTTCGGGGCACACTTCCGCGGCCTTCGGAATCGCCGTGGCCCTGGCGGGGGAGGGGAGCGGCCTCGGAGCGCTGACGCTGACCCTCGCCTCCGGCATTGCAATGTCCCGGGTCTACCTGGGAGCCCACTACCCGTTGGATGTAGCGGCTGGTACGTTGGTGGGGAGCCTCGCCGGGATCGCGGCGAGGCTGATCTTGAGCTAGGCCGTCTGCTGGTGCTGGCCCATCGAGTGGCGGATGTCGCGGCCCTCGACGTAATAGATCACGTCCTCGGCGATGTTCGTGGCATGGTCCGCGATGCGCTCCAGGTTGCGTGAGACGAGGAGCAGGTGGAGCGCCCGGCTCACGGTCTTGGGGTCTTCGATCATGAAGGTCAGCAGCTCGCGGAAGATCTGCTTGTAGAGGCCGTCCACCGCGTCGTCCGAGCGGCAGACCTCGTTGGCCAGGGCCGCGTCGCGATTGACGAAGGCGTCGAGGCTCTTGCGCACCATGGCCTGCACGAGCTGCGAGAGGTGGGGCAGGTCGATGTACGGCTTGAGCGGCGGCTGCTCGTTGAGCTGCTCCACCGACTGGGCGATGTTGACGGCCGAGTCGCCGATCCGCTCGAGGTCGCTGTTGATCTTCATCACGGCGACGATGAAGCGGAGGTCCACCGCCGTGGGCTGCCGGCGCACCAGGATGCTGTGGCAGACCTCGTCGATTTCGATCTCCAGGTGATCGACGTCGCTGTCGCTCCGGATGACCTCGGCGCTCAGGTCGGACTTGCGCTCCAGGAGAGCCTGCGTGGCGCGCGAGACCATGCCTTCCACCATGCCGCCCATCCTGAGCAGCATCTGACGTGCGCGGTCCAGCTCCTGATCGAGATGACGCTCCATGCTCAAATCTTACCTTGGTTGGGTTTGCAGCGTGTTACAAGTTGTGGGCGGCCGGGTGACAGCGGATTCTACCCCAGCGGCAGCCGCACCCGGAACGTGCTGCCCTTGCCGATGCGGCTCTCGACCTCGACATGGCCGCCGTGGGTCTGGGCCACGTGCTTGACGATCGCGAGGCCGAGGCCGGTGCCTCCTTCGTCCCGGGAGCGCCCTTTGTCGACGCGGTAGAAGCGCTCGAAGATGCGGGAGAGGGCGTCCTGCGGGATGCCGATGCCCGTGTCGCTCACTTCGAGGAGGGCATGGCCGTCGGCCTGCGAGAGGCGGAGGCTCACGGTCCCCTCGGGCTGGTTGTACTTGACGGCATTGTCGAGGAGGTTGACGACGAGGCGCTCGATACCTTCCGGGTCTCCTGAGAGGGCCGGGACCTGCTCGTCAACGTCCAGCTCGATCCGGACCTGGCGCTCGCGGGCGGCGTCGGAGAGCACTTCGGCGGCGCGGTGGATCACCGCCGGCAGCTCGACCGGCTCGCGCTCGGTGGGCTGCGGCGTCACGCTCTCCAGGCGCGAGAGGGTGAGGAGGTCGTCCAGCAGTGCCTGGAGGCGCCGGCACTGCACCAGGATGCGCTCGTTGAAACGGCGGGCGGTGGCCGGCTCGTCCAGGGCGCCGTCGCGCAGGGTCTCGGCATAGCCGCGGATCGCGGCGAGCGGGGTCTTCAGCTCGTGCGAGACGTTGGCCACGAAGTCGCGGCGCATGTCGGCCACGCGGGTGAGCTCGGTGGTGTCGCGGGCCACCACGACCGCGCCGCGCTCGCCGCCGGCCAGGGCGGCGCTCGCCAGGAGCAGCGTCCGCCGCTCCGGGGCGAGGATCTCGATCTGGCCGCTCTGCCCCGTGCCCAGGCGCAGCGTGTCGTCCACCAGACTGGCCAGCCCGGGCTGGCGGATGATCTCGAGGATCGGCCGGCCGGTGACTTCCTCGCCGTTGATGTCGAAGAGCCGGAGGAAGGCAGGGTTGGCCAGCCGGGCGCGGCCATCGGCGCCGACCACCAGCACCCCTTCGGACATGCTGGAGAGGATGGCTTTGAGATGGTCGCGCTCGTCGCGCACGGCGGCGAACTGGGCCTCGGCGGTCTCGGCGAGGCGGTTGAGCGCTAGGGCCACGGGCGCCAGCTCGTCCTCCTCCGGCACCTGCACGCGGCGAAGCCGGCCGCCGACGAGGTCGCGCGCCTCGCCGATCAGCCGGGCGAGCGGCTGGAAGAGGCGCCGGTCGATCCACAGCGAGGTGAGCAGGATCGCCACGCCGGCCGCGAGCGCCGCCAGCAGCATGGCCGCGGCGAGCCGGCCGCGCAGCGCCTGGAGCTCCGACAGGGGTTGGGCGAGACGCAGCACCAGCAGCTCCCCCTTGGAGTCGGTGAGCGTGCGGGCAGCGTAAACGTAAGTGTCCCCCGTGGTCTCGCTGTGGCGCACCGCCGCCCCCTGGCCGCGGGCCAGGGCCTCCCGGATCTCGGGCCGCTCGGAGTGATTCTCCATGGCCCCGACCTGCCGGTCCGAGCGCGAGCTGTCGGCAATCACGCTGCCATCACCGCGAATCAGGGTGATCCTGAGGTCCGAATGGCTGCCGATCTCATGCACCCAGCGCTGGAGGTCGGCGCCTGGCTGCACCGCGCGCTCGGCCACGATCGGCGAGAGGAGGCGCAGGGTGTCGAGGAGCTGGGTCGAGGCGCTACGCTGGAACAGGCCGGGGAGGAGGAGCCAGAGCAGCGCCGAGGCGGTGAGCACCGCCGCCAGCGCCGGCCAGAGCGGAGCGAGTCGCAGCTTGGGCGGGAAGCGCAAGGCCGTCAGGGCCTCAGCCCGGCCTCAACCGATACCCGACGCCGATCACGGTCTCGATGCGGTCGGCCTCGGGGCCCAGCTTGCGCCGCAGACGGCGGATGTGTGTATCGACCGTGCGGCTGTCGATGTCCTCGGCGTAGCCCCAGACGTCGGAGAGGAGCTGCCCCCGGGTCTGCACCCGGCCGTTGCGCTCCATCAGCAGGCGCAGGAGACGGAACTCGGTGGCAGTCAGCGGCACTTCCTTGCCCCCGAGCCGGAGCTGATGCCCGGAGATATCCAGCTCGATCCCACCCACCTGGAGAAGCTCGCTCGGAGTCTCTTCGGGTTGGAGCCGGCGCAGCACTGCCTTCACTCGCAGCACCACCTCGCGCGGGCTGAAAGGCTTGCTGATGTAGTCGTCGGCCCCCAGCTCCAGCCCCACGATGCGGTCCACCTCCTCGCTGCGGGCGGTGAGCATCACGATCGGCAGATGGGCGGTCGCCGGGTCGCGCTTGAGCAGGCGTGTGAGCTCCAGCCCGTCGAGCCCCGGCAGCATCAGATCGAGCAGGATCAGCTCGGGGTTCTCGCGCCGGACGGCCTCCAGGCCGGCATCCCCCCGGCTGGCGAGCTCGACCTGAAACCCCTCCTTCTCCAGGTTGTACTGCAGAACCTCGGCGATGTCCGGCTCGTCCTCGATCAGTAGAATCCGTTCCCGTGCCATTGGCGAAAAGGCTAGCACGGAGTTCTCCACAGGACCTGCGGAAAACTCTGCGGAATTGGCTCCTGTGAGGCCCGCAGAAACGAGGTCTGACGGCCCTTTCCACGCTTTGAACAAAGCTCTGTGCAATCCTGGTAAACTATTGAAAGGAATCGACTTAGACGAAAGCGTTTCCTTTGGGGGAAGGATCGCACCGCGAACCGTGGAGAGATTTCCACAAACCTCATGTGACGGGCAGGTAATAAGTATGTTAACTCCATGTGACGCAGACATTTAACTCTATGGTGCAAAAAGGAAACAGGGGGTCCGGAGTAGGTTCTTTTTACAAATCGAAGGTTGCTATACGGCAGCTTCGAGTCCCTGCCGCAGGCGCAGCCGGCAGCCGAAGACCTTCTCGAAGTACTCCCCGCGCCCGCGGGCGGCCTCCAGCTCCAATCCGACGTCGTAGCGCGACACGACCTCGAGCGTGACCCGGCCCTTGCGCAGCGAGCCATAGATCTCCTCGACGCGCGAGGCGTGGGTGCGGTCGAGGGCGTCGGCAACGCGCAACAGCGCGGTGAGCTGCCGGATGATCTTCTGCTGCCAGGGCTTGAGCGCGGCGAAGGTGGGATGGCTGCGCTTCGGAGTCGGGCCGCGGTGGTAGCGGGCGGCGTGGGCGATGATCTCCATCTCGCGCGGGTCGAAGGCGTCGAGGCTGGCGTTGAAGATCAGGTAGAACGAGTGCTTGTGGTGGTTGCGGTAGTGGATGGAGTAGCCGAGGTCGTGGAGCAGGGCGGCGTACTCCAGCCACTCGCGCTCGCGCGAGCCGAGGCCGTGCAGCGAGGCCGTGACGTCGAATAGGCGGACGGCGAGCCGGGCGCTCTGCAGGCTGTGGCGGTAGACGCTCTCCGTGCGCTCGGCCAAGCGGAGGACCTGCCGGCGGCGGAGGTCCTCGGGCTCGCGCGCCGCGGGGATCGGCTGGCCGAGGGCCGCGAGCACCAGCCCCTCGCGCAGCGCCTGGCCGCTCACCTGGAAGCGGTCGACCCCGGCGCGGGAGACCAGCTCGTGGAGCAGGACGGCCCCAGCGAGCAGGCTCTCCGACCGGGGAATGCCTACCGGTGGCAGGTCGGCGATCTCCCGGCGCGGGAGGGTGCGCAGGCGCTCGATGAGCTGCGCCAGGTCCTTGAGGCGGACCTCCCGCAGGGCGGCCGACGACTCCTTCCAGTCGCGGCCGGCGAAGAAGTCGATCAGATCCGCGCAGCAGACCGCGGTCCCGGACGTGGCGACCAGCCGTTCGGCCGGCCCTTGGGGGACCTCCTTCTCCAATCGCTTCTGGATGCGGCGGCGGAGCTTCTCCAGCGATGCGGCGGTGGGCGGGTCGCCCTTGAGGTCGTTGGCGCAGCGCAGGGAGCCCAGGGCGAGGCTCACCACCTGCTCGATCTCGCCGGTCCGGGTGAAGATCCATTCGGTGCTGCCGCCGCCCACATCCACGATGGCTGCCGGCCCGTGCCCGAGGTCGACCACCTCGCGCACGGCGCGGTAGATGAGCCGCCCCTCCTCGACGCCGGTGAGGAGCTGGATGTCGAGGCCGGTCTGGGCTTTGACGCGGGAGAGAAAGTCGTCGCCGTTGGCAGCTTCGCGCACGGCGCTGGTAGCCACGGCCACGACCCGCTCGGCGCCCTTGAGGCGGGCGAGGGTGGTCATCTTGACCAGCGTTTCCAGGCCGTCGCGCATGGCGCTCTCGGAGAGGGTGCCGCGGCCGTGCGCGGTCTTGCCCAGGCGGACCATCTCGCGCTCGCGGCCAAGGACCCGGTAGCCTCCAGCCGGCTCCGGCGCAATCACGATCATGTGGATGGAGTTGGAGCCGATGTCGATGGCGGCCAGGCGGCCGGCAACGAGGGGTGTCGCCTCGGCGCGAGCACTGATATCCGGGAAGGTTAGAGGCTGCACCACGACTGCCGTCACGCCACGATTCTACGCGCCATTTGACTGTTCTCCTCAGCGACTCGTACGGCTGTACGAGCGTCTCCCCCTGCTGTACGAGCGACTCCCCCGGTTGTACCAGCGGCTCACCCGTCCGTACGAATGACTCCCCCGTATGTACCGCCGACTATTCCGTCCGTACGAGCGTTCGCCCCGCGTGTACCAGCGCCTCCCTCGTCCGTACGAGTGTCCGCTCCGTGTGTACCGCTGACTCGTACGGCCGTACCAGCGACTCGTCCATGCGTACGAGCCTCTCTCCCAGTCGTACCAGACACTCGTCCGTGCGTACCAGCCACTCTCCCCGACGTACGAGCGTCCCGTCCCTGTGTACCGACCTCCGGTACGAAGGGACGGATGACCGGTACGCGGAGACGGGGGACTCGTACGAGGAGGACGAAGCCCCGGAGCACTTGTCACACGGGCGTCATGGAATCGGCAGGGCAGGGTATGCGAGACTTGGGGTTCTTTGGAGTCGTCCGTGTCCGAGCCCAAGACCATTACTCCAGCCAAATCGCCCGCCGAATCGTCCGCCGAGCCTCTCGATCCGGCTTCGCTGTTTTTGAACCGCGAGCTCTCCTGGCTGGAGTTCAACCTGCGGGTGCTCCACGAGGCCGAGGACGCGTCCAATCCTCTCCTGGAGCGGCTGAAGTTCCTCGCCATCTTCGACAACAACCTGGACGAGTTCTTCATGAAGCGCGTGGGCGGGCTCAAGCAGCAGCTCGCCAGCAACATCCGCGAGCTGCCGCCCGACAGCCGCACGCCGCGCCAGCAGCTCGCCGAGATCCATGCCACGATCCGGCCGCTGCTCGCCCGCCAGCGCCGGCTGTTCAATGAGGAGATGTTGCCGGCCCTCCGCCAGCACGGGCTGGAGATCCTGTCCTGGGACGAGCTGCGGGCCAGCGAGCGCCGCCACCTTTCGGACGAGTTCCGGAAGAAGCTCTTCCCGATCCTGACCCCGCTGGCTGTCGACCCGGCCCATCCCTTTCCGTTCATCTCGAACCTGAGCCTCTCGCTGGCGGTTTCGGTGAAAGAGCCGGGCGAGCCGGAGCCGCGCTTCGCGCGCATCAAGGTGCCCTACATCCTGCCGCGCTGGCTGCAGGTGCCGAATACGCTGCGCTACGTGCCGCTGGAGGAGGTCATCGCCCACAACCTGGACCGGCTCTTCCAGGGCATGGAGGTGGTGGAGTCCTACCCCTTCCGAGTCACGCGAAACGCTGACGTGCAGCGCAACGAGGAGGAGGCCGACGACCTGCTCGAGACCATCCAGGAAGAGCTGCGGGAGCGCCGCTTCGCGACCGTCGTGCGCCTGGAAGTCGCGACCGGCATGCCCGGCTGGATGCGCGAGCTCCTGGCCGAGCAGCTCGAGATCCAGGAGCAGGAGATCTTCGAGCTCGACCGGCTCCTCGCCCTGCGCGACCTGATGCAGCTCGCCCAGTCGGCGCCGCTGCCGTCGCTGCGCTACCGGCCCTGGGCGCCGGTGACGCACCCGCGGCTGCATCCGGCCGAGCCGGGGGAGGACGTGGACATCTTCGGGGCGATCAGCGGCGGGGACATCCTGGTCCATCATCCCTACGACTCGTTCGCGACCAGCGTGCAGCGGTTCATCGAGGCTGCCACGGCCGATCCGGCGGTGGTGGCGGTCAAGCAGACGCTCTACCGCACCTCTGCTGACTCGCCGAACATGCGGGCGCTGATCCGCGCCGCCGAGAACCGCAAGCAGGTGGCGGTGACGGTGGAGATCAAGGCGCGCTTCGACGAGGCGGCGAACATCGAGTGGGCCGAGCGGCTGGAGAACGTCGGCGCCCACGTGGCCTACGGCGTGGTTGGGTTGAAGACCCATGCCAAGGTCGCGCTCGTCGTGCGCCAGGAGCGTGACGGCCTGCGCTGCTACAGCCACATCGCCACCGGCAATTACAACAACGAGACGGCCAGGCTCTATACGGACCTGGGCCTCTTCACCTGCCGGGAAGAGATCGCCGAGGACGTGGTGCAGCTCTTCAACATGCTGACCGGCTACGTCCACCAGCCGCGGTTCAAGAGGCTGCTGGTGGCGCCGATCAACATGCGGCAGCGCTTCCTGGAGCTGATCCAGCGCGAGGTGGAGCATCAGAAGGCCGGGCGCGGCGGGCACATCATCGCCAAGGTGAACGCGCTGGAGGACAAGCAGATGTGCCGGGCGCTCTACGAGGCCTCGGCCGCCGGGGTGCGGATGGACCTGATCGTGCGCGGCGTCTGCCGGCTGCGTCCGGGGCTGCCCGGCCACAGCGAGACGATCCGGGTGATCAGCATCGTCGGCCGTTTCCTGGAGCACGCCCGTATCTTCCGTTTCGCCAACGGCGGCCGGCCCGAGCACTTCATCGGCTCGGCCGACTG
This sequence comes from Acidobacteriota bacterium, assembly GCA_034667225.1. Lineage (GTDB taxonomy): Bacteria > Acidobacteriota > Thermoanaerobaculia > Multivoradales > UBA5704 > DATMER01. Next base: position 90,775 of record JAXDKG010000050.1, read on the forward strand.
GATGTCGCGCAACCTGGATTTCCGGGTGGAGGCGGTCGTGCCGGTGGAAGAGCCCCGCCTCCAGGAGGAGCTCGATGCGGTCCTGGACCTCGAGCTCGGCGACAACGTGAAAGCCTGGGAGATGCGGCCGGACGGCAGCTATGTCCGGCGCCGGCCCGGGAAGGGCGAGGAGCCGCGCTCCAGCCAGGACCTGCTCATGCAGAGGGCCGCGGAGAGAGCAGGCAGGCCTCTATAAGGACCAGCGTTCCGCGCCCACGAAGCTCGCCAGCCGGTCGAGTGCAGTCTCCAGCTTCTTCTGTCTCGCCTGGCTTTCCCGCACGCCGGGCTCCCACCAGATCTGCCGGACTTCCAGCAATCCCTGATCGCGGTAGAGCTTGGGATCGAGCCTTCCGACCAGGCGCTCGCCTTCCAGGATCGGCAGGACGTAGTAGCCGTAGCGGCGCTTCGGCGCAGGCACGAAGGCTTCGAAGCGGTAGTCGAAGCCGAAGAGGCGCAGGGTCCGCCGGCGGTCGCGCAGGATTGGATCGAAGGGGCTGAGCAGCCGGATGCGCGACGGCGCCTGGGGTAGATTGGCGGCCCGCTCTTCCCAATCGGGCACGGCCCAGGCGTTGCGCGCCGAGCCGTCGACCGCCTCCACCCGGACGGCCGCGATGTCTTCAGCCCGGGCACACCAGGCTTTCACGTCTTCCAGGGGAACCGAGCGCCAGAAGCCGGCGATCTCGTCCGGGCTGGCGACGCCGAGGCGGTCGAGGGCCGTGCGGCAGGCCCAGTCGAGGTGCTCTTCGGGATGGGGTTGCGGAGCGGCGTGGGCTTCGGGGAGCACGCGCTCGGCCAGGTCGTAGATCTTGTGGAAGTTGACCCGGCCTGCGACCGCGGCCTCGCCGGTCCGCCAGAGGTACTCCAAGGCGGCCTTCTCGGGCTTCCAGCCCCACCAGGTGCGGTCGGCGGAGTCGTCGCGGGTGTCCTCGAAGTCGCGGGTCATGAGCGGTCCCTCGCGGGCGAGCCGCTCACGGACGTCCGCGATGATCCCTTGCGGGTCGGGGCCGATCCTCTCCAGCCACCAGGGGTGCTCCAGCACCCTTCTTCGATAGCTCTCGAAGCGGAACCGCCAGTGCGGGTACCAGCGGGTGGGGATGGCCGAGGCGTCGTGGGTCCAGTGCTCGAAGAGGCGCCGGTCGCGCTCCAGCAGGCGGTCCAGCATCTTCGGCCGGTAGCCCTGGAGGCGGGCACCCAGGGTCAGGTGATGCGCCCGCTCGATGACGTTGATGGAGTCGATCTGCACGAACCCCATCCGCTCGATGAGCCCGTAGACCCGGTCGGCCGTGACCCGGCCCCGCGGATCGTCGAGGAGACCCTGCGCGCCCAGCAGCAGCCGGCGGGCCGTGGCGGCAGGGATGACCGGGAGGGCGGGCATGCGGGGCGAAGGATACCGGAAAGGACCATAAGGACACCAAGGACCTCAAGGACAACAAGGGCGGGGTCCTTGTTGTCCTTATTGTCCTTGCGGTCCTTTGTGTCCTTTTTTTCCCGCCGGCACGCAAAATCTACCCGTCTGCCGGCTCCCAATCTTTGACCGCAGCGCGGCGCGCGGAGCTGGTCCCTATTTTGCAACCGTGTACCGGCGAGCGAGAGGCGAAGACGGACCAAGTGCTGAACAAGACTTTCTGGATCGCAGGCTTCGAGTGCTCCTGCCATAGAAGAAGTGACGGCAGGAGGCTCGATCTCGTGGCGGCTACCCGGCATGACCATTTCGCCCAGTCCGACTATGCGCGGCTGCGGCAGGTGGGGATCGGAACCGCCCGGGATGGTGTGCGCTGGCACCTCGTGGAGCGCTCGCCGGGCCGCTACGAATTCAGCAGCCTGCTCCCCATGGTGCGGGCCGCGCGGAAGTCGAACGTCCAGGTGATCTGGGACCTCTGCCACTATGGCTGGCCGGAGGGGCTCGACATCTTCGGTCCCGAGTTCGTGGACCGCTTCGCCGAGTACGCCCGGGCGGTGGCGCGGGTGATCGCGGCTGAAACGGACGAGCCGGCGGCCTACTGCCCGGTCAACGAGATCTCCTTCTGGTCGTGGGCAGGCGGCGACGTGGCGTACCTGAACCCTTTTGCCACCGGCCGGGGCTTCGAGCTCAAGGTGCAGCTCGTGCGGGCGAGCCTGGCCGCCATCGACGCCATCTGGAGCGTGGATCCCCGGGCACAGATCCTCCATGCCGAGCCGGCCATCCACATCGTGCGCAACCCGGCCCGCGGGGCGCGCAAGGACACGGAAGGCCACCGGCTGGCGCAGTTCCAGGCCTTCGACATGCTGGCCGGGCAGCTCTGGCCGCAGCTCGGGGGCGACGAGCGCTATCTGGGCACGGTAGGCGTGAACTACTACCCGAACAACCAGTGGGTGCTCGACGGGCCGGCGATCGGGCGGGACGATCCGCGGTACCGCCCCTTCCGCCAGATCCTGACGGAGGTCTGGGAGCGCTACGGGCGGCCCGTGATCGTGTCTGAGACCGGCGGGCAGGGAAGAGACCGCGCGCCCTGGCTGAGCTACGTGGCGGAGGAAGTGCGGGCGGCGCGGAGCGCCGGTGTGCCGGTCGAGGGCATCTGCCTGTACCCGATCCTCGACTACCCCGGCTGGGACGACGACCGCCATTGCGAGACCGGCCTCTGGAGTCTTGCGACTCCCGAAGGATTCCGGGAGACCTGTTCACCCCTGGCACAGGAATTGGAACGCCAAGCCCGATTGATGCGGCACATGCCACAGGAGCCTGAAACTGATACTCCGGACGCCGAGCGCGTGCCGGATGAGGAGAACGAGCATGCAGCTTTCTGACGACCGACCCGTTCCCGCCCGCAGCCTCGCTGCAGGCAGGTCCGGCACGAAGCCGGACCTCATCTGCCTTTCCCATCTGCGCTGGGATTTCGTCTGGCAGCGCCCGCAGCACCTGATGAGCCGCTTTGCCCGCGACCGCCGGGTGTTCTTCGTGGAAGAGCCGACCTGGGAGCATACCGAGCCGAGGATGGAAGTGAGCAAGGGAAAGGGCGGAGTCATGGTTGCCGTTCCCCATCTGCCTCACGGGCTCTCCCCCGAGCAGACGGAAGCCGCCCAGGCCGAGCTTCTGCGCGAAATGCTCGAGCAGCACGAGGTCGCCGAGTATGTCCTCTGGTACTACACGCCCATGGCCATCCCGTTCACCGAGGAGCTGGAGCCGTTGGGGGTGGTCTACGACTGCATGGACGAGCTCTCGCTCTTCCGCGGCGCGCCGCGGGAGCTGCTGGACCGCGAGGCGAAGCTCCTCGCCGCCGCCGACCTCGTGTTCACCGGCGGCCAGAGCCTGTACGAGGCCAAGCGAGAGCGCCATCCGCGGGTCCATCCCTTCCCGAGCAGCATCGAGGCCGAGCACTTCCGCCAGGCGCGTCAAGCCTGCTCGGAGCCGGCCGACCAGGCCGCCCTGCCTCGCCCGCGCATGGGCTACTTCGGGGTCATTGACGAGCGCCTGGACCTGGATCTGATCGCCGCCGTGGCCGACTCCCGCTCGGACTGGCAGATCGTCATGGTCGGCCCGGTGGTCAAGATCGATCCGGAGAGCCTGCCGCGCCGCGCCAACCTGCACTACCTCGGCATGAAGGGCTACGCCGACCTGCCGCTCTACCTGTCGGGCTGGGACGTGGCGCTGATGCCCTTCGCGCAGAACGAATCGACCCGCTTTATCAGCCCCACCAAGACCCCGGAGTACCTGGCCGGCGGCCGGCCCGTGGTGTCGACGCCGATCCGCGATGTGGTCAAGCCCTACGGCGAGGAGAAGATGGTGGAGATCGCCGACGGCCCCGAGGAGTTCGTCGCGGCCATCGAGCGTGCCCTGTCCGGCTATGGCGAAGGGTGGCTGGAGCGGGTGGACGAGTTCCTGTCCCACGGCTCCTGGAGCCGCACGTGGCGGGAGATGTCGGATCTGATCGACGCGACCGTCGCTTCGCGGCGGGAGGGCCCGCGCCGGGATCTGCCCGTTCTTTGAATTTTGTCTCTTTGACTTCCAAGCTCCGAAGCTTGCGGTGATTGGAGAACTCTGAAAGGAGCCGTTTCGATGTTTGATTACTTGATTGTCGGCGCGGGATACGCGGGGAGTGTCCTGGCCGAGCGGCTAGCGCGCGGTGCGGGCAAGAAGGTCCTGCTCGTTGACCGCCGTCCCCATATCGGAGGGAATGCCTATGACTGTTACGACGACGCGGGCATCCTGATCCACAAGTACGGTCCCCACATCTTCCACACCAACTCGAAGGAGGTGTTCGAGTACCTCTCCGAGTTCACCGAGTGGCGCCCCTACGAGCACCGGGTGCGGGCCAGCGTGGACGGCCAGCTCGTGCCGATGCCGATCAACCTGGACACCATCAACCAGCTCTACGGGCTCAAGCTCAACAGCATGGAGGTGGAGGCCTTCTTCGCCTCGGTCGCCGAGGCCCGGGAGTCGATCCGCACCTCCGAGGACGTGGTCGTGGCGCGCGTCGGGCGGGAGCTCTACGAGAAGTTCTTCCGCAACTACACCCGCAAGCAGTGGGGGCTCGACCCCTCGCAGCTCGACGCCATGGTGACCTCGCGGGTGCCGGTGCGCACCAACCGCGACGACCGCTACTTCACGGACAGCTACCAGGCCATGCCGCAGCGGGGCTACACCCGGATGTTCGAGAACATGCTCGACCATCCCAACATCAAGATCCTGCTCAACTGCGACTATCACGAGGTCAAGGACGAGGTCGAGTACGACAAGCTGATCTTCACCGGGCCGGTGGACGAGTACTTCGGCTACCGCTACGGCAAGCTGCCGTACCGCTCGCTGCGCTTCGACTTCCGGACGGTCAACCAGGAATGGGTGCAGCCCGTGGCCGTGGTCAACTACCCGAACGAGCACCTGTACACCCGCTCGACCGAGTTCAAGCACCTCACCGGCCAGGAGCATCCGACCAAGAGCACGCTGGTCTACGAGTTCCCGCAGGCGGAGGGGGATCCGTACTATCCCGTGCCGCGGCCCGAGAACGCCGAGCTCTACAAGAAGTACCAGGCGCTGGCCGAGGCCACGCCGGACGTGCTCTTCGTGGGCCGGCTCGCCACCTACAAGTACTACAACATGGACCAGGTGGTGGGACAGGCGCTGGCGACCTACGCGCGGATCATGGGCCAGAAGCGCTCCGAGGCGACGCGCGCGGCCCTGGCTGCGACGGCGACCGCTGCGGCGCGGAAGATGCGGCGGCGTACCGATGTGGCCGAGGTGGCCGAAATCGCCTCGCGTAGAGGAGCCTGAAAGGCGAAGGGGACCGGTTTCCCGGTCCCCTTGGTTCTTGACGCTCGGAGGAAGGTTGGTACCGCGGGGCGAGACTTCCGCCGTGAGGACTCCAATGTACCGACGGCGGACGCTCGTCGGCGGGTCCCCGGAAGGCCTGCCTACGGTCGCCTCATAAGGCGCGACCTACGAGACGGACTATACGCCATTTGGCATATTTATGGAAGAGGCCAAGTGAAGGTGAGGAGGGGGACACGGACTTACACGGACGGACACCGACCCACACGGACGACTAGGGCAATCCGGATGGTCCGTGTGAGTCCATGTTCGTCCGTGTAAGTCCGTGTCCCCTCTACCCCTGATACAGTCCTTTCCATGACGGCGCGCTCCGCGGCCTGGTTCGGACGCCTGCGAGAGTGGGTCCGCTCCCTGGATTTCACCCTGGCCCGGCGGTTCGGTCTCGCCACGCGCGACGACCGTATCTTCTTCTTCCTGATCGTCCTGGTAGGCGTGGTCGCCGGCCTGCTCGGCGCCCTCGTCCATGCCCTGATCCGCGTCTTCCAGAGCGTCCTTTGGAGATCGCCGGAGAGCATCCTGGAAGCCGTCCACCAGGTGCCGGACTGGTGGGTGGTGGCCGTGCTCGCCTTCGGCGGCGTGCTCGTCGGCCTGATCGGGTGGGCGACTCGCCAGAAGGTCGGGGGCGGCGGCATGGCGGCGCTGATCGAGGCGGTGGCCCTGTCGGGCGGCCGGGTGCCGCCGAAGCCGGTGCTTGCCAACGCGCTCGCCGCCATCGCGACGGTGGGCAGCGGCGGCTCGCTCGGGCGCGAGGGCCCGCTGATCCGGCTGGGCGCCATGATCTCTTCCTGGCTGGGATCGCGGCTGGGTATGCAGCCGCACCGGCTCAAGGTCCTGGTGGGGTGCGGAGCCGCGGCGGGCCTCGCCGCGGCCTACAACATCCCCGTCGGGGGCGCGCTCTTCGCCATGGAGGTGGTGCTCGGCAACTTCGCCCTGGACATCTTCGGTCCCATCGTCGTCTCGTCGGTCATTTCCACCCTGATCTCGCGCGCGATCTCGGGCAACGTCCATCTCTATGCCGCTCCCGGCTATACCCTGGTGAGCACCTGGGAGCTCGTGCCATACGCGGGGCTGGGGGTGGTCTGCGGCCTGGCCTCGGTGCTGTTCGTCCTCGGGGTGCGCCTCGGACGGATCTCGTTCCGGTCGATGCATTTCCTGCCCGAGCCGTTAAAGCCGGTGGTGGGGATGACTCTGGTCGGCCTGCTGGCGCTCTGGGTCCCCCACGTGCTCGGAGGCGGCACCGACGTGATCAACATGGCGCTCACGGGTCAGCTCAAGCTGCCGGAGCGGCTGCATCTGTCCCAGGAGTTCACGGTCCTCTTCCTGCTGGGTCTGGCTGGCGCCAAGCTGCTGGCGACCGCGATCACCACGGGCAGCGGCGGAGCGGGCGGGCTGTTCACTCCGTCCCTCTTCTTCGGCGCCCTGGTCGGAGGGGCCTATGGCTTCTCGGTGCACGGCCTGTGGCCGGAGATCGCCTCGTCCTACGGCGCCTATTCGGCGGTCGGGATGGCGGCCATCGCCGCGGGCACGAGCCACGCGCCGATCAGCGCCATCCTGATCGTCTTCGAGTTCACCGGCAACTACGACCTGATCCTGCCGCTGATGGTCGCCTCGATCATTTCGAGCTTCCTGTCACGCCGGCTCCGGCGCTATTCGATCTACACCGAGGCGCTGAGGCACAAGGGGATCGAGCTGCCCTGGCGGATGGAGGAGGCGGTGCTCGCCGGCCTCACCGTGGAGGCCCTCCTGCAGGAGGATCCGGACATCCTGCGGCCGGGCGACCCTTACAGCAGGGTGGTGGACAAGTTCCTCTCCACCAACCGCGAGCGCCTGTTCGTGGTGGGGCCGGATGGCAAGCTCCAGGGCGTGGTCTCGCTGCACGACATCAAGCACATGCTGGAGAGCCCGGACACTTTGACCGCGGTGGTGGCGCACGACCTGATGCTGCCGGTCGAGCGTTCGATCCGCAGCGACGAGCGGTTGCACCGGGCCACGGAATCCTTCGCCCAGAGCGAGTACGAGCGGCTGCCGGTGGTGGACGCGGAAGGGCGGTTCGTAGGGGTGCTGGCCAAGCGCGACTTGCTGGCGGTCTATGCCCAGGAGGTCCTGGGGCGGCCGGCGCTGCTGGCGACGTTCGTTTCCAGCAAGGGAGAGGAGACGAGCCGGGATTACGTCCATCTGCCGCCGGATTTTTCGGTGCGGCTGGTCCCGGTGCCCGCGGCCCTGATCGGCAAGACGCTGGCTGAGGCGAAGCTGCCCCAGACCCTGGGCGCCCGTGTGCTGGAGATCCGCCGCCGCTCCTCCCGCATGGGAGACGAGGTGGTGATCCCGGCGGGCGACACGGTCTTCGAGGAGGGGGACCAGTTCATCCTGGTCGGCCCGACCGCGACCGTGGAGGCGCTGTCGGAGGGGAAGCTGGCCCTGCCGGAAGAGGCTACGGTTGGATGAAGATCTCTTGAAGCGGCTTCCGGCCTCGCCGGGGCTCTGCGCGACCTGCGAGTATCTGCGGCTGGTGGCTTCGAGCCGCAGCGTGTTCGTCCGCTGCGGCCTGGCGGAGGTGGACCCCGCTTTCCTGCGCTATCCGCCGATCCCGGTGGTGGCGTGCCGGGGGTATCTCAGGAAATCCCCGCGATGAACCGGTCGAGCGCCCGGCAGAAAGCCGCGGGGGCTTCGGCGTGGGGGAGGGCTCCGGCGGTCTCGAAGACTTCGAGCTGGGCGGTCTGCGGGAGGCGGTGCAGCCAGCGGTCGGCGTCCTCGACGCGGGGGGCGGCCGACTGGCGGCCCCAGGCGATCCAGACTGGGAGACCGATTTCGGGGAGCGTCTCGGCCACGGCGTCCCCGAGCTCGCCTCCCAGCCAGGCGGCGAGCGCGGCACGCGAGCGCGGCATGTGGCTCGCCCGGTAGTGATGGTCGAGCAGCGCCGCGTCCACCCGCTCGGGCGCGGCGTAGACCTGCTTGCGCAGGTGGTGGGTGATCGCCGAGCGGCTGGTCAGGAGGTCCAGAACCGTGTCGCGCAGGACCGGCAGCCGTAGCAGCGTGCCCATGAAGGACTGCCGGTCGCCCGAGTCCAGGCCGACCGGGCAGACCAGGCCTAGAGCCCGCAGCCGGCCGGGATGCTCCGCCGCGATCCGCACCGCGTAGGCCGCGGTCATCCCGGAGGCGATCAGGATGGCCGGCTCCCGCACCACTCCGGACAGGAAGCCGTCGATCGCCCCTACGTAAAGGGCAGGGTTCCAACTCCCCCGGGAAGGGGCTCCGGAACGTCCCCAGCCGGGGAGGTCCGGCGCGTAGACCGCATAGCGCTCGGCCAGCCGTTCCGCGGTGGCGCGCCACTCGTTGGCGTCATGGCCCGGTCCGAAGGAGTGCAGCAGGACGACCGGCGGCCGGTCCCCCCGGAGCCCGAGCTCCTGGAAGACGATCTCCCCGTGCCGGCCCGAGTAGCGGTGCGCCCGGCCCCAGCGCGGGGTCTGCGGCGGCTCGGCACGCCGGCGGATCACCGAGCTCACGAGGGCCGGCGCTCCCACCGCCGCTCCGGCCAGAAGGAGCCCCTTCACCAGGGGTCCGATCCGCCGCCGCGGCCGTCCGTACGAGGTACTGGTCGTCATCGTGTCCTCCTGATTCGTCTCGACAATAGCACGCGCTATAATCCCCCCCGCGATGCCTGCCCGTCCCATCATCCGGCTCGGCCATCCCGCTCTGCGGACGCCGGCCCAGCCTGTGTCGCCGGAGCGGATCCGCACCGACGAGATCCAGCAGCTCTTCGGGGACATGGTGGAAACGATGCACGGGGCCGCCGGTGTCGGCCTGGCGGCCCCGCAGCTCGGCGTCGAGCTCCAGATCTTCGTCTATGCCTGCGAAGGCAACGAGCGCCACGAGGACATTCCCCTCCACGTGGTCGTCAACCCCATGATCACCCCGCACAGCCGGGAACTGGTCTACGAATGGGAGGGCTGTCTGTCGATCCCCGATCTCCGGGGCCTGGTGCCGCGCCACCAGGCGGTGCGGGTGCAGGGGCTCGACCGTGAGGGCCGGCGGCTGGACTACATCGCCAGCGGCTTTGAGGGCCGCATCGTCCAGCATGAGTTTGACCACCTGAACGGCATCGTGTTCCTCGACCGCATGCGCGACCTCCGGTCTCTCGGCTACACCGAGGAGTGGAGCCAGTACATGGAAGGCGAGGACGCCGACGATACTGCGGTCGGCTAAGCGGTGGCCCGCGAGCTGGTGATCGTCTGGGCGGGCCGGCACCACCGTTCTGGTTGGGAAGAGATCTGCACCACCTACCGCCGCCGCATCTCCCATATGGCCACGGTCCGTGACCTGCCGGTGAAGGCCAAGGCCGCATCCGAGGACCCCCAACGCCAGCGCATCGAGGGGCAGGCCCTGCTGGCCGCGCTCCCCCGGCCGTCGTACCCCATCGCCCTGGACAGCCGCGGCGAAAGCGTCGATTCCTCGCAACTGGCGGAGCGCCTCGCCCGTATCAAGACCGACTGGCCGCACCCTGTGGCCTTCGTGATCGGCTCCGATCTCGGACTCGACCGGGCGGTGCTCGACGAGGCGCGCTGGGTGCTGTCGCTGGGGCGCCTGACCCTCTCGCACGAACTGGCACGGGTCGTGCTCTACGAGCAGCTCTACCGAACGCTCACGATTGAGGCCGGAATGAGCTATCATCGCGAGCCGCTCTGATTTGGAAACGTGTACTTGAAGAAGCGTTGAAAGGAGACAGCAAGCGTGGCCAAGACACAGAAGGCCAAGACGGCCTCCGCTCCGGCTCAGCAGGCCCCACAGGACCAGAGCCAGTTCGATGCGCTGCGCTCCCGGCTCTTGGAGCAGCGGACTGAGATGTACGACATGTACAACCAGGACATCCGCGCCGGCCAGGAGTCGGCGGACGACGGCACCGAGGACATCGTCGACCGTGCGAACAATCACTACAACCGGGAGCTGATGTTCTCGCTCTCGGACAGTGAGAGGCAGCGGCTGCTCCAGATCGAGGACGCCCTCCGGCGCATGGACGAGGGGAGCTACGGCCGGTGCAGCAACTGCGGCGGCCCGATCAACCCCAAGCGCCTCGAGGCAGTGCCCTGGACGCGCTTCTGCATCGACTGCCAGGAGCTCGTCGAGCGCGGGATGCTCGAGGCCGAGGCCTCCTAGGCCGCAAACGGCACTTTTCGAGGGGACCGTCCGCGAGGGCGGCCCCCTCTTGCTATCTACATGAGCGCCTCAGTCGAGAGCTTCCTCGGCCGCCTAGGGCGGAGCGGACCCCAGGTCTGCCTCGTCCATGGCGACCTGGTGCTCGCCGAGCCGGCCGCCGTCCGTGCGGCCGAGGCCCTGGCGGCGGCCCACGGTCTGCCCAAGGACCACGTCGAGCTCCACCGCCACGCCGCCTCGCTCGCGCCCATCCTCCAGGATCTCCGGACCTACTCCCTTTTCGGCGGCGCCAAGGTGCTCCTGGTGCTGGATACGGCCGTGTTCGCGGACCGCAATGCCGCGGCCGGGCTCATCGACGAGGCGGCAGAGGCCCTGCCCTTGAATTCGCCGACGCTTGGTCCCCGGGAGCGCCAGGCGGCTTCGCGGCTCATCCAGGCTCTCCACCTCTTCGACACGGACGTGCTCTCCGACCTGCCGGCCTGGGCGTTCGAAGGCGATCGCCGGGGGCGGGGCGGTCGCGCCCGGGGCAAGAAGCAGGTGGAGGAGCTGCGCGCCAACCTGGTTCCTTTGCTGGATGCGGCGGTGCGCGAGGGGATTCAGGGGATCGGCGAGGGCGACCTCGCGGAGCTGGCTGATGCGGTGCGTGGTGGCCTGCCCGAGGGGCACACCCTGGTTCTGGCCGAGCGCAGCGTGGCCGCGGACCATCCGCTGGTCCGTCTCCTGGAGGAGCGCGGGGCCGTGCTGTCCGTGGGGAGCGTAGAGTCCGAGCGGGGCGGCTGGCAGGGGCTCGATCCGATCGCCGAGGAGCTGGAGCGCCAGACCGGGGTGGCCATCGCCTCGGATGCCCTCTCCGAGCTGGCCCGCCGTACCCTGCGCCAAGAGGGGGAAGGGCGCAACCGGGTTGGAAAGGGGATCGACGCCGATTCCACCGCCCGGCTGGCGGGGGAGTACCGCAAGCTGGCCAATCTGGCACAGGGGGCGGGCGAGAAGCGGATCACCCGCAAGCTCGTGGAGCAGAACGTCGAGGACCGGGGGGAGGAGGACGTCTGGCAGCTCCTCGACGCCGTCGCGACCGGCCGGGCGGCCGAGGCGCTGGATCGCCTCCGCCGGCTCATGACCTCCTCCGAGGACCCTCTGGCGGCGCGCCTCTCCTTCTTCTCCCTGTTCGGCTCGTTTTGCCGGCAGCTCACCGCGATCCGCGGCATGATGCGCGCCGCCCGAGTGCCGGCCGGGGAGTCGAACTTCGGCCGTTTCCGCGACCGCCTCGCCCCCTCGCTCCAAGGGGAGCTGCCCGGGGGCGGGAAGAATCCGCTCGCGGGCATCCACCCCTTCCGCCTGCACCGTGCCTATCTGGCCGCCTCGCGCCTGCCCGAGCCCATGCTGGCCCGCCTGCCCTCCGACGTCCTGGAGACCGAGCTGCAGCTCAAAGGCGAGAGCGGCGAGGCCGACGCGGCGCTGGCGGATCTGGTGGCGCGGGTGGCGACCGCCGGCCGCTAGTCCTCCGCCTCCCCCGTCCCTTCTTCCCCATGCTTGCCGCCTCCCCGCCATTCCTGGTCGCGGCGGGCGAACACGTCAAGATGGCGCGGAACCTCCAAAAGAGTCCGGGTCATGTTCGGGTCGCAGACGCCGTTCTCGCACTCGTAGGTGTACACGTTCCACTCCTCATCCCTGCGCGCGTACGAGCTAAGAGTCTGATACGTATTGCAATGTCCGCATTTGATCGATATGTTACGGATGTCGATGGTATCGCTCATCAGGGCGGCCTCCCTTTGGAATCAACATCATGTCACCCATGGTCCATGATTTGCACCTACCCCTGACGCCATGAGACGTAGCCGCCTTTTCAGCCAGCTTCTCCTTCTGCTCCTGGTCACGGTTCCACTCCAAGGGCAGGAAGAGGCTACCCCCACCTTCGAGGAGGAGGTCTCGGTCGGATACGTGCTGGTGCCCCTGGTGGTGCGGTCGGGCGCGGGGTACGCGGACCGTCTCGACGAGGACGACTTCCGGCTCCTCGTGGATGGCAAGCCGGTCAAGGTCGACAGCTTCGAGCGGCGGGCTGATGCTCCGGCGAGTATCGTCTTCCTGCAGGACCTCTCCGGCAGCATGGAGGGGACGAGCCTGCAGGCGAGCCAGCAGGCCGTTCAGTTCTTCCTGGACAAGTCTCTCAAGGGGGACGAGTTTGCCATAGCCACCTTCGCCAGCGATGCCGGCCAGGTCGAGGTACCCTACACCTCGGAGATGTCGGTGCTGCGCGAGTCGGTGGCGAACTGGAAAGCCTGGGGCACGACCGCCATCCACGACGCCGTGGCGTGGGTGCCGAACATCTCGGCCGAGGGCCGCAACCCCAAGCGGTTCGCGGTCCTGATCACGGACGGGATCGACAATGCGAGCAAGTTCACGCCGGAGCAGGCGCGGGAGATCGTGCGGCAGGCCCAGCTCCCGGTCTATGTGATCGGGCTTGGGACCGGCAACCCGTACGAGCTCTCCGACACCGGTGAGAAGATCTACCGGTACGCGGACGTGCTGAACCTGCTGGCCTCGGTGTCCGGGGGCCGTTACTACGCCATCTCGAACCTGGTAGACCTGCAGGAAGCGCTGGTCGCCATCCACAACGACCTCCGGCACCAGTATGTGCTCGGCTTCGCCACGGGCGAGGGCAAGTCCCGCCTGCGCGACGTCAAGGTGGAGGTCAAGTCGGGCGACCGGACCGTGCTGTTCCGGCGCGGTTACAAGGGACCGCCGCCAGCGAGTAGCAAAGGCGGCTGATCAGCAGTACAACCAACCGAGCCGTACTCCGCAGAGGGGCCGGCTCTCATCCAGCCAAGGAGGACTCACATGCGCAACAAGCTGTGGATGGTCGCTCTGGCATTGACCGTGGCCCTCGGGGCCTCGGGATGCGCCACGAAGAAATATGTCCGTCAGGAGACCGGCGCGGTCGGTACGCGGGTCGACGAGGTGTCAGGTCAGGTGGAGGAGGCTCAGACCCGCCTCGACACGCACGAGAAGCAGATCGGCGAGACCTCGAAGACGGCCCAGGAGGCGCTGCAGCGCGCCATCGACGCGGGCAAGCTCGCCGAGGGCAAGCTGCTCTACGAGACCGTCCTGACCGACGACAAGGTCAAGTTCGGGTTCGACACCTCCGACCTCTCGCCGGAGGCCAAGGCGGCCGTCGACGAGTTCGCGTCGCAGCTCAAAAGCCAGAATGCTGGCGTCTACATCGAGATCCAGGGGCACACCGACAGCGTGGGCTCGGAGAAGTACAACGAGGAACTGGGCCTCCTGCGGGCCGAGGCGGTGCGCCGCTATCTCAGCCAGCAGCACCAGTTCCCGCTCCATCGGATCAACGTGATCTCGTACGGAGAGGCGTCCGCGGTGGCCGACAACAGCACCCGCGAAGGGCGCTCGCAGAACCGGCGCGTCGCGCTGGTGGTTTTGAAGTAAGAAGAGAAAGGCCGGAAAGCGGCGGCCTCCGGGCCGCCGCCTGGGGTTGAAACCCCAGGCTAAAAAAGTACAGCCCCCATCCGGGGGCTTGCTTACGCAGAAGCTGGGAACTCGCCCCCGGAGGGGGCGATACCCGTCTAGCCTGGGGTTTCAACCCCAGGCGGTTCGGTCCTCCCTTACACGCCCGCCTGCTTCAGGATTTTCCGAACCGTGGCGCCGTCGGCGAGGCCGGTGTGGAACAAGGTGACCTTGCCCTTCTTGTCGATGATCATCAGGGTAGGGAGGGCAACCACGCCGAGCTTGGTGGAGACTGTGTCCTCGGGATCGAGGAGGACCGGGTAGGGGAACGGCTTGCTCTTCAGGAACGAGCGCACCGTGGGCTCGTCCTCGCCCACGTTCGCTGCCAGGAACTGGACCCCCTTGCCCTTGTAGTCGCGATGGATCGGCTCGAGGATCTGCGCCTGCATGTGGCAGGGGACGCACCAGGTCGCCCAGAAGTCCACGACCACAACCTGCCCCTCGTAGTCCTTGGGGCCGATCGTGCGGCCGTCCACCGTTTTCAGGCGAAAGCCGAGGTCGGCCGGCGCTGGCTTGCCCGCCGCGGTAGCACCGTCGCGGCAGGACAGGAGCAGCAGCGACAGGACAGTCGCGGTCAACAGGGCGCGGCGGGAGTGGGCTCGCTTCGTGGTCATGGCTGGCGGAACAAAAAGAGGGGGGCTTGGATTCCCAGCAGTTGATCCCATCCCCCCTCTCCCCATCCCTCTCCCCCGCCTGCGCGGGGGAGAGGGGGCCGATCAATGGAGCCTCTTAGCTGCAGCCGCTGGTCGAGCCGCAGTTCAGGCACTTGTAGCAACTGCCGTTGCGGACCATGATCGACCCGCAATCGTGGCAGGGCGGCGCGTCCTGCTGGTAGAGGAAGGTCACCTTCGTCTCGTGGCTGATCACCTCGGCCACGGGCTCCAGCCGCCCCCCGCCCAGCAGGGCCACCGGTGCGGGTAGGGGCTCGTCGCGCAGGATCACCCCCGCCGCCGCCTTCTGCTCCCGGGTCAGGAACTTCGAGGCCAGCCAGCGGAAGATGTAGTCCGTGATCGACTTGGCGATCGGGATCTCCGGGTTCTTCGTGAAGCCCGAGGGCTCGAACCGGGTGTGGCTGAACTTGTCCACCAGGGTCTGCAGGGGTACCCCGTACTGGAGCGCGATCGAGATCGAGGTGGCGAGCGAGTCCATCAGGCCCGAGATCGTGGAGCCCTCCTTTGCCATCACCAGGAAGATCTCGCCCGGCTGGCCGTCGTCGTAGAGCCCGACCGTCAGGTAGCCCTCGTGCTCGTTGATCGAGAACTTGTGGGTGATGGCCCGGCGCTCGTCCGAGAGTTTTCTCCGCACGGCCCGCCGCTCCTGCACCGGCTGGACCGCCACCGCCGCCGTCTCCTTCTCGCTCCTCTTGGTCGACAGCGGCTGGCTGCGCTTGCAGTTGTCGCGGTAGATCGCCACCGCCTTCAACCCCATCTGCCAGCCCTCGATGTAGGCCTGCATGATGTCCTCGGGAGTGGAGTCCTCGGGCATGTTGATCGTCTTGCTGATCGCGCCCGAGATGAACGGCTGCACCGCGGCCAGCATCTTCAAGTGCCCCATGTAATGGATGGAGCGCGAGCCCTTGGCCGGCTTGAATGCGCAGTCGAAGACCGGCAGGTGCTCCTCCTTGAGATGGGGCGCGCCCTCGATCGTGTCGTTCTCGTCGATGAACTCGACGATCGCCCGGATCTGCTCCTTGTCGTAGCCCAGGCGCTTGAGCGCGGTCGGCACGGTGTTGTTGACGATCTTGATCATGCCGCCGCCCACCAGCTTCTTGTACTTGACGAGGGCGATGTCGGGCTCCACGCCGGTGGTGTCGCAGTCCATCATGAAGGCGATCGTGCCGGTGGGGGCGAGCACCGAGATCTGGCTGTTGCGCAGGCCGTGCTGGTCGCCGAGCTCCACCACCTCGTCCCACGACGTGCGGGCGGCCTGCAGGATCTCCAGCGGCACGTGGGCCGACTCGATCTGCTTGACCGCGTCACGGTGCTTGCGCATGACGCGCAGCATGGGCTCGCGGTTGGTCTCGAACTCGTCGAACGGCCCCATGGCCTCGGCGACCCGCGCCGACTGGGCATAGGAGGCGCCGGACATCAGGGCGGTGATCCCCGCCGCATAGTCGCGGCCGGAATCGCCGTCGTAGGGCAGGCCGCGCGCCATGAGCAGGGCGCCGAGGTTGGCATAGCCAATCCCGAGGGGGCGGAACTTGTGCGAGTTCGCCTCGATCCTCGGCGTCGGGTAGCTCGCATTGCCCACGATGACTTCCATGGAGGAGATGATCACCTCGCAGGTATGGCGGAAGCTCTCGACGTCGAAGTCCGAATCGGCGTCGTAGAACTTCATCAGGTTGAGCGAGGCCAGGTTGCAGGCCGTGTCGTCGAGGAACATGTACTCGGAGCACGGGTTGCTGGCATTGATCCGGTCCGTGCCGGCGCAGGTGTGCCAGTCGTTGATGGTGGTGTCGTACTGCATCCCGGGATCGCCGCAGACCCAGGCGGCTTCTGACATCTGCTTCATGAGATCGCGGGCCTTGAAGGTGCCCATGGCCTTGCCGCCGCGCCGCGCCTTGGTCTGCCACTCGCCGTCGTTCTCGACCGCCTGCATGAACTCGTTCGTGACCCGGACCGAGTGGTTGGCGTTCT
This sequence comes from Acidobacteriota bacterium, assembly GCA_034667225.1. Taxonomy (GTDB): domain Bacteria; phylum Acidobacteriota; class Thermoanaerobaculia; order Multivoradales; family UBA5704; genus DATMER01. The sequence goes on from JAXDKG010000050.1 coordinate 107,419, forward strand.
GGTAGGCGATCGAGTCGTAGGCGCCGCCGACGGTGTTGAAGCTGCCGTCGTAGCCCGCGTCGATCAGGGCCCAGGCCTTCTTCTCCTCGACTTCCTTGCAGTGGATGAACTCCTGGATGTCCGGGTGGTCCACGTCGAGGATGACCATCTTGGCGGCGCGGCGGGTCTTGCCGCCGCTCTTGATGACGCCGGCGAAGGCGTCGAAGCCGCGCATGAAGGAGACCGGGCCGGAGGCCGTGCCGCCGCCGGCGAGCGGCTCGCGGGAGGAGCGCAGCTTGGAGAGGTTGCTGCCCGTGCCCGAGCCGTACTTGAAGAGCATGCCCTCGGTCTTGGCCAGCGTCAGGATCGAGTCCATGGTGTCGTCGACCGAGTTGATGAAGCAAGCCGAGCACTGCGGCCTGGGCTCAATGCCGACGTTGAACCAGACCGGCGAGTTGAAGCAGGCGTGCTGGTAGAGCAGGATGTGGGTCAGCTCGTCGTGGAAGGTCCCGGCGTCCTCCGACGAGGCGAAATAGCCGCCGTCACGGCCCCACTCGGTGATCGTGTCCGACACGCGCGAGATGAGCTGGCGCACGCTGCGCTCCCGCTCCGGCGTGCCGAGCTGCCCGCGGAAGTACTTGCTGACCACCACGTTCGTCGCCGTCTGCGACCAGGACTTGGGGAACTCGACCGCCTTCTGCTCGAAGACCTTCTCCCCCTTCTCGTTGCTGATGACCGCGTCCCTCAGCTCCCACTCGACCGTGTCGAAGGGGCTAACCCCCGGCGTGGTATAGAAGCGTTGAAAGCTCAAGCCGTTCTTGGCGGACGCTCCCCCTTTAGGCGGAACATCCATCGTAGACGCCGACGACCTGCCGCTCTGCTCCTGCACCACGGGTTGAACCATCTGCGTGTCCTCCTGGAAAAGTCTTTGGGCTTCCTTGCGGCAACGACTTCAAGAAGCTTAAGACCACTAGATGTTGTGGTCAAGCCCCCCGTCAACCCCAGAGCTAGGAGGAAAAGCGGTGAAAAACCGGTGAAAAACCCGTGGAAAAATCTCGTTCCGGAAGCCGCTCCACGGGAGGAGCGGGGAAGATCTTACAGAATCGGAACGGCCGTCTCCCGTTACTTGTGGAAAAATAGCATCACCTTTTTTTGGCACGGCTCGTGCTAATCTCCACGCCGTCCAACTGCTGCGTTTCACCCGAGCGGCCAGAAAAGACCCAACTTTTTCCTTCGAGAGGGCACGCATGAAGAGGATTGTCCATATCGTGGGCACGGGCACGATCGGAGAGCCGCTGATCGGCCTTTTCACCGACTTCCGGGACCGGATGGGGATCGACGAGGTCACCTTCCACAAGCGGACGCCGCTGGCCTCCGACAAGTCCCGCCTGAGGCATCTGATGGAGCGCGGCGCCAAGCTCGCCGTGGACGAGGACGTCCGGGGGCAGTTCGAGAAGCTCGGCCATGAGCCCAGCTACGATGCCCGGGAGGCGCTGGAGCGCGCCACCGTGGTCCTCGACTGCACTCCGGCCGGCAACGAGAACAAGGAGAAGCTCTACGAGGGGATCAGCGGGCCCAAAGGCTTCCTCGCCCAGGGCAGCGAGTTCGGCTTCGGCAAGCCCTTCGCCCGCGGCATCAACGACGAGACCCTGATCCCGGGAGAGGACCGCTTCCTCCAGATCGTCTCCTGCAACACCCACAACATCACGACCCTGATCAAGACGGTCTGCGACGACGGCAACGACAAGGAGTACTGCCTGGACAAGGGGACCTTCGTCTGCATGCGGCGGGCGAACGACGTGTCCGCGTCCAGCAGCTTCGTGCCCGCCCCGAACGTGGGCAAGCACGACGACCCGGATTTCGGCACCCATCACGCCCGGGACGCCCACCACCTCTTCGAGACGCTGAACAAGGACTTGAACCTGTTCTCCAGCGCGGTCAAGCTGAACACCCAGTACATGCACTCGATCTGGTTCAATCTGGGCCTGAACCGGGACACGACCATCGAGGAGGTCAAGCAGCGGCTCAGGGACAACCCGCGGGTGGCGGTCACGGACAAGCGCGACGCCAACCTGATCTTCAGCTTCGGCCGCGACCACGGCTACTACGGGCGCATTCTTTCTCAGGCCGTGGTGGTGCTGCCCACCGTAGCCGTGCGGCGCAAGCGTGAGGTCTACGGTTTCTGCTTCACTCCCCAGGACGGCAACTCGCTGCTGTCCTCGGTCGCCGCCACCCTGTGGCTGATCGACCCGGACTGGGAGAGCGTGCAGAACCGCCTGGCCCCGATCCGCCGCTGGATCTACCGGGAGATCTGATGTAGGGGCACCCCTCGTGGGTGCCCTCCGGAGGGCAGCCACAAGAGCCGCCCCTACAATCTCACTCATGTCTCTCATCCGGCCCGTCGAGCTGCGCTTCGGAGACCTGCGGATCGAGGGCTGGTCGCGCGCCGGGGACGAGTCCTGGTTCCGCATCCATCCACCGGGGCTGGCTCTCGACGTGGGGAGAGGAGCCTTGCAGCTCGCGGGCGCCGCGGACGTGTTCATCAGCCACGGGCATCTGGACCACGCGCTCGGGCTGCCCTACGTGCTCTCGCAGCGCTCGCTCCACCGGCTGGTCCATACCCGGGTCTTCTGCCCGGCCGAGATCGCCGAGCCGCTGGGCCTCCTCGTCGCGTCGGCCGAGCGCCTGGAGAACGCCCATTACCTCTACGATCTCCATCCGCTCTCGCCGGGCGACCGGGTGGCCGTCGGCAGGGACCTGGTCATCGAGGCTTTTGCCGTGGACCATGTGGTGCCGACGCTCGGTTTTCATCTCTGGCGGACAAAGCGGCGGCTGGCCGCCGCCTACGCGGGCCTGTCCGGGGCCGAGCTGGTCGAGCTGCGCGGGCGCGGGATCGAGACTTCGGATGCGGTGGAGGAGCTCTGGCTCTCCTACTGCGCCGACACCGGCCCGGGGGTGTTCGACCGCGAGCCCCGGCTGTTCGGTGCCCGGGTGCTGATGATGGAGTGCACATTCCTCGGCGACGAGCACCGGGACAAGGGGGAGCGCTTCAAGCACCTGCACATCGAAGATATCGCTCGGAGGTCCGGGGAGATGCGGAATCAGGCCCTGGTCCTGCATCACCTTTCGCGTCGCCACAAGGTGGCCGAGCTCCGGGCCGAGGTCGAGCGCCGGATGCCGGAGCTGGCGCCGCGCATCCACTTTCTAGTAGAAGGGGAGGCATGAGGACGAGAGACAGTCAGGGCGGACGGGGGCAAGGTCCCCGCAGGCCCGGAAAAGACGGCCGGCCGCAGCAGGGCCGCCCCAAGGGCGCGCGCCCAGGAGGAGGCCCAAAAGGAGAGAGAGCCAGGACTCTCTCTCCCGCGCAGCGCAGCTCGGGTCCGCCCACTTGGTGGAACATGCCGGCCGTTCCTGATACCGACCCGGACGTTCCGACGCCGGTCCTGCCCGCCATATCGCCTGCGAGAACGCCCGCGCCTCCCCGTCCTCAACCCGCGCCGCATGTTCCCCCTCCGGGCGCCCGCCTGGCCGGGGTCCAGGAGCTGGAGGTCCGGGTCGAGAAGCTGGTCGCGGGCGGCGAGGGGCTGGCCCGCTGGGAAGGCGTGCCCATATTCGTCCCCCGCTCCGCGCCCGGCGACCTCCTGAAGGTCAAGATCGTGGAGCGCCGCCCCGACTACGGCCGCGGCGAGATCGTGGAGATCCTGGAGGCGGGTCCGGCGCGCCGACCCGACCCCTACCCCGAGCTGAGCCCGACCGGCATCTGCGACCTGCAGCACATCCGCGACGAGGTGCAGCCGCTCCTCAAGGCCGCGGCCGTTCGCGAGACCCTGGAGCGCCTGGGAGGGATCAAGGTCGATACCGAGAACACCCACCTGATAGCGGGCGCCCCCTGGGGCTACCGCCTCCGCACCCAGCTCCACACGGACGTGGACCCGATGACCAACGGCGTCCGTATCGGCTATTACGCCCGCGGCACCAAGAACCTCGTCCCGGTCGACCGCTGCCCTCTTCTGGTCCCCGACCTGGAGGCTTTCCTGCCCGAGCTGAGGGACCAACTGACCGCCGGCAGCCCGACGCGGCTCGACGTGGCCTCGGGAGATGACGGCGGGGTCACGGTCTCGCCGACCCTCCCCGGGCTGCCGCACGGAGAGGTGACTCTCCAGGTGGGGGACCTCAACTACGCCTACGACGCGCGCACCTTCTTCCAGGGGCACCGCGGCCTGCTCGAGCGGCTCGTCGAGACGGTGGTGGGCGAGTGGGAGGGCGACACGGCATTTGACCTCTACGGCGGCGTCGGCCTGTTCGCCCTGGCGCTGGCCCGGCGCTACCGCAAGGTGGTGACGGTCGAGGGGGACACGCAGTCGGCCCGTTACGCCCGGATGAATGCGCGGCGCAACAAGCTGACCAACGTCGAGGTGGTGGCCCGTGCCGTGGAGACCTGGATTCCAGATCTCCCGGAGGGCGTGGACCGGGTCGTGGTTGATCCACCGCGGGGGGGGCTGTCACCCAAGGTGCCGCGGATCCTCCTGGAGCGGCGGCCCAAGCGGTTGACCTATCTCTCCTGCCATCCCGCCACCCTGGCGAGGGACCTTCGCCTCCTCAAAGAGGCCTACCGCATCGAGAGCATCGCGCTGATCGACCTCTTCCCGCAGACCGGGCACATGGAGGCGCTGGTGCAGATGGCGCTGGAGCCTCTGGAGCCGTAACCGCTAGGCTTCGCGCCACGATCGCTTGGCCTGAAGCGATGATCGCCTGACTTCGCGCCGCGGTCGCTTGATCCCAAGCCACGATGGCTTGGTCTGAAGCCATGATGGCTTGATCTGAAGCCACGATGACCAGGCCTGAAGCGGTGGCCGCTCGGTCCCAAGCCACGATCGCCAAGCCTGAAGCCATGACCGCTCGGCTTTGAGCGGTGTCCGCCGGGCTTTCAGCAAGGCTGGCTGAATTGGTAGCGAGGGCTCCCCGTGTGAGAAGATCGCCCCGACTTTTTCAGAAGATCTCATGCCACGCCGCTACGAGGCTCTGCTCGAGCCCACGACTCTGCCTGTCCGCCTTGCCGTCGCTCTCCGCACTGCCCTGCGCCGGGGGTATGGCCGCGAAGACCTGCGCGCCGATCTGCTGGCCGGCATCGTCGTGGGGATCGTGGCTCTTCCTCTTTCCATGGCCCTCGCGGTGGCCTCGGGAGTGGCTCCGCAGCACGGCCTCTATACGGCGATCATCGCCGGCTTGGTGATTGCGGCCCTGGGAGGGTCCAACGTCCAGGTCTCGGGTCCGACCGCGGCGTTCGTGGTCCTCCTCGCGATCGCCGTCTACAGCTCCATGGAGCGGGCGGTGGCCGCGGCGCTGGAGCGGTCGGGGTCCTTGGAGGTGCAAACGAGTGGGTAGACCCCTCTACGCATTCGTTTGAGGTCGCCAACCAGTGGATAGACTCCTTTACCCGCTCGTTCGAGGCCGCTACCCAGTGGGTACACCCCTCTACCTACTCGTTGGAGATTGCTACCCACTCGTTTCCCGTTGCAAGGATGGATTTCACCTCCTGAGGCGACAGGAGGGCTTGCACAGACTGGGTCGGGGCGCCTAAGATATGTTTTGACGCGAGTCGCTCATGCGAACACAAGCTCAAAAGAAATCCCCGCACCCGCCCGAAATCCCTGAGACCGACGCGGTGGCGAGCGAGCGTGCGGAGCTCCTGACCCGCAAGCACGGAGGGCAGAGGCTCTCCCGGACCGAGCAGGAGCGTCTCGCCTTCCTGACCTCCAGGCTAGAGCACCTCCTCCCGCCGGTCTCCATGGAAGAGCTTGAGACCCTCCTGCAAATGGCGGAAGAGGCGGAGCGCATCCGCGAGCAGGCCCGGGATCGGCGGCGGCGGTTAGGGTTGAGCCAGCCGCCGGGATGAGCGATCCCTTCGACGCGCTGCTTTTCCCAAGAAAGCGGCATCTGCGGGGGCCCGACCCGGGTCCCTTTTCCTACCCGCAAGCCTACAAGGCCCACCTTCGGGGGGAGTTCCTCTCGAAGTGCGTCTACTGCCGTGTTCCGGACGGGCTCAAGGGATACGAAGGCTTCGGCGTCGACCATTATCTCCCCGCGTCGAGGTTCCCCGCTCTTGCCGTCGCCTGGTCCAACCTCTTCTATGCGTGCAATGTCTGTAACACGTGGAAGAGCGATTGCCTCTCCACACCCGAACGGTTCCTTCCCAACCCCTGTGAACATCGGATGGCGGACCATCTCCAATACCGCGGCGCGGAGGTAGAGACCTTCACGGCGCACGGAGAGTGGCTGGCCGACCTGCTGCATTTGGACGAGCGCCGGAGGCTTCGGGAGTTCATCCTGTCCGCCTTGGGTAGATTCTTGAGAGCCCGGATTGAGCTTCTCGGCGACCTCGTCGCTCTGGAAGACCGGATCGAGATCGTGCGGAGTGCCGAGGAACGTAGCTTCCTGGAAATAGCAATCCAGGAGACCGGACAGGAACTCGAGCGGGTGGACCGCCAGATCGAGCTCCTGACCGGAGAGCCCCTCTTCAGCGGTTGAGCGACGCCATCGCTTGGGCCGGGTAGCGCTCGCCCGCCGCCGCTCCCCTGGGGAAGACGGCCTCCAGCCGCGCCAGATCTTCAGGCGACAGGTGAACATCCAGCGCGCCGACGTTCTCCTCCAGCCTGCGGACGTGCTTCGTGCCCGGGATCGGCACGATGTCCTCACCCTGGGCCAGCAGCCAGGCGAGGGCGAGCTGGGCGGGAGTGCAGCCCTTCTCGGCAGCGAGGGCCTGGACGGCTTCGACCAGCTCCAGGTTCTTCTGGAAGTTCTCCCCCTGGAAGCGCGGGCTCATGCGGCGGAAGTCGTCGGGCGCGAAGTCGTCCGGGGTCTTGAACTGGCCGGTGAGGAAGCCGCGGCCGAGTGGGCTGTAGGCCACGAAGCCGATGCCGAGCTCGCGGCAGGCGGCGAGCACGCCATCCTCGGGGTCGCGGGACCACAGGCTGTACTCGGTCTGGAGCGCGGTGATCTGGTGGACGGCATTGGCCCGGCGCAGGGTCTCCGGCGCGGCCTCGGACAATCCGATCGCCCGCACCTTCCCCTCCCGCACGAGCCCGCCCATGGCGCCGACCGTGTCCTCGATGGGCACCTCGGGATCGACGCGATGAAGATAGTAGAGGTCGATCGTCTCCACGCCCAGCCGCCTGAGGCTGGCATCGCAGGCCTGGCGCACGTATTCGGGCCGGCCGTTGATGCCCCGGATGCCGGGCTGGTTCGGATCGCGCATGACCCCGAACTTGGTGGCGAGCACCACGCGGTCGCGGAGCCCGCGCAGGGCGCGGCCGACCAGCTCCTCGTTGGTGAAGGGGCCGTACATGTCGGCCGTGTCGAGGAGATTGACGCCCAGCTCCAGGGCGCGGTCAATGGTGGCGAGGGACTCCCGTTCGTCCCCCTGGCCGTAGAACTCGCTCATGCCCATGCATCCCAGCCCGAGGGCCGAGACTTCGAGGTCTCTCAGCTTGCGGTGCTGCATCGCGCGCGTCCTCCTGCTTGAAACCCGGTGCCGGCCCGTCGGGCACCGGGTCACAGCATAGCGCGGGTTCGGCTACCAGTAGATCTTGAAGCCGTGGCGCCGCAACCGGCGCGAGAGGGGGACGTCGAACGTCGCGACCGCGTCAAAATGCCCGAAGGCAGCCGCGGTGGCGATCAGAGCGTCGGGGAAGGAGGGCACCTTTTCCGGCCAGAGATCGAAGAGCGTGGGCCAGTCCAGCGCGTGTGTGGCTCGCGTGCCGGGCATCCCCAGCAGGTCTCTCAGGATCGCGGCAGCCTCCTCGCGAGGCATGCGATAGAAGTTCAGCAGCACGTGCATCATCTCGATCAGTGCCACCTGATGGAGGATGATCGCCAGCGTCCCGGCAGCCGCCTGCTCGAAGAGCGCTTCCGCCTTCTTCTGCTGCTCTGGATCTCGATCTGTCAGGTAGGAAATCAGGACGTTCGTGTCGACGAGGATCTGCCTCATCTCCCATCCGTGCCGCGCAGGGTCCGAGCCTTCTTGACGTCTTCGACTGCAGATCCGGAGCCCACCTTGATCGTCCCCTTGTGCTTGAAGAACTCCGGCCGCTCCGCGGTCACGCGGACGGTGTTGCCGACAATCTCCCATCTCAGGGCGTCGCTCGGCCCCACGCCCAGCTTCTCTCTGACTTCTGATGGGACGGTTGTCCGATAGTCCTTGGCAATGATCGACTTCGTCATGGCCTCATTATAACCGCAAGCCGGTATTCCGGGTACCGTAGTCCGGTGCTTCCCGAACCTCCAGCGAAGCCAGGAGCTGGTCCAGGTCGTCGAGGGCCACCGGCTTGACCAGGTGGTAATCGAAGCCGGCTGCGCTCGACCTTCGCTTGTCCTCCTCCTGGCCCCAGCCGGTCATGGCCACCAGCACGACCCTGCCCGAACACTTCTCCCGGATCTTCTGTGCCGCTTCGTAGCCGTTCATTCTGGGCATGCCGAGGTCCGACAGGACGACGTCCGGGCAGAAAGCCGCTGCTGCGTCGATCGCCTCGAGGCCGTCGTATGCCGTGCGGACCTCGCTGCCCTGCAGGGTGAGCAGCAGGGCCAAGCTGTCCGCGGCATCCCGGTTGTCGTCCACCACCAGGATGCGGCGCCGGAGCGGAGCGGCCTGCCGGGCGGCCTGCGCGGCATGGACCTCCTGGGGGAGAGAGTGGATCGACAGGCGGACGAGGAACTCGCTGCCCCGGCCGGGGCCTTCGCTGCGGGCCTCGACACTGCCGCCGTGCAGCTCGACCAGCCCGCGCACCAGCGACAGGCCGATGCCGAGACCGCCCTGCGACCGCTCGAGCGAGCGGTCCACCTGCGTGAACATCTCGAAGATGCGGGGCAGCATGTCGGCCGGGATGCCGATGCCGGTGTCCCGGACCTTGACGACGATCTCGTTCCCCTGCTGCTCGGCGGTCAGCCGGATGGAGCCGCCGCGCGGCGTGTACTTGGCGGCGTTGTTGAGCAGGTTGGAGAACACCTGCGCCAGGCGGGTCGGGTCGGCGTCGAGAGTGATCGGCTCCGGCGGCAGGCTCACGGTGAGCTCGTGACCGCCAGCTTCGATCAGCGGCCGGCAGGCTTCCAGAGCGTCCCGGATCACCGCCGCGAGCTCGACCCTCTCCTTGCGCAGCTCGACCTTGCCCCGGGTGATGCGGGAGATGTCGAGCAGGTCGTCGATCAGGTGAACCATCTGTTGCACCTGCCGCTCCATCATGCCGCGGGTCTGATCCAGGGTCGCCGGGTTGGGATTGGGACCCGCCAGACTCATGACGTGCAGGGCATTGCGGAGAGGGGCCAGGGGATTGCGCAGCTCGTGGGCGAGGATCGCCAGGAACTCGTCCTTGCGGCGGTCCGTCTCCTGGAGGACCGCTTCCGCCCGCTTGTGCTGGAGCGCGACCGTCGCCTGGTTGGCGCCGACGCCGAGCAGGAGCCGGTCGACCTGGGTGGGGAAGTCGGGCTGCCGGGAGCCGGCGACCACGTAGCCGCAGTCGCCGTCGTACCCCATGGGGATGACGGCGAGGCGCGCCTCTCCTTCTCCGAACGGGTTCGAGATCTGTGGCGCCGCGCCGGGGCTGGAGAGGAGCAGAGGCTGGAGCGCGCGGCCGATCTCCCGCGCCCGGTCCGCCGTCTCCTCACCGCGGGCCGTGTGGACGACCTCGCAGGCGGGATCCTGGGGCGGCCCCAGCGTGCGGACGTAGAGGAACTCCGCCGCGGTCACGCTGCGCAGGAGCACTTCGGCCAGGCTTGCGGCGATCCCCTTCGGATCGGTCCGGCCCCACGCGGCCGAAAGCGCCGACAGCGCGGCCAGCTCCCGGATGCAGCGGCGCAGGCTCCGGGTCTCATCGAGCGGCGTGCCCATGGGTTTCCTGAGGCCTTGCCTTGCGCTCCCGAAGCTCTTGCAGGAACTCGTCCGGCGGCACGAAAAAAGCGTTTTCCTGCAGGATGCCCCCGATGATCACCATCGGGTGGGTCCTGAGGATGTCCATCACGACGTTGGCACCAAACTGGGCCAGATCGTACGTTCAGCAGACGGCGTCATCGTACTTGGGGAGGATGTAGTTCAGCCGGGTCTCGTACTCGACCACGTCGTCCACACCCGGGCGGTCTTCGAGCGCCCATTCCATGTTGGCGACGAGACGGGTGAGCGGGAAACCCTGCGCCTCGCCGCCCTGCAGCACCTCTTCGATTAAGACGAGCATGCGGTTCTGGTCGAAGTGGCCCTCCCGGAGGTACGCGTCCTCCCAGGGCAGGACCTCCAACTGTCCCCTCTGCTCGGCGGCAGGCACGTCGATGCCCTCCTGCTCCAGGCGCCGAAGGTGCTGCGGCCGGTGGCGGGAGTCGACGATGTGGAACGCCTTGTCGCCCTGATCGAATCCCTCCTTCACAAAGGGGAGGAGGACCCGGTACTCCTCTTCCTTGCTGTTGAAAAAGGCACAGACATGCCGCTTGCGGTCGAGCGCTGCGCCGGCCAGACGGACCTGTTTGTCGCTCATGTATGCGGTCTCTCCCTAAGAAACAACTCTGAGAAGCGCAGGTGCAAAGCCCAGGCCACTCCGGTTTCCTTTTCCGTGGCCCGAAGTGTCCAACCAGATGCCATGAATACGACAAGAGCAGCGACCGTGACAAGCTGGTGGGGGGGCGGAATGCGGGAACGACCCGACGGAGCGCAGGAGAGCCGCTTGGTGGCGGCGCTGGCGGCAGGGGACCGGGAGGCGGCCGAGCGGCTTGTTGAGAGCACGTACCGCACGGTCTTCGGCCTGCTGCGCCGTCTCTGCGGCGATCCGGATCTGGCCGCCGACCTGACGCAGGAGTCCTACCGCAAGGCGTGGGATGCCCTGTCCGGGTTCGACGGCCGGTCCCAGTTCTCCACCTGGGTCTGCCGCATCGCCTACAACACCTTCCTCAACCATCTGCGGCGGCCCCGGCGCCTCGTCCCCATGGACGAGGGCTTCGAGGCCACCGTCCCCGACCCCGCACCGAGCGCCGAGGAGACCGTCGGACAGGCCGCGGAGGGCGACCGCCTGAGGCGTGCGGTCCTGGCCCTGCCGGAAGACCTGCGCTACACCGTGACCGCCCTCTTCTGGGGCGACCTCCCCGTCAAGGAGGTGGCCCGCCAGGAGGGGATCACCACCGTAGCCATCCGCAAACGCCTGAAGAAGGCGCTCCAGATCCTGGCCAGAACCCTCGAGGAGGACCTCCGATGAGCCGTCTGAATGAACGTGAGATCGCCCGCAGGCTCGCGGAGCCGCTGGATGCGGAGCCGCCCGAGGGCCTGCTCGACAGAATCAAGGCCGAGATCCCGCCTGTCGTGGTGGTCGGGACCAGGCCTCCCGGAGGCGAGCTGAAGCAGTTCCCCCTGCCCGCCTCCGGAAGCCCGCCGCGCCGCCAGAGCTGGCTGATCGCGGCCACCCTGGCTATGATGGTCCTCGGCGGACTGCTCGCCTGGAAGCTCCAGTTTCTCTCCCTCTCCAGGGAGGAAGTGGAGGTGGCAGAGCCCATGGAGGCCCAGGCCTACTCCGACTTGCCGCCGGAGAGCGTTGCGCCTCCGCCACCGCCCGCGGTGCCACCGCCGGCGGCGAACTACCCCGCTCCGACGGGGCCGCCCGAGCCCAAGTCCGAGACGGCGCTCCAGAAGAAGGAGATGGAAGCGCTGGGACGTCGTGACGAGGGCATGCAGCCTTCGGCCCCCACCGCGCCGATGGAGCCGGTGGAGGTACCGGAAGCGTTCGAGGAGCAGATCACGGTCGCCGGCGAATCGCCGCTGCTGGACGAGCGGCGGATCAGCACGGGCGCGGCGGTCAGCCAGACGGAGATGGAGAAGGTCCCGCCAGCGAGAGATCCCTGGGCCAAGCTGTCGCAGACTCCCGGGGTGTTGTCGGACCGTGTCAATGTGGGTGGGAACGAGAGCGGCCAGCAGAGTAATTACAAGGGTGGAGTCGTGGGCGGGGTGGCCGCGGGAGCCGTCGGCAATACCGGCGGCACGACGGGGGGAAATGCCGAGCCCAACGACGAGGCCTACGGCGATACCTTCTACAAATCGGCCGGGGTCAATCCCTTCGTGGACACGGACGAGGATCGCCTCTCGACCTTCGGGCTGGACGTGGACACGGCCTCCTACACCGTGGCCCGGCGCTACCTGGGGGAGGGCAACCTGCCCGTTCCCGAGTCCGTCCGGGTCGAGGAGTTCGTGAACTTCTTCCACTACGGCGACGAGCCGCCCACTCAGGGCGACTTCGCGATCAGAGCCGAGGGGGCGCCCACGCCGTTCGCTCCCGAGGGCTACCGGCTGCTGCGCTTCAACATCCGCGGCCGGGAGATCCGCCCCGAGGACCGCAAGCCCGCGGTGCTCATCTTCGTGGTGGACATCTCCGGCTCCATGGATGCGGGGAACCGCCTTGGCCTGGTCAAGAGCTCCCTCGGCCTGCTCCTGGGGAGGCTCAAGCCCACGGACAAGGTCGGCCTCGTGGTCTACGGCAGCGAGGCGCGGGTGGTGGTGGAGCCGACCCACGATCTGGGCCGTGTGCGGACGGCGGTCGAAGCCCTCCACACCGACGGCGCCACCAACGCCGAAGCCGGGCTGCTCCTCGGCTACGACATGGCCAATCGCTACTTCCGGCCCGAGGGGAACAACCGCATCCTCCTCTGCTCGGACGGGGTGGCCAACGTCGGCAACAGCGGCCCTGACAGCATCCTGGAGCGGATCGGCAAGGAGGCCCGCAAGGGCATCGAGCTGACCACCCTGGGCTTCGGCATGGGCAACTACAACGACCACCTGATGGAGCAGCTCGCGAACAAGGGGGACGGCCGCTACGCCTACGTGGATACCCTGGAGGAGGCGCGCCGCGTCCTGGTCGAGGAGCTGGAGGGCACGCTGGAGACCATCGCCAAGGATGCCAAGGTGCAGGTGGTCTTCAGCCCCGAGGTGGTGGACCGCTGGCGCCTGCTCGGCTACGAGAACCGCGACATCGCCGACGAGAAGTTCCGCGACGACACGGTCGACGCCGGCGAGATCGGAGCCGGTCACAGCGTGACCGCGCTCTATGAGGTGAAGCTGAAGCCGGGCATGCGCGGGGACAAGCCGCTGGCCGAGATCCGCCTGCGCTGGCGCTCGGAGCAGAGCGGAAAGGTGCGGGAGGATTCCAAGCTGCTCCGGCTCTCGCAGCTCTCCTCCTCGTGGGAGAGGGCGACCCCGGCGCTGCGGCTGGCCTCGGTGGTGGCTGAGTTCGCCGAAATCCTGCGCGGCTCCTACTGGGCCCGCGGGTCCAGCCTCGACGAGCTCTTCCGGCGCGGCCAGCTCATCTCGGTCGAGCAGAGCGAGTCACGCCGGCCGCAGGACGTCGCCGAGCTGGTCAGCCTGATCGGCAAGGCGGCACGGCTGAAGGGCAAGAAGGAGTAAGGAAAGAGAAGGGCATGGGGGAGGCGTCATACAATCCCCCCCATGCCCCGCTTCCGTATCGTCCTCGCCAAGGAAGACTTCAAGTTCTCCGCAGCCCATTTCACGCTCTTCTCGGGAGGCCGGGCGGAGCTCCTTCACGGCCACAACTACCGCGTCCGGGTGGAGCTGTCGGGGAGCGAGCTCGACGAGGAGGGGCTCCTGGTCGACCTGGAGTCGTTCAAGAAGAAGCTGCGTGAGATCTGCGCCGGGCTGGACAGCCGGACCCTTCTCCCGGGAGAGAGCACCCGCCTGGACTGGAGCCGCGACGGCGGGGCGATCGAGGTCCGGTGCGGAGCGAAGAGCTACCGCTTCCCCTCCGACGACACCCTGGTGCTCCCTCTCGCCAACACCTCCATGGAGCTTTTCGCGCGGATGATCTGGCGCGATCTCGCCGGCAGCCTCGAAGGCTCCCGCGTGGACCTTCTGGCCGTGTCCGTCGAGGAGTCCTCCGGCCAGCGCTGCTGGTTCGAAGACCGGGTCTAGACCTTCATCTCCCGGCCCTTCCAGCTCGCCAGCCGCCCGCGGCGCCGGTCCGCTGCTCCCAGAGAGAGGAGGATCGCGAGTAGAACGGCGTCCAGGGGATAGAGCAGCCCGTAGACCGAGCCGGAGCGCAAGACGATCGAGGCCGCGGCGCCCGCGCTCCAGAGCAGGGCTGCCTCCAGCCAGCGGCCGGTCGCCACGAATCCCGCGAGGGTCAGGGCGGGGACGAGCAGGACCATCAGAACTGCGGCGAGCGTTCCCGGCAGGGGGCCGAAGATGCCGCCGAGGTTGCGCCGCCAGCCGCGCCAGGTCTCCCTGAAGCCACGGTACATCCGCACCCGCAGCCCAGGCTCGCGGAAGAAGGCGGTCCGCGAGCCGCGCTGCCGCAGCTGGGTGACGATCGCAATGTCGTCGATGGCTTCGTTGCGCACCGTCTCGAACCCGCCGGCCGCCTCCCAGGTCTCTCTCTTTAAAAGGATGAACTGGCCGTTCGCCACGGCCGGTCCGGCACCGGAAGCCGCTGCCTGCCAGTCACCGAGGAGAGCGTCGAGCAGCGCGAAGACCGCCGGGATGATCAGCCTTTCGCCGAAGCTCCGGCACTCCTGGCTGCCGGCGAGGGAGACGGCATCCAGGTCTCCCTCCCGCGCCGCAGCCAGGGCACGGGCGAGCAGCTCGGGACCGTGGCGGGTGTCCGCGTCGGTGAGGAGGACCCAGGAGGTGTCCACCCCTTGCCATCCCACCCAGAGCGCGTGGACCTTGCCGCGCCAGCCGTCGGGCAGGGGGCCGGCGTCGATCAGATCCGCCCCATGTACCAGCTCGCGGGTGCCATCCGTCGAGCCGTCGTCGATAACTCTCACCCGGGCTTGGCCGAGGAGGGTCTCCAGGCAGTCGAGGACGTTGGCCCGCTCGTCGCGGACCGGGAGCAGCACGGTGATGGTGCCCGGCGGGACGGGAGAGGGCGGGGGGAGCGGCGGCGCGCTCTGCCGCTGCTCCTCCGTTCTGAGCGCCAGGCCGAGGAGGCCGACACCGAGGGCGAGGCTCAGGAAGAAAGACACGCGGCTAGGCTTCGGCCGTCCTGGCGCTCAGCTTCTCCTCGACCTCTCCCGGCATGGGGAAGCGGCCGACCTTCTTCTTGGAGAAGAGCACCTCGTTGCCGACAGTGACCTCAAATACGCCCCCGGAGCTACGCACGAGCTCGGGTTGAATGTCGAATTTCTTCTGGAGATCGGCCGCCAGACTGGCGGCACGGGGGTAGTAGTTTCACATCCCGCAGTATTCGATGCGCACGTGGGGCATGGTTTTTCCTCCCTTTGTTGGACAACTCTACGACAGGGCCTCCCGTATCCCCTAGCGGCCCTCCAGAGGTTACATCCTGCAGGTCCTGGACCATCTCTGGATTCGCGCGTTGAAGAGAGGAATGAAGGTCCCCGAGGCCATGTTGGGTACTATAAGTGCGTGAGCCGGGGGAAACGGGACAAAGAACAAACATTTGCCTGGATTTCGCGTATGGCGAGGAGTACAATCGAGATTGTTCAACCATCGCTCTCCTGGGAAACCGGACAAGACAGGGGCGAGCGGTGAGGAGGGTGTCCCGGTCAGCTCTGGTGAAGGCACTTAGACATACAACAGTTGGAAACTGCCTAAGCCCCGAGGCTGCATCCGGCGCGGCGGCATAACCATTATGAGGTCGTCAAACGTCATGACCCTTGGAGGCAAGAAAATGAAAGGCGAGGCGCCTACGATGTCGTCGAAAGAAATGGCCCAGATCCGGCAGAACCTCGAGGGGACTCCGGACATCGAAGAGGCAGCGGAGCTCATGAATCTCGCCGGGAACTCGACCCGGCTCAAGCTCCTCTACCTTCTCGACAACATGAAAGAGCTGTGTGTGTGCGATCTGGCGGAGATGCTCGGGGTGTCGGTTTCGGCCGTCTCCCAGCACCTGGCCAAGCTCAAGGCCTACGGCCTGGTCGCTCCGCGCCGCGACGCCCAGACCATCTACTACCGTCTGACGGAGCACATCTTCAACGCCAAGCTCCGCGAGCACTTCTTCAAGCAGTTCCAGGTCTGAGGCTGACCCCTCAACCGAAAAATATCTGCGTAGAAACGCGAGCGGCCGGCGACCCCGGCCGCTCGTTTTTCATTTAGAAGGGCTTCACCGCCATCAGGATGACCAGGATGACGATCAGGGTGGCGTCGATGTGGGGCATGACCGCGGCGAGCTTGCTCGGCGTACCTTTACGCAGGGCGGGGAGCTGAATGAAGAGGATGCTGACGAGCAGCACGAGGTAGAGCGCCAGGGAGGCGTGGATCCAGCCCGCCTTGAAGCCCCACCTGGAGACCACGAGATAGAAGCCGATCACGCCGGCCAGGATCACGCCGGGCACGGAGAAGACCGTGTGCAGCCGCGCCAGCAGGGCGAGGCCGGTGGTATTTCCACTGTTCCGCTTCAGCCAGGACCGAAGTACTACGCTGCCCAGAACCCCCGCCGCCAGCCAGAGCGCCGCGATCTCGTGCAGCGCCTTGATCCACAAGTAGGCCATTTCGGAACCCTCCCCTTGGTCGGTGGAACTCTATCGTAGAATGCCGAGCGGGAGGGAGGATCCATGAGCCAGCACCCCCGTCCGACGTTCACATACCTGGGACATGCGACCGTCCGCTGCGACCTGCCCGGCGGCGAGGTCGTCCTCATCGATCCCTGGGTGACCCAGAACCCGTCCTGCCCCAAGGAGCACAAGAGCTTCGACCGGCTCGACGCCATGCTCATCACCCACGCCCACTTCGACCACATGGGCGACGCCGTGGAGATGGCGAAGAAGCACAAACCGGGCAAGATCGTCGCCAACTTCGAGATCTGCAACTGGCTGGGGACCAAGGGGGTCGCGAACGGTTCGGCCATGAACCTGGGCGGCTGCCAGGAGGTGCTCGGCATGCAGATCACCATGGTCCGCGCCGACCACTCCTGCGGGATCTCGGACGGCGACCAGATCCTCTACGGCGGCACGGCCGCGGGCTACGTGGTGCGGCTGCCGGGCGGCTATACCTTCTACCACGCGGGCGACACGGCCCTGTTCTCGGACATGCAGCTCATCGGCGAGATGTACCGGCCCGAGCTGGCCTTCCTGCCGATCGGCGACCTGTTCACCATGGACCCGATGCAGGCTGCCCGGGCCTGCCGCTTCCTCGGCGTGCGCCAGGTGATCCCGATCCACTGGGGGACTTTCCCCGCGCTGACCGGCACCCCCGAGAAGCTGATCAAGGCTCTGGACGACAACGGGACAAACTGCAAGGTGATTGCTTTGAAGCCCGGGGGAAAATACTAGAACCCTGCCATGTGTAGGGGCGCCCCTTGTGGGCGCCCTCCGGAGGGCGGCCACAAGAGCCGCCCCTACCAGCGCACCGAGCCGCCCACGCCCACGTACCAATCCGGATCCGCATCATTGAGGCCGGTCCCCACCCTGGCATCCACGACCAGGTCGTCGTTGATCAGGAACGAGAGGCCCCCGTCCACATAGTGGGTGGTGGGGCCGTCCGCGGTCTCCTCGGAGAGGCCGTACCACTCCAGGTAGGTGCCGAGCCGGTCGGTGATCGAAAAGCCTCCGCTCAGGCTTGCGAGGAGCTGGTGGAACTGCTCCTCCTCATCCGTGGCGTAGCTGTAGCCCACGTTCGCGCCCAGGCCGAACCGCTCGCCCACTTCCCAGTCCAGCGCCAGGATGGCGGTCGGCACCCACTCGTCGTCCGTCAGCTCGTCGTCCCCCGTGGGGATGCTGGTCTCCAGGACCAGGGCCGCGGCCGGCTGCCCGGGAGCGAGGTCGCCCGCCGGGTCGGTGAAGCGGAACTTGATCCCGAGCGAGGAGTCGTCGAGGCCGGAGATCTCCTGCTGCAGAGCATCGATCCGGTTGTAGGAGGGGACGCCGATCCGCCCCTCCCAGCGCTCGCCCGCGCCGATGCGGACCAGGAGCTCGCCGAAGGTGGTGATGTCGTCGTCCTCGACGCGGGTCAGCGTGGTCCCCCCCTCCACCTGCACGTGCCCGGGCGGGATCAGGCCGGTGCCTTCGGTGAAATCGGGCCGGTCGGCCACGATGGGCTCCTCGAGCCCCGACCAGCCTTCCTGCGCCAGGAGGGCAGTGCCCAGCAACAGCCCTGACAAGGCCAGAATGAGTATCCGGCTTCGCATCTCTCTCTCCTTTTCCCTACAGTTTATGGGCAAGCTGCGCGCGCCCGGACGTCTCCAGCACCTCGGCCCCCTTCGGAGTCAGCCGCAGGCCTCCGCCCTCCCGTTCCACCATGCCCGTGCGAAGCAGCCCGGACAGGACCGTCCGCAGGCGCCGCCCGCTCCATCCGAACCGCTGCTCCAGCGTCGCCGTGGGCACCACTTCGCCTTCCTTGCGCAGGTGGAGGAGCAGGAGCTGGCCGGACAACCGCCGGCCCATCTTGCGGAGCTGGACCATCCGCGCCAGCAGCCCGTGACTGGGCGAGAGCAGCAGCGCCAGCACGAACAGCAGACCGGCCACGGTCGCCATGGCCCCGGCGATGGAGACGTCCAGGGCCCGCGCCATGCCATAGCCGAGCAGCGCCGAGGCGACCCCCGTCCCGACCGCCAGCCCCAGCATGACGCCGAGCCGGTCGGTGAGCAGGTAGGCCGTGGCCGGCGGCACCACCAGCATGGCCACCACCAGGATCGCCCCGACCGATTCGAACGCTCCGACCACCGTCACCGAGACCGCGCTCATCAAAAGGTAGTGGAGGAGGACCGGCGAGAACCCCAGCGCGGCCGAAAGACCGGCGTCGAACGTCGAGAGCTTGAGCTCCTTGAAGAAGATCGCGACGAAGAGCAGGTCCAGGAGCAGCACCGCGCCGTTCACCCAGAGCGCCTTGGCGCCGATGTTGACCCCGCCCACCAGCAGCGTGTCCCAGGGAGCATAGGCGATCTCGCCATAGAGGACGCAGTCGAGGTCCAGGTCCACCTGGGCGGCGTAGCGGCTGATCAGGATCACCCCGAGTGAGAACAGGGCCGGGAAGACCACGCCGATCGAGGCGTCCTCCTTCAATCTCCTGCTGCGGTTGAAGAGCTCCACCAGCATGACGGTGAGCACGCCCAGCGCCCCGGCTCCGAGCACCATGGGCAGAGCCGAGCGCGAGCTGGTCACCAGGAAGGCGATGACGATGCCCGGCAGCACGGCATGGCTGATCGCGTCGCCCAGCAGGGCCATCTTGCGCAGCACCAGGAAGGTACCGATCAGGGCGCAGCTCGCGGCTACGGAGCTCGCCACGATGAGGATGACCAGGGTCGGATTCATGACGCGACCCTCTTGGGAGGAATACGGCTGCCGTGGGGATCGACCGTGGGGAAGCCGAGGGCCTCCTCCAACTCCGTCACCGCCGCCTCGGTCAGGGCGTGCTCCATGGCCTCCGCGTCCCGATGAACGTGATCGCTCGGCAGCTCCAGGCGCCGGCTCAGGTAGACCTCCCAGATGCGGTGCTTGCGCACCACCTGCTCGGCCTCGCCGCGGCCGGCGTCGGTCAGGCGCAGGGTGTCGCCGTCCCGTTCGGCCAGCCCTTCGGCGACCAGCGGACGCGCGTTGCGGGCCAGCTCCCGGCCGGTCTGGCCGCGCACGCCCATCAGGTGCGGCCAGGTCAGGGCCGTCTGCCAGTCCGCCTTGCGCTCGCCCAGCATATAAAGGTCCTTGAGCAGGTTCTCCCGCCGGATGCGCTCGGCCACCTGGCGCTCGCGCAGCCGCGCCCAGAGGATGCCGCGCTGGGGGGCGAGGAGCAGCGACACGATCAGCACGCTGCTGGAGACCAGGACGATCACCGGCCCGGTGGGCAGCTTCGCCATCGAAGCGCTGACCAGCGAGCCCGCGGCTCCGGCGGTCGCGCCGATCCCGGCGGAGAGCAGGAGCATCGCGCCCAGCCGGTCGGTCCACTGCCGGGCCGCCGCCGCCGGGGTGATCAGGGCCGCGACGATGAGCACGACTCCGACCGTCTGGAGCCCCACCACCACGACCACCACGAGGAGCAGGGTGAGGAGCACCTCCATCCAGCGCATGGGCAGGCCCAGGCTGGAGCCGAACTCCCGGTCGAAGGAGAGCAGCTTGAACTCCTTGTAGAAGATCAGGACGAAGGCGATCACGATCGCCCCCAGCACAGCCATCACCTGAAGGTCCTCGACGACCAGCGTGGCGGCCTGGCCGAAGAGGAACTTGTCGAGGCCGCTCTGGTTGCCCGCGGGCAGCTTCTGGATGTAGGTCAGAAGGACGATCCCGATGCCGAAGAAGACCGAGAGGACGATGCCGATGGCCGAGTCCTCCTTGATCCGGCTCCAGCGCACCGTCGCGAGGATCAGCAGCGAGCCGAGCAGACCCGCGATCAGGGCGCCGAGGAACAGGGGGAGGGGCGACTTGGTGCCGGTGATCAGGTAGGCGATGCAGACCCCGGGCAGCGCGGCATGGGCGAGCGCGTCGCCGAGCAGGCTCTGGCGCCGGAGCAGGGCAAAGGTCCCGAGGGTGCCCCCAAGGGCGCCGAGCAGGGTCGCGCCGATCAGGACGTTGCGGGCGGTGAACGTCAGCTCCATGGGCTAATCCCTGCCCCCGGAGTCCAGCGACCTTTTCGCCAGCAGCGCCTCGGTGGCCTGGGTGAGCACCGTCAGCTTGCCGCCGTAGGTGCGCTGCAGGGTGTCGGCATTGAAAGTCGTGGAGATCGGTCCGGCCGCGACGAGCCGCATGTTGAGCAGCACCACATGGTCGAAGTACTCCGCGACGGTCTGCAGGTCGTGATGGACGGCGATCACCGTGCGGCCCGAGGCGCGCAGGTCCTTGAGCAGGGTGAGGATGGCCCGCTCGGTGGTGGCGTCGACGCCGGCGAACGGCTCGTCCATGAGATAGAGGCGGGCATCCTGGGCCAGGGCGCGGGCGAGGAAGACGCGCTGCTGCTGGCCGCCCGAGAGCTGGCTGATCTGGCGATGGGCGAGGTCATGCATGCCGACCTTCTCCAGGCAGGCGAGGGCGGTCTCCCGGTGATGCTTGGAGGGCCGCCGGAACCAGCCGATCCGGCCGTAGAGGCCCATGGTCACCACGTCCAGGGCGCTGGTGGGGAAGTCCCAATCGACGCTCTCGCGCTGCGGCACGTAGCCCACCCAGGAGCGGCGGCGCTCGTACGGCTCGCCGAAGATCTGCACCCATCCGGTGACGAGCGGGACCAGGCCCAGGATCGCCTTGAGCAGCGTGCTCTTGCCGGCGCCGTTCGGCCCTACGATGGCGATCAGCTTCCCTTCGGGCAGGGCGAGGTCCACGTCCCAGAGCACCGGCTGGGTGCGGTACGCGACGGTGAGGTCGTGCACCTCGATGGCCGGCATGCCAGGAGCCACCTCTGGTACCTCAACGACCTTCGGCTTCGGGTTCATCTATCACCTCTTACTTCAAAGCGTTGACGATCGTCGTGACATTGGCCCGGACCATGCCCGGGTAGCTGCCCGCCGGGGAGTTGGCGGCGCCCAGGGAGTCGGAGTAGAGCTGGCCGCCGATGGCGGCTTCATGCCCGCGCGACCGCACCGCGGCCTGCACCGCCTCGATGGAGCGCCGCGGCACGCTGGACTCGATGAAGATGGCCGGCACCTTGTGGTCCACCACCAGGCCCACCACCCGGTCGACGTCCTTGAGGCCCGCCTCGGACAGGGTGCTGATCCCCTGGATGGCCACCACCTGCATGCCGTAGCGCCGGCCGAAGTAGCCGAAGGCGTCGTGGGCCGTGACCAGGATGCGGCGCTCCTCCGGGAGAGTGAGGATCTGCGCCTTGACCCAGGCATCCAGCTCGTTCAGCTCCTTCTTCAGAGCCGCGGCGTTCGTTTCGAACTCCTTGGCGTGCTCGGGGTCGAGCGCGGACAGCTCGCGGGTGATCGGTCCCAGGGTCTCCGCCCACATGGAGACGTCGAACCAGACGTGCGGATCGTACTGCCCGAGGAACTCGGGCGGCTCGCGCAGCAGGTTCTGGGGGATCTCCTCGGTGACCGCGACCACGGGACGAGTGCGGGCCATCTTGGTCAGGATATCGCCCATCTTCCCTTCGAGGTGGAGCCCGTTGTAGAGCACGAGCTCGGCCTCGGACAGCCGGCGGACATCGCTCTCGCTCGCCTTGTAGAGGTGGGGATCGATGCCGGGGCCCATCAGCGCCTCGATATGGGCATGGGGTCCGGCGATCCGCTGGGCGACGTCCGCGATGATCCCGGTCGTGGCGACCACGCGCAAAGGGCCTTTGGCTCCCGCCGAAGGAGAATCGCTGCCGCCACAGCCGGCGAGGAGCAGAGAGGATACGAGGAGGTAAAGCGGCAGTTTTGACATACAAAAATATTGCTCCTGGCCTCGTGAAATGTCAAGTGGTAGTCTTATGTCCCATGCCGACGAGCACCGTCGAGGACTACCTGAAGTGCATTCTGCTGGAGCAGAGGGACCCGGAGAGCCTGGTCTCGATGGGGCAGGTCTCAGCCGCCCTCAAAGTAGCGCCGGGCACCGTGACGGCCATGGTGAAGACCCTGGCGGACACCGGGCTGGTGTCCTACGAGCCCTACAGCGGCGTCCGGCTGACGCCTTCGGGCCGGCAGCTCGCGGCGCACGTCCTGCGGCGGCACCGCCTGGTCGAGCTCTTCCTGGTCAAAGTGATGGGGATGGACTGGAGCGAGGTCCACTCCGAGGCCGAGGAAATGGAGCACGCCGTGTCGGATCGGCTGGTCGACCGGATGGACGAGATGCTGGGCTACCCCGCGGTCGATCCCCACGGCGATCCGATCCCGGACGTCCACGGGGTCATCGAGCTGCCGGATCGGCCAAGCCTGCTCACCTGCGACCTCGGAAAACCGGTGCGGGTAGCGCGGGTGGCGGACCAGAGCCGCGAGTTCCTTCAGCTCCTCGAGCGCCGGCATCTGAAGCCGGGCAGCACCCTCACCGTCGACCGCCGCGACGAAGCCGCCGACACAGTCGAGCTGCGCCGGGAGGGGGGCGGGGAGGTGAGCCTGGGCTTCCGGGCGGCGTCGAAGATCTTCGTAGAGCCGGCTTAGAGACCGTCACGGAATAAATGTGCAGCAGGGTTGGGAGGCGGCGTCCTCTCCCGCGTAGCGGGGGAGGGGGCCGGAGGGTGAGATCCGACTGTGGCACAGTTATTACGTAACGAGCCGGCTTAGCTCCGGTTCGAGCCGCAGCCGCTCCGTGCAGAGCAACGATCGCTCCACGCCGAGCGATAGCCGCTCAACGCCGAGCAACGATTGCTTCAAGCGGAGCAGGGGTCGCTCCACGCTGAGCAGAGATCGCTCCACGCCGAGCGGCCATTGCTCCAAGCCAAGCGGACGTTGCTCTAGTTGGAGCGGCCGTCGCTCCGCGCCGAGCAGCGTTCGCTCAGGCCCGAGCGGGGGTTGCTCCACGGGATTCTTCGCAGCCCCGGCGGCACCTCCCTCCGCCCGCCGCGGGGCTCACGCCCCTCGCCCTACTGTCGCCGGGACTCGGATTGTTCTTGGGCCTTCCCGGGGCTCACGCCCCGGGCTTCATGCTGTCGCCCCCTCCAGGGGCTGGGGAAGGGGGGCTCTGCCTGGCAATCTCGGCTAGGAGCAGGGCCAGATTTCTTTGGGCGATCCCCGTGTAGGGGTGATCCCCTCCGAGGCTCCGCTCGAAGATCTCTACTACCCGCCGCATCACCGGCTCGGCCGCAGAAAGATGTTTGGCATCCAGAAGCAGCCGAGCAACTAAAAGAACGACTCTCGCTATGTGGGGTATGAGACCGTGCCAGAGCGGCGAAGTTCTCACATTGGCTGATAGATGAGAAACGTACCCGTCGACAATTTTCAGTGCCGCCTCGATCCAATCCTGCAGCCGCTCGGGAGGAACCCGGTGCTGGAGAACCTCCTGTACGACCCGATGAACCGTGAACATCGCCTCCTGCCGTGAGATCAGCGAATAACTCTCCAATTCCGCCAGAGCCTCGTGGATCGAATCTGCACCGTCCTCCTCGCCCTCCTGCCCGGTCTCGGAGCGCAGCAGCTCGCAGGCGCCCTCCACGCGCTCCTTCTCGGACTCGAACATCTCCTCGGGAATCGGGTCAGGAGCGAGGAACGCGCACAGCCGCAGCAAGGTCGCCGCAGTGGGCTTCAGCCGATCGAAGCTCGCCTTCCAGGTGGCCGCCACGGAAGCGGGATAACCCATCGTGGCCTCGTCATGCCACTCCAGCACCCGCTTCCGCTCTTCCTCCCAGACCTCCAGGTACTTCGAGAAGGACAGCCGGGTGTGGACGATGTAGGCCCCGGCTTGCTCCAGGGCCAGGGGGAGGCCGTCGAGCTTCTGGGCGAGTTCCCGAGCCCGATCGGCGTCGTCGGGCGCGGCGCGGCGGTGGCCGTTCGTCCTCTTCAAGAGGAAGTCGCGAGCCTCCTCCAGCGGAATCGTGTCCAGGGGCTGAGTTTGGACCCAGGACGGCCATTCCCGGAGGCGTGAGGTGAGGAGAACTCGACCGCCGGTCAATCCCGGCAGCAGGGCGAGGACCGCGGACTCCGCTTCCTTCGAGTCCACGTTGTCCAGGATCAGCAGCCAGCCGGGGTTTGCCTTCAACCAGGCCAGGACCTCGTGGACGGTCTCTTCCTCGGCCTTTCGCTCTCCCAGTTTCAGCAGGTCGGCCCTGGCGAGCGCGGCCAATCCGGTACGCAGGCCCTCGGGGGTATCGGCCCGAACAAAGAACGCGGCGCGGTAGCGGGAGCCGAAGGCCCAGGCGTGCTCGACCGCCAAGCGTGTCTTGCCGATCCCGCCCAGGCCGTAAAGAGCCTGTTGCTGGACGATCGCGGTCTGACCGCCGGTTTCCAGGCTCTCCGCCAGATGGCGCAGTTCCTCGTCCCGGCCTTTCAGAAGCTTTCCTAGGGGCAGGTAGGGGAGGTTATGGAGGAAGGGGGGCCGTCCTGTCTTCTTCCTCCTGGGCTTCTTGCCTGTGATCCCCCAGACCAGCCGGTCGAGCCTCTCGTCGGTGATTCCGCCCCGGAGATCGACCCAGGTGAAGGCATTGAGGAAGAGCGGGAGAGCCGGCTCACTCGGAGCGCCTGGCAGAAGCACAGGGATGACGGGCAGCTTCCGATTGACGAACTCGCTCAGGCAGCCTCTCATCTCCGGGACTTCCCACGGTCCGAGACCGTCCCGGCCGACGAGGACCGCCGCCGCCTTGGTGGTTTGGATGATCTCTTCCAAGGCCGCCTGCCAAGGACGGCCGGGAACCAGCTCGTCCTCGTCCAACCAGACCCGGAGCTGCCGCGCGCGGAGCGCCTTCGCAATCTCCCGCACAGCGGGCTTGTCCTTACTGTTGTGGCTCAGGAAGACGTCGAAGAGGGGCGCCATGGGATGGCGAAGAGTCTACCAGTGAAGGAGTTGCTTCTTTCCCTGGGTCCGCCGGCGTCTCGCCGGCATTGGAAAGACAATGGGCCGTTCTTGGTAGCGGGGAGCGTGGGCCGGCGAGACGCCGGCGGGACCCAGGGAAAGAAGAGGCCCGATCGGAATCCTCTTTGGCACGTCCGAACCTTCTTCCGACCGGCCCGAGACCGCTCCGGAAGGGCGCCGGACGGCCTGCAACGCGCCTGGAATCCCTCGCATCGCGGTCTGAATCGTTCCGAACGCGAGAGAAATGACTTTGGACGCGGTCTGAATCGTTTTGGACGCGATCGAAATGACTTAGGTCGGGTCCAAAGTCATTTCGGACGCGTGCGAAACGATTCTGCACGCGTTCAAAATGACTTTGATCGCGTGCAAAACGATTCTGACCGCGTTCAAAGCCGTTTCGAACGCGTGCAAATTGATTTTGACCGCGTTCAAAGTCGTTCTGACCGCGTGCAAAACGAACTTGGACGCGTGCAAAGTCGTTTCGACTGCGTGCAAAACGATCTTGGACGCGTGCAAAGTGATTCTGACCGCGTTCAGATCCGTTCTGATCGCGATCAGCGCCTTTCTAGCTCACGCGAAACCACCGCGCCCGGGCAAGCAGCCCCAGCCGGGACATGACGCCGAGCTGTGGCGGCGTTTGCAGCAGCCCGGCATCCCCATCCTCGATCTGGGTCAACAACCGCAGCGAGGCCAGCAGGCAGAAGACCGCGGCCCTTCTGTAGCCGGCGGGGAGGTCCAGCAATCCCCGCGGCGAGCGCAGGAGGCGGGGGCGGAGGCGAAGGCACTCCCGCTGGGCGGCCTCGAACAGCCGTTGCGGGTTCGGAGCGCCGCTCCAGTCGTCCGGCATCTCGCTGACAGCCAACGGGTTGCGCTTGCCTTGGATCTCGGAGCCAAGGCTCTGAAGGGAGCGGAGGCGGACCAGCGCGCCGGTGAACGCGTTGACCTCGTCTGGGGGTGACTTTCCCAGCAGAGCGGTGGCCACGGCCCGGGCCAGGCGCTCGGCCTCGAAGTCGGCCTCTTCGGGAGTGGCGGAGCGGGGACGGGTGGCTCGCCGGCGGGCGCAGGCGGCGATCTCGTCGAGGGCCTCCACGGACCAGGCGCGGCGCCGCTGCTCGCGGGCCATGCGCACGAAAACCGGCTGCCCGACGGGCTGGCCCTCGAGGACCGACTCCAGGGTGAACTGCCAGCGGTTGATCTGGGCGAGGCGCTCCCCGTCGACGCCGCGCTGCCGTGCGAAATCGAACAGGGTGAAGGTGTAGGCCAGGAGGGTCTGGACCCGCTGGCGGTCATAGACCGGGAGGAGCACCAGGGCGGGCGCGAAGTCGCCCAGGAGGTTGCGCGCAACTTCCGCGCAGAGTTCCAGGGCGCGCTCCTCGTCGAAATCCTCGTCGGGCCGGCGGATCTCCTGGTCCAGGCGGCTGTGCGGGCTGCGCTCCTGGTTCTCGCGGAGGTTCGGGCGTTCTACATCCACGGTTCCATGCTATGCCAGCAGCCGGAGGAGCTCGCGCTGAGGCTCGGCTCCGGTGATCTCCGCGCCTTCCTCGGAGAGGGCGACGTTGATCTCGAGCCGCACCCCGAAATCGTCCGTGAGATAGATGCCCGGCTCGATGGAGAAGCCGGTCATGGGCAGGAGCTGCCTCGTGTCGTGCGTCTCCAGGTTGTCCATGTTGGCGCCTTGGCCGTGGTCGGAGGTGCCGATCGAGTGGCCGGTGCGGTGGATGAACCGCTCGCCGTACCCCGCTTTCTGGATGACCTCGCGGGCGGCGTCGTCCACCTCGAACCCGCGGACCGGCTGGCCAGGGAAGCGGCTGCGCACCAGCTCCCAGGCGGCATCTCGTGCCCCGGCCACGACCCCGAAGACTTCCTGCTGCTTGTCCGTGGGCGCCGCGGCGCAGACTCCGCACCAGGTGATGTCCGCGTAGACGCTCCCCGAAGCTCTTTCCTTGGCCCAGAGGTCGATGAGGAGGAAGTCCCCCTTCTGGATCGGCGAGCTGTGGTCCGGCCCCGGCTGGTAGTGGGGATCGGCGCTGTGGGCGTTGACGCCGACGATGGGATCGGCCTCGGCCCACAGGCCGGCCTGCCCGAAGGCATCGAGGATGAAGCGCTGCACCGCGTACTCGTCGATCTGGTCGCCCCGGCGCAGTGCGTCGCCCACGCGGTTGAACGCCTCCAGCACGATCCGGTGGAGGTGGACGTTGGCCCGGCGGTGCCCTTCGAGCTGTTCCTGCGACCAGGTGGCGGCGAAGCGCTGCGCTAGGTCGGCGGAGGTGGCGAGCTCGATCCCGGCGGCTTTGAGGAGGTCGGCGGTGCCGGCGTCCATGCGCGAGACCGAGGGGAGCTCGTTGTTGGGGCTGTACTGGGCAGCCAGCCGGCGGAACCCGGAGACGAGCTCGCCGAACCGCTGGCGGTGCTCCTGCCAGGTCAGGTAGACCGACTTGGAGCCGGGCAGGTGGTCGAGCGTGGCCGGCTCCAGGCTGTGGACGAGCTTGCGCGGCTCACCCTCGCGCGGCACCAGGTAGTAACAGCGGCGGGTGACCAGCTTCCCCTCGCCCGACAGGCCGAGCAGGTCGAGCCCGATCGGGTCGTTGAGCTGGAAGCAGTTGAAGAACCACCCTTCGACGCCGGCTTCGGCCAGGGCGGACTGAATTTCGGGTATGCGTTGGGCCAGCATGCGGGCTCTCCTCTTGAACGGCCGCATGCTATCAGGGGAAAAGGACCGGGCGCGATGAATCGCGCCCCTACAAGCTAGGTGGAGGTCTTGCTTGTAGGGGCGACATTCATGGCGCCCGGTCCTTGAGGTCCTTTCCGCCTCTACAATGC
This sequence comes from Acidobacteriota bacterium, assembly GCA_034667225.1. Classification (GTDB taxonomy): domain Bacteria; phylum Acidobacteriota; class Thermoanaerobaculia; order Multivoradales; family UBA5704; genus DATMER01. The sequence continues at coordinate 135,544 of JAXDKG010000050.1, forward strand.
ACGCTTATGCTGCCGCTGCTCACCCTGCTCGCCCTCTTCCAGACCGCTCCCATTCCCCAAGGCCGCCTGGTCTGCGAGGTGCCGGTATCCAAGATCCTCCTCTCCGAGCTGGGCCTCCCCGAGGGGAGCCGCCCGCGGGATATGGCCCTGACCAAGAGCAAGATCTGGATCCTGTTCGAGCCCGCGCTGCTCGTGGAGCTCCCCCGGCAGGCGAAGGAGCTGGATGAAGTGGAGATGGTCTACGGCGCCAAAGGGGATGTCTGGGAGACGCTGTCCGTGAGCCCGCGCGACGGCTCCCTCTGGATGGCCTCGTCCACGGCGCCTCGCCTTTGGCACAAGCCTCCGATGGGCAGAGTCCGGCCGGTGCGGGTCGCCCAGGCGAAGGAAGGCGGCTTCCGCGATGTCGTCGCCCGGTGGGACGGTATCTATATAGTCCCCACTTCCTGCAACGGCAGCTCGATCTGGCGGGTCGATCCCTCCGGCAAGCTGCTCGGGACGGCCCTTCCCCAGACGGCCTGCCCGCCCGTGGACCTGGAGACCGACTGGAGCGGCCAGACCTGGGCCCTGCTCCCGGAGACCGGCGAGACCTTCACCCTGAGCTCGGGCGACCGCTGGGCTCCTGCAAAACCTTCCACCCCCTGGCCGGAACGGGCCGGCCCCTTCCGCGGTTGGTTCTTCTGGGGAACCGAGCCGGTTGGAATGGGGGGCGAGGAGGAGACGGTTCTGGTTCGAGGGGCCGAGCCGTTTCGGGAGGACTGCGGCGCGGGCAACCGCCTCCTCCGGGTCGCGGGCGATGCCCGCGGCTGGGCCGCCCTCACCCGCGATTGGCTGCTCCTCGGAGAGCACGCGGTAGAATCCACCGAGTGAAGCGCAAAAGGAGCCATTTCATGAACCGAACCTATCGCGCGCTGGCCATCGCGCTCTGCCTCGCCCTGGCCCTTGCCGCCACCGCTCACGCCGTGGGCGAGGGCCGGATCATCGGCACCGTCCTGAACCCGGAAGGCAAGCCGATCCCGGGCATCAAGATCAGCCTCACCCGTCCCGGCACCAACTTCAAGATGGAGAAGGTCACGGACAATAACGGCAAGTTCACCCTCCTGATCCTGGACGCCACGCAGGAGTACGTCCTCCGGATGGAGAAGCCGGGCTACGACGCCTACGAGGAGACGATCAAGCCCAAGCCCCAGGACGTCCTCCGCCTCACCTACACCCTGGCCGAGATCGCGCCTCAGCCCGCGACCGCCGGTCCGAGCGAGGAGGAGGTCAAGAAGATCGAAGGGCAGAACGCGGCCGTCGCGGCCTTCAACGAGGGCGTAACCACGCTCCAGGCGAACAACCTGGCCGTCGCGGCAACCAAGTTCGAGGAGGCCACGAAGCTCGATCCCACCCTGGCGCCCGCGTTCGGGGCTCTCGCCGAGGTCTATGCCGAGCTGAAGAAGTACCCCGAGGCGCTCGCCGCGGCCGACCGCTTTCTCGAGCTTCAGCCCGGCGCGGTCCGCGGTCTGAGGGTGCGCTTCGACGCTGCCCGGGCCATGGGCGACAAGGAGAAGCTCGGCTCGGCGCTGGAGGCCCTGGTCGCCGCCGACAAGAGCCGCGACACCGCCGTCCGCATCTACAACGTGGGCGCCGAGACCTCCCGCAACGGCGACCGCGCCGGCGCCGTCGCCTATTTCAAGCGCGCCATCGAGGTCGATCCGACCCTCGACCAGGCCTACGCCGCGATGGGGCAGGTCCTCCTGGTCATGAAGAGCTACAAGGAAGCCGTCCAGGCCGTGGATCCCGTGCTGGCGCGGAACCCCAAGAACCTGGAGGCGCTGACCATCCGCTACGAAGCCCTGAAGGCCGCGGGAGACAAGGCGGGAGCGACGGCCGCGCAGGAGGCCATGAAGACCGCGCAGGCGTCGATGAACCCGGACGACCTGTTCAAGCAGGGGGTCGCCCTCTACAACGCGAACAACATGGTCGACGCGGTCGAGGCCTTCTCGATGGCGCTCACCGTCAACCCCAAGCACGCCAAGTCGCACTACATGCTCGGCCTGGCCTATGCCGGCACCGACGCCGCCAAGGCCAAGGAGCACCTCACGAAGTTCCTGGAGCTGGCGCCCGACGATCCGGACGCGGCGCAGGCTAAGGAGATGTTGACGTATCTGAAGTAGGCCCTACCGGCAGCCGCAGCAATGCCTCGCACCCCGGCCCCGGCTGCCGGTTCTCCAGCGTCAGCGTTCCGCCGTGCGCCTCGGCGATCTGCCGCGAGAGAGCGAGGCCGATGCCGGTGCCCTCCGGCTTCGTGGTGTAGAAGGGGACGAAGAGGTTGTCCGGGTTGGCAATACCCGGCCCTTCGTCCTCGATGCGCACCTCGATCCACCCGCCGATAGACTCATTCACCTTCCAGCCGATCCCCACGCCGCCCCGGGTCTCCAGGGCGGCGTCGACCGCGTTGCGCAGCAGGTTGATCAGGAGCTGCTCGAGCTGGTCCGCGTCCCCCTGCAGGGTGACGGCCGGGCCGCGCTCGACGTAGACCGGCAGCCGGGCCTCGAGCCCTGCCACGCGGCGGATGAGCGCGGGGAGATCGACCGGCGCCAGGTTGGGGGAGGGAAGCCGGGCCAGGCGGGCATAGGCGGCCATGAAGCGGCTCAGCGCCTCGGCGCGGTTGCCGACGATCTCCAGGCCGCTCTGCATGTCCTCCTCCCAGTCGTCCGGCCGGGGCCGGCGTGCGATCAGGCCCGCCAGGGTGGAGGCCATGGAGCGGATCGGCGCGAGCGAGTTGTTCAGCTCGTGCCCCAGCACCCGGAGCAGGCGCTTCCAGGCCTGCCGTTCCTCCTCGCGCAGGGTCTCGGTGAGGTCGGAGATGACCAGCAGCGCATGGGGGAGACCCCGCTCGCGGAAGGCGCTGCGCCGGATCTCCCAGCGGCCGAAACCGCCCGGGAAGGTCTTCGCCACGATGCGCCGCACCGGCGCGTCTTCGAGCACGTCGGCGAGCCCCAGGTCCGCGGCCTCCCGGCCCAGCAGGCGGTCCGCGGGCTCGGCGAGCAGCAGCTGCCCCGCCCGGTTGACGAGCTGCAGCCGCGCCGCGTCATCGAACGCGAACACCGCCACATCCACCTCCTCCATGACCCGGTTGAGCAGGGCCGTGGCTTCCAGGGCGCCCAGGCGCTGCTCGCGCAGAGTCTCGCCGATGGCGTTGATCTCCAGCATGACCTGGCCCAGGGCGTCAAGGGCATCGGCCTCCTCCAACTGACGGGGGAGGCGGGCGCGCTGGGAGAAGTCGCCCTCGCGCACGGCGTGGAGGAGGTTCGACATCGTCTGGAGGGGACGGATCACGCTCCGCCAGAGGTTCTCGGCGAGCCACCACCAAGCCACCGCGAGCACTGCGGTTAGGAGCCACTGCATCCGCGGGCTGTACGGGCCGAGCCAGAGGAGCAGCAGGGCCGCTGCGGTGCCCGGAAGGCCGACGGCGAGCGCCAGCAGGAGGATGCGTGCTTCAAAGGAGAGCGGCCAGAGCCCGCGGAGCCAACGCGTGAGAGACGCGGCTTCAGAGCCCATGCTTCTCCAGGCGCCGGTAGAGCGCGCTCCGGGAGAGCCCCAGGGCATGGGCGGCCTGGCTGACGTTGCCGCCATAGCGGGCGAGCGCTTTCTGGATCAGCACGCGCTCGACATCCTCCAGGGGGAGATCCTCCAGAGTGGTCCCCCCAGGTGCGGAGGCAGGCTGGAGCCCCAGGTCTCGCGACCGCACCCGGTCTCCGGCGGCCATGAGCACCCCGCGCTCGACCGCGTGGCTGAGCTCGCGGACGTTGCCCGGCCAGGGGTGGGCGAGGAGCGCCGCCAGCGCGCCTTCATCAAAACCGCGCAGCGGCTTGCGATAGCGGCGGGCGTGCTCGGCGAGAAAGAGCTCGGCCAGCGGCACGACGTCGGACCGGCGGGAGCGCAGCGGCGGCAGCGGGATCTCCACCGTGTTGAGCCGGAAGAGGAGATCCCGCCGGAAACGTCCGGACGCCACCTCCTCGCCCAGGCTCGCATTCGTGGCCGAGAGGATGCGCACGTCGGCCCGCCGGGTCTTGGACGAGCCCACGCGCTCGAACTCGCCGGTCTCGAGCACGCGCAGGAGCCGGGCCTGCTGGGGGAGCGTGATGTTGGCGATCTCGTCCAGGAAGAGCGTGCCGCCGTCGGCCAGCTCGAAGCGGCCGACGCGGTCGGCCTTGGCGTCCGTGAACGCCCCGCGCACGTGGCCGAACAGCTCGCTCTCGAAGATCGTCTCCGACAGGCCGCCCGTGTTGACCGTCACCAGGGGCCGCGAAGCACGGGCCGAAACGGCGTGGAGGGCGCGGGCCACGACTCCCTTGCCGGTGCCGTTCTCGCCGGTGATGAGGACGTTGGCCTCCGAGGGGCCGACGCGCTCGATCAGCTCCAGGATGGGCCGCATCTCGGGCGACTGCGCGACCAGGGACAGGTGGCCGTCCTGGCGCAAAAGCTCATTCTCCGCTTCGAGGCGCTCGCCCCGGCGCAGGGCGCGGCCGAGCTCGACCTGGGTGCGCAGGATGGAGAGGAGGCGCGTGTTGTCCCAAGGCTTCTCCACGAAGTCGCGGGCGCCCTGGCGCATGACTTCGACGGCGAGGCTGACGCTGGCCCAGGCCGTGATGACGATGACGGGGAGGGTCTCGTCGAGCGCGCGCAGTCGGGCGAGGAGATCGAGCCCTTCCTGGCCGGAGGTGGTGTCGCGGGTGTAGTTGAGGTCCATCAGGACCGCGTCGAGCTCGCGGCTGGTGACGGCCCCGATGACCTCGGCAGGGGAGGCGGCGGTCTCGGTGTCGTAGCCCTCGCCCTTGAGCAGCAGGCGCAGCGCCTCGCGGATCTCGCGCTGATCGTCGGCGATGAGGACGAGAGGGCGGGGCGAAGAGGGGGCGATGGCGGCCATCGCCCCAACTCTATACCTCGCCTAGACGGCGAAGCCGCGCTGTTCCAGCTCGCGCTGCTCGATCTGCCGCTGCACGCCCGTCTCCTCCTCGACGACGCGGCCGTCGAACAGGTGGATGGAGCGGCCGGCGTAGCGGGCGAAGCGCGGGTCGTGGGTGACCATGCAGATCGTGGCGCCGTCCTTGTGCAGCTCCTCCAGCAGCTCCATGACCGATTCGCTGTTGCGCGAGTCGAGGTTGCCGGTGGGCTCGTCGGCGAGCAGGATGGACGGCTTGCCGACCACGGCGCGGGCCACGGCCACGCGCTGCTGCTGACCGCCGGAGAGCTGCGACGGGTAGTGCTTCATGCGGTGCGACATGCCGACCCGCTCCAGGGCCTCCTGCACGCGCTCCTTGCGCTCCTTGGAGGCCATGCCGCGGTAGGTCAGCGGCAGCTCGACGTTCTCGTAGACCGTCAGGTCGCCGATCAGGTTGAAGGCCTGGAAGATGAAGCCGATCTCCTGGTTGCGGATGCGGGCCCGCTCGGAGAACGAGAGGTCGGAGACCTCCTTGTTGTTCAACACGTACTTGCCGTCCGAGGGTGTGTCGAGCAGCCCGAGGATCGACAGCAGGGTGGTCTTGCCGCAACCTGAGGGGCCGGCGATCGAGACGTACTCGCCGTTCCGGACCTCCAGGTGGATGCCGGAGAGGGCGTGGGTCTCGACCTCGTCGGTCAGGAAGACTTTGGTGACCCCGTCCAGATGGATGAGAGAGTCTGTGGCTGCGCTCATGGTTTCTCCTCGTTTCATTCAAGTCGAATGCGGTCGAAGCCGTCCTGCGCCGAAGTGTCCGAGAGGATCACCTCGTCGCCGGCTTCGAGGCCGCTGACAATTTCCATGGTCGTGACGGAGCTGCGTCCCAGCTTTACGGGCACGCGCACTGCCTCGTCGGTGCCCTTGACCAGCTTGAACAGCTGGACGTTATCGCCGCTCTGGCCCACGGCGGGACGCCCGATGTAAAGGACGTTGTCCAGGCGGTCGAGCTGGATGGTGCCGTCCACGGACAGGTTGGGGCGGGCGCCTCTGGGGAGCGGTCCGTCGAAGACGACGTCCACGATGACGCTCCCTTCCTGGGCCGACGGGGCGACGCGGAACACACGGCCGCGCACGACGCCGTTGCGGGTATCGATGGAAGCCTGCATGCCCCTGACCACGTCGCGGGCCTGGCCCTCGGGGATGCGCAACTCGGCCTTCAGGTTCTCCGGGCGGGCCACGCGGGCAAGGGTGGTGCCGGGGGTGACCCGCTGGCCCACCTGCATCGGCAGCTCCTGCAGCACGCCGGGGATGCCGGCCCGCACCTTGAGCGAGTCGAGCTGGCGGCGGCGCAGCCCGTAGAGCGCCCGCATCTGGTCGACCCGGGCGCGCTGGGCCGCGAGCTGCGCCTGGTTCGACTTCTGGCTCTGGCTGTAGCGCTGGCTTTCGATCTTGCTCTGCTTGCCCGTCTGGGTGGCGCGCAGGCGCGACCGCTTGAGATTGATGTCGGGGATGATGCCGTCCTTGGCGAGGACCTCGTCGGCCTCGGCCTGGAGCTTGGCTTCCTCGGCGAGCGAGCTGGAGGAGCTGACCTGGGCCTGCTGGCTCAGGAGCTGGCTCTCGAGCTGGGCGCGCAGGTCCTCGAAGTCGGCCTCGGCCGCCCGGAGCTGCGATTCGGCCTCGACGGCCGCCTGCTCCACCTCGGGATCGGCGAGCTCCAGCAGCACGGTGTCCGCCTGCACGGTCGCGCCGGGCAGGGCCGGAATCCTCTCGACCCGGCCCTCGACCGGCGCCGAGATCACGCGGATGTCGACCGGCACGAGCGTTCCGGGACCGCGCACTTCGAGCACCATGGCGCCGCGCTTCACGCTGTCGATCCAGAGTGTCTCGCGGCGGACGGGAGGCGCCGCCGGCTCGATCTGGCGGATGCCCAAGGTAACAAGAATGATGGCCGCAACGGCGCCCACCAACATGATCGTTCTGCGCACACGTTGCTTCTCGGCGAATCCGGTCCTTGGCTTGTCCATGAGACCCCTACTACGCACCGGACGTGCCAGAGGTTGCAAATCCGAGGAAGTTATTTAAATGCAGGTACTTGAGATGGGTAGGGGCGGCGGAGGCGGTCCGCGGGCTGTCCGGTGGCGGAACGGCTGCGTCCCAGAAGCGGACAGTTGGTGCTAGCCTCCACCCATGAGCGTCGAACAGCATCGCCGGGCCTCCCCCCTCGTTCTCGGATTCGCCGTGATCACGGTCAGCGACACCCGCACTCCCGGGGACGATGTGAGCGGCCGCACCCTCTCGGAGATGGCCAGCGAGGCCGGGCACCGGGTGGAAGAAGCCGTCCTGGTCCCCGACGAGGTGGCCGCGATCCGCGGCGCGGTGGAGCAGGCCCTGGCCCGGGAAGGGGTGGACGTGATCGTCCTGACCGGGGGAACCGGCTTCTCGCCGCGCGACGTGACGCTCGAAGCCGTCGGCCCGCTCCTGGAGCGGCTGATCGAGGGCTTCGGCGAGCTGTTCCGGATGCTCTCCTACCAGCAGGTGGGCTCCGCGGCGATGCTCAGCCGCGCAGCCGCTGGCCTCGTGGGCTCCCGCGCCGTATTCCTGCTGCCGGGCTCGCCCAAGGCGGTTTCGCTCGCGATGGAAAAACTGATCCTGCCCGAAGCCGGACATCTGCTCGGGCAGGCACGCAAAGGCAACTGAACGGCGGGCTAGCTGGCTTCCTGGTACGCGAGATGGCTCTTCAACTGCTCGCGCACTTCGTCCATCTGCAGCTTGTGGTCCGTTGCCTTCCACAGCACCGCACCCCGAGCCGACCGGATCACCAGCCCGTGCTCCTTGAATCCCAGCCTTTTCGTCATCTCCGCCGCTTCCGGGGAGCTGGCGTCCAGGCTCTCGACCGTGACCTTCCCCGGGAACTCCTTCTCCAGCGACGCCACGTCCGTCTGTGCATGGCTGCAATCCGTGCAGCCCGGCTTGTAGTAGTACGTGACCTGGAGTGGCTTGGGCTTCTGGGCGCAACCCGCGAACAGGGCGACGCCAAGGAGGAGGGCGGGGATGATCGACCCCGAAACTCGGAATCCATGTTTCATGGCGAACCTCCTATAACGCGTGCATCTTAGCACCTCATGAGCAGGAGCGCTCTACTACCTCCTCCGGCCGCCTCTCAGCATCCGCCAGATGGCCAGCAGCACGAAAGACCCCAGGACGGCGATGACCAGGTTGCGCCAGTCCAGGCCCCCTCCCAGCCCGCCGAATCCCAGGAGCGTCGACAGCCATCCTCCGAGCAGCGCCCCTACTACGCCGATGATGATGGTCATGATGCAGCCGCCGGGATCCCTCCCCGGCATCAGCATCTTGGCGATGCCTCCGGCCAGCAGGCCCAGCACGATCCACGCAAGCAGGCTCATTCCTTCCATGTCGCGCCCTCCTTTCGGTCATCTGGATTTTGTGCCAGTCCCATGCCAGGACACCAGGGCATAGAATGTCGCCGCCATGGAGACTGAACGCCCGCGACTCTACCTGATCGACGGCTACTCGAACATCTTTCGAGCCTTCTACGCCATCCGGAACCTCTCCAACTCGCGGGGGGAGCCGACCAACGCCGTCTACGGCTTCGTGACCATGCTGCGCAAGCTCCTGCGCGAGGACAAGCCGGACCTCCTCGGCGTGGCCCTCGACGTGGGCAAGACCTTCCGCAGCGAGAAGTACGAGGAGTACAAGGCCAACCGCGCCCCCATGCCCGAGGACCTCCAGAGCCAGATGCCCTGGATCCGCCGCGTCCTGGAGGCCTACCGCATCCCCATCCTGGAGCTTCAGGGCTACGAGGCCGACGACGTCCTCGGCACCCTGTCCTGCCGCGCTGCCGAGGCCGGCTACGACGTGGTGCTGGTCTCGGCCGACAAGGACCTCATGCAGCTCGTCGAGCCCCGCGTCTCCCTTTTCCACACGGGCCGGACCAAGCTGTACGGCCCCAAGGACGTGGAGGAGGATTTCGGCGTGCCGCCCGAGAAGGTGGCCGACGTTCTGGCCCTGATGGGGGATTCGATCGACAACATCCCCGGCGTGCCCGGCATCGGCGAGAAGGGGGCCAAGGCGCTCATCCAGGAGCACGGCTCGCTGGAGACTCTCCTCGAGCGCGCCGCGGACATCTCCCGCAAGGCATACCGCGAGGGGCTCCAGCAGCATCGCGAGCAGGCCCTCCTCTCCAAGGAGCTGTCGACGATCCACACCAACCTGGAGATCGCGTTCGATCCCCAGGGCCTCCGGCTCGAGCCGCCCGACCCCGATGCCCTGCGCCAGCTTTTCACCGAGCTGGAGTTCTTCTCCCTGGTCGAGGAGCTGAAGTCCACGGCTTCGCTCCCGGGCCGGGAGCTGCCGCCGGTGGAGGAGGCGCCCGCGTCCGGATCGTGGCAGGAGCTCACCGCCCAGATGGGCGAGGGGGGGAAGGAGATCTTCGTCGCCGTCCTCGGGGAGGAGCGGGCGCTCGGGCTGGCCGTCGGGCATGGGTTCGAAGATGGAGAAGAAGAAGGCTCGGTGATCGTCGCCGACCTCCGCCGCGAGGGAATGCGCGACGCGGCCGTGGCCACCCTGACCCGGTGGATCGAGAGCCCGGACGTCCGCCTCTCCGGGCACAACCTCAAGGAGGTCCTGCGGCTCTCTCCCAGCGGGCCGAACAGCCGCGCGCAGCTCTTCGACGCCATGCTTGTCTCCTACCTGCTCAAGCCCTCGGTCCATGGCCATACCCTGGACGAGCTGGCCCTGGAGCGCCTGAGCTGCAAGCCCCTGACCGCGAAAGAGGCGGGCTGGGACAAGGGGCAGGAGCCGCTGCAGGGCGACTCGCGCCTGGCTGCCTATGCCTGCGAGCGCGTGACCTTCGCCCGCCGCATGACCGCGGTCATGCGGAACGAGCTGGAAGCCGGACCGCTCGCCCGGGTCTACTCGGAGATCGAGGCGCCGCTCCTGCCCGTGCTCCTGGGGATGGAGGAGGCCGGCATCCTTCTGGACCCGGCCTACCTGGGGGCGATGTCCGAGGAGCTGGGCACCGAGCTCGCTCAACTGGAAGAGGAGATCTACCGGCAGGCCGGCGAGCGGTTCAACCTGGGCTCTCCGCAGCAGCTCGGCACCATCCTTTTCGAGAAGATGGGCCTGCCGGTGCTCAAGCGCACCCAGAAGACCAAGAGCTACTCGACGGGTGCCGAGACGCTGGAGGACTTGGCGGGCCGGGGCTATCCCATCGCCCAGTTGCTGCTCCGCTACCGGGAGCTGAGCAAGCTCAAGTCCACCTACGTGGACGCGCTGCCGCTCCTCGTCGCTCTGGATGGCCGCATCCACACCCGGTTCAACCAGGCGGTGGCGGCCACGGGCCGGTTGTCCTCTACCAATCCGAACCTGCAGAACATCCCGATCCGCACGGAGCTGGGGCAGCGCATCCGGAAGGCTTTCGTGGCCGCTCCGGGCCACGTCCTGCTGGTGGCCGACTACAGCCAGATCGAGCTGCGCATCCTTGCCCACATCGCCCAGGAGCAGGAGCTGATCCGCGCCTTTGCCGCGGGAGAGGACATCCATCGCTCGACCGCGGCCGTGGTCTTCGGCGTCTCCCCGGAGCTGGTGACCTCGGAGCAGCGCCGGGCCGCCAAGACGATCAACTTCGGCATCCTCTACGGCATGAGCGCCTTCGGTCTCGGCCAGGCGCTGAGCATCCCATCGCGGGAGGCCGAGGTCTTCATCAAGGCCTATCTGGACCGTTACGCCGGTGTCCGGACCTATGTGGAGGAGACGCAGAAGAGCGCCGAGAAGGAGGGCAAGGTCGAGACCCTCTACGGCAGGGTGCGCTGGCTGCCGGACATCCAGAGCAAGAACCGGAACCTGCGCGAGAACGCCCGCCGCATGGCCATCAACGCCCGCATCCAGGGGACCGCGGCCGACCTCCTGAAGATGGCCATGATCGCCACCGACCGGCGTCTGAAGCAGGAGCATCCCGAAGCCCGCCTGCTGCTGACCGTCCACGACGAGCTGGTCCTGGAGGTTCCCGAGGGTCAGGCCGAGCGCGTGGCCGCCCTGGTCAAGCAGGAGATGGAAGGCGTGGCGCAGCTCACGGTCCCGCTGGTGGTGGATGTCGGCTGGGGGCCGAGCTGGTACGAGGCAAAGCGGTAGGGCCGGGTACGTCTCTTGCTCTACCCCTCCTCCATGGCCGGCAGCTTCGCCGGCCGCTCTGTGAGGAGGAGAGATCATGATCCCTCTTGGACGACCACGGAGAAGGGGCTTCGGTGGAGGTCGTATCCTGATCGCCCTCGCCATCGCCGCCTTCTCGCTGATCAGCTATTACAGCTCCCGCGAGTACAACGAGGTCACGGATGAGGTGCAGCACGTCAGCGTGACCCCTGAGCAGGAAGTCGCCCTCGGTCTCCAGGCCGCGCCGCAGATGGCCCAACAATTCGGAGGCCTGCATCCCGACCAGGAAGCCCAGGACACGGTCGACCAGATCTGCGCCCGGATCGTGGCCCAGAGCGCGGCCCAGAAGACGCCCTATAAATTCGAGTGCCACGTCCTGGCCGACGAGGAGACGATCAACGCCTTCGCGCTGCCGGGCGGCCAGGTGTTCATCACCGCCGGCCTGCTCAAGCGCCTCCAGAGCGAGGGCCAGGTGGCCGGCGTGCTCGGGCACGAGATCGGCCACGTGGTGGGCCGGCACGGCGCCGAGCACATGGCCAAGGCCCAGCTCACGCAGGGTCTCACCGGCGCGGCGGTCCTCGCCACCTACGACCCGAACAACCCTTCGAGCCGCAACAACGCCGCCGTGGCCGTGCTGATCGGCCAGATGGTCAACATGCGGTTCGGACGGCAGGACGAGCTCGAGTCCGACAAGCTCGGCGTGCGCTTCCTGGCCGAGTCCGGCTATGACCCGAGGGCCATGCTGGGAGTCATGAAGATCCTGGAAGAGGCCGGCGGCGGCGGACGCCAGCCGGAGTTCTTCAGCACGCACCCGAATCCGGGCCACCGGATCGAGTACATCGAGCAGGTGATCGCCGAGACCTACCCCGAGGGCGTGCCGACCAACCTGCAGAGCTGAGCGGGAAGGGGGAGGGGGCGAGCCCCGGGCGAGCCCCTCCCCTGCTAGACGCGGACCAACTGGTAGTCGCCGCCCCGCACTGCGGTGGGCGAGCCCAGGGATCTGCGGCGGTCGGAGGGATCCGAAATGTGCATGGGCTGGCGAAGCTGCTCCTGCCCGAAGAGGCGCCGCAGGAACTTCATGGCTTCCTCCTCGACCAGCTCAGGCGTCACGTGCTGAAGGCCGAGCTTCTTGCTGAGCAGCCCGAATCCCACGCCCTCGTGCGTCACCCGCACGGTCTGCGTGGAGGCGTCGCCGAAGAACAGCACCGACCGCTCGAAATCCTCCCAGCGGTCCAGCTTCACGCGCAGCCCGGCAGCGGTCCGCTTGTGGAAGATCGAGGCCGACTCGACCTTGCCCACGAGGATGTCCTTCATCTCCTCGAGGATCGGGACGATCGTCGACCGCGCGACGCGGCCGAACGCCTCCTGGAACTGCTCGTTCTGACGGAGAAACTCCTCGGGGTTGAGCCTCTTCTCCTCCATCATCTGCTCGTGCCGCTTGAGGAGGAGGTGAATCCGCTCGACATTGGCTTTGTCCATATAGAAGTCTCCCATACCCTTAAAGGGCTGTCTTCAACACATGCCAACCCCATGCCACAGTTGATCCCATTCCCCCTCTCCCCAGCCCTCTCCCCCGTGCCGGGGGAGAGGGAGCCTCATTCGAAGTAGCCGGTGACATCCAGGATCAGGTGCACCGTGCCGCCCGAAGGCTGGGCGAGGAGCGTGGCGTCGTCGGCCAGAGGGAGGATCGCGGCGGACGCCCGGGTCTTTCCTGGGGCGTAGTTGACGGCTGAGGCCGCCGGCTGCGGCCCGCCCACGGGCCAGAAGGTGAAGTGCCCCGCGCCGGTGGCGTCGACCGCGGTCACGTTGACCGCGACCGCCCGGGCCGTGGCCGGCACTCCGCAATTCCCGCCCAGCGCCACCCGGCGCCGCTCCGCCCCCGACCATGGCGTTCCCTCGCTCCGAGTGTCCAGCACCCGGCAGGGCGTCACCGTGTAGAAAGAGGAAGGCGCCGGGGGAGCCGGCGGGGCGGACAGCGTCATCACCCAATCCTGGCCGTCCGGAGGAGTCACCGTCCGGAGGCCGTTGCCCGCGAGGGTCGGCCCCGGCGAGAACGTCCCCTTCCTGGGATCGAACCACTCTGATTTGAGCGGACCCGCGACGGTCAAGAGATCGAGGAGGACGGGCCCGCCATCGTAGAGATAGAGGACATAAAAGCGCCCCGCGTCCTCGGCCGCGTAGGCGCCGCCCGAGGCGACCCGGAGCAGCGACGGCGCCAGCCGCTCGAAGCGCACGGTCGAGACGAAGCGCGACAGCGGCTTCAGGAAGGCGCCCGTGCCGGTCGAGGCGGCGCCCGCGGTGAAGGCCGCCCAGACATTCTGCCGCTGGGCCGTGGTCTCCTCGCCCAGCCCGTGCTCCTCCTGGATCAGCGGCTTCAGCGCGAGCTCCCGGTGCAGCAGGCCCGTCAAATGGACCTGCCCGTGATCCGATTCGTTGCCGGCCTGGATGTCCATGTAGTCGGCCCAGGCGGCGCCGGGGAACTCGAAGTCCCCGGTGACGCCGTGCACGCTGACCAGCCGGTCCCAGGGATTCTGGGTCTGGAGGTAGGAGGCATTGGTCCCCACCTCGGTCGTGGTCCACCCCTCCTGCCACTCCAGGGCGAGGACGAACACGGTGTTCACATAGCCGGACAGCCGGGCCATGCCGTACTCGATCAACCGCTTGCGGTCGGCATCGGGCAGGTCTCCGAAGTCGGAGTCGTCGGCGAAGAACCAGAGTTGCGCGGCCATGCCCTCGTCGCGCATCCGGCGCACCCAGGCCTCGTACAGATGCCAGCGGCCGAGATCGAAGCGGGTCTTGTCGTTGCTGGTCGCCGTCCCGACCCAGGGGGTGGTGGAGACGTGCCCGTAGTCCCCCTTGTTCGCCACGTAGACGTTCATCTTGTTCAGGCCCATGGCCGTGTGGCGGGCGAACATGGCCTCGCGATCGTCGTCGGCCATCTCCTCGGAGAACAGGGTATGGGAGAACTGGATCGGCGCCGGGGCTTCGGAGTCGAGGAACTTGCCCACCAGGTAGACCGGCCGGCCATTGCGGTACTTGAAGGTCCGCGGGCTGGCGGGATCGATGGCGATCGGCCCCCCTCCGAAGGCTCCCGCGAGCGTGCCCGAGCAGACGAAGCTGCCGGACTTGCCGTTGAGCTCCGCCCGGTTGCTCGTAGTGCTCCAAGTCCAGGTGCCGTGCTCGTCGGCGAAGAGGCGGATGCGGAAGACGTCCCCCGCCGGGCCCCCCGCGCCATCCCCGTCGAAGAAGCCGCGCGCCGTGTAGATCTTGCCCGACGGCGAGGTCACCTTGGCGGTGAGCGTCACGGAAGTGAAGGGATTCGTGCCCGAGCGCGAGTCAAAGGCCTGACTGGATTTCAGGACCACGTCGGCGGTGTCGAACCGTGGGACGGCGGCAAACCCGGGAACGGCAGAGAGGATTACGCCGGCCACCAGGACGAGAAGGGGGCTCTTGACCATGCTGCACTCCCCTGACGAGCCACTTCGCGGCGGGTGTAAAAGGTACGGCGACTGCGGACTTCAGCGGGCATCTATAGCATGTGTGCAATGAATTGCCTAGCCTGGGGTTGAAACCCCAGGCTAGAAGGGTATCGCCCCCTCTGGGGGCGAGTTTCCGGACGCATTGGTGACGAGGCACAGCCTGCTGTGCCTCCAGCCCCGGATGGGGGCTGTACTTTTCTAGCCTGGGGTTTCAACCCCAGGCGTGGGTTCGGCTATGCTGCGCCCCACCATGCCCCGGCGCTCTGACATCCGCTCCATTCTCGTCCTGGGCTCCGGCCCGATCGTCATCGGTCAGGCTTGCGAGTTCGACTACTCGGGTACGCAGGCCTGCCGCGTCCTGCGGCGCGAGGGCTACCGCGTGATCCTCGTCAACTCCAACCCGGCGACGATTATGACCGACCCCGAGTTCTCCGACGCCACCTACATCGAGCCCCTGGTCCCCGAGGTAGTCGAGAAGATCCTCGAGCGCGAGCGGCCGGACGCCCTGCTCCCCACGGTCGGCGGCCAGACCGGCATCAACCTCACCCTGGCCCTGGAGGAGCGCGGCGCCCTGAAGCGCCTGGGCGTCGAGGTCCTCGGCGCCAACGTCGGCGCCCTGCGCCTGGGCGAGGACCGCCTCCTCTTCAAGCAGGCCATGGAAGAGATCGGGCTCAAGGTCCCCAGGAGCGGCTACGCCGCCAACCTGGAAGAGACCCGCGAGATCGTCTCCGGTATTGGCGGCAGGGAAGGCATCGGCTACCCGGTCATCATCCGCCCGAGCTTCACCCTCGGCGGCGAAGGCGGCGGCGTCGCCTACAACCGCGAAGAGCTGGAAGAGATCGTCGAGACCGCGCTCCACGCGAGCCCGGTCGGCCGCATCCTGGTCGAGCAATCCGTCCTCGGCTGGAAGGAGTTCGAGCTGGAGGTCATGCGCGACCTCGCGGACAACGCCATCGTCGTCTGCTCGGTCGAAAACGTGGACGCCATGGGAGTCCACACCGGCGACTCGATCACCGTCGCGCCCCAGCAGACCCTCTCCGACCGCGAGTACCAGGACATGCGCGACGACGCCTTCAAGGTCATCCGGCGGGTCGGCGTCGCGACCGGCGGCTCCAACATCCAGTTCGCGGTGCATCCCGGGACCGGCGAGCGCGTGGTCATCGAGATGAACCCGCGCGTCTCCCGCAGCTCGGCCCTGGCCTCCAAGGCCACCGGCTTTCCCATCGCCAAGATCGCGGCCCTGCTCGCCGTGGGCTACACGCTCGACGAGGTCGCCAACGACATCACCGGCAAGACCTACGCCGCGTTCGAGCCCACCCTGGACTACACGGTCGTCAAGATCCCGCGCTGGGCCTTCGAGAAGTTCCCCGAGTCGCCGACCACCCTCGGCACCTCCATGAAATCGGTGGGGGAGGTCATGGCCATGGGCGGCACCTTCGGCGAGGCGCTGATGAAAGCGCTCTCGGCGCTGGAGCTCGACGGCAGCATGGCCGACCGCGAGCGCCGGATGTCCGATCCCGTGCGCCTGCGCGGCCGGCTCGCCACCCCGAACTGGGAGCGCCTCTTCGCCGTCTTCGCCGCCCTGCGCCAGGGCTGGACCGTCGAAGAGGTCACGCAGGTCTCCCACATCGATCCCTGGTTCCTGCGCGAGATCCAGGAGATCGTCGAGCTGGAAGCCGAGCTCGCCTGCTGGGACCTGCGCTCGCTCCCCCGGCCGCTGCTGCGCAAGGCCAAGCTGACCGGCCTGACCGACGCGCGGATCGCCGCCCTCGTGAGCTGCCCGGAAAAGGACCTCGCCGCGGCGCGCGCTCGATCAGGAATCCGCCGCGTCTACAAGCGGGTGGACACCTGCGCCGCCGAGTTCCCGGCCACGACTCCCTACCTGTACTCCACCTTCGGCGAGGAAGACGAAGTCGAGCCCGACGACCGCCCCAAAGTGGTCATCCTGGGCTCCGGCCCGAACCGGATCGGCCAGGGGATCGAGTTCGATTACTGCTGCGTCCACGCCGCCTTCGCTCTGCGGGATGCCGGCTTCGAGACCATCATGCTCAACTGCAACCCTGAAACGGTTTCGACCGACTACGACACCTCGGACCGCCTCTACTTTGAGCCACTCACGTTCGAGGACGTGATGAACGTGATCGAGCGGGAGAGGCCGGCAGGCGTCGTCGTGCAGCTCGGCGGCCAGACGCCCCTCAAACTGGCAGGTCGTTTGGCGGCTGCAGGCGTCCGTATCTTCGGCACTTCGCCGGACGCGATCGACCGGGCCGAGGACCGCGGGCGCTTCGGCGCTCTGCTGGCCGAGCTCGGCTACGAGGCGCCGCCCTACGCGACCGCGCACTCGGTCGAGGAGGCGGTGCGCGTCGCGCCCGAGGTCGGCTTCCCGCTGCTCGTGCGCCCGAGCTACGTGCTCGGCGGCCGCGCGATGGAGATCGTCTACTCGCTCGACGGCCTCAAGGACTACCTCCGGCGCGAGCGCGTCGGGGCCGAGCAGCTGCGCTTCGAGGAGGACGCGGCGGCAGCCGACGCAGCGGCCGGCGGCACTTCGGCGCCCTCGGCCGGCGCGCGCCCCACCGGCGGTGGCTTCGCCGGGCGCGCGGTCTTCCTCGACCGCTTCCTGGAGAACGCGATCGAGGTCGACGTCGACGCGATCTGCGACGGTGAGGACGTCTGGATCGGCGG
>JAXDKG010000051.1:0-186310 GCA_034667225.1 Acidobacteriota bacterium
GCCGCCGAGGTCACCGCCGCCCACGAGCTCACCCCGGGACTGCTGCGGCGGGCCAAGCGGCACGGCTTCTCCGACGAGCAGCTCGGCAAGATCCGCGGTCTCAGCTCCGACGTGGTCCGCGGGGTGCGGCACGCGCTGGGCATCCGGCCGGTGTACAAGACCGTCGACACCTGTGCCGCCGAGTTCGCCGCGCGGACGCCCTACCACTACAGCTCCTACGAGACCGAGTCCGAGGTGGTGCCGCGCGAGAAGCCGGCGGTGCTCATCCTCGGCAGCGGGCCGAACCGGATCGGTCAGGGCATCGAGTTCGACTACTCCTGCGTGCACGCCGCCATGGCCCTCTCGGCCGCCGGCTACGAGACCGTCATGGTCAACTGC
Source organism: Acidobacteriota bacterium (assembly GCA_034667225.1). Lineage (GTDB taxonomy): Bacteria > Acidobacteriota > Thermoanaerobaculia > Multivoradales > UBA5704 > DATMER01. The sequence goes on from JAXDKG010000051.1 coordinate 379, forward strand.
AACCCCGAGACGGTCTCGACCGACTACGACACCTCCGACCGCCTCTACTTCGAGCCCCTCACCCTGGAGCACGTGCTCGCCGTGATCGAGCGTGAGCAGCCGAAAGGGGTGATAGTCCAGCTCGGCGGCCAGACGCCGCTCAAGCTGGCCCGGGGCCTCGCCGCCGCGGGCGTGCCGATCTGGGGGACGTCGCCGCACGCCATCGACCTCGCGGAAGACCGCAAGCTCTTCGGCGCCCTTCTGGCCGAGGAGGGGATCCGCCAGCCCGAGAATGGCACGGCCACCTCGCTCGAAGAGGCGACTGTCGTGGCGCGGCGGATCGGCTTCCCGGTCGTGGTGCGGCCGAGCTACGTGCTCGGCGGCCGGGCCATGGCCGTCTGCTACGACGAGTCCACCCTGGGGCGCTACATGAAAGAGGCCGCGGACGTCTCCCCCGGCCACCCGGTGCTCCTGGACCGCTTCCTCGAAGATGCCTTCGAGGTCGATCTGGATCTCCTCTGCGACGGCACCGCCGCGGTCGTGGCGGGGGTGCTCCAGCACATCGAAGAGGCGGGCATCCACTCCGGCGACTCGGTCGCGGTTCTCCCTCCTTACAGGGTCTCGCAGGCGGACCAGGACGTCATGCGGGACATCGCCCGCCGCCTGGCGCTGCGGCTCGGGGTGGTGGGGCTGATGAACGTCCAGTTCGCGCTCAAGGACGGCCACGTCTACGTGCTGGAAGTGAACCCGCGGGCCTCGCGCACCGTGCCGTTCATCGCCAAGGCCGTGGGCGTGCCGCTGGTCAAGCTGGCAGTGCGGGCGATGGCAGGGGAGAGCCTGGAGTCGATGGGCTTCACGGAAGAGCCGCGGGTGCCCGGAGTCTTCGTCAAGGCGCCGGTCTTCCCGTTCCGGCGGTTCCCGGGAGTCGATCCGATCCTCGGTCCGGAGATGAAGTCCACGGGCGAGGTCATGGGAGCGAGCGGCGCCTTCGGCAACGCCTTCGCCAAGGCCTGGCTCGGAGCCGGCCATCAGCTACCGCTGGAGGGCACGGCTTTTCTTTCGGTGCACGACCGGGACAAGCCGTTCCTTCTCCCAGTGGCCAGGCGCCTCTCCGAGCTGGGCTTCGGCCTGGTCGCGACATCCGGCACCGCGACCTTCCTGGTGGAACACGGCCTTGCAGTGAAGACCGTGCAGAAGGTTCACGACGAGGCGCGGCCGCACGTCGTGGACCACCTGATCAACGGCGAGATCGACCTCGTGGTGAACACCCCGCTGGGCCGCGAGTCGCACGAGGACGACGGCATCATCCGCCGCACGGCCCTTAAGCACGACATTCCCTGTATCACCACACTCTCGGGAGCCATGGCCGCGGTGGAAGGCATCGCGGCTCTCCAGCGCGACGGCTTGGCGGTCAGGTCACTGCAGGAGATGCACGCCTCGGTTGGGCGGAGGTAGGAAGCTACGAAGCCAGGGCGGCGAGGGCATCCTCGACAGCAGGGGGAAGCTCGACGAGCAGGAAGTTGCCGGCGGGGTACAGGTAGTCCTCGCCGGAATCGTCGATCACCCGCAGGAAGCCGCTGCCGGCAGCAGACTCGTCGGGCAGGACCTGATAGAGCTTGCGCAGCTCAAGGTCATCCAGGCCCTCGTTGCGGACGCAGACGGCGAAGTGAGCGTGCTCGTCGTGGCTGGTCATACCTGTCAATCCAGGAAGCTCTTGATTTTCATCCGTCTTTTGCCGATGCCGTGAGCCTCGTACCAGTGCAACTCCGCCTTGCGGATTGTACCATTCGGCAGACGGACCATCCCGATCCCCTTGAGCTTGCTCCAGCGGCCCTCGCCGTACTGCTCCCGTAACGATTTGAGCTGGCGGATGGCGGTGCCTGCGGCGATCGGTTCGATCTCCGTGATCGCACCCACCAGCTCGAAATAGTCGCTTATTTGTACGCCTCCACCACCACATCACTGTAAGTCCACCCAAACGTCGGCACCTCATCCAGGATGGCGCCCTCGGCGAAGCCCATATCCAGGAGGAAGCGGTCGCCGGCCTTGATGTTCACCTTGGAGACGTTCGGGGTGCCTTCCAGGGTCTGCTTGAGCTCGCCGCTGGCCAGGTCGGTGATGGTCACCGTGTACTTGCTCTTGCCCATGTCGTAGTCGTTCACGATCCGGTAGGTGCGGCCGGGAATCGCCTGGAAGGGCTTGACGATCTTGATCTTGTCCGCGTGCTTGGTCGCGATGCCGTGCCGCGCCAGAGCCGTGAAGGCGTCCGGCCCGCGGAAGTAGAGCATGCCGGGCATGTCCTGGTTCCTGTTGATCACGAACCAGTAGATCAGGTGCTTGCCGTCCGGGTCCTTGGGGTACCAGGCGCCCACCGTGACGTCGAGCGTCAGCCGCAGGCGGGTGAACGCTCCGGCCGGGGCCGCGAAGGTCAGCCGGCCGACCGGCGCCGACGTCGTCGGCCTGTGCACCACCCCCTTGGCCATGAAGCAGGTCGCCCCCGCCGGGCACTCCGGCTCCGCGCCCGGCACCGTGAGGGACGACTCGCCGCTCCCCGAGGGCTCCACCACCGCCACTTCGCCCGTTGCGCTGTCGGTCAGCAGGGCATAGGCGAAGAAGTCCCGGCTGCAGCTCACCGCGGCCCGGGCATCCGAAACCTCCACGGCTCCGAGGACGCCGATGCGGTAGCTCGACGACACCGGCGGGAGCGTAACCGTGAAGGCAGCGCCCAGGGCCGAGCCGTCGAGCCTGGCCAGGGAGACGGTGCACTGGGCCGCGAACTTGGACACGTTCGCCAGGGCCAGGTGCGTGGACCGGGTCGCGCTCGCGGTGAGCCCCTGAAGGGTGAGAGAGCCGCCGCCTGCCACGAGGTTCTCCGAGGTGACGACCGGCAGGGCCACGCCCAGCACGCCGGCCTGACCCTTGCCCGCGAGGCGCGCGCCATAACGCACGTTCGGCGAGCCTGAGAGCTCGAAGAGGCCGCGGAACCCGGCCCCGGGCTTCACGATCGCGGTCAGGTTGCCGAGCACCTGGAGTGTCGCGGGCTGGCCGGCACGCTGGTTGCCGTCCGTATCCGCGGCCACGAGGACCTGGTTGACGCTCGCCGGCTGGGCAACGGTGTTGGAGACCATGACCTCCGCTTCGTACGAGGCGCTGCCGACCTGCGTCAGTCCCGGCAAGGGGATGTACACCGTGCCGGCCTGGGCGGAGTGGGCAAGAAAGGCGGAGGCGAGAAGACAGACTACGACCGATCGGCTCATGCGTGGGTTTCCTGAGAAGGCTTGGGTGTTGTCGGCTCTGGGCTGAGAAGCAGGCGGGATTATAACCCAGTCCGTTTCACCCGCGGGCTCACCCGCGGGGCGGACGGTTCGAGCCGACGTTTTCGGACGAAAACCAGCGGGTATCGGACAGAAACCGGCGGGGTGGACGGTCCAACCGGCGGGTCCGGAGGCTCAACCCGCGGGTTGGAAGCGTGAACCCGTGGCTCAGGAGGTCCAACCCGCCGGTGCCGGACGCCAACCCGCGGGTGTCGGATGGACACCGGCCGGTTGCAGGGCCCGACCGGCGGGCTCAACCGTCCAACCCGGCTCCGCAATCGCCTATCCCTCCCCCTGCTCCTCGTCCTCCACCACCTCGACGACCTCGGGGAACCGGTCCTCCTCCCACAGCCTGCGGAGCTGCTCGGGAGTGGCGGCGGCAGCGGTGCGGAGCTTGCCGATGGCGGCTCCCAGGTCGTCCTCGGCCACGCACTCCAGGGTGGTCAGAAGCTCTGTGTGGAGGTCGTAGGGCATCTCGTGGTCCAGCATCTCGTCCGGCGGCTCGGGCACCTCGTTGGCCAGACGGCGCAGACGCCCCTGGATGGCCTCGAGCTCGTCCGCGGTCCCGAGCACCTGGGCCAGCACGTCCGGCTCCAGGGTCTCCGGCGCGATCACCATGCGGGCCCGCGCCGTGCGCAGCTCCACCCGCGCCTGCTCGGCCCGGCCCCGCACCGACAACGTCCACTCCGGTTCCCCCTCGGCTCCCTCCCGCAGCACTACGGTCACAGGCATGTTCGTCATCTTGTCTCCCTTGAGCGGCAAAAGTAGCGTGGTCCGAATACCCATACAATGATTGCACGGGGAGCGCCGTCACTGTCAAGAGTCGCGGAAGAAGACGACCACTTGTGCTTTGCCTGTCCCCTGATGTAGGCTCGCACTACAATGTCACCCAAAAGAAAAAAGACCGAGATTCAAACGGAGCCGAGCGCCGAAGTCCGTCGTCTGCGGACGATGCTCAAGACTGCAATGAAGGTGCTGGGCTTCACGAACCGTGACGTGGAGCGCAAGCTGGGCCTGAGCGGCAGCTACCTCAGCCGGCTTTTCTCCGGGATGATCGACCTGAAGGTGGACCATGTCGTGGCCATCGCGCGGGTGATCGGAGTGGAGCCGGAGGAGCTCTTCCAGCTCGCCTTCCCCAAGAAGAAGCGGGCGCCGAGCGCGGGCGCGTCGCGGCTGCGGGAGACGCTGGACGAATACCAGCGCACCGGCAACGCTCCCTGGGGCGGGTCGCTCAACCTGGCCGACCTCGAGTTCGAGGACTCGGAGCCGATGTCGTCGCAGCAGCAGAAAACGGACGGCGGCAGCGCGGATCTGGAGCAGGTCTTGGAAAAGATGATGGCCAAGGCCCTCCACAAGGTCCTCGACCGGATGGGGTAGGACCCCTCACCTCCTGGGTGAGGGGCCTTTGGCCATTACAGCGGCCGGGGCTCGAACTTCGCCTCTGGATCGTGCTCCGCCCTGTGGAGGAACGCGATCACGTCCTCCAGTAGAGCGATCTTTGCGAGGCCGAGCGAGAAGGCCTGCTGCAGGAAGCGCAACGCGACCAGCATTTCCCGCTCGATGACCAGCCGGCGGAACGTTTCCACGGCCTCGAGCACCGTGTCCTGGGCCTCTTCCGTCTTTCCTTGGTGCAGGAGCGAGAGCGCCATGTCCAGCGCTACCAGCGACGCGGGGAAGCTCTGCTCGGCCTCTTCGAAATCGTCCCGCACCTCGCTGAACACGTTCACGGCCCGCTCGTGCTTGCCCAGCCCTGCGTCGATCCGACCCTCCAGCCAGCGAAGCTTGATCCGGTTCAGCTTCGCCGCGCCCTCGTAGCGCCAGCGGTTCAGGAAGACGAGCTTTTGCGCCTCCTCGAATCTGCCGCAGTCCGCCGTGAACCAGAGCTGATTGTGCACTGCGATGAAGACGATTTCCGGATCGAACGACTCGTCGACGAGCCTCAGGCCGCGCTGCAGCAGGCGGAGAGCCTTCTCGGGCTCTCCGGAGTAGCCGGTGTAAATCCCCATGCCTAGGAGCGCACGCCCCGCGTAGTGCTTTTGCCCGAACTGGAGATAGGCCTTGTGGACCAGGAGGAGCAATTCCCGCGCCCTGGTGAACTTGCGGCGGGCACGGTATAGGGACGAGAGGAGGTCCATCACCCGCGCCGCCAGCAGTGGGTCCCCGCTGCCCTCGTCCTGGTAGATGCAGGCCTGATGGAAGGCGGTCTCCGCCTCGTCGAGGCATTCTGCGACCCGGCAGGCGTTGGCGTACTCGGCCCACGCCCGGCACTGGAGATCGGCGACCCGCTCCTGGCCGTACTTGGGGATGCTCAGCTGGCCTGCGGCTATCTTGGCGAGGTGGGCCAGGTCCCTCATCCGCCCCGGATCCTCATGCCGCAGCGCCCAACTCCGCTCCAGGAGCGCCTCGACGAGGATCGGGCCGTACTTCGCGGGAGACAGCGAGCTCAGGTCCTCGTCCCCCTTCCTATTCAACTTGGCAAGAATCCGCTGCAGCTCCTGCCGCTCTGACTCCTGCTTCCGGTGGAAGGCGCGCGCGCTGGCGAACGCCCGGTCGATGGCCGCGTCGTAATCTTCGATGGAGGGCGTGACGGGGGTCAGAGGCTCGGCGACCTCGGGGCGGCAGGTCCGGCAGCCGCGGAGCACGTGGCGCAGGACGATGCCGGCTCGCTCGCGGTCGAGCTTCCCGCGCACGAAATCCTTCAGATCCTCCGGGGTGGGATGGTCAGTCAACGCAGTCTCCTTTCGAGGCTCCTATTTTGACACAGGAGCCAGCGGACCGCGAAAGGACCGGGAGCAGCAGGGCCGCCCCCGGTTATCAGCAAGGGCTAACCGTTGGGATCGATGGCGCCTCCGTCATCTTTTCTGGGTGCGGGCGGGATGGGAACTTTGTCGGTCGCAGTCACAGAGCGGAGTGACGGCTCGGCGGGGTTGCCGCCGATGACCCACTCCACAAGCCAGCCCCAAGCCGTCTCCAACAGTCCGGGAGCCTCGCGGGTTGTCCAGCCGGCGGCCTGGAGTGGGGCGGTGAGCAGCAGGGCCGCTGTGAGCAGGACCACCGCGGCGCGCTGCATCTTCTTCTGAAACATCTCCAATCCTCCTCGCCTCGGGACGAGCCGATGCCGGAATGGCTCCAGCAGCCCACGGCGAAATGGCCTCTGGAAAGTGAAGTGCCGTCGCGGAGCCCGATCGGGATTCTCACGCTGGCCACCAATCTTGGGCTCGAATGCCATCCCCGCGTTCCCGATGTAAGGAAAAGCTCCCTCTAAGGCGAGGAATGGCAGCATCTCGCTAGAGAATCGCAAAAAATGTAGAGATTCGGGCTTGACAGTCGCAATAAACCCGATTCATACTCCCACCACTGAATCGAAGTCGAGCTGTTCTGGAATTCAGGATCGGTTGCAGATGTGCCAAGCAGGCGTTGTGAATGTTGTGGAGCTTGATCTCACGCTTCCGGAGCCATGAAGGCCCGGATGTTCGAAGAAAGGAGAGTTGTATGAGCAGCGAGAAGAACGAAGTGCAGGTGCAGGTGGAGGTGCAGCCGGAACCGGCGGAGCAGGATTCGTGGCTTCCGGGGACGGACCCGTCGCTGAAACCGGAGCGGGTGCAGGACCTCCTGCAGCAGAAGGCGGTGCGCGAGCAGGTGTCCGCGCTGCTGAGCGGGCTGGCGACCTGTGACCGTCAGCGGATCCGGCTGAACGTGACGGCCAAGAGGGCGGTCTTCACGATCGAGGGTATGCCCCGGCCCGGGATGGCTGGGAAGCTGATGCAGACGGCGCTCAAGCTGGGCCATGTGGCCTAGAGAGCGCAAACGAAGAACGAACCCCAAGAAAGGAGAAAGACCATGCCGAACATCGGGAACTATGCCAAGGTGATCCAGACCTTCAAAAAGGTCCTGGCCGCGACGGAGGAGCACGCGGCGAAGATGCCGGACGTGAGCCAGATACGGGAGGAGCTGCAGAACACGGTAGGGGAGGCGGAGGAAGCCAAGGTGCGGCAGGAGTCGCACACCGCGACGCGCCAGGCGACCACGCAGGAGCTGAAGGAGATTGTGGACCGTGGCCGTGACCTGGTCATGCTCCTCCAGTCCGCGGCGAAGCTGGGTCTGGGGCCGCGCAGCGAGCAGCTCGTGCAGTTCGGGACTGCCCCGCTCCGCGGCCGCTCCCGCCGGCCCGCCGTCGAGGAGCCGGAACCGCCGCCGCTGCCGGAGGCTCCCGCGCCGGAGTCGCAGTCGCAGGGTAGTGAGCAGTAGCGGTAGTAGGTAGTTGAGGTATCCGAGGGGCGGGCTTCGGCCCGCCCCTTCTGTTCATTGACAATTGAATCCGTGTCACGGGACCCTGGCCCGGCCCTTGGCACACGTGTGGGAAAAGTATAGGAACCGTGGCCGGGAGGGGTGGGGGCCCTCCCGGCGGTTACGGTGTGATTCGCCATCCGTGGCACAATGAAAATTCGCTGACCAGGAGGGATGCCGATGACGCCGGACAACAGGGCGGAGGATTTTGTAGCGAGCACGCGCAAGATCGTTCAGATCCTGCGCTATGGGCCTCGCGAGTTGGCCCTTGCGCTCCTGGGTTTCCTTCTTCTGGGAGCGATCCCGCTGCTTCCGAAGCTCGCGGAGCTGCTGCCCTTTCTGACGCCGGCATTGCCCTGGGTAACCGGGGTACTGGTGGTCCTCGGCCTCTTTCTCTTGGGATTCGCCGCCTGGCGCATCTGGAAGAAGGCTGTCGCGCCGCTTCCCGAGGCGAAGCCGAAGCCCGCGGCCATCAAGGGACCTGCCCCTTTTGGCCCCCAGGACGCTGAGCTGTTCGCCCGCCTGGGCCGCAACGACGACCTGAACAGGCTCCGGGATTGGATTCTGGACGACCAGAAGCCGCTCGTCGCGCTCATGGGCGAGTCGGGCGTAGGCAAGACCTCGCTCCTTCGTGCCGGGCTCGCCCATCATCTCCAGGACGACAAGATTCCGGTCCTCTATTGGGAGGCCCTGCCCACCGACTCCGAGGCGAAGTTGCTGCACGCGGTCCGAGTCGGCTGGGAGGATGAGGAGAAGGCTCCGAAGGCGTTCGAGGATCTGGCGGCCGCGGTGGCGTCAGGTCACCGGGTGGTGGTGATCGACCAGGCCGAGCAGCTTTCGCCCGAGGGAAATCCCCGGATCTTCGAGCTGCTGAGGCAGGTCGCCGCGGGGGACCCGCCGTACCGGGCAACCTGGGTAGTGGCCTTCCGGCGCGAGTTCCTGCCGGTCTGGCGGGATTTCGAGCTCAGCCTGCCGGAGGCAGTTCAGCTCCGAATGGAGACTTTGTCTCTCCAGCGGTTTTCTCCGAAGGCAGCCGAGAAGGTGATCGCAGTGCTGGCGGAGGAAGGGAGCCTGCCGGTCGACCAGAAGCTCGTCGAGGAGCTGGTGGAGGGCGTGGCCGTCGAGGGCAAGGTCTCGCCCGCGGACATCGGCATCAGCCTCCTCGTACTGAGCGAGCTGGCCGGAGATCGGCCGGACGGGTCGCTGTCGCTGGATGACTTCCGCGAGAGCGGCGGCCAGGCGGGGCTGTTGACTCGGTATCTAGAGAGGCTTCTGGAGCAGCTTCCCGAGGCCGAGCGGCCGGAGGTGCTGCGGGGCCTGCTCTCCCTGGTGGACCTGGAGAAGGATCAGCGGCTGGCCGAGGGTCGGACGCTCGCGGAGCTGGAGGAGTCGGTCAAGCCTGCCAGCCCGCCGCGCTTCGCGGCGGCGTTGAGGTTTTTCGCTTCCGGCAAGGCGCGGGTGCTGGAGGAGCTGCCTGGAGAGCTTGCCCGGTACCGGCTGGTGCACGAGCGGTTGATTCCAGCGATCCGGAAGCTGACCGGGGTGATTCTGGCGGAGGCCGAACGGGCGGGCTTGGCTCTGGAGCGCGGATACCGGGTCTGGGCGCAGGATCGGCGGCATCTGCTCCCCAGGTGGGACTTGAAGGAGGCGTTGCGGTACAAGGACCAGATCCAGTGGGGGAAGGACGAGGCAGACAAGCGGGAGCTCGTGCGGCTCTCGCTGCGGCGCACCCGAAGGAACCGCTACGCGCTGATTGCCGCCACCCTGGCGCTCTTCGTGGCCGCGAGCGGCTTGGTTCAATACAGCCAGAAAAGGGAGCACCAAGTCCTGCTCGCCACCTGGGGCCTGCCGCCGGACCTCTACGGTCACCTGGGGCGGTTGGAGGAGCTAACCCTGCCGGGGACGGTGACCCGGCTGGATTGGCTGAGCCGCGCGAAGCGGCTGAAGACGTTGACCGTCGAGGACGGAGTGCTGGAGAACCTGGATGGGCTGCCTGCCGGGCTGGAGACGCTGAAGGTCGGGGAGTCCAGGCTTGCGGACCTGTCGGGGCTGCCGTCTTCGCTCACGTCGCTGACGCTCGGGGCCAACCGGCTCCCGACCTTTGCCGGTCTCTCGGATCGTTTGACGTCCCTGGACCTGGATCTCGCCAACGATGCTGTCGCCCTGGGCACCTTGCCGCGCTCGCTGAGATCGCTGCGCTTGATGATTTCGCCGGGATTTCCGGATCTTGATCTTAGAAAGCTCGGGAGCCTCCAGTCTCTGACTCTCGGCTCCAAGTCCGAGCCGGTGAGCCTTCTTTCGGAGTCGCTCATCCCGCCCAGCGGGCCCCGGCCTCGCCGGGATGTCTTCCCGGCCGGGCTGCGATCGCTGAAGCTCGAGGAGCACTATCCCATCAGCGTCAAGACCTTTCCTCTCACTCTACGAGCCCTCTCGCTTCAGGGGGGTAAGGTTCCTCCGCTCTCGGACCTGCCTTCCGCCATTGAGAGCCTGGAGCTTGACTCTTGGCTCCTGAATGCCGACGACTCTTCGATCCAAGTCAATGACATCAGGGTGTATGCGCCTGTGATCGATTGCTCGCCTCTTCAAGCGCTCCGCTCGCTCGCCATCAAGATGCCGGTGATCGACGCAGGCGTGCGGCTGCGCAGTTTGCCGGATCAGCTCGTTTCGCTGAAGGTCGTTTCCGATTGGGTTTTGCTGAGCGAGCAATTGCCGCGAGGCCTGAAGCTGCTGGAAATCCAGGCAAGGGTTCTCGGCGTCGGCCGGGACGGGGATTTGATCACTCGTCAAAGCCTGGACCTGGGCACCCGTAGTTCGGACCTCCGTTTGCCTGAGGGCCTCGAGTCGCTCACCATGGCCTGGTTGCCGCCAAGATTACCCGAGTCCCTGAAACGGCTGAAGGCGCCGGAGCTTCAAGGCCGCGTTCATCCGACGGGGCTTCAAGGCGTCGTTCTTCCGGCGGGGCTTCAAAGCCTCGACCTCGACGGCTCGCCGCAGGAGCTGCTGCCTCCGCTTCCCGACGGCCTGGAGGAGCTGAATCTCCGGAACACCGAGGTGCGAAAGCTGCCGCGCAACCTCCGGAAGCTGAGCAGCCTCGACATCAGCTTCACTCCGATCGACACGCTGGACGACCTGCCGCCTTCCTTGCAGTCGCTGGACGTGGGTATCCGGCAGATCGAGACGCTGGAAGGTCTTCCCGAAAGCGTGACCGCCCTTCACTTCCACGGAAAAGGTTTCATTCCCAGGTACAGGTAGCGGACCATGGTAGATTCGTCGCCGAAGGACATGCTCCCGCCGCGGTCTGGCGCCGTTTCGTCGCCGGCTGGAGAAAGGAAGTCACCAATGGCAGCGATTCCTCTCAAGCAAGACGCCTTCTATCCGGAGCGCGACGGCCAGCCCATGGGCGAGACAGGGATTCATGGTAAGGAGATCCGCGAGCTGACCATGGCGCTGGAGCTGCGCTACCGCGACGCTCCGGACGTCTACGTGGGGTCGGACATGCTGATGTACTACGTCCAGGGCGACCCGACCCAATGCGTCTGCCCGGACGTGTTCGTTACGTTCGGGATACCCAAGGAGCCGCTGCGGCGCTCCTACTTCGTCTGGAAGGAGGGGGTGCCCCCGACGCTGGTGATCGAGGTGACTTCCGATCGGCGCAACGATCTGGAGAAGAGGAAGGTCTATGCCCGGCTCGGGGTGCGAGAGTACTTCCTCGACGATCCTCTCGGCGAGTACCTGAATCCGCCGCTCCAGGGCCTCCGGCTCGTGAAGGGCGAGTACCAGCCGATCGAGCCAGCCGCCGACGGTTCGCTGCTCAGCGAGGTCACGGGCCTCCGCTTCCGCCGCGAAGGACGGTGGGTGCGGCTGATTGACGCCGCGACTGGCGAAAGGCTGCTCTGGAGTGATGAGAAGGATCAGGCGCTGCAGGCCGCCCAAGAAGAGATTGCCCGCCTCCGTCGCGAGCTCGAGCGGCGCGAGCGGGAAGGCTGAGAGCTTCGGAGCTCCCCCCTCCTACTCCCCCCAAACCCAACCCTCCCCCTCCCTGGGGGGAGGGACCGGAGGGAGCCACATCCGAATTCCAGAAGGGTGAGCTTGCTTGAAGGGGCGACATTCATGGCGCCCTGGCTCGCTAGCCTCAACCCCGGCTGGGCTGGCTCCGCGGGAAACCGTACTCCAGGCGCAGGCGGCGGAAGGTGGTCAGCAGGACTTCCCGCCCCGGACCGCTTTTCCTCGCTCCCGTCCACAGGCTGAGCTGAGTCCTCGCGGCCGGAACCGCCTCCAGGATGATGTCGTGGGCTCCCGCTTCCGCGGCCGCCTTGAAGAGGGCTTTCAGCTCATCCTCTCCGTCGTTCACCCCAGGCAGGACCGGCTTCACCACGACTCGCGTCGTGATCCCCTCGGCCGCCAGTTGCGACACGGCCCACAGCCGGGCCTCGGGCTCGGGCTCTCGCGGCTCGATCCGCAGCGCCAGCTCCGGGTCGATCGCGGGAAGCGGGACGTCCACCCTCACCATGTGCCGCTGATCGAGCTCGGTCAGCAGGCTCAGATCCTGGAGGATGCGGGGTGAACGGGTGGTGATCGCGACCTCCAGACCCTCCACTCGCGTGAGGGCCTGGAGCAGGGAACGGACGAACCCCGCCTGACCGACCTGGCCCGACTCGACCGAATAGGGGTCGGCGCCAGCGGTTCCAAGAACGACCGGCTCTCTGCGGAGAAGCGCTCGCCGGAGCAGCGGCTCCACGGCCGGATCGGAGGGGATCTGGGTCAGCGTGGGGACGAAGGGGAGTGTGGCTTGTCTGGACATCTTACGCCCTTTTTACGCCAAATGGCGGAAGGTGTCAAGAGGTTGTTCCATTCGGCCAGACGGGCTGTCTCACTGAGGGAAGGACCATTTCGATCCGGCTGATGGATTGCCGGGCGAAACCCTGCCTGCGGACTCACAACAAGGAAGGACCACCATGACTCAAGTCCGTCTGCTTCGATTTTTTTCCGCGTCTCTCGTTGCCCTGGGAATCGCCTTCGCGGCTTCCCCGGCCCGGGCTCAGGTTGCGGAAGCCGAGCCCAATAACGCCTGTCTCTCTGCCCAGAATCTGGGTGCCGCGTCTCTGCCTCTCACGGTCGGCGGTGACCTCACCACGCCTCCCACGACACCGGACGTGGACTACTACCGGATCAACGCCACACCCGGCGACCGGATCATCATCCGCCAGCGGGGCTCGGCTTCCAACGCCGGCACGCTGCTGGATCCCTTCCTCGGCGCCTTCAGCGCCGACTGCTCCCTGCTCGAGTACGCCGATTACGACTACGAATCCGGCAACTGGCTGGACGCCAGGATCGAGATGGACGTGCCGGCGGACGGCGTCATCGTGATCGCCGCTTCGAGCGCGTACGACTGGCAGTTCCTGGGCAACGGCGACAGCGACGGCACCTATACCCTGGAGGTCGAGAAGGTGGCGCTCGCGCAGGCCGTCGGCGGCCGGCTGGTGGATTCCAAGACCGGCCTGCCTCTGCGGGGAGCGTGGGTGTACCTCCAGAGGTGCCAGGGCGACGTCTGCTTCAATGCGGTCGGAAACTTCTACACCGGCGCGGACGGACTCTTCCGCTTCGTACCGGGTATCGACTCGATGTCGATGTGGGAAAGCATCCTGCGGGCGGGCGATTACTCGCTGTTGATCTATCCGCCGTCCGGTTACATGTACACGGAGACGCCGGTCTTCCCCCTGGCCGAGAGCCAGGACCTCGACCTCGGCGACGTGGCCGTGAGCCCGGTAGTGATGGTGGGCTCGATCGGCGGCCGGGTGGTGGACCTGAGCACCCGCCAGCCCCTGGCCGGCGCCACTCTGCCGTTCGCGCTGGTGGAGCTCGAGGCCTGCTCGCCTTCCGGCAGCTTCTGCAATGTTTCGGCGACCCAGAACGCCGACGCGCAGGGGAGCTTCCGCTTCCAGTCGACCTCTTGGGGAGAGCCGCTGCTGGCCGGCCGCTACCGCGTGCGCGTCTCCGCGGACCAGTATTTCACCGCGGTGAGCCAGATCTTCAGCGTGGGGGACCAGCAGAACTACAGCGCCGGCGACGTCGCGCTGAAGTCGTACCCGGTCCGGCTGACGCTGGATTCTGGCTGCGGCGCGATCTCCTCCCGTGGCGGCTCATGCCCGTTCACGCTCCGCGTCATCAACGGCGGCACGGCCCCTCTCAAGGCCGACGTCTGGTCGCTGGTGAACGCGATCGGCGACTTCGCTCCGGGCGAGATGACGAAGTTCCCCGCCGGCCCTACCCGGTCGGTGATGCTGGCGCCGACCGCCTCGGCCACGATGTCGTACAGCTTCGAGGCCCAGGCCTCGCTCCCGGACGGCACGACGGTCTGTGCCCGCGCCTACGCCTCGGACAAGAAGGACCCGTTCGCGGCGATCGGCATGCAGGACCTCTTCTGCCTGCGCAAGGGCGCCGACGGCTTCGCGCCTCTGACGGAGAAGGAGAAGCGGGAAGCCCTCAAGCACGACAAGGTGAAGGATTGAGCCTCATGAATTTCACGGACATAACTTACAGGAAGCACAACATGACACACGTCCGTTGGATCCGTTTCGTTCTCCTCTTCGTAGTCGCCCTGGCGACGGCCCTGCCGGCGCTGGCGCAGACTGTGGAGGCCGAGCCCAACAGCGCCTGTTCCTCGGCCCAGAATGTGAGCGCCACCGCGCTCCCCATCACCATCAACGGCAGCCTCGACACTCCTCCGGGCACGCCGGACGTGGACTACTACCGCATCACCGGCACGCCCGGCGAAAGGGTCCTGATCGACCACATGGGCAGCGCCTCGGGCGCGGGCACGCTGGCGGACCCCTACCTCGGCGTCTTCAATTCCGCCTGCGGCCTGGTCTGGTATTCCGACGACGAGCCCACGGTCGGCAACCGGCTGGATGCCCGGATCGAGTTCCAGGTGCCGCCGGACGGCGTCTTCGTCGTGGCTGCGTCCAGCGCTTACGACTGGGATTTCACCGGCCAAGGCGGCGGCTCCGGCAGCTATACCTTGAGCGTGCGCAAGCTGCCGGTTGCCAAGGCGATCAGCGGCCGGCTGGTCAACTCCAAGACCGGCGCTCCGCTCACCGGATTCGCGGGAGTGAGCCTCATCCGTTGCTCGGCGGACGGGTTCTGCTTCACGACGGTCGGCACCGCCTACACCCAGGATGGGTACTTCCGCTTCGAGCCGGGCAACGAGAGCATGTACCCATGGGAGCCCGTGCTGCGGGCGGGCATTTACCAGCTCACGGTCTACCCGCCGTACGGCTATCTGAACGTGAGCACGCCGTCTTTCGAGGTCGCCGAGGGCCAGGACCTCAACATCGGCAACGTGCAGGTGAGGCCGATTCCGGTCGTCGGCTCGATCCGCGGCCGGGCGATCGACGCGGTGACCGGCGATCCGCTGGCCGGCGACGCCATGCCGTTCGCCCAGGTTGAGCTCCAGTCCTGCCAGACCGAGTGGGGCGTGTACTGCTACACCGTGTCCCAGCAGAACGCCGACGCCACGGGCCGCTTCGAGTTCCGGCAGGAGTACGCCGGCCAACTGGAGGGCGGCACCTACCGGGTGCGCATCTCGGCGGACCAGTACTTCACGACGGACAGCGAGCTGTTCGAGGTGGAGGACGACCAGCACTATGACGCCGGCGATGTCGGTGTGAAGTCGTACCCCGTGCGGCTGACCCTGGAGCAGGGCTGCGGCTCGATCGCGGCCACGGGCGGCTCGTGCGCTTTCTCGATCCGCGTCACCAACGGCGGCACGGCCGACCTCAAGGCGGACACCTGGATGCTGGTGCGCGCCCTCGGCCTCTTCTACCCTGGCGAACTGACGACCTTCCCCCTGGGCACCACGAAGACGGTGAACCTGGCGCCGAATGCCTCGACCACTCTCTCCTACACCTTCACGGCTCCGGCCTCACTCCCTGGCGGAGCGACGGTCTGCGCCCGCGCCTACGCCTCGGACAAGAAGAACACGTTCGCGGCGATCGGCATCCACGACGTCTTCTGCGTGCGCAAGGGATACGACGGCTTCACGATCCTCACGGACGAGCAGAAGCGGGAGGTCCTCAAGCACGAGCGAAAGGATTGAGCTGATCGATTGATCCCATCCTCTCTCCTCCTCACCTCCAGGCCGGGGTCCCCCTCCCCGGCCTCTTTTTTGTCCCGCTTTTTTTCCCATATACAATGTCCGGCGATGCCCGAGCTACCCGAAGTCGAAGTCCTGCGCCGGAGCCTGGAGCCCCGCATCCTGGGCGACCGGATCTCGCGTGTCGAGGTTAGAAATACCGCGATGCGGGAGCCGGTGAGCCGGGCCTCGCTGGTGAAACGCACGGCGGGCCGGGGGATCGAAGCCCTGCGCCGGCGCGCCAAGTACCTGCTCATCGACCTCGAGGGGGGGCAGACCCTGGTGGTCCACCTCGGGATGAGCGGGCGGCTCACGGTGGTGCCCGAGTCCGAGCCGCTGGAGCCGCACGAGCACGTGGCTTTTTTTCTCGATTCGGGCCGGCGGCTGCGGCTCCGCGATCCGCGGCGGTTCGGCCTGGTCTTCGCCGTGAAGACTTCGGAGATCCCCACCGATCCCCACTTTTCCCATCTCGGGATCGAGCCTCTGGAGCCCGGCTTCGGCGGTGAATTCCTCGCCCGGGCCGCGGCCGGCCGGCGGGGGCCGGTCAAGTGCTTCCTGATGGATGCCCGCATCGTGGTCGGCCTGGGGAACATCTATGCGACCGAGGCGCTCTTCCGCTCGGGCACCCACCCGAACCGGTCGGTGGGGCGGATCTCGGCGGCGCGGTGGGAGCGGGTGGCGGAGTCGTCCGTGGCGGTCCTGTCGCAGGCCATCACGCAGGGCGGGACGACGCTCAACGACTTCGCGGACGGCGAGGGGAACAGCGGCTACTTCCAGGTCTCCCTGGGGGTGTACGGCCGGGAAGGGGAGCCCTGTCCGGCGTGCGGGACCGCGATCCGGCGCATCGTCCAGGCGGGACGGAGCAGCTTCTACTGTCACCATTGCCAGCGATGACCAGCGATGACCAGCGGTGACCAGCGGTGACATAGAATCCCCTCCGTGCGTTCCATTCCTGCCTCGGAGGCGTTCATGATCGAGACTGCGCCGCTGCCTCAGCCCGTGCTGACCAAGCCGGACCACAAGACGTTCGTGCTCGGCGTGGCCGGAGGGACCGGCTCGGGCAAGACCACCGTCGTCCGCGCCGTCCTCGATGCCGTGGGCGACGACCGGATCGCGCTCATCGAGCAGGACAGCTATTACAAGGACATCGTCTGGCGCAATGAGGCCGAGCTGCTGCACCACAACTTCGACCATCCGGCGGCGCTGGACAACGACCTGCTCATCTCGCACATCGCGGCGCTCAAGGCCGGGCATCCCGTCGAAGTCCCGATCTACGACTTCGTGCGCCACCGGCGGACGAACAAGACCACGCGCGTCGAGCCGCACCTGGTGGTGCTGGTCGAGGGCATCCTGATCTTCTGCGAGCCGGCCCTGCGGGAGCTTCTGGACTTCAAGATCTACGTGGATACGGACGCGGACATCCGCCTGATCCGCCGCCTGGGGCGGGACATGGCCGAGCGCGGGCGCACGGTGCAGGACGTCTTGCGGCAGTATCTGGAGAGCGTCCGGCCCATGCACCTGGAGTTCGTGGAGCCGTCCAAGCGCTGGGCCGACATCATCATCCCCGAGGGGGGCGAGAACAAGGTCGCCCTGGAGATGGTGGTGGCCCGGGTGGAGCAGATCCTTGGAGGATGAGCCGTGTACGTTCTGAGGGTCGTCGCCCGCTTCGAGGCGGCGCATCACCTGACCTCTTACAGGGGTAAGCCGGAGCCGAGCCACGGCCATTCCTGGCGGGTCGAGGCGGTGCTGGCCGCGGCGGAGCTGGACGGCGAGGGCATGGCCTTCGACTTCGTGGAGATCAAGACGGCCCTGCACCAGCTCGCGGCGCGGTTCGACCATGGGGATATCAACACGGTGCCGCCGTTCGACACGGTGAGCCCCACGACCGAGCGGATCGCCGCCTGGTTCTTCGACCGGCTCGCCGAGCGGTTGCCGGCCGCTCCCCTGGCGGAGGTGACCGTCTGGGAGGGGCCGGACTGCTCGGCGACGTACCGTCCATGATAGGTTTGGAAACAACCATGAAAAAAATTCTGCTTCTCCTTCTCCTGGTCTTTGCGCTCGGTGCGCTGGGCGTCGTCGGATGCGGCGAGGACGCGCCGCCGGTGGCCACGCTCGAAGTGAGCCCGAAGAGCGTGCGCCTGCCGCATCCCGAGCTGCACACGGTCCACCTGAGCTGGCAGCCGTCGGCCCCGCTGGAAGGGTTCACGGGCCCGCCGACGGTATTCGTCCACCTGCTCGACGACAACGGCAAGGTCGTGCGCACGTTTGACCACACGTTCCCGGACCGCTGGCGGGAGGGGACCGCGGTCGGCTACGACCTCAAGCTGTACCAGTCGGCGCTGGCGCCGACGCTGAATCCGGGCCGCTACCGGCTGACCATCGGCCTGGCCGGCAAGGACAAGCAGCGCTGGGCGCTGGACGGGGTGGGGGATCCGGTGGCGCGGCTCGAGTACCTGGCTGCCGAGGTGGATGTGCCGCCGCCGCCGCCCAACAAGAAGAGCGGTCCGCGCTTCACTTTCTCGGAGCACTGGCTGGCGCCCGAGCCCGGCGGCGACCGCCAGGTGCTGGCGCGGCGCTGGCTGACCGAGAACGGAGGGGGCATCAGGGTGGCCGGTCTGCGCCAGCCCGGTCATATCTGGCTGGTGCTCAGCATCCCGCCGCCCGCCGTCGTGGGCACTCTGAACGTAAAGGAGGGCGGACAGCCGACCGTGCGCATCGAGGGGAGCTGCGGCGAGTTCGAGGCGAGCCTCTCCGGGCCGGGCATCCATGAGGTGGAGATGCCGCTGGTGGAGCCGCCGAAGAACGGCCAGTGCCGGCTCGAGCTCAAGCCGAACTTCACCTTCGGCTCGCCGCCGCGCTCGGTCTCGCTGGAGAACGCCGCCTGGGCTCCGGACGACGGTAAGCCGCGCGCGGCTGCCAAGGCGGGCGCCCCCAACTCACCTTCCGCGCCATGAGCGCTCCATGAAAGAAGGCCCGGGGCTCCTGCTCCTGCCGGAGCAGGAGCGCTACCTGGAGCGCCTCCTGCCGCCGCGCGATCCCCTCCTCCGGGAGATGGAGGAGCAGGCCGCGCGGGAGGACGTGCCCATCTCGGACCCCGAGGTCGGCCGCTTCCTGGGCATCCTCGCCCGCGCCACCGGAGCGCGGCTCATCGTGGAGATCGGCACCGCCATCGGCTACGGCGCCCTCTGTCTCGCCCGCGGCGCGCCGGACGCCCGCGTCGTCAGCATCGACACCGATCCCGGGCGCCTCGCCGTGGCCCGTGGCTACCTGGAGCGGGCCGGCGTGGCCGATCGAGTCGAGCTGATCGAAGGCGCGGCTCTGGAGGTTCTCCCCAAGCTGTCCGGCCCCTTCGACCTGGCCTACGTGGACGCGGTCAAGAAGGAGTACCGGCGCTATCTCGACCAACTGGTCCCGAAGCTGAGGGTGGGAGGGGTGGTGGCGCTGGACAACCTGCTCTGGAAAGGGAGGGTCGCCGACCCCCCTGATGACGACGATCCGGATGCAGATGCCCTGCGGGCGTTCAACGGCTATCTCATGATGCACCCGCAGCTCCAGGCGGTAGTGCTGCCGTTCGGGGATGGGCTAGGGGTGGCTACCAAGATCAAGCCCACCGCGATGGAAATGGGCGGGCCGTATTAGAAAAGCCCCAAAGGGGCGCAGGCATAAAGCCTGGGGTTTCAACCCCAGGTAATCAACCCAAAAAACGTCAGAGCCCTGGAAGGGCGTAGGCATGGGCCAGGGGCGCCAGCCCCGCGGCAGGTTGGGGGCTCCCGGGCTCGCGCCCGGGGCCGATGCCTGCGTCCCTTCGGGACTTGGGGTGTTGGTGGGCCTCTTACCTGGGGTTGAAACCCCAGGCTTTATGCCCTTGCCCCTTCGGGGCGGCCCGGACGGCTCCTCCGCTTCGCGGGAGAGGGGGCCGGGGGGTGAGGCTTCTCTACAGCTTCCCCTGCACCGCTTCCAGCCGCTGCCTGAGCTCCTGGGCATTCGCCGGCCGCCGGTTCTTGTGGCGGTTGAGGGCCACCCGGAAAAAATCGGCCAGCTCGTCGCCGTACTCGGGACAGACCTGGTTGAGGTCGGGGACCCGGCCCATGCGGATGCGCGTCGCGGTCTGGCGCGGATCGGCGCTGCTGAAGACCTTGCGGCCGAGCAGACACTCGTAGAGCACGATGGCGAGGCTCCAGAGGTCGAACAGGGCATCTGGCGTCTTTCCCTCAAGAGCTTCGGGGCAGAGGTAGGAGAGGGTCCCCACCAGCGGCCTCGAGAGCGGCGTGATCCCGTCGATGTGAGTCCAGAGCGAGCTGGAGGGAATGAGCGAAGGGTCGCCGGCGAGCCGCTCCATCTCCCCTTCCTCGCGCTCCCTGCGCAGGTCGTACATCAGCCTTGCGATGCCGAAGTCCATCAGCTTGGGCGTGTCGTCCCGGGTGTAGCCGATGTTGCTCGGCTTGATGTCGCGGTGGAGGATGTCCGCGCTGTGCAGGTGGCCGAGGGCGTCGGCCATGCGCAGGCCGAGCTCGACCGTCTCCGGGGCGGAGAGGCGGCCGCGGTCGAGGAGGCGGTGGGCGAGGGTGCCCCCTTCGAGCAGCTCCATGACCAGGATGGGCGTGCCCTGCCAGGTCTCCATTCCGTAGACCGGGGCGAGATACGAGTGCGAGACCGAGGCGGCGGTGCGCGCCTCGCGCCGCAGCCGCATGGCATCCTCGGGCGAGACCCGGCGCAGGGTCTTCACCGCCACCGGCCGTCCCAGGGAGAGGTCGGAGCCGCGGTAGACCACACCCATGCCGCCGATGCCGATGCGCTTTTCGAAGCGGAACTTGCCGGGGAGCACGTACGGGACGTGGGAGGGCTCCAGCCGCTTGCTGCAGGCGCTGCACAGGACCGTGTACGAGGGGTAGAGCTTGCCGCAGTTCGCGCACTCGCGGGCCAGATCGGTGAGCGCGATCGGCTCGGCCGCGGTGTCGTCGTCTTTCACCGGCGGGAGCGTGCCGGGCGGGGGGCGCAGGACCGGTGTGGCGGTCGAGCGGGTCGTCTGCTCCAGCTCGATCACCCAGGCGGCGCTGTTCGCGATGGCGCGCAGAAGCTCTCGGTCCTCCTTGAGAAAGGGGAGGCCGCTGCGCTTCTCACCCAGGCCGAGCATGCCCAACAGCGAGCCGTCCCGCGCCAGGATGGGGACGATCAGCTTGAAGCTGCTGTCGACGAGCCAGTGGCGGTCGCGGTCCGGCAATCGGGCCAGGGGGCCGCGCGGATCGTCGAGATCGATGGCTAGGGGCTCGCTGGCGTCGGAGACCAGGATCGCGAGCGGCGACGAGCCGTCCAGGCGGCGGCTGCGCTGCCGCGGCTCGGCCAGGACGCCCGAGCGCGGATCCAGGATCAGCAGGGAGACCACGTCCAGGTGGAGCGCCAGGTCCACCTGCTCGGCGATCAGCGAGGCGAGAGCGGCGGTCCCCGAGGTGCCGCGCACCTTCTCCAGGAGCTGGATGAGGGTCCGGTGGGCGTTGTACTGCTCGCGGAAGAAGCGCCGATCGATCATCTCCAGCAGAGTCTTGCGGTAGTGCAGCGCGGCGAAGCCGATGAGAGTGGCCGTGACGAGCAGAGGCAGCCGTGCTCCCGAAAAGAGGTCGGCGATCTGCTCGCGGCGGTTCTCGAAGATGTAGACGCTCAGGGCGGCGAGCGGCAGGACGGCCAGGACGATCGTCGTGTACCGGGCGAGCGCGTACTGGGCCGCACGGCGGGCGATCAGACGGACGTCGAGGATCTGATGGACCAGGACTGCATAGGAGGTGAGGATTGGAAACATCAGGAAGAAGCCTGCATTGGTCAGGATGACGGCACGGCCGAGGGCCGGCCGGGCATCCTTGAAATCCTGATATGGAAGGTAGACCAGCCCCACGAACAACTCGGCGAACGCGGGGAACGCGGCCAGAGCGAGTCCCTGGAGGAAGAGGCGGAGCCGGCGCAGCTCGGTCCCCTGGAGGTGGCGGGACCGCCAGTACAGGAAGACGAACGCCGCGGCGGTCAGAGGCAGCACGACACTGTAGTAGACCCCCTGGCCGCGCATGGGGATTATCCTCCCCAGCAGGTCGGAGCCCGTGACGTAATGAAGCAGGTTGAGCACAAAGAGCACCGATCCCGCTCCCAGGCTGGTGAGCACGGCGGCGCGGATGCGCCGCTGCCCCTGCTGGGAGACCAACTGGTGCGGGAAGTCGCGGGCGAAGCACCAGAGGAAGAAGGCCATGAAGGCATCCATCTCCAGCACGTCGAGGAATTCCATCAGGCCGGCGCCGGGATGGTGGAAGGCGACGAAGGTGCGCATCGGCCGGTTGAGGAAGGCGGTGGCGGCCATGAGGAAGAAGCTGCCGAGGTGCTCGGCCCGGATGTCGCCGCGGTTGCCGAAGATCAGGAGGATGCCGGTCGCGAGGAACGGCACGGCAAAGATCGCGTGGAAGTACCAGAGGTAGACGGAGTCGCTGATCTCGCCCTGGACCACGAGGAGGGCAAACAGCCCCGCTCCCGCCTTGATCAGGGCGAGGAGCGGGAGCAGCCGTTTCCAGAGACCACTGCTCAGCACGCCTTCGGCGAAGACGCGCAGGTTCAGTGGGAGGGCGGTAGAGGTAGCGGCGGGCAAATGGGTGTATCCGATTCGGCCTGAACCTGTACTGCCGACTCATAGACCATCATCACGTTGATTGTGGGGGAGCCCTGCAGGATTGCCTTCAGGGCCGCCAGGCTGCCGATCGCACGGATGCGGTCCAGCACCTGGAGCGCGGTGGTCCCCCAGTCAGCTACGACAGCGGGCGTGATGGCATTGTAATACCAGCGGTGCAGCTCTAGAGCTGCCTCTTGTGAAACGCGGATGGCGCCGGTCCCCTGGCCGAAGGCCACGTAGACCTGCGCCATGATTCCGTCCTGGGTGTAAGTCATTCGAATCTCTCCTTTTTCGAATAAAGAGCATGAACGTACGCCGGTCTCTGGAACCGACAGCGTGCGCCCCTATCCGAAAACAAGAGAAACGGAACCAGGAGAAAGGTTAGAACCGGAACGAGGGATAGTCAAGCAGGGACGAAAATACCTCCGACTCCCTCTCCCCCGCGCAGGCGGGGGAGAGGGTTGGGGAGAGGGGGGATGGGATCAATCGGGATGGGATCAACCAGCCTCAATACTTCACGGAGCAGCCATACGGCTTCGTGGCTGCCGGGTCGACCTTCTTGCCGGCCAGCTCCGCGGTCAGGCCGCCGTTCACGAAGTTCACCCTCTGGGCCGCGGCGTTGCGGCCGCTCGGGTCGTCGTCGATCGCGCCGTTGTAGGCGATCTTTCCCTGCTCGTCGACGATGAACATGTGGGGCGTGGTCTTGGCGTCGTAGGTCTTGCCGACCTTGCCGGTCTCGTCATAGAGCACTGTGTAGTTGACGCCGTTCTTCTGCGCCCAGGCCTTGTGCTCGGCCGGCTGGAGGAAGTCGCGATGGTCGGCGCTGGTGCTGTTGATTCCCAGCCAAACCACGCTGCCATATTTCTTGGCCAGGCTGCTCATGGTCTTCTCACGGGCGTGGCGGTCCGAGAACGGGCAGTTGGGATTGAGCCACTCGAGGACCACGACCTTGCCCTTGTAGTCGGCCAGGGAGTGGGTCTTGCCGTTCAAGTCCTTGAGCTGGAAGGCGGGGGCGGTCTCACCCACGGCGCCGCCGGCGAGGGCCGGGCCGGCGGTCAGGGCGAGCAGGAGCAGCATCGTCAGGGTCATCTTTTTCATCAGGGTACCTCCTGTTTCGGTTGTGCCCGGCGGCGGTAGAGCCACGCGCAGAGGCCCATGGCCAGCAGCGCCAGCTCGACGGTCGCGAGCCCTTCGGGGCGGATCTGGTGAGAGAGCAGGTAGAGCAGGCCTACCGTCGCCGCGGCGGCGGCAAAGCCGAGGAGCATGCGTCCGTGCCCCTGATGGGCCCCGGGGAACAGAAACCCCCAAAGGCCCAGGGCGAGCACGGTGGAGGCCACGGCCAGCGAGGCGAACAGGGCCGGATGGCTGGCGGTCTGAGGCGCCTCGGCCTCTTTTCTGCCGATCTGTTGCCGGGACTCCAGGTTGAGCGGCTCTCCGTTGCGGACGAGGTGGGTGACCGTCCAGCCCACGGAGGTCGTGAACGGCACCTTGCCCTGCTCCCGGGGCTTCAAGGGGACGCGGTAGATCACGCCGTCGTCCGTGGTCCGGGAGGTGGGCTTGCCCGTATCGAAGGCCTCGTGGCTCTCCAGGAAGAGGTCGCTTTCCGGCCCTGGGCGGGCGCCTTCGACGCGGACTTCCAGGACCGGAGCGGAGGGCCGGCTCACGTCCAGGGCCGCGGTGGTGGTTACTCCCTGGCGGGCGGGGGTCGGGACGCTCGCCCAGGCGCGGTCGATCAGCGGGGCGGTCTCGGCATCCGGAACGGGAGAGCCCAGCGGCTGATCGAGGGTGAGCGTGTAGCGGTAGGGGACGCAGTCCACTTGGCAGACCAGGTAGTCCACGTCGGCGACCAGGCGCAGACGGTCGGACTGCGCGTCGAGCTTCGCCCTCACGGGATAGACGACCTCGTCCTGGTAGCCGAAGGCGACCAGGTCTCCCGGCAGCTCGAAGCGCTCGGGCGCGGGCCAGAGCAGCTCGGTATCCCCGAGATTCTGAAAGACCACCACGGGCGGAAAGCCGGCGTCGCCGCTGTTCTTCCAGTAGACGTGCCACTCGGGCGCGAGCTTGAAGTGCAGGCCCATCCGCAGCTCGCCGCTTTGGGGGGCGACCTGCCAGGGCGTGACGAGCCGGACACGGGACTCCGGGTTCTCCGCCCATTCGCTGGCCGCGCCCCAGGCTTGGAGGGGGACGAGCAGGGCGAGGACGAGGAGCAGGGCTTTCATGACGCTCTCAATGTACGTGAAAACCCCGCGGGGGCAGGTAAATTTCCGGTAAATTCAGCCGCATGAGGGTTTGTTTCACCCACCTCGGCTGCAAGCTCAACCAAGCGGAGACCGATCGCCTGGCCCGGGATTTCCTGGCCGCCGGCCATCTGGTGGTGGGCTCGCCCGCCGAGGCCGACCTGCACGTCGTCAATTCGTGCACCGTCACCCATACCGCGGCCCGAGCTTCCCGGAAGGCCGCCCGGCGCGGCCCGCGGACGGTCCTGACCGGGTGTCATGCCACAGTCGAAGAGGTCGCGGGAGTGGACCTCGTCGTCCCCAATCCCGAGAAGGACCGGCTTCTCGATCATGTCCACGCCGCTTTCCCCGATCTGGCCCCGTCAGAGGTGCCTGTCCCCTGGGTCCGCCTGCCCTTCGGCCACACCCGCGCCCTGGTCAAAGTGGAGGACGGCTGCAACATGCGCTGCTCCTTCTGCATCATCCCCTCGACCCGGGGGCGCCAGCGGAGCCGGCTGCTCGCGGAGGTGGTGGAGGAGGTCCGCTCCCTGGTCGAGGGCGGATATCAGGAGGTGGTGGTCACCGGAGTCCAGATCTCGGCCTACCGCTCCGGGGACGACCGGCTCTATGAGCTAGTCCGCGCGATCCTGGAGCGGACTGAGGTTCCCCGCCTGCGCCTCACCTCGATCGCGCCCTGGGACCTCGACGAGCGCCTGCTGGAGCTCTGGTCCGACCGCCGGCTCTGCCGGCATCTCCATCTCTCTCTCCAGAGCGGCTCGACCGGCACCTTGCGGCGGATGCGCCGGCCCTACACGGCCGAGGGGTATCTGGGTGTCCTGGGCCGGGTACGGTCCTCCATCCCGGGAGTCGCCATCACCACGGACGTGATCGTGAGCTTCCCCGGCGAATCCCGGGAGGAATTCGAGGAGAGCCTGGCCACCGTCGAAGCCGCCCGCTTCGCCAAGGCCCACGTCTTCCCCTTCTCGCCCCGGCCCGGGACCGAGGCCGCCGACCTGCCCGGCCACGTTCATCCGGACGAGAAGAAGGCCCGCATGGAGCGCATGCTCGCTGTCGCGGACCACGCGGAGCGGGCTTTCTGGCAGTACCACGTAGGAAAGAGGGAGATGGTGCTCTGGGAGCGAGGGGGGCAGGGGCTGACGGACAACTACCTCCGCGTGCACTGCCCCGAGGGAGTGTGGAACTGCTTCAGCGAGGTGGAGGTGGTGGGGGTGGCCCAGGACGGGGTAGTTGGGGCCCTCACCCCCGACAAACCTACTGCCTGTCCCCCACTGTAGAGACGCCCCGTGGGGCGTCTCCTCCGGCAATGCGAGACGCCCCACGGGGCGTCTCTACAGTGGGGGGGCAGGCCCGTGCATCCGCTCCAGGATGCGGTACACCCCGAACTTCGGCAGCCTCAAGAACCCGAACCACGCCGCCGCGGCAAGGGTACCCTCCGCCAGCCACTCGCGCATCCAGAAGCCGGCGTAGTCGGGGCTGCGCTGCTTCAGGCCCGCGCCGTTCTCGATCGCCCAGCGCAGGTTGTACCCCTCGTGGACGCCTACCGGGCGCGAGAGAACCAAGGGGAGACCGAGCGCGCCATAGAAGGTCATCTCGCTCGGCTTGGTCCAGAGGATGTCGGTCTCCCCCAGCAACCGGTTGAACGCCGCGTAGTAGCTGTCGAAGTCCTTCTCGCAGAGGATGCCCACGCCCGGGTGCCCCTCCAGCCCCGCCTCCCGGATCCAGACCGTGAAGCGGTCCGCGACCTCCTGCCGGACGCCGGCCGAGAGACAGAGCCGCAGGCGGCCCTCCTCGATCGTGGTCTTGAGACTGCGGAGCAGGCGCCGGGCCAGATCGGCCTGGGCGCCGGCCCCTCCGACCGTGAAGGTGGCGAGGGGCGGCACGCCCTCCTGGTCCGCGGGGAGATCCACCCCCAGAAAAGCCTGGATCTCGTCCCGGGCCTGGGAGCGGAAGGCGCGCTTCGAGTCCAGCCGCACCAGCCGCGCCGCGAGGTTGCGGCGTGCGATTGGCACATCGATCCCCCCCAGGAGCTCGTCGGGGAGAGGAAAGCCGGTCATCTCGATCCGCTCCCGGGCGATGCCGTAGGAGCGCAGGCGCTGCACCGCCCGCTGGCTGGGAGCGAGGTAGACGATGCGGCTTTTCTCAGGGCGTAGCGGCACCCAGGCGCGGTTGATGTCCGAGTCGGTCACCACCAGAAAGATCTTGTCGCAGCCGTGATGGTCGGCGGCGAGGGCGGGCGCGAAGAAGGTTGCGAGGAGCGGTGCGCCCTTCAGGTGGCTGACCAGCCCGCGGCCCAGCCCTTTGCGGATCAGCCTGTGCAGCGAGCGCACCTGGAGCGTTGGCGCCGAGAGGTCCCGGTAGGGGTAGAGGTGCGGGATGGCGGTCAGGGAGTCCAGGAGCGAGCGCATGGGCGCTCCCACCAAGGGAAGCTGCGAGGCCCGCGAGGTGATCTCGTAAAGGCGCCGCGACCTCTGCCAGAGGCGCTGCTCGTCTTCCTCGGCGACCGGCGGGAGGTCCACGTGGGTGATCCGGGTGCCGAGGAGGTCGGCCAGAGGCCGGGCCGCGCGCAGATGGCCGTAGCCCATCTCGACGGCCGCGACGACAGGTACGTTCACGGAGCGCAGACTATGCTAGAAATCCGCCATGTACCTGGCAGCGGTCATCCAGCTCAATTGCACCTCGAACGAGCAGGCCAACTGGGAGAGCGCCCGGAGCCTGATCGAGCGCGCCGCGGGCTACGGTGCCCGCTTCGTCGCCACCCCGGAGAACACGAACTACCTGGGACCGCACGACGAGAAGGTCCGGCGCGCAGAGCCCCTCGACGGCCCCACATGCCGCAGGTTCTCCGACCTCGCCCGCCGGCTCGGCATCCATCTCCTCCTGGGCTCGTTCAACGAGAAGAGCGACGAGGCGAGCCGCTGCTACAACACCAGCGTCCTCTTCGGGCCGGACGGCGGCACCCTGGGCGTCTACCGCAAGATGCACCTCTTCGACGTGGACGTGCCCGGCGGCGTCCGCTTCGCGGAGTCGGACACCTGCAAGCCCGGCGAGGAGGTCGTGGTGGTGGACACGCCGCTGGGCGGCATTGGCTGCGTTGGATTGTCGATCTGCTACGACCTCCGCTTCCCGGAGCTCTACCGCCGCATGGTGGACCAGGGAGCCCAGGTGCTGATGATCCCCTCGGCGTTCACCCTGGCCACGGGCAAGGACCACTGGGAGCCGCTGATGCGGGCCCGGGCGATCGAAAATCAGTGCTGGGTGATGGCCCCGGCGCAGCACGGCGAGCACGATGACGCCGGCCTCAAGGCAAGCTGGGGCCACGCCATGATCGTGGACCCCTGGGGCCTGCCGGTCGCTGTGGCTTCGGATGGCCCGGGGATCGCGCTGGCCGAAATCGACCTGGAGAGGGTGGAGAAGGTGCGGCGGGCAATTCCGGTGGGGAGGCACCGGCGGTTGTAGGTCCGGTCTTTGCACCGAGCGCCCACCATGGCCGAGCACTCCATCTTCAAGCGAGCCATTCTGCGGGCGGCGGTGCCGGTGGAGCGGGGAGTGGATGCCGTCAAGGGCCGGCTGGCGGCCCGCTTCGACCGCGACGACCCCATTCAAATCCTCCCTTTCCGCGGCTTCGGCACCCCCGAGCGCTTTCTGATCCAGGGCCGGGTGCTCCAGGATGAGCCCGTGGGCGCCTCGGGCGAGAACGACACGATCTGGAAGAACCTGGGCAACGCCTGGAAGCGCTTCGAGAGCGACGAGGTGCCCCATGCCCGCCTCCGTGCCCGCGGACCGGGCTGGGAGCGCGAGCTGGTCGCGGACGAGGAGGGCTATTTCAACGAGCACATAGAGCCGCCCGCGCCCCTCGCCTCGGGCCAGTGGCACGACGTGGAACTCGAATTGCTCCATCCAGCCGAGGCCGTGCGGGCCACCGGCCCGGTGCTGATCCCGGCGGCCGACTCCGAGTTCGGCGTCATCAGCGACATCGACGACACGGTGCTCGAGACCGGCGTGACCAAGCGGCTGGCCATGGCGCGCACGGTCTTCCTCAACAACGCCCACACGCGCCTGCCGTTCAAGGGGGTCGCGGCGTTCTACGAGGCGCTCGTGCAGGGGGTGCGGGAGGGCGGGGTCAACCCGATCTTCTTCGTCTCGGGCAGCCCGTGGAACCTCTACGACCTGCTGGCCGAGTTCATGGACCTGCAGAAGATCCCCCGCGGCCCGATCCTGCTGCGCGACTTCGGGCTCGATCCGAGCAAGCTGTTCAAGAAGGAGACCGCCGCCTACAAGCTCGGCTGCATCCGGCCGATCCTGGACCTCTACCCACATCTGAACTTCATCCTGATCGGGGACAGCGGCGAGAAGGACCCCGAGATCTACCGCCAGATCGTGGCCGAGTACCCCGGCCGCATCCTGGCGATCTACATCCGCAGGATCGACGTCGGCCCGCAGCGCGACGAGCAGGTGCTCAATCTCGCCAAGGAGATCCGGGACGCGGGGGTGCCGATGCTCCTCTGCGCGGACACCGAGGCCGCGGCCGTCCACGCCCGCGAGTCCGGCTGGATCCGGGCAGATCAGATCAAAAACGTCAATGCCGAGAAGATCAAGGACGAGGTGGCGCCGAGCCCGACCGAGGCCGCGCTGAAGCCGGATCCGCCTGGGTTTGAAACCCCAGGCTAGAAGGGTGTCGTCCCCTCCGGGGGCGAGTTGCCGGCCCGCGCATCGCGTCAGCAAGCCTCCGGAGGAGGCTGTACTTTTCTAGCCTGGGGTTTCAACCCCAGGCGGGTCTGATAGGCTAATCCCCGACGTCATGAAGTCGGACTATCAGGTCTTCAAGCTGTGGTGGGTCTCGGTCCTGCCGCTGACCAAGGATGCCATCCACGTCTACATCGGCTTCCTGTGCCTGTTGCTCGCCCTGATCCTCTTCCGGCGCAAGCTCGGCTCGTTCACGGCGCTCATCCCCGGCATCATCGTCTCCATCATCATGGAGATCTTCGACCTGCGCGACGGCTACGAATGGATGGAGAGCGCCAAGGACCTCATCAACACGAACATGATCCCGTTCCTCCTGGTCCTCCTGACCCGCTGGCGCACCTTCAATTTCTGAGCAGGCGGGAGCCGGTTCGGGCTTGGGCGAGCTCCTGCAGGGTGCGGGCGAGCTCGTCCGGGTCCACCGGCTTGACCAGATAGGCGTCGAACCCTGCCTGGAGCGCGCGGCGGCGGTCCTCCGGCTGGCCGTAGCCGGTCATGGCGATCAGCACCATGGCATCGCCGTCGAGGGCGGCGCGGATGCGCTGCGCCACCTCGTTGCCGTCCAGGCCGGGCAGGCCGATGTCGATCAGCGCCACGTCCGGCAGCCAGTTGAGGGCGGCCTCCACGCCGTCCGGCCCGTTGGCCGCCGTTTCGACTTCATGCCCCCAGAGCTCCAGGAGGTCGCGCAGCGACTCGCGGCCGTCGTGGTTGTCCTCCACAACCAGGATCCGCAGCCTGACCGGCTCCGCGGCGGCCGGTGTCTCGCAAGGTTTCTCCACCGGAGCGGACGCCTCCGCCGTTGCGCCCAGCGGGTGCAGCGGCAGCCGGACCACGAACTCGCTCCCCAGGCCACGGCCGGCGCTGCTCGCCTCGACGGTGCCGCCGTGGAGCTCCACCAGGCTGCGCACCAGCGGCAGGCCCAGTCCCAGTCCCCCTTCCGACCGCTTGCGCGAGCTCTCCACCTGGGTGAACGGCTCGAAGATCTTGCCCAGCATGTCCCTGGTGATGCCCAAGCCGGTGTCGCGGACCCGGACGACCGCCAGGCCGTTCTCCTCGTCGGCCGAGACCGAGATCGAGCCGCCGCGCGGCGTGTACTTGACCGCGTTGTGGATCAGGTTGCAGACCACCTGCTCCAGCCGCACCGGGTCCCCTTCGACGCAGACCGTCTCCGTCCGCAGGTCGAGCGTGAGCTCGTGGGCCTCGGCGAGGCGGCCCATGCCGAGCTCCAGCATGCAGCGCCGCACGAGGTCCCCGAGGTTCACCGCCTGGTGCTGCAGGCTGATCTTGCCGAGGGTGACGCGGGAGACGTCCAGCAGGTCGTCGACCATGCGCACCAGGTGATGGGTCTGGCGGTCGATCACGTTGCGCTGCCGCTTCTCGAGCTCGCCGCCCGACCCGGTCTCGTCGAGCAGCCAGAGCGCGTTGCGGATGGCGGCGAGGGGGTTGCGCAGCTCGTGGCCGAGCATGGCCAGGAACTCGTCCTTGCGGCGGTCGGCCTCGATCTGGCGGATCAGCAGGTCGCGCACCTCGTACTGCCGGCGCCGGGCGCGCATGCCGGCCTTGACCGCGCTGACCAGGGTGCTGACGCGCACCGGCCGCTCCAGGATGGTGGCGTTGCCGAGCGGCCCCAGGGCCTCCAGGATCGTCTCGCTGCTGCGCTCGCCGCGGGTGAAGACGATCAGGGGGAGGTCCGACCAGGGGCCCTGCCTGCCGAGAGCGTTGAGCAGGGAGTTGACCGTCCAGGGGTGGAGCGCCTCCTCGGCCAGGATGGCCACGGCCGCGCCCTCGCCGATCTCGCGGCAGAGGTCGGCCTCGTCGGCGCAGGCTTGGCAGAGCATCCCCATGTCTCCCAGGATCTGCGAGGCGAGGCTGGCGTCCCGGCCCGTGGGGGCGAGGATCAGCACACGGTTCTCCATCGCTTCGCGCTCAGGGTTCAGTGACTTTTCCATCTGCGGCGAGCAGGGGGCCGGCTTCACCGGTGTATTCGAGCCGGCCGGTAAGTACACCATGGAACTCCCGGAGCTGCCGGCCGACCCGGATCCCGTCCGGATCGATCCGCAGCTCGCGGATGCTGCGTTCGTGACTGCCCCCCCTGCGCTTGACCGTGGAGATCGCCTGCCGCACCTCGCCGAAGGCTTCGAAGAAGCGCAGCAGGACCACCGTGTCGGCCAGGTAGGAGAGCTCCACCGGCGCGCTGACCTCTCCGACGAGGCCGTACTGCGCCATCACCAGGATCGTGAGCACCCCGTGCTGCGCCAGGTAGGACAGCATCTCGTGCACGTGAAGAGTGAGGTGGCGCTCGTCCGGCATGGCGCTCAAATAGCCGTTGAGGCTGTCGAGCACCACCAGGCGCACGCCCGCTTCCAACTCGTTGCGGAGCTGGCCGGCGAGCTCCCCCGGCGTGAGCTCGGCCGGGTTCACCTGCCGTACCGAGACCAGGCCCGATTCGATGTGGGGGCTCAGGCCCATGCCGAGGGCGTCCGCCCGCGCGACCCAGATGTCCGGCGCTTCGTCGAAGTTGTAGACCACGGCGCGCTCGCCGCGGCGGGCGGCGGCAGCGGCGTACTGCGCGCAGATCGTCGACTTGCCCGCCCCGGCAGGGCCGAGCAGCATCAGGCTGCTCCCCCGGTCGGCCCCGCCGCCGAGCAGCGTGTCGAGCCCTTCGACCTCGCTGGAGACCACCCCGCTTCTGAACGCTCCGGGATGCGCCGAGGCCACCAGGCGCGGGTAGACGGCCACGCCGCCGGTATGGATGGCGTAATCGTGAAAGCCGCCCGAGTAGGGGATACCGCGCACCTTGCGCACCTGCAGCCGCCGCCGCTGACCGCCATAGCCGAGCGGGAGCTGCTCCATCTCCATCACACCGTGGGCCAGGCTCTCGAGCTGGAACTCGCCGGACTGGGTGCCGTGGTCGAGCAGCAGGACCGTGCACTGGCGGCCCGTGAAGTAGTGCTTGAGCGCCAGGATCTGCCGCCGGTAGCGCAGCGAGTCGCGGGCCAGCAGCCGGATCTCGGACAGGGAGTCGAACACCACCCTGAGCGGCGCGGCCTTCTCCACCACGTCCAGCACGGTGCGGGTGGTGTCGGAGAGCTCGACCTCCGAGGGATGGAAAAGCGTGTACTGGGAGTCGGCCTTGAGGCTCTCCTCCGAGGCCTGGAGGTCGCAGATCGTGATCCCGTCGAGCGACCAGCCGTGGGAGCGGGCGACGTCGCGCAGCTCCTCCTCCGTCTCCGACAACGTGGCATAGACGCCGGGCTCGCCCGCCCTGGCCCCGGCGAGCAGGAACTGCATGGCGAGCGTCGTCTTGCCGGCCCCGGGATTCCCCTTGACGAGGTACATCCGGTTGCGGGGGAATCCCCCGCCGAGTATGTAGTCGAGGCCCTCGATCCCTGTCGAGGCCCGCGGGAAGTCATCCAGGTTCGCCGTGGTCATGGTCTCAGGCTCCGTACTGCGCTCGGCAGCGTCGCCTGTGCAAGCGGTATGCCTGCCGCCCCGGACGGATGCCGGGGCGGCGGAACGGAGTCTAGTGCTCGGCCACTTCCTTGACCGGTTTGCTGCCGGCCAGGGGGCCGACGCCATCGGTGCCGGGGTGAGATGAGATGGTGATGAGAACTTGGCCCACGTTGTTCGCGTAGTTCGACTCCTGCAGGGCGTGGCAGAAGCCGGTGGCCGGATTGAGGAACCGGCACGGATTGCCGCTGCTCGCCTTGTAGGGCGGGTTGGCCGTCACGCGGATGATGTAGTCGCCGGGCGGCACGACGGGCTGGCCGTCGCCGCCGTCGAGCACGAAGTACTGACCGCCGAGGAAGAAGCGGTAGGTGTCGGTCCAGCCGTGGCTGATGCCCTGGTTGCCGGCATGGGTCAGGTCGCCGCAGGCGCGGAACTGCGGGTTGCGCGGGGCCTCGCCCATGTAGGCCGGGTTGGGATCGGTGTCGAGCATGCAGAAGCCGGCCTTGGCCGCCTTCCACACCTTGCCGGTGCTCGGATCGATGAGCTGGTAGAGCGCATAGTTGCGGAAATGGAAGTGCTGGTGGCAGGTGGCGAGCTCGAACAGGCCGTCGTTGGCGTCGTAGTGGGCCCTGGGATCGCCGACGTTGATGTCGCCAGTGCCGACGTTGGCCGTCATCACGGTGAACCGGGCGAGGCGGTGCGTGCCCGGCGTGACTCCGCCCTCGACGACGCTGCAGGCGGCGGCGTCGAGCTTCTCGTCGCGGACCACCCACTGCTGGGCCATGATGTCCTCGCGGACGATGAGGTCCGGAAGACCCTGGGCCGCTGCGGGGATCATACTGGGAGCTGCGAGACCTAGACCGAGTAAGACAAGAACAAGTTTCGATGGACGCAAAAGCGTTCCTCCTCTGAAGACGGAATTGACGAGGCTTCTCTTATAAGAGTGCCTGTGCCCGGCAAAAGCGGTCCTCACTCGAACCAGCCGACAACATCCAGGATCACGTGCACCGTGCCGCCGCCCGTCACGGAGGGGAGGACGGCGAGGGTGCCGGAACCGTCGTAGGCCAGGGGCAGAATGGCGTTGTTCGCCCGTGTGACGCCGGTGTTGAAGCTCGCCGCACTGGCGAACGGGATGTCCGCGTCTCCCGGGTAGAGGGTCAGAGACCCCGGCCCGCTGCCCTGGGCGACGGTCACGTTGAGCGCCACCGCCCGCGCCGTGCCGGGGATGCCGCACACGCCGTGGAGCTCGAACAGGGCCGGCGTCCCGGAGGTGAGAGCGCCGGTCGTCCGGGTGTCCGCCACGCGGCAGGGGGTCAGGGTGAAGAAGTCCGTGGCCGGGGTCGAGCCGGCCGAGGAGACGTAGACGTCGACCTCCTCGTTGTAGTCCCCCTCCACGAAGTCCGAGGCCCCGCTGCGGAAGAAGAGCAGGCTCCCTCCTCCGGCGAGAAAGCCGGCTCCCGAAGAGGCGTTCGCCGTGGTCAGGCGCGAGACACGGGAATGGCTCGCGAGCCGTGCCGTGCCGGCGAGCCGGTCGAGGACGAACAGGTCCTCCATGGCGCCGTTCTGGTCCGCCTGGCCCGGGACCCGGAGCGTTTCCGTCGACTGGATGGCGATGAACCGGCCGTCCGGGCTGATGTCGGACGCGAAGACGTACGCGTTCGGGTTCGTGGAGACCCCGTCGGGGGAGAGCAGGGACACGGTGTCGGTGGTCCGGTCGTAGAGGAACGCGTCCAGGCCCTGGTTGAGATCGACCTGTCCGGGCACGAGGTTGGTGGCCCAGCAGGAGAACGCGACATGGCGGCCGTCGTCGCTGATCGCCGGGCTGGAGCACCCGGCGTTGCCCGTGGTGGCGAGGGTGCCGCTCTTGCGGCTGAGCAGGGTGGTGGTGCCCGCCACGCGGTCAAACAGGAACACGTCATCCCCGCCGTTCGTATCGGCCTGGCCTGCCACCAGGTTGGTTGCCGCGCTGACGTAGGCGAAGTAGCGGCCGTCCGCGCTGAGGGCGGGCAGCCAGAAGTTGAGCGAGGTCGGAGCGCTGGCCGTGGTGGTGGCCGAGCCCGCCGCGCGGGTGACCAGGGTCACGGCGCCGGTGTCCCGGTCGTAGAGGAAGAGGTCGTTGCCGTTGTTGGCGTCGGTCTGGCCGGACACCAGGTTTCCAGCCCGGCTGGGGAAGATCACGAAGCGGCCGTCGAAGCTGATGCCGAGGAGCTGGTTCGACCCCGAGCCGTTGACCGCCTGGAGCGGGTTCGAGGCCGAGTGGCTCGCCAGGGCCATGCTGCCGGTGACCCGGTCGTAGAGGAAGACGTCGTCCGAGCTCGGCGTGAAGCTGTCGAGTTGGCCCGTCACCAGGTTGGTGCCGGTGCTGCTGAAGACCACGTACCGGCCGTTGCCGCTGATCTCCTGGCTGTACGCCGAGCCGTTGGACCTCTTCGTGGGGTCGGACGCGCTGCGGCTCACGAGGGTGAGCGTGCCGGCCTCGCGCCCGTAGAGGGCGATGAAGGTGGCGAACCCGACGGGGGGCGGCCCGATGTCCGGGATCAGGTCGGTGGCCTCGCTGTAGAACACCATCCACTTCCCGTCGGCGCTGATCCGGGGGTTGTTGGAGGGCTTGTTCGCGGCCGTCTCCGGGGACCCGGCGGCGTGGCTGACCAGCGTCGTGGTGCCCAGGAGCCGGTCGGCCAGGAACACGTCGTAGTCGTCGTTGGCGTCCACCTGCCCCTCCACGAGGTCGGTGCCCGCGCTGGCGAGCGGGTGGAAGCGGCCGTCGCCGTTGGGGATCCCGAAGCTGGCGCCGCTGGCCGAGGTCCGGACCACGGGCTCGCTGAACGAGACCGCGGCGTTGGTTCCGGTCGCGTGCGAATAGAGGAACAGGTCGGGACCGCCGTTGAGGTCTTCCTCGGCCGTGAGGTCGGTGGACCCGCTGAGGAAGGCCGCGAAGGAGCCGTCCGCGGAGAGGGCGGCCGCCGAGCCCCCCTGGTTCCCCGCGGTGGCGGACGAGCCTTCCATGTGGCTCGCCAGCGCCATGGTGCCCGCCACGCGGTCGAACAGGAACACGTCCCCGAAGCCGTTCGGGTCGACCTGAAACGGCACGAGGTTGCTGGCGGCGCTCGCGAAGAGCACGTACCGGCCGTCCTGGCTGAGGGTGGGAGGGCTGTTGGAGCCGGCGTTCGCCGCGGTGCCCGCCGTGCCGCTCTGCCGGCTGACCAGCGTCACGGCGCCCGTGGCGCGCTCGAACAGGAAGATGTCCGAATCGCCGTTGGTGTCGGTCCCGCCCGCGATCAGGCCCGTGCCCGTGCTGCCGAACGCGACCCAGGCGCCGTCGCCGCTGATCGAGCCCCAGTAGGCCGTCGCCGCCGTGGTGGACGAGCCGGGGGTGTGGCTCACCAGGGTCACGGCCCCGGTGGCCCGCTCGAAGAGGAAGGTGTTGCCCGCGGCGCCGGTCTGGCCGGCGACCAGGTTGAGGGCCTGGCTGGTGAAGACCGCGAACGCGCCGTCGTCGCTCAGGCTCGCCGCGATCGAGGAGGAGCCGGCAGCCGTAAACGGCAGGCCCGCCGCGTGGCTCACCAGCTTGTTGGTGCCGGCGGCCTGGCTGTAGAGGAAGACGTCCTGGCCCAGGTTCGAGTCGGTCCCCCCGGCGATGACGTCCGTGGCCTCGCTGCCGTAGAGCACGTAGCCGCCATCGGCGCTGATCTCCGGGAACAGGCTCCGTCCGTTCGCGGCCGTGCCGGCCGACGCCCCCGAGCGGCTGACCAGGATCGTGGTGCCGGCCGCGCGGTCGTAGAGAAAGACGTCCTCCTTGGTATTGGCATCGGAGGCTCCCGGGACCAGGTTCGTTGCGAGGCTCATGAACGCCACGTGGCTACCGTCGCCGCTGATCCGCGGCCACGAGGACGTGGCGTTGCCCGACGCGGTCGTGGAGCCGGCCGCGTGGCTGACCAGGACCGTGGAGCCGGCGATCCGGTCATGGAGGTATACCTGGTAGGAGTAGGCGCCGCCCGTCTGCCCGGGCACGAGGTTGCCGGAGCCGCTCTGGAAGGCGATCCAGCGCCCGTCGTCGCTGATCGACGGGCTCGAGGAGTACAGGGCCGAGGCCGTGTCCGGGAACCCGGCGGCATGGCTCACCAGGGTGACCTCCCCGGAGAGCCGGTCCAGGAGGAAGACGTCCGGATAGCGGTTGCCGTCGCTCTGTCCCGGCGCCAGGTTGGGGGAGGTGCTGGTGAAGGCGGTCCAGCGCCCGTCGGCGCTCAAAACCGCCTCCGAGGCCTCGCCGACCACCTCGGACGTGTCGAAGCTGGGGTGCCGTTTGGAGACGAGGTCCACTTGGGAAGCCTGCGCGAAGCCGGCGGAGAGCAGGACAGCCGCGCAGACGGTGGCCTGGACGACGTGGCGGTCGGACATGGGGAGCTCCTACTGTTTCCAGGTTAGCTGGGTGTCATCCTACCTGAAGACCCCGTCCGCCGAGAGAAATTTACTACCCTACGCGAGTCGGACGGGCTCCGACTCCAGTAGGAGGCGTTCCGGCCGGAGGCGGACCGGCACCGGCTCGGGTAGGAGCCGTTCCGGCGCGAGTAGGATTAGATCCGACTAAAGTAGGAGCCGTCCCGACCGCGGCCGGATCAGCGCCGGCTCGCGTCGGAGCCGCGCCGCCGCCTGCCGGACATAATCCGACACCGGTCGGAATTCCGTAGACATCCGCGCGCTCTCCTCCGTAGACTTCCTCCACAAAGAAGGACCAGAGAAAGGAGAGATACCGTCATGCCGTACATCACGCATGCCAGGTTCCTGCAATCCGGCGACGTCCTGATCGCCGCGGCAAAGGTCAACGGAGGGCAGGCAGCCGTGGTCGACGACCTCCGCCTGCAGCTCGAGAAGAACATGGCAGCCGCGCGGGAGGCGCAGGCGCGAAGGAACGTGCACAAGGCCGCGGCGCAGCAGGCCTCCCGCGACTTCGACAGCGCCATGGAGTCTTCGAAGAAGATCTACTCCCGCCTGCGCCATTCGCTGATCGGACTGTTCGGCCTGGACGCGGAAAAGCTGGCCGAGTTCGGGCTCCAGCCCTTCCGGCCGCCGCAGGTGACGCTCCGGCAGAGGGTGAAGCGTTTCCTGGCAAGGGAGGAAAGGGAACAGCCGCCTCCCTCCCAGACCGGATCCACGAACTAGGGCTCCTTTTACCCGGGCTGTCTACTCGAACCAGCCGCTGACGTCGAGGATCAGGTGCACGGTGCCGCCGCCGGCCACGAAGGGGTTGAGGGAGAGAGTGCCGGTGCCGTTCAGGGCCAGGGGGAGGACGGCGCTCGAGGCGCGTACCTTCCCGGCTTGGAAGCTGACGGTGCTGGTGCCGGTCGATTCCAGGTACCCGGGATAGGCGGCCAGATGCCCGTTGCCGGTGGATTGGACCGCGGTGAGGTTGACCGCGACCGCCCTGGCTGTCGCCGGAATACCGCAGGCGCCGGCCACCGTCACCAGCCGAGGCATGCCCGAGACGGGCGCCGCTCCGCTCCGGGTATCCAGGACGCGGCACGGAGCGACCGTGAAGAAGTCCGTGCCGGCGGCCGGAGTGACGGAGAGGAAGATGTCCTGAGCGCCGAGATAGTCTCCCTCGACCAGGTTGGAGGCCCTGCTCGAAAATGCCGCGATCCGGCCATCGGCGCTGAGCGAAGGAAAACCGGAGCTGTGGTTTCCTGTCTGGGTGGCGGAGCCTCCGGCGCCGCTGGCCAGGCGGGTGGCGCCGGAGGCGCGGTCGTACACGAAGGCGTTGGTCACTCCGGCCGGTCCGGTCTGCCCCGGGATCAGGTTGGTGGATTCGCTGACGAAAGAGACGAAAGAGCCGTCGGCGCTGATCCGGGATGGAGAGGTATGACCGTTCGCAGCCGTGCCGAGGTTGCCCGCCGCGTGGCTCACGAGAGTCATGGTCCCGGAGACCCGATCGAAGACGTAGGCCTGCCCGAGGGGGCTGGCCGGTCCGACCTGACCCGGCACCAGACCTGTGCCGGAGCTCTGGAAGCTGACGAAGCGTCCGTCATCGCTGATCGTCGGGGACTGACCGCCTGCGCCCGTCGTGGCGGATGCGCTGGTCCGGCTGATGAGCTGCGTGCCCCCGGTCAACCGGTCATGGACGTAGACGTTGGAGGGATCGGGGCCGGGCGTGAAGCCGGAGGCCAGGTTCTGAGCATCGCTGCGAAACGCGACATAGCGACCGTCGGCGCTGATGCTGGCGGAATCGGAATCGCCCTGGGCAGCCTGGGTCGTCGAGCCGACGGCGTGGCTGATGAGCTGTGTGGTTCCCGTCACCCGGTCCCAGACGAACACGTCGGTGGAGAACCCATCCTGCTGGCCGGCGATCAGGTTGGCGGCATAGCTCACGAAAACGACGTGGCGTCCCCCGGCGCTGATCTGCGCCGAATAGGTTCTGGAGGTCCCCTGGGTGGGAGAGCCTTCGGCGCCGGTGATCAGCGAGGTGGTTCCGGCGATCCGGTCGACCAGATAGGCGTCGTAGTCGAACATTCCACCGCTCGAAAATCCTGGAATCAGATTGGTGGAAGTGCTGAGCAGCGCGATATAGCGGCCATCGGCGCTCAGAGTGCCGTATCTGCCGCCGAAGTCGGCCGCGGTTCCGGGAGAGCCGGCCGCGTGGCTCACCAGGGTGGTGGCCCCGGTCGTCCTCTCCCAGAGGAAGAGGTCCTCCACGTCGTTCGCGTCGGCTGCTCCGGACAAGAGATCAGTGGCGCTGCTCTGGAAGAGGACGTAGTTGCCGGCAGCGCTCACCGACGCGTCGAGGGCCGGATTGTTGGCGGGTTGGCTCGGAGAGCCGACCGCATGGCTGACGAGAGTGTTCGTGCCGAGCTGCCGGTCGTGGAGGAACACGAACCCGAGCTGGGTCATGCCGAAGGGATCTTCGTCGTCCACGTTGACCTGGCCCTGGCTGAGCTGGTCCCCATCGCTGACGAATGCCAGGAATCTCCCGTCCGCGCTGATCTTCGAAGTCTGGGAAAAATTGGCGGAGGTGATGGATGGCAGGTCCGGGTCGCGGACGGAAACCGTGGCGATGCTGTCGGCCGGAAAGGAGTAGAGAAAGACGTCCGTCGTCTTGCTGGCATCGGTCCCGTCGGTGTCCAACGCTCCGGACCGGGTCGAGAAAATGACTTCGTCGCCCTCGCCGCTCAGCGCGAGGCTGCCCTGGGTCGCGACGCCGTTGACAGGATTGGCAGCCTCGCGGCTGACGAGGGTCAGGCTGCCGGAGCCGGCGCTGTAGAGGAACACGCACGGGGCCAGGATCGGGAACGGGAGCTGGGGCTCGGAGGGAAACTGCCCGGCCAGGAGGTCGGTCGCAGAGCTCGCGAAGGCGACCCGGCTGCCGTCGGCGTTGATGCGGGGCAGGGTGGACTCGCTGTTGCCGCCCGTCGTCGCCGACGAAAGAGAGCGGCTCACGAGGGCCATGGCGTCGGTTGGAACGTCATACAGGAAGACCTGCACGGAGTAAGCCGAAGTCCCTCCGGGAATCATGTCCGTGGCCGTGCTCAAAAAGGCGATGCGGCTGCCGTCGCCGCTGATTCGCGAGGTTCCGGAAAATCCCAGGCCGGCGGTCGTGGCCGAGGAGCTGGAGCGGCTTACCAGTCTCATGGAGCCCGTCGACCGCTGGTACAGGAAAACGTTGGGTGTTGTGGGGTAGGGTCCGCTCTGGCCGGAAACGAGATCGCCGGCATGGCTCGTCAGCGTGATGCGGTCGCCGTCGGCGCTGATCGAATCCGGAGAGGAGCCGTTGTTGGCTGTATCCGTGGGCGTGAGCGCGGAGCGGCTCAGCAGGGTGACCAGGCCTGTCGTGCGGTCGTAGAGAAAGGCGTCGGGGGCCGAATTCGTGTCCGTTACCCCGCTCAACAGGTTCGTGGCGATGCTGTTGAAAGCGACGAACCGGCCATCGGCGCTGAGGATCGGCTGGCTTCCGAAGAAGCTCGGAGACGCACCGTTTCCCGTGGTCGCCGAAGAGCCGGGGATGTGGCTGACCAGGGCGACCGTGCCCGTTGCGCGGTCGTAGAGGAACGTATTGGGCCCCCCGTCGTTGACCTGTCCGGCCACGAGGTCGGCCGCTCCGCTGGTGAAAAGGACGAATCCGCCATCGGCGCTGATCGCGGCGAGAGAGGAGCTTTGGACGGCCGTCTGGCTCGCGGAGGTGCTGGAATGGCTGACCAGAGCCGTCGTCCCGGTGATCCGGTCGTACAGGAAAACGTCGGAGCCAAGGTTGCCGTCGGTCTGCCCCGGGACCAGATCGGTGGCGCTGCTCGCGAAAGCCACGTAGCGTCCATTGGTGCTGATCAGCGGCATATACGAGTGGCCGTTGCCCGTGCGGTTTGGCGAAGATGCCGAACGGCTGGCCAGGAACGTCGTTCCTGCCATCATGTCGCGGAGGAAGATGTCGCCCTCCCAAGGCTTGTTGCCGTCCTCCTGCCCCGGGATCAAGTTGAGGGCGGCACTGTCAAAGGCCGCGTAGCGCCCGTCTGCGCTGACGGAGGCGTCGCCCGAGGCGCCGGCGGCGTCGGAAGGCGGGAAACTCGGATCCCGCCGGGTGACGAGCTCCAGACCGGCATTCGCGGGCACGGCGAGCAGCAGACAGAGCGAGGCGGCCAACGCCAGATCCTTCTTTCGGGACATCCAAACCTCCGGGGGATTGATACGGCCTCAGGAGATTGTGTCATTTGTAGGGGATTGCTTTCACCGGTGCCGGAGGCGAAAATAAGCCGGAATGCCGGGCCGTCCCCCTGCGTTGAAAAAGTTATGCCGCTCTCTGTCTTTCACCCCGCCGTCTCCTCCTGGTTCGAACGCCGGTTCGGCGCTCCGACGGAGCCGCAGGCCCGTGCCTGGCCCGAGATCCACGCCGGCCGGCACACCCTGATCGCCGCTCCCACCGGCTCGGGCAAGACCCTCGCCGCCTTCCTCGCCGCGCTCGACGACCTCGTCCGCCGAGGGCTCGCGGGCGAGCTGAAGGACGAGACCCGCGTCGTCTACATCTCGCCGCTCAAGGCGCTTTCGAACGACGTGGAGAAGAACCTGGAAGAGCCGCTCGCCGGCATCCGCGCCGAGCTGATCGCCCAGGGGCTGCCGGACGTGGAGATCCGCACCGCGGTCCGCACCGGCGACACGCCTCTCAAGGACCGGGCGGCGATGACGAAACGGCCGCCGCACATCCTGGTCACCACGCCGGAGTCGCTCTACATCCTCCTCACCTCGGAGGGCGGGCGCCGCATGCTGAAGACGGCGCGGACGGTGATCGTGGACGAGATCCACGCCGTGGCGGACGACAAGCGTGGCTCTCACCTCACGCTCTCCCTGGAGAGGCTGGAGGCGCTCGCTGGAGAGCGGCTGACCCGGATCGGCCTTTCGGCCACCCAGAAGCCGATCGAGGAGGTGGCCTGCTTCCTGGTAGGCAGCGCGAACGTGGAATCTGGCACGCCTCAGTGTGTGATCGTGGACGCCGGGCATGGCCGCCGGATGGATCTCGCCATCGAGGTGCCGGGCTCGCCGCTCGAAGCGGTGATGTCGCACGAGGTCTGGGCCGAGATCTACGACCGCTTGGCCGAGCTGGCCAGGGAGCACCGCACCACGCTCGTTTTCGCTAACACGCGCCGGCTCTCGGAGCGGCTCGCCCGCCACCTGGCCGAGCGCCTGGGTGAGGACAGGGTCGCCGCCCACCACGGCAGCCTCTCCAAGGAGCAACGTCTCGCCTCGGAGCACCGGCTCAAGACCGGCCAGCTCTCGCTGCTGGTCGCCACGGCGTCGCTCGAGCTGGGGATCGACATCGGCTCGGTGGACCTGGTCTGCCAGATCGGCTCGCCGCGCTCGATCGCCACGCTTCTCCAGAGGGTCGGCCGGTCGGGCCATCACCTGGGAGGGCTGCCCAAGGGGCGGATCTTCCCCCAGACCCGCGACGAGCTGATCGAGTGCGCGGCCCTGATCGACGCGGCGCGGCGGGGCGAGCTCGACCACCTGATCATCCCCGACCAGCCGATCGACATCCTGGCGCAGCAGATCGTGGCCGCCGCCGCGGTGGAAGAGTGGCGCGAGGACGACCTCTTCGCCCTGGTGCGGAAGGCCTGGCCCTATCGCAACCTGTCGCGGGAGGTCTTCGACGAGGTGATCGAGATGCTCGCCTCGGGGTTCGCGACCCGGCGAGGACGACGAGGAGCCTACCTCCATCACGACGCCGTGAACGGCCGCCTCCGCGGCCGGCGCGGCGCCATGCTGACCGCGATCACCTGCGGCGGCGCCATCCCGGACATCGCCGACTACCAGGTGATCCTCCAGCCGTCCGGCACGGTCATCGGCACGCTCAACGAGGACTTCGCGGTCGAGAGCCACGCCGGGGACATCTTCCAGCTCGGCAATGCCTCCTGGCGGGTGATCAAGATCGAAGCCGGGCGCGTTTTAGTCGAAGATGCCAAGGGCCAGCCGCCGACGATCCCCTTCTGGCTCGGCGAGGCGCCGGGGCGGTCCGAGGAGCTTTCGGAGGCGGTGTCGCGGCTCCGCGAGCAGATATCGCGCAAGCTGGGCGAGGGTGGCATGGCCGCCGCACTGGCCTGGCTCACCGAGGAGCTGGGCCTCCCCTTCGAAGCGGCGCGGCAGATCGTGGACTACCTGGCGGCGGGCCGGGCGGCGCTGGGGACGATGCCGACCCAGAACACCCTGGTGGCCGAGCGCTTCTTCGACGAGGCCGGGGACATGCACATGGTGGTGCATGCCCCGTTCGGCAGCCGGGTGAACCGGGCCTGGGGCCTCGCGCTCCGCAAGCGCTTCTGCCGCATGTTCAACTTCGAGCTGCAGGCGGCTGCCACCGAGGATGCCATCGTGCTCTCGCTCGGTCCGACGCACAGCTTCCCGCTGGAGGACGCCTTCCACTTCCTCCACTCCTCCTCGGTGCGCAACGTGCTGACCCAGGCGGTGCTCGACGCGCCGCTCTTCGGGGTGCGCTGGCGCTGGAACGCGGGCCGGGCGCTCGCCATCCCCCGTTCCCGGGGAGGTCGCCGCGTGCCGCCGCCGCTCCTGCGCCAGCAGGCCGAGGACCTTATCGCCGTCGTCTTCCCCGATCAACTCGCCTGCCTGGAGAACATCGTGGGCGAGCGCGAGGTGCCCGACCATCCGCTGGTCGGGCAGACCGTGCGCGACTGCCTGGAAGAGGCCATGGACATCGAGTCCCTGGAGAAGCTCCTCCGGCGCATCGAAGGCGGCAAGGTCGAGCTGGTGGCGCGGGACCTGACCGAGCCCTCTCCCCTGGCGCACGAGATCCTCAACGCCTCGGTCTACGCCTTCCTCGACGACGCTCCCCTGGAAGAGCGGCGCACCCAGGCGGTGATCACCAGGCGCTGGCTCGATCCCGCGACCGCCTCCGACCTCGGGGCGCTCGATAGCGCTGCCATCGACCGTGTGCGGGAGGAGGCCTGGCCCGAGGCATTCGATCCCGACGAGCTGCACGACGCCCTGATGACCCTCGGCTATGTGACCGAGGAGGAGGGCCGCCGCTCCGGGTGGGAGCCCTTCTTCCTTCGTCTGATCGAAGCGGGCCGAGCTACGGTAGTCAAGGGTCTCTGGGTCGCGGCGGAGCGCTGGCCGCAGATCCGGGCCGTCCATCCCGACATCCTTGAGATGGTCCTGCCCGAGCGTCTTGCCTCCCGGCAGTGGACGCCGGAGGCGGCCATGGTCGAGCTGATCCGCGGCCGGATGGAAGGGGTGGGGCCGACTACCGCGGAAGCGCTCGCCCGCAGCGCGGGAGTGCAGCGGTCCGTGATCGACCTCGCCCTGGCCGCGCTCGAAGGCGAGGGCTTCATCCTCCGCGGCCGGTTCAATCCCGGTCTGGGCGAAGAAGAATGGTGTGAGCGCCGGCTTCTCGCCCGGATCCACCGCTATACCCTGGATCGCCTACGGCGCGAGATCGAGCCGGTCGCGCAGGCCGACTTCGTCCGCTTCCTCCTGGCCTGGCACCGGCTGGAGCCGGACGAGCGGATGGAGGGTC
Organism: Acidobacteriota bacterium; assembly: GCA_034667225.1. Classification (GTDB taxonomy): domain Bacteria; phylum Acidobacteriota; class Thermoanaerobaculia; order Multivoradales; family UBA5704; genus DATMER01. Next base: position 45,158 of record JAXDKG010000051.1, read on the forward strand.
CCGAGAGCGTCCAGGCCCTGCTGGAGCAGCTCGAAGGCTTCGAGGCCGCCGCCGCGGCCTGGGAAGGGGAGATCCTCCCGGCGCGGATGAAGGAGTACGACCCCGTCTGGCTGGACGCTCTCTGTCTTGCAGGACGTTGGGTCTGGGGCCGGGCCGCCGTGCCGAACGGCAACGGCAAGCGCTCGGGCCCGGTGAGGGCCACGCCCATCTCGCTGCTCGGCCGACCGAAGCTCCCGCTCTGGAGGGAGATCGCGCCGCGCCCCGACCCGGATGCGCTCGACCTGACCGCTCCGGCGAAGGCTGTGCACGATTATCTGAGGGACAGCGGAGCCTCGTTCTTCTCCGAGATCGCAGAGGGCGCCGGGCTCCTCCACACCCAGGTCGAGATAGCCCTGGCCGAGCTCGTCGCCTGGGGCCTGGTCACCTCGGACAGCTTCACGGGCCTGAGGGCGCTGCTGGTCCCCGCTCACCTGCGTCCCCCCGTGGATCGCACCCGGCGCCGGGGCTCGGTCGCGGTCTTCGGCATGGAGAACGCCGGCCGCTGGTCGCTGACCCGGGCGGGAGCCCCGGCCTCGGGAACGGACATCTCCCAGGAAGCCGCCGAGCACATCGCCTGGACGCTTCTCCGGCGTTATGGAGTGGTCTTCCGCCGTCTCCTGGAGAGGGAAGCCCTGCTCCCGCCATGGCGCGATCTGCTGCGGGTCTTCCGCCGCCTGGAAGCCAGGGGAGAGATCCGGGGAGGCCGTTTCGTGGATGGCTTCTCGGGCGAGCAGTACGCCCTGCCCGAAGCGGTCGGCCGTCTGCGGGCGATCCGCAAGGAGCCGAAGAAAGGCACGCTGATCTCGGTGAGCGCGGTCGATCCGCTGAACCTGATCGGCATCGCCACCCCCGGCGACCGTCTCGCCGCCCTCTCCGGCAACCGTCTCCTCTACCGCGACGGCGTGCCCATCGCGGTGCTCGACGGCAAGGAGCCCCGCTTCCTGGTGGACCTCGACCCCGCCACCCGCTGGCAGGCGCAGAGCGCGCTGGTCCGCAGGAGCGTGGCGCCGAAGCTCAAGGCGTACCTGGGGCGGTCGGCGTAGGACAGCTTCGCCGCCAAAAAGTGCCGCAAACTGTCTCCAGTTTGCGGCGCACAGTTGCTGTCGGCACAGCAAGAGAAGAATTCTTAGAACCGCACTCCCCAGCTCAGCCGGACATTCCGGCCGGTCTGGCGGTAGTACTGCCCGTCGCCGAGTTCGCTCTCCGCGACCGGGTCGCGCTCGTCCGTCAGGTTCTCCCCCACGAGCTGCAGGTCCCAGCGCGGGAAGCGGTAGCCGAGCGCCGCCGAGTAGGTGGTGAACGGGTCCGCCAGCGCCGTGTTCCGCTTGTTGAGGAAGCGGTTGCCGATGTAGTCCGCCCGCACCGAGCCGTTGAAGCCCTGCGCCGGGAACCAGACCAGCTCCGCGCCGGCCATGTCGTGCGCCGACATCTCCAGCCGCTTGTCCCGGAGCTGGGTGGCGACACCATCAAAATCGCGGACGTAATCCTGGAACCGGGCGTCGTGATAGCTGTAGGCCACCCGGCCGATGAGATCGGACACCATCCGCAGCGAGGCTTCCAGCTCCCAGCCTTCGAAGCGCTCCGCCCCGGCGTTGACCAGCGCGGGCAAGCCATTGATCACCTGCGGCACGACAAGGTTCTCGAAGTCCATCCGGAAGACGCTCAGGTCCCAGTCCAGCCGGCCGCCGAGCAGGCGGCTCTTGACACCGACCTCCACGCTCTCCGCGGTCTCGGTATCCAGGATCTCCGCCTCGGCCTCGGGGCCGAAGTCGAGCGCTGCGGGCTTGTAGGCGTTGCGCCAGTCGGCGTAGAGCCAGAGGCCGTTCTCGTCCTGCCCCCAGGCGAGCCAGCTCACCCCGGCGCTGCCGCTGCCGCGGGTGACCGTCTTGCTGTCCTGGCCCTCTTCCTCCTCCTCCTCGCCCTCATCCTCGCCGGCGAGCGGCTCCTCGCCGGCCTCGCGGTCCTCCACCGTATGGTTCAGGCGGGCCCCTACGTGGACGCGCCAGCGCGGCGTCGGGTTCCACTCGGTCTGGAGATAGAGGCCGGAGAAGTTCCGCTCATCTTCCATCTCGAAGCGCTGCTGCCTGGGAATGGAAGAGACGTCCGGAGCGCCGCCGCGGAGCGGTACGGTGTAGGTGAAGTCTTCCGACACCGCCTCGGCCCGGCCGAAGAGATGATCGAGGCCCGCGATGACCTGGAGGCTCGTGGCCGGGTGGAACACCAGGTGGCTGTCGAAGTAGACGTCGTCCGTGGAGAGGTCCTGCTCATAGCCCCGGGCATTGTTGGGCGTGTTCGAGAGCGACGAAACGAAGCCGCGCAGCGTGTCCTTCTCGGAACGGGTGAGCGCCAGGGTCGTGGACCACGCGGCGCTCCCCAGCGACCGGTCGTAGCCGGTGGAGAGGTGGTAGCGGTTCTCGTCGATGGCGGCATCGCGGGGGTTGTAGTTGGCGTCGAGCGGCATCAGCGGCGAGAGCGTCGCGCCCTGGCGGACGTGCGGGCTGGCCGGATCCTGGTTGACGACGGTGCCGTCGAAATTGATGCGGAAGCTCCCGGAGGCGGTGGGCATCGAGCCGCGCCAGAGGACGTGCCCGCGCTCGAACCCGGTCCGCTCGTCCGTGAAGCCCCGGTTCTCGCCGTCGACCGTCAGGCTCTGTTGAAAGCCCCCCGCATTCGGGAGGGGGAGCGAGGCCGAGGCGCCGAAAGTTTCATTCTCTCCGCCCCAGACGCGGGCCGAGCGCTCGCCGCTCCCGGCCTGCCGATGGATGACGTGGATGACGCCGACGAACGAAGTCGCGCCGTAGAGCACGGGTGCGGCTCCGCGCATGACCTCGATGCGGTCCACGTCGGTCAGGTCGAGGGTGGTGAGGGCGGGGTTGAAGGCGCCGCCCCAGGGGACGTCGTCGACGACGAGCAGGAAGGCGTCGAACTCGCGCAGGCCCCACATCTCGGGCACGGATCCGGCCGGGCCGCCGTCGCCGCCGGGAGCGGCCGAGACGCCGGCCACCAGGGCAAGCGCGTTAGGCAGGTCGGTGGCGCCGCGCGCGCGCAGCTCGTCGCCGGAGATGATGGTGACGGAGGCGGGGACCGCCTCGACGTCCTCGGGCACGCGGGTGGCGGTGACCTGGATGGTCTCCTTGACCTCCGGGGTCTCGGAATCGGCCGGGTCGGCGGATTGGCACCAGCCCGAGACGGGCATCAGAAGCGCTGCTAAGGTACACGGCAGGACGAGCCTGCGGGAAATTGAAAACATGGACGTCTCTCCTCGAAGAGGCCAAAAGTGAACGATCGCTCAACCGGAAGAAACCGGCTGAGACGGCTGACACAGGACGCGGCTGGGCGTCCCGTTCTATTCGTTCTGGCGGCCGATGAGGAGGCGGATGGGGATGGCCGGCCGCACGGGCCGGACGATGCGGGTGGTTTCATCCCGCCAAGCCGGCGGGGAGCGGAACTGAAGGTTGGGCGAGACAGGCGCCGGATCGGGGTCCGGGTCGCTGGCCACGACGACTGCTTCCCCGGGGACCAGCTCGGCGGGCCGGCCTCCGGGATGGAGGCCCGGCGGGAGCTCGGCGGCCACTTGGCGGATCGAGCCGCCGCGGCGCGAGCCCTCGACCCAGAGCGCGACCCCCGAGTCCCCGGGCCGGGCCGGCTCGCCCGGGGCGGAGAGCACGGTGATGGCGCCGGCCGACGGCAGCGCGGCCGAGCCCGAGATCGCGAAGCGCAGAGGCACCTCGTATCCGATCTCGTTCCGCTCGTCGCCGAAGCGCAGCAGGAGCCGGGCGTCGCGCGTCGGAGTCGCGGGAACCTGCCAGAGGATGCGCCGGAGATCGCTGTCGAGGTGCGGCGTGATGCGGAGCGGGTAATGGGCGCCGCCGTCGACGGAGAGGAAGGCCTCCCACTCCTCGGCCTGGAGCAGGTCGAAGGGTGCGAGCGGCTCCCACTCCAGGGCCGCGAGCGAGCCCGTGGGCAGAGCCACGCCCTCGAGGGGCGAGGTGACTCGCACCACAGGCGTGGCCTCGACCGCGGAAACCGCGGTGCTCATCCACGCGAACGCGGCGAGCGCAAGGGTGCTGCAAAGGCGGCGCATCGGACTGAGAACGATACCACGGGCGGGGGCGGACTGTTACGCCTCGATCCCTGCCACCAGGCTTCCGAAGCGCTCCAGATCCACGTTGCCGCCGGAGAGGACGATGCCCACCTTGCGCCCTGAGACGTCCGGGATCTTGCCGTGGAGCAGGGCGGCGAAGGCGGCGGCGCCTCCGGGCTCGACGAGGAGCTTCATCCGCGAGGCCAGGGCGGCCATGGCCCGGCGCAGCTCCAGGTCGCTGACGGTCACGATCCCTTCCGTGAGGCTCTGCACGAGGGCGAGGGTGCGCTCGGCCGGGCGGGTCGTCTGAAGCGCGTCGGCGATGGTCATCGGCAGGGGGATCGTCACCGGCTCCCCCTTTTCCACCGACCTCTGCATGTCGTTTCCCAGCTCGGGCTCGACGCCGTAGAGGCGGATGGCGGGGTTGATCCCCTTCGCGGCCAGCGCCACGCCCGAGAGCAGCCCGCCCCCGCCGCAGGGGGTCGCAATCACCTCCAGGTCCGGCACGTCCTCCAGCAGCTCCAGGCCGAGGGTGCCCTGGCCGGCGATGACCAGATCGTCGTCGAAGGGAGGCACGAGGACCGCCCCTTCCTCGTCCACGAGCTTCTGGGCGATTGTCTCCCGGCTCTCGCCGCCGACCCGGTCGTAGAGGATGACCCGTGCTCCGTAGCCACGCGTGGCAGCCACCTTGGAAGCAGGGGCGTCCATGGGCATCACGATGGTGGCGCGGATGCCGAGCTCGCGGGCGGCCAGGGCCACGGCCTGGGCGTGGTTGCCCGAAGAGAACGCGACGACCGACCCTCCCGGCTTGAGGAGGGTCATGCGCGAAAAGGCTCCGCGGGCCTTGAAGGCTCCGACCCGCTGGAAGGTCTCGCACTTGAAGTAAACGCGGCAGCCGACGTGCTCGTCGATCTGCCGCGAGGTCAGGACAGGGGTGCGGTGGACGTAAGAGGCGATCCGCTCGCGCGCCGCCCGTACGTCTTCAATCGAAAGAGAGGTAGGCATGGCGGCGAGATCCTACCAGGACACGGACGAACACCGACGAACACGGACAAACACGGACGAGTCCGTGTCGGTCCGTGTAAGTCCGTGTTCGTCCTTGGTCAGGGCTTGATCGCGAGCGCCGGCTGCCACCCGGGATTGACGCCGTCGTCCGAGTAGGCGCCGCGGTAGGTGTTGAGCTTGGGGAAGCCGTTGAAGTCCGTGTCCCGGTCGAGCAGGCCCGAGAAGATGCTCAGGTCGACGGCCGTGCCCAGGGCCTTGCCCGCGAGCGGGAAGAGGTCGAGCGTCCCGGCCGTAAGGGAGCCCATGGGGTTGTTCAGGTACTGGCCGGCCGCGGAATAGGCGCCCGTCAGGTTGCCCACCTGCAGGCCGCCGACCAGCGGAGTCGCCGCGAATACGAGGTTGCCGCGCACCCGCTGCTGGTAGGCGGGATCGCCGTTGTAGATCACGATGCCCTCGCCGCTCGCCACCACCGTGTTGTTGAAGATATCGATCCTGCGCGGCACGTTGTTGTGCTTCTGGATGCGGATCGCGCGAGGGCCCCCACGGCTCACGAAAAGGTTGTCATGGAGGGCGATGTTGCCCTCGCCCTGGAACAGCGCCTCGGTCGGGTTCTGGTAGAAGACGTTACCGTAAATCTGGTAGATGTCCGACGAGCCCGCGCCCGAGAGCGGCCAGTGGCCCACCAGGGCGTTCGGCCTGGAGTCGACGCCCGTCGACGCGCCGGTCTCCTTGCTGAAGACGTTGTGCCGGATGATCGTCGTCCCGCTGGCCGGGATGCCCAGGGCCGTGTTCCGGCCGATCTGGTGCTTGATCTGCAGGTTGTAGAGCATGCTGCTGTGCACCACGTTGTGCTCGATCAGGCTGTTCACGAACTCGGCCGTGCCGTCCGGCTTGCCGAAGTACATGCCCACGCCGGCCCGCTCGATGAAGTTCTTGCGGATCACGAAGTTCCACGCCGGGGCCTTGGTGCTGATCGCGTTGCGGCCGGAGATCTGCGCGTAGTTCTTGAAGTGGATGTTCTCCAGCGTGATGTGGTGAGCGTAGGTCGAGGTGGCCTCCACCTTGGCGCCGTCGCCCGCGAGGCTCAGACCGTCCAGCTTCAGGTTGCGGAACACCAGGTAGCTGACGTTGACCAGGCTGATGGTATTGAAGGTGTTGCTGCCGTTGAAGAGCGCGGGCGAGCCGGTCGCCGGGCCTTCGATCACGATGCACTTGCCGGGCTGGCCGTTTTTGTTGCCGATGCGGAGCTGCTGAGTGTAGGTGCCGGGGGCCAGAAGGAGCCGGTCGCCGGGCTGCAGGGTGGTCAAGAGGTTCTTGTAGGTGGACGGATTGGCCTGGATCGTCCGCAGGGGAGCGACACCGTTGCAACCGCTGATGGTCTGATCGAGGGTTTGTGCGTGGAGGCCGGGGGCCAGGAAAAGGGCGGTTACAAACGTAAGGAGCAGGGCTCGTCTCATGAAGTTACATCTCCCAAGTTGTGGGCGAACCAGTCACCTCAAAAACTATCGACGGGTGCGCATTATTCCACTGCTCAGAAGGATTACAACCCCAAAACAGGTAGGAAAGAAAAAAGAGGGTGCTCCACTCCGAAGCACCCTTGCAAAAAAGTTGAGTCCGCCCCGCGGCTGCGCGTTCAGTGTCCGCGGGTCTGCGCTTCGCGCCGGTTGCGGTAGAAGCTGTCCTCGTCGTAGAGGTCGTGGGCGTAGAGGTCCTGCCCTTCTGAGGGGGTGAAGGAGGGATCGAACCAGCGGCGCAGCCCCTGCTCGTAGTTGGGGCTGACCTCGCCGGGCACGTAGGCAGGCAGGTTGACCGCATCCTCGGCCCGCTGGCTGGGGAGGATCACCTTGTCATGCTCCGGGTCGAGCCGGGCCTGCCCGACCGGGAAGACCACGTGGCGCTCCTCTGGATGGTGGCGGTGGTCGAGATGGTGGTTGGCTGTCATGCGGTTTTCGGTGTCCGACAGCGTCGCCCGCACGACGTACTCGGTCGTGGTGGAGGCCCCGAGGTTCGGATCGATCTCCGCGGCCGGAACGACAGCCTGGCCGATCATGCCATCGGGTCCGGCCAGGGGATCGAGCTCGGGGGCGCTGTCGGTATCCAGGTGGGGCAGGTGGGGCAGATGGCGCTCGTCCTGAGCTTCGATTCCGGTTGGGTTCCCTTTGAGGTACAGGCTGGGGTCGAGCTCGATGTCCAGGTAGCGGGCCTTGCCTGCGACCGTATCCACCAGCAGGTCGTTCACGGTGCCGATCCTGAGCCCGTCCGCGCCCGCGACCTCCCAGCCGCGGACATCCGGATCCCCGTCTGCGACCTTGTAGCCGCGCAGGTTCCTGAGCGCCGCGACCCGCGGGTGCGGGGCGGTACCTTCAGTATCGCGGTCGTGGCGCTCGTAGCTGTCGTGGCTGTCGTGCTTCATGGGTCCCTCCTTCCTTCCAACCCCTTGTGTCTGCAAGGGGCGGGCCGGAAGGAGGGGTCGGGTTTCAGAGGGTGTAGGGGACCACCACGAAGCGATGGCGGTCGGGAGGGAAGTCCCGGGTATTGCGGGTGGCCAGGGCGAGCCCGTGGTACTGGGCCAGGGCGGCCTGGAAAGCGTCCGGCATCTTCCAGCGCTGCTCGCGGCGGAGGCGAGCGGCGAGGTCGGCCACCGGCAGGTCGATCCCCAGGGTGGGGAAGCGGTCCAAAAGGCTGCCAGCCGCGCTCACCGTGCCCGGATCCTCGGGGTCGAACCCGGTCAGCACCTCGGCGCGGGTGATCACGGAGAGCGCCGCTTCGCCGGCGACCGAGGCCAGGTACCGCGTGGCCTCGGGCCGGCCGTTGAAGTGGTCGATGAGGATCACCGAGTCGAGCAGCAGCTTCAGCGGTCCTCCTCCTCCCACTCGCCACGGAGCCGGAGCTGAGCTTCCAGCCCGTCGCCGCCCTTCCAGAGACCGGAGGTCCGCTGCAACAGCTCCTCCATGGACGGCTCCCCCGCCTCCCGCTCGCACTGCTCCCGGTAACGTCGTACTGCGGTTCGTACCACGTGTGCCATGGTCGCTCCCTCCTCTTTCGCTCTTCGGTCGAGCCATCGTTTGTCCTCGTCTTCCAGACTGATCAGGGTTCGGATCATCGTCGAGGCTCTCCGATATCGTTCGAAGGGAATGATATCACGGAGATCCCCGCGTTTCAACTACCCTGTCTAGAGACGTAAAACTGGCTCAAAATGTCATTTGCGCCCCGTTGCGCCGGATCTGGAGCACCTGGACATCAGGATCGACGACCAGCCTCTCCGGGTCGAAGGGGCAGAGGATGGTGACGGTCTTCGACTCCCCGGCGCCGAGGGTGACCGTGGCGCGGGCGTCCAGATAGCCCTTGCCGAAGCGCTCGCCCCGGGCCGCCGCCACCGTGACCGGCATGCGGCCGGTGCCGGCGTTTTTGAGCTGGACGGTGACCTTCCACTGCTTGCCGCTCTTCTCCTTGCGGGCGCCGGTCAGCTCGTACTCGGGCAGGACCACCTCGTGGAACCACTGCTTCGCGAAGGCGTCGAAGGCCGCGGGATCCGGCGCGAAGGGGCGCATCGTGGCGAGGAAGTCCTGAAGCACGGGGTGGTCCGGCTTGCCGGCCCAGTCGTTCATGAACTGCCGGATGCCGGCGAGAGCACGCTCCCGCCCCATGTGCTGGAGGAGCATCCAGAAGACCCAGCCCCCCTTGTCGTAGGTGACGGTCTGGTCCCCTTGACGGGTGCCGTCGTTCCAGACCAGGGGACGCTCCGCATCGGCGCGGCGGTCCTCGCCATAGTTCTCCTCGAGCCGCTTCGAAGCTTCCATGCGGGCGCGGGGTCCCTTGACCTTCTCCAGGAGCAGCAGGGTCGAGAAGTGGGAGGTCCCTTCGGAGAGGACGTTCCCGCCGGGACCCTTGCCGGGAGTGAGGAGGTTGCCCCACCACTGGTGCGCGGTCTCATGGGCGGTGACCAGGAAGACCGCGTCGGTCTTGACGTCGCTCTCGGTGAGGAAGCCGATTCCCTCTGAAAAGGTGATGTTGGTCGGGAAGCCCTGGGCGTAGCCCGCCAGGTTGGGGAACTCCGACAGCTTCAGCTCGCGCCAGGGGAAGGGATGGAACCACTCGGAGTACCAGCGCCGCGAGGCGTCGAAGGCGGCGCTCATCTCGGCGATGTTGTACTCGTGCTCCGGGTGGTAGTAGATGACCGTGCCCTTGCCGCGCTTCTCCTTCCAGCGGCCGCCCACCACGTTGAAGAAGCGCACCGGGTGGTCGCTCTCCCAGACCGAGGTGCGCAGGCCGTCCTTGACCGTGTCGCTCACCCGCGTGCCCACAGAGTTCCAGGTATAGCCGGCCGGGCCGGTGATGCTCACCCGGGTGCGGAAGGCGCGGTTGAGGCCGAAGAGCGAGTCGGTCTGCCCCTTGTAGAAGTCGTCGGGGTAGATGCGGGGCTCGTAGTCGTTCTCCCCTTCCTTGATCCCCTGGTCCTCGTCGTAGCCGACCATGGGCACGAAGGTCGGCCGGAAGCTGGTCAGCACCACGCCCGAGGGGAGGATGAACTCGGGCAGGCCGCCGCCGTTCTTCGTGATGCCCTCGGGGAACTGCCCGTCCATCTCGAAGCCGACGCGCACCCGGCCACCCTGCGCAAGGGGTGTCTTGAAGACGAAGAGCCCCGAGCGGTCCTCCGGCTTGTACGGCTTTCCCTGCAGCGTCCACTTGAGGTTCTTCCAGTGCATCCCGCCGGTCAGGGCGAAGCGGGAGAGGGGAGCGTCCCGGTCGTTGAACAGCTCGTAGGTGCCGCGGCTGTGGAAGCCGCGGCGCTCGGGCTCGAGCTTCAGATCCAGGTCCATGGCGGCGATGGAGGGCTGCGGGGCGTCCTTCCAGGTAGCCAGGTTCTGCTTCCAGTAGTCCCGCGCCTTTTTCTCCCGGGTGCCACCCTGGAAGCCGTCGAGCACGGCAAGCCCGAGGACGATCCCCAGCACCAGGGGAGCGATGGCGAAGGGCGCCAGCCGCAGGAGGCTCCGCGCCGCCTGGGCGCCCTGGAGGCGGTGGAGCGTGTTGATCGGGTCGGACTGCCGGCGGTCAAAGGCGCGCACCGCCACGGCGATGAAGAAGATGGCCAGGCCCAGGGCGAAGGTCCGGTTGAGAACCAGGGCCTTGCGGTCCAGCTCCAGGACACCCATGTCGGTCCATTGCACCGTTCTCCAGACCATCCAGTTGCCCAGCCAGTTCATGCCGCCGGTGAACTGGCGGTAGAGGGTGAAGACCAGGACTCCGAGGGCCACGCCGTAAGTCGCGAAGCGCTGCCCCGTGACCGCCTGGACGCAGGTGATGAACGAGGTCCAGAGCAGCAGGGTCGGCAGGAGCAGCAGCCCCCAGATCAGGAGGAACGGTCCGGGGTTCGGCGCGACCTTGCCGTCGATCAGCAGGACGATGACGCAGCCGAGGAATGCCGCGGCCGTCACGATCACGCCCACCAGGCTGTTCGCCAGCGCTTTGCCGAACAGGATCGACGCGGTCGGGATCGGCGCCGAGTACGAGAGCGCGGCGAGGCCGGTGGAGCGCTCCCGCTCCAGCGATTCGGTCACGTAGAACATCAGGAGCAGGCAGAGCATCATGGTGAGCGGGTTCAGGCTGGCCACGGCGAGCTGGCCCGGGGTGAGCAGGAGCTTGGTCTGGAACGCTCCGAGGGCGAGCGTCGCGTTGCCGATCGTCTGCAGCAGGATGAGCACCCCGAAGACGTAGATGGCCGGCGTCGAGAGGAGGTTGCGCGCCTCGGTGCGGGCCACCCGCAGGAGCCCGCCCAGGAACCCGGCGGGCCGGATGCGCATCTCCAGGGCAGAGAGCGGGCGCGGAAGGGCCACGAAGTCGGCAGGCTGGGCCAGAGTCTGGCGCCGCCGCCGCAGTCGCTTCGGCTCCCGCACCCGGCCGCGCACGGTCGCGCCCAAGTGCCTCTGGGCCAGGGTCACCCCGAGCAGGCCGAGGCCGAGGAAGACCAGGCGCGAGAGCACGAACGGCAGGTCGAGCCCGATGCGGGTCTCGTTGTAGAAGCGGGCGCCGCGGTCGAGCTTGAGCCAGGTCTCGTTGAGCCAGCGGAAGCCGCCGGGATCGATCAGCATGAGCACCCGGTTGATCCGCGGGTCGAGCCAGGTGGGGCTCCAGTCCCAGAGGAAGAAGCCGCAGAAGAGGAGCACCGCCACCGGGAAGAGGAAGACGCTCATGGGGCGGCGCCAGCGCTCTCCCAGGAAGAAGGAGATCCCGGCGAAGAAGACCAGGGCCGGCAGGGCGAACACCACGGCGGGCCGGACGTAGTTCATGAGCTCGAAGGGGCCGCGGATCTCCGCTGCCTCCGGGTTCGGCATCACATGGTTGAAGAAGACCGTGAAGAGGATGTGCAGGCCGAGCACCGCGAGGAAGGCGGTAAGGATGCCCAGGAACTTCCCCCAGACGTACTCGCCCGGGCGCAGCGGCGTGGCGTGCAGCATCTCTCCCATCCGGAAGTCGTCGTCCCGGATCACCGCCATGCCCGCGGCGATCGAGAGGAAGAAGGAGTAGATCAGGGTCACCAGCGCCACGAGGACGAAGGCGAAGCTGAACTCCGAGGTCAGCCAGGCTTTCGTCCCTCCGACCGTCGAGTCGCCGGAGGCGATCTGGACGTCTCCGGTCGACATCCCCCAGCTCATCAGCAGGAGGACGAAGACCAGGAACCAGAAGAGAGGACGGCGCAGGGTGTGCGCGAGCTCCTGGACGAAGACGGTGCGGGCGCGGCTCATCATGGGATCAACCGATTCGGTCATCCGTTGACGTGGACCGGAGCTTCCTCCCGGGGGGAGAGCGCCTGGTCCTGCATCAGCAGGAGGTAGGCGTCCTCGAGGGTGGCGGGGATCGGCTCGAACCCGGCCGGGGCCTGGCCCCCGGGCTCGTAGATCCGCACCCGGTTCTTGCCCTCGACGAGGATCGCCTGGGTGACGCGCAGGCGCCGCTTGATCTCGTCCAGCTCCTCGGCGGCGACTCGCCCCTCGAAGATCCTGCCGGTGATGGCCGCGCGGGCTTCGCTGGGCGAGGTCTGGGCCACCAGGCGGCCTTTCCGGATGACCGCGAACCGGGGGCAGAGCACGGCCACGTCCTCGACGATGTGGGTCGAGAGGAGGACGATGCGGTCGGCGGCCAGCTCGGCCAGGAGGCGGTAGAAGCGGAGGCGCTCCTCGGGATCGAGGCCGGCGGTCGGCTCGTCCACGATGATCAGGCGGGGATCTCCCGCGATCGCCTGGGCGATGCCGAGGCGCTGGCGCATGCCGCCCGAGTAGGCGCGCACCTTCCGCTTGGCGGCATAGGTCAGGTTCACCCGGTCGAGCAGCTCGGCCGCGAGCTTCTTGAGCCCGCCCGGGGCCTCGACCCCCTTGAGCTCCAGGAGGTAGGTGAGCATCTGCTCGCCGGTCAGGTGGGGGTAGAAGCCGAAGTCCTGGGGGAGGTAGCCGAGCCGCTCCCAGAGCCACTCGGGCTTCTCCAGCACGTCGGTGTCGTCCAGCGAGACCTTGCCGGATGTGGGCTCCAGCAGGCCGGCGAGGATCCGCATCAGCGTCGTCTTGCCCGCGCCGTTCGGGCCGAGCAGGCCGAACATCCCCGCCGGCACGTCGAGGCTGATGCCCTGGAGGGCCGTCACCGGCCCCGGGTAGACTTTCACGAGATCACGGATCTTCAGCATGAACGGGGTCCTTTCTCAAGCGTCATCCGAGCAATACGGGGAAAAGGGGGTCGAGGTTACGTCCCGGCTCGTCCAGGATGCATCCGGGCACCTTTCCCTCTGGGGGAACAACCCCGGGGCCGCCCCGGTTTTCCTCTCGGAAGGAGATATCCATGAACCGCAGCTTCACCGTGCTTGCTCTTATGTCCACCCTGGCGCTCCCGGTCCTCGCGGAGAATGCCGCCGATCCCGCCTGGCGCCAGGAGGTCGAGGCCTTCCGCAAGGAGCGCGTCGAGGACCTCAAGAAGGAGGACGGCTGGTTCACGCTCGTCGGCCTGGCCTGGCTCGACGAAGGGGAGAACCGCTTCGGCAGCGATCCGGAAGCCAAGGTCGTGCTGCCCGAGGGCAAGTCCCCGAAGCTGGCCGGCGTGCTCGTGCGCAAGGGCGACAAGGTCTCCGTGCGGGTGGAGCCGGGCGTCAAGATGACCAGCGGCGACAAGCCGGTCACGGCTCAGGATCTCGTCTCCGACGCCGAGGGCGAGCCCACGGTGCTGGAGATGGGCTCGGTGAGCTTCTTCATCATCCAGAGGGGCGACAAGGTGGGCGTGCGGGTCAAGGACAAGCAGAGCGCGGCGCTCGCCGCCTTCCATGGCCTCGACACCTATCCGATCCAGCCGGCCTGGCGGGTCGAGGCCCGCTTCGAGCCCTACGATCCGCCCAAGACGATCAAGATCCCGAACATCCTCGGCCAGGTGAGCGACTCGCCCGCGCCCGGCGCGCTGGTCTTCGACTGGCAGGGGAAGACCTTCCGTCTGGACGCTCTCGGCAATCCGAAAGAGGGGCTCTCGCTGATCTTCGCCGACCAGACCAACGGCAAGGAGACCTACGGCGCCGGCCGTTTCCTGGAGACCGGCCCGGTCAAGGACGGCAAGGTCTTCGTCGACTTCAACCTGGCCTACAACCCGCCCTGCGCCTTCACGGCCTTCGCCACCTGCCCATTGCCGCCTTCCCAGAACCGGCTGGCCCTCAGGGTCGAGGCGGGGGAGAAGAAGTACGCCGGCTTCGCGCACTGAGGGGTAGATCCCTGAGTCACTCAAGCGTATCCCCGAGTGACTCGGGTAGATCCCCGAGTGACTAAATCGTTTCCCCGAGTAGCTCGGGGCTTTCCCCGAGTCACTAAATCCTCTCCCCGAGTTGCTCGGGGCTGTCCCCGAGTCACTAAATCCTCTCCCCGAGTAGCTCGGGGCTGTCCCCGAGCCACTGAATCCTCTCCCCGAGTAGCTCGGGGCTTTCCCCGAGTCACTGAATCCTCTCCCCGAGTAGCTCGGGGCTTTCCCCGAGTTACTGAATCCTCTCCCCGAGTCGCTCAGGGCTCTCCCCGAGTCACTGAATCCTCTCCCCGAGTCACTCTGATGTACACCCGAGTCGCTCCGATGTACATCAGAGTCGCTCGGGGACTCCTGGCACGGGCTTTGCGCCGCGAATTCAGGATCGGCCGGCAAGTGGCCGGCGTCTGTACCAAGGAGGTGTGAGACATGCAGGTGCCCCTGGAGCTTTCGACTCGACGGATCACTCTCTCACCAGCACTGGAAGCCGATTTGCGGAAGCGAGCCACCAAGCTGGAACGGCATTTCGATCGGATCACGAGCTGCCGCATCGCCGTCGAGCGGCCCAGCAACCATCACAATGAAGGCGGCCCCTACCGGGTGCGCCTGGACATTACGGTCCCCGGCTCCGAGCTGGTCGCCAACAAGGAGGCCGAGGACCTCAACATGGCGATCCGGGACGCCTTCGACGCCGCCGAGCGGCAGGTCGAGGAGTACTCGCGCCGCCGCAGGGGCGACGTGAAGACCCCCGTCGGTCCCCCGACGGGGCGGGTCGTGCGCATCTTCCCTGAGGAGGGCTTCGGCTTCCTCGAAGCCCCGGACGGCCGCGAGGTCTACTTCCATCGCAACGCCGTGCTCGAAGGTTTCGAGAACCTCGCAGTCGGCTCCGAGGTCCGCTTCGCCGAAGAACAGGGGATCGAGGGTCCGCAGGCCAGCACGGTGAGCCTGGTCGGAAAGTCGGACTGAAGCTGCATGCTGGTCCTCATCCGGAACGGAGAGGTATACGGGCCGGAGCCCCAGGGAAAGAAAGACGTCCTGCTCTGCGCGGGGAAGATCGCTCTCCTGGGAAACGAAGGGGAGATCGACCCGCGCGGGGCCGAGACCCTGGGACTGGAGATCGACGTCATCGATGCCCGGGGGTGCGTGATCACCCCCGGGTTCATCGATCCCCACACCCACCTGACCGGCGGCAGCGGCGAAGAGGGGTTCGCCAGCCGCACGCCCGAGCTCCAATTGAGCGAGATCGTCCCCTGGGGCATCACCACCGTTGTCGGCTGCCTGGGGCTGGATGCCACCACCCGCACCCTGGAAGGCCTGGTGGCCAAGGTGCGCGGGCTTGGCGAAGAGGGCCTCACGGCTTTCATGTACACCGGCCACTACGGCATACCCCCTTCGACCCTCACCGGCTCGATCCGCGACGACCTGATCCTGATCGGCGAGGTGCTCGGAGTCGGCGAGATCGCCGTCTCGGACCATCGGGCGCCGCAGCCGGATGCCCGCGAGCTCGCGCGGGTGGTCATCGACGCCCAGGCCGGCGGCATGCTCTCGGGAAAAGCCGGCGTCACCCACTTTCACCTGGGGGAGGACCCCGACCGCCTGGCGCCGTTGCGCGCTCTCCTGGACGAGTATCGCGTCCGCCCCGAGCTGCTCTACGCCGCTCACATTCATCGGACGCCGGAGCTTCTGGGCGAAGCGATCGAGCTGTCGAAGCGGGGCGTCTACATGGATATGGACACGGCCCAGGACGTCGGAGAGCCGGTGCGCCGGTATTTCGAGGCCGGCGGCGATCCCGAGCGCCTGAGCCTTTCGTCGGATGCCGACGGCAACGCGCCCTGGCGGCTGCACGAGCAGCTCCAGGCGGCGATGCGCGACGAGAAACTGCCGCTGGAAAAGCTGCTTCCCCTGGTCACCTCGAACCCGGCGACGGCACTGAAGCTGGAGACCAAGGGCCGGCTCGAGCCCGGCCGGGACGCCGACGTTCTGGTCCTGCGCCGGGAAACGTTGGAAGTCGTCCATGTGATCGCGAACGGGCGCTTCCTGGTCCGCGGCGGCAAGCTGCAGGTGCGTGAAGGCTTTCTTGAAACCAGCCGGAGATCCCTTGACCTCCGAGGCAAAGAATCAATGGAGGGATTCGGATGAGCAAGAACGGGAACGGTAACGGACGGCACGGCAAGCTGATTATCATCGGCGGCCACGAGGACAAGGACGGGCAAAACGAGATCCTGGCGAAGGTGGCCGAGCGGGTCGGGAAAGGCAAGCTGGTGGTGGCCACCGTGGGCAGCCAGGAGCCCGAGGAGGTGTGGAAGGACTATAAGAAGGCTTTCGGGGAACTGGGGGTCAAGCGGGTGGAGCACCTCCATGTCGAAACCCGCGAGGAGGCGCTCGACGAGAAGAACGCGAAGGTCCTCGACGGCGCCACTGTCGTCTTCTTCACCGGCGGCGACCAGCTCCGGATCACCAGCCAGCTCGGCGATACCCCGATCTACCGGAAGCTCCATGACATGTATGAGAGAGGGGGCACGATCGCCGGGACCTCGGCCGGGGCTTCGGTGATGAGCGGCACCATGCTGGTCGCCGGCGGGCAGGACGGCTCCCCCAAGCTGGGGGACCTGATCCGGATGGCCCCCGGCTTTGGCATGATCCACGACGTCATCATCGACCAGCACTTCGCCGAGCGGGGCCGGCTCGGCCGGCTGGTGGCGGCGGTCTCCCAGAACCCCGCCCATCTGGGGATCGGCATTGACGAGGACACGGCGATCCTGGTGGAAAACGAGACGGACTTCTGGGTCATCGGCAAGGGAGCCGTCTACGTGGTCGACGGCACTGGCACCTCCTATTCGAACATCGCCGACGAGAAGGATGACCAGACGCTCTCCGTCTACGACCTCAAGCTCCACCTGCTGAGCGACGGGAGCTGCTTCGACCTCAAGAACCGCAGGCCGGTCGAGGCGGAGCAGCTCCAGGAGAAGTAAGGCAGCCGGCACACGGGTTGCACCTGTCTCAGCCGGGTGCCGGGATGTACACGGCATCCCCCCTTCATCAGAAACCACAACTTGGAAGGAGTAGCCGTATGAAGGACCGCAGAGACACTCTGATTGGATGGCTCAACGACGCTTACGCCATGGAGAAGGGCATCATCCCGGTGCTCGAGAACCATGTGAAGGATGCCGAGAAGCACCCGGAGATCCAGACCCGGCTGCGGGCGCACCTGGAGCAGACCCGCCGCCAGGCGGATCAGGTCAACATGCTCGTCGAGCGCCTCGGCGGCACGACCTCGGCCGTGAAGACCACGATGGGCACCATTGGCGGCTTCTTCTCCGGCATGTCCACGGGCGCTGCCCCGGACGAGCTGGTCAAGAACGCTCTCGCCGACTACTCGACCGAGCACTTCGAGATCGCCTGCTACCGCGCCCTCATCGTGGGTGCCCAGGCACTCGGCGAGACCGAGGTCGTGCGGGTGTGCGAGCAGATCCTTCGCGAGGAGGAGGAGATGGCCCGCTGGCTGGAGAGCAACCTCCCCATGCTGGTCAACATGTACCTGGGTACAGAGTCCACGGTCGGCGCCGGCGCCGGGTTCACGCCCAGCCCGGGCGGTACGACCCGCTTCTAGTGCGCTTTACCCCGGAAGGAAGAGGGCCCGGCCTTGCGGCCGGGCCTTTTTTCAGGCTTCGGAGCTCTCGCGGAAGTGCAGGGTCGGGTTGGTGCGGGCCAGTTGGAGGAAGGAAGCGATCTCCTCGACCAGGCTGACGCTGAGCTGCTCCATCTCAGCCGCTTTCTCGAAGATGATCAGGGCAGCGAGGGCCTCGCGGTGCACCTCGCAGGACCGGAAGATCGGCAGCATCTCGGAGGCCAGGCGCTTGACGTCGGAAGTGCGGCCCTGGCGGGCGTAGATCGCGGACAGCTCCAGGGAGACCAGGGCCACCTCGTAGGCGAGGCGATCCTGGGTGTAGTCCTCGATCACCTCGAGGAAGAGACGCTCGGCCTCGGCGGTCCGGCCCAGAGCCACGGCGGCCGTGCCCGACATCCAGCGCAGGCGGAGGCGGTCGCAGCGCCGGCCCACCTGCTCGAAGAGCTTGCCGGCCTCGGGGATCAGCGCATCCGCCTCCTTGGCGCGGCCGCTGTCGAGCAGGCAGCCGATCAGGTTGGACTGGCTGAGCGCGAGCAGGCGCGGCTCCTCGTCGCCATCGAGCAGGTACAGGCTGTCGCGGAAGCAGGCGCTCGCCGCCTCGGCGTCGCCGGAGTAGCGCAGCACCAAGCCCTTGCCCATCAACGCACGACCCTGGCCGTGCGGCTCGTTGACCTCACGGTAGAGGGTAATTGCCGTGTCGAGCATCTCGAGAGCCTCGCCGAACCGACGCTGGTAGCGACGCAGCGAGGCTTTGTACTCCAGCAGCAGGGCCTCGTCGAGCGGGTCGAGCCAGCCGGAGGCGAGATTGGCTTCGGCCTGGCGGAAGGCCTGCTCGGCCTGGCGGAAGTCGGAGAGGATGCGCAGGACGTTGCCCAGGCTGGCCCAGGCCCGCGCCCGCGCCGAGTCGATGGAGCCCGGGCCGTAGCAGTCCGCGTCCAGGTGCTCGGTCACGTCCAAGGCGAGGCGAAGCATCTCCTCGGCCTTGTGCGGCTCCTCCAGGACCGTCCAGCGCGCCTTGTCGACGAGCAGCTCGAAGAAGCCCCAGGTGTGGAAGCGGGGGTGCTCCCAGACCAGCTCGCGGCGGGCGGCAGTGCCGAGGTCTCGGACCTCACGCCAGAGCGCCCCGGCCTCCTGGCGCTCGCAGGCCAGCCGCGCCCGCCGCTGCTCGCCTTCCTGCCGCGCCTCCCGCAGAACCTGGCGGACCAGGCCGCGGTAGTCGGTGGCCCCGGCGGCGGCCTCCAGTTCCTCGTCCTCGGACAGGCCCGCGCTCCCGCCAGGAGGTACCGGCAGGATCCGGATCAGGCTCTTCTCGCAGCCGGAGCAGGTGAACAGATGGCGCTGGAGGCTGCGGCTTTGCTCCTCCGGCAAGTCATCGTCGAGGAAGCGGACCAGCGTTTCGATGTCAGGGTGCCACTCGCTCATCGAACGAACCCTCCGTGCTCTCTCTGTGGTCACCTTCGCGGTTAGGACAAAGTCATACACTTATTCGACTGACCTGGCAAGCGGGCCTGCTCAGGGCTTTCCATGCGGATCGAAGCCGTTGCCATCGCGCTTGTCCGGGCCGGGGCCGTTGCTGCCCGGCTTCTGGCCCGGGGGCGTGGTGTCCGCCGCGGTCACCGGGCGGAACAGGTCCATCAGGCCGCTGATCGGCGCAAGCAGGATACGGCTCCACTCCGGGAGCTGGATGCGTGCGCTCTCCCTGCTCCTGGCCGGGGCGGCCCAGGCGCTCGCCAGAGGCAGGAGAAGGGCGAAGACCACGAGACAGAGGACAGTACGACGCAGAGTGCTACCAGACATCGAAACTCCATTCCAGCCGGTCATCCGGAATAGCCACCACGGCTTCCAGTGCCTGCCAGTCAACCCTTGTTACAGATGATCTGGAAGAGATCCTACCGCGTCCAAGGACCCGCGCAAGCGGTGGTTTGCTCACTGAGTGAGCAGTGACGGTCAAATCATGCGCAGTGTTCGGGATGGAGTCAGGCGGCGTGCAACAGGGAGGCGCCTTCAGGGGCCTCCCGCCTCTCCTTCTGAGTTGATCGTGATATCGTTGGTAACTAATTTGGGGAGGAACCGAACGTGAGTGAAATCGACAGCCGTGGATACAGCCGACCGGACGCCCTGGTCTCGACGGACTGGGTGGCCGAGCACCTGAACGATCCCGCCGTGCGCCTGGTGGAGTCCAACGAGGACCCGCTGCTCTACCCGAGCGGCCACATCCCCGGCGCGGTGGAGGTGGACTGGACGCGCGACCTGAACGATCCGCTGCGCCGCGACTACCTGGGACGCGACGGGTTCCAGAGCCTGATGCGCCGGATCGGCGTGCAGCCGGATACGACCATCGTCCTCTACGGCGACAAGAACAACTGGTGGGCGACCTACGCCCTCTGGGTGTTCCGTCTGTTCGGGCACGAGAATGCGAAAATCATGGACGGCGGCCGCATCAAGTGGGTCAAGGAGGGGCGGCCGCTGACCACGGACGTGCCGGCGTACTCGGAGACCGGCTACCAGGCGCGCGAGCGCGACGACAAGAAGATCCGCGCCTTCCGCGACGAGGTGCTCAAGCACCTGGACTCCAAGGGCAGCCTGATCGACGTCCGCAGCCCGGACGAGTACACCGGCAAGAAGCTGCACATGCCCGAGTACCCGAACGAGGGAGCGTTGCGCGGCGGGCACATCCCGGGCGCGGCCAACATCCCCTGGGCCCGGGCGATCAACCCGGACGACGGCACCTTCAAGACCGCCGAGGAGCTGCGCGGCCTCTACGAGGGCGAGGCGAAGCTCAAGAAGGATGACGACGTGATCGTCTACTGCCGGATCGGCGAGCGCAGCAGCCACACCTGGTTCGTGCTCACCCACCTCTTGGGCTACCCGAAGGTGCGGAACTATGATGGGAGCTGGACCGAGTGGGGCAACCTCGTGGGTGTGCCCATCGAGAGGTAGCATGCCGGAGATTCCTGAGAAGCTTGCCAACACGCTGGATGCGCTCTCCATGGTCCCGGACCGCAGCGAGCGCATCCAGCTCCTGATCGACATCGCCGGGAAGTTCCAGGAGGTCCCGCCGCAGGTCGCCGCCCGCCCCTTCCCCGAGGAGAGCCGGGTGCCGGCCTGCGAGTCGGAGGCCTTCGTCTGGGCCGCGCCGCGCCCGGACGGCCGCCTGGATTTCCACTTCGCGGTGGAGAACCCCCAGGGGATTTCGGCCAAAGCCATGGCCGTGATCCTCAAGGACAACCTCTCCGGCCAGCCGCTCGATCAAGTGGCCGCCGTCCCCCAGGATGTTGTTTACCAGGTCTTCGGCAAGGAGCTCTCGATGGGAAAGTCCATGGGGCTGATGAGCATGGTGGGGATGGTGGCGGCGCTGGCGAAGCGGGCGCAGGGAGCGAGCTTTACCGCGCAAAGCACTTGACGATTCATCCTTCCCAGGAGTAACCTGCTTCCGTGGCCGATCCGCAACGCCTCCGCTCCGTGCCTCCCCCTCCTGAACCGCTTCACCTGCGGGCCATGGACAATCTCCGGTTCATTCGGGAGACCATGGAGGGGGCGGCGTGCTTCACGGACGTGTCGGGCCTCGGCACCGTGGCGGTCGGGCTCTCCGCGCTGGCCACCGCCTGGATCGCTTCCCGCCAGGGCGGCCTCCCGGGCTGGATCGTGGCCTGGCTCCTGGATGCGGTCGTCGCGGTCCTGATCCTCGCCGGCACCAGTGCCTGGAAGGCGCGCCAGACCCGCAACGACCTCTTCACCCGGCCGGTCCAGCGGTTTGTCTTTGCCCTTTTTCCCCCGCTCGCCGCCGGCGCGCTGCTGACCCTCGTTCTGGTCGGCCAGGGAGCCTTCGGTGTGCTCCCTGGGGTCTGGCTGCTCCTCTATGGCACCGGCGTAGTGACCGGCGGCGCCTTCTCGGTGCGGATCGTCCCGCTCATGGGCTTGGCCTTCATGGGCCTGGGAGCGGCGGCCCTGGCTGCCCCGGCGGCCTGGGGGAACGCGTTCATGGCAGCCGGCTTCGGCGGGCTGCACGTCCTCTTCGGGATCTGGATCGCGAGGCGGCTCGGTGGCTAAGCGGCGGCACGCGGTCGATCCGCGCGAGGACGAGGAAGGAGGCCCCATGGGCCTGGCCCAAACCGAGCCGGTCCCCCGGACCGCGCTTGACCTCGACCGCCTGATCCATGAACGGATGCGCCTGGGCATCGTCAGCGCCCTGGCCGTCAACGACCACCTGAGCTTCAACGACCTCAAGAAGCTCCTGCAGACGACCGACGGCAACCTCAGCGTGCACGCCCGCAAACTGGAGGAAGCGGGCTACGTCACCTGCGAGAAGTACTTCGAGGGGCGGATGCCCAAGACCGAGTACCGGCTCACCAACCCCGGCCGCCAGGCGCTCCAGCGCTACCTGGACCACATGGAAGCCATCATCCACGCCACGCGCGAAGCGTGATTTTTTTGTGCCCATCCACTTTATGAGGCAAAGTAATTTACTCCTGGCTCTGGCCGCCGTTCTCGTCCTTGCCGTCGTTGGGGTCCTTGGCGTCCTTTCCCTCCGATCCGGAGCCCGCTCTTCCGGCTGGAGCCCGCTCATCTGGGCGGCGCGCTCAGGGGAGGCGAAGACCGTGCGCCTCCTGGTGGAGGCGGGGGCCGACCCCGATCGCCAGGACGGCGGGCCCAACGGCTGGACCCCCCTCCTGCATGCGGTCCACAAGGACCAGCCCGCGACCGTCCGCGAGCTGATCGCTGCCGGGGCCGACGTGAACCGGCCCGCGCCGAATGGGTTGACGCCGCTGATGCTGGCGGCCTCTCAGGCCGAGGCGGATATCTTCATGGAGCTGCTGGAGGCCGGAGCGGATCCCCACGCCTCGAAACCAGGCGGACAGACGGTCCTGACCCATGCCGTGATGGGAGGGGAGCCGCGGATCGTCCGCGCCCTGATGGAACGGGCGCCGGACCTGCGGCTGCGAAATACGAAGGAGGACTTGGCAGCCCGGGCGTTCGCCTGGGTGCGGGGCCGGTCCGAGGTGCTGGATGCGATCGGAGGAGGGGAACGATGAGCCGGATGCACGTTGCCATCATCATGGACGGCAATGGCCGCTGGGCCACGGCCAAAGGCCGGCCGCGCACGGCCGGTCACGTCGCCGGGGCCGAGGCGGTGAGGAGGACGGTCGAAGCCGCCCGCGGCCTCGGGATCGGCACGCTGACCCTCTTCGCCTTCTCCTCGGACAACTGGCACCGCCCGCCCGAGGAGGTCGGAGCGCTCATGCGCCTCTTCCGGCGCTATCTGATCAAGGAAGCCGCGCGCTGTGCCAAGGACGGCGTGCGCATCCGCGTGATCGGAAGGCGGGACCGACTCCCGCCCCTTCTCGTCCGGGTCATCCAGCAGGCGGAGGCCGTGACGGCAGGGGGCAAGGAAGCCCTCCTGAGGATCGCGATCGACTACTCGGCCCGGGATGCGATCCTGCGGGCGGCGAGCCGTCTGCATCTGGATAGGGGGGGAGAAGCCTCCCGCGAGGTCTTCTCCAGCCTCCTCGCCGACGAGAACCCGCTGCCGGACGTGGACCTGCTGATCCGCACGGGCGGCGAGAAACGGCTGTCGGATTTCCTGCTCTGGGAGTGCGCCTACGCCGAGCTGGTCTTCACCGAGCGCATGTGGCCTGACTTCGGCGCGGACGACCTCGCCGAGGCCGTCCGCGATTTCCATCACCGGGATCGCCGGTTCGGGCTGATCACAGCCCGCGCGTCATGAGCTCCGCGACCGCCTTGTTGAACTTCGCCGGCTCGGGCATCTCCGAGCCCTCGGCGAGCACGCCGTAGCCGAACAGGAGCTGGGCGTACTGGTCCAGCACCGGGTCGTCCGCCGACTCATCAAAGCGCGTCTTGAGCTTCTCCAGCAGCTCGTGCTTGGGGTTGAGCTCCAGGATGCGGCGCTGCTTGGGTCCGCCCCCCTTGCCCTTCTGCAGGAGCTTCTCGAGCTGCGGGCTGTAGTCGTGCTCGGCGCCGACGAGGCAGACCGGCGAGGTGGTGAGCCGGTTCGTCAGGCGGACCTGCTTGACGTGCTCGTCGAGCTTCTTCTGGAGCGCCTCCAGGAGCGGCTTGAGCTCCTCCTCCTTGACCTTGAGCTCCTCCTCGGTCTGCTTCCTCTCCTCCTCGTTGCCCAGCGAGACCGTGCCCTTGCCTACCGACTTCAGGCGCTTGCCGCCGTACTCGTGAAGCGACTGGGTGAGCAGCTCGTCCACCGTGTCCACCAGGTAGAGGACCTCGACCCCCTTCTCCTTGAACGTCTCCAGGTGCGGCGAGTTCTCCACCTGCTCGCGCGACTCGCCGGGGAGATAGAAGATCTCGTTCTGGTCCTCTTTCATCCGGGAGACGTAGTCCTTGAGCGTGGTGAGCTTCTCCGGGTCGTTGGAGGACTGGAAGACCAGCAGCTCCAGGAGGCGCTCCTTGTTCTCGTAGTCCGAGGAGACTCCCTCCTTGATGGCGCGGCCGAACTCCGCCCAGAACTTCAGGTAGTTGTCGGCGTCCTTCTCCCTCATCTCATCGAGCGTGTCCAGGACCTTCTTGGTCAGCCCCTTGCGGATCATGGTGATGTGGCGGTCCTGCTGGAGCATCTCGCGGGAGACGTTGAGGGCCAGGTCGGGGGAGTCGACCACGCCGCGGACGAAGCGCAGGTACTGCGGCAGCAGCTCCTCGCAGCGCTCCATGATCTGAATGCGCTTGACGTAGAGCTGCAGGCCCGGCTTGGAGGCCACGTAATAGAGATCGTAGGGCGCCTGCGACGGGATGAAGAGCAGGGCCTGGTACTCGATCCGCCCCTCGGCCCGGAACGAGATGACCTTCATGGGCTCGTTCCAGTCGTGCGAGATGTGGCGATAGAACTCCTTGTACTCGTCCTGGGTGACCTCGGACTGGGGACGGATCCAGATCGGCTTCATGGAGTTGAGGACCTTCTCCTCCATGGGCATCTTGGGCTTCTCGCCGGTCTCCTTCTCCTTGGCCAGGTCCTCGATCTCGGGGTCCTTGTCGGCCCTGAGGATGATGGGGTAGACCACGAAGTCCGAGTAGCGGCGGACGACGCGGCTGACCACCCAGCGGTCCGAGAAATCGTCGAGGCCGTTGTCCTTGTCCTCCGGCTTCAAGTGGAGCTTGATCGTGGTGCCGCGCACCGGGCGCTCGGCCTCCTCGATCGTGTAGGTGCCGTCGCCGGTCGACTCCCAGCGGGTCGCGGTCTCCTCGCCGGCCCGGCGGGTGATCAGCTCGACCCGTTCGGAGACCATGAAGGAGGAGTAGAAGCCCACGCCGAACTGGCCGATGAACTCCAGGATCTCCTTCTGGGAGCCGCTCTCCTTGAGCTGCTTGACCAGCTCGCGGGTGCCGGACTTGGCGATGGTGCCGATGTTCGCGATCACCTCGTCACGGCTCATGCCGATGCCGTTGTCCGCGATGGTCAGGGTGCGGCCCTCGCGGTCCGTCTCCAGCCGGATCTCCAGCTTCTCATCGCCTTCGAGCAGCTCGGGACGGGTCAGCGACTCGAACCGGAGCCGGTCGAGGGCATCCGAGGAGTTGGAGATCAGCTCGCGGAGGAAGATCTCCTTGTTCGAGTACAGCGAGTGGATCATCAGGTCGAGAAGCTGTTTCGTCTCGGCCTGGAATTGCAAAGTCTCTGCTTGCGTAGTCGTGGCCATGGCCTTCTCCTGCATTCTTGATGGTATGGGGCTCAACTCCGGGAGCGAAGCAATTGCCTCCGGGCGCTCTGGATTTTAGTGGAGGGCGCGCAGGATTTCAAGAGGGGGCCGAAACGGTAAGATTCCTCTCATGGCATGGGGAAAGAAGAGCAATGGCGGCGGAGGCGGGATCGCGTGGCTGGCTTTACTGGTAGCGCTGGCGGCGCTGTTCCTGTCCTGGAAGGCGTACGAGCGTACCGGCGGCCGGCTCAAAGATCTGGACGCCCGGGTCTCCGTGGGAGATCCCGAGCCCGCGGACTGGCGCGAGGAGCTGGAGCGCGCCCGCGAGCGCCTGACGAAGGGCGATCTGGAGCCGGAGGAGGTGGCCCGGATGCGCGAATCCCTGTCGCGCTCCTTCCGCAACGCGAGCGAGGGCACCCGCCGGGGCTGGCGCGAGCTGGATTCGGACCTGGAGCGCCTCCAGGGGCAGCTCCGGCAGGGGAGCTCGAGGGCTAAGGAGACGCTCGACTCGGCCGTGGAGAAGATGAAAAGGGTGGGGGACTGATGGAAGCCGCTCTGTGGGCCGCGCTCTCCCCGTTAGGTCAGCGGGTGCAGCAGCCGGCCGCATTTCTTCCTCTCCAGACGGCCCAGGCCCGAGGCAAGCGCTTCAACGCCACCATCGGCCAGATCACGGACGGGCACGGCAAGGCGGTTCCCCTCTCCACGATGGAGGCCGTCCTCGCAGACCTGGACGATGCCGCGAGGAGCCAGGCCTTCCTCTACTCCCCGGTCGAAGGGCTGGCCGATCTCCGCCGCGCCTGGCACGAGCGCCGGCCGCCGGAAGCGCCGCCCACCGCCCTTCCCCTGGTCACCATCGGGGCGGCGCAGGCCCGGGCGCTCCTCGGAGACCTCTTTGCCGGAGAGGGGAGAATCGTGGTCCTCTCCGAGCCGGTCCGGCCCTCGGACCGCGATCTCTTCCATCTCCGCCTCGGTGCGGATGTCCGGACGAGCTTCGAAGGCCTACCCGAAGGGGAGCCGGTGCTGGCGGTCGATCGGGACAGAGAGGAACTGCTCCAAGCGGCCGGAAGGGGACCGGTCGTGGCGATCGTGGACGAGCTGTTCTGGGGCCTGATCGGGGCTCACGAGAACCTGGTCCCGATCCGGGTGGAGGAGATCGAGGGCAAGGAGGTCGGCTTCCTGACCCTCCCCTTCCCGCCGGACAGCGCCGTGGCCGATGCCATGGAGAAGAAGGTCAAGATGCTGCTACGGGCTCAGATTGGATCGCCTCCGGCGATCACCCAGGTGCTGGCCGCCCTGTAGGGGAGGGGTTTACCCGGGGTTTACCCCCTCCCGGGCGGGGGCAAGCCCCGCCCCTACATAAAGCGACGACCGCTTCAAGCGCGGTGAAGGCCGCTCGAATACAAGCCGTCATCGCTTCAGACCCGGCGGCTGTGGCTTCAGGCCCAGCGACCGTGGCTTGGAATAAAGCGATCGTGGCTAGAGAGCAAGCCATCGTGGCTTGGGATCTGGCGATGGTGGCTTGAAGCCAAGCTGCGGCGGCTTGAAGCGAAGCGGTCGTCGCTTCAAGCCAAGCGACTCCGGTTCAGGGAGAAGCGATCGTTGCTGCGCGGGCTACCGCAGCCAGTCTTCGAGCTGCACCCGCTCATCCGTGGAAGCATCCCGGTACTTCACGATCACCGGCGTATACAGCGACAGCCCCCACTCCGTTCCCTTCCCCCGGGTCACGCCCCGGCTGCCGGCGACCACCACCGCCTCCTCGGGAATCACCAGCGGTATCCCCTCCTCGGCGCGGTGGATCGTCTCCCGGACAAGGTCGTACACGGGCGTCGAGCGGGTGAGGATCACGCCCGCGGCCAGCACGGCGCGGCGCTTCACTACGGTCCCCTCGTAGACGCCGCAGTTGCCTCCGATCAGGACGTCGTCCTCTACGATCACCGGCAGGGCGCCTATCGGCTCCAGCACGCCGCCGAGCTGGGCCGCGGCCGAGAGATGGACGCGCTTGCCCACCTGGGCGCAGCTCCCCACCAGGGCGTGCGAGTCCACCAGGGTCCCGTCGTCCACCCAGGCTCCGACGTTGATGTACATCGGGGGCATGCAGGTGACACCCTTGCCCAGGTAGACGCCGTCTCGGATCGAGGAGCCTCCGGGCACGACACGCACTCCGTTGCCCAGCCGGCGCAGCGGGTAGGTGTCCTTGTCGAAGAAGGGGAGCCCGCCCGCGGACATGTCCACGAGCTTCCCCATGCGGAAGCCGAGGAGGATCCCCTGCTTGACCCAGGCATTGACCCGCCATCCGCAGGGTGAAGACGGATCCGGCTCCGCGGCCCGGATCTCGCCCACGTTGAGGGCGAGCATGAAACGGCGGAAAACGTCAACGGCGTCCCCGGCGTACTCGGCTGGCGATTGGGCGAAGAGCGTCTCGATCTCCTGGCGCAGCTCAGACATGTACAGGGGTCTCCACGCTCGGCACCGGGCTGCCCGGAATGAGCCCGAGGTCGGAGAGCGCTGCTTCGATCTTCTTGAGGCTCTCCGGCCGCGGCGGCACCACCGGCAGGCGGTAGGCCGGCTCGATCAGCCCCATCATCGCCATCGCGGCCTTGACCGGCCCCGGATTCGACTCGATGAAGTTGATCTCCATCAGGGCATGGAGCCGCCGGTGCATCTGCTGCGCCGCCGGGTAATCCCCCTCCAGACAGAGGGAGGCCAGCCGCGACATCGCGTAGGGGACCTCGTTCGAGACCACCGAGACCACCCCGAGACCGCCGAGCGCCATCAGGGGCAGCGTGATGGCGTCGTCGCCCGAGAGCACCACGAAATCGTGGGGCACCGCCTGGAAGATCTGCGACATCTGGGAGATGTTGCCCGACGCCTCCTTGACCGCCACGACCCGCTCGAGCTGGGCGAGGCGGGCGAGGGTGGCCGGGTCAACGTTCAAGCCCGTGCGGCCGGGCACGTTGTAGACCACGATCGGCAGGTGGGTGGCGCGGTTGATCTCGCGGTAATGGGCGAAAAGGCCGTCCGGCGTGGGCTTGTTGTAGTAGGGCGTGACGACCAGCAGGCCGTCGGCGCCGCGGGCCTCGACCTCGCGCGCCAGGGCCACGACCTCTCGGGTGTCATTGCCGCCCGCGCCGCCCAGCACCGGGATCTTGCCGTCGGCCTCCTCGACCGTGATCTCGACGACCCGCAGGTGCTCCTCGCGGCTGAGCGTCGGGTTCTCCCCGGTGGTGCCGCAGGGGACGAGGAAGTGGATGCCCGCCTCGATCTGGCGCTGGACGAGCCGGCGCAGCGCCTCCTCGTCGAGCGAGAGGTCGGACTTGAAGGGGGTGACCAGAGCAGTGCCGCAGCCTTGGAACATGATGATGCCTTTCACCGGGAAGCGACGATCTCTTCCCAGACCTGACTGAACTCGTAGAAACCGCGCCGGCCGATCATCCATCTCGCGCCGCGTAGAGCTCCGTGCGCGAAACCGGCCCGGCTGCGGGCGGTGTGCTGGAGGGTGATGGTATCAGCCTCCGAATCGAACCCGATCTGATGGGTCCCGGGGATCGCGCCGGCCCTGTTGCTGGCCACGTCGATCCCCCGGCTCCAGCCTGCCCCCTCCATCACCCTCTGGATCTGGAGGAGCGTGCCCGAGGGGGCGTCCTTCTTCTTGCTGTGATGGATCTCGTAGAGCCAGGCTTGGTAGGAGGTTTCCTCCGCCAGCAGGCGGGACGCCGCCTCGGCCAGCTTGTAGAAGACCTGCACTCCCACCGAGAAGTTGGCGCCGTGCAGGAAGCCGGCCCCGTGTGTCTCCACAGCCTCGCGCACCCGCGGCAGCGCTTCGTGCCAGCCGGTCGTCCCCTCGACCAGAGAGATGCCCAGCATCGCCAAGCGCTCCGCCGTCTCTGGCACGGCCGCCGCGGTGGAGAAGTCGATAGCCACGTCAACCCCTTGAAACCGCTCGTCGAACTGGTGATCCGAGCCGTCCAGCCGCAGAACCACCTCGAAGCCGTGTTCGGGAGCGAGCTGCTCGACGAGCTTGCCCATCCGTCCGTAGCCGATAAGTGCCAGCTTGCTCATCCGAAGACCCGCTCGTGCAGCTCGGCGATCACGGCCGCCTCCTCGCGCTCGTCCACCAGACAGCGGACGCACGGCGCGGAGACCCCCTCGAGAAGCAGCCGCGGCTCCCAGGGCTGCGCCATCTCCAGCGTTCTTTCCGCCAGCTCCGGATCGGCAGCCAGGTCGTCGGAGACCATCGTCACCACGGTACGGCCGGGGCCGACCTCCGTGCTTCCGAAAGCCTCCCGGATCTCCGGTAGTCGGTCGGGACGGTCCAGAGAGAGCTCGGCCCGGTCCCCGTCGGCGCTCAGGGTGAGAAGCGCCGGCCGGAAGCGCTCGCAGACCTCCCAGATCCATTCCGGCTCGCCATGCACGGTGAGCTGATGCACGCCGGGCTTGCATGCGATCGATTTGATCCCCGGCGACGAGTCGCGCCGGCCGATCAGCGTCCCCTCCGCCCGATGCAAGGAGTTGAGGATGCGGATCGGGACATCCGCCCGGCTCGCCGGTCCGAGGGTGCCCCAGTGCGGCTTCTTGGCTCCTGAGCAGGCCAGCTCCAGGGCCTCGTCGAAGGAGAGCGTCGGGATCCGCCGTGCCCCGGGAACGATCCGCGGGTCCGCGGTCATGATGCCGTCCACGTCGGTCCAGATCTGGACCTCTTCGGCCTGGATCGCCGCGCCCACGACGGCGGCGGAGAAGTCGGAGCCCTCCTTGCCGAGCGTGGTGGTGACGCCGTCCACGGTGGAGCCCACAAATCCTCCGAGCACCGGGATTCGCCCCTCCTCGAGATGGGGAAGGAGCGCGTCCCTCATCCGAGGCTCGGTCTCTTCATAGATCGGCCTGGCGCGGGTGAAATCGTCGTCGGTGATCATCACCCGGCGGCAGTCGATCCATGGGGACTCCAGCGCGAAGGAGAGGATTGCGCTCGAGATGAGCTCGCCGAAGCTCGCCACATGGTCGGCAAGGCGGGGAGTGACCCGTCCCTCGGCCGCGATCTCGTCGAGCACGCTCCGCAGCTCGGAGAAGTAGCTCTCCAGCACGCCGTGCGCTCCGGGAGATGCCTCGCGCCGGTGATACTCGCGAAGCTCCTCGAACAGGGCGCTGGAATCCTCCCCGACCGCGGCGGCATCGGCGGCCTCCCATAGCTTGCGCGTCGTCTTGGCCATGGCCGAGACCACCACGACCGGCTGCCGGTCGCGCTGGCCGCGTACGATCCCCACGACCCGCCCGATGGACTCCGCGGTGTCCACTGAGCTGCCGCCGAATTTCATGACGATCATGCGTCGAGCAATCCCTCGGACTGCATCAGCTCCGCGTTGAGCACGGCCGCGCCCGCGGCGCCGCGGAGGGTGTTGTGGGAGAGCGCCACCATCTTCCAATGGAGCACGGGGCACTCCCGGATGCGGCCGACGGGGGTGGCCATGCCCTTCTCCAACCCGGCATCCTTGCGGGTCTGCGGCCGGTCGGGGGCCTCCATCACGTGGATGGGCCGGCGCGGCGCCGAGGGCAGCTCCCGCTCCTGAGGGATGCCGCGGAACCCTTCGAGCGCCGCGATCAGCTCCTCCCGCGAAGGCCGGCGCTCGAATTCCAGGCTCATTGCCACCATGTGGCCGTCGATCGCCGGCACCCGGTGGCAGCTCGCGCTGATCTCCATGGGCAGAGGCTCGATCCGGTCGCCCACGAGATCGCCCAGGATCTTCTGGGGCTCGCTCTCGACCTTCTCCTCCTCGCCGCCGATGTAGGGGATGACGTTGCCCAGCGCGTCGAGCGATGGGACCCCGGGGTAACCCGCGCCGGAGACGGCCTGGAACGTGGTCACCATGGCATTCATGAGCCCGAACTGCTTGAGCGGGGCCATCGCCATGACCAGCCCGACGGCCGCGCAGTTGGGATTGGTGACGATGGCGCCGGTCCATCCCCGCTCGCGGCGCTGCAACGGCAGCAGCGCCAGGTGGCCGGGGTTGACCTCGGGGATGAGCAGGGGCACGTCCTCGGCCATCCGGTAGTGGCTGGAATTGGAGACCACGATGTGCCCCGCGGCCGCGAAGTCACGCTCGATCTCGCCCGCCAGGTTGGACGACATGGACGAGAAGATCAGCTTCGGCCCGCGTCCGGGCACGCCTTCATCGACAATCGCATCGGCCACATTGGCCGGGGGAGCGCCTTCGAGCTGCCAGGACGCCGCCTCCCGGAACCGCTTGCCGGCGCTGCGGTCGCTCGCCGCCAGCCACTTCACCTCGAACCAGGGATGGTCCTCCAGGAGCTGGATGAACCGCTGTCCCACCGTACCGGTGGCCCCCAGGATGCCGACCTCGATCTTTTTCATAGTCCTGTCTTTTGCAAGTGGCGCACCATCTGAGCGTAGAGCCGGACGGCCTCCTCCAGCTCCCGTTTGGGCACCCGTTCCTCGGGGGTGTGGGCGAGGTGGATGCTCCCCGGTCCGAGGAGAAACGGCTCCCCCCAGGCGCCGAGCCGGGGGATGTCCGTCGTGTACTTGACTACGGTGCTCGCAAAACCGGGAAGCGAGCCCAGCCGCATCGCCCGGGTCTCGCGCTCCGTCACCTCGACGCCGGCCAGAGTCTCCCGGATCGCCCGGCGCAGCTCCCCGGTGTCTCCAACCGTGCGGATCAGGACCTCGGCTTGGGCATGGTCGGCGATCACGTTCGAAGCCCGTCCGCCCGAGATCGTCCCCACGTTCAGAGTCGTCTCCCCGAGCACGGGGTCCGACGGGAGGGGCACGGCCCGAAGCCGGGCCAGAGCTTCCAGCAGCCGGTCGATAGCGGACTCGCCAAGCTCGGGATACGCCGAGTGCGCCATCCGCCCCGCGGCCTCGATCCGCAGATAGAGGGCGCCTTTGGACCCGAGGGCAAGCCGGTTCTCCGTAGGCTCGCCGTTGATGAGATAGCGGGACCCACGAGGCTGCCGGTTCGCCACCTGCGCGCCGATACTATCCGTCTCCTCGCCGACGACCAGAAGCAGCCCGAAGCCGCTGGCGCCCTGGGACAGAAGTGTCTCGATCGCCTTGATCATCGAGGCCAGGATGCCCTTGGTGTCGCACGCACCCCGGCCATGGACAAAGTCATCGTCCTCCGAAGAGGGGAAGAACGGGGGGACCGTATCGATATGAGTCGAGAGAACGACCTCGGGCTCGCCCCAGCTCGCGAAGAGATTGAAGCGGTCCCCCTCGACCGGAATTTGCTCGACGGGACCCAGCCTGGAGAGGTACTCGAACAGGAAATCGCCGACGGCGCGCTCGTTGCCGGTGACCGACTCGATGTCGATCAGGGCGCGGGTGAGGGCGATGAGGTCCACTAAGCGGTCTTGGCCAAGCTGCGGACGGTAACAAGGTCGTCACCGGCCACAGGCCGAACGTCAGCCTGTTTCAGAGTCACCAGGGCTTCTGTCCGTCCGGCTGCGGTGACGAACTCGACCTCGAGGCCATCAGGTTCATAGACCTGAACGATCGCACCGAGATCGCCCTTGCGCAGGTTGTGTTTTGGGACATCCCGGGTCAGAACCACTGTATCGAGTACGCTGTAGCTCATGTTCAATCCTCAGGGTAGATTGTAACCAGTCGGGGCACCTGTTCACCATTTAGGATGATCCAGACACTTCGGATCTCCGCACTCACACCCGTTGGCCCTGTGATGATCCCTCGAACTAGATACTTCTGGCCGTACTCGGTCCTCTCGCTCGGCTCGGCAGAATCGTGGAGCACCATTTGCCGGAGCTCCAGCTTGAGGCTTTCCCAGTTCTCGGTCGTGAACCCGACCCTGGCGAAGAAAGCCGCCTTGAAGCGCCCGACCGGATGCACTGGGGAAAGGGCATAGTCCCTCAACTTGCGAGGGTCAACTACCGCATGCTCCGCGTTGGGAAGCTTCATTCTGGACCTATCGTATCGGAGATTGAAACGAATCCTGGGTCCTCCGCGCCCAACCTCCCTGGAAGGAGATCTTTGCCATGAGCTGGATCAAGCACACCGGGGCCCGGTACCACACCCAGGACACGGGCTATTACTGCGGCGCGGCTTGCGCCATGATGATCCTGAACGAGATCGGCGTGCCGTATGCCGACCTGGACCAGGACGACCTCTACACCTCGAATCACACCCACAACGCCGTGCCGGGCGACGGCTGGTACACGGACCCCTACGGGCTCCGCTACACCCTGGTCGACCGGCGGCCCGCGAGCTTCACCAACACCTTCGTAGTGCACAAGCCGCTGACCGAGGTGGAAGGGACGCGGGACATCGTCTACACCCTGTGGCGGTACGGAGTCTCGCCCTCGGTGCTGGTGTTCGGCTGCGCTCACTGGATCGTGGTCCCGGGCGTCCAGACCAATGTCGAGCCGGCCACCGGGGCCACCTATACGGTCGAGGGCTTCTGGGTCCACAACCCGGTCTTCAAGGACAACGAGCCCCACAGCGCCACCGACTCCTGCGGCAACGGCGGCACGGATGGCAATGCCAACGAGTTCGTGACCTATCTCGGCTGGCAGACCACGTATCTGACGGGCTGCGCCTACGACTCCCCGGGCGGGGAGCGCCAGTACATCAGCGTCTGCGATCCGGACGAGCGCAGCCTCGAGCTGCCGCGCCGGAGGCCGATCGAGCGCAGGTTCCAGGAGCGCCGGCTGCTGACCCCGGCCGAGGCGCAGGAAGCCGCCCAGGCCGAGCTGAGGGGCTACCGTCTGCACGAGGACAAGCGGGTGAAGGAGCGGCTGGCCAATGCCCAGCCCACGGCGCCGATCCCCGTGCTGCGGCTCGACCGGCTCAACAGCTACTATTATCTGGTGCCCTGGGGCACGGACGCGGGCGTCGGCGCGTCGGCCCAGGTGGATGCGCGGACCGGCCTGCTGCATGGGCTGAACCTGCACCAGGACCCCGTCCGCAAGCAGGTCCTGGCCAGGAAGAACGTCCTGGCCAAGCTCGCCGGTCAGCGCTTCGAGATGAAGGACAAGAGAGGCCGCATGGGCCGCTTTACGCTCTTCCCGGAGACGGCGTGCCTGTCGCCCTTCCTGGTCTGGAGGCCGTGCCAGGAGTCCTGGTCGCCCCACCTGCCGTTCTACCAGATCACCGTGGGGGACCACCGGATCTACGTGCGGCTGGACGGCGAGGTCTTCACGCACCTGACCATTGAAGGAAAGGGAATGTGATCCGGGCATGATCACCGCTGCCGAAGCCGCCGAGGCGGCGCGCCGGGCTCCGCATCTGCCGCTGGGGGAGCCGGGCGTGCCGCGGCTGGTGGAGCGGCTCGACGGCGGGCCGGCCTACTATCTCGTGCCGTGGGGCACGGCCAGTATCGTCCAGGGCATTGTCCAGGTCGATGCCGGACAGGGCGGCGTGCTCGGCGTCACCCTTTTCCAGCAGCCCGTCGCGGACCCTCTCCTCTCGCCGGAGCAGGCGCTGGAGACCGCGGCGGGTGGAGACCTCGACACGACGCTCCATGGCGTCCGGCTCGTCTGGCAGCCCTGCCAGGAGAGCACTTCGCCGGTCCGTCCGTTCTACGAGGTCGTCTGGGCGGACGGCCGGAGGGCATACGTGGACATGTCCGGCCGGACGCTGGACCGTCTGACGCCTCTCGGCAGAGGTGGCGGAGGCCAAACGAGCGGGTAGAGCCCTCCAACGAGTGGATAGACCCCTCCAACCACTCGTTTCCGCGCTCCAACGAACAGGTAGACCCCTCTACCCGCTCGTTTGGACTTCCTACCCACTCGTTTGAGCCCTCTACCCGTTGCTAGAGGGCTTCGATTGCCTTCTCGACGATCTCGTCCCGACCGGCGGCGATGCCCTTGAGCGTGCGCGCCGCCGGCACCGTGGGCGAGATCCCGATCCCGTGCAGCGGCGAGCCGTCGTGCTTGAGCACGCGCTGGCCGGTCCACAGCAGACGGTAGCCGCCCGGCAGGTCGGTGCGGTTCACCGAGCCGTTGCTCCCGCCCGAGCGGGCGCCCACGATCTCTCCCAGCCGGTGCTCCTCGATCATCCCCAGCAGGGTCTCTGAGAAACCGTCCGACCGGCCGTCGATGAGAAAGGCTGCCCGGCGGATGCGCGGCTGCTTTGGCGGGATGGTCCAGTAGGTGGTCATCCACTCGACTTCGCGGCGGTCGGGCTTCATGACCACCGGCACCTGCCACTTCGAGCTCGAGATCGTGCGCTCGGTCACGAGGGACAGGACCGCGTTCGAGACGTTCGAGCCCCGGCGCAGGTCGAAGACGACTCCCCGCGCCGCGGCGAGCCGGGGCAGGAGGGGCTCGAAGTCCTTTTCCTCGATGCGCCCGAGGTCCACATAGACGATCCCGGGGCGCGGCTCGGCGACCGGCGGGAAAGGCGTGCCCGCGACCAGCCGTTCGTACGGAGTGTCCCGCGAGAGCGGAACCTCACCCGACTGCTCGAGCCGGAGAGTCACCCGGGAGCCGGGCGGACCGTAGAGCAGGCGATCGAGGGTGGACCACCGCCGGGCCTCCGGAGTCGCCGCGGAGACGAGCGCCTCTTCCTCCTGGATTACCTCCTCCACGGGCCGGCCGTCCACGCTCAAAACCACGTCTCCCGTGTTGAGGCCCCCGGTGATGGTGAGCCGCCCCTCGATCCATTCCCAGGCCAGAGGAAGGGCCTGCGCCATGGGCTCGCTCTTTTGGAGGAACAGCGCGCGGGCATCATTCAGCGGGACCAGGAGACGCCGCATGGCTCGCAGGAAGCTCTCGCGATTCTCAAAGGCGGCGGCGAGGGCCGGCCGCGGATCGTCCGGCTTCCCCTCGGGATGGAAGTGCTGGAGGATGCCCCATGCCAGCGCCGCCGCGGCCAGTCGAGCCTCCAGCGAGTCGCCGCTGGCGTCGGCTGCTGGCAGAGCCAGGGGAGGGGGCTGGGCGTGTGAATAGAGTGTGATTGGCAGGAAGGCGGTCACCCCTGCCCCCAGGTCCATCTGCAGGACCTCCTCGGGATGGACGAAGCGGGGAGTGGCGATCGGGTCACTGACGATCCGGGCGCAGCCGCCCCGGCGGCAGACATCCCCCCGCTCGGTGGACAGGTGATATCCGGCGCGGATCGACTCGTAGGGGAACAACCAGCCCGGCGGCTGCGCGCCGCTCTCCCCTTCCTCGAAGGATGCGTTCGCCAGCGCCGGAGCGAGCGACACCTCGTCGATCCATGCGGTGCCGCCGCCGGTGAGGACCAGGAGGACAAGAATGCGCTCGGCGTCCGCGGCTACGTCGCCCTCGATCTCCACCCGCTGCCAAGGGGAATCGCGGATGGGGTGGTCGGTCATGTTGTCGAAGAACAGCGGCTTGCCATCCGGCCCATCCACGCGCAGCCCGAGCTGGACACGGCCTTCCCCCTCCACCTCGGCCCGTACCCACGCGGAAAGGCGGACCCGCTTTCCTCTCAAAGGTCCGGCCGGAATCGCCTGCGCCAGGGTGCCGAATCCGGGCGGGTTGCGGTCGCTGATCCGCTCGCTCGAATAAATCTTGCTATTGCTACCGAAGCCGCCGCCGTAGTGGCGCCAGGCCACGATGCCGGCAGGGGAGTGTCGAAGCTCCGGAGGCATCTCCCAGCGCGCGCCGTTCGGAAGCACCCGCAGCGTGGGAGCGAGCGGGCGGAAAAAGGTTTCCAAAGCGCGGGCGAGAGACTCCGGATTATCAGCCCCTTCGATCGCCTTCACGCCCGCCACGGCGACCCGGTTCCAATCTGCCTTCGCGACGGCGTCGCTCGGGTGGAAGAAGCGGACCAGCGAGAGGAGGCGGGTGTATGCGGCGAGGCGGTCGAGCTCGGGCTGGGCGGCGCCCACCAGCAACAGAGACAACACAGAGACCGCGAGGAGCCTCTTGAAGGGCATGGGAGAAGCATACAATGCCACCCCTATGCCGCCCGCCGTCCTCCTGACCTGTGAATCCCTGACCAAGGGCTTTGGCGCCCACCCGCTGTTCGAAGGGCTCTCCTTCGGCCTGTCCGAGGGCGACCGCGTGGGGCTCATCGGGCCGAACGGCTCGGGCAAGTCCACCTTTCTACGCATCCTCGCCGGAATGGAGGAGGCCGACACAGGAACCGTGGCCGTCCGCCGGGGCACCCGGGTCGGCTACGTCCCCCAGGACCCCGTGTTCCCGCCGGGGCAGACGGTCGAGGAAGTCCTCACCGGCGCCCTCGCGGACGATCCCGCCGAGGACTTCGAGAAGGCGATCCGGGTGGCCGTCCTGCTCGGCCGGGCGGGGTTCAACGATCCAGCCCAGCCGGAGGACGTGCTCTCCGGCGGCTGGCGCAAGCGCCTGGCCATCTCCCGCGAATTGGTCAAAGCTCCGGACGTCCTCCTCCTCGACGAGCCCACGAACCACCTGGATGTCGAGGGCATCCTCTGGCTGGAAGAGCTGCTCAAGAGCGAGCCGCTCGCCTACGTGGTGGTCAGCCATGACCGCTGGTTCCTGGAGAACGTCGCCACCCGCATGCTGGAGCTCGACCGGCGCTATCCCGAGGGGCTTTTCCAGGCGCCGGGGAGCTACAGCGACTTCCTGGAAAAGCGGGACGAGGTGCTGCGCAACCAGGCCGAGTACCAGGCATCGCTCGCCAACCGGGTGCGGCGCGAGGTGGAGTGGCTCAAGCGCGGGGCCAAGGCGCGCACCACCAAGGCCAAGGGGCGCATCCAGGAGGCCGAGCGTCTCATCTCCGAGCTCGACGAGATCAAGGAGCGCACCGGGCCGGCCAACCAGGCCCGCGTAGGGCTCGACTTCAACGCCTCGGACCGCAAGACCAAGAAGCTCCTCGTCGCCACCGGGCTCGCCAAGTCGTTCGACGGGAGGAAGATCGTCTCCAAGCTCGACGTCAAGCTCACCCCGGGCGCGCGGCTCGGCCTGCTCGGGCCGAACGGCAGCGGCAAGACCACGCTCCTCTCGATGCTCGACGGCACCCTCGAGCCCGACGCCGGCACGATCGAGAGGGCGGAGTGGCTGAGAACCATCCGCTTCGAGCAGGGCCGCGAGACCCTGGACCGCTCCGTATCGCTGCGCCGGGCGCTCGCGCCGGAGGGGGACTCGGTCCTCTACCAGGGACGCTCCGTGCACGTGGCGTCCTGGGCGAAGCGTTTCCTGTTCCGGTCCGAGCAACTCGACACGCCCGTGTCCCGGCTCTCGGGCGGCGAGCAGGCCCGCATCCTGATCGCCCGCCTGATGCTCCAGCCGGCGGATCTCCTGATCCTCGACGAGCCCACGAACGATCTCGATATCCCCACGCTGGAGGTTCTGGAGGAGAGCCTGCTGGAGTTCCCCGGGGCGCTGGTCCTGGTGACCCACGACCGCTATCTGCTGGAGAGCGTCTCGACCGTGATCCTCGCTCTGGATGGCAAGGGCAACGCCGGCTACTTCGCCGACTACGCGCAATGGGAAGCGCACCGCGAAGCTGAGACGACCTCGAAGCCCGCCGCTGCCAAGGCGTCTGCATCGCTCCCTTCGAAACAGGAGAAGCCAAAGCGCCTCTCCTACAAGGAGAAGCTCGAGTGGGAGCAGATGGAAGGGAAGATCCTGGAGGCCGAGAACGCCTTGGCCGCGGCCCAGAAGGCCTTCGAGGATCCCGCGGTTGCCAGTGACTTCGCCAAGCTCCAGGCCCGCAGCGCGGATCTGGAAAAGGCGAGGCTGGAGGTCGAGCGGCTGTACGCGAGGTGGGCGGAGTTGGAGGCGAAGCGGGGCTAGTGCCCGACATCCACCACCAGCCGCGCCGGGCTCGCCAACTCCTGCACCCGATAGGGGCGGCGGGAGGCGAGGCCGAGGACCCAGGTCACGTCGGCCTCGAAGTCGCAGGTGGACTCGAGCTCTTTCAGGACGGGCAGGTCCAAATGCCTCTCGCGCTGCTGGACCGTGGGCTCTCCCGCCTCGGTGTGCGCCTGCGCGGGCAGAAGCTGGACCTGGAGCCAGGCCCCTCCGGCGACCTCCACCGGCTCTCCGGACCCGCACTGCACCGGCTGGTCCTGATATCCGATGCGGTAGCCCGGGACCGCGCTCCCTTCGAATTCGAAGACCACGCGATCGAACCCCTGTTGCTCTGCCGTGCGAACCTCCCGCAGGACCGCGATGGGCGCGTCGGTGCGCTGCTTTTCGGTGGCCTCCATAGTCCCTGAGAAGGATTCCGTTTTGACCGGGGTGGATGGGGCGCAGGCGGCCAGCAGGAGAGCGAGCGTGAAGAGGGCGTTTCGCATGGCGGCGAGGATACCCCAGCCAGGGTGATAGGCTGGGCGCGCTTTCAGCTCAATCAAAGGAGAACGAACGCATGGCCAGGAATAGCGGACTCAGGACGCAGGCTCCGAAGCAAATCACCCTCCTCATCGCTGCCATCCTCTGGCTGATCGGCCTTCTGGGGGGCCTGCATGTCGCCGCCGTCCCAAGCCAGTACGTGTTCTGGTCGCTCGTGATCGCCGGCGCCCTGCTGATCCTCGGCTCCCTGCTCGACGGGCTCTGAAGTAAGATACGCGGCCATGATCGAGATCGACTTGAAGGGCAAGCGCGGGTTGGTCATGGGAGTCGCCAACGCCCGGAGTCTCGGCTGGGCCATCGCCGAGCGGCTTCATGCCGCCGGCGCGGAGCTGGCGTTCAGCTACCAGGGTGAGCGCCTCAAGGAGGAGCTGGAAAAGCTCACCAAGGACAGACCGGGCACCCGGCTCTCCCAGTGCGACGTCACCCGGGAGGAGGACCTGGAGGCCACCTTCGCCGACCTCAAACAGGCGTGGGGCGGGCTCGACTTCGTCGTCCACTCCATCGCCTTCGCCCCGCGGGCCGCCATGGACGGGCGCTACATCGAGACCACCCGCCAGGACTGGCTCACCGCCCTGGACATCTCGGCCTACTCGCTGGTCGCCGTCGCCCGCCATGCCGAGCCGCTCCTCAAGGAGGGCGGCTCGCTGGTCACGCTCACCTACTACGCCTCCGAGAAGGTGGTGCCCAAGTACAACGTCATGGGCATCGCCAAGAGCGCGCTGGAGGCGAGCGTCCGCTACCTGGCGTACGAGCTGGGCAAGAAGCAGGTGCGGGTCAATGCCGTGTCTGCCGGCCCGGTGCGCACGGTCGCGGCGCGCAGCATCCCCGGGTTCATGAAGATGTTCAACAAGGTCGCCGGCATTGCGCCCCTGGGCCGCAATGTCACCCACGAGGAGGTCGGCAACCTCGGCCTCTTCCTCCTCTCCCCGCTCTCCAGCGGCATCACCGGCGAGACCGTCTACGTCGATGCCGGCTACCACGTCATGGGGATGGAGCTCGGGGAGGAATCCTCGTAGCCCGGATGCAGGCGCTGATCCTCGCCGGCGGGAGCGGCACCCGCTTCTGGCCCCTGTCGCGCAAACGCCGTCCCAAGCAGCTCCTGGCCCTGGAAGGCGAGCGGAGCCTCCTCCGCGACACGGTGGACCGCCTCCGTCCGCTCGTCGAGCCTGAAGCGGTCTGGGTCTGCACCACCCGCATGCTCGCGGAGGATGTCCGCCGGGAGCTGCCCGACGTGCCGCCGCACCAGATCCTCCTGGAGCCCGAAGGTCGCAATACCGCTCCGGCCATCGGCTGGTCGGTGCGCTCCATGCCCGAGGAGGCGCGGCGCGATGTTGTCGTCGTCCTCCCCTCGGACCATAGGGTGGGCGACCCCGCGGCCTTCCGCGACTCGCTCGCCCGCGCCGCCCGCGCCGTCGAGCGCGAGGACCGGATCATGACCTTGGGCGTCACCCCCCGCTGGCCCGAGACGGGATATGGCTATCTGGAGCTGGAACCGGATCAGGGGGAGGATGGAGTCCGCCGGGTCCGCCGGTTCGTGGAAAAGCCCGACCTCGCCGCGGCCGAGCGCTACGTGGCCTCGGGCAACCATCTCTGGAACGCCGGCATCTTCCTGTTCCGCGGCACCACTCTGCTCGACGTCCTGGCGCGCCTTCAGCCCGAGCTGCACCAGGGATTGGAGGCCATCGCCGCCGCTCCCGACCGGGTCGACGAGCTCTACCCTCGCCTGCCCGCCGACTCCATCGACTATGCGGTCATGGAGAAGCTGGACTCGATCGCGACCCTCCCCCTGGACTGCGGCTGGAGCGATCTCGGCTCCTGGTCCGCGCTGGACGAGGTGCTCACCCGCGATGAACAGGGCAACACGGGGAGGGGCGACGTTCTCGCCCTGGAATCCGAGGGGAACCTGCTGTTTTCCGACGCCGGAACAATCGCCGTGCTGGGGGTGAGCGGCCTGGTTGTGGTCCGCACCGGGGACTCCGTGCTCGTGATCCCCAAAGAGCGATCGCAGGAGGTCAAGAAGCTCGTCCAGGAGCTGGCGTCGCGGGGCCGCGAGGACCTGCTGTGATCCAGCCCGCCGTGGTGGCGACCCTGGCCGGCGACCAGGGGCTCGCCGATCTGGGCGCTCCGCTCCCTCTCGACCGCCTCATCCCCGGGCATGGCGCCGATACTGACTGGGAAGTGGAGATCGGCTTCGGCAAGGGGAAGTACCTCCTGCGCCGTTGCGGAGAAGACCCCGGCCGCCGTTTCCTGGGCATCGAGCTGGCCACGGAGTACTGGCGCTACTTCGTGGAGCGGGCTCGCAAGCGCGGGCTCGCCAACTGGGTGGCGCTGCGCGGCGAAGCCCTTTATCTGATCTCGACTGTCCTGCCCACCGGCTTCGCCGCGGCGGTCCACGTCTACTTCCCCGATCCCTGGCCCAAGAACCGCCACCACAAACGGCGGCTGTTCGACCCGGAGACGCTCGACCTGGTGATCGGGCTGGTACGGCCGGGCGGGCGCCTGCTGTTCGCCACCGACTTCCTGGAGTATGGCGAGCTGGTGCGGGAGATCCTGGCGGGCTATCCAGGCATCCGGGTCGAGCGACGCGAAGGCGTCTGGGACGAGGGGCCGCGCACGCACTACGAGGCCAAGTACATCATCGAGGGCCGGCCGATCCTCCGTCTGGAGATCACCCGGGAGATGGAGGCCGTCCCGCTTCATCCCCAGGGGGCGTCCGGCGTTCTGGCCGCGACTTTCCAGGAGCAGGAGTAATGGAACCCGAACCCGAACGTCCAAGGATGAGCTGGGGCTCGCGCCTGACGCTGATCCTCGGCATCCTCGCCGGTCCGCTCTACGTGGCCTGGATCGCCGGCATCGAGGGCCGGCGTATCTGGGTGATCGTGGGGCTCGTTGTCCTGGTGGCAGGGTGCGCCGCGCTCGCGCACCGGTTGATGGCCATGACGAGAAAGTGAGACCAGATGAATCGAATCCTACGACTTGGGCTAGTGCTCTCGATCGCCGCCCTGCCCGTTCTGGGGGAGAGCCCGAAGCCCCGCCAGGTGCGCCAGTACACGATCGACCAGCTCCTCTCAACCACGAACTACAACGGCAACTCCTTCTCTCCCGACGGCCGCAAGATCCTGGTGAGCAGCAACCGGACCGGGGTGTTCAATGCCTTCGCCATCCCGGTCGACGGCGGCGAGCCGGTGCAGCTCACCGACTCCAAGGTGAGCGCGGTCCAGGTCATCGGCTGGTTCCCGCGGGACGAGCGCTTCCTCTACACGAGCGACCAGGGGGGCGACGAGCTGACGCACCTCTACGTGCAGTCGCCGGATGGGAAGGTCCGCGACCTGACCCCGGGCGAGAAGATCAAGGCAGAGTTCCTGGGCTGGTCGCCCGACGGGCGTTCCTTCTTCTTCACCACCAACGAGCGCGACCCGAGCCTCTTCGACGTCTACGAGACGGCGCTCGACAGCTACGAGCGCAAGCTCCTGTTCACCAACCCGGGCGGATTTCAGCCGTTCGGCGT
Organism: Acidobacteriota bacterium; assembly: GCA_034667225.1. GTDB lineage: Bacteria > Acidobacteriota > Thermoanaerobaculia > Multivoradales > UBA5704 > DATMER01. The sequence goes on from JAXDKG010000051.1 coordinate 88,105, forward strand.
CTCGCCCGACCGGCGCTACGTGGCGCTCGGCAAGGCGGAAGGCACGTCCGACATAGACATCCACCTGCACGACCGCACGGCGGGGAAGACGACGCTTCTCACCCCCGACGATCCGCCCGGCGCCAAGGTGAACAACCTTTTCCAGGCCTTCAGCCCGGAAGGCGCGAGCCTCTACTACACGACCGACCAGGGGGCGGAGTTCCAGCGTCTGATGCGCTATGACCTGGCCACGGGCAAACGCGAGGAGGTGATGCGCCCCGACTGGGACGTGATTGCAGCCGGCTTCTCGCGCTCGGGCAAGCACTTTCTGGTCGCCATCAACAACGATGCCCGCATCGAGCTCCGCCTGTTCGAGACCGCGGGCATGCGCCCGGTCGAGCTGCCGCGGGTGCCGGGCGCGTTCCTGACCGACGTCGGGCTCTCGCTCGACAGCCGCTGGCTGGCCTTCTATGCCGAGGGAGGCAATACGCCGCCCAACCTGTATGTCCGCGATCTGAAGACCGGCAAGGACCGTCAGCTCACGCGGAGCCTCGGGCCGGAGATCGATCCGGCCGATCTGGTCTCCGGCGAGGTCGTGCGCTTCAAGTCCTACGACGGGCTCGAGATCCCCGGCATCCTCTACAAGCCGCGCCAGGCCTCACCCGGGAGCCGGGTGCCGGCCCTCGTCAAAGTGCACGGCGGACCCGGCGGCCAAGCCACGCCCGCCTACAGCGCCATCATCCAGTACATCGTGAACCATGGCTATGCCGTCTTCGACATCAACAACCGGGGCAGCAGCGGCTACGGCAAGACCTTCAACGCCCTGGACGACCGCAAGCACGGCGACGTCGACCTGGACGACTGCGTAGCGAGCAAGAAGATGCTCGCCGCGACCGGCTGGATCAATCCGGACCGGATCGGCATCTATGGCGGCAGCTACGGCGGCTACATGGTGCTCGCCGCGCTCGCCTTCCGCCCGCGGGAGTTCGCCGTGGGCGTCGACTCCTACGGGATCTCCAACTGGAAGCGGACGATGGAGAGCATCCCGGCCTGGTGGGGCGCCCAGCGCGATGCCCTGATCCAGGAGATCGGCGACCCGGAGAAGGATGCCGAGGCCCTGCTCAAGAAGTCGCCCCTCTTCCACGCCGACAAGATCGAAAGGCCGCTCCTCGTCCTCCAGGGGGAGAACGACCCGCGGGTCCTCAAGCAGGAGTCGGACTCGATCGTCGAGGCGGTGAAGAAGAAGGGCGTCCCGGTGGAGTACCTGATCTTCGAGAACGAGGGGCACGGCTTCCGCCGCAAGGAGAGCCAGAAAAGGGCCTACGAGGCCATGCTGGCGTTTCTCGACCGCTATCTCAAGTAATCGGACAGCTCGGGAAGCCTGGCGACCGTCCGAAACCTTCCGGGACGGCTCGAAAAGTTTCTGGACGGCCGGGAAACTCTTTGGGCCGTCCGGAAACTTTCAGGACGGGTCTGAAAGATTTTGGGCCGTCCGGAGCTTTCCAGATCGGGTCTGAAAGTTTCAGAACGGTTCTGAAAAGTTTGGAACGGCTCCGAGAAGCTCAGAACGGCTCTGAAAGTCTCGGAACGGTTCTAAAGAGTTTGGAGCCGTCCGGAAAGTTTCGGGACGGTTCCAAAAAGATTCCGGCCGTCGAGAAAGTTTCTGGGCCGATCCGGAAAGTTCGGAGCCGTTCCAAAAGTTTCTGGGCCGTTCTAGAAAGTTGGGAGCCGTCGCCGGTGGGATTGTTCCCTGCGGAACGCCACTGGGCGGAGGCTCCGCTTCCGGACTCGCTAGCCGCGCTGGTCGCGCAGGATGCAACGGGCCGCGCCGGCCACGAAGCCGGGCTTCTGTTGGTTGGTGACCCGCAGTTCCCAATTGTCGCCGTTTGGGGTGATCTCCACCGACTCGCCGCCGCCGCGGAAGCCGCCGCCGATGGCCACGATGCCGCACACCGCCTCGTTCACTGGCGCCAGGACGACGGGCGCACTGCCGGTGCCTCCGGTTTCGAGGGTCTGGAACCAGAACCAGGGCTGGGGCGCGTCTAGGGCGGCCGAGGTGCTGAAGGTCGCCGCCTCGCTGTTTGTGGTCGGTCCGCTGGGGGTCCAGTAGCGAACCGCCTCGAGATCGGGCCGCAGCACGTAGTTCATGCCCCACCCTCCGGAGCCTTCGTCGCAGCCCTGAACGTGGAGTTTGCCGTTTTCTGATCCCGACGGATTGGAGGTCACGGCTAAACCCTCGCCTTTGCCGGTCCACCTCCCCTTGATGCCGCTCAGGAAGGAAGCCCTGCCGGTGGCGAAGAACGCCGTCTGCTGGACCGCGCAGTTGTCGTTCCACGCGCCGCCGGGCGGCGGAAGGGTCTCGGCCACCAAGCTCGAGAGCTTATCGGACTTCATCTGGAAGCTGAACTTCGGCACGCAGGTGGCGGAGGCGGCGACGCCGCCGGGCGATTGCGCTGCCCCCGTAAGGGCCCACTTGCTGCTGGCGTCATCCAGCAGCACGAACTCGCCGGAACCCTGGAAATCGCCGGCAACCCGGGTGAGGAAGCAGTAGGCCTCGTCCGCCGTCGGCATGCCAATGGGCTTGGACTCACCCTCCGCGGAGCCGCCTTCGGCTATCACGGTGCTGAACTTAAAGACCTTGAGCTGCAACGGCTTGGACAGGTTCAAGTCCTGCGCTTTCTTGATGTCTTCGTCGCAGCCGACCAGCAGCGCCAAACAGACGAACGCAAGGGTCCGTTTCATGGAATTCCCCTCCTCTAGCTTCCGATTATTGCTTCTTAGGTTTATTCATTCTATCAAATATGGGGCCATCGAAGCAAGGGCAGAGGAATCGCACAGGATGGCTGGCCGGGCCTCGGACTTGCGATAGGCTCACCCCGTGCTGAAACGCCTCGCCTACCTCCGGCCCTATCTCCGCCCCCACAAGCGCAAGCTCGTGCTGGGGCTGCTTTCGATCCTGGTGTCGGTGGCGGTCGGCATGGCCACCCCTCTCCTGGTCGGGCGGGTGATCGACTCGCTGCGGACCGCCGTGAGCTGGCGGACGCTGCTCTCCTACGGCGGCCTGATTCTGGCCGTCGCCGTGGTCCAGGGTGTGTTCAGCTATCTCCAGCGCGGGATCCTGGTGGGCATGAGCCGGGACGTCGAGTTCGAGATCCGCAACGAGTACTTCGCCCGCCTGGAGCGGCAGCCGCCTGGCTTTTTTCAGGACCATCCCACGGGCGACCTCATGGCGCGGGCCACGAACGACCTCCAGGCCGTGCGGATGCTCTGCGGCCCGGCCATCATGTATGCCACCAACACGGTGTTCGCCGGCCTCGGCGCGCTGTTCTTCATGGCCCGCATCCATGGCGGGCTGACGCTGCTCGCGCTCTGCACCATGCCGCTGCTCGCGGGCGCCACGCAGCTCTTCGGGCAGCGCATCCATGTCCTCTTCACGACGGTCCAGGAGAAGTTCTCGGACATCTCGGCCCGGGTGCAGGAGAACCTGGCGGGCGCGCGGGTAGTGCGGGCCTACGCCCAGGAGGAGCGCGAAAGGGCTGACTTCGAGCGCGTCAACGAGGCTTATCTCGAAGGCAACCGCCGCTTGATCGGCTGGACGGTTGCCTTCCATCCGATGCTCCAGGGGCTGGTCGGGCTCGGCTTCGTGGCCGTGCTCTGGTATGGCGGCAACCTGGTGCTGCGCCGCACGATCACGGTGGGCGAGTTCGTCACCTTCAACTTCTTCTTGAGCAAGCTGGTCTGGCCGATGATCGCGATCGGCTGGGTGATCAACCTGGCGCAGCGCGGCACGGCCTCTCTGGTGCGCATCCGCAGCATCGTGGAGGAGTCGCCGGCGATCCGGGATGAGGAGCCTTTGATCGATCCCGGCCAGATCCGGGGAGCGGTGCGGTTCGAGCGCCTCACGTTCGGGTATCGCGAGGGCGAGGCGCCGGTGCTCACCGGCGTCGACTTCCAGGTGGCGGCCGGGCAGACCGTGGCGCTGGTCGGCCGCACGGGCTCGGGCAAGAGCACGGTCCTCGCGCTGATCCCGCGGCTGATCGATCCGCCGGAGGGGACGCTGTTCGTGGACGGTATCGACGTCCGCCGCCTCCCCTTGGCCCGGCTACGCTCGGCCATCGGCATGGTCCCGCAGGAAACCTTTCTATTCTCGGCCACGATCCGCGACAACATCGCTTTCGGACGGCCGGAGGCCACCGAGGCCGAGGTGCGCGAGGCGGCGCGGCTCGCCAGCCTGGAGTCCGATCTCGCCCTCTTTCCGAAAGGTTTGGACACAATGGTGGGCGAGCGCGGTATTACTCTATCGGGCGGGCAGAAACAGCGGGTGGCGCTGGCCCGGGCGCTCCTGCGCGCGCCCCGGATCTTGCTCCTCGACGATTGCCTGTCCGCGGTCGACACCCACACGGAGGAGCAGATCCTCCACAACCTGCGCACCGTTTTCGAGGGCCGCACGGTGTTCCTGGTCTCGCACCGGATCTCGACCGTCAAGGACGCCGACCTGATCCTCGTTCTGGACGCCGGGCGGATCGTCGAGCGCGGGACCCACGAGCAGCTCATCGCCATCGGCGGGCTTTATGCGGACCTGCATCAGCGCCAGCTTTTGGAAGAAGAATTGGCTGCGGTCTGATCGGAGGATCGACATGCGAGTCGTGATCACCGGCGGTTCGGGTCTGATCGGAGGGGCGCTCGCCCGGCATCTGGGCTCGGCGGGCTATGACGCGGTCATCCTGACCCGCAGCATGAGCCGGGTGGGGCAGTTGCCTCCCGGCGTGCGCGCTCAGGAATGGGACGGCCTCACCTCCAAGGGTTGGGTCCATCTTCTCGACGAGGAGACGTCCATCGTCCACCTGGCAGGCGAGGGCATCGCTGACGGGCGCTGGACCGAGGACAGGAAGCGCCGCATCCGCGAGAGCCGGGTGGTGTCCGGAAAGGCGGTCGTTGAGGCGATCCGCGAGGCTTCCCGCAAGCCCAGGGCGCTGCTTCAGTCCTCGGCGGTGGGCTACTACGGCCCGCGCGGCGACGAGGAGATCCTGGAGGGGCAGCCGTCGGGCCGGGGATTCCTGGCCGACGTCACCGTCGATTGGGAGGCGTCCACGGCCGAGGCCGAGAACCTGGGCGTCCGCCGGGTCCTCCTGCGCACAGGCGTGGTCCTGGCGCGGGAGGGCGGGGCCCTTCCGAAGATGGCCCTGCCATTCCGGCTGATGGCCGGCGCTCCTCTCGGCAGCGGGCGCCAGTGGCTCCCCTGGATCCACATGGCCGACGAGGTCGGGGCCATTCGCTTCCTTCTGGAGAAGGACGATGCGCAGGGTCCGTTCAATCTGGTCGCGCCGAAGCCCGTGACCAACCGCGAGCTCGGCGACGTGCTGGGCCGGGTGCTGCGGCGGCCGAGCCCGCTGCAGGCGCTCGGGCTCGGGGTGCCGGAGACGGTCTTCCGGGTCATGCTGGGCGAGATGGCCGACGCCGTGCTCCACAGCCAGCGCGTGCTCCCGTCGCGCCTGCTCCAGCTCGGCTATCCGTTCCGCTTTCCCGACGTGGAGTCGGCGCTGCGGGATCTTTACAAGGATTAGAGATGACCGAGGCGATCCGGCAGGGGGACATCCCGGGAGTCCAGCTCCGCCGCAGGCAGGTGCTGGCGGTCTCCGCGGAAGAGGCCTGGCGCTGGCTTTCCGAGCCTGAACGGCTGGTTCTCTGGCTCGCGGAGCAGGCCGAGATGACGGAAGGGGAGCTTACTCTGACGGGAGAGGGCTACCGGGAGCGGGGGAGGACGGTCGAGATCGTCCCGCCGAAGCTCTGGGTGCTCTCCTTCGAGCGCCTCGATTCCGGCTGGACCTCCGCGACCCGCCTGACCCTGCGCGTCCACCCTCTGGGGTCCGGCAGCGAGGTCGACGTGCTCCAGGATGGCTTCCAGCGGCTCCCGCTCTCAGCCTGCCTGACCATCTGGGAGACCTACCGCCGCCGCTGGCGCGATGCGCTGAGCAAACTCGCGGAAGTAGCCGTCCCGATCTCCTGAAAAACAAAAAGCCCCCGGAAGACCGGGGGCTTGCTATCTCAGCCCTTCCCGTCCGTCCCCCTCTCCCCCGGCACGGGGGAGAGGGTTGGGGAGAGGGGGGATGGGATCAGCTTAGAAGCGGAAGCCGACCGACATGCGGAACGTACGCGGCTGCTGGTAGTGCAGCTCGTTCGTCGCCTTGCCGAAGTTCGGGCCCCGCCGCCAGTGCACGCCTTCGACCGGCTTCGTGGTGAAGGGGTCGAACCGCTGCAGTCCGGCGGTGTTCGTGGCAGTCTGGACCGCCTGGTTCACGAAGCCGACGCCCTGCTCGTCGAACGCGTTGAGCAGCTCGGGCTGGAAGTAGATCTCAACCTCTTTGCCGAAGGTGTTCAAGGTGAAGCCGTAGTTGAGCGAGAGGTCCGTCGACGTGATGTCGTCGGTGTGGAAAGCATCACGGTTGGTGAAGTAGTAGGTGACGCTGGCCGGCGGGATGGCATAGCCGGGGTTGACGACGCCGGTGGGGTTCGTCGTGGCGTTGAACCTCGTGTCCACGGCGCCCACGGCGCCGTAGGGCGTGCCCGAGGCATAGTTCTGGAGGAGGCTGACGTTCAGGTTGTTACGGCCGCGGGTGAGGATGTTGTAGACCATCCAGAGCCGTGCCCGGTGGCGCTGGTCGGTGGCCAGGTCGCCGCGCGGGTTGTTCCAGGCCAGGTCCTTGTACTCGGGGAACTGGAGGATGCCCGAAGCCACGGGCCCGTTGGCCGCGGTCTCGCCGTCGAAGTTGCCCCGCGTGTGGGAGAAGGTGTAGTTGCCGCCGAAGAAGAAGCGGTCGGACGGGCGGAGCTGGAACTGCGTGTGGAGGCCGTCGTAGACGCGCTCCAGAAGGCTGTCCTCGTTCTCGATGAACGTGACGTTGGCGTTCTGGCCGGAGGGGGTGACGGTGTTGCCGGTCGTGCGGTCGGTCCGGTTGACGTAGAAGTCATGACCTTCGCGGTGCACGAGGTCGGCGCGGAAGATGCCGTTGCTGCCCAGGCGCTTGGCGCCGCCGAGGACGTACTCGACGGTGTGCGGCGAATCCAGCGAGCCGATGATGCGCGTGGTCGCGCCGGGGATGTCCACGAGACGGATGTTGCTCGTGTTGGCGTTACCGCCCTGCGAGTTGAACCAGTTGAAGATGATGTTCATGGCCTCTTCGGTGCCGACCAGAGGTCCGTTGGGATCGGCATTGATCGAGGGGCCGCGGTAGAACCACTGGTACGTTGCCGGGTTGCCGCCCTGCGCCGTGCCGTTGGCCTGGGTGCTGGCGATGGCCGGCACGTACTCGCCGTAGCTCGCATTGAAGACCCAGTTGCCGTTGGCCTTCGGGTCCCAGGTAGCCGACACCCGCGGGCTCAGCTTGCTGTCCTTGGCGACCTTCTGGCGCGAAGCGTCCTCGCCGTCGTTCTCGTCGAAGCGCAGGCCGACGTTGAAGCTCCAGTTGTCGTTCAGGCGCCAGCGGTCGTTGACGAAGTAGGAATTGGTGACGAAGCTCGTCCCCAGGCTGCTCTGCGCGATGGGGTTGTACTGGATGAGGGTGGCGTTGTTGCCGCTGATGAGCTGCGGGTACAGGACGCCGTTGCGCAGGAGCGTGCTGGAGATCAGGATGCGGTAGTCGCTGCCCGACTGGTGGTTGTCGGCGGCGCGGATGTCGTCGAAGGTGTCATAGCCGAACGAGACGTCATGCGAGCCGACGCTCTCGGTCGAGAGGAACCAGGACGCCTTGGCGAGCAGGTTCTCGTTGTCGCGCTCTTCCGGCCGGCAGACGCCGCAGAAGGTGGGGGCCCACCAGCGTTCGCCGGAGACGGTGTCCACCAGCAGCGTGCCGAAGATCGGGTCGGTGAACTTCGAGCCCGAGTTCTCGAAGGTGAACTGACGCTCCGAGTACTGCGCCTCGACGAAGAAGTTCTCCGTGATGACGCCGGAGTAGTTGAACGCCGTCAGCTCCTGCGGCAGGCTGCGGTCGTTGACGCTGCGGGTGTCGAGGATGGTGCCGAAGAAGTTGCCCAGCTCCAGTTCCTCGATCTGGATGTAGGAAGCGGTGAGCCGGTGGCCGGCGAACGGCGACAGGGTCAGCTTGCCCTCGTAGCGCTGCTGGTCGCGGCCCACGTCGAAGGCCTGCAGGGTGCGGGTGGTCTGGCCGGTGGTGAGCGTCTCGAAGTCGCGGCCGGCGAGGAAGTACCAGATCTTGTCCTTCCAGATCCAGCCGCCGAGCGTGCCCTCGTAGCGCTTGTTGATCTCGTCGCTCTGCTGCAGGGTCAGCGGCGTGGGCGACTCCCAGTCCTGGTTGGTGAGGTTGGCGCGGAAGCTGCCGTGCAGCTCGTTGCCGCCCGTCTTGGTGATCGTGTTCACGACGCCGCCGGCGAAGCGGCCGTACTCGGCCGAGACGCTCGACACCGAGGTGGTGGTCTCCTCGATGGCGTCCTCGATGAACAGGTCGAACGGTTGGCCGCGCAGGTTCTCCGTGATCACCACGCCGTTGACCAGGAAGAGGTTGTCGGAGGACTGCGCGCCCGAGATGCTGATGCCGCCGTTGCGGGCGTTCGTGCCGGGGCCGGAGGCCGACGCGCCGGGGGTCAGCAGCACGGTCTCGCGGACGTTGCGCTCCATCGGGAGCTGCTCGACGAACTCCTTCTCATAGGTCGTCGCCGCCGTGGCCGACGTGGAGATCGTCTCGTAGGTGCCGGTGACCACGATTTCCTCGCTCACCGTCGCCTGCGCCATCTCGGCGTCGACCCGGGTGGTCTGCGCGGCCGAGATCTTGACCGCCTGCTGCGGCGAGAGGAAACCCTCGAGCTCGTAGCTCAACTGGTACTCGCCAGGCGGCAGCAGCGGCACGTTGTACTCGCCGTTCTCGCTGGTGGTGGTGGTCCGGGTTCCCTGCATCGCCGGCGACGTGATCGTCACCAGCACGCCCGGCAGCGCCGAGCCGTCCTGGGCCGTCACCCGGCCGGACAGGATGCCGGTCGGGATCTGAGACAGCGCGGGCAGCGCCAACAGCAGGGCGCACAGCGTGCTCAGGACAAGGGTTCTGAGTCTCATGTCTGGGGACTCCTTTCGAGTCGTGCCCCCTACCATCGAGGGGAGCGGTTCCAAGAGATCAAATTCGGGGGGCCTGTTCCCAGGTCCTCCCTCCTCAAAAAGCGCTCAGGGCGAACGCCTCATCTACAGTTTCCATTCGATGACCTATGAGGCAATTGTTATGCCGCGGGGAGGTACTTGTCAATCCGGAAAAGCATCGTTCTTTTTCAAGGACTTACGGGATATAGATCCTTCCGCCGATCCAGAATTTTGGGCCAACTTCAAAAGGTTGGATTCAGTTTCCAGGAGCGGTCCACAGATCCAGCAGCGCGGAAGCCACGGGATCGCGCAGGGGCGGGGGGGTGTATACGCGGTAGCGGTCGATGCGCGACAGGTGGCGGATGAACTGGCTGGCCTGCTCCATGGGTTCGAGCGCGCCGTCCCAGAGCCGCACGAGCACCCGGCTGCGGCCCATGCGGTGGGGGTCCTTGGCCGAGTTGGAGAGCAGCAGGTTGCCGGCGCCGAAGCGGCCGGCCAGGCCGGGCAGCAGGGCCTCGAAGCGCTCCTTCTCTTCGGGAGTCAGGTGCTCCCGGGTCTCGAAGGCGACGGGGAAGTGCTCGCGCTCGACCACGGCGCGGGCGTGGAGGCTCTCCGAGGCGCGCATCGCCGACCAGACCGAGATGTCGTCCTGGGCCAGAAAGGCGTCCGGGTCCGAGGCCCAGAGGGCGCCGGTCTCCTTCATCCATTCGTTCAGGTGGAGCTCCAGCGCCTTGCCCGTGGCGTTGAAGTAGACCTGGGTGAACATGTAGTAGCGGGCCATCACCAGGGCTTCGAGGGCGTGGATGCCCCCCTCCTCGACGCCGATCCCCCAATCGCCCGTGAGCGGGTCGGCCAGGGGGACCACGGTGTCCAGCAACCGCTCCAGGTCGAAGGTGCCGTAGCGCACGCCGCAGTAGAGGCTGTCGCGCAGCAGGTAGTCCATCTTGTCGACGTCGAGCTCGCCCGAGATCACCTGGGAGAGCAGCCGCTCCGTGGGGCTGCCGTTGCGCTGGAGGAGCCGGGCCACGTCCGCGGTCCCGATCCCCTCGCCGTGCTGCTTGAAAACGGCCTCGATCTCGGGTGTGGCGAGCAGCCGGCGGGTCATCTCCTCGTGGTCGATCCCCCCCTCGAAAAGCTCCTCGGCCGAGTGGCTGAACGGCGCGTGGCCGACGTCGTGGAGCAGCGCGGCGGCGCGCGCGAGCCGGCGCTCCAGGCTGCGCGCGCCGGCCGGGAGCAGCCCTTCCCCCTTGGAGCACAGGGCGTCGTAGAGCCGGCCGGCCAGGTGCATGGCGCCGATCACGTGGCTGAAGCGGCTGTGCTCCGCTCCCGGGAAGACCAGGAAGGTGAAGCCGAGCTGATGGATGAAGCGCAGGCGCTGCACCGGCCGGCTGTTGATCAGCGCGGTCTCCAGCGCGTCGGCGCGGATGAAGCCGTGGACCGGATCGCGGATCGACAGCAAAGCTAGTTGTGTCCGGGGTCGCCGGCGGCCAGGTGCCGCCAGGGACGCAGCAGGTCGAGCACCTGCTGGCGGTTGCGCAGGATCGAGAGGATGGCGAGCCCGCGGTCCGGCAGCGGTTGCTGGAGCAGCTTGAGCTTGCGCAGAGGCGGCAGGTCGAGCCCCGAGGCGATGCGGTTGACGAGCTCCTCGAAGGCGCAGTCGCCGGCCAGCTCCTCCAGCTCCGCGCCGTCCAGGGGGAAGCGCTCGCCGGTCTCGCCGGCGACCAGGCGCAGCAGCTCGGTCAGGTTCTTGCGCACCGCGCGGATGCCGGCGTCGTGCTCGTTGAGCCAGGGCTCCTCCACGGGGCGGACCTCGGCCAGCCGGTAGGGCGAGTCGGCGGCCAGCTCGCGCTCCAGCTCGAAGCGGAAGTCGCCGACCAGGAGGATGTGGGAGCGGCCGTCCGGCAGGTTCTCGGCGTCGATCAGGCGGCTCGCCGTGCCGCCGGAGTACACCGCGGGCCGGCCGTCGTAGCTCTGGCTCCAGCCGGGCTTGAGCAGCACCATGCCGATCCAGCGCTCTTCGTCCTCACGATCCATGAGGTCTTTGACCATTTGTAGATAGCGCGGCTCTTCCACCAGCAGCTTCAGCTCGGTCCTCGGGAAGCACACCACGTCCGGCAGCGGGAACAGGGGGAGGCGAGTGATAGAGGGATGACCGCCGGCCATGGGGAGATGATACTAGAATGCCCGGCATGCGAAACGTCGCCTTCGCCCTGCTTCTGACTGCTTTGCCGCTGACCGCTCAGGATGCGATCTCCGTCGGAGACGCCGCCTGGGCGCGCCGCGCCGAGGGCCACCAGGGAGGCCGCGCCGCCGCCGGTCCCGTCAACGAGGCCGTCGCCGCCTATGAGCGCGCGGTCAAGGAGCAGCCCGACCGGTTGGAGGCCTACTCGAAGCTGCTGCGCGCCCTCCACTACAAGGGGGATTACGCGGTCCACACCAAGGAAGGGAAGCAGCAGGTCTTCGGCCGTGGACGCGAGGTCGTGGAGGCCGCGCTGGAGCGCATCAGTCGCCGGGCCGGCAAGAAGCTGGACGAGCTGCCGCCGGCCCAGGTGGCGAAGCTCGTGGCGAAGATCCCCGAGGCGCCGGAGATCTTTCTCTGGGGAGGCATCCACTGGGGGCTCTGGGGCGACTCCTACGGCCGGCTCGCCGCGGCGCGCCAGGGCGTCGGCGACAAGATCCGGCGCTACGGGGAGATCACGGTCGCCCTCGACGAGCGGCTGGAAAGGGCCGGCGGCCATCGGTTGCTCGGGCGCCTCCATACCCTGGCGCCGAAGATCCCTCTGGTCACCGGCTGGGTGGACCGGGGCAAGGCAGTTTCCCACCTGAGGCGGGCCGTGGCCCTGGCTCCCGAGGATTTCTACAACCAGGTCTACCTGGCCGACGCCCTCCTGCAATACCAGCCCGAAAAGGCGGCCGAGGCGCGGGAGATCCTGCGCAAGGTGCTCCAGAAGAAGCCCGACCCGGCGCGGGTGGTGGAGGATGAGCTGGCGCTGGCGGATGCGCGGGAGCTTCTGGGCAGGCGGTGAGGGCTTATGACCCAGAAGCAGGCCCGGCGAGCCCGCGACGCGCCGCGGATGGCGATCGCGGCGGCGGCGTTCCTGGTGGTGCTCAAGGCCGCGGGCGCCTCGATCACCGGTTCTCTGGCCCTGTTCTCGGCCGCTCTCGACTCCCTGATCGACGTCTTCGTCTCGACCGCGAACTGGGTGGTGCTGCGGCGCAGCGCCGCCCCGCCCGATGAAGAGCACACCTACGGCCACGGCAAGTTCGAGAACCTGGCGGCGCTGGGGCAGGGGCTGTTCCTGGCGGGCGGCGCCGCCAGCCTCGTCGTCACGGGCATCCGCCATCTCGACTCGGGAGAGGCGCCGCGGCAGACGGGCCTGGGCATGGGAATCCTTGCGGTCTCCATGATCGTCAGCTTCCTGGTCGCCCGGCACCTGCGGCAGGCTGCCCAGACGGAGGAAAGCCCGGCGCTGGAGGCTGACAGCCTCCACTACGCCACGGACCTCTGGGTGAACGGCGCGGCTCTCGCGGCTCTGGCCGTCGTGGCCTCGACCGGCTGGGCGCCGGCCGATCCGATCGTGGCCCTGGGAGTGGCGCTCTACGTCTTCCGGGCGGCGGCGGGCCTGATCCTGGAAGCCATGAGAGTGCTCTCGGACCGCGCTTTGCCTGAAGACGAGCTGCGGCGCATCCGGGAGGTGGTGGAGTCCTTCCGGCCGCAGGGGGTGGTGGGCATGCACGACCTGAAGACCCGCCGCGGCGGCGGCCAGCGTTTCATCGAGCTGCACCTGGAAATCCCCCGCGCCACCTCGTTCGAGGACGCCCACGCCCTCATGGTGAGGGTGCTCCGCGCGATCGAGCGCGAGCTGCCGCGCTCCAAGGTCTTCGTACATGGCGATCCGGTCTGAAGCGCCGAAGGCGCGCAGGCATAAAGCCTGGGGTTTCAACCCCAGGTGGGCTCCCCCAGCCCGGGAGCCCACCCCCGCCCCGCCGCGGGGCTATCGCCCCTGGCCCATGCCTACGCCCTTCCAGGGCTGAGGGAAAAAATGTGGGATGCCTTCCTGGGGTTGAAACCCCAGGCTTTATGCCTGCGCGCCTTCGGCGCTTTCGGAGCGCGAGAGCCGCGTGTCGTAACTTACGGACAAAACCCCCGCCCGAGCCGCTTTTCCCGTAAACGACGGGCACGGGCCGTAACTTTGAGACTCGAAGGCCTGCGCGAGCCGTTTTTCCCGTAACTTACGGACTTTTCTTGTAGCTGAGCGGCCCGACCTTATGCACGAGCGGCTCGCGCTGTAGATTAGCGAGCAGAGCACGAGCCGTGGCGTTATCGGGCGGGATTTGGAGATCCGGCGCGATCTCGGCGAGCGGCTCGAGGACGAAACGGCGCTCGCGGAGGCGGGGGTGGGGGAGCGTCAGCTCGGGGTCGGAAGACTGCAGGTCGCCGTAGAGCAGCAGGTCGACGTCCAGCGGCCGGGGTCCGAAGCGCTCGCCGCGGCGGCGGCCGGCGGCGAGCTCCAGCGCCTTGGCTAGCGCCAGCAGCTCCCCCGGCTCCAGGGAGGCGCTCGCCAGTACGGCCGTGTTCAGGTAGTCGGGTTGGGGGATGGGGGAGACCGCGGCGGTGCGGTAGAGGGAGGCGACTCGCAGCGGGCCCAGAACCTCTTCCAGCCGTTGCAGCGCCCGGATCAGGGCGCGCTCGACGGGACCGTCCGTGCCGGGGACGTTGCCGCCGAGCGCCAGCGCGACCGGGACGGCCTCAGACCTCCTCGTCGAGGTCCTCTTCCTCTTCGTCGGCGCCGATGTCCTCCTCCTCGAGGTCCGGACCGACCATCTCGTCGTCGGCGATGTCGGCGATCGGTTCGGCCTCGTCGATATCCACCACCTTGGGGACGTCGACCTTGCGCTTGCGCTTTGCGGGGCTGGCCGCGGCGGACTCTCCGTGGCTGGCGTCCTTCTGGTTGGCGCCGCACTTGGGACAGATCGGCTCGGACTTGCCCAGGTCGTAGAACTTCGTCCCGCAGCTAAAGCAGTCGTATTTGTTTCCCAGCTTGATCTCAGGCATGCAGAGCCACCCCGTTTCAGAAGGGCGTGAAGCTAGCATCCGGGGGCGAGGCTGTCAACCGCACTCGGAGCGAGCTCGTTGGGCGCTTGTTGGGGAACATTGGCAGGGATAGGATGGTTATTGATGCCTATGAAGCTGCGTTGCACGGCCCTCCTCGTTTTCCTGGTCCTGAGCACGGTGCCCGCGCTTGCGGCTTCCAAGGTGCCCGACCCGTCGGCTCCCGGCCTGTCCGGCAGCCAGCGTCTGCAGGCGCTCCTCGACCGCGTCCGTCTGGAGCAGCAGAAGCTCAAGACCATGGAGGCCCGCTTCGTCCAGCACCAGGAGAGCGCCATGCTGGCCGCGCCCGAGGAGTCCAAGGGCGTCTTCTCCTACGCTTCGCCCGACCGGGTGCGCTGGGAGTACCAGCAGCCCAGCCCGATCACGGTCGTCATCCAGGGCGACCGGATGACGACCTGGTACCGCGACCTGCACCGCGCCGACCTCGTCAAGGTGGGCCGCTACTCGAACCAGGTGCTCAAGTACCTGGGCGCCAGCGGCAACATGCAGACGCTGGTCGACTACTTCACCGTCAAGCTCTCGATGCCCGCCAAGAAGGGCGACGCCTACCGCCTGGAACTGGTCCCGCGCTACGCCCGGATCTCCAAGCGGCTCAAGTCGATGACCATCTGGGTCGACCCCGAGATCTTCTTCCCGACCCGCATGCAGTACGTCGAGGCCGACGGCGACACGACGGAATACGAGTTCCGCGACCTCAAGAAGAACGCCCCGATCCCCGCGGACCGCTTCGTGCTGAACCTGCCGAAGGATGTCAAGACCCGCACCATCGACCTCGGCGAGGGGAAAGAGGGCAAGGAGCCAAAAAGCCGGCCTTAGCTCGATGTCCCTGACATTCCATACCCTTACAACCGCCGGCCGCGCCCGCCGGGGCCGCCTCGCCACGCCTCACGGCGTGATCGAGACCCCGGCGTTCATGCCCGTGGGCACGCTCGGCGCGGTCAAGGGGGTCACCCCGCAGGAGTTGGCCGCGGCCGGCGCCTCGGTCATGCTCTCCAACCTCTACCACCTGGCGCTGCGCCCCGGGGTGGACACGGTCGAGCGCCTCGGCGGCATCCATGCCTTCACCGGCTGGCGCGGGCCGATCCTCACCGACAGTGGCGGCTTTCAGGTGTTCAGCCTCCAGGGATTGCGCAAGGTGGATGACGGCGGCGTCTCCTTCCGCAGCCACCTCGACGGCTCCCCCCTGCGCTTCACTCCCGAGGGCGTCGTGAACCTTCAGGAGAGGATGGGCGTAGATATAGCCATGGTGCTCGACGAGTGCCCGCCGTGGCCCATCGACCTCGGAGTCGCGGAAGCTTCCTGGAAGAGGACGCTCGACTGGGCCCGCCGGGCTCGGGAGGCATGGAGGGGGACCGGCGGGCTGTTCGGCATCGTCCAGGGGAGCATCTTCCCGGATCTGCGCCAGCGCGCCGCCTTGGAGCTCGCGGAGCTGGATTTCGACGGCTACGCGATCGGCGGGGTCAGCGTCGGGGAGCCGGCGGGCGACCGCCGCGCCGTGGTCGAATGGACCGCCCCGGTTCTTCCGGAGGAAAAACCGCGCTACCTGATGGGCGTCGGCTATCCGGAGGACATCCTTCATGCCGTCGCCCAGGGGGTGGACCTCTTCGACTGCGTGCTGCCGGCGCGCAACGCCCGCCATGGCGTCCTGTTCACCCGCGAAGGCGTGCTGCGCATCAAGAATGCCCGCTTCAAGGACGACCCGCTGCCGCTCGATCCGGAGTGCGGATGCCCGGCGTGCGCGCGCACGTCGCGGGCCTTTCTGCACCACCTGACGCGCGCCGGCGAGCTCACCGCGGCGGTGCTGGGGACCCTCCACAACCTCCGCTATTACCTTGACTTCATGGGGGAGATCCGGCAAGCTATCGAACTCGGTACGTTCGAGGATCTGGCGGTGAGGCTCGCCTCCCGGGCGACGGGTGAGCAGACCGCTCCCGGGTCGCTCGCGCCGGTTTCGTTCGATCCCCATGACCAAATGAGGTCTTGACGCAGGGCCCGGTTCCTGCGGAGTGTGCACATATGATCCCGATCCTGGCCTTTCAGGGCGCCGTCAACCAGAGCCCCTGGCTCATGTTCGTGCCCTACCTGTTCATCGCGGTGATCTTCTACTTCCTGCTCATCGCGCCCATGCGCAAGCGGCAGAAGGCTCTGTCCCTCATGGTGGACAGCCTCAAAAAGGGAGACCGGATCGTCACCAGCGGCGGCATCTACGGCGAGATCGCCGGGGTCGATGGAGAAACCGTGATCCTGAAGGTCGCCGACAATGTCAGGATCAAGCTGGCCAAGTCGGCGATCGCCGGCCTCGAGAAGGAAGGGGAAATTTCAAAATGAAAGGCAGCAATCTGCTCTGGCGCGGGGTGCTGATCCTCGCGATCCTTGTCATTTCGGTGGTCGTTGCCTGGCCGCTGGACAAGAAGATCAACCTGGGGCTCGACCTGCGGGGCGGCATGCACCTGGTGCTCCAGGTGCACACCGAGGACGCCCTACGCGCCGAGACCGACTCCGACATGGATCATATCGCCCAGCTCGCGCAGGAGGAGGGGGCGGCCGGGGTGCAGGCCCGCCGCACCGCCGACGACGCCTTCGAGATCTCCGCGCCGACGCCGGCCGCGCTGGACAAGGTGGCCAGCCTCGCCGAGGAGAACCGTTATACCGGCCGCGTCGGCCGCTGGCAGATCGCGAGCCGCGGCAACGGGCGCATCGTGTTCAAGATGAACGAGACCGAGGCCAACACGATCCGCACCGCCGCCGTCAACCAGGCCAAGCAGACCATCGACAACCGCATCAACGCCTACGGCGTGGCGGAGCCGAACATCGCCGTGGCCGACAACTACCGCATCCTGGTCCAGCTCCCCGGCGTGGACGACGCGGAGCGCGTGCGCAACCTGATCAAGAGCACGGCCTTCCTGGAGTTCCGCATCGTCGAGAACGGCCCGGCCTCCGACCGCCAGTCGCTCCTCGCGGGCAATGGCGGCCGCCTGCCGGAGAACCTCGAGATCCTCGAAGGGGACCTGAACGACGCGGACGGCAAGAAAATCGGCAATCAGTACTACGCGGTGCAGAAGAAGCGCACGGTCACCGGCCGCGACCTGAAGAACGCGCGGCCCGGCCAGGGCCAGTTCAACCGCCCGATCGTCCAGTTCATGCTGACACCCACGGGCTCCGACGCCTTCGGCAAGATGACCGGCGACAACATCGGCCGGCCGATGGCGATCGTGCTCGACGGCCGCATCGAATCGGTCGCGACCATCCGCGCCCGCATCACCGATCAGGGCATCATCGAGGGCGACTTCACGCAGCAGGAGGTCCAGGACCTCGCCATGGTGCTCAAGTCCGGCGCCCTGCCTGCCGGCATCACCACCCTGGAGGAGCGCACGGTCGGCCCCTCGCTCGGCGCCGATGCGATCCAGAAGGGCCTCCTCGCCGGCATCGTGGGCACGTCGCTGGTCGTCCTCTTCATGCTGGTCATCTACAATCTGAGCGGCCTCAACGCCGTGGCTGCCCTGGCGCTCAACATCGTGCTGCTGTTCGGTGGCCTGGCGGCCTTCGGGGCGGCTCTCACGCTGCCCGGCATCGCCGGCATCCTGCTGACCATCGGCATGGCGGTGGATGCCAATGTGCTCGTGTTCGAGCGCATCCGCGAGGAGCTGCACGCCGGCCGGACGATCCGGTCCTCGATCGATCAGGGATTCCAGAAGGCGCTGTCGTCGATCGTCGACGGCAACGTCACGACCCTGATCGCGGCGGCTTTCCTCTTCCAGTTCGGCACCGGCCCCATCAAGGGCTTCGCCGTGACGCTGTTTATCGGCCTCGTCGCCTCGATGTTCACGGCCGTGTACGTGAGCCGCTGGCTGTTCGATTTCGTCCTGTCCCGCTGGCGCGTCCAGCGGCTCTCGATCTGAGCTTAGGAGCGAGCGATGGAAATCCTTCGCGATACCAACATCGATTTCATGAAGTACCGGAAGTTCTGGATCATCGTTTCGCTGGCCCTGGTGGTGCTCGGCATCTTCTCGGTCTTCGCGCATGGCAAGCTGAACGTGGGCGTGGACTTCGCGGGCGGCACCCAGATCAACCTGCAGTTCAAGGACCGGCCGCAGATCGACCGCCTCCGCGGCGTGCTCGAAGGAGCGGGCCTGGAGGAGTTCACGATCCAGCGCTTCGGCGAGGAGGAGGAGAACGAGGTCATGGTCCGCACCCGTCTCGCCAAGGGTGAGGAGCAGGGGAGCCGCCAGAAGGTCGCGGACGCGCTCGACCGCGAGCTCAACCCGGGCCAGGCCGGCCGGCCGGACGTCAACCGGATCGGCGCCGACGCGCTCTCCGCCCTCCTGGCCCAGGCCGACCCGGACCACCTCGGCCCAGCCGGCCCGGCCAGGTACCTGCAGACCGCGGAAAAGATCGTGGCGCAGCGCGCCAAGACCGGGCTGTTCACCTCCTGGGACCAGCTCGCCGGCCTCGGCGGTCTCTCTCCGGCGGCGCTTCAGTCCCTGCAGCAGCGGGCCACCCTGGGCAACTTCGGAGTGCTCGGCGTCGAGACTGTCGGTCCGCAGATCGGCGAGGAGCTGCGCATGCAGGGCCTCTACGCGGTGCTGCTGTCGCTGGTCGGCATGCTGATCTACATCTGGGTGCGCTTCGAGCTGCGCTTCGGCGTGGGTGCGATCATGGCCTGCGTCCACGACGTGCTGGTCACGCTCGGCCTGTTCGCGCTCTTCGGCTTCGAGTTCAACCTGACCACGATCGCGGCCTTCCTGACCCTGATCGGTTACTCGGTCAACGACACGGTGGTGATCTTCGACCGCATCCGCGAGAACATGCGGAAGACCCGCCGCAAGCCGCTGCTCGAGATCATGAACGAGAGCATCAACCAGACGCTGTCGCGCACGATCCTGACCGGCGGCTCGACGCTGCTCGTCCTCGGAGCCCTGCTCTGGCTGGGCGGCGACGTGATCCGCGGCTTCGCGTTCGTGATGCTGGTCGGCATCCTGGTGGGCACGTACTCGTCGATCTACGTGGCGAGCCCGTTCGCGCTCCTCTGGGAGGACTGGTTCGGGCCCGCGGCCAAGGCCCGCCGCGCTGGCCGCGCCACTGAAACTCCTGCACATACCAAAGCCGGCTAGGACTTTCTGCCTGACGTTCTGCGTTAGAATCAAGGACCCGGAGTAGCACTTCTGCTCCGGGCCCCGTGACTCATGTCGCCGGCCCGAACAACCTTCGCTGCTCCCGTGCTCCCTGCACGGGCGACGCGCGTGGAAGACGTTTTCTCCACGCTCTCCGCCCACGGCCGCCCCTTTGACCCCCAGCTCCTCGGCAGGGTTTACGAGTTTTCGCGGGAGATGCACAAGGACCAGCTCCGCCGCTCCGGCGAGCCGTACCTGATCCATCCCCTCAACGTCGCCTGGCTCCTCGCCGACCTCAACTTCGATCAGACGTGCGTCGCCGTCGGGCTCCTCCACGACGTGCTCGAAGACACGCTCACCAGCCGCGAGGTCCTGGAAAAAGAGTTCGGGCCCGAGATCGCAGAGCTCGTGGACGGCGTCACCAAGATCGGCCGCCACGAATACGTGCGCCGCGACGAAGCGCAGGCCGAAACCTTCCGCAAGATGATCCTGGCCTCGGCCAAGGACATCCGCGTCATCCTGGTCAAGCTCGCCGACCGCCTGCATAACATGCAGACCCTCGAGCCGCTGACGCCCGAGTCGCGGCGCCGCATCTCGCGCGAGACGCTGGAGATCTACGCGCCCATCGCGCACCGGCTGGGCATGGCCAAGGTCAAGGGCGACCTCGAAGACCTCGCCTTCTTCTATCTCTGGCCGCACCAGTTCGGCGAGCTGCACTCGAAGATCGCCGAGAAGATGCGCGCGATGGAGCGCGACACGCAGCGCATCCGCGAGCGCCTCGCGCGCAGCCTGGAAGAGGCCGGCATCGACGCCGAGATCAGCTTCCGGGTCAAGCGCTACTACTCGATCTTCCAGAAGCTGCAGCGCCAGGGCGTCGACATCGACCAGCTCTACGACTACCTAGCCTTCCGCATCGTCACGGTCAACCTGCGCGACACCTACGCCGGGCTCGGCGTGGTCCACCAGAACTGGCGCCCGATCCCGGGCCGGTTCAAGGACTACATCGCGATGCCCAAGCCCAACCTCTACCAGTCGCTGCACACGACGGTCGTGGGCGAGCGCGGCCAGCCGTTCGAGGTGCAGATCCGCACCCGCGAGATGGACCTGATCGCGGAAGAGGGGATCGCGGCCCACTGGCGCTACAAGGAGGGACGGCTGGAGACCCGCGGTAGTGGCGGGGGAGGGGACGACCAGAACATCCTCTGGCTGCGCCAGCTCCTGGAATGGCAGAAGGAGGTGCAGGATCCCCGCACCTTCCTCACCACGCTCAAGGTCGACCTCTATCCGGACGAGGTCTACGTGTTCACGCCCAAGGGCGACGTGCTCTCGTTCCCGCGCGGTGCGACTCCGCTCGACTTCGCCTACAAGGTGCACACCGATCTCGGCCATCACTGCGCCGGGGCGCGGCTCAACGGCCGGCTGGTGCCGCTGCGCACCGCGCTCCAGAACGGCGACATGGTGGAGATCGTCACCAACGCGAACCGCAACCCGAGCCGCGACTGGCTGAACTTCGTCACCACCTCGCGCGCCAAGAGCAAGATCCGGCAATGGCTCAACACGCAGCAGAAGCAGCGCGCCATGGAGATCGGCCGCCGGCTGCTGGACAAGGAGCTGCGCAAGTTCGGCGTGACGGTCAAGAAGTTCCTCGACGATCCGGCGCTCGCCACCTACCTGCACGAGGAGGGGCTGTCCCGGGCCGACGACCTGTTCAGCCGCCTGGGCTTCGGCAAGGCCGAGACGCGGCACGTGCTGGCGCGGGTGCTCGGCGAGGAGAAGATGGCCGAGCCCGAGGAGAAGCCGAGCCGCATCCGCCAGGTGGTGAGCAAGATCCTGCCGTTCGGCGCCGGCGGAGGCGCGGGTCCGATCACGGTCAAGGGGCAGGGCGACATGCTGGCCTACCTCGCCAAGTGCTGCAACCCGCTGCCGGGGGAGGACATCGTCGGCTACGTGACACGCGGCCGCGGGGTCTCGGTGCATTCGACCCACTGCCCGAACGTGCAGAACCTGCTCTACAACCCGGAGCGCGAGATCGAGGTGCAGTGGGACCAGGGGCGGGACGAGGTCTACCAGGTCTCGCTGATGATCGAGACCGCCGACCAGCCCGGCATGCTGGCGAAGCTGACCGAGGCGATCACCAAGGTGGGGAGCAACATCACGCAGTTCGAGGCCGAGACCCACGAGACGGGCCGGGCCTCGATCGGCGTGGTCTGCCAGCTCAAGGACCGCAAGCAGCTCGACAAGCTGCTGCGCGAGGTGCGCGGGATCCCGGGAGTGCTGCGGGTGGACCGGAAGACGACGGGCGGCGGGAAGATGGCGGAGGCGCACTAGCCGGCCGGGCATCAGCCTGGGGATGCGGGAGGGGGTGAGCTTCTAGCCCTGCTGCGTCTGCTGGTCTTCCGGCTTCCACTTGCGCGCCGGAGCCTTCACTACCTTGCCGCTGCGCAGGCAGCGGGTGCAGACGCGCACGTGGCGCACGGCGCCGTCCACCAGCGCGCGGACGCGCTGCAGGTTCGGCTCCCAGGTGCGCGAAGTCACGTTGTGGGCGTGGCTGATGTTGCGGCCGAACACGGTGCCCTTGCCGCAGATCTCGCATTGCTTGGCCATGGTGCTATCTCTCCAGTGTCTCTTGAATTCAGATGGGCCCCGAGGGGCAGGGTAAGATAGCAGAAGACCGCCTCCTCCGCAATCCCGCCCCCTGATCCCGCCTTGCGCGGGGGCACCGAATCTTCCTCAAACAAAGGGCTTGCGTTCTCAAAAAAGCAGGTGTACAGTTCCCTCACTGGTTCATATAGCCATAGATACATGTTCAGCTTGACACCGGTGTCTTTTGCTGCTAGGTTGCAGTGAAGCTTTAAGTATCACCGGGTAAGTAGGCTTGTTAGCTGGACTTTCAAGGGAGCTGAAACGCCGTGCTCTTCTCGCGCTCGAAAAAGAGTGTCGTAGGGCTGGACATCGGAAGCTCCGGGATCAAGCTGGTCGAGCTCAAGGAGCGCAAGCAGGGCGAGTTCACCCTGATGCGCCTCGGGGTCGAGCCGCTCTCTCCGGAAGCGATCGTGGATGGCTCGATCATGGACTCGTCGCTGGTCGTGGACGCGATCCACCGCCTGAACGACCAGACCAAGGTCAAGAGCACCAACTACGCCACCTCGCTGTCCGGCCACTCGGTGATCATCAAGAAGATCCAGCTCCCCTCCATGCCCCTGGAGGAGCTGGACGAGTCGATCAAGTGGGAGGCGGAGCAGTACATCCCCTTCGACATCAACGACGTCCGCCTGAGCTACGAGGTGCTCTCCGAGGGTGAGCCCGGCCGGGACAACATGGACGTGCTGCTGGTGGCGGTCAAGCGCGACAAGGTCAACGACTACGTCTCGGTAATCAGCCAGACCGGCAAGACCCCCACGATCGTGGACGTCGACGCCTTCGCGGTGCAGAACGCCTACGAGGCCAATTACGACCTCAATCCGCGCTCGGTCGTCGCCCTGATCAACATGGGGGCGAGCGTCACCAACATCAACATCCTGTCGCGCGGCACGACGGTGTTCTGGCGCGACATCACGATGGGCGGCAACCACTTCACCGAGTCGCTGCAGCGCGAGTTCAACCTGTCGTTCCAGCAGGCGGAGGCGCTGAAGCGCGGCGATCCGGTCGACCGCTACACGGCGGCGGACGCCCGCGGCGTGCTGGAGAAGGTGTCGGCGGAGATGGCGTCGGAGATCCGCAAGACCTTCGACTTCTTCTCGGCCACCTCGTCGGAGGGTCCGGTCGACGAGCTGGTGCTCTCCGGCGGCTGCGCGCTCACCCCGAACCTGCTGCAAGTGCTGCGCGAGCGCTTCGAAGTGCCCACCGAGCTGATGAACCCGCTCAAGCGGATCCATTACAAGGAGAGCGACTTCGACGCCACGTGGCTGCAGTCGATCGCGCCGATGATGGCGGTGGCGGTGGGGCTCGGCATCCGCAAGGTGGGGGAGTAGCCCATGATCAAGATCAATCTCCTGAGCGAAGGCAAGCGGGCGGTCCGCAAGGCCAAGCCGGCGGCCTCCCTCCTCGAAGGCAAGGACATCGGGCAGTACCTGATCGTCATCGGCCTGCTGATCGGCGCGCTCGCCTCGGGCTGGTTCTGGTGGACCCTCAAGCAGAAGATCGCCGACCAGCAGGAAGAGATCTCCATCGCCCAGGCCGAAGTGGAAGCCCTGGGCGCGGTGATCAGGGAGGTCGAGGAGTACAAGGGCAAGAAGGCCGAGCTCGAGCGCAAGATCGGGATCATCAACGACCTCAAGGCCAACCAGAAGGGCCCGGTGCGGATCATGGACTACGTGTCCAAGGCCCTGCCCGAGCTGCTCTGGATGGACCGCATGACGATGAACGCCACCACGATCGTGCTCGAGGGCCGGGCGTTCAACACCAACGCCGTGGCGGCGCTCATCGAGAACCTCGACAAGGTCCCGGAGTTCGAGGAGCCGACGCTGCGCGACGCGACCGAGCAGGGCGGCATCTACAGGTTCGTGATCGACTTCAACTATAAGTTCGAAGCGCCCAAGCCGGAGAAGGCCGCCGGGGACGACACCAAGCCGGGTGCACCGGCGTCCCCCGCGACTTCCGGGTAGGAGGGAAACCCGGTGGCGTTGAAGACCGGATTGGAAGGCAAACCCTGGTATTACGGCCTGGGCATCGGGCTCGCCCTCGGGGCGGCGATCTTCGGCGTCGTCAACTGGCAGGTGCTCACCCCGATGAGGGACCAGCTCGTGGCCGGTGAGCAGCAGCTCTCCGAGCTGCAGAACAAGATCCAGGAAGGGCGGGCGGCCAAGCAGCAGCTCCCCAGGTTCCGCGAGGAGGTCCGCCAGCTCGAGATGGAGCTCGACAAGCTCCTGCGCATTCTGCCGGCGCGGCGCAACACGCCAGACCTCCTGCGCCGCATCCGCTCCCTGACCGAGCAGGGCGACTTCGCCATGCGGCGCTTCACCCCCGGCCAGCTTTCCGACCGGGAGTTCTTCAGCGAGTGGCCGATCGCGGTCAGCGTCGACGGCGGGTACCACAACCTCGCCCTCTTCTTCGACCGCATCAGCCGCTTCTCGCGCATCATCAACATCGAGGACCTCACCATCACCGCCCTGTCCGGAGCGAACGGAACCCACACCCTGTCGGCGAACTTCAATGCCAAGACGTTCGTCTACAAGGAGGCACCGCCGCCTTCCGCGACGCCGGCCGCGGCGCCGGCCGCCGCCGAACCCTCGGCGATGGAACGCGCCCGCGCAGCCCAGGCCCAGGGAGGAGGACCGGAATGAAGAACCACATCCGCGCCAGGATCCTCCTGGCCTGCCTCCTACTCCTGCCGGGGCTCGGCGCCCTTGCGCTCGCCCAGGCCCCGCAGTCTCCTCCTCCGGCAACTCCGCCGCCGGCAGGCAACGAGGATGGCTTCCTCGGTGCGCCGACGCCGGACACGGGCGACATCGACGAGATCCTCGAGGGCGAGGAGGAGGTCCTCTCCGGCAGCGGCGGCTTTACCTACGATCCCGGCAACCGTCGGGATCCCTTCAAGTCCCTGCTCACCGGGCCGGAGAAGGCCGAGCAGCACGGACCCCGGCCGGAGGGCATCCCCGGGCTGCTGATCGACGAGATCCAGCTCCTCGGGATCTGGCGTACGCCCCGCGGCTACGTGGCCCAGATCAGGGCTTCGAACAAGAGCTTCCTCCTGCGAGAGGGAGACCAGCTCTTCGACGGAGACGTGGTGACCATCCAGAAGAACGAAGTCGTCTTCAAGCAGCAGGTTCAGGATCCGACCGCCCTGAAGCCGTTCCGCGAGGTGGTCAAGAACCTTAGTCCCGCCCGGTGAGGGCCGTTTGTTTTCAGGTCCGGAGGCGAGTGCCATGGGAGATGTAGTGAAAAGAAGACAGAACGACCGATGGCAGCGTCTGTGCGCATCGGCGACCATCCTGGCCCTGGCAGCGGGGTTCGGCTGCACCTCCTCGAAGCCGGCCCGTGTCGTCGAGGCCGCGCCGGCTTCCCGTCAGTCACCGGCCGCACAGGGCGCCGCGGTGGCCGAAATCCGCACGCTCGATCTGCGTGAAGGGGCGCCTGAGGTCTTCGTCGACCTCGTGTCGAGCGCGCCCCTCGTGTGGACCAGCTTCCGCAACGCCGACGGCAAGGTCGTCGTCGAGCTTCCCAACTCGGCCGCCAGAGAGGGTCTCGCCGACCTCTCCCCCGCGGACGGGCTGGTCTCCGCGCTGCAGGTCCAGCGCAACCCGGAGGGGAGCCGCGCGATGACCCGCCTGGTCATTGCCACCCGGCAGGAGGTGGAGCACTCCATCTCCGCCGACGGCAACCGCCTTCAGATCCGGCTGCTCCCCATCGAGCAGCAGGCAGAGTCCGAGCCCGCGAAGCTCGCCTTCGAGCCGCTCGGTCCCGACAGCCCGCGCGGCGAGGAGCCGGCGGTTGAGCCCGAGCCCGCGGCCAGCGAGCCCGAGCCGGTCCAGGTCGCGACGTCCGCGCCCTCGGGCCCGGTCAACCTCGGTACTCCGGACCGTCCGGCCGTAGCTCCGGCCCCGTCCGGCGTCACGGCCACGCGGCTCGAAGGGATCGAAGTCCTGACCTCCGATGGCGGCGCGGTCATCCGCATCGGCGGCGACGGCGAGTTCCCCTACTCGACCTTCGCCCTGGACGCGCCCAGCCGCTTCATCATCGACCTCGAAGGGGTCGTGAACCGCAGCCCGCGCTCGACGCTGTCGGTCGAGGGCGGCATCGTCGAGCGGGTGCGGGTGGCCCAGTTCAAGCCGCTCCCCAAGCCCGTCTCGCGCGTGGTCTTCGATCTGAGCCGCGGCGTGGTGCCGGTCATCGAGCGCACCGCGGATGCCCTGGTGGTGAGCTTCCCCAGCGCCTCGGGCAACGCCACCGTCAAGGTGTCGCCCGCCGCCTGGGTCGCCGCGGCAAAGATCGAAGAAGAGCCGGAGCCCGAGCCGGTTCGTGAGGCGCGCTCGCCGCGGCCCGCGGCCCAGGTCTCGGACCTGGCCCTGGCCCAGGGTGGCTCCAGCGCCCGCCGCGAGCCGGAGATCGAGGTCGAAGAGGCCGCCGAGGCCAATCCCGCGCCCCCGCCGACGGCGCCGCCGCCGCCGGTAGCCCCGACCGCGGCGGATGATTCGATGGTCCAGGTGCGCCCCGCGACGCGCCGGCCGGCCGCGGCCACCGAGGTCCCCGCCACCGGCAGCAGCACCGGCGCCGCGATCCAGAGCTTCGAGACTCAGGCCATCGGCACCGACCGGGTGTACACCGGCGAGCCGATCGACCTCAAAGTCACCAACGCCGACGTGACCGAGGTGATCCGCACGTTCGCCCAGATCAGCGGCCTCAACGTCCTGGTGCAGCCCGGCGTGCAGGGCGCCGTCACCGCGGAGCTGGAGAATGTTCCCTGGGACCAGGCGCTGGAGCAGATCCTCAAGATCAACGGCCTGGGCTACGAGGTCGAAGGCAACGTGATGCGCATCGCCCCGGTGGCGATCCTGCGCCAGGAAGCCCAGGAAGAGCAGCAGCTCGCGGCGGCCAAGGCGCTGTCGATCCCGCTGCAGACCATCTACCGGCGGCTCAGCTATGCCAATGCCGCCCAGATCTCGCAGCTTCTGCGCAGCGGCCAGGCCGGCCTGCTGTCGCAGCGCGGCAGCGTGATCGTGGACGACCGGACGAA
Organism: Acidobacteriota bacterium; assembly: GCA_034667225.1. Taxonomy (GTDB): domain Bacteria; phylum Acidobacteriota; class Thermoanaerobaculia; order Multivoradales; family UBA5704; genus DATMER01. The sequence goes on from JAXDKG010000051.1 coordinate 115,062, forward strand.
CAGCCTGATCATCAAGGAGCTGCCGGCTTTCATGGACACGATCGTGTCGGTGATCGACCGGCTCGACTCGCCCGAGCCGCAGGTCATGATCGAGGCCCGGATCATCGAGACGACGAAGCGGTTCACCCGCGAGTTCGGCATCGACTGGGGCTTCTCCGGGATCGCCAGCCCGGCGACCGGCAACACGAGCGGCCTGGTCTTCCCGAACCAGGGCACGGTCACCGGCGGCGTCAACGTACCGGGCGGCGGCGATGCCGGCACGCTCAGCTTCCGGCTCGGCAACGTGCTCAACACCTTCACCCTGGACGTCGCGCTCCAGGCGGCCGAGAGCGAGGGCCTGATCAACATCCTGTCCGCGCCCAAGGTGGCCACGCTCAACAACCAGCAGGCCTCGATCCAGAGCGGCCTGCAGATCCCGATCCAGACGATCGCCAACAACACGGTGACCGTGCAATACGTGTCCGCCACCCTGCAGCTCCAGGTGACGCCGCAGGTGACGGCCGAGGGCACCGTGCTCATGACGATCATGATCTCGAAGCGCGAGCCGCAGCTCGCCTTCCTGGTCCCGGGCGCCACCAACGCCCCGATCGCGACCAAGGAGGCCACGACCCGCCTGCTCGTCCGCGACGGCGGCACCGCGGTCATCGGCGGCATCTACAAAGTGTCCACCGACCAGGGCGAGGACCGGGTCCCCGGCCTGGCGAACATCCCGATCATCGGCAACCTGTTCAAGAACAAATCCCGGCGTGAAGAGAACGAGGAGCTGCTCATCTTCATCACCCCCAGGATCATGAAGCTTTGACCGGCAGGAGCGCGAAAATGAAACGTACGGGCACTTTTCTAGTCTTGGCCATCCTGGTCCTCGCCCTCGGCAGCTGCCAGAGCCGGACCGATCTCAGCGAAGGCTCCGTGATCCTGTCGGTGACCGACTTCGACGAGCTGCCTTTGCTGGTCAGCGTCAGCGGCGGCGGTCCCACGCAGGTGGGTGAGGTCACGCTCCAGAACTTCGCCAAGGACCCGAACGGCACCACCAGCGATCTGCAAGGGATCGAGCTGCGCAGCTACGAGGTGCGCTACTCCCGGCGCGACACCGGAACTCGCCTGCCGCCGCCGATGGTGCAGTCGCTCTTCAGCCTGGTCCCGGCCAACGGCTCGGCGACGATCTCGAACCTGCAGTTCCTCTCCTTGAACCAGCTGCTCAATCCGCCGCTGTCCGACCTGGCCACCGCCGGAGCGGACCGGGAGACGGGCAGCCAGGTCATCGTCCTCAACGTGACCATGCGTTTTTTCGGCCGGACGCTCGCGGGCGATGACATCGCCTCCGATCCGGCTTCGTTTACGGTCGAAGTCGTGCCGTAACCTTTTCAGGAGCAAGGTATGAAACCGTCGAGGATCGTCTTCCATCTGCTCTTCGCGCTCGCTCTGGTGGCGGCGTTCGGCTGCCAGTCCGACTCGCCCACCGAGCCGTCGAACGTGCCGCCGGCAGCGCCGATACCGCCGGTGCCGGTCACGACCTACGCCATCACCGTGACCCCGAGCCCCGGGCAGCTCACGGCCGGGGCCAGTACGGGCAGCACCATCACGGTCGACGTGCGCCGCACCGACACCGGGCAGCCTCCCCCTGACCTGACGCCGGTGACGGTCACGACGAACATCGGCAGCTTCGGCGCCTTCGGCAGCGGCACGAAGGAAGTCGCGCTCCAGCTGGTCAACGGCAGGGCGCAGACCGTGCTCTTCCCCGATGACCAGGTGGGGACCGCCACGATCCGGGCGGTCGTGGGCCCCAGCGCCGGCGCGGCCAACGTCGCGATCGGCCAGGCCGGGACCTTCTTCATCTCGGCGGTGACCCCCTCGATCGGCACTCCCCAGGGCGGCGAGGAGGTCTCGATCCTGGGCGGCGGCTTCGACGGTCCCGTGCGGGTGACATTCAACGGCGCCGCGGCGCAGGTGCTCTCGGTCTCGCCGACCCGCATCCGGGTGCGGGTGCCGCCGGCCGCCGCCGCGGGAGTCACCGTCCCCGTCGGCCAGTCGGTGCCGGTGACGGTCTCGGTGACGATCAACTACAACGAGGCGACGGGCGTGGCCACGGACCAGCTGCCCGCCGGCTTCACCTACTCGCTCGGCGGCACGATCCAGCAGCCAGCGATCCTGTCGGTGACGCCCAACGCCGGCACCAACGACGGCGGCACCCGCATCACGATCGTGGGCGAGGGCTTCCAGGCGCCGGTGCAGGTCCTCTTCGGGACCGGCGGCACGAGCAGCTTCGACGGCATCGAGGCCACGGTTCTGGAGACGTCGTCCAACCGGCTCGTCGTCGTCTCCCCGACCGCGTCGGGATTCGGCCAGAACAACGTCAACCAGCTCGTGGACATCCTGGTGAGGAACCTGAACAGCGGCTTCGCCACGGTGACGACCGACGCCTTCAAGTACGGCAACAAGGTCATCATCACCGCCATGGGTCCGGGCTCCGGCCCGTACACCGGCGGCACGCGCGTGACCCTCTTCGGCCAGGGCTTCGACGATCCGGTCGCGGTCTCCCTGGGCGGCATCGGACAGACGCCGATCTCGGTGACCGGCACCGAGATCGTCTTCATCACCAGCGGGGTGGCGCTCGCGAACTGCCCGGCCAACGGCATCGTTTCGGTCAGCGGCGTCGGAGTGACCAACATCGACACCGGCGACAGCGGCACCGCCACCATCGGCTTCAACTATGTCGTGCCGCTGCCTCTGCTCTTCGGGGTCAGCCCGCAGAGCGGCATCATCGGCTCGAACGTCACCCTGTCGGGCCAGAGCTTCAGCACCAACATCCAGGTGCTGTTCGGCGACCCGACCAACGGCTCCGCGGCCTCGATCGTCAGCAAGTCGTCCACGGCGATCACGGTCAGGGTGCCGACGCCGCCGCAGGGCTTCGTCTTCGCCACCGAGCCGTGCGACGGCAACGGCGACGGCATCGCCGGCGGCGAGCGCAACATCCCGACCCCCATCTCGGTGACCGTGCGCAACCTGGACGGCACCGGCTGCCTGGTGACGCTCAGCAACGCCTTCACCATCAGCCCGCAGAACTCGACCTGCACCGGCGACACGTCGACGCCGCCGCCGCCGCCGACGGTGCAGTGCACCGACGGCTTCGACAACGACGGTGACACGTTCATCGACGGGGCGGACCCGCAGTGCACCGGTCCTACGGACGACAGCGAGGCGTCGTAGTCCTTTCCTGAGCATCCTGGGGCGGCTGCCTGTACGGCAGCCGCCTTTTTCATCTCTCGAGTGCTTTACGCGACAAGAAGCCGCGCTTCCGGCTCGCACCTCGGCCTCCAGATCGACCCGCGGAGCGCCACCGCCGCGCTCCGCCGCTGGGGCGTCCGCGGGCGGCTCGACGTGGTCCGCAAGGGGACTTCCCACCGCGAGGGGCTGTTCACGAAGCCGAAGTAGGCTGGCTGCCTGGACGGGCAGCCGTCCCGATTCGTATACTCCATTGCTATGAAACAAGCAGTCGCCCTCCTCTCCCTTCTCTGTCTCCTCGCGCCGGCCCTGGGCTGCGATAAAGCCTCGCCGGTCGCGCCGGCCGGTTCGATCCTGAGCATCAGCACCAACCCGTCCAGGATCGGCCTGAATGGCAGCTCCACCATCACCGTGATCGGCCGCAAGCCGGACGGCAACCCGCTCAACCCGGGGACGGAGATCCGGCTGTCCAGCGACCTGGGTACGCTCTCCCCTTCCATCGTGGAGGTGGACAGCGGCGGACGGGCGACGGCGACTCTCCGTGGCGACGGACGTTCGGGAGCCGCCAAGGTGACGGCCGCGACGGCTGACGCCACGGTAGAAACCACGATTCAGATCGGCGAGACGGATACGTCGAAGCCGACGGTCCTGTTGTCGGTGAACCCGAGCACGGTCCCGGTGGAGGGCACCGCCACCGTGACGGTGATCGCGCGCAACTCGGACGGCTCCCCGGTCGCAGCAGGCCAGACCGTGATTCTGACCTCCTCCCTGGGGACGCTCTCGCCGAGCCGGCCGACCACCCGCGCCGACGGCACCGCCACCGCGACCCTCAATGCCGGCAGCCAGTCCGGGACCGCCACGATCACCGCCATTGTCGGCGCGAGCGCGGCGGCGACCACCACCGTGACGATCCGCGAGGCCGCGACGGACATCAGCGTCCAGGCCAACCCCGGATCCCTGCCCAGGGCCGGCGGCGAGGTCACGCTCACGGCGTTCGTGACGAACTCCCAGGGGCAGCCGCTGCAGGGCGCGCCGGTCACGTTCGAGGCCACCCGCGGGACCCTGGAGTTCACCGGCGTCGTCTTCACCGACACCTCGGGCGTGGCCACGAACACGCTCACGCTGGATCAGCAGGACCTGCCGGCCGGCGTCAACGAAGTCACCGTGGAGGTGAGCACCCCGTCCGGCGACGGCACGCTGCTCTTCGACGAGACCACGATCGACATCCAGTGATCTCTCTTCAGGAAAGCCCCCTGCGGTCAAAGGTTTGGCCGCAGGGGGCCCGCTGCTATAATGCAGCCGCTTTGACCAACGATCCCAAAACCTACCGCTTCGCCCCGGGTGCGAACGCATGACGGACGGTTCGATGCCCGACCGGCTCGCCCAGCTCAAGGCGCGCTGGGAGTCCGATCCGAGCTCCCGCATCTTCCTCCAGCTCGCGGAGGAGTACCGCCACCAGGGCCGTATGCAGGAGGCGCTCGCCGTGCTCGACCGGGGGCTTCAGGAGCACCCGGGCTACCTCTCGGCCCTCGTGGCCAAGGGGCGCTGCCATCTCGAGCTGGGCGAGGCCGACGCCTCGCGCTCGGTGCTCGAGCGGGTGGTCAAGCAGGACCCCACCCAGATGGTCGCCAACAAGCTGCTGGTGCGCGCCTACCTGGAAACGGGCGACCCCGCCCGTGCCCGCGAGCGCCTCGATCTCTACAGCCTGCTCAACGACGGCGATTCCGAGATCGGCGACCTCCGCCGGCAGATCAAGCTGATGGACCGTCCCAAGGAACGGGAAAAGGTTCCCGAGAACGACATCTTCGACCTCGGCGATGTCCGCCGGCAGTCGGCCGGGGACGTCTTCTCTCTGGAGGCTCCGGCCTCCGAACCGGCCTACGAAATGGAAGAGCCTGTCGAAGACTCCGACGGCGACCTCTTCCCTGGCCTCGTCTCCCGCTCCTCCCGCGAGCGCTACCTGACGAGCCTGGGCTCCGAGGGCATCTTCGAGGTGGGCCTGACGCCGATGGCGCCCTCGGAGGTCCCCCTCACGGCCGCGGCTCCGGGGCCCATCCTGATGGCGCCGATCGCGATGCCCGAGGAGCCGCCGCTCCCGGCCGAGTCCGATCTCGCGGTGACGCGTTTCGAGGAGCCGGGGATTTCCCAGCCTGAGCCACACGTCGAGGACGCCTCGTGGCTGGAGGAGATCCCCGTCGTGCCGGCGGCCGCGATGCCCGAAGCGCCTGTTTTCGAGGATCTGGCGCCCATTCCGGCTCCCGCCCCTCCCCCGGAGGAGACAGCCGAGGATCTCTGGGCCGACGAGCCGGTCCAGCCGGCACAGCCGGTCGCGACCGCCACGCTCGGCGAGATCTACCTCCGCCAGGGGCACGCCGACGAGGCGGAGCGGATCTTCCGCGAGGTCCTGGAACGGGAGCCGGGCAACGGAGCGGCCCTCGCCGGCCTCGAACAGATCGAGGAGACGCGCCGCGTGCCCCAAAGCGTGGCGCTGGATGCGGGCCGTCTGCTCGCGGGCTTCCGGCCGGGCGGGGGCGGCACGACCGCGCGCAAGATCTTCCTGCTGAACCGTTATCTCGACCGCATCCGGGGGAGCCGCCTCCGGGGGGACCATAATGTTCCGTGAGCTACTGAGCCAGATCAGCGGCCGCATCGACGGCGCGCTCGCCCTCTCGCTCGTGGCCCATGACGGCATGCCGGTCGAGTCTGTGACCTTCGACCGGGAGATCGACCTGGAGGCGCTCGGCGCCGAGATGGTCTCCCAGGCGCGGGCCATTTCGGCCAACCACCGCGAGCTGGAAGTCGGGGACGTCCAGCAGCTCTCCGTGACTACCGATCGGGTGACCCTGATGGTCAGCTCCGTCACCCCGGATTATTATCTGCTCCTCGTCCTGGGCCCGGAGGGAAACTACGGCCGCGCCCGGTTCGAGCTCCGGCGAGCGCGTCTGCTCCTGGAGGACGAGCTTTCCTGAGGGGGGCTGGGTCTTGCTGACGTTTGAACAGATCAAGGAGCTCATCGAGCTGGTCGCGCAGCGCCGGCTACAGGGGCTGGAGATCGAGCGCTCGGGCTTCCGCCTGAAGATCGAGGGCCAGCCGCAGGCTCAGCCGGCCGTCCAGGCCGCTCCGGCCGCCGAGGCTTCCTTCGCCTCGTCCCCGGCGTCCGCGCCTGCCGTTCCCGTTTCAGCTGCGGTGCCGGAAGCCCCTGCTTCCGCCGACGCCGGAGCGCACATCGTCACCTCGCCCATCGTCGGCACCTTCTACCGTGCCGCCTCTCCGGATTCCGATCCGTTTGTCGAGGTCGGCTCCCGGGTCAAGAAGGGACAGGTCCTCTGCATCATCGAAGCGATGAAGCTGATGAACGAGATCGAGTCGGACGCGGACGGCGTGGTCGTGCAGATCTATCCGCAGAATGCCCAGGCCGTCGAGTATGGCGAGCCGCTCTTCGCCATCCGGGCCGACTAGAGCCTCGATGTTCAAGAAGATCCTGATCGCCAACCGGGGCGAGATCGCGCTCCGCATCATCCAGGCCTGCCGCGAGCTCGGCATCCAGACGGTGGCCGTGCACAGCACGGCCGACCGCGACAGCCTGCACGTCACCTACGCCGACGAGGACATCTGCATCGGCCCGCCGCCGTCCAAGCTGAGCTACCTGAACATCTCGGCCATCCTCTCCGCGGCCGAGATCACGGGCGCCGACGCGATCCACCCCGGCTACGGCTTCCTGGCCGAGAACGCCCACTTCGCCGAGGTGCTCGAGGAGTGCCGGATTGCCTGGATCGGCCCGCGCCCCGAGGTCATCCGCCTGATGGGCGACAAGGCCAAGGCGCGGCAGACCGCGGCGGCGGCCGGCGTGCCCGTGCTGCCGGGCAGCGAGGAGCCGCTCCAGGATGCCGACGACGCCCGGCGCTTCGCCGCCGAGGTCGGCTACCCGGTGATCCTCAAGGCCTCGGCGGGAGGCGGCGGACGCGGCATGCGGATCGTCTACTCCGAGGGGGAGATCGCCAGCCAGTTCTCCACTGCCCACAATGAGGCGGAGAAGGCGTTCGGCGACGGCTCGATCTACCTGGAGAAGTACCTGGTCGAGCCGCGGCACATCGAGTTCCAGGTCTTCGGCGACCATCACGGCAAGGTCATCCACCTGGGCGAGCGCGAGTGCTCGATCCAGCGCCGGCATCAGAAGCTGATCGAGGAGGCGCCGTCGCCCGCCCTCACCCCCGAGCTGCGGGAGCAGATGGGCGCCGCCGCCGTGGCGCTCTGCGCGGCGGTGCGCTACGAGAACGCCGGCACCATCGAGTTCCTGCTCGACAGCGACGGCCGCTTCTACTTCATGGAGATGAACACCCGCATCCAGGTCGAGCATCCGGTGACCGAGATGGTGACCGGGATCGATCTGGTGAAGCTGCAGATCCAGGTGGCGGCGGGGGAGCACCTGGGGATCAACAGCGGGCTCAAGCCGCGCGGCCACGCCATCGAGTGCCGGGTCAACGCCGAGAACCCCGATACTTTCGCGCCGAGCCCGGGCAAGCTCAAGACCTTCCATCTCCCCGGCGGTCCCGGCACGCGGGTCGACACGCACGGCTACGAGGACTATGTCATCCCGCCGTACTACGACTCGCTGGTGGCCAAGCTGATCGTCCATGACCGCACGCGGGAGGAGGCCATCGCCCGCATGTCGCGGGCGCTCGACTTCTTCGTGGTCGAAGGCATCCAGACCTCGATCCCGCTCCACCGGCGCATCCTGCGCGACCCCGAGTTCGCGGCGGGACGGTTCTCCACCCGTTTCATGGAGCGCTTCCTTCAGCGGAGCAAATGAGAGCCCCCGCCGGGCCTTCAGGTAGAATCTACGCGATCGCCGACGTCGAGGCCCTGCACCCGACTCCGCTCCCCGCGGCCGTCCGCGCCATGGCGGAGGCCGGCATCCAGTGGATTCAGGTGCGGGCGAAGCAGCTCTCCGGCGGCGAGCTCTGCCGGCAGATGGAGGCCTGCTGCCGCGCCCTGGAAGGGAGCGGCGTCCGGCTCTGGGTGGACGACCGGGCGGATGTCGCAGCCCTCTTCCCCCCGCCGGAGGTGGCCGGCCTGCATGTAGGGCAGACGGACCTGCCCCCCGCGGCTGCCCGGCGGGTGGTGGGCGATGAAATGTGGATCGGTCTTTCTACACATGATGAGGAGCAGCTCCTCGCCGCGGACGCCGATCCCGACGTGGACGTGATCGCGGTCGGGCCGGTCTTCCCCACGACGGGCAAGGCGAGCCCCGACCCGGTGGTGGGATTGAGTTTCCTGCGCCGGGCGCGAGAGCTGACCGCCAAGCCGCTGGTGGCGATCGGCGGGATCGATGCAGGCAATGTGGCCCAGGTTCTCGCCTCCGGGGCTGATACCGCGGCCGTGATCGGGGCGGTCTGCCGCGGAGATGTCGGGGCGAACTGCCGGCGGCTGATGGCGTGCGCGTCTATCTGACCGGTTTCATGGGGTCGGGCAAGACCGCGGTTGGCCGGATCCTGGCGGAGCGGCTCGGGGTGCCATTCATGGACCTCGACTCGGAGGTCGAGCAGCGGGCGGGAATGACGGTGCGGGAGATTTTCGAGCTCCACGGCGAGCCGGCGTTCCGCGGCCTGGAGCAGGAGGCGCTGCGGGGGACCGGAGAGCTGCCGGACGTGGTGGTGGCGACCGGGGGCGGCACGGTGACGTTCGAGGCGAACGCCCGCTGGATCCGGGCGAACGGCGTTTCGGTCTGGCTGAACCCGCCGTTCGCCACGATCGTCTCCCGGATCGGGTCGCTGGGGAAACAGGACCGGCCGCTCTTCCGGGACGAGACCCAGGCCCTGGCCCTCTACCGCGAGCGGCTGCCCGCCTACCGGCAGGCGGACCTGACGGTGGACGTGGCACCCGCCGAGCAGCCGGAGGAGATCGCGGCACGAATAGCGCTTTTCTTGAAGACATCATGATTGGGGGAGGACGTTGCGTTACCTGATCCTGTCAGACATGCATGCCAACTGGGATGCCTTCGAGGTCGTCCTGCGGCGGGCCCGGCGCAAGCGTTTCGACGCAGTGCTGGTGCTCGGGGACCTGGTCGGCTACGGCGGCGCGCCGAACCAGGTGGTGGAGGCGGTGCGCGAGCTGGGTCCCCGGCTGCACACGGTCCGGGGCAACCACGACAAGGTCGTGACGGGGATCGACAGCGGCTCCAACTTCAACCAGACCGCGCTGATCGCCGCGCAGTGGACGACCACCCGCCTCACCCCTTCCAACCTGCGCTACGTCCGCGACCTGCCCCGGGGGCCGATCCGGATCGAGGAGGGCCTGGCGATCTGCCACGGCTCGCCGCTCGACGAGGACACCTACGTCTTTTCCGATGTGGACGCCTGGGAGATCTTTGCCTCGTTCGCGGTGCCGGTGACCTTCTTCGGCCACACGCACATCCCTTCGGTCTTTTCGCTGGAGGGGAGGGCGCTCGGAGTGAGGGCGCTGCGCGGCAACGCGGGCACGCTGCATCTGCACCCGGAAGGCCGCTACCTGGTCAACCCGGGCTCCATCGGCCAGCCGCGGGACCGCGACCCCCGGGCCTCGTACATGACCTACGACAGCGAGCGCCGGATCGTGCGCTGGCACCGGATCGACTACCCGATCGCCGAGGCCCAGCGGCGCATCCGCAAGGCGGGGCTGCCGGGGTCGTTGGCCGATCGGTTGGCGGTCGGGGCCTAGCCTTTACTCCGCCATCGAAGCCAGCACCGCCTCCCGCTTCCGCACCTGCCGGAGGCGGTTGAACGTGGCCACGGCGCCGCCGATCAGCACGAGGTAGAGGCCGTACCAGACGAGCTGGATCAGCGGCTTGCGGGTGACGTCGATCGACAGCTTCGCCGGGTTCGAGATCCCGGTCACCTGGAACTGCACCGCGCCTTCCGACGCATTGATCCCCGAAACGAAGATCGCCCCGCCGCCGGGCAGGTTCATGGGCGGCGTGTCCACCGCTCCGTTCGCCGGGTTCAGCCGGTAGATCGGCTTGAGCGTGACCGGCCTGCCGTTGCGGGTGATCTCGACCTCCGTGCCGATCGTCACCATCCCGCCGGACGCCATCTGCGCCATGGCGTTGCCCTGCGCGTTCAGGTCGAAGCCCACGAAGCGGATGTCCATGCCGCCGATCTTGCCGCTCTCCCCCTTGGCGAGCTGCACCTGCGGCTGGCCGGGATCGAAATCGATGGGCGACACGTACAGGTCCTGGAACAGCGTGCTCCGGATGTCCGGGTTCGCCATGACCTGCCGGGTGCGGTCGTTCATGAACAGCTTCGGGTAGACGAAGAACGGCTTGCGGCCGGGCTGCGTCACCAGGATCTCCATCTTCTCCTTCTCACGCCCGACGCGCGGGATGAACTTGGTGAAGGTGAGCGTCGTGTCGCCCAGCTTCTTGGGCGTGCCCATCTGCAGCGTGATCTTGGTGCTCTCGTCGTAGGCCGACGAAGCCAGGAAGCCCAGCAGGATCACCCCGACACCCACGTGCGCGAGGTAGCCGCCGGCCGCCGCGACCCCCACGGACCGCGCGCGGGTCACGGTCTTGTGGATGTTCGTGGCCAGGGCCAGAGACGCCAGGAACACGAACAGCAGATGGAAGGGGTCGCGCACCTGCCAGGCGCCCGCGGCCACCGTCATCGCCAGGGCGAAGAGCCCCGGCAGGATCAGCTTGCGCAGCAACGCCTTGGGATCGTCGCCGCGCCAGGTCAGGTACGGGACCACAGACAGCAGCAGCGCGATCAGCAGGGCGATCGGCAGGTTCACCTTGTTGTACCAGGTCGGGCCGACCTGGGCCGGGTTCTCCAGGAACCAGCGGGTGATGAGCGGCGCGGACGTGCCGAAGGTGATGACCACGGCACAAACCAGCACCGTGATCGTCGACAGCACCATGAACGTGCCGCGGGAAAGGAGCGGATCCTCGTTCGGCTTCGTCGGGACCTGGCGCAGCCGGGTGGCCAGCAGCCAGACCGCGAGGGCGAAGAAGGAGCCCATCAGCGCGATCAGCCAGCCCGAGATGCCGAGGTCCACGAAGCTGTGCACCGAGAAGTCGGCGAGCACGCCCGAGCGGGTCAGGAAGGTGCCGTAGAGCACCGACAGGTAGACCAGCGCGGCCAGCACGTAGTTGGCCCGTCGGTAGCGCCCCTTGGTGCGCTCCATGTGCAGGCCGTGGATCAGCACCGTGCCGAAGAGCCAGGGGATCAGCGAGGCGTTCTCCACCGGATCCCAGCCCCAGTAGCCGCCCCAGCCCAGGGTCTTGTAGGCCCAGTAGCCACCCATCAGGATCGCGCAGCCCAGCACCAGGAAGCCGCCCAGCGCCCAGGGGAAGGCGCGCGCGGCCCAGTCGTCGTAGTCCCGGCGGAAGAGCGACGCCATGGCGAAGGCGAATGGAATCGCGCTCGCGGCGTAGCCGATGAACATGATCGGAGGATGGATGACCATCCAGTTGTCCTGGAGGAGCGGGTTGAGCCCCTGGCCGTCCAGCGGGGTCTCCTTCAGCATGACGAAGGGGTTCTCCCGCACCAGGATGAAGAGCAGGCCGATCAGGGTCATGGTGTAGATGCCCATGATCGCCGGTTCGTTGCGGCCGGCGCTCTTGCGCACCAGCAAGCCGAGCAGCGTGCCCCAGAGCAGCCAGATGAGGAAGCTCCCCTTCTGGCCCGCCCAGAACGCGGCGAGCTGATAGTGGCCGGGGAGGTCCATGCCCGAGTACTGATGGACGTACTCGATGCGGAAGTCCCGCATCATCAGCAGCAGCCCCAGGATGAACGCGGAAAGCGTGATCGCCACGGCGAAGAAGTCGTAGGACCGCCGCGCGAAGCGTATCGCGCTACCGTCTCCCGCCCCGACCCAAATGTAGCCCACGATGGACATGACGGAGAAGAACAGCGCGGTCCAGAGAGCGACGGCGCCGGGAAGGTAATATTGCGACAGCATTTCCATCTAGCTGTACTCCTTGACCTCTGCGCCCTGGTATTTGCTCGGGCACTTCACCAGCAGCTTGTTTGCCTCGAACTCCTTGTCGCCCTCGTCGAAGTGGCCGATGGCCACGATGCTGATGGCGTCCTCGAAGTTGGCCGGCTTGAGGCCCTTGTAGCGCACCCGGATGGTGTCCTTGCTCTCGGGCTCCTTGATCGTGAAGTAGAGGAAGTCCTCGGTATCGACGTACTTCGAGCTCCCCTTCTCCAGAGCCCCCATCACCTGGACGACCCGGTCGGCCGCGCGCGCCTCCTGGTAGGAGACATACGGCGTCATGGTCTCCTTGAAGGCGGAGAGCGAGAACCCCGCGAAGGCCAGAAGGAGCACGGCGCCGAGCAGGTAGTAGCGGTGGGTCTTTTTCATGGCTCTTTCTCCGTACTTTCCTCAATCACCCGCACCCGCCGGCTCAGGCGGAGCAGCCAGAGGAAGATTCCCGTCCAGATGATCAGGTTGACGAGGACGACGACATTGTCTCCGCTAAGTTCCATAACCTTGTTCCCTTGCCGCGGATTTCCGCTCCGCGAGCGCCTGGATCCGGGTATGCAGATCGTGCAGCCAGAAGAAGAGGGCCGTGAAGCCGACGCCGCTCGCCAGGAGGACCTGCAGGATCTCGGACTGCATCTGCGGCTTGCCCTCGGCGTTGACCACCGGCTCGGGATGGAGCGAGTCGAGCGCCCGCGGCATGACCCAATAGAGGTAGGGCGTCACGACCAGGCCGAGGATGGCATAGACGGCCGCCAGCCGGGCCCGCTTCTCCTGGTCCTCGACCGCGCCGCGCAACGCCATGTAGGCGCCGTAGAAGAGCAGCGAGATCAGGATGGAGGTCTGGCGCGGGTCCCAGTTCCAGTAGAGGCCCCACTCGATCCGCGCCCAGATCGCGCCGGTGACCGTGGCGAGCGTGCCGAACAGAATCCCGAGCTGGACCGACACCTGGGCCGACCGGTCGTGCCGTAGATCGCGCCGGCGCAGATAAAGGACGCTCGAGACCGCGGCCGAAATAAAGCCGGCGAAGGAGGCCCAGGCCATCGGGACGTGAAAGAACAGGATCCGGTACGACTTGGGCGCCTGGAAACCCTCCGCCGCCCCCGGGGCGTAGTAGAACGCCGCCAGGATCACCAGGGAGATCCAGAGCCAGAGCAGCCAGGCAGAGATTGTCTTCATGGGTTCCACACCATCGGGAAGAGCATCAGGCCAACGACGGTGACCGAAGCATCATACAGAAGTAGCTGCGGCAGGGCCACGCCGCCCCCGCCCCCGTCCACCGCCTTGAACGTCAGCTCGACCGCGAGCAGCAGCAGGGGCAGCAGGACCGGGAAGGCCAGTACCGAGAACAGCGTCCCCTTGGTCCGCGCCTGGGAGATGATCGCCGCCACCAGAGTGCTCCCCGCGGCCAGCCCGTAGCCGCCCGCGGCCAGCGTGCCCACGAACAGGGCCGGGCTCGCGATCTCCAGGTTCATCAGGGTGGCGAAGACCGGCGTGACCAGCAACTCGAGCGCTCCCACCAGGGTTAGACAGTAGAGGAGCTTGCCGCAGAACAGGGCCGACGGCGTGGCGGAGAGGCGCAGGGCCGTGGCCGTCTGGCTCTCTTCTTCCTGGACGAAGGCGCGCGGCAGGCCGGCGGAGACCGAGAAGAGCAGGATGACCCAGAGCAGCACCGGCAGCACCTTGGACCCGCGGGCCCGCTCGATCCCGATCGGGCCGAGGCTGATGCTCATCACGACCATGGTAGTGAAGGCGAACAGGGCGAGCGTGTTCAAGGCATAGCGGGTGCGGAACTCGCACCGCCAGTCCTTGGCGAACACGGCCACCACCTCGGAGAGCCAGGTGAAGCGCAGCGGCAGAGCCGTTTCAGCGCCCGAGGTCGAGGTGACCTGCAACACGGTCGATCTCCAGGGAAGAGGGATTTGCCACGACGGCGAGGCCGCCCTGATGCAAGTGCTCACGCAGCAGGTCGCGGGTGCCCTGCTCGCCGCCTACGTCCAGATTCTGGAACGGCTCGTCGAGCAGGAGCAGTCGCGGCCGGTGGAGCAGGGCCCAGGCCCAGCGCAGCCGCTGCCGCATGCCGGAGGACAGCGCGCCGCCCATGCGGTCGGCGGGCAGGCCGAGGCGCTTGAGCACCTCGAAGCCCCAAGCCGGGCTCGTACGCCGGATGCGCGCGAAGAACTCCAGGTTCTCCGCGACGGTGAGCTCCGAGTAGAGCGCCAGATCGGGGGCCACGTAGCCGACCCGCCGCCGCCGCTCGTCCGTTTCGAGCACCTTTTCGTCCTCCCTATACTCTATGGTGCCCTTCTCGGGCAAAAGGAGCCCTGCCAGGCAGCGGAGCAGCGTGCTCTTGCCCGAGCCGTTCGGCCCGGTGACCAGCAAAGCCTGCCCCGGCGCGACTTCTCCGGACACCCCCTCCAGCACGGAAAGGCGCCCGAAGCGGCGGCGGAGGTTCTGGAAACGGAGCACGTCAAGACTATAGCGCGCCGGTGCTACCATCCACCGCAATGCGCCGCCCATCCTCCCCCGTCCTTTTGACCCTTTTGGTCCTTGTCGTCCTTTCCGGCTGCGCCGCCGCCCCTCCCGCGGCCACGCCCGCTCCCGGGCTCGAGCTCAACACCCGCGCCATGCTCCTCTACCTGGTCGATCGGCAGCAGTACGAGCCGGTGATCATGCAGCAGGCGCTAGCCGGGGGGCCGGAGCTGCGGGAAGCCCTCGCGGACGCCCTCGGGCGGATCCCCGACAAGCAGGGCCGCTCCCCCCTCATGGGGCTTCTTCTGGACGACGTGCCCGCCGTCCGCCGGGCGGCCGCCTTCGGGCTCGGCGAGCTGGAAGACCCCGAGGCCGTGCCCGCCCTGCTCTCTGCCGTGGTGGACGATGACCGCGAGACGGGCATCCTTGCCGTGGAAGCCCTGGGCAAGCTCAAGGCGCCGGTGCTCGACGTGGCGCAGGCCCTTTTGCCCCTTCCGGAGCAGGAGCGCTGGGCTCGCCTATTCCCCGCGCTCTTCCGCTTCAAGGAGGCCGCGACCGTCAGAATCGCGGAGCGCGGGCTCGCCCTGCCCGACCCCGAGCTGCACGCCCGGGCCGCCTATGCCCTCGCCCGCGATCCGCTGCCCGAGGGTCTCCCCCTGCTGCGCGGCCTGCTCGCCGATCCCAACCCCCAGGTCCGCGGCTGGGCCGCCCGCGGGCTCGGAATCGTAGGAGAGCCCGCCGATCTCGCGGCGCTCCGGCCTCTCCTCGACGATCCCGCGCCCGGACCAGTCGTCCAGGCCCTCCGCTCGGCCGCGAGGCTCATCACCGACAGCAAGGCGCCGGCTCCGGCAGGGTGGCGTGACCGCCTTCGCGCGCTCCTCGACGATCCCCGCTCCGGAGTGCGTCTGACCGTCCTCGAAGCCGTTGCAGCCTGGCCCATGAATACTGCCGATCCCCTCTCTGAAGCCTTGGCTTTGCGGGCGACCGAAGGGACCGGCCGCGAGCGGGGCCTGGCCCTCCTCGCCCTGGCCGCGGGCAAGCACCCCCGCGCCCTGGAGCTGGCGACCGCCGCCCTGACCTCCCAGGAGACCGACGTCCGTGCCCATGCCGCCCAGGCCGCCGGACGGGTCGGCTTTCCGGACGCCGCGGACCTCGTCGCCCGGCTGACCTCCGATCCCTCCCCTCAGGTCCGGGGAGCGGCGGCCGAAGCGGCCCTGGCCGGAGACGGATCGGCGGAAATCGCAACAAGGCTCCTCTCCGACGCGGACGCCGGAGTCCGCGCCACCGTCTTCGGCTGGCTCGCCGAGCACCCGGTCCTGCCGCTCGGCCGGCTGCAGGCGGGCTTCGCCGCATCGGTGCAAGGCGGAGTGGAGGAGGAGACCCTGGCCGTGCTCGGCGCCCTGACCGCGCGGGCCAAAAGCGAGCCGCTGGAGCGGGGCGCGATCGTGGCGTTCCTCGAAAAGGCCGCGGCGGGGGAGGCGGGAGGCGGGTATGCCGTGAGAAGAGAGGCGGGAGTTGCCCTCGGAGAGCTGGAGCGCCCCATCCCGCCGCTCGGGCCGCTCAATGCGGGAAAGGCTCCGGAGGTCTACCAGGAGATCATCGAGCGCACCTGGCAGCCGCGGACCGTGGAGATCCGGACCTCCAAGGGTGCGATCGGGGTCCGCCTGGCCTGCCGGCAGGCGCCGCTCACCTGCCTCAACTTCCTCAACCTGGCGGAACAGGGCTTCTACGACGGCCTGATCTTCCACCGGGTGGTCGCCGACTTCGTGATCCAGGGGGGAGACCCCCGCGGCGACGGCTCCGGCGGTCCCGGCTATGACATCCGGGACGAGATCAACCGCCTGCGCTACCGCCGCGGCGTGGTCGGCATGGCCCTGTCGGGTCCGGACACGGGAGGGAGCCAGTTCTTCATCACCCTCTCCGAGCAGCCCCACCTCGACGGCGGCTACACCGCCTTCGGAGAGGTCGTCTCGGGCGACGAGATCCTCGACCGCATCGTGCCTGGGGACCGGATCGAGAGCGTGAGGTAGACTTGTGAAACCATGAAACCTCCGGCCCTGCTCGCCGTACTTGCTTCCATTGTCACT
Organism: Acidobacteriota bacterium; assembly: GCA_034667225.1. Taxonomy (GTDB): domain Bacteria; phylum Acidobacteriota; class Thermoanaerobaculia; order Multivoradales; family UBA5704; genus DATMER01. The sequence continues at coordinate 131,801 of JAXDKG010000051.1, forward strand.
CTAGCCACTTCCTGTGCCAGCTCAGCTCCTTCTCCTGCCGCGGCGGCGCAGCCCGAAGCCAAGCCTGTGATCGTGGGCGAGACCGTCCGGGCGGATATCGAGGCGGCCCCCGAATGGGCGGCGGCGGAAGCGGAGTCCCAGCCGGACCCCGCGGCCTCCACGGCGCTGGCCACCGTCCCGCCCGGCGCGGAAGTGACTATCTTCCTGGGCACCTGGTGCGGCGACAGCCGGCGCGAAGTGCCCCGGTTCTGGAAGGCGCTCGACATCGCCGGGAGCCGGGGAGCGGACGTGCCGTTCGCGATCCACTACATCGGCGTGGACCGGCAGAAGAAAGAGCCCTCCGCTCCGGTGACCAACAACGACATCCGCTTCGTGCCGACCTTCATCGTCTCCAGAGAAGGCCGGGAAGTGGGGCGGATCGTGGAAGAGTCGCCGCATGGAATCGAAAAGGACCTCCTGGCGTTGCTGACCGGCCAGGCGCAGGGTCTGATCACCACCCGGACCGACTTGGTGTCCTCCCCCTAGGTCAAATGCTCACGAGCCTCGCGTGGGTCCTGCAATTCCTCGCGCTCGTCCTGGTGGGCAGCGGTCTGCTCATCGGGCTGGTCTACAACCAGGTCCGTGTCGAGCTCGCCATCTGTGCCGTGGGCGGGGCGCTGTTCCTGCTCGGGCGATGGCTCCAGAGCCGGCACGGCCATCGATGAGACCCGCCGTTTCTCTCTGAAACCTTGGCGGGAACATTGCGTATCCACCCATGACGCGGGGAACGGAGCAGCCGACCGACGAGGATCTGGTTGCAGCGGTTCTCGAAGGAGATCGGGACCGCTTCGGCGACCTGGTCGACCGATACCAGGGCCGCCTCGTCAACTATCTGTTCCGCCTGCTGCGCAACGTGGACGACGCGCACGACCTGGCGCAGGAAGTTCTCGTCAAGGTCTACCAGGTGCTCGATCGCTACGATCCGCAGTACCGGTTCTCGACCTGGCTCTTCCGGGTCGCCCAGAACGCCGCGATCGACCAGATCCGCCGCCGGCGACTGAAGGTTGTTTCGCTGCGGCAGGACGACGATGAAGGCGAAGGTCGTGATTGGGACCTGCCATCCCCGGAGCGCGGACCGTACGGCGACCTGCGTAACCGGGAGAGGGGAGACGCCATTCAGGAGGCCATCGACTCGCTCCCATGGGAATACCGGGAGCTGATCCTCCTGAGGCATTTCGGCGAGCTCCCCTACGAAGAGATCGCCCAGCTCAAAGGCATGCCTCTGGGCACGGTGAAAAACAAGCTCTTCCGGGGACGGCAGATGTTGAAGGATAAATTGCAAGAGTTCCTGAGCGATTGAGCGGGGGCAACATGAAGCCGGATCACGCTACCTACAGAGAATGGCTGAACCTGGAGGCCGACGGCCGGCTGCCGCGCAACGAGCGGGCCCGGCTCGAAGACCACCTCGCCACCTGCTCCGACTGCAGCTCCGAGCTCGCCGAGCTGCGCGGGCTGGAAGGCCTCCTGCTCCGGTCCAGCTTGCCGGTGCGCGAGAGCTTCCGCGACGACGTCCTCGCCGCCCTGCCCGTCACGGGCTGGGAAGCGCGCGGCCCGCGCACCTGGGGCTTCCCGGCCGCCATGTTCATCCTGCTCGGCGTGATCTCCACGGCGGTGATCGGCAGCGGCTCGGCGGCCGGCGAGCACGCCGGCCTGGGCGCGCTCTCGGCCATCTTCGGCATGTTCCAGGCCACGGTCCTCGCCGGCTCCGGCCTTCTCGGCGCGAGCTGGAAGGGCTTCGGCCTCGTCTTCCAGGAGATGCTCTCCTCCCCGATGAGCTTGGGCATGTTCGGAGTGTTCGTGCTCTGCCTGAACATCCTGCTGGTCTCCATGATCCGGCGCAAGCGCACCGCGGTGGGCGTGAGCGAATCGCGCCCCGGGTCAAATCGATACAGATAGTCCCCTCCTTGGCGTAGAGTTCCCGTCGTGAACGCCTTGCTGGTGAGCCTGTTGCTGCTCGCCTCCCCGGCCTCCGCCACGAGCGGGGATGGGGAGGTGGCGCTGCGCCTGGAGAAGGGGAGCCTGACGCGCAACCAGATGGTCGCGATGGGCAAGGACGTGATCGTCGCGGGAGAAGCGCTCTCCGACGTGGCCGCCATGGAAGGCTCGGTGGAAATCACGGGCCGGGTGGCCGGGGACGTGGTCGTGCTGGGGGGAGATGCGCGGCTCGGTCCCGAGGCGCAGGTGGGAGGCGACATCTTCGTCCTCGGCGGGACGATCCAGGCCGCCCCCGGAGCGCACGCCGCGGGGCGGATGGTCTCCTACCCCACGGCCTCCTCGGCCCTGGTGACGCTGGTGGAGGGTCCGAGCTTCGGCCTCGGCTTCACCTCACCCCTGGTGCTGGGCACCAAGCTCGCGCTCCTGGCCGCCTGGGCGGCGCTCCTCCTGCTCCTCTTCGCCGCGACCGGCCGCCAGCTCCTCGAAACGGCGGACGGCGTCCGCCGCGAGCCCTTCCGCAGCTTCGCCACGGGCCTGACGGGCGTGCTCGCCCTGGTGCTGACGGCCATGTTCTTCAGCGCCTTCACGGGAGGTCTCGTGGGAATACCGCTGCTGGTGCTGGTGGTCCTCCTGGCGATGCTCCTCAAGCTCTGGGGGATGGTGGCGGTCTTCTACGCCCTGGGCGACTGGCTGGCCCGCCGCCTCCTCCACCAACCCCGCATGCGCCCCTTGAACGCCGCGACCATCGGGCTCCTGGTGATGGGAGCCGTGAAGTTCCTCCCCTACGTCGGCATCTGGGTCTGGACCGCCGCCACCCTCATCGGCATCGGCGCGGCCCTCTCGACCAAGTTCGGACGCCAGGAACCCTGGTTCGAACTGGCTTAAGCCAACTGGACATCTCAGTCCTCCTCTCCGTAGACCGACCAGACCGGCAGGGAGCCGGCCTGATCCCAGGAGAGGAGCGAGTCATGCACAACGCAGCGTTTGCCGATCACATGGCGAGATGGGGCCAACTGTCTGAAGGAGTGGCGGAGGCCCCCTCCGACGCGGCCTTCCTGCAGCCGAGGCAGGAAAGCCTGATCCGGGCCCGGGCAGAGGTCTGGGAAGCCAAGCAGCGCCAGCTCCATCACCGCGCGGCTGCCCAGCAGGCCACCCGAGACATGGGCGCACCCGCGGTCCACGCAGGAGCCGCTCCACCCGCAGGGGGAAACGCTCCCTGGGCCGAAGCGGACGCCGCATGGATAGGGGGAGACGTTCCCCAAGCCGAAGCAGACATCGCTACGCTCTCCCGGACAGCTCGAGCAGGAGGGGGCGAGGTTCCCCAAGCCGCGATGGAGGCCGTTGCACGAGGGGGAACGACTCCCCCGGCCGTTGAAGCCGCGCCAAGCGAGTTTGGAGAGGCAGTACTGCCGGGTAGAACGGGCTGCGTCGCACCGGCAGCGTTGACTCTGGAGAGGGCGAGGGATACTCTGTCTTAAGTGCCGCAACTAGAGCATGTTAGGGCTCGGGAGTGCGGCTTTTTGAGGAGGTGGAACGGGTGAGGGTTCTTCGGATCTACATCGATACTTCGGTTATCGGTGGCTGTTTTGACTCGGAATTTGCGCCTTGGTCTAACGGGCTCATTCGAGATTTCCAGGAGAGCCGATTTCTTCCCGTTGTTTCCGAGGTCGTCGCGACAGAGATTGAGCTTGCCCCTGAAACTGTAAGAAACAAGTGGGATGAAATCCTTCTCCTGAATCCAGAGTTGATCGAGGTGACTGAAGAGGCGAAGGTACTCACCCAGAGTTATGCTGAACATGGTGCCCTGCCCCCGAAGTTCCATAACGACATGCTCCACATCGCTTTGGCAACGGTGGCTGATATAGATGTGCTCGTCAGCTGGAACTTCAAGCATATCGTCCGGTTGGACAAGATCCGGATCTTCAATGCAGTGAACCTGGAGTTGGGCTATAAGCAGTTACAGATCTACTCACCCAGGGAGGTGACGAGCTATGGAAAGTAATGAAATCGACGCGGTCGGACTGGTGCGTCAAATCCGGGATGATCTGTACGAGACAACAAAGGAGCTATCTGCAGAAGAATTGATCGCATTCTATCGGCGCCACGCTGCTGGAACAAAGGAAAGATTGTCTCGACTCCGTGCAGAACGAGAAGATACGGGAGTCGATAAAACGCTCCAATCCGATCGCAGGACTGCGCTGAGGTAATCCGGCCGGCACGTCCTTCTCTTGTCGCGCTTTGGCTGAATGATCAGTCGTTGAATCTCGCCACGGCTGAAGATGCGTCCCCGCTCGCGGCACTTCACACCGCGGTCGCCGACGATCTGACCGGGCGCTACGGGAAGGGTCACTGGTCATCGCCGGTGTCGGAGAAGTCGGTCCTCGCCGGCATGCGGACCTCGAAGGTGTTCGTCGCACGCGACAACAGTGGAGTAATCATCGCCACCCTGCGGCTCACCACGAAGAAGCCATGGGCGATCGACAAGAGCTACTTCACGGAGTGCCGGAAGCCGCTCTACCTGCACAGCATGGCCGTCGCGCCGGAGTTGCAGCATCAGGGAATCGGCCGGCTCTGCATCGAAGAGGTGAAGCGGATCGGCAGGGAATGGCCCGGCGATGCGATCCGTCTCGATGCCTATGACGCCGAGGCCGGCGCCGGCGGCTTCTATCGCAAGTGCGGCTTTCAGGAGGTCGGACGGGTCATCTACAGGAGCACGCCTCTGATCTATTTCGAGATGCTTCTGGGGGGTATGATGGCGCCGATGAATCCGTCCTCGCCGGTCCAGGGAGCGAATTCCCGGTCATCAAGGGAGGTAATCTCATGTATGTGATCCGCGACATCTTCCGCTGCAAGCCGGGCAAGGCGAAGCTGCTCGTCGAGAAGCTGCGTGCGACCCTGCCCTCGACCGAGAAGGAGGACGGCTTTCGAAACTGCCGGCTGATGGTCGACGCCGTCGCCACGTACTGGACGGTCGTCTGGGAAGCCGAGATCGAGAGCCTGGATCAGTTCGAGCATCACATGGCAAACTACGGCTCGCGCCCGGAGGTTCAGCAGGCCATGGCTGGGTACCTCGATCTCGTCGAGGGTGGGCATCGCGAGATCTTCCGGGTGGTTTGATTAGAAAGGGGACTCGTCATGTTGAATCGCATCGCGGTTCTCGTCGTGGCATGTTGTGCCTGGGCCGGCGCTCTCGCAGCGCAAGAGGTTGGCAGCGCGAGCGGCAAGGGAATGATTGAGCGGATCGTCGAGCCGAAAACCGGCAAGAGCGAGCAGGTGACGTTCCAGCCGCGTTACTCGTTCGCCTACCCGGAGAGCACCGGCGCGGAGAAGTTCACATGGATCGTCCTCACCGAGAAGGAGCCCCCGTTGAAGTCGTGGGCGGCGGCGAAGGACCGTGCCGAGGCGCGTCGGCTCTGGTGTGGGACGGAAAAGACGCCGTTCGTCGCCGTGAAGCTGGACGCGGACTGGAAAGTCGATCTGTACTTCCTGTGTCCGGCGAACGGCTGGGTGAACACCGAGATGGTGAACACCGCGAACGGGCTCGACAGCGTCGTCGTCGAGCTCGAGGTGCGCGACGCGAAGAGGCTCAAGGGCACTCTGCGCACGGGCCAAGGCGCTTGCGGAGACACTGAGAGCATGACCTACTGCGAGGCGACGGGCGACTACACGTTCGATGCCCCTCTTTCGAAATGACGCTTGACAACCGTAAACCTTTCCTCTATCTTCCCTCTCCCTGAACGAGGAAACCACCATGAAGCCACAATCGATCTCGACCGCCTTTAACTGCTACCAGCCTGGTAGCCGGCGGAGCGTGCAGGGAGATCGACCCTAGAAGAGCGGAAACATCCGGCGTCTTGCCGGCCTTCCGGGGTCGAACCCCGGAAGGCCTTTTCGCTTTTCTGGGGGGTAATGATTCAGTGGATAACGTCCGCCTTTCTCCGGCGGCGCCCGCGCCTCACTGCGTGTGATCGGTAGCGTGCGTTCCGTACACGGGTTCTAAGGGGGTGGACTTAGCCAGCAAGGCTAGCTCAGCCAGGTAGAGCACCAGACCGTTAATCTGGCATCCGAAGGTTCGAATCCTTCGCCTTAGCAAGGTAGCAAGGTTTTCCGGAGGGCGGGTTCCGCAACCCGCCGGCCGCCGTGAAGTCTGCGGCGGCAGCATGCGACGGCGCTCTGCGGCGTCGCCGACCTGACCGTGACAAAACGCCGGATCACGAAGTTTGTGTGAAAGCGGAGTCGGCGCAGTCTTGGGCGGCGCCCCGCGCCCGAGGTGTGGCGGAGCGGTGTCTTCGCCCTCCGGTAGCCGCTTACAGAGAAAGGCAGGTGGAGCATGGGTGTGAGACTGATCAAGGTGGAGACGTACGAGCGTGGCCTGGTCTTCGTGGATGGCGCGTTCTCGCGGCTGCTCGCGCCGGGCCGGCATTTCGTGACGGAGCCGCTGCGGAGCCTGCAGGTGGAAAAGGTTTCCATCCGTCAGCCGTGGCTGCGCCACCGCGACCTCGAAGTGATCGTGAAGTCCGGGGCGCTCGCGGGCCAGGCCCTGGTACTGGATATCAAGGACCACGAGCGCGCGCTGGTGTGGATCGACGGACGTCTCGATTCGGTGCGCGGTCCCGGTCTATACGCGGTCTGGACCCTGTTCCATGAGGTCCGCGTCGAGCTGATTGATGCGCGGCCGGTGCGTTTCGAGCATCCGGAGCTGGCCAAGGTGCTTGCGGCCGAGGGCGGGATGCTGCTGCTGGAGTCCGCGACCGTGGCTTCCGGCTGGGTCGGCCTTGTTTTCATGAATGGCCGTCTGGGCGAGCCTCTGGCGCCGGGTCTGCACGGATTCTGGCGGGGCGAGGGCGATCTGCGGATCATTCAGTTCGACCTGCGTGAGCAGTCGGTGGACATCTCCGGCCAAGAGATCATGACGGCTGACAAGGTGACGCTGCGGATGAACGCGGTGGTCACCTACCGGATCGCAGACCCGGTGAAGGCGATCACGGAGGTCGAGGGCTACGCCCAGGCGCTGTACCGGCAGGCACAGCTCGCGTTGCGGGCCGTGGTGGGCACCCGCGAGCTCGACGCGCTGCTGTCCGACAAGGACGGCGTCGTGGCCGAGCTGGAGGGAATGGTGCGGGTCCGGGCCGAGGCGCTGGGCATCGAGGTGCGCACCATAGGTCTGCGCGACGTGATCCTGCCGGGCGAGATGAAGGAGATCCTGAACCGGGTGACGGAAGCCCGCAAGGCCGCGGAGGCCGCCCTCATCACGCGCAGGGAGGAGACCGCCGCGATCCGCTCGCAGGCCAACACCGCGCGGCTCTATGAGTCGAACCCGACCCTGATGCGGCTGCGCGAGCTGGAGGTTCTGGAGAGGGTCACCGAGAAGGCGAATCTGTCGGTCATCCTGGGCGAGGGCGGGCTGGCGGATCGGGTGGTGAAGCTGTTGTAGATCGAAGGACACCAGGGACCTCCTTGGTGTCCTTCAAGTCCTTTTCCGCCGCCCCCGTGGTAGCGTCGCAAAGCGTGGTTCGCGTTGCGCTCCTACTCTTCGGCTCGGGCTTTTGCGCCCTGGTTTACCAGACCGCCTGGCTACGCATGTTGCGGCTGGTATTCGGAGCCTCGACCGCGGCGTCGGCAGCGGTGCTCGCGATCTTCATGGGTGGGCTCGGGTTCGGCGGGCTCCTGCTTGGCCGGATCGCGGACCGCCGGGGCTCTCCCCTCCGCTTCTATGCCGGATTGGAGGCCGGAATCGCCCTCGCCGCCGGCCTCTCGCCCTGGCTCGTCGTTCTGATCCAAAAGGTTTATGTCGGTCTCGGGGGCAGCGGGTCGTTGGGGCTCGCGGGCGGGAGCCTCGTGCGCCTGGTGTTGTCGGCGCTCGTCTTGGGTCTTCCGACCTTCCTGATGGGTGGGACCCTCCCCGCCCTGGCCCGGGCGGTGGAGCAGGCTTCCGACACGGGCCGGCGCAGGACGGGGCTGCTCTACGCGCTGAACACGCTCGGCGCGGTGGCCGGCGCCCTCGGCACAACCTTCTGGTCGCTGGAGCACCTGGGCATCCGGAAGACGATCTGGGCGGCGGCCCTGCTGAACATGGCGATCGCCGCCGTTGCCTGGTTCTCCCGGATGTCCGCTTCGGAGGTGACCGAGGAGACGGCGGAGCCTCGACGGGGTTTCTTCATTCCGCTCGCCGCCGGCGTGGTTGGCTTCGCGTTCCTCCTCATGGAACTGGTCTGGTACCGGATGCTGTCCCCGCTGCTGGGCGGCTCTTCCTATACCTTCGGGCTGATCCTCGCCGTGGCCCTGCTGGGGATCGGGCTCGGTAGTCTCCTGTATGGCTCAGGGCCTCGCCAGCTTCGCCCCACGCTCGCCGGCTTTGCCGTCACCTGCTCTCTGGAGGCCCTCGCCCTCGCCTTGCCCTTCGCTCTGGGCGACCGGCTGGCCGTTCTGGCGGTGCTCCTGCGGCCCTTGGCCGGCGCCGGCTTTCTCCCCCTCGTCCTTGGGTGGAGCCTGGTGACCGCGATCGTCGTCCTGCCGGCGGCGATCGTGGCGGGCTACCAGTTCCCGCTCCTCATCGCCCTGCTCGGACCCGGCCGGAGCCGGGTTGGCCGGGAGGTGGGCGCCACCTACGCGGCGAACACGGTCGGGGCCATCGCCGGCTCGATCGCCGGCGGCTTCGGGCTCCTCCCCCTGCTCTCGGCGCCGGGCGTCTGGCGCCTGGTGGCCGGTCTGCTCCTCGTCCTGGCCCTGGCCGCGGCAGTCCTTTCTCTCCGGCGGGAGGGCTCCTGGAGACCCCTGGCTCTGCCGGTTGGGCTCGCCCTGATCGGCGCGCTGCTCATGTCTGCTCCGGGTCCGAGTGCCTTCTGGCGGCATAGCCCGATCGGCGCCGGGCGAGTGAGCGCCGACTGGAGCGGTCCCAACGAGCTGCGGGATGCCATGAACAGCCAGAGGCGGGGAGTCGTCTGGGAGCAGGACGGGGTCGAGAGCAGCGTGGCGATTGACATCACCCGGGAGATCGCCTTCCTGGTCAACGGCAAGGCCGACGGCAGCGCGCGGGCGGATGCTCCCACGCAGATCATGAGCGGGCTGGTCGGGTCGATGCTCCACCCGGACCCCCGCCGCGCCCTGGTAATCGGGCTGGGGACCGGCAGCACCGCGGGCTGGCTCGCGGCCGTGCCGTCCATGGAGCGGGTGGATGTGGTGGAGCTGGAGCCCGCGGTGGTCAGAGTGGCCGAGCTGCTAGCGCCGATCAACCGGAAGGCCCTGAGCAACCCCAAGGTGCACCTGACGATCGGCGACGGCCGCGAGCTTCTCCTGACCAGCCCGGAGAGATACGACGTCATCTTCTCCGAGCCATCCAATCCCTACCGGGCGGGGATCGCCAGCCTTTTCTCTCGCGAGCTCTACGAGGCGGTGAGCGGCCGGCTGCGCCCCGGTGGCATCTTCCTCCAGTGGCTCCAGGGGTACGAGGTGGACGCGGAGGTCGTGGCCACGGTCTACGCCACCCTGAGCTCCATGTTCCCGGCCGTCGAGACCTGGGAGATCAACTCCGGCGACCTGCTGCTCGTCGCCACCCGGGAGCCGCTCGTCCATGATGTCGGCCGGGTACGGACCCGCGTCCGGCAGCCGCCCTACGAGGAGGCTCTCCTCCGGACCTGGGGAGTGGAGGGAGCCGAGGGCTTCTACAGCGGCTACATCGCCTCCCCCGAGCTGGCCCGGGCCGTGGCGGGCCGGCCGCGCACCCGGCTCAACACAGACGACCTGCCAATCCTGGAGTTCGGCTTCGCCCGCAACCTGGGCCGGTCGGGCCTCTTCCGCGTCGAAGATCTGGTCTCGCTGGTGCGATCCCGCGGAGAGGACCGGCCCCGAGGAGCCTCCCTCGACTGGGGGCTCGTGGGCGAGCTGAGGCAGGCGCGCAGCCTCTTCTGGGGAGATTCAATCGACGGCAAGGGGAGGGACACTGACGCGGAGACTCGACGGCTTGCGCGGGTCGCTTACTCGGACGTCGATCTGAAGTCGGCCTGCGGGCACTGGTTCGCCCAGCCCGCAGCTCCCTTCACCTATCCCGATCTCCTCCTGACCTCCGAATGCCTGGCCGGGACAGGAGATCCCCGCGCGCCGGAGCACGCCGCTCGGCTGCGCCCGGTGGATGCCGAGCTGGTCCTCGCCATCTGGCACGACCAGGCGGGCCGCACTCCGGAGGCGGTCCGGCACCTGGTGGCCGCGTTCGAGGGGGCGCGGCGCGATCCCTGGGCCTCGATTTCGCTGCTGGAGCGGGTGCTGGAGTTCGCCTCTGAGATCGCCACCCGCGACCCGGACGCCGCCGAGACGATCTTCAAGGCCCTGGCCGAGCCGTTCGCGGTGGGCATGGCCGATCAGACTCGGCTGCGTCAGCGGGTGGAGCTGACCTGGCTGTTGAGGGATGGCTGTGTCGAGGCGCTGAAGCCGTTCGAGCCCAGCCCTCCCTGGGAAGACCTGTTCCTCGCCCAGCGCGCCCGGTGCTACCGCGAGGCACATCATCCGCTCGCCGACCGCGCCCGCTCCGATCTGGCGGAGTACATGGGGAATGCCCCGCCGCGTTTGGAGACGGGGCTGCCTCCTTGACCCCTACCCACCGAACTTTATACGCTCACCGTTCGGTCAGTACCAGGTCCGGAGGCGGACCAGGAGGGGATAGGTCTATCAGATGGAGTCCATCCGGACGATTGGAGTGATCGGCGCGGGCACCATGGGGCATGGAATCGCCCAGGTGGCAGCCCAGAGCGGGTATGAGGTGCTGCTGGTCGACGTGGCGCCTCAGGCGCTGGAGCGCGGCGTTTCCCAGATCGGCAAGGGGCTGGAGCGCCTGGTGAGCAAGGGCAAGCTCGCGGCCGAGGAGCGCGACCAGGCCCTCTCCCGCCTCTCCTCCCATGGCGAGCTCGCCGCTCTCGAACGCGCCGACCTCGTGGTCGAGGCGGTCGTCGAGAAGCTGGAGGTCAAGCGCTCGGTCTTCACCGAGCTCGACCGGATCTGCCCGCCGCACACGATCCTCTCGTCCAACACCAGCTCGATCTCCATCACCAAGATCGCGGCCTCCACCTCGCGGCCCGGCAAGGTCATCGGCATGCACTTCATGAACCCGGTGCCCGTGATGCATCTCGTGGAGATCATCCGCGGTCTCGCCACCGATCAGGAGACCTATGACGCGGTCGAAGCCGCGTCGCGCAAGATGGGCAAGACGCCGGTCGAGGTCCACGACGCGCCGGGGTTCGTCTCCAACCGCGTCCTCATGCCGATGATCAACGAGGCAATTTATTGCCTCTACGAGGGGGTCGGGAAGGCTGAAGCCATTGACCAGGTTATGAAGCTTGGAATGAACCATCCGATGGGTCCGCTGGCCTTGGCCGACCTGATCGGTCTGGACGTCTGTCTCGATATCCTGCGGGTGCTCTCCGACGGCTTCGGCGATCCGAAGTACCGTCCATGCCCGCTGCTGGTCAAGATGGTGGACGCCGGCTACTTGGGCCGTAAGTCCGGCCGGGGATTTTATGCGTACGATGGGTCCTGATGCGTTCGCTTCCGGCCACGGGCCGGAAGACCGCAGCATGTACTGCCAGGTCTGCGGCGCTCCCAACCGGGACGACCATGAGTATTGCGTCCGCTGCCATCAGAAGCTGCTGGTGGTCTCGGGGGCCATGCGCGATGACGACGAGTACGAGGAGGCCGTCGGGGAGGAGAGCTTCTCGTTCGACGAGCACCTCCTGGAGCGCATCTCGATCCTGGAGGAAGCGGTCAAGCGCACCGCCGAGACCGTGCGCCAGGTCCTCGGCGCCCTGCACAAGCAGGAGAAGAACATCCTCATCAACCAGACCGGCCTCTCGGCCCTGCGCGAGCTGCTGGAGCAGAAGCACTACATCGGCTGGGAGGAGTGGAGCGAGCTCTGGGAATCCAAGATGGACTACCAGCTCCTCGCCCTGGAGAAGCGCGAGCGCTTCCTCTCGATCAAGGAACGGATAGCTGCGCTCCACCACGGCGAGAAGCGCAAGGTGTTCCTCCAGCACCTGGAGGATGCCGAGTACGCCCTGTTCGCCTTCGACATCGAGCGCGCCGTCGGCGCCCTGGAGTCCGCTTTCAAGCTGGACCGGGAGAACTATGAGCTCGCCTACTTCCTCGGCGAGACCCACTTCAACGAGGGGGACACGGCCCAGGCCCTGACCTTCTTCAGCCACGTGCTGGACGTCAAGGCCGATCACTACGAGGGGCTGGTCTACAGCGGGGTCATCTACTACGAGCGCGGCGACCACGAACGCGCCGAGGACTACCTGAAGCGCGCCATCGCGCTCTATCCCGAAAGCTTCCTGCCCCACTTCAGCCTCGGTGCCGTCTATGCCGGCCAGGGGAATCTGGCCAAGGCTGTGCTCTTCCTGGAGCGGGCGGTGCAGGTCGATCCGGTGCCGCAGGCCCTCTACCTGCTCGGGAGCTGCTATTACGAGATGGGCAAGCTCTCGCTCGCCGTCCACTACCTGCAGGAGGCGGTGCGCCACGATCCCGCGTTTGAGGAGGCGCACCACCTGCTCGGGCTGGCCTATCTCGACCGGCATTGGACGCGCAAGGCGCTCGAGTCGTTCCGCCAGGCGCAGCGGCTCAATCCCAAGAAGCTGCAGTATCAGGATCTGGTGCGCTACCTCTCGGGCGCCGCGGGCTCGCCGCTGCCCGGAGTGAGCGGCGAGGCCGAATCCTGGTTTAAAAAGGGAGAGGAGTTCCTCGCCCGCGAGAACCTGAAGCAGGCCCACGCCTGCTACCGGCGCGCGCTCTCGATCGAACCGGACAACCCGACGCTGTTGATGTCCTATGCGCTTCTCTGCCTGCACCTGAACCGCAACCAGGAGATCGAGGCGGTGACGCGCAAGGTGCTGGATCTCAAGCCCGGCGAGATGCTCATGGCGACCGCCTATGCCACGCTCATCGAGGCCATGCGCAGCCAGGGCAAGTACCGGGAGGGGAACCGCATCGGCAAGCTGCTGCTCGACGAGGGCAACTCCAACTTCGCCAAGTCGATCGCCTACTACGAGATGGCGTACAACCTGGCGGAGATGGAGGAGGACCTGGACGAGGCCCTGGACTTCGCCCGCCAATCGGTGGAGCTGGCGCCGGACGAGATCAAGCAGTTTCCGCTCGCGGCGCTCGGCTGGGTGCACTACAAGCGCAAAGAGTTCGACAAGGCGGTCGACTTCCTCGCCCGGTCGAGCGAGCTGGGGCCGTCCTCCACGACGCTGACGCATCTGGGCATGGCCCTGCTCGCGTCGGGCCAGGAGGACCGGGCGCGAACGGTGCTCGCCCATGCCCGCAACGTGGGCGAGCGCGGCGAGGCGCTGCAGGAAAAGATGATGGAGTGCATGAAGGATTCGACGCGCCTGATCGAAAGGGCTCGCCGCAGCCAGAGAAAGTAACCAGGGAGACGGGAGAGAGAATGCGCTGGAGCCAGTATTATCTGTTTACGACCCGTGAGGTTCCGAACGACGCGGAGGTGATCAGCCATCAATTGATGGTGCGCGCCGGCATGATCAAAAAGGTTGCGGCCGGCATCTACGATTACCTGCCGCTCGGCTGGCGAAGCTTGATGAAACTGATGAACATCGTCCGCCGCGAGATGGACGCGGCCGGCGCCATCGAGCTGATGCTGCCGAACATCCAGCCCGCGGAGCTCTGGCAGGAGTCCGGCCGCTGGCAGCGCTACGGCAAGGAATTGCTGCGCATCAAGGACCGTCACGACCGCGAGTTCGTCTTCGGTCCCACCGAGGAGGAAGTGATCACCGACATGGTGCGGCGCGACGTGAAGAGCTACCGCCAGCTCCCGTTCAACCTGTACCAGATCCAGACCAAGTTCCGCGACGAGATCCGTCCCCGCTTCGGATTGATGCGCGGCCGCGAGTTCCTCATGAAGGACGCCTACTCCTTCGGAACGAGCCCCGAGAGCCTGGACGTCACCTATGAATCGATGCGCAACGCCTACTGCCGGGTCTTCGAGGCGTGCCATCTCGATTATTCGCCGGTGGAGGCGGACGTCGGCACCATCGGCGGCTCGGCTTCCCACGAGTTCATGGTGGTGGCCGACACCGGAGAGAGCGCGGTCGTGCGCTGCCCGAGCTGCGGCTATGCCGCGAACGTGGAGCGGGCCGAGACGCGGGGGATCGCAACGGAGAAGGCGGAGGGCCGCGAGCCCCAGGAGCTGGAAGAGGTCGCGACTCCCGGCCAGAAGTCGATCGAAGAGGTCTCGAAGTTCCTCGGCATCGAGCCGCGGCAACTCGTGAAAACCCTGATCTATGAGACCGAAAAAGGTTTCGTTGCGGTCCTGATCCGCGGCGACCGCGAGATCAACGAGATCAAGCTCACCAACCACCTGGACGTCCAGCACCTGGCCCTCGCGAGCGAGGACAAGGTGCGCGAGGTCACCAAGGCGCCGGTGGGCTTCGCCGGTCCGGTGGGTCTCTCCGGGCTGCGCATCGTGGCGGACGAGACGGTCCGCAACATGACCGACTTCGCCACCGGCGCCAACAAGGACGACGCGCACTACACGGGCGTCAACTGGGGGCGGGACGCCGACCTCTCCGAGTTCGTCGACCTGCTCCTCGTGAGCGGCGGCGATCCCTGCCCGCGCTGTGAAGGAACGCTCGAGCTGTTCCGAGGCATCGAGGTCGGGCACATCTTCAAGCTCGGCACCAAGTATTCGGAGAAGCTGGGCTGCAACTTCACGGACGAGGACGGCCAGGAGCGCCCCATGATCATGGGCTGCTACGGCCTCGGGATCGGCCGCACCGTAGCCGCCGCGATCGAGCAGAACCACGACGCGGACGGCATCATCTGGCCGCGCCCGCTCGCGCCCTTCGAGGTGCTGCTCGCGGCGCTCAACCCCGACGACGGCGAGGTGCGCCGCGTCGCGGAGCAGATCTACGGCCAGCTCCTGGAAAAGGGGATCGAGGTGCTCTACGACGACCGCGACGAGCGGCCGGGCGTGAAGTTCAAGGACGCGGACCTCGTCGGCTTCCCGGTGCGTGTGGTCGTGGGGGCCAAATCCCTGGCCGACGGCAAGGTCGAGGTCTCGCTGCGCCGCGACCGGCAGAAGCAACTCGTCCCCGTGGTGGAGGCGGTGTCGAGGGTGATGGAGCTGCTCGGGGAGTAGCCTGCGTCGAGGGTGTATACTTAGGCGTATGGCCCGCATGCAAGTCTACCTCCCCGACGATTTGTACCAACAGGTGAAGGCCCGTGGTCTACCGGCCTCGGAGCTGCTTCAGAAGGCTGTGCGGGCGGAACTGCGTCGGCTGGAATTGCTCACCGAGACCGACCGCTACGTTGCGGATCTGGTCGCCGAGGTGGGGCCACCCACTGCAGCTCAGCGCACACGCGCCTCCACCGTTGCGCGGCGGCTTGCGCGACGACCCACACGCCAAGTGGGTTGATCGCCGTGCTGGTTCTCGATTCGGGTGGAGTCAGCCGTCTGGCCGAGCGATCTCAGCAGGCGGCAGCGCTGATCCTGGCGTTTCGCGAAGAGGGACTGTGGCCACCCCTTGTTCCCTCCATCGTTCTGGTGGAGTGTTTACAGGGGCATCCTGGTCGCGACGCTCTCCCGAACAGCTTTCTCAAAACGTGCGACATCGTGGAGGAGATCGGGGAACCGCTGGCACGGCGAGCTGCGCTGTTGCGGAGGCTGGCACGGCGAGGCTCCGCAGTCGATGCGCTCGTCGTCGCCTTGGCCGAACCGGGAGGAACGGTGCTCACCTCGGACCTTGGCGATCTGGCCGCTCTTGCTCAATACGCACACGACGTCATTGTGGAGAAGGTCTGATTCCAGCCAAGACACCCACAAGGGTCTCTACACCCTGCAGGCGCGTTTAAAAGACAAACAGCGCACGAGAATCAATTCGGGTCCATTAGAATGGAGTCGAGCGCACAGAATCCAATCTGTTGGAGCCGAAATCTTTTTCGACGAGTCCGAAATGCATTCTAGCGTTTTAAAATGAAAACGGAAGCTTCCGAAGAGAGTTTAGCTCCATAAGATTCAATTCAGAGAGACTTCAGATTCAATCTAATATAGCCGAAATCAATTCGAGCTCTCAAGAATCAAATCGGACGCCTCGTTATCCAATCTATTGGAGCCGAAGTCATTTCGAACCCTTCAGATTCGATTCTGAGGCGTCATGATCCAATCTATTGGAGCCAAAGTCTTTTTGAGACGCTCGAAGTCTTCTCTGGCGCCTCAAAATCGAATTCAGAGCGCCGAAAGTCTCGCCGGGCGCTTCGAATTTCTATCTAGCGCGCTCGAAGAGATCTCGGCGGGCTGAAATCCCATTCTGCGTGCCGAAATCGGTCTTCGGGTCGGCGCGCCTGCTGAACGGCGGCTGAACAGGCCGTTCAGCGTCCATTCAGCAAAGCCTCGCCACAATGACTGCCATAACGAAGTCCTAACGAGGAAAGGATTCTGGAGGTACCACTATGAGCATTGAGTTGGTCCGCATGAACAGAATGAGGAAAGCCCTCTTCGGGCTCGCGGCTCTCCTCGCCGCGGGCACCGCGCCCCCTGTCGATGCCTCCACGTTCAACCGCGTGGGACTCGACTACCTGGTTGCCGAGAACGGGACGATTGTGGTGGGAGAGGTGGTGGACGCGCGCTCGTACTGGAACGAAGGCCGGACGTTCATCCTAACTGATTACCGGGTGAGCGTGACCGAGGTCCTCAAGGGACAGGGCGCGGCCCGGGAGATCACCGTCACAATCCCCGGCGGCACGGTGGACGATCTGACGGCGCGGCTCGTGGGCGCCGCCGACCTGGTCCCGGGCAAGTGGTACGTGCTCTTCCTCGACCGGGCCAACATGATGGGCGCCCGCGGGTTGCTTTCCGTTCGCGACCACTCCCAGGGTGTCTTCGACCTCGAGATGACGGCGCAGGGCCTGCGTGCGGTCAGCCAGGCGCGCCGGCACTCCCTGCGGCCGGATGCCAGGGGCAACGGGGTACCGGTGGGCGGAGGCGAGGGAATGCCGTTCACGACTCTGATCCAGACGGTGCGCGAGCTCGCGGACCGGGAGCGGGGAAGCCGCCAGGAGGTGAAGTGATGAACCCGAGAAAACTGACCGGTCTATCGGTCCTGGCGCTGCTCGTCGCGCTCGCCGGGCCGGCACCTTCTCCCGCGTACAGGATGAACTACAGCTCGACAGGGTGGAAGACCTCAGGCCCTGAGGTGGCGTGCGGCTATTTCAACGGCTTCGACCACTGGAACACCGGCACCATCACATGGTATCTGAACACTTCGGGAATGACGTCGCAACAGGCGACGGACAGGTCCAATGCCATCCAGGATGCCCTGGATACCTGGAACGACGCGGGTTTCGATCGCCAACTGGTCTGGGGAGGGACGGCGAGCGGCTCGTTCATGGGGCGCGACGACAAGAACGTGATGTTGTGGAGCACCCGTGACGAGTGCGACGAGGCTTCCTGCCATGCCATCACGGCCGTCTACATGAAGGGCTATCCGGACGCCCCGACGAATGGGAACGTGATCATCGAATCGGACATCCTTTTCAACGCCGACGCGACCCTGGCTTTCGACTGGAGGACCGACGGCACTTCCAGCCCAGAGTGCTGGGACACCGAGGGGAGCACCGGGCTCATGATCGACACGCAGGGAGTCGCCACCCACGAGCTCGGTCACAGCCTCGGGATCGGTCACACCGAGAAACCGAGCCCGCCGGACGTGCTCCTTTCGAACACGGTGCCCACGATGGGTGGCATCGGCTGCACGGAAGAGGCGCAGGATCTCGCCACGGACGACCTCAACGCCCTCAACTGCTCCATGACGCGCTACCCGTACGACCCCGATTATGCTGGCGAGCTCGAGGTCGTCAACTGCCGGGAGATCAGCGGCTGGGCCTTGAACGAGAGCGAAACCTGGCAGAAGAGCTACGTCGAGCTGCTCTTCCCCAACACCAGCACCGTCAAAGCCGTGCTGAATGCGAACTTCTACACCGGAGGCCCGCACGGCGTCCACTATTTCCGGTACACCCCGAACAACACTTTCTTCACCGGGGTCTGGTACACGGTGGGAGCCCGGTACTCCGGGAACGGCGCGGCCCTCACCGGATCGCCGAAGCCGATCATCTGCTACGCCCGCATCTTCAAGACCCAGTCGCCCGCGGAGAGCGCCTCGACGGGAGGCGTCTACACGGTGGGCACCCGGTTCAGCTCGAACCGGGCCGGTTACATCACGGAGCTCGGCTTCCACCGCGCGGATGGCGAAACCGGGTCCAACACCCTCCGCCTCTGGACCGACGGCGGCCAGAAGCTCGCCGAAAAGACGGCGACCTGCACCTCCTCAGGCTGGTGCTGGGTCAACATCCCGGACGTGTCGATCACGGCGAACACCTACTACCGGGTGGCGGTCAACACCAACACCAAGCAATCTAAGACCGGCTGCGGTCTCGGTTCGGGGATCACCAACGATCCCCTGACCGCTCATCACGGCTACTGGATCGCGGGCGACGACTTTCCCACCGAACAGAGCTGCACGAACTTCTTCGTCGACGTGAGGTTCGACATGTAGCCGCGAGCCCGCTTCGGGGTGCCGGCCGATCCGCCGGCACCTCCCTTTCAACGGAAGTACGGCGCCACAGAGCGCGCCTGGTGGAGCGCCCGGGCCAAGGCGAGTACAATCTCCGCCCGTCATGCCGCAGAAGCTGATCGAAAACGTATCGGACACGGCCCGGTGGGTGGCGTTCTACCGCGCGATGGAGAGCGAGCGGCCCGATGCCCTGTTCCGCGACCCCTGGGCGCGGAAGCTGGCGGGCGAGCGCGGCGCGGCCATCGTGCGCCACATCCCCCGGGCCCAGGCCATGGCCTGGGCGCTGATCGTCCGCACCCAGGTCTTCGACGAGCTGATCCTGCAAGCCGTGCAGCGCGGCGGTGCCGATGTGGTGCTGAACCTCGCGGCCGGCTTCGACACCCGCCCCTACCGTCTCCCCCTGCCGCCCGCCCTCCGCTGGATCGAGGTCGACCTCCCCGAGCTTCTCGCGCACAAGGAGCGGGAGCTGGCGGGGGATCGTCCGGTCTGCAAACTGGAGCGGGTGCGGCTCGATCTGGCGGACGCCGAAGCGCGCCGCGCCCTGTTCAATCGGGTCGGCGGGATGGGGGAGCGGGTGCTGGTTGCCTCCGAGGGGCTGCTGCTCTATCTCACTCCGGAGCAGGTGGCGCCGCTCGCCGAGGACCTCCACAGGCCGGCGAGCTTCCACTGGTGGATCACCGACCTCCTCTCGCCCGCGCTCCGCAAGCGGCTCCATCGGAGCTGGGGCAAGCACTTGGAGGGCGCGAGCTCGCTCTACGAGTTCGCTCCCGAGGAGGGACCTGATTTCTTCCGTCCCTACGGCTGGGACGTGGCCGAGTTCCGCCCGGTCTTCGACGAGGCGCGCCGGCTCAAGCGGGAGATGCCTCTGGCCTGGCTCCTCGCCTGGATCGGGCGAAAAGGTTTTGGCAAAGGCGCGGGCGTCGCCTTCCTGGAGCGGAAGTGAACGTTGCTGCTGCCCTGCAAGCGATCGCCGGCGTGCTTCCTCGCACTCCGGTCCTCCGCTCGGAGGTGCTCGACAATCTGGCGGGGGCTCGGCTCTGGTTCAAAGCCGAGGGGCTCCAGATCACCGGCTCGTTCAAGGTGCGGGGCGCCTGGAACCGGGTGCGCTCGTTCACTCCCGAGGAGCTGACGCCCGGCCTGATCACGGTGAGCGCGGGCAACGCGGCCCTGGGCGCGGCCTGGGCGGCTCGGGCCGCAGGGGCCCGCCTGGTGGTGGTCATGCCCGAGAATGCCGTGCCCGAGAAGCTCATCGCGGTGGCCGCCATGGGAGCCCGCATCGAAAAGGAAGGAGTCACGAACGCCACGCAGGCATTCGAGCGGCTCGCCCGGCTCCGCGCCGAGCACGGCTACACCCTGGTCCATCCATTCGACGATCCCTTCGTCATTGCCGGAGCCGCCACGGCCACTTGGGAGCTGCTCGAAGAGGTCCCGGACCTCGACGCCGTGGTGGTCCCCACCTCCGGCGGCGGGCTCTTCGCCGGGGCGATCCTGGCGGCTCGGACTGCAACGGTTCATGGAATCCAGCCCTTCGGAGCCGACGGACTGATCCGCTCGCTGGCGGCGGGGGAGCCGACGCCGCCGGAGCGGGTGCAGACCGTGGCCGACGGCCTGACCGCTCCCAAACCAGGTGTACTCAACTTCAAGATCATCCGTGAGGCGGTCGAACAGGGAAGGGCGGACACATCGACCGTGAGCGACGAGGCGATCCTCGAAGCCATGGGGCTGATCATCCGCCACCTGCGGGTAATCGTGGAGCCGGCTGCCGCCGCGGGGCTGGCGGGAGTATTGGCGGGGGTGCTCGTCAACGACCGCTTCCGGGGGAAGAAGGTCGGCGTGGTGCTCAGCGGCAGCAACGCGGGCATGGAGCGGGTGCGGTCGGTGCTGGCTTAATGGCTCCGATATTGCCGAGGCACCGTCCGCAGGAAGCTCGCCCGGTGGACGAGGATGCGGGCGAGCTGGTCGTGCTCCTTGAGCGCTGTGAATATTTCGGCGGACCGGTCGAGCAGGTCTAGGGCCCGCTGCATCTGGCCGAGGTCTCGGCGCAGGACCGCCTCCAGCAGGTCGATGCGCGCCGCGAGGTCCGGATCGGCCCCGCCGCGCTCCTCGTGCAGCCGGCTCTCCGCGAAGGCCAGCAGGGCCTGCTCGGGATCGCCTGAGGTGCGGAGCGCCTCCCCCTCCATGGCGAAGGAGTAGGCCTCGAGGTCGGCGAGCGCGGCCGTGCCGCCGCAGGATCTGGGATCCACCTGTCCGGTCACGGCGCGGGCGAGCCGGGCGAGCCTCTGGCCCTTGTCCGGATCGCGCAGGATCTCCGTCTCGCAGCGCTTCAGGATGTAGGAGGCCAGGGCGTAGCTGTGGAACCGGCCGTCCAGCGCGAGCGCCGTCTCCCTCTCGATCTCAGGCATGGCGAGGAGCTCGGCCAGCAGGTCCGGCGCCGCCGCTTTCTCGGCCCGGACCTCCGGAAGCCTGCGGAGCGTGCCCTCGGCTGCCCGGAACAGGGCGGCGCGATAGCCACTGTCCTCCTCGGCCGCGACCTCCCTGAGGCGCGACCGGCACTCCTCGCACTCCTCCAGATGCTGCATCTCGACCGCAAACCTGCGGGCGAGGGCCCTCGTCTGCTCCTCGGTCAGGTGTGACATGGCCGCAATCCCTCCCCGAATCTTAGGTCCTCCTTATATAAGTTGCCGCACGGGCGAAAAAAATGACACCGGCTCGGAAAGAGCCGGTGTCAGGGATGCTCGAAAGAGGGTCGAGGGGGGCTAGTTCGCCGGATTTAGTTCGCCGGATTACCGCGGACCTGGTTCACACGGACCCGGTCGGCGGCATGGGCGAGGAGCTTGAAGCTGACCGTCTGCCGCTCGGCGGCCTGTTGCACCGCCTTGAGGGCGGCGAGCGCCTCCGGATGGACGTCCCGGGACTGGAACAGACGTACCAGGTCCGAGGCGACACGGAAGACCTCGGCGGTCTCCCCGCGGCGGGCGTAGACCATGACCAGGTCGAGCCCGGCCAGAGCCGCGTCGTAGGCGTAGCCGTGCTCGGTGAGCCGGTCCATCGCCTGCGTGAGGAGCTCCTCGGCCCGGGCCAGATCCTCGTCCAGCTCCCGCGCGATGAGCCCCTCCGCCCAGATGCGGCGGCTGACGGTCAGCGGGTCGTTGTACTGGAGGTACAGGTCCTTGGAGGACTCGTAGAGGTCCGCCGCCTCGCGCGCGCTCCCGCACTCGGCGAGGGCGAAGATGAGGTTGTGGCGCACCACCAAGGCGAGCCAGGGGTCGTTGGCCAGGGTCAGGGCTTTGCGCAGGTTCTCGATCACCCGGTCCAGCTCCTTCGTGACCAGGAAGACGTTGGCCCGGTTGATGATCGCCCGTGCCTGCCGGTTGCGGTCGTTGAGGGCCACGAAGCCCCGCTCCGCCCGGTCGAGGAGCTCGAAGGCGGCGGCGAACTGGCGCAGATCGCGGCGCAGCGAAGCTTCCAATAGGTCGATGCGGGCCGAGAGGTCGGGGTCCGCGCCTCCGCGGTCCTGCGTGCGGCGCGACAGCAGAAACGTGCTGAACGCCTCCTGCAGGTTGCCTCCCACGCGCGCGGCGTTCGCTTCCATGGCCATGGCATAGGCCTCGAGGTCGGCCAGGGCCGCGGTGCCGCCGCACTCCCGCGGGTCGGCCTGCTCGGCGACGGTCCGTGCGAGCCGGGCCAGCTCTCCGGCCATCGCCGGATCGTGGAAGACCACCTTCTCGCAACGTTCCAGAGTGTACGAAGCGAGGGAGTAGGTGTGGAACCGCGCCTGCGAGGCCACGGCCGACTCCCTCTCATGATTGGGCATCGCCAGCAACTCGGCGAGTTGGGCGGGGGCCGAGGCCCTCTCCCCCGAGACCTGGGAGGTGCGGCTCAGGACTGTCCTGAGCACCTGGTCCAGGGACTCGTCGTCTTCGAGGACCGACGACCCGCCGGCGACCTGGGATTCCTCCTCCAGATCTGGCGTGCCTTCTGCCGTGCCTTCCTTCTCCGCATTGAGAGCCCGTGCGAGAACTCGTGCCAAGGCACCCATCCGCTTGTCCGGCGAACGTTCCATGTCTGTCTCCTCGTGCCGAGTCGCTGCTTTCCCTACCATTCTACCTTGAACGCATCACACATCAAAAAATGAAGGATCTAGTGCTGGCCGTTCGGATCAATGTAGCCGCCACCCTCTCCGGTACCGGTGCCATGCGTCGAAGGCGGCGGGATCGGAACCGTTCCACCGACGTTCTCCGTCACATGGAGGAACGAAACCGGACTCTCCAGCAGTGAAGCCACCCATTCCCACACTGCGACCAACATGCCAGGGCTCCGGTCGGCATTCCGGCCTTCCGAAGGGAGCGCGTGCGCCGCGCCGCTTCCCAGGAAAAGCGTCAGCATCACCAGCGCCAGCATGATTCGCACTTTACGGGACATACAGGTCTCCTTACGGGATCTGAGTTTCCGGCCGCCCACCATGAGCTGTCCGGGTCGAATTCTATCGCCTTCTACAAGACATGAGTGCACCATCGAGCCAAAAAGGAGCCAAGATGCCGAAACATTGATAGTCATCAATGCGTGTCGCCGGTCTGTCGCCGTACAGACTGTATTATTGGTATCATACACCTGAGTGAGCCGAAGCCTGCGCATCGACCCTGCCGATCCTCGGCCGATCTGGCGCCAGATCGAGGAGAACGTGCGCCATCTTGTCGCCTCCGGCGCCCTGGCCCTTGGGGCGCCGGTGCCGTCGGTGCGCGATCTCGCCCGAGATCTGCAGGTGAATCCGGCCACGGTCTCGAAGGCCTACCAGCGGCTGACGGACGCGGGGGTGCTCACGGTGAAGCGCGGGGAGGGGACGTACGTGAGCGACTCGCCGCCCGAGCTGTCGCCCAGGGAGAGAGGCAAGCGGATGCTGCAAGGCGCCGTGAGGTACGCGAGCCTGGCGGTGACCCTCGGCGCCGACCGCGAGGAGACAAAGGAGACGCTGGAGGACGCCTGGAGCAGCCTTGGCGCGGGTCCTCAGGAGCAGGAGGAAGAAGAGGAATGGACCTCGTCGCCATCGAAGAGCTGAGCGTCCGCTACGGCAGGAGGCTCGTGCTCGACCGGGTCTCGCTGTCGGTGCCGGAGGGCTCGGTGTACGTCCTCCTCGGCCGCAACGGCGCGGGCAAGAGCTCCCTCGTGCGCTGCCTGCTGGGGGAGCAGCGGCCGGGAGCGGGGAGCGTCCGCCTGCTGGGCGGAGACGTCTGGAGCGAGCGGGCCGCGCTCCTCCGCGAGGTCGGCGTCGTACCGGAGGAGCCCGACGCGCCGCCCTCGATGAACGCCCGCCAGCTCGCCCGTTTCTGCTCCGGCCTCTATCCCTCCTGGGACGACGCGGGCTTCGCGGCGCGGCTGGAGCGCTTCGGGGTCCCTCCCGGGCTCCCCTTCGGACAGCTCTCCAAGGGGCAGAAGGGGCAGGTGACCCTCTCCCTCGCTCTGGCGGGCTCTCCGCGGCTGCTCATCCTGGACGATCCCACCCTGGGCCTCGATCCCGTCGCCCGCCGCGCGGTTTTCGACGAGCTGATCGTGGACCTCGCCGACCGGGGCACGACGGTTTTCCTCACCAGCCACGACCTGGCGGGAGTCGAGGGGATCGCGGACCGGGTCGGCGTCCTGCGCGGCGGCCAGCTCCTGGTGGACGAGGAGATGGACACCCTGAAGCAGCGGTTTCGCCGGCTCCGTCTCCCCGCGGAAAATGGACACAATCTGGAGGCGCTCGAGCCGGTCTCGGTCACGACCCGCGCCTGGGGCTCGGAGGTGGTGGTCTCCGCCTGGGACGAGTCTTTCGCGAAGGAGGACGTCGAGGTCTCGGCGATGACGCTGGAGGAGATCTTCCTCTCGCTGGTGGGCCAGGAGGGGGTGAAATGAGATCGTTCGGTGCGGTCCTCCGGCGGGAGCTTGCCGAGCGCTGGCTGCTGGCGCTGGCCGCGGCTCTCCTGGGTCTCATCCCCCTGGCCGTGCCGTTCCTGCCGGTGGAGATTTCCCACTCGCCGGATGCGCGCTCCGGCACCGCGATCGCCCTGGCCATGATCGTCAGCTACGTCCTGGCCCTGGTGCTCGGGAGCACGGTGCTCGCCCGCGATCTGTCCGAGCGGCGCCTGGGGTTCTACTTCTCCCGTCCGCTGCCGGGCTGGGCGATCTGGGCGGGCAAGCTCGCTGGCGCCGCTCTCCTCGCCTTCGGCTCCGGGGTGCTGGTCCTCCTCCCGTCGCTGGCGCTCGGTGACCGCCCGGACCCGTCCGGCTCCTGGGGATGGGGGTTCGGCGGCGCCGCCGATTCCGCGCTGTCCTTCGCCCTCTGGGCCACGACCGTGCTGGCCCTGCTGCTGGCCGCCAACGCCTTCAGCACGATGGTGCGGTCGCGCTCGCCCTGGCTCCTGCTCGATCTGCTCGCCGGGACTCTGCTGGCGGGGCTCGTCGCGGTCGCCACGGCGCGCCTGCTCTCCGCCTGGGCGCTCGGCGCCCTGACCATGGCGTATTTCGCTCTGCTCGTCACCGTCGTCCTCTGCTTTGCGGCGGCGAGCGCCGTCCAGGTGACGCGGGCCCGCACCGACCCGCGGCGCGGGCATCGGCTCCTCTCCCTCACCCTCTGGACCCTCCTGGGCTTCTCGGCCCTGGCTTTCGGCGGTTACGCGCAGTGGGTGCTCGCGGCTAGCCCTGAAGACCTGGTGGAGATCGGAGGAGTGGTCCCGGCGCCGGCGGGGGATTGGATCGCGCTCGGAGGCTCCACGGGGAAGCTACGCGGAGAATTCGAGCCCTTCTTCCTGCTGGACACA
This sequence comes from Acidobacteriota bacterium, assembly GCA_034667225.1. Taxonomy (GTDB): domain Bacteria; phylum Acidobacteriota; class Thermoanaerobaculia; order Multivoradales; family UBA5704; genus DATMER01. The sequence continues at coordinate 157,137 of JAXDKG010000051.1, forward strand.
TCCTCGGGCCGCTCCTTCCGGCTGCAGGCGCATGCCACGGACTGGGGCGGTTTCGCCTTCTCGAGCGACGGCCGCCACGCCGCCTGGACGGAGATGGCCGGCCGCGGCGCTTCTCAGGTAACGATCCACCGGCTGGACCTCGGCCGCCCGGGAGCCGAGCCTGCAGCGACCCCCATCGGCTTCTCGGATCATTTCCCGTACTCCCTCGTCCTCTCCCCGGACGGGAGGAGGATGGCCTGCATCATCGACGAGCGCATCGTCGCGCAGGAGATGGGGAACGGGCGGCTGCTTCTGGCAACCCCGATGCCGGCCGGAGAGTCCTGGGGCGCTGACCGCCTGCGCTTCCTCGACCCGCGGACGCTCCGCTGGTATGGCACCCGGAGGGGCGGCCGTCTCCAGGGAGGGCAGGGCGAGCTCCGGGCCGTGGACTTCGATCTGGGCACGGGCCGGATCGTCCGCGAGATCCGGTTGCCCGGAAAAGACAAGTCCATCCGGGGGATCAGCCCGGATGGGCAGAGTGTCCTCCTCAAAAGCCGGGCGCTGGAGCCGACCGGCGAGGAGATCGCCGTCGTGGACCTCCGCACCGGAGAGCCCCCGGTCAACATCCTGATGAAGGGCGTCCAGAGCGGGCTCTCCTTCCTGCCGGATGGCCGCGTGGTGGTCGCCCGGCGGAACCGGGACCGGATCGAGCTGCGTGTCCTGAACGGCCGCGGCGCGGAGCTGAAGCGTTTCCTCCTCCCCGGCCGCCGTGTCCGGCTCGGAGGCCAGCCGGCTCCCGGGCTCCTCGCTCTGGTGACCACGCGGGAGCCGTCCGAGAAGACGTGGCGGAGCGATCTCCTGGACCTGGAGAGCGGCGCCCTGCGTCCGATCGGTGAAGGAATGTTCCCGCAAAGCTGGCCGAGCCTGCCGCCGGGGAGCATCGGGACCCAGCTCTTTGTCCAGGAGAAGGGCGGGCTCGTCCGGATCGATCCCGTGACCGGCCGCCAGCGCGTGATCCTGCACCCCGAAAAAACCAACGGGTAGACCCCTCAAACCACTCGTTTGAGAGAGCTACCCAGTGGGTAGACGCCTCAAACGACTCGTTTGAGCCGCCAACTCAGCCGTTTGAGCCGCCAACCACTCGTTTGAGCCGGCAACCCGCTCGTTTGCGCGAGCTACTCAGTGGGTAGACGCCTCAAACGACTCGTTTGAGCCGCCAACTCAGCCGTTTGAGCCGCCAATCACTCGTTTGAGCCGGCAACCCGCTCGTTTGCGCGAGCTACCCAGTGGGTACCAGGCATCTGTAACCAATCTGCCTCTCGCGACTCTGTTCGCTTGGAAGGAGATTGGTCATGCAACTGAAAAAGAGCATCGGTTTGGGGATCATGGCGCTCGCCGCCGTCGCCTACGGCTCCACTCTGGATTCCACTGCGGAGACCGCCAAGGCCGATCCAGTCCTGCGTAGCGCCAAGGGGATGATCGAGAGGGGGCGCCAGACCTTCCGCCATGACACGCTGGGAAGCGAGTCTTTCTTCTCCGGGGCCATCCGGCTCAACGAGGCCATCCAGACCGTCACCCCCCGGACCGCCCTCGCCGTGGGGCTCAAGGTGGATTCCGCGGCCCTGCCGCAGGAGCTGATCCGCGCCATCAAGAAAGGCAAGGTCGACCTGGACGATCCCGCGACCACGGCGGCCCTGCTCTCCCTCGGCGCGGTGGTCGGCGTTGAGTCGGAAGTGGGGAAGGATGGATCGATCCGCAACCTGGGGATCACCTGCGGTTTCTGCCACTCCACCGTGGACGATTCGGTGGCGCCGGGGATCGGCCAGCGGCTCGACGGCTGGGCCAACCGGGACCTCAATGTGGGCGCGATCCTGAACCTGGCGCCCAACCTCCAGCCCGTGGCCGACCTGCTGGGAGTGGACGTGCCCACCGTCAAGACGGTGCTCCAGAGCTGGGGGCCGGGCCGGTTCGATGCCCATCTGAACCTGGACGGCAAGGCTTTCCGGCCGGACGGCAAGACCGCGGCGGTGCTGATCCCGCCGGCCTTCGGGCTCGCCGGGGTGAATCTCCACACCTATGAAGGCTGGGGCTCGGTGACCTACTGGAACGCCTTCGTGGGCAACCTGGAGATGAACGGCAAGGGGACCTTCTTCGATCCCCGCCTCGACGACCCGGTCAAGCACCCGGTGGCCTCCCACAACGGCTTCGCGGACGTCCGCAACGAGCCGGACCTGATCACGCCGAAGCTGGCCGACCTCCACTTCTACCAGCTCGCCCTCACCGCCCCAGTTCCCCCGGCGGGCAGCTTCGACGAGGGAGGCGCGCGCCGCGGCCGCATCCTGTTCGCGGGCAAGGCGCAGTGCGGGACCTGCCACGTAGCGCCCCTGTTCACCGAGCCTGGCTGGAATCTTCACAAGCCGGAGGAGATCGGGATCGACGCCTTCCAGGCAGACCGCGGGCCCGAGGGCCGCTACCGCACCACCCCGCTCAAGGGGCTCTGGACCCACACGAAGGGCGGCTTCTACCACGACGGACGCTTCCCCACGCTGCTCGACGTCGTGAGCCACTACGATGGATTCCTGAAGCTGGGGCTGTCGCAGGGAGAGAAGGAGGATCTGGTCGAGTACCTGAAGTCGCTCTAGAGCGTAAGATCCCGCCCCGTGGCGTTCCTCTACATCCTCCGCTGCGGGGACGGCTCTCTCTACACCGGCATCGCGCTCGACCTGGAGCGCCGGCTGGCTCAGCACCAGGCGGGAAAGGCCTCGCGATACACTCGTTCCCGCCTGCCGGTCTCCCTGGTCTGGTCGCGGGAGATCGGCTCCTGGAGCGAGGCGCTGCGCGAAGAGCTGCGCATCAAACGCCTGAGCCGCGCCGCGAAAGAGGCGCTTGTGAGAGAGTAAGCCCAGGATGTACAACGACTTCTATGGCTTCCGGGAAGCGCCGTTCAACATCACGCCCGATCCGCGCTTCCTGTTCTTCAGCGATCGGCACCGCGAGGCGTACAACCACATCCTGTTCGGGCTGCGGGAGCGCAAGGGATTCATCCAGGTCACGGGCGAAGTGGGAGCGGGCAAGACCACGGTCTGCCGCGCCCTGCTGGAAGAGCTCGGGCCCCAGTACCGGACGGCGCTGATCCTCAACCCCCTCCTGACCGGCGATCAGCTCCTGCGCAGCATCCTGATCGAGCTCGGGCTGGAGCCGTCGGACGACAGAGTCACGGCTTTGCAGAGACTCAATCAATTCCTCTTGGACCAGCTCGCCGAGGGCAACGACGTGGTGCTCCTGATCGACGAGGCCCAGGACCTGAGCTTCGACCTGCTGGAGCAGATCCGCCTGCTCTCGAACCTGGAGACCGACCAGCGCAAGCTGCTGCAGATCGTGCTCCTCGGCCAGCCCGAGCTGCGGGAGAAGCTGGACGATCCGCGCCTGCGCCAGCTCCGGCAGCGGATCACGGTGCGCTACCACCTGGCGCCGCTCTCGCGCCAGGAGGTGGAGCAATACATCCAGCATCGTCTCCAGGTGGTGGGGGCGAACGGCCGGCCGAGCTTCAACCGCTGGGCGCTCGGCAGCATCTACCGCTACTCCGGGGGCGTGCCGCGGCTGGTCAACGCCGTCTGTGACAAGGCGCTCCTCTGCGGCTATGTCGAGGGGGAAGACCACCTGACCTGGCGGCACGTGAGGCGGGCCATCCGCGAGCTGGAGGGAAACTTTTGAGCCTGATCGACGAGGCGCTGAGGCGCGCGCGCCAGCAAGCCGCCCACCAGGACGCGGCGAAACGGGACGAGCCCTACCGGCACGTGCCGGTGCTCCCGCCCATGGCATCGAGGAAGCGCTCCGGGCTCAATCCCGCCCTGATCGGAGCGGCCGTGGCTCTCCTCGTGGTCGCCGGAATCGCGTTCGGAGTCTACCTGGGCCGCGGAAGCTCGCCGGAGCCCCAGCCCCGGATCGCCGAAGCTCCTTCCATCCCGCCGGTTCCCACCCCCGAGCCCCAGCGGCCGGTCACGGTGCAGGAGGAAATACCGGAAGAGACGCCGAAGCCGAAGCCCGAGCCGACTCCCGCGCCCGTAGTCATCGCTCCGATCCCGGCCCCGCCGGCTCCGGAGCCTGAGCCCACCGCGGAGCCTGTCGCACAGGAGCCCCTTCCGCCTCCGACCCCGGCTCCCACCCCGGAGCCCACTCCGAAGCCAGTACCGATTCCCGCGCCCGAGGTCCGGACCTACGTCCGCGAGATCCCCCTTCCTGAGGGCGGATCGCTGCGCCTGAACGGCATCGCCTTCTCGGCGTCCCAGCCCGTGGCGCTGATCAACGACAAGGTCCTAACCAAGGGCGAGAGCTATCAGGGCTTCCTGGTGACCGACATCAAGGCCAACCTGGTCGAGCTGCGGAACAACGGGACGATCGTCCGGGTGACCTTGAAATGACCTTCGAGGTGAAGCACGAGCTACCCGGTTGGGAGCTGCTCTGGCTCCGGCTGCGGCTCCGTCCGGGGCACGACGAGGAGCTAGCCAATCTCCGCGAGGAAGTGGCCGCGGTCGCCCGGGCCAACTTCGAGGGGGACAGCCTGTCCTCCGATCCCGTCGTGGCCGGAGTGCGGGCCCTGTTCCGGGCCGCCGGCTGCGATCCGACCCGCTACCGTCCGTCGTCCGAGGCGCTTCTGAGGAGACTGCTCAAAGGGGAAGAGCTGCCGGCGATCCACCCCTTCGTGGACCTCAACAACTGCCTCTCGGTGGAGCTGGCCGTGCCCTGCTGCGCCTCGGCCGATGGGACCTTCACGCCGCCGGTTACCCTGCGGGCCGGCCGGCCGGGCGAGACGGTCCAGTCGCTTCGAGGCCCCTTCAACCTGGAAGGCAAGCCATTGCTGGAAGATTCGCAAGGCGCCTTCAGCACGCCGATCACGGACAGCGAGAGGGTACGGGTGCACGAGGGGACCGAGCGCGCCTGGATGGTGGTCTATCTCCCCCAGGGGAAGATGGATGCCGCCGCCGCCCGTGCGCGGCTCGACGAGCTGCTCAGGAAAGCGCCGGTGGCGGAGGTGGAAGAGGCCGGAGTGTCAGGCTAGCCGTTCCATCAGAGCCTTGAAGCTGGGAGCGATCTCCTCTTCACCTTGCATCACCGGGCAATCCCGGTCGATTCGCCGCCGCTCCGTATCGAAGCACACCATGGCCCCGTCCGGTCCGGCTGCGAAAGGGATGAATCCACCCTCGAATCCGGCGATCTCCCGCTCCATGGGATTGGGGAGCAGCCTGAACGGACCAAGGTCGACCTCCTCCTCCCATTCATAGGCGGTGACGAGCTGTTCGAAGAGGGGTGGGAAGCGTCCCGGCAGCTTGGCGTAGACGGAATCCAGGACCTCGCGGCCGGCGATCACGGCCCGTGGAGACAGGCCGAACGCCGTCGCGAAGCGTTTGAGCAGCGCGGCGTCTCCGAGCCTGCCGAACGGCACCCGGGCCGCCGCTGAGGACGAGCCAGCCATGAACTTTTCCTTGTCAGATCCAAAATCGCTGGGGGTATCTTGCCAGACTCGGGGCGTCAGCGCCAGACGGCTTCGCGGCCCGTGCCGGCCCGGCCGTGGCGCTCGAGGTAGTCGTCGATCAGCGCGCGGGCGATGCTCAGCCCGGGCGGGATGAGGGGCAGGTCGTCGAGCGTGAACCAGCGGGCGTCCTCGATCTCGGTGGGATCGATGCGCACCTCGCCGCTAGCGTAGCGAGCCGTGAAGCCGATCATGAGGGAATTGGGGAAGGGCCACGGCTGGCTGCCGAAGTAGCGAATGTCGCGGAGCTCGACCCCGACCTCCTCGCGGACCTCGCGAGCCACCGCCTCCTCGAGCGACTCCCCCGGCTCCACGAAGCCGGCAATGGTGCTGTAGACCCCGGGAACGAAATGAGGGGACCGGGCGAGGAGGGCGCGCCCCTCGTCGTCTTCCACGAGCGTGATGACAGCGGGGGAGAGCCGGGGGAAGTGCTGCAATCCGCAGCTCGGGCACGTGCGCGACCGTTCGGAGGGTTGGGCAGCGGTGGGGGTGCCGCACCGGCCGCAGAACCGGTGATTGCGGTCCCACTCCACGATCTGAACCGCCCGCCCCGCGAGCTTCCAGGCCTCCTCATCGAGGCATCCCCACAGCTTGCGCAGTCCGATGAGCGCCATCCCTTCGGGCAGAGGCATCTCCGGATCGAGCCCCACAGCGTACGCAGCGCTCCCACGCAGCTCGCCCACGAGATGCGGCTCCTCCGCGGAGATCCCGAGCGCCGCCCACTCCTCCGCGCTCGGCAGCGCCGCCGTCCTCTCCTCGATGCGGACCAGCAGATCCTGCCCGCGAAACGCGAACCACGTCGTCTCCAAAGCTACAGCCCCAGCAGGTACTCCGCGAACACCTCGTTGAAGAGCGCCCCGGGGCGCCGGTCGCGGAGGAGGCGGACGGCTTCCGGCCCGGGCACTCCCAGGTGGTGGAGGATCAGGCCCGCTACCAGCGCGGAACGGTTGTAGCCCATGCCGCAGTGGGAGAGCACTCTGTGCCCGGCTTCTACCATCGAGGCGCCGAGCCGGGACACTGCCTGGAGCTTGTGCATGTCCGGCAAATCTTCGTCGTAGATTGGATAGTAGATATACAGGACGTGGTTCGGCATCGTCGGAATGCAGTGGTCGAGATCCCCTTCGAGATCGATCACCACCGTGATCTCGTGCTTTGCCACCTCCTCCCAGTCGTCGATCTTCGGGGAGAGGTACAGACAGCCCTTTTCGTCGAGGCAGATGATGTCCATGGACGTCCTCCGGGAGGAGAGTCTAATTCACTCCTGCTTTGGAGTAAGCTGTTCCTGCAAATCTACGAGGAGGATGTGCCATGCGGTTCCCGACGTACCTGAAGCTCGGCTTCGTGCTGGTCCTGCTCCCTGCTACCGCCATGGCGGGCACGGTGAGCCTTTCGAATACGAACAAGAAGGCGGAGAAGCGCTGGACGGCGGAGCGCTATGCCGCGGCCCGGCCGCTGCCCATGCGGCAGGTCGATTCCGACATCGATCCGTTCCCCGCTGCCCTGGAAGAGACGGAGTCGGCCCCCGGGAGCCGTTCCGCGGCGGGCCGGGCGCCGATGGCCGGAGTCCGCGCCGACTCGTCGAACCGGCTGTTCGACGCCCGGGACCGCGAGCTGGCCTCGATCTTCGGCGAGGACCTCGATTCCATCGCCGAGCCGGCTTCGGGCAGCGGCGGCGGCTATTTCACCAGCTCCCGGCTCGTGCCCGAATCGGCCGACGAGAGCTATCCCTACTCCACCGTGGGCAAGCTGTTCTTCACCATTCCAGGCCAGGGGGATTTCTACTGCTCGGCGGCCGTGATCCGCAATCGGGTCATCGCGACCGCGGCGCAGTGCATCCACAGCGGCACCCCCAGCCCGGGCTTCTACGACGACTTCGAGTTCGTCCCGGTCTACCGGGACGGCACGGCGCCCTTCGGCATCTGGGCCTGGGAGTACGTGACCGTGTCTTCGACCTGGACGAGCGGCAAGGGCAAGCTTCCCCATGCCGCGGATTTCGGGCTGATCGAGCTCGAGGACCGGGTGGTCAACGGCGCGCTCCACACGATCGGCGACATCGTGGGCTACCTGGGCTATGCGACCCAGCGCCTGCGCCCGAACCACGTGCACATGCTCGCCTATTCGAGCAGCCATGACGGCGGCGAGATCGTCCACCAGGTGACCGCGAAGGATCACAAGACGGCGAAGCCGACCAACGTCCTGTACGGCTCCGACATGCGCGCAGGCTCGGCCGGCGGACCGCTGATCCAGGATTTCGGCGACGACCCGGACCTGGTGAGGTGGGTCGGCGCACTTTCGACCTTCAACAGCTCGACCTCGGTGAAGCTGCAGGGGGCTTCCATCCCGGACACCCGCTTCACGAGCCTGCTCAACGACGTCTGCGCCCATCGGGGCGGGAACTGCTGATGGAGTGAGCTCTAGCCGATGTCCTGCTTCCGCAGGGATTGATCGATCATCACCGCCGCGATGTTGCCCGTGCCCATGGCCACAGCCACCTGCTGGGTCATGGGCCGGATGTCTCCCGCGATCCAGACTCCCGGAACGTTCGTATCCCCTCGTTGCGACTTCGGCTGCACGTGATGGCCGGTCGAGGCCATTTCGATGCCGAGCTGTTGCGCCAGGTCGGTCCGGCCCACGGCGGGGCTCGAGACGAAGAAGGCTTCGGCATTCAGCGTGCGGCCGTCCTGGAGCTCGAGGCCGGTGAGCATCTTGTCCTCTCCCACCAAGCGCTGAATTTTTCCGGGGATCACCTCGATCCCTTTCTCTCTCAGTTTCTCAGCGTGGCGTTCGGGCAGGCCGGGCTCGGTCGTGGCGAGAACGCGCAGGCGGTCGGTGTAGCGCGAGAGGCCCAGCGCCATGCCGGCTGCACTGTCCGTCGAGCCCACTCCGATCACGATCGTGTCCTTGCCCCGCACCTCGGGCGCCTCGCAATCCGAGCAGTAGAAAAGGTTTCCTTTGCCTGCGTAGTGGAAGCAGGGGGTGAAGTCGCCGTCCACGAGCGGATGGTAGCGGGCCACGCCGGTCGCGAGGAGCAGCGTGCGGCCGCGGAAGGTCTCGCCCTTTTCGCCGGTGAGGAGGAAGTCCCCGTCGTGCCCCTCGGCCTTCACGATATTGGCGCGGCGGACCTCGGCGCCCATCTCCTTGGCCTGTTCCCTCAAGCTCTTCTGGATGTCGATACCGCGCACATGAGGCATGCCGGGCACATTGTGGAGCTGCTCCAGGGTGAAGAAGAGCGGGCCGCTGACGCGGTCGAGGACCAGCGTCTTGCGGCCGTGCCAGGCGAGGTGGAGAGCCGCCGTGAGCCCGGCCGGCCCGCCGCCGACGATCAGGGTGTCGTAGATCGTGTCGGTCATTTGGACGAAGTTTATCGCAGGCCGGATTGGAGCGCTTCAAGCTCCTTCAGGATGGGTTCGAAGCCGGCGAGGCGTCGATCCCGGTCCTTGACCAGGCAGGCGGCGATCAGGGCGGAGAGCCGGGGATCGTACTCGGGGTTGAGCTCATGGATCGGCCTCGGATCCTCTTCCAGGAGCCGGCGGGAGACCTCCGGGAAGCTGGTGGCGGCGAACGGGCGCACGCCGGTGAGCAGCTCGTAGGCCAGGACGCCGAAGGAGAAGACGTCCGCCCGGGCGTCCACCTGCTCGCCGCGGAACTGCTCGGGGGAGACGTAGCCGAGCGTGCCGATGGCCACCCCCTTGGTCGTGAGGTTCAAATCCCGGTCGAGCAGCTTGGCGAAGCCGAAGTCCATGAGCTTGACGGAGCCGTCCGGCAGCACCCGCACGTTGCGCGGCTTGACATCGCGGTGGAGGACGCCCTGGGAATGGGCGTAGGCCAGCCCGCGGGCGATCTGGAGGAGCACCGCGGTCCGCTCGCGGAGCGTCATCGGGTCCCCCCGCTTGATGAAGGCGCTCAGGTCTTCGCCTTCGAGCAGCTCCTGGACCAGGTAGGGGAAGTCGCCCTCGGACCCCAGCTCCAGCACCCGGGTGACGTTCGGGTGCTGCAGGGCCGCGGCGATCTGGGCTTCGAGCAGGAAGCGCCGGCGGAGCTTCGGATTGGTGCTCGTGCAGACCTTGATCGCGACGTCGGCATGCCGCTCGGGGTCCCACCCTCTGTAGACCACGGCCACGCCGCCGGTGCCGATCCGCCGGATCAGGTCGTAGCGGCCGACACGGTCGCGGCCTTCGAGGGGATCGGAGAGGCGTTCGCGCAAGGTGCGACGAGTGTAACGAATCCCCGGGGCGATTCGCCCGAGAAAGTGCAGGCAAGCGGACGGGCTGCCCTGTAAAGAGAACTGATTCAACCCCCCTGTCTTGTGAAAGGAGTCGACATGCCCGAGCTGAAGAGAAAGGGAGAAGCGGGAGTGCGCGAGCTTCGCCTCGCCCTCGATTCAAGAACCGATTTCAAGGAAGTCGTAGGCATTCTGGAGCGGGTTCTGACCATCAAGGACCTGCCCGGCATCAAAGGCTGTGCCCCCTGCCTGTCCGGCCTCGAGAAGCTGGTCATCCAGGACCTCGTCACCAACCCACAGTGAGCGCAGCCCGTCCGCGCGCCTCAGTCTTTGGAGGAGCAAACATGGATCGCATCCCATCGCTCGGCATCGGCCTCGCCTACCAGCCCGCCCTGCGCCCCTACATCGAGGAGAAGCGGGACACGTTCGACTACGTCGAAATCGTCCCCGACCTGTTGTGGACTGACTTGGGAGCCGGCAAGACGCCGCGCTACGTAGACGACGAGGAGGGGCTCGCGTTCCTCCGCCGCTGGGCGGATGGCCGGCCGGTGATCCCCCATGGAATCGGACTGTCCATCGGCACCGCCCACCGCTTCAACCGCGACCATCTGGGCCAGGTGGAGAGGTGGTTCGAACGGTTCGGGTTCCCGTGGCACAGCGATCATCTCGCCTACAACCTTGCAGAGCATGGGATCGACGAGATGAACGTCGGAGTGACGATGCCGCTGCCGCGCGACGAGGAGACGCTGGAGTCGCTGGCGCCCCGGATCGCCGAGGTGCAAAGGCGGCTGCCGGTGCCGTTCCTGCTGGAGAACAACGTCTATTTTTTCGAGATGCCGGGCGAGGAGATGAGCGACGCGCAGTTCCTCAACGCCCTGTGCGCGAGGACCGGCTGCGGTCTGCTCCTCGACCTCCACAACGTCTACTGCAACAGCGTCAACCATGCTGCCGACGCCTTCCGGCTCCTCGACGAGCTGGACATGGGCCGCGTGGTGGAGATCCACGTGGCGGGCGGCATGGAGCACGAGGGCTGGTGGCTCGACGCCCACTGCGGACCGCTGCCCGATCCTGTCTGGTCGCTCCTCGAATACGCCCTGCCGCGCTGCCCGAACCTGGGCGGCGTCACCTTCGAGATGCTCGGCTCCTGGTTCGTGGACATGGGGAGCGAGCGCCTGGAGAGGGAGCTCCTGAGGTTGCGGGAGCTCTGGCACCGGTACCGTTGCGCGCCGTTGGAGCAGACCGCGTGAGCGCTGCGGTCTTCCAGTCCGCGTTGGCTCGCTTGGTAGTCGATCCCGATTTCCGGGACGGCGTTCGCGGGCGCGGGGCCGAGGCCCTTCCCGCAGAGCTGTCGGACCTGGAGCGGGAGCGTCTCCTGGCCGTGGCCGTCGATCGCGGACTGGATATCACCCGCACGCTGCACGTCGGTTTCCGTCTGGCCAAGCTCCTGGCGTGGATTCCCCTGACCTGCGCCGTGCTCGGCCGCGAGGTCCGCATCCGGGAAGTGGGAGAGTTCTGGAAGAGGCGCCTGCCGGTGAGCTTCTACTATCTGGAGGAGGCCGTGGCCTTCTGCGACTACATTCTGGAGCGGGCGGGGGAGGGGCTCGAAATCCCCTACCTGGAGGAGGTCGCGGCCTATGAGCGCGCTTCGCTGGAGCTGCGTCGAGCGCGGCCGGCGGGCGAGGAGGCTGCTCCCCAGACGGTGGGGTTCCTGCACGACCCCGAGGCCCTGTTGGGAGCGCTGGCGCGGGGGGAGGAGCTCGGAGGCTTGCCCGAAATGCCGTGCCGGCTGGTGGGGAGGCGGGTGGAGGATGGGGTGGAGTGGGGCTTTTACAGCCGCCACCAGTCGTAGGCCTGTTGCTCAGGATCCCAGAAGATGTGGAAGGCGTCGCACTGGTCGTCGTGGAGGTTGATCCCCGGCTTGGCGGGGGACCCTTCCTCCTCGATCTTCTCCAGGTCGATCGTGGCCTCGCGGGAGCAGAGGGCATCCTGCGTGCCGTCCCAGGGGAACCCCAGGGTCCAATGCCGGCAGGAGTCCCCGACCGGACCGTGCACGATCCCTACGACGAGCCGGTTGCCCCGGATGCCGGTCAGGGCGTAATCCTCCGTCCCATCCTGGTTCAGGTCCGCCTCGAGCAGGCTGGCGGGGTCCCACTCCGTATCCGGCTCGCGCTGCCGCAGGACGTCGAGGGCCGCCATGCCTTTCGCCGGAGGCCGCGGGGGAGTCTCCGGGCCGGAGGGCGGACGCGTGCCGACGCAGCCGAGGAGCCCCGGCAGGGCGAGCGTCAACAGGATGCGGACCGCGGTCTTCATCGCCGGAGGATCTTACTGCCGATCGAAACGCTCGATACGCTCCTGGATCTCACCGGTGATCTTGCGGAGAGAGGCCATGTCAGTGGTGCTGAGGTGCTCCTTCAGCTCCTCGAAGAGCGGCTCGACCGGCGGCCGGTAGTCGTGCATCAGGGTCGCGATGTCACCTTCGTAGAGCGCGACGCGGGCGAAGTTCCCCTGGCGATAGAGGGAGGGAAGGGCGTACAGCTTGAGGAGCAGCAGGCCCTCCACCGTGGCGCAGGGGATCTCCCGTTCGACGAAACGCTGGGTCGTGGCGTAGCGCCGCCTGACCTTCTCGAACAGCGGATTGCTGGTCAGGAGGAGGTCGATCTGGAGGCCGTCGAAGGTGCCGCGCGCGAAGTCGTCGTCCTGTTTATCGATCCGGATCTCGGGCAGCTTCTCCAGGGAGGACAGCGCCATGATGAGGTCGATGTCCTCAGTGTTGCGGCCTTCCACGTACTTGAGGAGGGCGATGCCTCCGACGAGGAGGTAGTCGGTCCGCCGTTCCCCGAGGAGGATGAAGAGACGGCTCACCGCCTTCAGCAGATCGTCGCCTTGCACGGCACCTCCGCGCTTGCTTCCGAAGTTGAAGAGGACCGCGTTGCGGACGACCTTGCCGATATGGACTTCCCGGGTCTCAGCGGTTCTCATGACACTTCGATCTTATCCTCCATCCCCTCGAATTGCCGGATCTCCTCCTTCAGGCTCTCCGGTAAGGGGATGGACCGGCCGGTTCCGTAGTCGACCCAGACGATGACGCCGTGGCCGTCGGCCACCCGCTGGCCGAGGGTTTCGGTGCCGCGGTAGACGATCTCGTAGTCCATCCGAAAGCTGCTCCGTCCGATCTCGGAGACCCGGGCGAGGACTTCGAGCTCGGCGGGATAGCGCACCTGCTGGCGGAAGTTGAGGTGTGCGGCGGCGAGCGCCGGACCGTGCTTCTCCCCCTGCCGGTGGTCGTACATGTGCACCGCCGCGAAGTAGCTCATCCGGGCCGACTCGCAGTAGGTGAAGTACTTGGCGTTGTTGACGTGCCCCATGGAGTCCATGTCCCCCCAGCGCACCGAGATCGGCTCCACGTGTCCTCTGTGCTCCTCGCTCATCGATCCTCCACCAGTTCCAGGAGCCGCTCCGGCGGCCGGCCGACCACGGCCCTGTCTCCAAGCACTCCGATAGGGGGCTGAAGCAGGGTCGGGTGGCGCGCCATGGCGGCGATCAGCTCCTTGTCCGGCTCTTCACCGGTGAAGCCCAGGTCGTTCTTCCGCAGCACGTCGCGCGGGCGGAGGCCCAGCTTGCGCAGCACCTCGCGGATCTCCTTCTCGGACAGCGGCTCCCGGTTGTACTCCCGGTAGCGGTACTCGATTCCCTTCCCGTCCAGCAAGGCGACCGCCTTGCGGCAGGTGCTTCAGGTCGCGGCGCAGATCAGCTCGATCATGGGCCCGATTCTATGCCGAGCGGGGCGGCGGGATCGGCGAAGAAGCTCTCCAGCCGTTCGAGGTATCTCCCGACGTGCACGCCGTCCATGAGCGCGTGGTGCACCTCGATGGAGATCGGCATGCGGTCCTGGAAAACCTTGCCAAAGACGATCTTCGGGACCGAGTCCTCAGGATCCTTCTTTCGGGCATGGGAGAAGCTGGTGAAAGAGATCCAGGGCAGCACCGAACAGTGAAGCAAGTCGTCCCGATCCTTGTGCGGCTCCAGCCGGCCGTCTCCCGAGCGGAGTGTCTCCAATGCGGCAGTGCTCTTGACCACGAATCGTGAGAAGTCGTCGTCCCAATCGAAGTAGCAGAACCCGAAGCGCTCGCTGTCGAGCAGGATCGTGGTCCCCATGCCGATGCGGTCGTGAACGAGGACCCCGTCCCCGCGCAGCCGATACCGGAACGGCTCCACCTCGTTGGCAGCTTTGAGAGCCAGGTAGTGGTAGGTGAGAAAGAAGGGAGCCCGCTCGCGGGGGAGTTGCCGAAGATTCGTCACGTCCAATTGGACGCAGACGTTGAAGAAGGGGTTGTCATACTCCTTGAAGAAGTGGAACTGCTCGCGCCGGAGCCAGGTCTCGAGGTCCAAATAGGTAGGCATGTCAGTGGCTCATTGTAAGCCACCGTTCATTTCCGGACACCGCGCCCGAAGCCGGACGCTTCCGCAGCCGCTCAAATTCCATCAATCCATTTTATTTCAGACACTTAGCCTGTGGCACGGGCCGTGCTCCCTCTGGTAGCCGACCGAGGAGAACGCAACATGGACCGTGAACTGGATCAAAGCTTTCAGCGGCGCCGGATAGGGCGCCGATTGGCATGGGGAGCCGCTTCCCTGGGCTTGTTCGTGGCCGTCCTCGTGCTGCTGCCCGGGTGGCTGCGGCCTTCCGTGGAGCGCGACCGGATCCGGACGGGGAGGGTGGACCGGGGACCCATCGAGGGGATCGTCGAGGCTTCGGGCACCGTCATCCCCGCTTTCGAAGGCGTGCTGTCGAGCCCGGTGGATGCCCGCGTCGAGAAGATCCTCAAGCGGCCGGGCGAGACCGTCCGCGCCGGGGACGAGATCCTCCGGCTCGATACGTCCCAGTACAGGCTGGCTCTCGAAACCATCGAGGACAACCTCGCCAAGAAGGTCAACGAGCAGGAACAGATCCGCCTCGCACTCGACAAGAGCCTGCGTGACCTGCGCGGCCGCATCGAGTCGAGCCGATTGGACGCCGAGGCCGCCGAGTACCGCGCCGAGCAGAACCGCAAGCTGCGGAAGGACGGTCTCGTCTCCGAGCAGAACCTCAAGGCCTCGGAGATCGAGGCGAAGAAGGCGCGCATCGAGCTCTCCCAGCTAGAGGAGTCGGTCGAGGACGAGCGGCTCTCGGCCCAGGCCCGCGTGCAGGGATTGGCGCTCGACCTGCAGACCCTTTACAAGGAACGCGCTGGCGCCCTGCGCCAGCTCGAGCTCGCCAGCACCCGCTCGGACCGCGTTGGAGTCCTCACCTGGGTCATCCCCCAGGAGGGCGCCACCATCCGCACTGGCGAGGTCATCGCCCGCATCGCGGACCTCGATTCTTTCCGCGTCGAGGCCACGGTGTCGGATGTCCACTCTTCCAGTCTTGCCCCCGGGCTTCCCGTGCGGGTGATGATCGACGGCCAGCCCCTTTCGGGACGGCTCGCCAACATCTACCCGACCATTGAGAACGGTGCGGTCAAGTTCGCCGTGGACCTCGACGATGCCCGCCATCCCAAGCTGCGCAACGCGCTGCGCTTGGACGTGCTGGTGGTCACGGCCTCCCGGACCGGCGCGCTGCGGGTCCCCAAGGGGCCGTTCTCGAAAGGCGGCGCGGTGCAGCCGGTCTTCGTCGTGGAGGGAGACCGGGCTGTCCGCCGGAGCGTGCGTTTCGGAGTGACCGGGTATGACCATTACGAAGTTCTCGACGGCCTTTCGGAGGGAGAGGAAGCAATCCTCTCCGACATGAGCGATTACGCCCACCTGGAACAGGTGAGCCTCAAATAATCAGGAGAGAGAGCCATGATTCATTTGGATCAGGTCAGCAAGATGTACCGCACCGACCGCATCGAGACGACCGCGCTCGACAACATCAACCTCGCGGTCGAGAAGGGGGAGTTCGTCTCGATCATGGGCCCCTCGGGCTGCGGCAAGAGCACGCTGCTCAACCTGATGGGACTGCTCGACGAGCCTTCGAAAGGCAAGGTCGAGCTCGACGGCATCGCGATCAACGGTCAGGGGGACCGCGCGCTCGCCCGCGTCAGGAACGAACGGATCGGATTCATCTTCCAGCAGTTCCACCTGGTGTCCGACCTCTCGGTCGCGGACAACGTGGAGATCCCGCTGCTCTACCGCAAGATGTCGAACCGGGAGCGCAGGAAGGCGGCGCTCGCGGCGCTCGACCGCGTGGGCCTTTCGTCGCGCACGCACCACTTCCCGACGCAGCTCTCGGGCGGCCAGCAACAGCGGGTGGCGATCGCCCGCGCCATCGTCGGCCGGCCGGCGATCCTCCTCGCTGACGAGCCGACCGGCAACCTTGACAGCCAGATGGGCGACGAGATCATGGACATCCTGGAAGGCCTCAACAAGAACGAGGGGACCACGGTCGTCATGGTCACCCACGATCCGCGGCTGGCCGAGCGCACGCATCGCACGGTGCGGCTCTTCGACGGCCGGCAGGTGCAGTGATGATCAGAAACTATTTGAAAGTCGCCCTGAAGGTCCTGGCTCGGCGGAAGTTTTTCACGTTCATCAGCCTGTTCGGGATCAGCATAACCATGCTCGTGCTCCTGGTGGCTACCGCGATCTTCGATCACTCTTTCGCGCCGCAGGCTCCGGAGACCCGCAGCGAGCGGACGCTGGGGGTCTACCGGCTGACTATGAAGGGTCCCGAGAACACGCAGAGCTCCGACCCCGGGTATGGTTTTCTCGACCGCTATGCCCGGCCGCTCGCGAAGCTGCCCGGAGTGGAAAAGGTTTCCATCCTCTCCTCGGCGCGGACTGCGGCCTCCTACGTCGGCGGCAAGAAGATCGAGTCGCAGCTCCGGCACACGGATGGCGAGTTCTGGCAGGTGCTCGATTTCGAGTTCCTGGAGGGCGGACCGTTCTCCGTCGAGGATGAGCGAGGCGCCCGTTTCGTGGCGGTCATCAACGAGGCCACGCGCGGCCGCTTCTTCGACGGCCAGCCGGCCTTGGGCAAGACCATCGAGGTGGACGGACAGCGTTTCCGTGTGGTGGGAGTGGTGCGCAACGTGCCCCAGCTCCGCTTCGCGTCCTCTGCGGACGTCTGGGTGCCGACGAGCACCTCCAAGTCGGGCAGCTACAAAGAGCAATGGATGAGCGGCTTCTCCGCGCTGATCCTGGCGCGCGACCGCGCCGACCTGCCGGCGATCAAGACGGAATTCCAGGCACTCCTGCGGCAGGCCGAGCACCATCTTCCGGACCCGAAGAGCTACAAGACGCTGATATCGGGCGCCGACACGCTCTTCGAGGGCATGGTCCGGAAGTCCGGCCCCGGCGACACGGACGAGCGCCGGCCCGAGACGGTGAAGGCCGTGCTGTTCCTCCTGATGCTGCTGTTCATGCTGTTGCCGACCCTGAACCTGGTCAACATCAACCTGAGCCGCATCTTGGACCGGGCCTCGGAGATCGGCGTCCGCAAGGCTTTCGGGGCTTCGTCGCGGACTCTGGTGGGGCAGTTCGTCGTCGAAAACCTGGTGCTGACGCTGCTCGGGGCCGTGGCCGGCGTCCTGCTCGCCATTCCGGTGCTCGCGGCGCTGAATGCGAGCGGCTTCCTGCCCTACGCGCGGCTCGGGCTGAACTTCCGGGTCTTCCTCTACGGCTTGGCCATGGCCGTCTTCTTCGGCGTCTTCTCGGGGGTTTATCCGGCCTGGCGGATGTCGAAGCTCCACCCTGTCCAGGCTCTTCGCGGGAGGTCGGTATGACGCGTCATCTGCTCAAGCTGGTGTGGAACCGCAAGCGCACCAACGGCCTCATGATCCTGGAGATCTTTTTCTCCTTCCTGGTGGTGTTCGTGGTCGCGACCCTGGGGATCTATTTCTGGGACAACTACCGTCAATCCCTGGGATACTCCTGGCAGAATGTGTGGAAGGTCTCGGTGGACATGAAGGCGGGCAACCAGGACGACGACGCCACGGTCGCGGCCCGGCTGAAGGTCATGGAGCGGCTGCTCCGCGAGCTGGAGGCGCTGGAGCCGGTCCAGTCAGCGGCGGCGGCCATGGTCAGCCCCTATGAACAGGGCGGCTGGACCATGGGCACCACGATCGACGGCAAGGATGTGGAGGCGGAGGGGAACGGCGTCACCACGAAGTTCGCCGAGGTGCTGGGGCTCGAGGTGGTGGCCGGACGCTGGTTCCGGGAGGAGGACGCGGCGCTCTCCTGGGACCCGATCGTCATCGACCAGGATCTCGCCCGCACGGTGTGGGGCGACGAAGATCCGGTCGGCCGCCAGTTCGGGGATCCGGATCCCAAGGAGACACCGAAGCGTGTCATCGGAGTGGTGCGGGAGTTCCGCAAGGGCGGCGAGCTCGCGGCCCGGACCAACTTTATGTTCCAATACATGCCGCTCGACGCCCCGTCCTGGTTCCAGCCGCAGTCCATCCTGTTGCGGATCCAGCCCGGTACCTCGGCTGCTTTCGAGGAGAAGCTCAGCGCATTGCTCCAAGGCGTCGCTCCCGAGTGGTCGTTCCGGATCAAGCCGCTCGCCGAGGAGCGCCAGTCCACTTTCCGGACGTTTCTGGCCCCGCTGATCGCCGGCGGGATCGTGGCGTTCTTCCTGCTCCTCATGGTGGCCCTCGGTCTGCTCGGCGTGCTGTGGCAGAATCTGCTCCAGCGCACCCGCGAGCTGGGGCTGCGGCGGGCGGCGGGAGCCTCCCGCTCGGCTGTCCACCGGCAGGTGCTCTATGAGCAGGTCATCCTGACGAGCTTCGGGGTGCTGCTGGGAGCGGTGGTGGTGATCCAGATCCCGGTCCTCGACCTGATCGGCTTCATCCGTCCGCAGGTGTTCGCGGCCGGGTTCCTCTTCGCCATGGTAGCCATGTACCTCCTCTCCGCGCTCTGCGCCTTCTACCCGAGCACCCTGGCGAGCCGGGTCCAACCCGCCGAGGCGCTGCGCTACGAGTAGCCCGATGATCCTGATCGCGGACGACGACCCGTCGGTAGTCGCTTCCCTCGGCCTCCTCCTCAAGCGGCATGGGCATGCCACCTTGGGTGCCCTGTCGCAGGAGGAGGCGCTCCGTCATCTGGAGAAGGAGGGGGAGGGGATCGCGCTCGTTCTTCAGGACATGAACTTCTCCCGCGGCACCGGGGGGGAAGAGGGGCTCGAGCTGCTGCGCGCGATCCGCCGCCGCCGGCCGCAGCTCCCGGTGATCCTGATCACGGCCTGGGGCTCGATCGCCCTGGCCGTCGAGGGGATGAAGGCCGGCGCCGCGGACTTCGTCACCAAGCCGTGGAGCAATCCCCAGATTCTGCAGTCGGTGGACACCGCTCTCTCTCTAGCCCGCTCGGGAGATGCCAAGGCGGCCCCATCCAGCCGGGAGGAGCTCGACAAGCGCTTCGACTTCCGCGGGCTCATCGGCCGCGATCTCCGGTTTCTGAAGATCCTGGAGCTCATCGGCCGGGTGGCGCCCACAGATGCCTCGGTCCTGATCACGGGTGAGAGCGGTACGGGCAAGGAGCTGGTGGCCGAGGCCCTCCACCGCAACAGTCGGCGCAAGGGCGGACCGTTCGTCAAGGTCAACCTGGGCGGGATTTCCTCGACGCTCTTCGAGAGCGAGATGTTCGGCCACGTGAAGGGAGCGTTCACCGACGCCCGGACCGACCGCAAGGGCCGCTTCGAGATGGCCAACGCCGGCACGATCTTCCTCGACGAGATCGGGGAGATCGATCCCAGCGCCCAGGTGAAGCTGCTGCGCGTGCTTCAGGACCGCTCGTACGAGGTGCTCGGGTCGAGCATCACGCGGACCGTGGACGTGCGGGTGATCGCCGCGACCAACCGGGATCTGGGGGAGCAGGTGGCGAAGGGGCAGTTCCGGGAGGACCTCCTCTACCGCCTGAACTTGATCGCGATCCACCTGCCTCCGCTGCGCGAGCGGCGGGGGGACGTCCCCGTCCTGGCCCGCCATTTCCTGGATGCATCTGCCCAGGTCTACCGAAGAGGGGCCGAGGTCGCCATCTCCGACAAGGCTCTCGCCTGGTTGCAGGGTCAGAGCTGGCCGGGCAACATCCGCCAGCTCAAGCAGACTCTGGAGCGCGCCGTGCTGGTGCTGGACGGCGACGTGCTGGAGGTGGAGGACCTGCGCGCCCTCTCCGACCTGGAGACCCGCGCCGCCCGCGATCCCAACGCTCTCCCCAGTCCGGGCAGCATGACGCTCGACGAGATGGAGAAGGCCATGATCGTCAAATGCCTGCGGCACTACGAGGGCAATGTGACCCGGGTCGCGGAGGCTCTGGGACTCTCTCGCGCGGCGCTCTACCGGCGGTTCGAAAAGTATGGCCTTGAGCCTTAGAGCGAAGGTCGTCGCCTACCTGATCCTGATCCATGTGGTCCTGGGGGTGATCTCGTTCATCGCCCTGCGTGAGAGCCGCTGGCTGCTCCTGGCGGTGGAGGCGCTCTTTGTCCTCTCCATCTTCCTGGGCACGATGCTGGTGAAGTCGTTCTTTGTCCCCCTGGACCTGATCCGCACGGGCGCGGAGCTGATGAGCGAGAGGGACTTCACCTCGCAGTTCCGCGAGGTGGGGCAGCCCGAGATGGACGCCCTGATCCGCATCTACAACCAGATGATCGAGCGCCTGCGGGACGAGCGGCTGACGCTCCAGGAGCGCAACTACTTCCTCGACCGTCTGCTCTCCGCCTCGCCAGCCGGCGTCCTGACTTTGGATTTCGACGGCCATGTGAGCGCGCTCAATCCCGCGGCGCGGGAGCTGCTCCAGGTCCTCGACGAGGAAGCCCTCGGCCATCCGCTGGCTCAGATTGGTCCGCTCGGGGAGGCGCTCGCCGCCGTGCCGGTGGGAGAGTCGCGGGTGGTTTCGCATGGGCCGCGGCGGCTCAAGGTCTCGCGCGCGGAGTTCTTCGACCGCGGCTTCCCGCGCACCTTCCTGCTCGTCGGCGAGCTGACCGAGGAGCTGCGGGCGTCGGAGAAGGCGGCCTATGGCAAGCTGATCCGGATGATGTCCCACGAGGTCAACAACTCGGTGGGCGCGGTCTCCTCGCTGCTGGACTCCTTCCGCGGCTATGGCTCGGACCTCTCCGAGGAGGACCGGCGCGACTTCCTGGGTGCGATCGACGTGGCGGTCGCCCGGATGGAGCGCCTCGGCGCCTTCATGAACGGCTTCGCCGAGGTGGTCCGCCTGCCCGAGCCGGACCGCCGGCCCTGCGACCTCCGCCAGCTTCTCGAGGAGATCCTGCTGCTCCTCCGCCCCCAGCTGGAGCGCCGGCGTATCCAGGCCTATTGGCAGGCGAACGGGCCAGTGCCGCCGGTGGACCTGGACCGCAACCAGATCGAGCAGGTGCTCGTGAACGTCCTCAAGAACGCCATGGAATCGATCGGCGAGGACGGCCGGATCGCCCTGCGGCTGGTTTCGGACGGCGAGCGGCCGGTGCTGACGATCTCGGATACGGGGGCGGGCATCCCGGAAGAGGTGAGGCCGCTGCTCTTCACCCCCTTCTTCAGCACCAAGCGCGACGGCCGCGGCCTGGGGCTCACCCTGATCCGCGAAATCCTCATCGCCCACGGCGCAGGGTTCGGCCTGGAGAACCGGCCGGAGGGCGGGGCGGAATTCCGAGTGCGGTTCTAGGCTACACGTAGGACAGGCTCGGATCGTCTCGGATCATTGCGATCTGCTGACCCAGGTAAGGCAGGGTGGGGAGCGCGAACCATGTGCGGACAAGGTGATACGCCGGGGATGTCAGCAGCCGGGCTGCGTCGACTGGCTCGCGCCAGTCAGGGCGCCGGATCTCTTCAACGGTTTCCCTGTCGGGAAGCAACCCGAAATCCCACGCCGAGCACAGGCGGCAGAGGAAATCGACCCGATCCGCCAGGGTGCGGAGCTCCTTAGGGACATCCGTATCCGGGTAGAGGGCGCCGTCAATCCAGGAGGGCATTGAGAAACTCCGTGGTGAACCAGGTTCGCAGAGACTCGGCCTCTGCCCGTTCGTCCGGATTCGCGATGCTTGCGAGAGGGCGGTGCTGGGCGATCCGGGAGAGGTGGGTAGAGAGGGCGAGACGGGCACGGTGCGCGTCGGCGTCACTGCCTGCCCGTTGCTGACGCTGTCCCCAGAGGTCCCAACACTCCCCCGCAGTCATGAGCCCGGAGTGGCACAGCGCATGGATGTCTCGAAAGTCGCGGGGAGCGCCACGCTCGACGAGGGCCACCATCTTGCTGGCCACCAGATCAGACAGACTGTCGATGCTCACATCGGCCCAGGAGAGGGTCGTGGATGGCTCGAGCCGGGCCGAGCGGTCGGCGATCTGGAAGCTGAAGACTGTTTTGCCGGCGACAATCAGCTCGACGCTCACGACTTCGCCCCACCGTCGCGTCCGAATGTCTCCACTCGGCTGGAGAGCATCCTTGATGACCTCAAGCACCCGCTCCCGATCGTGAGCCGATGCGGAAGGCTCCCACCAGGCATCGACGTCGTGAGTGAACCGATAGTCCAGGTAGTGCAGGAGGCCGAGTGCGCCGCCAAGAGAGATCACGTGTCCCAGTCCCGCGGCGGCGAGGGCCTGCAACGTCCGTTCAGCGTGCTCGGACAGATGGGTGGGTCGAGTCGGCTGCCTCACGGCTATAAGAATACCGCGCTACAGCCCCGCCGCCGGGCCGAAGGCAATCGGGGCGGCGAGGCACTCGTCGGGAATCCCCCAGGCCTCGATCAAGGGGAGCGCGTGGCGGCGCGTCTCGGCACACAGACGTTCCACCAGGGCGCGGATAGCCTTCGTCTTCACCCCCTCCATGTGGCCGGTCTCCAGGAACCAGCCACGGTCCTCCTCGATCTGCCAGAGGACGAAGAGGTCGCGAAGCAGGGTGAGAACCTCCCTCTCCCCGCCGCTCGAGGCTTCCACCGCGGCGGTGAAAGGCTCCAGGATCACCCTTTCGACATGGGCGTTGGCGAGGCGCAGGAGATGGTCCAGGCACTCTCGGAACGCCTCGAAAGGGTCCATGCCCCGATCGAGACGGGCCTTGATGCGGCTCGCGGCCGTGGTCAGGAGGTGCTCTTCGCGGTGGCGGAAGGCGTCGAGCTGAAAGGCCGGATCGCGCAGGTGGGCCTCGCTGCCGTTGCGCGCCAGGAGGGGGTTGAAGTCGGTCAGGACGGAGGCGGTCCGCGTGCCGAGATGGCGCAGCAGGCCGAAGAGGCCCATCTCGTGGAACTGGTCGCGGTAGTGCGTCAGGCAGCCCTTGGCCACGAGTTGCATCAGGACGGTGTTGTCGCCCTCGAAAGTGGTGTAGACGTCGGTGTCGGCCTTGAGCCCCGGCAGGCGATTGATCGCGAGATAGCCCTGCCCGCCGCAACACTCGCGGCAGGCCTGGAGCGTCGCAACCGTGTGCCACGAGGCCCAGCTCTTGATCCCCGCGGCCAAGGCTTCGATTTCCCGCGAATCCTCGCCTGTCCTCGCCAGGAAGCGCCGCACCAGCTCCTTGTGGGCGAAGTCGAGCGCGTAGCAGGCCGCGAGCCGGGGTAGGAGGCGTCGCTGGTGGGACGGGTAGTCGAGCAGCTTCGTCTCCGGCTGGCCGGTGGGACCGAACTGCCGGCGCCTCTCGCCGTAGCGGACCGCGATGGCGAGACCCGACTTTGCCGCCGAAAGCGCCGCCGCCCCCACGCTGATGCGGCCGGCGACCAGCGTGCCGAGCATGGTAAAGAAACGTTTCGACGGGCTGGCGATGGGACTGCTGTAGACCCCCTCCGGGCTGACGTCCGCGAACCGGTTCAGCAGATCCTCCCGCGGCACCCGCACCCGGTCGAAGGTGATGCGGCCGTTGTCGACGCCGTTCAGTCCCTCTTTGGGTCCGCAGTCCTCGATCATCACGCCCGTGGCAGGTGAGCCGTCGTCGCCGCGGATCGTCACAAGAAAGGCGTGGACGCCGTGAGACTCCCCGCCGGTCTCGAGCTGGGCGAAGACGACCGCCATCCGCCCGTGCAGCGCCGCGTTGCCGATCCAATCCTTGCGCGCCATGGGGTCCGGCGTGTGGAGCACGAAGTCCCCGCTCGCGGGATCGAAGCGGGCCATCGTCCTCAGGTCGGCGACGTTGGAGCCGTGGCCGGTCTCGGACATGGCGAAGCATCCCGGCAGCTCCAGGGTTCCCGCCCGGGGCAGGCAGGCCAGGTGATGGCGCTCGGTGCCGAGCTGGAGGATGCTGCCGCCGAAAAGCCCGTACTGGACGCCGAACTTCACCACGAGGCTGGGATCGTGGAAGGCGAGCGTCTCGAAGGCGGCGATGAACTGGCCCAGGTCTCCCGCTCCGCCGCAGCTCTCCGGATAGCCGAGGGAGCCGAAGCCGTCGCGGCCGAGCTGGCGGCACCACTCCAGGACCTGCTCGCGGTAGGCGTCTCGATTCGGCTCCGAGAGATAGGAGAAGCCGGGGCTGGAGATGCGGGCTCGGACGCGGTTCCGCACCTCGGCGTAGGGAGCATCGAGGAGAGCGCGGAGGGCGCTGGGGTCGAAGGCCGGAGGCTCGATGTCTTCCGCCTGCTCGGGGCGGGGAAGATCGGCCAGCAGGAGACGCCGGGCGGCGTCCGGGTTGGCCATGCCGAGCGCGCGCTCGATCTCCTCCAGAGTCTCGATGCGGAAGGCAGGTCGGTCCGGGTCGATCTCCCGCGCCAGCTCGAGGCCGAGCCGGGTGAGCGACTCCGCGGTTGGCAGCCGGTCGCGCAGACGGTGGATGGTGTGGAGGATCGCCCGCAGGGAGCTCGCCGGAGGCGGATGTGCGGGGTCCAGCCAGTAGCGGAGCCGCTGCCGGGCGCCCTCGTCGAGCGCGGTATCGGCCACATCGAGGCGGGAGGTGATCCCGTCGATCTCGGCCGCGGTCAGCTCGCCGTCCGCCCAGACCAGGTAGAGCATGGGCAGGAGCGGGAGCAGGGGGTGATCCTCCCGTCCCAGATCAAGGCCCTCCTGCACCCCTCGCCCATCGGCGGCCATAGCCAAAATTGTAGCACCCACGCCTTTTCGCGACGCCGGATGTCCCAAGCCGCTATACTTCCGGTTCTGAGACCCGACATGGACGAAGATTTTTCCTGGGCGCTGCCCGAAGGGATCGAGGGTAGCGGGGAATCACTTTCCCCGACGCCGGCCCGCGCGCGCCTGCAACCGACGCCGTCCACCCGCGAGGAGATCCTGAGGCAGGTCGGTCCGGCAAGGATCGCCGTCTACGAGATGGTGCGGAGGAGCGTGGACGATTTCGAGCAGACCGCCCCGTGGCGGCTCCTCTACTACCCGCCGGAGGAGCCCGAGGCGTTCGTGGGCTTCCTCGACGCTCTCGTCACGCTCATCCAGGGCATTCCCAAGCGGGTCGCAGCCACGCTGGGCAAGATCCCCAAGGAATCAGCGGAGTCGGACGACGAGCCGACGCGGGAGGACGTCCGCTTCATGTTCAGCGGCATCCACCACATGGTGGAGCATGAGCTGAGGCGCGTGGAGAAGATGCTGGAACCTCTGCGGGAGCGCGGCCCGGGCGTGCCCGCGACGCAGGACGAGCGCCAGCTTCTCTGCGAGCTGAGCGCCGACCTCAAGGGCAAGTACGCCAGCTCCATGATGGGTGCCGCGGCGAGCCTGATCGCGCAGGGGCTCTGGAACGGGGTGGAGCTCGAGCCGGTCCTCTTCCCCGAGAAGGCGGAGGAGTTCCGCAACACCCACGAGCTCGTGGATCTCCTTCAAGAGGTCACCGCGGTCATCAAGCAGCTCCCCGAGCAGATCCACTTCGTGGAGCTGGTGTCCGGCTGGCAGCGGGGCATCCGGGCCGACCAGTACGCGCTGGCGGACCTCCCCAGCCTGCGGGGCAAGATCGCCAAGCTGCTCAAGGAGCGCACCCGCCGGGCTCTCTATTCGGGCGATTACCACCAGATCAGCCGGCGCGAAATCCTCCTGAGCGAGCGCATCAACGAGCTGGAGACGCTGCACCAGAAGACCTGGTCCACGACCGAGCACGGCGGCGGGCAGGACCTGGCGCCCACCTACGCCCGCCTGGTCCAGCTCACGCTGGAGATGGCCGCCGTCCTGGACGTGACGATCCTCAAGGAGCTCGTCGGGGACAAGAAGGTCGAGGGATTGCGGGCACGGGTGATGGCGGTGAAGAACCGGCCGGCGCCCACGGCGTCGACCCCGGGCCAGGGACTGGATTCGCTGATCCCGCTCCTGGCCGAGGACGATCTGCGCATCTTCCTGGATCTGCTGCTCGGAGCGGTGACGCGGAGAGCCTCCCTGAGTGTGACCATGCGCGAGCCCGAGCCCGAGCCCGAGGTGCCCGCTCCGGCCCCGCCACCGAAACCGGCCAAGGCGGCTAAGCCAGCCAAGGTGGCACCTCCCGCTCCGGAACCTCTGCCGGAGCTCGAGGAGTGGATGCTTCCGCCGCCCATCCCGGAGTATCGGGCGCCCGAGCCGAGCTCCATCCCTGAGCCCACTGTGGAGATGTGGACGCCCTCGACCGCCATGGACTGGGTGCAGAACGAGCCCGAGCCGCCGCCCCCTTCATCGCCGACGCTTGACGATCTAGCGCCCCGGGCGAACCTGCGGCCGTCGCTCAAGATGGTGTCCGACCTCCTGAGCGAGCTGCTGGCGCCGGCCAACTCGAACCTGAGCGCGTTCCGGATGACCCAGCGCCTGCTCAGCAAGCACGCGCGCATTCCGGTGGCCATGTTCCAGTCGATCCAGCCCTATCTGAAGGAAGTCCAGGAGCGGCTGGTCCCTGCCCTCAAGCAGATCACTCCTTTCCGTGGCATCACGGAGGAAGCCGTGACCAAGCTGGAGGGCTACTGCACCGAGCTCCGGCGCCCCGGCCTCTCTCCCGCGGAGCTGAAGGACGAGGTGCCCAAGAAGATGGAGCGGCTGGTGCGCTTTTTGGAAGCGCTGCGGGCGGCGGTGCCGACGCTATAGAATCCCCCGACCATGGAAAAAGACTCTGCCTACGATCCCGCCGCGATCGAGCCGAAGTGGCAACAGCGGTGGGAGGAAGAGGGGCTCTATCGCTCCGATGTCGATCCCGCCCGGCCCAAGCACTACGCCCTAACCATGCTGCCGTACCCTTCGGGCGACCTGCACATCGGCCACTGGTACGCGATCTCGCCGTCCGACGCCCAGGCCCGCTTCATGCGGATGCGGGGCCGGAACGTGGTCTTCCCCATGGGCTTCGACTCTTTCGGCCTGCCGGCCGAGAATGCGGCCATCAAGCGCAACATCCATCCCAAGGAGTGGACGTACGCCAACATCGACCGCATGCGCGGACAGCTCCGGCGCATGGGCACCATGATCGATTGGCGGCGCGAGGCGATCTCGTCCGACCCCGAGTACTACCGCTGGACGCAGTGGTTCTTCCTCCAGTTCTTCTTGAACGACCTCGCCTACCGCAAGAAGGCCGCGGTGGACTGGTGCCCGAGCTGCAACACCACCCTGGCCCGCGAGCAGGTCATCGGCGATGACCGCCACTGCGAGCGCTGCGGCACGCCCGTCATTCGCAAGGAGCTGTCGCAGTGGTTCTTCCGCACGACCCGGTACACCGACGAGCTTCTGGACTTCGGCCCGATCGACTGGCCTGAGCGGGTGCAGACCCTCCAGAGCCGCTGGATCGGCCGCTCCGAAGGGGCGAGCGTCGTCTTCCCGACTGAAGCGGGAGACCCCATCGAGGTCTTCACCACCCGGCCTGACACCATCTGGGGCGCCACCTTCATGGTCCTGGCTCCGGATCATCCGCTCGTCGCCCGCCTCACGACACCGGACCGAAAGGCGGAGGTGGACGGCTACGTCGTGCCGGCGCTCCGCCAGACCGACGTTCAGCGCGAGGCCACGGATAAGGAGAAGACCGGCGTCTTCACGGGCGGCTACGCGATCAATCCGGCCAGCGGCGAGCGCATCCCTGTCTGGACCGCCGACTACGTGCTGATGGGCTACGGCACCGGCGCCATCATGGCCGTGCCCGCCCACGACCAGCGGGATCTCGAGTTCGCCCAGAAGTTCGGGCTGGAGATCAAGCCGGTGATCCACCCCGAGAGCGGCGCCATGGCCGATTCCGGCCCTCTCACCGGCACTCCCGCGGAGGAGGCGATCGGCCGCGCCGTGGCCTGGCTGGAGGAAAAAGGGGCGGGCAAGAAAACGATCAGTTATCGCCTGCGCGACTGGCTCATCTCGCGCCAGCGCTATTGGGGCGCGCCGATCCCGATCGTCCACTGCCCGAAGTGCGGCCCCGTGGGCGTTCCCGAGGACGAGTTGCCGGTCCTGCTGCCGGACGACGTGGAGTGGCGGCCCACGGGCGAGAGCCCGCTCAAGCTCCATCCGACGTGGAAGAACGTCGAGTGTCCGTCCTGCGGCGGTCCGGCCGAGCGCGAGACCGACACGATGGACACGTTCATGTGCTCCTCCTGGTACCACCTGCGCTACCTGAGCCCGCATTACGACGACGGGCCTTTCGATCCCGTCGAGTACCGCTACTGGATGCCGGTGGACCTCTACACGGGCGGCATCGAGCACGCGACCATGCATCTGATCTACACGCGCTTCTTCCACAAGGCCTGCCGGGACATCGGCATCGTCCAGGGCGATGAGCCCATGGTCAGGCTGCGCAACCAGGGGATCATCCTGGGCGAAGACTCGGAAAAGATGTCCAAGAGCCGGGGCAACGTGGTGGCGCCCGACGAGCTGGTGGACCGCTACGGCGCCGACACGGTGCGCGCCTACCTGATGTTCTTCGCGCGCTGGGACATGGGCGCCCCCTGGAACAGCCGGGGCATCGAAGGGACCTCCCGCTGGCTGCGCCGCGTCTGGTCGATCTTCACGGAGGATGCTGAAGCGGTAGAGGCCAATCAGGAGACGGTCGACCGCCTGCGGCACAAGCTCCACCAGACCTTGAAGCAGGTGACGCGCGAGATGGGGGAGCTCCAGTTCAACACGGTCGTGGCGGCCCTCATGGAGCTGCAGAACGAGATGTCCCAGGCGCGCTCCCAAGCGGCAGGCACGCCGGCTTGGACCGAGGCGCTGGAGATCTACCTGAAGATGCTGGCTCCCATTGCGCCCCACATCGCGGAGGAGCTCTGGGAGAGGCTGGGGAAGGAAGGCTCGATCCACCTTCAGGACTGGCCCGAGGTTGACGAGAAGGCCGCCGCGGCCGAGGAGATCACGCTGGTGGTGCAGGTCAACGGCAAGC
The DNA here is from genome assembly GCA_034667225.1 of Acidobacteriota bacterium. Lineage (GTDB taxonomy): Bacteria > Acidobacteriota > Thermoanaerobaculia > Multivoradales > UBA5704 > DATMER01. Next base: position 186,029 of record JAXDKG010000051.1, read on the forward strand.
TCCGCGACCGGATCACCGTGCCCGTGGGCATCCCCGACGAGGACGCGCGCCGTATCGCCCTGGCGAGCGAAGGGGCGAGCCGCTTCCTCGAGGGCAAGGCCGTGCGCCAGGTGATCGTGGTGCCGGGGCGGCTCGTGAACATCGTAGCAGGGTGAAGCCTGGGGTTTCAACCCATCCTCTTATACACATCTAGGGTATGGCCTCCCGTGCCTGGATAGCGATGACGAAATCGCGAGTGCGCTGAAGGCCGATCCAAAGTGCCTTAGGGCCTGGGTGCCCATC
>JAXDKG010000052.1:0-193507 GCA_034667225.1 Acidobacteriota bacterium
CCGCCGCGAGCTCGCCGGAGAGCCGCAGGCGGTGGCAGTCGCCGCGGTAGGTCTGGACGGCCGGCCGCGGCCGGTCGGTGGGAAGCTCCAGCGCCGGCAAACCCGCGAGAGCCTCCTTCCAGTAGGCGAGCAGCGCCGCGCCGCGCTCGCCGGCCAGCGCCTCCCGCTCCAGCCGCACGTGCTCCTCGTAGGGGAGCCCCGGCGGCGGCAGCCGCGCCGGCCCGGCGCCGGCCGCCTCGCGGTACAGCGCGGGCGTCTCGCGCATGACGATCGCGAGCGACCAGAAGTCGGACACGATGTGGTGGACCACGAGGAGGAGCACCGGCCCGGAGGAATGGCCCGTGAAGAGAGTGACGTGCAGGAGCGGCCCCTGCTCCAGGTCGAACGGCCGCCAGGCCTCCTCGGCCAGGCGCGCCCGCAGCCGCTCGCCGCTCCAGCCCGCGGCGTCCTCGCATGCGAGCTTGAATTCCAGCTCCGCCGCGACCTGCCGGCAGGGCTCGCCGCCCACGGCCGGGAAGGTCGTGCGCAGGGCCGCATGGCGGTCCACCAGGGCCTGGAACGCGCGCTCCAGCGCGCCCGCGTCGACCGGGGTGAGCAGGCGCATCGCGGCCGCGATGTTGTAGGCGCCGCCGACGGGCGCGAGGTGGTGCAGGAACCAGAGCGAGCGCTGACCGTGGGAGAGCGGCGCCAGGGCAACAGTCTCTCCCGCCGGCCCCTCGTCCGCCGTGAGGACCAGGTCCTCGAGCGTGCCGGAGCGGTCGCGTCCGATGATCGCCATGCCGCCCGCCTATCCGAATCTCAGGACGTTCATGGGGTCGAGGACCGCGGCGCGGCGCGCGGGCAGGAAGTTCGCCGCGAGCGTCACCAGGAAGAGCGCCAGGGAGGTGCCGCCCAGGACCAGGGGATCGATGATGCTGGCCTGGGACATCAGGCCGGCGAGCTGCCGGTTGAGGATGAAGACGGCGATCAGGCCCAGGGCCAGCCCGATCACGGCCAGCACCGCGCCGCGCGCCACGACCATGCGCAGGATGCGGGCGCGGTCGGCCCCGAGCGACATGCGGATCGCGATCTCGCGCGAGCGCTGGGTGATGCTGTAGGAGATCACGCCGTAGATGCCGATGGCGGCCAGGACCAGGGCGAGGACGGTGAAGACGCTGATCAGGATGACCTGGAACCGCGCCGTGTTCGTCTGCTTCGCCAGCCGCTCCTCCATCGTGACCATGTCGAACTCCGGGATCTCGGGATTGATCGCCTTCATCTCCTGGTGGAGAGGCGCCCGCAGCTGGTCCACCGTTACGCCGGGCTTGGGGCGCACCAGGAAGTTGACCGTCAGCGGGCGGCGGACGTACTGCAGCATCGAGAGATAGATGTCGGGCGCGGGAGCCGCCTCTCCCTGCAGCCCCTCGTACTGGACGTCGGTGGCGATCCCGACCACGGAGAGCCAGGGCATCTCCTTGGCCATCGGGCCGAGCTTGAGGCGCTTGCCGATCGGATCCTGGCCGGGCCAGTGCTGGTCCGCCATGGCCTTGCTGATGATCACGGTGTTGGACTCGGTGTCGTACATGTCGAAGGCGCGGCCCTTCTGGATGGGCGCGCCGAGGACGTCGAAGTAGGCCGGGGTCACCGTCCGGACCATGGCGGCGTAGGTGCCGTCGGGCCGGTCGCTGGCCTCGCCCTCGACCGTGATGTAGGACCCTGCCCAGTCATCGGTGGGAATCGTGGACGCGGCGATCGCGAGCTGGCCCACGCCGGGGACGGCCGAGATCCGGGGCAGGTACTCCTGGCGCACCAGGTTGACGATCACCTGGTCGTCCAGATACTTCCCCCCGCGCGGCTCCATGCGGAAGGTGAGCAGCCCCTCGCGGCGGAAACCGAGGTCCTGGCCGATCATCTGGTAGAAGCCTTTGGCCATCAGCACGGCGCCGATCGAGAGCGTCAGGGCCAGCGCCACCTGGGCGACGACCACGCCGTTCTGGAAGCGCACCCAGCCGCGGCCGGCCGGCCGCTCCGACTTCTCGTCGCGGCCGAGGCTCTCGGTGATCCGGGAGCGGAAGCTGGTCAGGACCGGCACGAGCCCGAACACCAGGCCGCAGACCACGGCCAGGGCGAGGGTCGCCGCGATCACGCCCGGTTTCGCGCCTACGTGGATGAAGCTCGGGAACTGGGCGCCGCTGACCGCGATCAGCGCGCGGGCGGCCCACTGCGCGAGGAGGAGCCCGGCGACGGCGCCGATCACGGAGAGCAGGAGGCTCTCGGTCAGGAGCTGGCGCACCATGCGTCCGCGGCTCGCGCCGAGCGCGACCCGGATCGCCCAGGCGCGCTGCTTGACCACGGCCTTGGTGAGCAGCAGGCTCGCGACGTTGATGCAGGCGATGACGAGGAGGATGACGGCGCCGACGCTCAGGATGACCAGGCCGTTGCGCAGCTTGCCGAACCAGAACTCCTCCAGGGGCACGAGCGCGGCGCCGAGCCCCTGGTTCGTGTCGGGGAATTCCTGCGCGAGCGCCGCGGTGACGCCGCTCATCTGTTCCCGGGCCTGCTCCAGCGTGACGCCCGGCTTGAGCCGCGCGGCCCCGGCCGCCCAGCGCAGGCTGCGCTCCGTCACGTACATCGGGATCGGGGGGAGCATGGACGGAACCCAGACGTCGGCTAGGTCCGACAGTCCACGGAAGCCCCGTGGCGCTACGCCGATGACCTCGTAGGACCTGCCGTTGAGCTGCAGCTTGCTGCCGACGATCTTCGGATCCGCGCCGAAGTTGTTGCGCCAGAAGTCATTGCCCAGCACGACCACGAAACGCTCCATGGGGTTGGCATCCTCGTCCGGCGAGAAGAAACGGCCGATGGCGGGCTTAAGCCCGAGCAACGGGAAGTACTCCGCGTTGACCAGCTCGCCGGAGAGCCGCTGCGAGTCCTGCCCCTGCTCCAGGTTGAAGGCCAGGTTGGCCCACACGCTCATCCCCGAGAAGGCCGAGCTGCGCTCGCGCCATTCCTTGATGTCGGTCTGCGACAGGGGCCACGGCGTGACCGTCTCGCCCTTGTCCTCGAAACTGCCCTGGAGGACCACCAGCCGCTCCGGGTCGCGGTAGGGGAGCTCGCTCATCAGCACGGAGTTCACGACCGTGAAGATCGTGGCCGCGGCGCCGATGCCGAGCGTCAGGGTGAGGATCGCGGCGGCGGAAAAACCTTTCTCCGACGCCAGCTGCCGCAATCCGAACCGCAAATCCTGCCAAAGCGTTTTCATCGATCGGTCTCTTCCAGTGCGTAAAGATGCATTGTTAATGGAAAGCTGCTGTTCCTCGAGAACCAGGGCGGGCTCCTGCGCTCCACATAGTTCAGGGTGCATGAGAGTCTGCGAACGTGACAAACTCGTTCGCGCCGTGGAGATGCTGGGTAGCTCGCGCAAACGAGCGGGCTGGTGGCTCAAACGAGTGGTGGGCGGCTCCAACGGCTGGGTAGGCGGTTCAAACGAGTCGTTTGAGGCGTCTACCCACTGGGTAGCTCGCGCAAACGAGCGGTTGCTGGCTCAAACGAGTGGGTGGGCGGCTCCAACGGCTGGGTAGGCGGTTCAAACGAGCCGTTTGAGGCGTCTACCCACTGGGTAGCTCGCGCAAACGAGCGGTTGCTGGCTCAAACGAGTGGGTGGGCGGCTCCAACGGCTGGGTAGGCGGTTCAAACGAGTCGTTTGAGGCGTCTACCCACTGGGTAGCCATGCCTACCCGGCGGATGCCCGGACCGGTCCTCGGCGCCCGCCTATCGACAAGGCTCGGCAGCAGCGGACAACAGCTCCGGCAGCGGACGGTCTGGAGCTGCGACGGCGAGGTCGAGAATCCGGAGGAAGCGGTCGCGCATCCGGACGACCCTCTCCCGGTCGAGGATGTCGCGGTTGTACTTGAAGCGCCCGGAGAGCCGGTCCGATTGGGCGAGGAGCAGGCTCAGGTCCTGACGGATCTTGCCGGTGTCGAACGGCACACGGGTGACGTCGACGTCGCCCAGGGCCTGCTGGGCGGCCGGCAGCTTGGTGAGCTGGAACATGATCCGGAACGTCGCGAGCCCGCCCCGGTCTCCGTTCTCGAGAAAGCTCATCCCCTCCATCACCGGCTCGTAGAGGATGTCCGGATGCTCGTGCGCCGCGAGGGTCACGTCCCGCACCCGTTCCAGGAGATCCCGGAAGCTACGGACGCCCGAGAACCGGGTTCGCAAGGGGAGCCCGGAGTAGAAGTTGCCGATGAGGCTCTCGATCTCGAGCTGGTTGCGGTTGGCGAACAGACAGGTCACGACGAGGTCGTCCTCCCCCGTCTCCGCGTGCAGCAGCGCCTCGAACGCGGCGAGCAGCACCATGAACAGGGTCACGCCGTGCTCCGCGGCAAAGGCGTCGAGCCTTCTCTCGAGCTCCTCCGAAACGGCGAACGCCTCGAGACCGGCGTCGAAGGTCCGCCGGACCGGACGCGGACGGCCGCTGCAGAGGTCGAGAGGCATGGCCCCCTCGAGGTGCTCGCGCCAGAAGGCCATCTGCCGCGCCAGGGTCTCGCCCGTGAGGGTCTGCCGCTGCCACCGTGCGAAATCCTGATACTGGGCCACGAGCGGCGGCAAGGGGGAAGGTCGGCCCGAGAGGAAGGCGTCATAGAGGACCGACAGCTCGTTCGACAGAATCGAGTTCGACCACCCGTCGAAGGCGACGTGGTGGACGGTGAAGAGCAGCACGCTCTCGCTCTCCGAGCACCGGAAAAGGGTCAGCCGGAACAGCGGCCCGCGCTCGTACTCGAAGTGCGACCGTCCGTCGATGATGCTCCAGCGGCGGATCTCCGCCATCCGCTCGCCGAGAGCGACCTGCTCCAAGTCGACGACGGGGAGCCGGACCGGCACCACGGGGTCAATAAGCTGGACCGGCCCCTCCGCCTCCTCCCTGAAGCTCGTCCTCAGGACCTCGTGCCGATCCACGATCTCCTGCAGCGCCCGCCGCAGGCAGTCCGGGTCGAGCCGCCCCTCGAGCCGCAGCAGGTTCGGGATCGTGCCGGCCACGGTCCGGGCTTCGGCCTGCCGCTCCGCCCAGTAGCGCTCCTGCGCGAAGGACAGGGGGGGCGGCGCGGCCCGGTCCTCCCGGAACGAGGCGATCGCCACCTGCTCCGGAGAGCCGCCACTCCGTCGACGCTCGACCTCGACGGCCAGCGCGGCCACGGTCGGCGCCTCGAAGAAGAGGCGCAGCGAGACCTCGACGCCGCACTCCCCCCGGATGCGCGAGATCACCTGCGTCGCCAGCAGCGAGTGGAAGCCGAGGTCGAAGAAGTTGTCGCAGGCCCCGACCTGCTCGACGCCGAGCACCTCGGCGAGGATGCGCGCCATCCGCTCCTCCGCTGCCCCCCGTGGCGGCACCAGGGCGCCGGTACCGCGGCCCGTCCGCTTCCGGCCCGCGGCGATCCGGCGCCGGACCTCGAGCGGGTCGGAGAGCTCGGCCGCGATGCGCTCCAGGAGTCCGGAGCGGCCCGCGGCGAAAACGCCGGAGCCGGCCGGTCCCTGGCCCGCCGAGGGGACGTCGGGAGAGGTGGGGACGTGCCGCAGGACGACCGGCACCGCCGGCAGCCGGAAGAGGAGCCCATGCTCTCCGAGGTCCTGCTCCTGCGCCCCGGGGATGCCGCGCAGGAAGTCGAAGGCCGGCCGGTTCTTGGCCGTGGGCGTGGCCCGGACGTCGATGTGCCGCAGACTCCGCTCGTCCGCCTCGCGCGCCAGGGCCGACATCACCTGGTGCTCGACACCCCGGCCCAGCACGCGGCAGCTCAGGAGGAACGTGTCGACCTCCAGGGCCGGAGGGCGCGCGCCGAAGAGGACCAACCCGACCGTTCCATAGTGGCCGAAGCGGTCGCGCACCGCGATCACTCGGCATTCCAGCTCTCCAGCGGAGACCAGCCGCTGGATCTCCCCTTCGTTCCGGCGGATCGTCGTGGTGTTGAACTGGTTCGTGCGCAGCGTGAGCTGCGCCGCCCGCTCCAGGTCCTCCACCGTCAATGGCCGGATGTCGACCATCAGGCCGAGCCCGGCCAGGAACTCCTCGAAGCTGGCCGAGCTCCGGCGGTGGCGCTCGCGCTCGACCGACTTCCGGTAGAGCTCGGCGCGTTCGCGGTCCTCGGCCGTCGTCCGCAGATGATCGAAGCCCCAGAAGTGCCGCAGCCGGCGGGGGATCTCCGACTCGTCGGCGGGCAGCTCCAGCACCATGGCCTGAGGGCAACGCGCCCGGACCTCGGCGCACTCGACCGGGTTGTCGTCGATCAGCACGAAGCTGTCGAGCCCCATGCACAGCTCCCTGGCGAGACTCTTCAGGTTCTCCGACTTCGGCAGCCAGTTGATGCGCCAGGCCGTCACGTGCTGCCGTCCGAGAACGAAATCGGGCCGCCGGTCGAAGACCCTCCAGACGTCCTCCTCCTCGTTCTTGCTGCACAGACAGAGCAGCACACCCTTCTCCCGCTGGGCGAGGACGAGCTCCTGCAGGCGCCGGCGGGGCTCGTCGAGCACCACGCCGTCGGGGCCGTCCTCGCCGCACACGCCCCGCCACAGCGTCTGGTCGCAATCGAGCGCGATCGCCTTGACGGGCGGGCTCGATAGGGCGTGGACTTTGCGGACGACGAGGGTCCCCAGCGCGGCGAACCCGGCCGGAGAGTAGGGGATGTGGCCCATTCGGTCCGCGTAGGGGTCGTGCAGCGGCTCGACAGGATAGAGATCCGCAAGCTCGGCCGCCGAGACCAGATAGAGATTGGCCACGCCGTTCGCAACCGCGGCCAGCCGCGCCTCCAGGTCCGCCATCAGGGCGCGGAAGGGAGCCGAGGCGGACGCGGCAGGCGAGCAGGGGCAGACGAACACCAGGAGGGGCGCGGCCATGCTCCGCGCAGCCTCCGCGAGAGCGGCGGTCAGATCCGCCGCGGAACGTTCGACGGCAGCCAGGGCTTCCGGCTCGCCGAGGCCGTCCTGAGATGGAGCCCAATCCTCGAAGCGCAGCAGGACGACGTTCGCCCCCCGGCGGTTTCCGTTCAGCAGGCTCGTGGGATCGAGCAGCTGCTGGAACACTTGGTGATAGGGCGCGAGTTCCACCCGGACCCGGATGTCGAGCTCCTGCATCCAGTGATCAAGAACTTCGACCAGGGGCTCGGCCGTGAAGGTCGCGCTGACGGCGATCGTCTGGTGAGGCTCGGGCGCCAGTGGGCGGTCCGGATCCGTCATCCCGGAGGAGAGGATCTGCAGGAGCCGGTCGCGCATGCGCACGACCCGCTCCGGGTCGAGCACGTCGCGGTTGTACCGGAAGCGCCCGCCGAGCCTGCCCGCCTGCGCGAAAACGAGCCACAGATCCTTCTGCATCCTGCCGCCGTCGATCGGCAGGGCGGTGATCTTGAGGTCGGACGAGGGCAGCTCGGCGCGCGGCAGCTTGTCGAGTTGGAACATGACCCGGTACGGTTGCAGCGGGTTCGGGCCCGCGCCCTCTCGGGAGGCCTCGTCGAGCCCGTCCGGATTTTCTTGCGCGGCGAGCGTCACGCCGCGCACCTGCTCCAGGAGATCGCGGAGGGTCGCGGAGGCCGAGAGCCGCGTGCGCAACGGCAGCGCGACGGCGAAGTTGCCGATCATGCTCTCGGTCTCGACTTGGTTGCGGTTGCCCACCATGCAAGGGACGACGATGTCGTCCTGCCCCGTTTCCTCCCGCAGCAGCAGGTTGAAGGCCGCGAACAGCATCATGAACAGGGTCACGCCCTGCTTGCCGGCGAAGGCCTCGAGCCGACTCTCGATCTCCTTCGGAACCACGAATTCCTCGATGCCGGCCTCGGAAGCCCGGCGGAGAGGCGGACGGTCGCCGCTCAGGCCGAACGGCGGAGCCTCGCGGAGATGTTCCCGCCAGAAGGCGGCCTGATTCGCCAAGGACTCTCCCGCGACGACCTGCCGCTGCCAGCGGGCAAAGTCCTGATGCTGGACCTCGAGAGGATGCAACGGAGAGGGACGCCCCTCGCGGAACGCGGCGTAGAGGGCCGACAGCTCCCGGACCAGCACGGCGCGCGACCAGCCGTCGAAAGCGATGTGGTGGACGGAGACCACCAGCACACTTTCGCTCTCGGAGGCCTGGAAAAGAGTCACCCGGAAGAGCGGTCCGCGCTCCAAGTCGAAGTGCCGCCGCCGGTCGAGAGCGCTCAGGCGCCGGATCTCCGCGATCCGGTCGACGGGAGCGACCTGCCTCAGGTCGATGACGGGGAGATTCAGGGGTCCCGCGGGTTGGACGACCTGGACCGCACTCTCCCCGTCCTGGCGGAAGCTCGTCCGGAGCGCCTCGTGGCGGGCGACGATCTCCTGCAGCGCGAGACGCAGGCAGGCGACATCGAGCGGGCCTTCGAGCCGCGCGAGGATCGGGACCGTGTAGGGTTCGCTCCGGGCTTCGAGGAACCGGTTCGCCCAGTACCGCTCCTGCGCGAAGGTCAGGGGCGGCGGCGAGGTCCGGTCTACCCGGAACGAGGCGATCGTGGGCGGCTTCGCGGCTCCCTCCGGCCGGCGCCGGCGTTCGACTTCGGCGGAGATGCCGGCGACGGTAGGCGCTTCGAACAGGATCCGCAGAGGCAGGTCGATGCCGAGCATCTGGCGCAGACGCGCGATCGCCTGGGCTCCGGTCAGCGAATGCCCTCCGAGTTGGAAGAAGTTGTCGTCCGGACCGACATGGGAAATCCCGAGGACTTCCGTCCACACCCCGGCAACGATCTCCTCGAAGGTAGTGCGGAGGGCGCGCCGTTCCCCTGCCTCCAGGGGAAGCTCCCACGCCAGCCGCGCCAGGGCACGGCGGTCGATCTTGCCGTTCGGCGTGAGCGGCAGCGACTCCAGGCGCTCGAAAGCCGCGGGGACCATGTAGGCCGGGAGGCGCTGCCGGAGGTGGTCGGAGAGCGCGGCCGGAGCGGCCGCCCCTGGTGCCGCGGGCACGACGTACGCCACCAGCGCGCTGCCGCCCGGCAGGTCGTCGCGCAGTAGGACGACCGCCGCCTGCACCTCCGGGTGGAGGGCCAGCACCGCTTCGATCTCGCCCAGCTCGATGCGGAAGCCGCGCAGCTTGACCTGATGATCGATCCGGCCGAGGAACTCCAGCTCGCCGCCGGCCCGGCGGCGCACCAGGTCGCCGGTCCGGTACAGCCGCGCGCCTCCGGTCCGGCTCCAGGGATCCGGCACGAACCTCTCCGCCGTCAGCTCCGGCCGGCCCCAGTACCCGCGCGCCACTCCCGTGCCACCGATCAGCAGCTCCCCGGCAGCTCCTGCCGGAACCGGTTCGAGCTCCCAGTCCACGACATGGAACACCGTGTTGGCGAGCGGACGGCCCAGGCCCACCGCGGCGCCGTCTCCCGCGGCCGTCTCCACCGCCACCGCCGCCGACCAGATCGCCGTCTCGGTGGGGCCGTACACGTTCCACAGGTCGACGCCGTGGGCGCGCAGCTCCGATGCCAGCGCCCAGGGCAGGGCCTCGCCCCCGCACAGCCCCTTGAGACCAGGCTGCCCGCCCCAGCCCGAATCCAGCAGCAGACGCCAGGTTGCGGGCGTGGCCTGCAGGGCCGTGGCTCCCACGGCTGCCATCCGTGCCGCCAGCGCCTGTCCGTCCGCGGCCTCCTCCCGGTCCACGACCTCCACCCGGGCCCCCAGAGCCAGCGGCAGGTAGATCTCGAGCCCCGCGATGTCGAAGGTCAGGGTCGTCAGAGCCGGGACCACGTCACGTTCGTCCCACCCGAGCCGCTCCGCCATGGCGAGCAGGAAGTTCACTACCGCCCGGTGCGGCAGGGCCACGCCCTTCGGCCTGCCCGTCGAGCCCGAGGTGTAGATCACGTACGCCAGCTCCTCCGGACCGCCGCCGACGGGCACGACCGCGGAGCTCTCCTCGGCGGCAATCCGTTCGCGGTCCCGATCCAGGCAGACGACGCAAGGCCCCGGCAACCGTTCCAGCCAGCGCTCCTCGGTGACCAGCACCGCCGGGGCGCTGTCGGCGAGGACCATCGCCAGGCGCTCCGCCGGATGAGCGGGGTCGAGCGGCACATACGCCGCGCCCGCCTTGAGAATGCCGAGCAGCGCCACCACCATCTCCGGCGACCGCTCGACGCACAACGCGACCCGCGTCTCCGGTCCCACCCCGAGCCGGCGAAGGTAGCGCGCAAGGCGGTTGGCCGCCGCATCGAGCTCGGCATAGGAGAGAGCCATCCCCTGCCCGGCCACCGCCAGGGCCCGGGGCCGCCGCGCCGCCTGCCGCTCAAACAGCTCATGGATTCGTACGGCCGGCTCCCGCGCGACTTCCGTATCGTTCCACTCCAGCACCAGCTGCTGGCGCTCGGCCGCGCCGAGCAAGGGAAGCTCCGAGACGAGCCTCGACGGCGCCGCGGCGGCCTCGGCAAGCAGGGTCGACAGCTGTCCCGCCAGGCGGGAGATCGTCGGCGCATCGAACAGGTCGGTGGCGTACTCCAGAGATCCGGCCAGTCCGAGCGGGGTCTCCGCCAGGTCGAGCGTCAGGTCGAACCGGGCTCCCCCTGTGCGGTTGCTCCCTTCGATCACGGTCGTTTCCAGCCCCGGCAGCGGGGGTGTCTTGCGGGGAGCGTTCTGCAGCACCAGCATCACCTGGAACAGGGGTGTGTGGCTCGTGGCCCGCGGCGGCTGGAGCGCCTCGACCAGGTGCTCGAACGGGAGGTCCTGGTGGGCGTACGCCTCCAGCGCGCTCTCCCGGGTCCGCAGCAGGACATCCCGCAGGCTGGGACGGCCCGACAGGTCCCCCCGCAGGACCAGGGTGTTGGCGAAGAACCCGATCAGGGGCTCCAGCTCCGAGCGTTCCCGGTTGGCGATGACCGTTCCGGTCGCGAGGTCCTGCTGTCCCGAGAGGCGCGACAGCAGGACCTGGAAGAGCGAGAGCAGGGTCATGAAGTCCGTGGCGCCTTGGCGCCGGCCGAGGTCCTTGAGGCCCTGCAGATCCGGCCCGGGGAGATGGAAGGCATGGCGCGCGCCCCGGCCGGTGCGGAACGCCGGACGCGGCCGGTCCGCCGGCAGCTCGAGCAGCGCCGGCAGGCCCGCCAGCCGCTCGCGCCAGTAGCTCACCTGGCGCTCCAGCACTTCGCCGGTGAGCCAGCCCCGCTGCCAGACCGCGAAGTCCGGATACTGGATGGAGAGCTCCGGCAGCGGCGACGGACGAGCCGAGGCAAAGGCGCCATAGAGGGCGACCACCTCGCGCACCAGCACTCCCGTGGACCAGCCGTCCGAGACGATGTGGTGCTGGGCGAGCAGCACGGCGTGCTCGGCCCCGCCCAGCCGCACCAGGCTGCTGCGCAGCAGCGGACCGGACGCGAGGTCGAACGGCCGTTCCCCGTGTTCCCGGACCAGCCGGGACAGCTCGCCTTCCCGCTCCCGGTCGCCGAGCCCGCCGAGGTCGATCATTCCCAGTGCAGGCGCCACTGCCGCGAACACCGCGAGCACTCTCTGGCGAGGCTGGCCCTCGGCCAGGACGAAGACCGTCCGGAGCGACTCGTGGCGCCGCACCACCTCGCTCAAGCTCGCCCGCAGCGCCGGGACCGAAAGCTCGCCGCGCAGGCGCAGCGCCACCGGCATGTTGTAGACCGGGCTGCCGGGCTGGAGCTGCTCCAGGAACCAGAGCCGCTGCTGCGCGAACGACAGCGGGAGGTCCCCGCGGCGCTCCACTCGCACGAGCGGAGGGAGCGCATCCCCGTCCGGCAGCCTCTCCAGGTCCGCCGCCAGCGCTGCCACGGTCGGGGTCGCGAACAGGCTGCGCAGCGGCAGCTCGACCCCGAAGACGTCCTTCACCCTCGACATCACCTGCGTGGCCAGCAGCGAGTGGCCGCCCAGCTCGAAGAAGATCTGGTTCACTCCGACCCGTTCGAGCCCGAGCACCTGGGCCCAGATCCCCGCCAGCAGCTCCTCGGCCGGCGTTCGCGGCGCGGCCAGGTCTTCTGCCGCTCCCTCCGCCACTCCCTCCATCTGCGGCGCGATCCGCGCCAGGGCGCGCCGGTCCACCTTGCCGTTGGGAGTGCGTGGCAGCGATTCCATGGCGACGAAAGCCGCCGGGACCATATAGCCGGGCAGGCGGCTCTCCAGCCAGCCGCGCAGCGGCCGGACCTGCTCCGCCGCGACGTAGGCGACCAGACCCCGGCCCCCCGGCAGGTCGTCGCGCAGCAGGACCACGGCCTCGCGCACGGCCGGATGGCCGGTCAACGTCGCCTCGATCTCGCCCAGCTCGATCCGGAAGCCCCGCAGCTTGACCTGGAAGTCCGAGCGGCCGGCGAACTCGACCTCTCCGTTCGGGAGATACCGGCCCAGATCGCCGGTGCGGTAGATCCGGTCCCCCGTCTCGCCGCTCCACGGGTTGACCTGGAACCGCTCGGCGGTCAGCTCCTCGTTGCCCAGGTAGCCGCGGGCGAGGTGCGGGCTGCGCACCGCGATCTCTCCAAGCTCACCAATGCCGGCGATACTGGCCAGCACGCCGGCGCGCTGGAGCACCAGGAGCTGGACGTCCTGCATGCCGCGTCCCAGGGGCAACACCTGCCTGGCCTCTTCCTGCGTCACGCGATGAAACGCCACCGCGCGCTGGGTTTCGGTCGAGCCGTAGAGGTTGACGCAGGTCACCCCGGGGGCCATGGCGCGCAGCCGGGCCACGTCCTGGCGCGTCAGCGACTCGCCGACGAGAAACACGCGGCGCAGGCTGGGAACCGGCGTGCCCTCGCTGCCCTCGCCGCGAGGCGGCCGCTCGGTCAGGAGCTGGCCGAGAGCGGGCGTCAGGTGCGCCACGCTCACGCGCTCCCGGTTCATCCACTCCGCCCATCGCCCGGCAATGCCGAAGTCGGCCGGATCCGGGACGGCGATCGCCGCCCCCAGGTAGAGCGGGGTGAAGATGTCCCGCTGCAGAGGATCGTGGGCCAGCCCCGAGAGCAGAGAGAAGCGGTCTTCCGGACCGAGCTCGAACTCCCGGCAGTGCAGCGGCAGGAAGTGGGAGAGCGGCCCGTGCAGCCCGAGGATGCCCTTGGGTCCGCCGGTCGAGCCCGAGGTGAAGCCGACGCACGCTGGATCTCCCGGGCCGACCGTCACCCGCGGCGCCTTGTCCACCCAGGCCGCGAGGTCGGCAGGCAGCTCCAGGCAGGGGCAGCCCGCCCCGTCCAGCCAGGACCGGACCTCGCCGGGGACCGGGCCGGCCGCCTGCAGGCCGACCCAGGCGCGAGGAGCGGCCAGGCGCAGCATCTCGACCAGCCGCGATGCCGGGTAGGCAGGATCCAGGATCGTGAACGCCGCGCCGGCCGTGAGGACGCCCATCACCGCCTGCACGAGCGGCGCGCTGCGGTGGGCCAGGATTGCGACCGGATCTCCAGGCCGCACGCCATGGGCCGCGAGCCAGCCCGCGAGCCCCAAGGACCCTTCCAAGAGGTCGCCGTAGCTCCAGACCCCGCCGCCGTCGCTCCCGCCGATCACCGCGGGTCGCTCCGGAGCGCGCCGGGCCTGCGCCGCGAAGAGCTCATGGACTCCCCCGATCCAGGTCGCGTCGAGGGGAGCCATGGGGTCGGGCAGTACCCCGCGTGCCCGATCCGTCACCAGCGAGAGCCGGTCCACCGGCTCGCCCGGATGATCCATGGCTTGCGTCAGCAGCGTTTCGAGCTGCGCCAGCACGTCGGCCATGCGCGCGCCGTCGAAGAGGTCGGCGTTGTAGACCAGGTTGATCCGGACCGCCTGGCCGTCCTCGGCGACATAGAAGGTCATGTCGAACTTCGAAGGGACCTCGGCCGGCGTGAGCATCCGCAGATCCAGCCCCGGCAGCGAGAGCGCGGGCCGGGGCAGGTTCAGCATGTTGAACAGGACCTGGAAAAGCGGCGTGCGTGAGAGGTCCCGGTCGACGCACAACCGCGCCAGGACCGCTTCGAACGGCACGTCCTGGTGCGAGTAGGCCTCGAGCGTCACCGTGCGCACCCTCGTCACGAGATCCGGGAAGCTCGGGGAGCCGGAGAGGTCGGTGCGCAGCACGAGGGTGTTGAGGAAGCAGCCGATCAGGTCTTCCGTCTCGCCCCACTGGCGGCCGGCGACGGGGGCTCCGACCGGAATATCGTGCTCGCCGCTGTGCCGGGAGATCAGGGCCTGGGCAGCTGCCAGGAGCGTCATGAAGAGGGTCGCGCCGCGGTCGCGCCCGAAGCTCCTCAGCCGGGAGGTCAGCTCCGGAGGGAGCACGAGCTGCCGTCTGCCTCCGCTGAAGGTCTGCACGGCCGGCCGCGGCCGGTCGGAGGGAAGCTCGGCGGGAGCGACCTCTCCGCCGAGGCGTTCGTCCCAGTAGGCGAGCCCGGCTTCCCACGATCCGGCGAGCTGCTCGCGCTGCCAGACCGCGAAGTCGGCGTACTGGATCGGGAGCTCCGCCAGCGGCGAAGGCCGCCCCTCCAGCGCGGCGGCGTAGAGCGCTCCCAGGTCTCGGACGAGCACGCCGATCGACCAGCCGTCCGAGACGATGTGATGGAAGCTCAGCAGGAAGCGGTGCCGGTCTCCGTCCAGGCGTACGAGGAGCGCCGCGGCCAGCGGCCCGTTTTCCAGGTCGAACGACATGCCCGCCTGCTCCCGCTCCAGGCGCTCCGCCTCGCGTTCCGGAACGGGCAGAGCCGAGAGGTCGACGAGCGGCAGGGGGACGCGGGCAGACGGAGAGATCCGCTGGAGGGGGCGGCCGTCGACCACGGGGAAGGTGGTGCGCAGCGATCCGTGACGGTGTACGACCTCGGTCAGCGCCGCCGCCAGCGCATCCGGCCGCAACGAGCCGGCAAGCTCCACCGCGACCGGCATGTTGTAGGTGCCCGAGCCGGGATCGAGCTGCTGGACGAACCAGAGCCGCTCCTGGGCGAAGGAAAGCGGCAGGATGGAGGCAGTCGACCGCGGGATGGTCCGCGTCAGGGTTCCTGCCAACTCATCCACGGCCCGGGCCAGGTCGGCCAGCCTAGGCTTCTCGAACAGCGTGCGCAGAGACAGCTCCACCCCACGGACCTCGCGCAGCCGGGAGGCCACCCGCGTCGCCAGCAGGGAGTGCCCTCCGAGGTCGAAGAAGCTGTCCTCCCGGCCCACGCGGGATACGCCGAGCACGGACGACCAGACCTCTGCGAGGATCTCCTCCGTGGGCGTCTGCGGCGCCGTGAAACCGGTCCCGGCGCTCCACTCGGGAACCGGCAGCGCCTGGCGGTCGAGCTTGCCGTTGGCGGACCTCGGCATCTCCTCCAAGGTCACGAACGCGGACGGGACCATGTAGTCAGGGAGCGACCGGCGCAAGGCGTCGCGCAACTCCTCGGGATCGGGACCCGGCTCCACGGCCGGGACGACGTAGGCGGCCAGGCGCATGTCGTGCACCAGCACCACCGCTTCGCGCACCCCGGGGTGTCGGGCCAGCGCCGCCTCGATCTCGCCCAGCTCGATCCGGTATCCCCGCAGCTTGACCTGGTGGTCCAGCCGCCCCAGGAACTCCAGGCTGCCGCCGGGCAGATGCCGGACCCGGTCTCCCGTCCGGTAGAGGCGCGCCCCGGGCTCGCCGCTCCAGGGGTCGGGCACGAAGCGCTTGGCGGTGAGTTCCGGCCGTCCGAGGTAGCCGCGGGCGAGATGGACACCGCCCAGCCACAGCTCGCCCGCGCCGCCGCGGAGCATCAATGCCCCCCAGGCATCCACGACGTAGGCGCGGGTGCCCTGGATCGGGCGGCCGATCGGCGGAAGCCCTGGGATCTCCGGAGATACGGTGTCGCTGATGGAGACGACGCTCGCCTCCGACAGGCCGTAGTGGTTGATCAGGCGGAACGGCACGCCCGCCGGCGGGAAGTGGTGGAGCCGGTCGCCCCCGCAGAGCAGGCCCTTGAGGGAGAGCCCGGCGAAGGTGGCCTCTTCGGCCAGCACCTCCTCGGCCAGCGGCGTGGGCAGGAAGCTCCAGGTGATCTCCTCGTCCCGCCAGAAACGGATGATCGCCCGCGACGAGAGGCGCGTCTCCGCGTCCGGGATATGGATGCTGGCGCCTGCCGCCAGATAGGGCCAGACCTCCCAGACCGCGGCATCGAAAGCCGGGTTCGCGATCAGGGTCGCGCGGTCGGCGGGGCCCACTCCATACGAGGAGCAGTGCCAGCTCACCAGGTTGAGCAGGCCTTCATGGGGGACGGCGACTCCCTTCGGCACGCCGGTCGAGCCGGAGGTATAGACGACGTAAGCCAGGTTGTCCGGACCGACCTCGGGAGCGGGAATCTCGCCGCCATCCGGCCCGCCCTCTTCGATCACCAGGACGGGAACTCCGGAGACCTGGAAGCGATCGGTCAGAGCCCGCTCGGCGAGTACCACCGATGCCCCGGAGTCGGCGATCACAAACGCGAGGCGCTCGGGCGGAGCCGCGGGGTCCAGCAGGACGTAGGCGCCACCGGCCTGGAGGACCGCCAGGCTCCCCACGACCCGATGGACCGTCTGGCCGGCACAGAGCGCGACCCGCGCCTCGGGGCCGACTCCGAGCCCTCGGAGGAGCCGCGCGATCCGGCCCGCGCGGTCCAGGAGCTCGCCGTAGCCGAGCCGCTCTCCCGGCGCCGCAACGGCCAGGGCTTCGGGCTGGCGCCGCGCCTGCTCCGCGACGAGCTCATGGACGAGCGGCGCCTGCCGGGGCATGACCCGAGGCAAGACCGCCGTATCGTTCCAGTCGAACAGGAGCGCCGACCGCTCGGCGGGCGAGAGGACCGGCAGCTCTGTCAGGCGCGATTGCGGCGCAGCCACGACCCCTTCGAGAAGACGGGCGAGGCTCCCGGACAGGCGCAGCGCCGTCGCGCGGTCGAAGAGGTCGCGGTCATACTCCATCGTCCCCCCCGCGAGTCCGTCCCCGAGGAAGAAGGTCAGGTCGAACTTCGCCGTGGCAGTATGGAGCCCCGCGGATTCGGCCTTCAATCCGGGGAGGGACAGCCGGTCCGCGGAGAGACTCTGGAAGGCAAACATCACCTGGAAGATCGGCGGGCGGCCACGGTCGCGCTCCGGTGCCAGCTCTTCGACCAGGCGCTCGAACGGCACTTCCTGGTGAGCGTAGGCGGAGAGCGTGGTCTCCCCCACCTGCTCCAGGACCTCCAGGAAGCTCGGGGCTCCCGAGAGGTCGACGCGCAGCGCGAGCGTGTTGACGAAAAAGCCGATCAGAGGCTCGGTCTCGGTTAGCGTGCGCCCCGCGATCGGCGCGCCGATCACCAGATCGTCCTCTCCCGAGTAGCGCTGCAGGAGCGCCGCGATCCCGGCGAGCAACGCCATGAAGGTTGTCACCCCATGCCGGCGGGAAAGCCCGCCGAGCCCGGCGAGGGTCGCTTCGGGGATGTCGAAGGACTGGACCGCTCCCCTTCCGCTGCGGACCCCGGGCCGCGGCCGGTCCGTCGGCAGCTCCAGCGCCGGCGGAATGCCCGCGAGCTGCCGGCGCCACCAGCCGACCTCTCTCTCCAGAAGCTCTCCCGACAGGTGCTGGCGCTGCCAGGCGGCGAAGTCCGCGTACTGAATGGCCAGCCCCGCCAGCGGGCTCGGATGCCCGGCTAGGAAGGCCGCGTATAGGGCTCCGATCTCCCGCACCAGCACTCCCATGGACCAACCGTCGCTCACGATGTGGTGCAGGCTTAGCAAGAGAGCATGCCGCTCGGTCCCGAGCCTCAGCAGCGCCGCTCGCAGCAGCGGGCCGTCCGCGAGGTCGAACGGCCGCCGCGCCTCGCGGGCGGCCAGACGGCCCGCCTCCTCCGAGGGCATGCCTTCGAGGTCGACGAGAGGCAGGGAGAAACCCGCCGGCTCCGCAACGACCTGCACCGGCTCGCCGGCCTCTTCCCGGAACGTCGTCCGCAGGGCTTCGTGGCGCCGTACCACCTCGCCCAACGCAGTCCCCAGCGCCAGCCGATCCAGCCTCCCGGTGAGCTCGACCACCACCGGCATGTTGTAGAGCGGGCTGCCAGGCTCCAACTGGTCAAGGAACCAGAGCCGCTGCTGCGCGAATGACAGGACCAGAGGCTCCTCGCGCGAGACCCGCGCGATGGGCGGCCGGGACGGCTCCGACCGCGAGAGCCGGCCGGCCAGACCCACGACCGTCGGCGTCTCGAAGACCGCCCGCACCGGGAGCTCCACGCCGAACACCGCGCGCACCCGCGAAGCCACCTGCGTGGCCAGCAGCGAGTGTCCGCCGAGCGCGAAGAAGTCCTCGCCGATCCCGACCCGCTCCACCCCCAGGACCTCAGCGAAGATCCCCGCCACCAGCTCCTCGGCGGGCGTCCGGGGCGCCTGCCCGGGGCTCGCGGGCGCCTCCGGGCGCAGCTTCGCGAGCGCCTTCCGGTCCACCTTGCCGTTGGGGGTGAGCGGCAGCGACGGCAGGAACGCATAGGCGGTCGGAAGCATGTGCTCCGGCAGCCGCTCGCGCAGGAAGGCCCGCAGCTCGGACGGCTCGGGCTCCCCTGCCACGAACGCCACGAGGCGGCCCTCCTTCTCGGCCAGGACCAGGGCGTCCCGGACCCCGGGGTGGGCCGTGAGAACGGCCTCGATCTCGCCGGGCTCGATCCGGAAGCCCCGCACCTTGATCTGGTGATCGATGCGGCCCAGGTACTCCAGCCGGCCGTCCGGCAGCCAGCGCACCAGGTCGCCCGTGCGGTAGACGCGCCCGCCCGGCTCAGTCCTCTCCTCCGGCGGGAGCGGATCGGGGACGAAGCGCTCGGCCGTGAGGTCCGGCCGGTCGAGGTAGCCGCGCGCCATGCCCGCGCCGCCGATCAGGAGCTCGCCCGGAATCCCCACTGGCACCGGCTGTCCCCCGCGGTCGAGCACAAGCAGCCGCGTGCCCGCGAGCGGCCGCCCGATCGTGGGCTCGCGCCGCTCGTCCCGGGGCGCCAGAGCCCAGGTCGAGTACGTCGTGGTCTCCGAAGGACCGTAGAGGTCGAGCACCCGGCAATCCGAAATTTCGTGGATCGCATCGACCAGGGACCTCTTGAGCGGCTCGCCCGCGAGGTTCACGGTGCGCACCGAAGCCGGCAAGGCCCGCTGGCGCGCCAGCTCCGCCATGGCCGAGGGCACGGTGTTGACGAGCGTCACCTCCCCGGCCACCCCGCTCGATACCAGGTCCGGCAGCTCCAGGGCGTTCTCGGCAAGAATCACCTTGCCGCCCCACGCCAGGGTCACGAACAGCTCGAACACCGACAGGTCGAAGGCGATCGAGGTCGCGGCGAGGACCCCTGTCAGATCCTCGGGCGGGAAGACCGTGCGCGCCCAGCGCGCGAACGCCACGGCGCTGCGGTGCTCGATCGCCACCCCCTTGGGCCGCCCGGTCGAGCCCGAGGTGTAGATCAAGTAGGCCAAGTTCTCCGGCAGGACGCCGCTCGCGACCCGCGGGCCGGGCTCCACGCAGCCCTCGGCGAGCAGCACCTCGGCCCCGTGCTCGGGGAGCTTGTCCAGGTGATCAGGACCGGTGATCAGGACCGGCGCCGCGGCGTCCTCCAGCAGGAAGGCGAGCCGCTCCCGCGGGTAGCGCGGATCGAGCGGCACGTAGGCGCCGCCGGCCTTGAGCACGCCCAGCAGCGACGCCACGAGGAGCGGCGTGCGGCTCAGGCAGACCCCGACCCGCACCTCCGGACTGACGCCGAGCACGGCAAGACGGCTCGCGATCGCATCGGCCCGGCGGTCCAGTTCGGCGTAGGTCCAGTGCTCCCCGGTCGCTCCCGCCACCAGGGCGACGGCGCCGGGCGTCCGCGCGGCCTGCGCTTCGAACAACTCGTGAATCGCGACGTCCGCAGGGGGCAGCGAGGCGGCGTCATTCCACTCGATCCGGAGCTGCGCCCGCTCCGCCGCGGAGAGCAGCGGCAGCTCCGACAGGCGCCGGTCCGGCGCCGCCGCGGCCCCGGCGACCAGGGTCGAGAAGTGGCCGGCCAGCCGCTCGATCGTAGTGGGCTCGAACAGGTCCCGGCTGGATTCGATCATCCCCTCGATCCCCCGCGCCGTCTCCACCATCATGCAGGCGAGGTCGAGCTTGGCCGTGCCCGTGGGCACGGCCTGCACCGCGAGCGACAGCCCGGGCAGCTCCACCGGGCCCGGCGCGGCATTCTGCAGGCCGAACAGCACCTGCACGAGCGGCGTCCGGCTCAGGTCCCGCTCCGGCTGCAGCTCCTCGACCAGACGCTCGAACGACACCTCCTGATGGGCATAGGCGGCGAGCGTCGTCTCCCGCACCCGCGCCAGGAGCTCCGCGAGGTCCGGGTCTCCAGCGAGGTCCGTGCGCAGCACCAGCGTGTTGACGAACAGGCCGATCAGCGGCTCCGTCTCCACGCGGGTGCGACCGGCGACCGGCGTCCCCACCGCGAGGTCCTCCTCGCCGGTGTAGCGGTGCAGGAGCCCCGCGAACCCGGCGAGGAGCGTCATGAAGAGCGTGGCTCCGTGCCGGCGCGAAAGCGCCGCGAGCCCCTCCGCCTCGATCGTGAATTCGTGGACCGCGCCCCGCGCACCGCGCACCGCCGGCCGCGGGCGGTCGGCAGGCAGGTCGAGCGCCGGCGGCATGCCCGCGAGCCGTTCCCGCCACCAGGCGAGCTCCGCGTCCAGGGTCTCGCCCGAGAGGTGCCGGCGCTGCCAGGCGGCGAAGTCCGCATACTGGAATTCGAGATCGGGCAGCGGTCTGGCCGAGCACAGCGCTCCCAGCTCCCGCACCAGCACGCCCAGCGACCAGCCGTCGCTCACGATGTGGTGCAGGTTGAGGAAGAGCGCGTGCCGTTCCACCCCGAGCCTCAGGAGCGCCGCCCGCAGCAGCGGGCCCTCCGCGAGATCGAACGGCCGCCGCGCCTCGCGGGCGGCCAGCCGCTCCGCCTCCTCCGCGGGCACGCCCGAAAGGTCCACGAGAGGCAGGACGAAACCGGCCGGCTCCGATACCACCTGGACCGGCCCGCCCGCCGCCGTCCGGAACGTGGTGCGCAACGCCTCGTGCCGCCGCACGATCTCGCCGAGCGCGGCGGCCAGCGCCTCCGGGTCGAGACGTCCGGTGAGTCCGATCGACACCGGCACGTTGTAGGCCGCGCTGCCGGGGTCCATCCGGTCCAGGAACCAGAGCCGCTGCTGGGCGAAAGAGAGCGCCAACGGCTCCTCGCGGAAGACCCGTTCGAACGCCGGCCCACGGCCGCGGGCCGAGCGCTCGATCCGGCCGGCCAGGCCCTCGACCGTCGGCGCCTCGAAGACCGCGCGCAGGGGCAGCTCCACTCCGAGCACGGAGCGCACGCGCGCGGCCACCCGGGTCGCCAGCAGCGAATGGCCGCCCAGGGCGAAGAAGTCATCCCCGATCCCCACCCGCTCCAGCCCGAGCACCTCGGCGAAGATCCCGGCGACCAGCTCCTCGGCCGGCGTCCGGGGAGCCGCCGACTCGGCCGCGGTCTCCTGTGCCGGCTCGGGAAGCGCCCGGCGGTCGAGCTTGCCACTGCGCGTGAGCGGCAGGGTCGGGAGGCTGACGAACGCCGCCGGCACCATGTAGGCCGGCAGCCGCTCCCGCAGGTGCTCCCGCAGCTCCGCGCCCGGCGCCTCTCCGACCACGTAGGCTACTAGGCGCCGGTGCTCGCGGTCTTCCAGGCCCGCCCGTCCCGTCACCGTGACCGCCGCCTCCCGGACCGCGGGGTGCGCGAGCAGGGCCGCCTCGATCTCGCCGGGCTCGATCCGGAAGCCGCGCAGCTTGATCTGGTGATCGATGCGGCCGACGAACTCCAGGTTGCCATCCGCGCGCCGGCGCACGAGGTCGCCGGTGCGGTACAGGCGCTCGCCCCCCGTTGCGCTCCAGGGGTGGGGCACGAAGCGCTCCGCCGTCGCGTCCGGCCGGCCCAGGTAGCCGCGCGCCAGCCCGGCGCCCGCCACGTACAGCTCGCCCGGCACGCCCGCGGGCACGGGCTCCAGATCCCGGCCGAGCAGGTAGGCCGCGGCATTCGCCGCGGGCCGGCCGATCGGCGTGACCGGCGGCTCGCCGAAGCGGTCCCGCCGCGGATCGACGCCGTACAGCGTGGCGCAGATCGTGGTCTCGGTCGGGCCGTAGCCGTTGATCACGGCCAGCCCGGGCGAGAGCGCCGCAATGCGGGCGAGCAGCGGCTCCGGGATCGGCTCGACACCCACGAGCAGCCGGCGCAGGCGGGGCGCGCCGGGGCGCTCCAGCCGGTCGCAGAGCGCCGCCACCAGGAACGGCGGCACATAGGCGCTGTCGATCCTCTCCGCGGCCAGCCAGTCCAGGAAGGCCTCGGCGTCCTGCCGGATCTCCTCCGGCACGAAGTGCACGCAGCCGCCCGCGAGCAGCGGCGAGAAGATCTCGTAGACCGAGACGTCGAAGCCCAGGCTGGTCCAGACGCTGCCGCGGCTCCCGGCCGCGAGCGGCTGCCGGCGCGCGCAGTCGGCCAGCAGGTTGAGCACCCCGCGGTGGGTGCAGCCGACGCCCTTGGGCCGGCCCGTCGATCCCGAGGTGTGGAGCACGTAGGCCAGGATCTCGGGGAGGGGAGGGAAGGCGGGGACGGCGCGCTCCCCGGCAGCGGGGATCTCGTCCAACCAGACCACCTCGAGGACCTCGACGATCTCAGCGGTGGCCCGGGTGAGCGCCCCCTCCAGGCGCCGCTCGCTCACCAGCAGCGGCCGGCCCGAGTCCTCCAGCATGGCGGCGAGGCGCTCGGCAGGATGGTTGGGGTCCAGCGGGAGATAGGCGCCGCCCGCCTTGAGCACGCCGAGGATCGCAACGAGCGCCGCGGCGGAGCGCTCCAGATAGAGTGCCACCGGCACCTCGGGCCCGACCCCCAGGCTCCGCAGGCGGGCGGCCAGCCGGCCGGCGCGGCGGTCGAGCTCGCGATAGGTGAGGACGCCCCCGTCGCAGGCCGCCGCCGGCAGGTCGGGGTGGAGCGCGGCCTGCTGCGCGAATGCCTCGTGGAGCGTCGTCTCCGGGAGGGCGCAGGCCGTGTCGTTCTCCTCCACGAGGAGCTGCTGCGTCTCGGCGGCCGACAGGATCGGCAGATCCGGCAGCCGCCGCTCCGGACCGGTCACCGCCTCGGCGAGGAGGCGCGCGAGGTGGCCGGCCCACCTCGCGATCGTCGGGGGATCGAAAAGGTCCCGGCTGTGCTCGATCGTCCCGGCAAGGCCGCGCTCCGTCTCGCTGAACGTGCAGGACAGCTCGAGCTTCGCCGTCTCGGTCTCCACGGGAGCGGTGCGGAGCGCGAGCCCGGGTAGCTCCAGCGGCCCGGCGGGGGCGTTCTGGAGCGCGAAGAGCACCTGCACGAGCGGCGGCCGGCTCCGGTCCCCCTCTGGCGCCAGCTCCTCGACCAGGCGCTCGAACGGCAGCTCCTGGTGGGCCCAGGCCGAGAGCGTCGCCTCCCGCACCCGGTCCAGGAGCTCCAGGAAGCTCGGGGCGCCCGACGCGTCGAGGCGCAGTGCCAGGGTGTTGACGAAGCAGCCGATCAGGGGCTCGGTCTCGACCCGCGTACGCCCCGCGACCGGGGTCCCGACGACCAGGTCGTCCTCGACCGCCAGGCGCTGCAGGAGCCCCGCGAACCCGGCGAGCAGCGTCATGAAGAGCGTGGCGCCGTGCCGCCGGGAGAAGCCCGCGAGCCCCTCGCCCTCGATCGTGAAACCGTGGACCGCGCCCCGCGCGCTGCGCCTCGCCGGCCGCGGATGGTCCGCGGGCAGGTCCAGGGCGGACGGCATGCCCGCCAGCCGCTCCCGCCACCAGACCAGCTCCGCGTCCAGAGCCTCGCCCGCCATCTGCCGGCGCTGCCAGGCGGCGAAGTCCGGGTACTGGACCGGCAGCTCCGGCAGCGGGCTCGGGAGGCCCGCCGCGAAGGCCCGGTATAGCGCCCCGACCTCTCGCACCAGCACGCCCAGGGACCAGCCGTCGCTCACGATGTGATGCAGGGTCAGGAGGAGCCGATGCCGCTGATACCGCTCGGGCTCCAGCCTGAGCAGCATGGCCCGGAGAAGCGGGCCTCGAACGAGGTCGAAGGGCCGCCGCGCCTCCGCCGCCGCCAGACGGTCCGCCTCCTCCGTCCCGGGCACGTCGATCACGGGCAGCTCGAAGCCGGAGGGAACGGCCACGACCTGCACCGGCTCGCCCGCAGTCGATCGGAACGTCGGCCGGAACGTTGTCCGCAGCGCCTCGTGCCGGCGCACCACCTCGCCCAGCGCCGCGGCCAGGACCAAGGCGTCGAGCCTTCCGGTCAGCTCGACCGCCACCGGGACGTTGTAGAGCGGGCTGCCGGGCTCCAGCTGATCCAGGAACCAGAGGCGCTGCTGGGCGAAGGAGAGGACGAGCGGCTCCTCGCGCGAGACCCTTTCGATCGCCGGCAGGGCCGACCGCTCCGCGCGCTCCAGCCGGGCGGCCAGGGCCTCGGCCGTCGGCGCTTCGAAGACCGCGCGCACCGGCAGGTCGACGCCGAAGATGGAGCGCACCCGCGAGGCCACCTGCGTGGCCAGCAGCGAGTGCCCGCCGAGCGCGAAGAAATCGGCCGCCGGCCCGACCCGTTCCAACCCCAGCACCTCGGCGAAGATGCCGGCGACCAGCTCCTCGGCAGGGGTCCGCGGCGAGGCCGCCTCGTCGCGCTCCTCCGCCTTCTCGAGCGGCAGGGCGGCGAGCACCCGGCGGTCGAGCTTGCCGTTGGCCGTGAGCGGCAGCGACTCCAGGAAGACGAACGCCGCCGGCAGCATGTACTCCGGGAGCCTCGCCTTCAGGAGCTCCCGGAGCGATGAGATCGGGACCTCGCCGCGCGGAGCCACCAGGTAGGCCGCCAGGACCGTGCCTCCGGACGCGTCCGGACGCGGCAGGACCACGGCCGAGCGCACCGCGGGGTGGGCCAGGAGCGCGGCCTCGACCTCGCCGGGCTCGATGCGGAAGCCTCGCACCTTGACTTGATGGTCGCGCCGTCCCAGGTAGTCGAGCTGCCCGTCCGGCCGGTAGCGGGCGAGGTCGCCGGAGCGGTACAGGCGCGCTCCGGGCTTCTCGCCGAACGGGTCCGGCACGAAGCGCTCCGCGGTCAGCTCCGGCCGGCACAGATAGCCGCGCGCCAGGCCCGCTCCGCCCACGCAGATCTCTCCCGGCACTCCCACCGGGACCAGATCCAGGCCCGGACCGAGCAGGCGCAGGCCCAGGTCGGGGATGGCCTCGCCGATCGGGCTGCGGTGCGCCTCCGCGAGGTCGGCCGGCCCCAGCGGGCGGTAGCTCACATGGACCGTGGTCTCGGTAATGCCGTACATGTTCACCAGCCGCGGAGCGCCGAAATCGTGGCGCTCGTACCAGGGCCGCAGACTGCCGAGGTCCAGAGCCTCACCGCCGAAGATCACCAGCCGCAGCGCCAGCTCCCCGTCCGCGGCCTCCGCGTCGGCCTGGACCAGCTGCCGGAACGCCGAGGGCGTCTGATTGAGCACCGTCACCCGCTCCTTGGTCAGCAGACGCCGGAACGCCTCCGGCGAGCGGCTCACCCAGTAGGGCACCACGACCAGGCTGCCGCCGTACGCCAGGGCGCCCCACAGCTCCCACACCGAGAAGTCGAAGGTCGGAGAGTGGAACAGCGTCCACACGTCGGCGGGACCGAAGCCGAACCAGCGCTCGGTCGACGAGAGCAGGCGCGCCACGCTGCCATGGCGCACGAGCACCCCCTTCGGCGTCCCGGTCGAGCCCGAGGTATAGATCATGTAGCAGAGGTTGTCGGGAGCGGGGGCCGGCAGCTCCCCGCCGTCCTCTCCGTCCTGATCCTCCTCCGCGGCCCCGACGCGTACCACGGTCTCCACGGGCGGCAGGTCCGCCCGGTCGTCCGTGACCAGCAGCCGGAGGCCGGAGTCGCGGCAGAAGAACGCCAGCCGCTCCGCCGGAGCGGCGGGGTCGAGCGGCACGTAGGCCCCGCCCGCCTTCAGGATCCCGAGGAGCCCGATCACCAGATCGAGCGAACGTTCGAGCAGCAGCCCCACCCGCACCTCCGGTCCCGCCCCCAGCCGGCGCAGGCGCCGCGCCAGGCGGCCGGCGCGCCGGTCGAGATCGCCGTAGCCGAGCGTCTCTCCCTCGAAGCTCAGGGCCGGCGCCGCCGGCGTCCGCGCCACCTGCGCCTCCCACAAGGCGGTCAGCGTCGTCTCCCCGGCCTCGGCCGGTTGCGCGGCGTTCCAGGCGAGGAGCTGCCGGCGCTCGGTCTCGCTCAGCAGCGGCAGCTCGGTCAGCCGCCGCCGCGGCCTCTCGACGGCCCCGGCCAGGAGGCGCGTGAAGCCTCCGGCCAGGCGTTCCACCGTCGCCCGGTCGAACAGGTCTGTGCGGTAGCCGAACACGCCGGAGAGGCGGCCCTCGGCATCCGCCTCCAGGGTCAGGCTCAGGTCGAACTTCTCGGTCTCGGGCTCCAGCGGCCAGAGGGCCGCTTCGACCCCGCCCAGGCGCAGCGACGGCGGCGGCTCGGCCTCCAGGACGAAGGAGACCTGGAACAGCGGCGTGGAGCCGAGACCGCGCTCCGGCTGCAGCTCCTCGACCAGCTTCTCGAACGGGAGATCCTGGTGGGCGTAGGCCTCCAGCGCCGTCTGCCGGACCCGGGAGAGCAGGTCCGCGAAGGACGGCTCGCCCGAGAGGTCGGTCCGCATCACCAGCGTGTTGACGAAGAAGCCGATCAGCCCCTCGGTCCGGACGTCGCTCCGGCCGGCGACCGGGGTGCCGATGCTCACGTCCTCGGAATGGGTGACACGGGAGAGCAGGGCCTGGAAGGCGGCCAGGACGGCCATGAACAAGGTGACGCCCTGCCGCCGGGCCAGCGCCCGTGCCGCGGACGGCAGATCGGGTGGCAGCACGACCGCCAGGCTCCCGCCGCCATGGGTCATCGCCGCGGGCCGCGGACGGTCGACGGGCAGGTCGAGCACGGCGGGAGCGCCGGCGAGCCGGGCCCGCCAGTGCGCGATCTCCGCCTCCAGCCGTGCGCCGCGGAGCCAGCTCCGCTGCCAGACCGCGTAGTCGCCGTACTGAACCGCGAGCGCCGGCAGTCCGGGAGCGCGGCCCTGCGCAAGGGCGTCGTAGGCCTCGCCCAGCTCGCGCGCCAGCACGCGCAGAGACCAGCCGTCGCTGATCGCGTGGTGCATGTTGAGGATGAGCAGGTGCTCGTCCTCTCCGATCCTCACGAGACCCGCCCGCAGCAACGGCCCGCGGGAGAGGTCGAACGGCCGCAGCGCCTCCTCGCGCGCCAGACGACGGACCTCCTCGGAGGGCTGGCCCGAGAGGTCGATCTGCGCCAGGTGGAAGGGCGCCGGAGGATCGACGACCTGGACCGGCC
This sequence comes from Acidobacteriota bacterium, assembly GCA_034667225.1. Classification (GTDB taxonomy): domain Bacteria; phylum Acidobacteriota; class Thermoanaerobaculia; order Multivoradales; family UBA5704; genus DATMER01. Next base: position 27,240 of record JAXDKG010000052.1, read on the forward strand.
CGTCCGCGAAACGGGTGCGCAGCGACTCGTGGCGGCGCACCACCTCGCCGATCGCGGCGGCGAGCACCGCGGGCTCCAGCGCGCCTCGCAGGTGGATCGCGGCCGGCATGTTGTAGACCGGGCTCTCCGGCTCCATCACATGGAGGAACCAGAGCCGCTGCTGGGCGAAGGAGAGCGGCAGCGGCTCGTCGCGCGGTATCGGCGCCAGGGGGACCAGAGGAGGCGCTTCGCTCTTGCCGATTCCCTCGATCGCCCGGGCGAGCGCCGCCACGGTCGGCAACTCGAACACGCGATGCAGCGGCAGCTCGACCTGCAAAGCTTCGCGCACCCGCGCGGTCAGTCTCATGACCGCGAGCGAGTGGCCGCCGTGCTCGAAGAAGTCGTCCTCGACGCCGATCCGCTCCACTTGGAGCACCTCAGCGAACAAACCCGCGAGCAGCTCCTCAAGCGGAGTGCGCGGCGCAAGGATCCGGCGCGCGGGCTCGGCCGCGGGCGGCCAGAGGGAGAGTGCCCGGCGGTCGAGCTTGCCGTTGGGGAGGCGGTCGAGCGCCTCGCCGAACGCGAACGACGGCACCATGTAGGCCGGCAGGAGGGCGGCCAAGTAGTCGCGCAGCCGGTCAGCCGTGGCGGATGTCACCACGCAGGCGAGGAGCGACTTCTCGCGCACCACGACCGCGGCCTCCCGCACCTCCGGATGGGCCCCCAGCACGATCTCGATCTCGCGCGGCTCGATGCGGAAGCCGCGGATCTTCACTTGATCGTCGAGCCGCCCCAGGTACTCGATCTCGCCGCCCGGCAGGTGCCGGCAGAGGTCGCCCGTGCGGTACATCCGAGCACCCGGGCTGAACGGATCGGGCACGAACCGCTCCGCCGTCAGGTCCGGACGGTTGAGATAGCCGCGCGCCACCTGCACACCGCCGATGGCCAGCTCCCCCACCGCTCCCGCGGGAGCCGGCTCCAGCCGCCGGCCCACCGCGTGGATCTGCGTGTTGCGCACCGGCCGGCCGATCGGCACCGGCCGCGGACGCTCCGCCGGCTGGCAGGACCAGGCGGTCACCTCGACCGCAGCCTCGGTCGGACCATAGAGGTTCAGCAGCGGGACCGGCAGCACCTCCAGGCAGCGCTGCTCGGCCTCCCAGGGCACGGCCTCGCCGCTCACCAGCACGCGGCGCAGCGACCGGCATCCGGACACTCCGTCCTCGGCGAGGAAGAAGGGCAGCATGGAGGGGACGAAGTGGATCGTCGTGATCCCCTCCCTCTGAACCAGCTCGACGAGGTACCGGCTGTCCCGGTGCCCCTCCGGACGGGCCACCACCAGCCGCGCCCCCAGGATCAGCGGCGCGAAGAATTCGGGGACCGAGACGTCGAAGCCGAACGGCGTCTTCTGGAGGAATACCTCGGAAGCGTCCAGGCCATAGGCGTCCTGGAACCAGAGCAGGCGGTTCAGGACACCGCGGTGGGTGTTGACCACCCCCTTGGGCCGCCCGGTCGAGCCCGAGGTGTAGATGACATAGGCCGCGTTATCCGCGCTGGGATTGGCGGTCGGCCGTCCCTCGGGAAGCCGGGCGACGTCGTCGAGCCAGACGGTCGGCATGCCGCCGGGCGGCAGCGTGCGCGCATGGGATCGATGGGTCAGCAGCACCGCCGGCCGGGCGTCCTCCAGGATCGTGGCCAGGCGCTGCGCCGGCAGGCTCGGCTCCAGCGGCAGGTAGGCGCCGCCGGCCCCTACCACGCCCAGAAGCGCGACCACCAGATCGATCGAGCGCTCCGCGGCCACGCCCACCACCACCTCGGGCCCTACCCCGTTCCCCTCCAGGTGCCGGGCCAGCGCCGCGGCCCGCCGCGACAGCTCGCGGTAGGTGACCCGCTCCCCCTCGAACACCACGGCGACCTCGTCGGCCGACCGCTCCGCCTGCGCCGCGAACAACTCCCAGAGGTTCGACTCGCTTACCGGGCCGGCCGTGTCGTTCCAGGCGCGCAGCTGGAGGGTCTCCGGTTCCGTCAGGATCGGTAGCTCGGAAAGGGCCTGGTCCGGATTGCCGGCGACCGAGCGCAGCAGCAGCTCGAAGCGCTCCATCAGGCGCTCCGCGGTCGCGGCGTCGAACAGGTCGGCGTTGTACTGCAGCGCGAAGCTCAGCCCGCCCTGGCGCTCCACCGCGTGGAGCATCAGGTCGAAGGGGGACGGCGGCCGTTCGACCGACAGCGTCTCCAGCCGGAAGTCCTCCGGCCCGATGGTCACCCCCTCCTCGCCCAGGGCAAAGGCGGTGAGCCCCTCGGCTCCGCGCGTCTCCTTCTGCATCACGAAGGAGACCTGGAACAGCGGCGTCCGGCTGATGTCGCGCACCGGCTGCAGGTGCTCGGCGAGAACCGGCAGCGGAACGTCGCCATGGTCGAAGGCCGCGAGCACCCTCTCCTTCGTGCGCTCCAGCAGCTCCGCGAACGTGGGATCGCCCGCCAGGTCGCCGCGCAGGACGACCGGGTTGACGAAGTAGCCCACCGTGCCGGCGAGCTTCGAGCTCGTCCGCCCGGCCCGCGGCGCGCCGACCGCCAGGTCCTCCTGGCCGCTGTGGCGGGCGAGGAGCGCCTGGAACCCCGCGATCAGGGTCATGAACAGGGTGCCGTGCCGCTCCCGGCTGCGCGCGCGCAGGTCCGCCGCGAGCTCGCCGGAGAGCCGCAGCCGGTGGCAGTCGCCGCGGTAGGTCTGGACGGCCGGGCGCGGCCGATCCGTGGGAAGCTCCAGCGCCGGCAGCCCCGCGAGCGCCTCCTTCCAGTAGGCCAGCAGCGCCTCGCCGCGCTCGCCGGCCAGCGCCTCCCGCTCCAGCCGCACGTGCTCCTCGTAGGGGAGGCCCGGCGGCGGCAGCTGCGCCGGTCCGCCGCCGGCCGCCTCGCGGTACAGCGCGGGCGTCTCGCGCATGACGATCGCGAGCGACCAGAAGTCGGACACGATGTGGTGGACGACGAGGAGGAGCACCGGCCCGCCCGCATGACCCGTGAGCAGGGTCACGCGCAGGAGCGGTCCGTGTTCCAGGTCGAACGGCCGCCAGGCCTCCCCGGCCAGGCGCTCCCGCAGCCGCTCGCCGCTCCAGCCCGCGGCGTCCTCGCACGCGAGCTTGAATTCCAGCTCCGCCGCGACCTGCCGGCGGGGCTCGCCGCCCACGGCCGGGAAGGTCGTGCGCAGAGCCGCGTGGCGGTCCACCAGGGCCTGGAACGCGCGCTCCAGCGCGCCCGCGTCGACCGGGGAGAGCAGGCGCATCGCGGCCGCGATGTTGTAGGCGCCTCCGACGGGCGCGAGGTGGTGCAGGAACCAGAGCGAGCGCTGGCCGTGGGAGAGCGGCGCCAAGGCGACAGGCTCTCCCGCCGGCCCCTCGCCCGCCGTGAGGACCAGGTCCTCGAGCGTGCTGGAACGGTCCCGTCCGTGAGGGTTGACGAGTGCTTGTTGCTCGGGTGCCATCCACGAAGAGCACGATCAGGCAGGGTAGGCCGTACGCCGCGGCCTTTGTGGTCCGACAGCTCCCTTGTCCATGCGCTCACAAGATAAGGTGCGAAGGTTTGCTCGAACGTGACAAACTCGTTCGCGCCGTGGGGATGCCGATGACGGAAACGCGAAGAATCCAAGGTATGCGGGCTTTCCTGACCATCTGGGCCGGTCAGGCGGTCTCCCTGCTCGGATCGAGCCTCACCAACTTCGCGCTGGGCGTCTGGGTCTACCAGCGGACCGGCTCGGTGACCAAATTCGCCCTCATCGCCTTCTTCGCCTCGCTGCCCGGCCTCCTCATCTCGCCCGTCGCCGGGGCCCTGGTCGACCGCTGGGACCGGCGGCGCACGCTGATCCTGAGCGACTCCATGGCCGCTGTGATGAGCGTGGTTCTCCTCGTGCTCCTCTGGGACGAGTCGAGGAACCTCCTGGAGATCTGGCACATCTACGTGCTCACGGCCTTCGCTTCAGTGGCCAACGCCCTGCAGTGGCCGGCTTTCACCGCGGCCACCACGCTGCTGGTGCCCAAGCACCATTATGGCCGGGCGAGCGGCCTGTCGCAGATGGGCCTGGCCCTCTCCCAGATCCTCGCCCCCTTCCTTGGCGCCCTGATGCTCCAATGGGTGCGCATGCGCGGCATCCTGATCGTGGACCTCGCCACCTTCGGGTTCGCGGTCCTGGTCCTGCTCGCGGTGAGATTCCGCGAGCCCGAACGGCTGCCGGAGACAGGCGCGCCACGCTCCCTCTGGCAGGACTCGACCGTGGGCTGGACCTACCTGCGGCAGCGCCCCGGCCTGCTGGCCCTGCTCATCCTCTTTGCCGTCACCAACTTCAACATCGGCATGCTCCAGGCGCTGCTGGCGCCGCTCATCCTGAGCTTTGCCTCGTCCACCTCGCTCGGCATCGTGCTGTCCGTTGCTGGCATCGGCATGCTGGCCGGCACGCTGATCCTGGGGATCTGGGGCGGCCCGAAGCGCCGGATCCACGGCATCTTCACGGGCCTGCTGGTCCAGGGCTTGATCCTGCTCGTCGGCGGGTGGCAACCGAGCGTGTTCCTGGTGGGCGCCGCAGCCTTCGTGTTCCTCTTCTCCGTGCCGTTCATCAACGGCTGCAGCCAGGCGATCTGGCAGGCCAAGGTGCCGCCCGGCTTGCAGGGACGCGTGTTCGCGGTCCGGCGCATGGTAGCGATGTCGTCAATGCCCGCGGCCTACTTCCTGGCCGGCCCGCTGGCCGACCGGGTGTTCGAGCCGATGCTCGCGCCTGGCGGCGCGCTGTCCGGCAGCGTGGGCGCCGTGATCGGCGTCGGCCAGGGGCGCGGCATCGGGTTCCTCTTTGTGCTGCTCGGCCTTCTGGTTGTTTCCGTCCTCGCCTTCGCACTTACCTACCCGCGCCTGCGCCAAGTCGAGGACGAGCTGCCTGATGCCATGCCGGATGGCGCCGCTCCCGCGGCCAGCGCGGTCCTGGAGGTCCAGACGAGCGGGTAGCAGAAAGGAGGAGTTGACATGGAAATTCGGACAGTCGGCGTCGTCGGCGCCGGCGTCATGGGGATCGGGCTCGGGCAGAACCTCGCCCAGACCGGCCATCAGGTAGTGCTCCTGGACGTCTCGCAGGCGCAGTTGACCCGCGCCGAGAACGAGATCCGGAAAAATCTCCGTTTCCACGGCATGTTCCAGAAGGGCGCGCAGCCGGTGAAGGCCGACGAAGTGCTCGGCCGCATCCGGTTCACGCAGAGCTACGAGGATTTCTCGGAGGCCGACTTCGTCGTCGAGAACGCCACCGAGAAATGGGACATCAAGAAGGGGATCTACCCGCAACTGGACGAGGCCTGCCCCGAGCGCGCCGTGTTCGCGGCCAACACCTCCTGCATCTCGATTACCAAGATCGCGAGCACGACGGCACGGCCCGACAAGATTCTCGGCATGCACTTCATGAACCCCGTTCCCCTGAAGCCGATGGTCGAAGTCATCCGCGGCCACCACACCAGCGAAGAGACGCTCGCCACCGCGCATCAGCTCCTCACCCAGATGGGCAAGGACGGCATCGTGGTCAACGACTACCCGGGCTTCGTCTCCAACCGCGTGCTGATGCTGACCGTCAACGAAGCGATCTATCTCGTCCACGACGGCGTGGCCCCGGCGGAACAGATCGATCACCTTTTCAAGACCTGCTTCGGCCACAAGATGGGGCCGCTCGAGACCGCCGACCTGATCGGACTGGATACAATCCTCTACTCGATCGAGGTGCTCTACGAGAGCTACAGCGACAGCAAATACCGCCCCTGCCCGCTGCTCCGCAAGATGGTCGACGCGGGCTTGCACGGGCGCAAGAGCGGCAAAGGCTTCTACGACTACGGCGTCTCGCTCTAGAGGGGAACATGGACCAGACACAGACCAAGATCAAGGAGTTCCTGTCGCGGTTCTTCAAGAACCAGGACCTGCAGCCGGAGGAGGACATCTTCGCCCTCGGCTTCGTCAACTCCCTGCTGGCGATGCAGCTCGTCGCCTTCGTGGAGAAAGAGTTCGGCATCCGCGTCGGAGACGAGGACCTCGACCTCGACAACTTCCGCTCGATCCAGGCCATTTCGAATCTCGTGGCTCGTAAGCAGGTATGAGGATAGAGCTCACCCCCGAGCAGCGGGCGTTGCGCTCGGAGGTCCGCGCCTTCGTGCAACAGGAGATCGCTCCGCACGCCGGCCGATGGGACCGCGAAGAAGCAACCCCGCGCGAGATCGTGGACAAGCTCGTCGAGCGCGGCTGGCTCGGCTCCATGGTGCCGGCCGAGCACGGCGGCAAAGGTCTCGACATGATCTCCTACGGTGTGCTCACCGAAGAGATCGGGCGCGGCTGCTCCTCGATCCGCTCGCTGCTCACCGTGCACGACATGGTCTGCCGGGGCATCCTGCGCTGGGGCAGCCAGCGGCAGAAAGAGAGCTGGCTGCCGCGCTTGGCCCGAGGGGAGGTCCTCGGCGCCTTCGCGCTCTCCGAGCCCGGCGCCGGAAGCGACGCCACGGGGATCGAAACGAAAGCAATCGAGTTGGACGGCGGCTATGCGCTCGATGGCACCAAGAAATGGATTACCTACGGCCAGATCGCCGATCTCTACCTGCTCTTCGCCAAGCTCGACGGCAAGCCCACGGCGTTCCTCGTGGAGCGCGAAACCCCCGGCCTCACCGTCACGCCCCTGCGCGGCATCCTGGGTACCCGGGCGTCGATGCTCGCCGAGCTGAAGCTCGAAGGAGCCCGAACGGAAAACATGGTAGGCCGCCCCGGCTTCGGCGTCTCCCACGTGGTGGGCGCGGCGCTGGACCAGGGCCGCTACAGTGTGGCCTGCGGCTCGGTGGGCATCGCCCAGGCCTGCCTGGACGCGAGCCTCGCCTATGCCCGCGAGCGTCAGCAGTTCGGCCAGCCGCTGTTCGAGCACCAGCTCATCCGGGCCATGCTCTCCGACATGATCGCCAACGTGCGCGCCGCACGCCTGCTCTGCATGCGGGCCGGCTACCTGCGCGACATCGGCGATCCCGGGGCCATCGCAGAGACCTCGGTCGCCAAGTACTTCGCCTCCACCACCGCCAACCGGGCCGCCGCGGACGCGGTCCAGATCCACGGCGGCAACGGCTGCCATGAGGATTTCCCGGTATCGCGCTACTTCCGCGACGCCAAGGTGATGGAGATCATTGAAGGAAGCACGCAGATCCAGCAGAGCACGATCGCGCGCTTCGAGCTGGAGGAGCTGTGAGCGACAAGAAATCCTCGATCAAATGCGTCGTCTGGGACCTGGACAACACCGTCTGGGACGGCATCCTGCTGGAAGACTCGGAAGTCCGCCTCCGGCCGCATGTCGTGGAGATCCTGAAAACCCTCGACGAGCGCGGCATCCTGCATTCGATCGCCAGCCGCAACGATCACGATATGGCCCTGGCAAAGCTCCAGGAATTCGGCATCGAAGAATACTTTCTCTACCCGCAGATCAACTGGAATTCCAAGGCCGCCTCCATCGCCCAGATTGCGACGGACATCAACATCGGCCTGGATGCCATCGCCTTCGTGGACGATCAGCCGTTCGAGCGCGAAGAGGTGGCTTTCTCTCACGACAAAGTCCTCTGCATCGACTCGGCGGAGCTCGACGGCCTGCTCGACCGGCCCGAGCTCAACCCGCGCTTCATCACCGAGGATTCGAAAGAGCGCCGCCGCATGTACATGGCGGACATCCGGCGCAACCGGGAGGAAGAGGAGTTCGTCGGCCCCAAGGAGGAGTTCCTCGCCACCCTCGGAATGATCTTCACGATCGCGCCCTGCCGCGAGGAGGACCTGAAGCGCGCCGAGGAGCTGACCGTGCGCACGAACCAGCTCAACACCACGGGCTACACCTACTCTTACGAAGAGCTGGACGAGCTGCGGAGATCGCCGCATCACAAATTGCTCGTCTCCAGCCTCCAGGACCGGCACGGCACCTACGGCAAGATCGGCCTCACCCTCATTGAAATGAATGAGGACGTCTGGAACGTCAAGCTCCTGCTGATGTCCTGCCGCGTGATGTCCAAGGGCGTGGGAATGATCATGATTCACTATGTCCTGCGCATGGCCAAGGAGACAGGGGTGAAGCTGCGCGCCGAATTCGTATCGAACGACCGCAACCGCCAGATGCTGATCACCTACAAGTTCGCCGGTTTCAAGGAAGTCGCGAGGGACGGCAACGTCCTCATCTTCGAGAACGACTACTCCGCAATCCAGCCCCCGCCGCCCTACGTCGACCTGCGGACATGAAACCCGTCGAGCCGCCTGCCGGCGTGCGCACCTACGAGGCGCATGCGGAGACAACGTCCGTCTTTGGAAGGGTGAGCTGCACCGTCCGCCAGCACCATCTTGTCGTGGACGGTCCGATGCAGAACGGCTGCCCCGGCGAGGCGCCGACGCCGGGAGAGCTCTTCCTCACCGCCGCCGCCGCCTGCGGGGCCGAAGTCCTTCAAGTGCTCGCACGGGACGCGCAGATCCCGCTCGAGCACGTGACGGTCACGGTGCGTGGCAGCATCGACCGCGAGCGGCAACCTCGGGCTGACGTAACGGTGTTCACGTCCGTCGAGCTGACCCTTCGGCTGCGCGGCCCAAGTCCGGCCCAGGCCGCGGAGCTCATAGCCGGATTCCAGCGCCGCTGCCCCGTCTACGGCTCGCTGGCCGTGGCCAGCGGCCACGTCGAAGTCCACCACGAGACAGTCCACCCCTAAACTAAAGCGCGCTGATCGTGACGTAGTATCCGTCCGGATCTCGAACCGAGAACTCCTCCGTTCGAGTATTCGGAGAACCGTCCCCCGTGCGCTTTTCTCGTGGGAAGCTCAGGCTTCTTTCTCGACAGAATCCAGGAGCGCTCGCCCCCGAGGGGACAGCCGGTACCCTATCTCCAGGCTCTCCGTCAGCCCCAATCCCTTCAGCTTGCGCACGTTCACCTTGAATGCCGCCCTCTCCTGCCCGAACTGCGAAGCCAGATCGCCGGCCCGGACTCCGGGATTGCGGCCGATCAACCGCAGCACGGCGAGAGTCCACGGACCCACGGGGCTCGCGCCATCGAGCCGGTCAAGCTTTTTCCGGAGAGCCGCGAGTTCCTCGCCGGACAGCTCGGCCCGCTCGCGGAGTGCGATGCGGGGATCCGGGCCGGCATACCGCAGCTCGATGCAATAGATCTCGCCCTGCTCGCGGGCGTCGAGCTCCGCCATCAAGGCATCCCGTGAGGGATACCCCGCGCGCCGCGCTTCGGCCTCGGTGATCGCCTCCGGGGGTACCCGCTCGACGCTGTCGATGGCCAGCACCCCCACCGCGGTCTTGAGCGTTCCCCCCACACGAACGGTCGGACGGGTCCAGCGCCGGAACGCGGCTGTGATCTCGCCGGAAACGATGCCGTCCAGAAAGGGGCGTTTGAAGAGCATGAGGGGATATTAACGCGAGTCAAGAAGACGGTTATCCTGGCGCTGGCTCCTGGCTCGCCGCAGTGGCCGTGCAATTTCCCTCCTGGAACGCTCACTCCTTAAGACAGGCCGAAGGGAGTGAAGGATGAAGATCGTGCTTTGGGCACCCGATCTGGCGACCGTGAGTCGAAGTGGCGGCGATGCCGGAGGCTCGTGGCCCAAGCTGGTAACCTTAAAATCCCGGTTTGCCGAGGCCCAGGCGATGCGTGCGGACCTGTTTGTGGTCCCCGAGTTGTACTTCGCGCGCGCTATGTCACACTGGGACGCCGGCGACGATCACCTCCATGCTTTCGGGCCCCAGGACTTCGTCCTCTACTGCAAGACGGTCCATGGGATGAGTCTGGCCTCGCCCAACATGCTCATCGTGGCAGGTACGATGCTGTATCAGGCGACCGACGGCTACTACTACAACAAGTGCCTCTACGCCTACAAGGGCACGGTCGCGGAGCAACACAAGGCTACCTGCCCCGCCGCGGAGAAACGGCTCATGACCGCTCCCACGAACCGGGAGGATCGCGTGCGGTGCAATAACGTTCCCTTTGCCCGCATTGCGGGTCCCGGCGGCTTCGAGTTTTCGATCGAGATCTGCGCGGATTCCGGGGATGCGAGTGTCCCAAGCTCCGTGGACATCGCGGTCGTCTGCGCCTGCAGGCTTGGGCCGACGCAACCAGTGGCCAGGCGCGTCGAGATCGTTTGCGACGGGGGAGGACAGTCGCGGGTGAACCTGCCCTCGGCAGGGACCTACCTGGCCACCCGTCACAACTTCAGTTACGGTCTGCATGTCGTCACCATCTCGGACGCACACGTCCAGGCGATCCGGGCTGCGCGCCTCGCGCCGCCGCCGCTGGTGGTCGCGGCCCCAGTCGCCCGGTACGTGCCGCCTCATCTACGCAATAGGCCGGGTTGACCGAAGACTTCGCAGCCGCTCCAAGCTTCCAAGAGTCGATCCCGGATCTCCGGACCATTTCCGGCTGCCTGGCAGCCGCTCCGGAAATTCCGGGGCGGTCCGATTTTCCCGCAGCCGTTCCGAAGCGCGCGGAGCCGCTCCGAAACGCAGGCAGCCGTTCTGAAGCGCCGCGGGACGGCTCGGAGCCTTTCAGAGCCGTTCCAAGGATTTCGCAGCCGGTCCGGAGATCCTGGAGCCGCTCTGAAATTTCCCGAGAGGCCGCGAGTTTCTCGCGCCGCTTCCGAAGACTTGGAAACCACTCCGAACATCCGGGAGACCCTCGGAAGCCTTCAAAGTCTCCGCCTCTTCTTCGCAGCCGTTCCGAAAGCTTCGCAGCGGCTCCGAGCGCCAGAAAGTCATTTTGAAAAGTTCAGAGCGACTCCCAAGACTTCGAAGCCGCTCCGAGCGCTTGGGAGCCGCTCCGAAGTTCCTGGAGAGGCTCCGAGCCGCCGAGAGTCGCTCGGAAATCTCCGGACAGGCTCTATAGTGCCAGGCACTACCGAGCCGGGCTAGACTTGCACCTGTTCTCCCCCGGCGAGAAACGATAAGCGCAGCGCCGTCACTCTGGAATGAGCAGCCTGTTCCGGGGCGATTCGCTGTCCCCAACAGGTACCCAGAGGTCCGATTCTCCGAAGGAGGCAAGGAATGTCACCGAGACCGCGTCGTTGGCCCGTGTTGCTCGCCGCCTTGTGGCTCGGCGGCATCGGGATCTCCTCCGCTTCGGCGGAGCTGGTTGCCGAGAGGCCTTTCAGCCCTGCGGGGCTGGTCATTTATCTCCTTGCCGCCGATCCCTCGGCTCCGGGCACTGTCTATCTCTCGGTCGCGAGCGGACTCTTCAAGAGCACGGACGGCGGCCGGACCTGGTCCTGGTCGGGTCGGGGGCTGGGGAGGCAGGGCGCCGGCGCGCTGGCGTTCGATCCGTCGCGGCCCGGTACGCTCTACCTCCTGAGCAGCGACGATTCCGCGGACCTGTTCGGCAGCACGGACGGCGGAGCGAGCTGGCAGCGGCTGGGCGCGCCTGAGCGGAACGAGAACAACTCCATTGGGAGAGAGCTCGCGATCGATGGCTCCGGAACGATCTATGCCGCCATCGGGCACGTCCTCTTCGCAACCTCCGACCGCGGCAAGACCTGGGTTCCACTCCGGGACTTCCAGGCGCCGATTCAGAGCCTGGCCGTCAGTCCCGTGTCACCGGGCACCCTCTACGTGACCAATTCCTCCGTCGGCGGAGGCGTTTCCATTCCAGGGCAGCTCCACGCCTCGGAAGATGGCGGCCGCACTTGGAGGGAGATCGGCGGCGAGGCCATTCCGCCGGAGTTTGGCCCGCGCGTGGGCTTTGGAACGGTTTTCCTGGCAGTCGCAGCCACTCGCCCCGAAACGCTGTACGCGGGAGTTGTCGGCCGGGGGGTCTACCGGAGCACCGATCGCGGTGGAAGCTGGCGCCGTCTGGCCCTGGCACCGCCGGGTGAGTACCTGCATCTGAGCGCCCTGGCGGTGGACCGGGCGGACCCCGCGACCGTCTATGCCGCCATCGACGGCACTGTCAGCGCTTCCTCCCGGGCGCCGGGCCGCGTGGCGGTCAGCCATGACCAGGGCGAGACGTGGCGAAACCGGGACGGCTTGTCCATCTACTTCGGTGCGGCCGGGCACCTTGTTGTCGATTCCACCGGCGCGCTCTTTGCGGCGAGCACCTCCGGCGCCCTTGAAGTCAGCACGGAAAAGCAGCCCTGGAGGAGCCTGATCCGCCGTCAGGACGGCGGGAGCTTTCCCTGGAAAGGGGAGGTTCGCTTCCGCCCGGGAGCCCCTTCGACGGTGTGCACCCTGCTCGCGGGCCAGCTCTGGAAGAGCGCCGATGGCGGGCAGAGCTGGACCGCCTACGCCGCCGCACCCGGCTCGCCTTTCCTGAACGACGTCGCTTTCGACGCGGCCGATCCGAACCTCCTCTACGCGGCCGCCGAGACCGGGGTCTTCCGCAGCGGAGACGGCGGAGAGAGCTGGACCCGGCTTCATCAGACGGCGGCCAAGGCCCTGGTGCTGCCACGGCCGGGGACGCTCGTGGCCGGTGGCTGCGGCATTGCGCGGAGCACGGATGGCGGGAAGACCTGGAAGGAGGTTCTCCCCTGCGAGAAAGCGAGCGCCTACCAGGGCCGCGAGGTCGAGAAGCTGCGCATCCATCCCGCGGCGCCGGATGAGATCCTGGCCACATTCCTGGGCAGCTTCGTGCGGGGAGTCAGGTCCCGCTCCGTATACAGGAGCCGGGACGGAGGAGCCACCTGGGAGCTGGTCGCCGGCGCCAGCCTCGTGGCCCACGATTCCCGGGACCCGCGGACGCTGTACGCCGCCAAGGGCACCGACCTGGCAAAGAGCACGGACGGCGGCGAGACCTGGACCACGGTCGGCCCCTTCGGAGAGACCGGAGAGCCCTCCGACCTCGTCGTCGATCCGGCGAGGCCGGAAATCCTCTACGGCGTCACGACCTGGGGCGTGGCGCGCAGCCGGGACGCCGGCAGGACCTGGGAGTCCGAGCCGTTCCGGTTCTTCGTCGTCAACGCCAGCGTTTTTCTACCTCATCCCACGGTGCGGGACCTCTTCTATGTCGGAGGCTCGAACGCGATCTACGAGGTGCGGCTGGAGCCTTAGAGCTGGTTGGACCTCCAGGGCCTCGAAGCCGGTGATCCAGGGCTCGCCTCAAGGTAGCGCGATCCGGCGCTGGACCCGGCTGGTCCGGGCCGAGGATGTGGGGGGAGGTTTCGAGTACAATCGGACGCCGTCGGCCCTGAGCCAGCTCGCCGCCGCGGCGCTATTCCGATCCCAATCGATCCGGGTGTTCGGCTTCTTGGAGTGTCCACTTGAGCGCGGAAAGAAAACACCTCCTGATCATTCCGGACGGGGCCGCGGACTTGCACCGAGTCGCGGGCCTCTCCCCGCTCGCCGAAGCCTCGATACCCTGTTGGGACTGGCTCGCTTCCGAGGGCGTGTGCGGCCTCATGCAAACACTGTACGACGACCTCCCCCGGGGGAGCATCGTCGCGCAGCTCGGCATGCTGGGATGGGATCCCTACCTCTACGCAGGCCATGGCCGCGCGAGTTGGGAGCTGCTGGCCCTGACAAACGTCGAGCTTGGCCGCGCCGACGTGGTCTTGCGGGCCAACTTCGTCCAGATGATGGAGCGCCGGCTGATCAGCTACAACGCCGGGTTCATCCAGACCGAGACGGCCGTCCGGCTGGTGGAGCGCGTCAACTCTGTGCTCGGCTGCGAGTTCCCGGGAATCGAGTTGCACCACAATTGCGACTTCCGCAACACACTGGTGCTGCGGGACGCCGGGATCGATCCGGCGCTCCTCGTATGCCCGGAGCCGCACGACCACGAGGGGACCGAGTTCGAGATCGGCCGGCTGATCGCCGGCCGGGACGTGGCCAGCGAGGCAGTGGCCGCCCGCCTGAACCGATACCTGGTGCGCGTCGCGGAGGTGCTGGCCGGCGAACCCGCCAACATGATCGTCCCTTGGAGCGCCTCTCGTTCCGTCGCCCTGCCATCATTCCGTGACAGCACGGGATTCACGGGCCGGTGCGCCATCGTGGGATGCATGGATTTCCTCAAGGGAATCGCCAAGGCGGGCGGCATCGACTTCTTCGAGGTAGGCAACGGGCGCCCTGATACCGATTATGCGGGCAAGGGGGCGAAGGTCCTGGAGCTGCTCGAGGCGGGCTACTCTTTCGTCGTCTGCCACATCAACTCTCCCGACGAGGCGGCGCACATGCACGATCGAGAGCTGAAGATCCAGTGCCTCGAGGCCATCGACCGGCATGTCCTCACCCCCGTCGTGGAATACCTGCGGTCCCGTCCCGAGGAACTGGGCGGCCTGATGGTCGCGCCCGACCACTACACGAACCTGCTCCTCGGACCGGTGCGGGCTGATGCCCATTCCGTCCATCCGGTGCCGTTCGTGATCTGGAACGGCCGCGACCGCGACGGGGTGAGCCGGTTCGACGAGGAATCGGTGTGCGAGGGCCGATTCGGGGCGAGCCCGGTCAGCCATCTGAACCTGCTGCAATTACTGGGGGTGGTCCGGCCCGGGGCGTGGCTTCTGTCGCAGCGCGAAGGAGAGCCTTCCGGCGAGCTCCCGCGGAGGCCCGGGTTCGACCTGAAGGAGCTCTGTTGAGCGACAGTGAGTTCGAGCAATCTGGCCGGGCGGCCGGCATGGGCCGGCTGACGGCGGACCCCCACCCTCTTTTGTTCGACCTTCTCTATGACCCCCAGTTCGCGCGCGATCGGGCGGAGGTCCTGCCCTGGCTCCTGCAGATCGATGCGGCCCATGTGGTGATGCTGGCGGAGCGCGCGATCCTGCCGCGCACGGCCGCGGCCGGCCTCCTGCGGGTGAATCGGGAGCTCGCAGCGCGCGGACAGGCGGGGGAACCGGTGATCGAGCCGCCGCAGGTCCATCGCGGGCTCTACATGGTCTACGAGCGCCACTACGTCGATCAGCTTGGGCCGGAGGCCGGCGGCGCCGCCCACGTCGCCCGCAGCCGCAACGACATCAATGCCACCATCGCGCGGATGCGCCTGCGCAACGAGCTGATCGCATTGCTCGAGGCCAGCGGCGCGATGGTCGGCGCGGCGCTCGGGCTCGCCGGCGACCACGCAGGGACGGCAATGAGCGGCTTCACCCATTTCCAGCCGGCGCAGCCGACGACGTTCGGGCATTATCTCGCGGGTGTCGCCTCCGAGCTGCTCCGCTCGCTCGATCTGCTCGCCGGCGCCTTCGGCACCGTCAACCGTTCACCGCTGGGAGCCGGCGCGGGCCTGGGAACATCGTTTGCCATCGATCAGGAGCTGACGGCCTCTCTCCTGGGTTTCGACGGGGTCATCCTCAACTCGCTCGACGCCGTTGCCTCCCGCGACTATGCCGTGCAGGTGCTCGCCGCGCTGTCCATGCTCGGGACCACCCTGACGCGCCTGTCCTTCGACCTGCAGACCTGGGGCAGCCACGCCTACGGGTTCCTGCGCTGGCCCGACCACCTGGTCAGCACCAGCTCGATGATGCCTCAGAAGCGAAACGCCTTCGTGCTGGAGAACATCCGCGGCCGGGCCGCGGGCCCCACCGGGGCGCTGGTCGCGACGCTGCTCGGCCTGAAGAACACCCCCTTCAGCAACAGTGTGGAGGTCGGCTCGGAGGCGACCTCCCACCTCTGGCCGGCGCTGGCGGCGGGGCGAACCATGGTCGGGCTCACCGAGCTGGTGCTGCGCGAGGTCGAGGTCGACTCCGGCCGGATGCTCGGGTTCCTGAAAGACGGGGAGACGACGATGACCGCTCTGGCCGACCATCTGGTGGCGCGTCATGGGCTGCCATTCCGGACCGCGCATGACGCGGTGGGCCTCCTCCTCCAGCGCGGTACCCCTGGGGAGCCCGGGGAGCCCCTCTCGGCCGCCGTGGTCCGGGCAGGTCTGCAGGAGGCTCTCCGGCAGGTCGCCGGACGCGACGTGCTCCTCGACGAAGGCGAGATCGCCCGCGCGCTCGACCCGCTCGCCGGCGTCCAGGCCTCCCGCCATGGAGGAGGCCCGGCACCGGAAGCGGTCCGGGCTCAACTGGCGGAGTTGGAGGAAGCGCGCCAGGGCCTCGCCGCGCGCGTCACCGCCTGGCGGCGAAGCCTCGAAGGGGCCGAGGCGCGTCTCGACGAAGCCGTGGGCTCTCTGATGGAGATACAGGGGTGAGGAAAGCGGCCTCCGTCCTGGAGCTCATGCAGGACTCCCCGCTCGTGGCTCTGCGCGGGCGCGGCGTGTCGGCGGTGTCGGCGCCAGGGGCGCGCCTCTGGGGGAAGCTCGAGCTGGCGCTCCCCGGAGCCATGAAGGACCGGGTGGCGCGCGAGATCGTCGAGCGGGCCGAGGCCTGCGGAGAGCTGCGCCCCGGCGGGACGATCGTCGAGAGCTCCTCCGGCACGATGGCCGAGGGGCTGGCCCGGGTCGGAGCCCTCAAGGACTACCGGGTGATCATTGTGACCGACCCCCGCATCGATGGGCTGACGCGGGCCAAGCTAGAGGCGCTTGGGGCCACGCTCGACGTGGTCGAGACCTACCATGCCAGCGGCGGTTGGCAGCGGTCGCGCCTGGAGCGCCTTCGCGAGGTGCTGGCGGCGAACCCCGGAGCGTTCTGGCCCCGACAGTACGACAGCCCGGGGAACGCGGGAGCCTACGAGGGGAGCATGGCCAGGGAGCTGGTCGACGCCCTGGGGACGCGCATCGGTGCCCTGATCGCCTCGGTCGGCAGCGGCGGTTCGCTCTGCGGCACGGCCCGCGCCCTCCGCCGGGAGATCCCGGACCTGCGGGTGGTCGCGGTGGATGCGGCCGGCTCGGCCCTTTTCCATCAGCCGGACCGCCGCCGGCTCCAGAGCGGCCATGGCAACAGCATCATCCCGGGCAACCTGGACTACTCCGTCATCGACGAGGTCCACTGGGTGGCGGATGCCGAGGCTTTCAACGCCTGCCGGGAGCTCGCGCGGCGCGAGGGGATCTTCGCCGGCGGCTCGTCCGGGGCAGCTTATGTGGCCGCCTCCTGGGTGGCCGGGCAGCTCGGGGACGACCGGGATGCGGTGGTGATCTTCCCCGACCGGGGCGACCGCTACTTCGAATCCGTCTACTCCGACCGCTGGATCGGAGAGCAGGGGCTCGCGGACCGGCCGGCAGGCGCGAGCCCCGAGACGATCCGCTACGGCCGGGATGTCGCCGAGCGCTGGAGCCGGGCCGAGCTGCCGCACGACGGCTCGGTCTCCTATCACGCGCCCGAAGCTCAGCGGACGGCCGACCTGGCAAGCGAGTTGGGGATCTCATGATGGGCATGAAGGGGAAGCACTTCCTCTTCGTCGAGAGCAACACCACCGGCACCGGAGCGCTGGCCGTCACCCGGCTGCTCGAGAGCGGAGCCCGGGTCACCTTTCTGGCGCGCCAACCCGGCAAGTACCCTTTCCTGACAGCCCCCGCGCCGGGGCTCTCGGTGGTCGTCCTGGATACCAATGACATCGACGCCGTCGCCGCATCCGTCGTCGGCGTCCGGCAGCAGCGCGGGCTGGACGCCATCCTCACGTTCTCCGAGTTCTACGTCGCGACCGTGGCCGAGGTGGCGCAGCGCTACGGATACCGTTATCTCTCCCCGGCGGCGGCCCGCACATGCCGGAACAAGTTCGAGACCCGCAAGGCGCTGCAGGCCGCCGGGCTCGCCATTCCCGAGTTCCGCCTGGCCGCCTCCGAGGAGGAGGCGTGCCGGGCCGCCCGCGAGGTCGTTTACCCGTGCGTGGTCAAGCCCCCCGCGGACAGCTCGAGCAAGGGGGTGCGGCTGGTGCGGGACGGCGAGGAGCTCCTTGACCACTTCCGGCAGCTTCACTCCTGGCGCATCAATGACCGCGGTCAGCGGCTGAGCGGCGAAGTCCTGATCGAAAGCCTCTTGACGGGGCCGGAAGTGAGCGTCGAGACCGTGACGCTGTCTCCGGGAGACGTCCGGGTGATCGGCATCACGGCGAAGCACCTCTCGCCGCCGCCGCTCTTCGTGGAGGTCGGGCACGATTTCCCGGCGGCGCCGGCCGCGGGGGAGGGGGACGCGGCAGCCATCCGCGGCATGGTATTCGCGGCGTTGGCGGCGGTCGGCTTCGACTTCGGGCCTGCCCATACCGAGATCCGCCTCACGGCCGCAGGCCCGGTGGTGGTCGAGATCAATCCCCGGCTCGCCGGCGGCATGATCCCGGAGCTGGTGCGGCACGCCCTGGGAATCGACCTCCTGACAGCCTTCCTGAACCAGCTCGACGGCCAACCGGTCGATCTGGCTCCCCTGCGCGCGGAGTGGGCGTCGATCCGTTTCCTCATCGCCGGCCGGAGCGGGTGCCTCGCCGGTGTTTCCGGTGTCGATGAGGCGCGGCGTGTTCCCGGCGTGCGGGAGGTGTCGATCGGCAAGCGGCCGGGAGCCGCCGTTCGCCCAGCCGAAGAGGCCGCCGACCGGATCGGCTTCGTCATCGCCAGCGGCCCCTCGCGCGCGCAGGTGCTGCTCGGCGTCGAGGAAGGGGCGAGGCGCGTCCGGCTGGATATTGCCTGATCAGCCTGATCAGCCCTCGAAGGAAGCGAGAGCGCTCTTCAGATGCTCCACGACGCGGTGGAGGGCCGGTATCTGGAGCAAGGAGAAGTGATGCGCGTCAGGGATGAGATGAGCTTCCGTCCTGGCCAGCAGACCCCAACCCGCCGTGAGATCCGTGGCTCCCGGAGCCAGCGAGGCGCTGGCCCGGAACAGGAGCACTTGTCCTCCATACGGGCGCGGCACATAGCTCGCCAAGGCTGTCATGGTGCGGCTGTACAGATCGAAACGCTCCCGCATCCATGGCTTGCCCACGCCTTGCGGCAGCCCCCCCTCGGCACGCGCCAGCTCGAGCAATAGATCGAGCCCCGCCTCTACGTCCAGCCCCTCCATCAGCGCTCGAACCGTCTCCAGCTTCTGCTCTGAATGGCCGCCCCCGAGGGCCGCGAAACCGAGCAGCAGTGAGGTGGCGTCGATTCCGCGCCCCTGCGGCGGTGGAGGCGGGTCGAACAGTGTCAAAAGCGATGGGGCGCCTCCCGGGCTCTCCGTCTGCCGTGCCATCTCGTAGGCCGTGACCGCACCGGACGACCAGCCGGCCAGCAGCCAGGGACCCTCGGGCTGGACCTCGCGCACCGAGGCCAGGTATTGCGCTGCCAGCCCCTCCATCGTGGGCGGATGGCCGTCGCTTTCCGAGACCGCCTGCAGGCCGTAGACCGGACGCTCCGTCCCGAGCTTTCTCGCCAGCTCCACGTAGGGAAAGACGTCTCCACCCGCCGGATGGACCAGGAACAGGGGACGGCGCGAGCCTCCCGGATGCAGGCGCACCAGCGCAGAGCGCCAGACCGGATCCCCCTGGACCGCACCGGCCAGATGCCGTACCGTCGGCGCCTCGAACAGCATTGAGAGCGGCAGCTTCACCGCGAAGGTCTGCTCGATGAGCGCCATCAGCCGCACTGCCAGCAGCGAGTGGCCGCCCAGTGTAAAGAAGTCGTCGGTCACCCCGACCCGTTCGAGACCGAGAAGCTCGGCCCAGATGCCGGCGAGGGTCCTTTCGGCATACGTCGCCGGCGCCACATAGCTCTCCTCGGAGCTCTGCTGCTCGGGAGGCGGCAGGGCCTTGCGATCCACCTTGCCAATGGGTGTGAGCGGCAGCGCTGGAAGAGTCACGAACGATGCGGGCACCATGTAGTCCGGCAGCCGTTCGTGCAGGAATTGGCGCAGCCGATCGACAACGATATCCTCGACATCGCCAACCACGTAGGCGACCAGCCGCCGGTCCTGTGGCACTGGCTCGTAGGCCATCACCAATGCGTCCTCGACGCCTTCGTAACGCTTGATGGCGTCCTCCACCTCCGCCGGCTCGATCCGGTGCCCCCGGATCTTGACCTGGAAATCCATGCGGCCGAGGAAGTCGAGCGTCCCGTCCGGCCGCCAGGCACCCAGGTCACCCGTGCGGTACAGCCGCTCGCCTGCCGCAAACGGATGCGGCACGAACCGCTCCGCCGTCAGGTCCGGGCGCCCCAGGTAACCGCGGGCGAGACCGTCGCCGCCCAGGAAGAGCTCACCGGGCAATCCCAGGGGCATCGGCTGGAGCTCGCGGTCGAGCACGTAGACGGTCGAGCTCGACAAGGGTTTGCCGATCGGCAGAGCTCCCTGCTCCGGCGTGCCGCGGACGAGCTGCCAGCTCGAGTACGACGTGTTTTCCGTCGGTCCGTACTCGTTGATGATCCTGGTCCGGTGGAGCATCTCCACGGCCTTCTGAAAGTGGGGAACGGAAGCGGTCTCGCCGCCGATGATCAAGGTGCTCAGTCCGGCCAGGCTCTCGCCCTCCTGCTCGACGAACTGGTTGAACAGCGCCGTGGTGAGGTACAGGGCCGTGATCCGCTCCTCGACCAGGACACGGGCCAGCCGCCGGAAGTCGAGCACCGTCTCACGCGGAATCATCACCAGGCGTCCGCCGTTGAGCAGCGCGCCCCAGATCTCCCAGGTCGCCGCGTCCCAGGCATAGGTCGAGAGCTGGAGAATGACGTCGTCCGGCCCCAGCTCCATGTAGTCGGGGTTCATCACCAACCGGGTCACGCCCAGGTGGGGGACGACCACACCTTTCGGTCTGCCCGTCGAGCCCGAGGTGTAGTTCACATAGGCGAGCTGGAGCGGGTGCGACGGGACCCGCGAACCGAGATAGGGCCCTTCCAGGCCCTCCCCGTCCATCAACAGCACCGGCCCCTCGAAGCCGCCCGCCGCCTCGACCTCCGGCAGGAGAGCCGTCTGGGTCAGCAGCACCGGCGAGCGCACATCGTCCAGGAGCCAGCGCAGGCGCGACGGCGGCATCCCGGGCTCCAGAGGGGCATATGCCCCTCCCGCCTTCAAGATGCCGACGAGAGCCACGATCATCTCGAGAGACCGCTCCACCAGCAGGGTGACCAGTACGTCCATCCCCACGCTCCCGACGCCGCGGTCGATCAACCATTGCGCCAGCCGGTTGGCACGCTCATCGAGCTCGCGGTAGGTCAGCCGCTGGTTCTCGAAGCTCACCGCGAGCGCGTGCGGAGTCCGAGCCACCTGCTCTGCGAACAGATCCTGGATGCAGAGGGCTTTCGGATAGGCCCTCGAGGTGTCGTTCCACTCATGGAGCGTCTGCCACCGCTCGGATGGAGCCAGCAGCGGCAGCTCGGACGCGAGCTGCTCCGGCGCTGCCAGGGCAGCGGTGAGCAGCTTCTCGTAATGAACGATCAGGCGATCGATGGTCACGGCGTCGAACAGGTCGGTGGCATACTCGGCCATACCGGCCAGTCCGTCCTCGTGCTCCTGGAGGATGAGCTCCAGGTCGAATTTTGCCGTGTTCGAGATTCTGCTCACCGGTTGCACACGCAGGGTTCCGGTCTCGAGGCTCCTGACCGGAGTGTTCTGCAGGGTGAGCACCACCTGGAACAAGGGAGAATGGGCGAGCTTTCTCTCCGGCGCAAGCTCCTGCACGAGCTTTTCGAAGGGCACGTCCTGGTGGAGATAGGCGGCCAGCGCGGATTCGCGGCTCCTGCCCAGCAGCTCCCGGAACGAGGGATTGTCCGAAAGGTTTCCACGCAGCACGAGCGAATTGACGAAGAACCCGATCAGTCCTTCGGTTTCGATTCGATTGCGCCCGGCGACGGGTGAGCCCACCGCGAGGTCCCGCTGGCCGCTGTAGCGCGCCAGAAGGGCCTGGAAACCGGCCAGCAGCACCATGAAGAGCGTCGCTCCTTCGCGCGCAGCGAGATCCTGGATCTGCGCCGTGAGCTCCGCCGGCAGCCGTAGCGGCCTTGCGGCACCGCGGTAGCTTTGCGCCGCCGGGCGCGGCCGGTCGGTGGGCAGCTCGAGCACCGGGGGCAGGCCGGCGAGCTCGCTCCGCCAGAAAGAGATCTTCTCGTCCAGGATCTCGCCCCGCAGCCAGGAGCTTTGCCAGACAGCGAAGTCCGCGTACTGCACCGGCAGCTCCGGCAAGGGCGACGGCCGGCCCTCGGTGAACTCCGCATAGAGGGTTGTCAGCTCATGGACCAGAATGCCCAGCGACCAGGCGTCGCCGGCGATGTGATGCAGGGTCAGCACGGCGACGTGGTCCTCCGCGGCCGACCGCAGGAGGAGGCCGCGCAGCACAGGGCCCTGAGCGAGATCGAACGGGCGGGCGCCCTCTTTCTCGGCCATGGCGGCCACGGCGATAGCCAGCGCCTCACGCGGCCTCTCCGGCAGGTCCGGCAGCTCCGAGAGGTCCACCACCTGCAAGGGGAAGGGGGCCGCCGGTTGAATCACCTGCACCGGTGAGCCTTCCGGCGCGGCGTAGACCGTGCGCAACACCTCGTGGCGGCGCACGATCTCCCCGAGACAGAGCGCCAGCACCGCGCCCTCCAGCGGCCCTTCGACACGCAGCGCCACCTGAATGTTGTAGATCGAACTGTCCGGATCGAGCTGATCGAGGAACCAGAGACGCTGCTGAGCGAAAGAAAGAGGCAGCTCACCTTCCCGTGATACGGGCACCAGAGGCGGAGCCGCGCTGCCTGCGCCGGCCCGCAACGCCTTCTCCACCCGTGCCGCGAGCTCCGACAACATCGGCGCTTCGAAGAGCTCGCGCAGCGACAGGTCGACCCCGAACGCCTGGCGCACTCGAGAGAGCACCTGCGTAGCCAGCAGCGAGTGGCCGCCCAGATCGAAGAACCGGTCGGCAGTCCCGACCCGTTCGAGACCGAGCACCTCGCTCCAGATGCCGGCGAGAACCTCTTCGACCGGCGTCCGCGTCGCCTGGTAAGTCTCCGAAAAAGGTTGCTGATCCGGAGCCGGCAAAGCCTTTCTATCCACCTTGCCGTTGGGAGTGAGCGGCAGTGAGTCCAAGGCCACGAAGAAATCCGGCACCATGTATTCGGGTAGCCGCTCGCGCAGCTGTTCCCGGAGAGAACGGCCCTCGACCTCCCCCACCACATAAGCGACCAGATGCCGGATACCGGGGATGTCCTCACGCACAATGACCGCCGTCTGGATCACACCGGAAAGAGCGGAGAGCGCCGCCTCGATCTCTCCCAGCTCGATACGGAAACCCCGAACCTTGACCTGATGGTCCGAGCGGCCCAGGAACTCGATCGTCCCATCCGGCAGGCGGCGAGCGAGATCGCCCGTCCGGTAAAGCCGCTCTCCCCACGTTCCGAAGGGGTCTGGCACGAGCTTCTCGGCGGTCAGGGCTGGCCGGTGGAGATACCCGCGACAGACTCCCGCGCCCCCGAGATAGAGCTCGCCGGACACCCCGATCGGGACCGGACACAGCCGCTCGTCCAGGATCAGGGTCCGGGTATTGGCAATCGGGCGGCCAATGGGTACCGGCCCGGCCGGCGGAAGCGAATCCGGAACCTCATAGGTGCAGCACCCCACCACCGTCTCCGTTGGCCCATACTCATTGATCAGGCGCAGGCCAGGAGCGTGGAGACGCCAGAAGGCGAGCTGCTCGCCGGACAGCGGCTCGCCACCAATGACGAATGCACCCGCGCATCCCGAGACCCGCTCGGCCGGCAGCAGCCGCTGCAGGACATCCAGGTGCGAGGGCGTGAGCTTGACCAGCCCAAATCCCCCCTCGGCGAGCGCCGTGGCCAATCCCTCGACCCCCTCCTCCTCGGGGACCAGCTCGACACAGCGGCCGGCGAGGAGCGGCAAAAAGAGGCTGGTCACCGTCAGGTCGAAGCTGACCGGTGAGTGGACCGGGGCTCCTCGCCCCTCACCCGCCGGATAGGCATCCGCTGCCCAGAGCAGGTAGTTCGCGAGCCCACGGTGGGTGACCGCCACGCCCTTGGGATTGCCGGTCGAGCCCGAGGTATAGAGGACATAGGCAAGATTGTCGGCGGTCGGTTGCACGGCCCGACCAGCATCGCCAATATCGCCAATACCGCCGGCCTCGCGGCCGCTCTCCGGGAGATCGTCGAGGCAGACGACGCGGGAAGAGTGCTCAGGGAGGGCCGGCAGCAGCCGCGTCCGGGTGAGCAGGAGAGGTGCACGGGAATCGTCGAGCAGGAACGACAGACGTGGGCGCGGCAGCGAGGTTTCGAGCGGCAGATAAGCGCCGCCAGCCTTCAAAACCGCGAGCAGGGCCACCACCAGATCGACCGAGCGCTCGAGGAAGAGCGCCACGATGACGTCAGGCCCGGTGCCGAGACCTCGGAGGTGGGTGGCCAGGCGGTCGGAGCGGGCGGCCAGCTCGCCATGAGTCAGCCGCTCCTGACCTTGGACGAGGGCCGGCAGCTCCGGAGCCTGCTCCGCCCGGGCCGCCAAAAGGTCGAGGAAGAAGACCTCCCCCGCCGGCGCCACCCCGGTGTCGTTCCACTCGGCAATCGCCTGGTGGCGTTCCGCCGGAGAGAGCAGCGGCAGCTCCGGGGTCGGCAGCTCCGGCGCCGCTAGGGCCGTGGTCAGCAGCCTTTCGTAATGGACGATCAGCCGGTCGATCGTGGCGGCGGCGAACAGATCGGTGGCGTACTCGACGGTGCCGCTGAGCCCGCCGTCGTGCTCCGCGAGGTGGACCGTGAGATCGAACTTCGCCGTCGTCGCCTTCACGCCCACCGGCCGCAGGCGCAGATTCTCGATCTCCAGGCTTTCGAAGGGAGCGTTCTGCAGGACGAGCATCACCTGGAACAAGGGGGAGTGGGCGAGGTTTCTTTCCGGTGCCAGCTCCTCGACCAGCTTTTCGAACGGTACGTCCTGGTGCAGATAGGCGGCCAGCGCCGTCTCGCGCACCCGGCCGAGGAGCTCGCGGAACGTGGGTGCGCCCGCTACGTCTCCCCTCAAGACCAGCGTGTTGACGAAGAATCCGATCAGACCTTCGGTCTCGACCCGGTTGCGTCCGGCCACTGGAGAGCCCACCGCGAGATCGTCCTGTCCGCTGATGCGCGCGAGCAGGGCCTGGAAGCCAGCCATGAGCACCATGAAGAGGGTCGCCCCCTCGCTCCCGGCCAAAGCCTTCATCTGCCGGGTGAGCCCGGCGGAGAGCCGCACCGGCCGCGCCGCGCCCCGGTGGCTCAGCACCGCGGGCCGGGAGTAGTCGGTCGGCAGCTCCAGGAGCGGCGGCAGCCCGGCGAGCTCCCGGCGCCAGAAGGCGATCTCCTGATCCAGGACCTCGCCGTGCAGCCAGGAGGACTGCCAGGCCGCGAAATCCGCGTACTGCACCGGCAGCTCAGGCAGGGGGGACGGCCGGTCCGCGGCGAAGGCCGCATGGAGCGCCGCGATCTCGCGGACCAGAATGCCTATCGACCAGCCGTCGCTGGCGATGTGATGCATGGTCAGAACGACCGCGTGGTCCTGCGCGGCGAGGCGCAGCAGCAGGCCGCGCAGGAGGGGACCGCTCGCGAGATCGAACGGCCGGCCGGCCTCCGCAGCGCTGAGGGGGCGCACCAGATCCTCGCGCGCGCTCTCCGGCAGCGCCGACAGATCCACCACGGGAAGCAGGAAAGGCTCCGCCGGCCGGATCACCTGCACCGGCACGCCCTGCGGGGCGGCGAAGACCGTGCGCAAGGCCTCGTGGCGGCGCACGATCTCGCCGAGGCAGCGGGCCAGCACCTCGCCATCCAGCAGCCCTTCAACGCGGAGAGCCGCCGGAATGTTGTACAGCGGACTGCCAGGTTCGAGCTGATCGATGAACCAAAGGCGTTGCTGGGCGAACGACAGGGGAAGGGCCCCTACGCGCAGCGCCGGAGCGAGGGGGGCCTGCTGTTGCGTGCCGGTCCGCCGCGCCGCCTCGATGCGGGCGGCGAGATCCGACAGTCTCGGGGCGACGAAAAGATCGCGCAGGGGGATCTCGACGCCAAAGGCGCTACGCAGGCGCGAAGTCACCCGGATCGCCAGTAGGGAGTGCCCCCCCAGCTCGAAGAAGTGGTCGTTCGCTCCGACCCGTTCGAGGCCGAGCAGCTCGGCCCAGATGCCGGCCAGGACCTCCTCGACTGGCGTCCGCAGCGCCACAAAGGCTTTGCCGGCGTCCTGCCACTCCGGAGCCGGCAGGGCCTTGCGGTCCACCTTGCGGTTGGGCGTCAGCGGCAGCTCGTCGAGGAGCGTGAAGGTGGCCGGCACCATGGAGTCCTGCAGCCGCTCGCGCAGGAAGGCGCGCAGCTCCTGTACCTCCAACGTCGCCAACGTCGCCGCCGCGGCCGGCACCACATAGGCGGCCAGGTAGCGCTCCTCGCCCCGGTCCTGTCGCGCGATGACGACCGCCTCGCGGACGCCCGGGAAGCCGCCCAGCACCGACTCGATCTCCCCCAGCTCGATGCGGAAGCCGCGGATCTTGACCTGCGTGTCGGCCCGGCCGGCGAAGACCGCTTCGCCGTTCGGCAGGTAGCGCCCGAGGTCTCCCGTGCGGTAGAGATCGGCCATGAAGCGCTGCGCGGTGAGCTGCGGATCGCCCAGGTAGCCGAGGGCGATGTGCGGGCTGCGCACCGAGACCTCGCCGAGCTCGCCGATGCCGGTAAGGCCCCCGGTACCGCCGCCCGGGTTGAGCACCAGGAGCTGCACGTCCGGAATGCCGCGGCCAAGAGGCAGGACCTCCCGGGGCTCATCCTCCCCGGCTACGTGATAGCCGACCGCACGTTGTGTCTCGGTGGAGCCGTAATAGTTGACGCATGTGACCGCTGGAGCCATGCGGCGCAGCCGCGCCACGTCGCGGCGGGTGAGGATGTCGCCCACCAGGAAGGTGTAGCGCAGAGACGGGACCTCGACTCGCGCAGCGCCCGGTGCTTCGGTGGTCAGCATCTGCCCCAGGGCAGGCGTGAGATGCGCGACGGTCACCCCCGTCTCCTGCATCCAGGCGGCCAGCCGGCCGGGCTCGTCCATCGTCTCCGGATCGGGGATCACCATCGCGGCCCCGATCTGCAGCGGCGTGAAGACATCGCGATGCAGCGGGTCGTGCGCCAGGCCCGACAGCAAGCTGAAGCGGTCGGCGGACGACAGCTCGAAGCAGCGGCACAGCCACGGGATGAAGTGCGAGAGCGACCCATGGCGGCCGAGCACTCCCTTGGGCACGCCCGTCGAGCCGGAGGTGAACGCCACGTAGGCGAGGTCGTCAGGCCCGACCTCCACCTCGGCCACCTTGGCGGGCACGTCCGCGAGGAACCCGGGGTCCTCCGCCCGCGCCGGCAATGCCAGTCGGCAGGCGCAGCCGAGCGCGTCGAGGGCGCCGT
This sequence comes from Acidobacteriota bacterium, assembly GCA_034667225.1. Lineage (GTDB taxonomy): Bacteria > Acidobacteriota > Thermoanaerobaculia > Multivoradales > UBA5704 > DATMER01. The sequence goes on from JAXDKG010000052.1 coordinate 54,340, forward strand.
TGATCTCCGCCGGGACGGGGCCTGCCGCCGCGACCCGAAGCCAGGCGGCCGGCCGGGCGATCTCCAGCATCTGGGCCTGGCGCGGTGCCGGGTAGCGCGGATCGAGCATCAGGAAGGCGGCACCCGCCTTGAGCACGCCCAGGACGCCCCAGACCAGCGGTGCGCTGCGATGCGCCCAGAAGGCCACCACGTCCCCGGGCCGCACTCCCTCCGACTGGAGGAACGCGGCGAGCCGGTCCGCGCGTTGGTCGATTTCGCCGTAGGTCCAGGACTCCGCCGGATCGGCCACGGCGAGGGCCTCGGGTGCTCTGCGGGCATGGCGTGCGAAGATTTCGTGTGCTGCGCCCTCCCAGGCGGCCGAGAGCTCTGCGGCAGGATCGGGCAGGACGGCACGCGCCGCGGCGGTGATCAGTGAGTGGTGCCCGACCGGCTCCTCCGGCCGCTCCAGCGCCTGATCGAGGAAGGCGTCGAGCTGGGCGAGGAGATCCTCCATCCGCGCGGCGTCGAACAGGTCGGCGTTGTAGACCAGCTCGACATGCACCCCAGCCCCCTCGCTGACATAGAAGGTCATGTCGAATTTGGAGGGCGGTGTCGCCTCCGCCAGGCTCTCGAGAGTCAGACCCGGCAGGTCCATCTCCGCGGAGGGCGCAGAGGGAAGATTGAGCAGGTTGACCATCACCTGGAAAAGAGGCGTCCGGGAGAGGTCGCGCTGCTGGGGCAGGCTGGCGAGGACGGCCTCGAACGGCACGTCCTGGTGCGAATAGGCGCCGAGAGTGACCTCCCGCACCCGCGCCACCAGCTCGCGGAAGCCGGGCCCGCCACCCACGTCGGTGCGCAGGACCAGGGTATTCAGGAAGCAGCCGATCAGGCCCTCGGTTTCAACGGCACGGCGGCCAGCCACCGGAGCACCGACCAGGATGTCGTCCTGGCCGCTGTGACGGTGCAACAGAGCCTTGATCGCGGCGAGCAGCGTCATGAACAGAGTGGTTCCATGGGCCCTGCCAAATGCGGCCAGCCGTGCGACGAAGCCGGCAGGAAGAACCAGCGAGCTCCGCCCGCCGCGGTAGGTCTGCACGGCCGGCCGCATCCGGTCGGTCGGCATCTCCAGCGGAGCGATCTCGCCCGCGAGGCGATCGAGCCACCAGGCGAGCTCGGCCTGCCGTGACGCCGCGACCAGCTTGCGCTGCCAGACGGCGAAGTCTGCGTACTGGACCCGCAGCCTGTCGAGAGCGGGAGGCCGGGCCGCGGTGCATGCCGTATAGAGCTCACCGATCTCGCGCACGAGGAGGGGGAGCGACCAGCCGTCGCAAACGGCGTGGTGCAGCACCATGAGGAGATGGTGACGATCCGGGTCGAGCCGGAGAAGGGCCGCATCGAGCAGCGGGCCACGGGCCAGGTCGAAGCGGTGGAGGGAGCGCTCCGCGGCCAGCCGCTTCGCCTCGGAGAGGCGGACCTCCTCCGGCAGCCCGGCGAGATCGAGCACCGGCAGCCCGACCTGGATCGACGGCAGGATGTGCTGGTGGGGCGTGCCTTCCACCACGCGGAAGACCGTGCGCAGCACCTCGTGCCGGCTTGTTACATGGCCCAGCGCGGCGGTGAGAGCCGCCACGTCGAGATGGCCGGCGAGCTCGAACTCGCCCGGCATGTTGTAGGTGGGGTTGCCCGGCTCGAGCTGGTCGAGAATCCAGAAGCGCTCCTGGGCGAAGGAGAGCGGCAGAAGGCTCTCCCGCGGGACTGGCACGAGTGGAAAAATCGCGCTGCCTGCACCGGCCGCCTCGATCCGCGCCGCAAGCTCCGACAGAACCGGAGCCTCGAACAGGTCGCGCAGCGGCAGGTCGACCCCGAACGCTTCGCGCACTCGAGAGAGCACCCGCGTCGCCAGCAGCGAGTGGCCGCCCAGATCGAAAAACCGGTCGGCGATCCCGACCCGTTCGCGACCGAGCACCTCGCTCCAGATGCCGGCGAGAACCTCTTCGACCGGTGTCCGCGGCGCTTGGTAACTCTCCGAAAAACGTTGCCAATCCGGAGTCGGCAGGGCCTTCCTGTCCACCTTGCCGCTGGGAGTGAGTGGCAATATATCCAGACGGACGAAAACACCGGGAATCATGTGCTCGGGCAGACGCTCGCGCAATTGTTCCCGGAGCTTTTCGGGGCCGATCTCCCCCACCACATAGGCAACCAGGTGCCGGACACCGGGCGTGTCCTCGCGCACGATCACCACGGCTTGGCTCACGCCGGACAGCGCGGCGAGCGCCGCCTCGATCTCGCCGAGCTCGATGCGGAAGCCGCGCACCTTCACCTGATGGTCCAGACGGCCCAGGAAATCGAGAGATCCGTCGGGCAGCCAGCGCGCCAGATCTCCGGTCCGATACAGCCTCTCACCAGGGAGCACGGCGAGCGGGTGCGGCACGAAGCTCGCGGCCGTCCTGTCCGGCCGGTCCAGATAACCCCGCGCCAGCCCCGGGCCGCCCAGGCAGAGCTCTCCCGCAACCCCGGCCGGGACAGGGTTTCTCCAGGCGTCCAGCACGTGGGCCTGCATCCGTGCGATCGGCCGGCCGATCGGCAGGCGCTCCCCGCCGTCATAGAGCATCGCCGTCGCGCAGATCGAAGCCTCGGTCGGGCCGTAGGCGTTCCAGAGCCGCCGCCCGGCCGCCCACGTCCGCGCCAGCTCCACGGTCCAGGCTTCGCCGCCCACGATCAGGGTCTTCAACCCGGGCAGGTCTTTCGGCGACAGGGTCGAGAGAACGGTCGGCGGCAGCACCGCGGCGGTGCTCTCCCGCAGCAGGGCCGTCAGCTCCTCCGTGGAGAGCCGCCGCTCGCGGGGTCCAAGCACCAGCGTGGCACCCGCGCCGAGCGCCATGGAGATCTCCCAGGCCGAGGCGTCGAAGCCGAGCGAGGCGAATTGCAAAACGCGGTCGCCCGGCCCGAGGCCGAAGAGGCGCTGCTGGGCGTCCACCAGGTTGCTCCACCCGCGGTGATGGATCATTGCCCCCTTGGGCCGGCCGGTCGAGCCCGAGGTGTAGATCACATAGGCCAGGCTGTCGCGTTCCAACAGGCGGCCCTGCAGCCGCCCCACGCTCCCGCCATCGGGACCATCCGAATCCAGGAGCACGGTCGCCGCCGCGGTCTCGGGCAGGGAGCCGAGCAGCCGCTCCTCGGCGAGGAGCACCGGGATGCGCGCGTCATCGATCATGAAGGCGAGGCGCTCCCTCGGATAAGCCGGGTCCAGCGGTACGTATGCGGCACCGGCTTTGAGAATGCCCAGCACGGCAACGATCATCGCGGGCGAACGCTCGGCGCACAGCCCAACCAGGGAGTCGATCGTCACGCCGAGCGCCCGCAGGCGGTGGGCTAGCCGGTTGGCGCGACGGTCGAGCTCGGCGTAGCTCAGGACCTCGCCCGGCGCGAGCACGGCGATGGCGTCCGGCGTCCGGTCCACCCACCTCTCGAACGTCTCGATCAGGGAGGCGTCCGGCGCCGCCCCGGCCGGGTTCCACTCGATACGCACCCGGTGGAGCTCGGCCTCAGACAGCAGCGGAAGGTCGGTCACCGGCCGGTCCGGATCGGCCAGGGCGCCTGCGAGGAGCCGCTCGAAGCCGGCCAGCAGCCGGCGGATCGTCGTGGGATCGAATAGATCGGCGGCGTGCTCGGCCGTGCCGGCCAGAGCGCCGCCGCGCTCCTCCAGGCTGAGCGTGAGATCGAATTTCGCGGTCGTCCCGGCCCGGCTCAAAGGATGAAGGCGAAGCTCCCCGATCTCCAGGTTTCCGACCGGAGCGTTCTGGAGCGCCAGCATCACCTGGAACAGAGGAGCATGGGCGAGGCTTCTCTCCGGCGCCAGCTCCTCGACCAGCCGCTCGAACGGCAGGTCCTGATGAGCATGGGCGGCCAGGGTCGTTTCCCGCACCCGGGCGAGCAGCTCGCGGAAGGTGGGTGTATCCGTCAGATCTCCGCGCAGGACCAGCGTGTTGACGAAGAACCCGATCAATCCTTCGATCTCCATCCGGTTGCGTCCCGCCACGGGTGCGCCCACCGCGAGGCGCTCCTGGCCACTGTAGAGCGCCAGAAGCGCCTGGAATCCGGCCAGGAGAACCATGAAGAGGGTGGCGCCCTCGCGCCGGCCCAGGGCCTGCGCCTGCCGGGTGAGCCCGGCTGGCAGATGGACGGGCTGCAATGTGCCACGGAAGCTCTGTACCGATGGGCGAGGCCGGTCGGTGGGCAGCTCCAGGCGCGGGGGCAGATCTGCAAGCTGCCCGCGCCAGAAGGAGAGCTCGCTCTCCAGGACCTCGCCCTGGAGCCACGAGCGTTGCCAGACCGCGAAGTCCGCGTACTGCACCGGCAGCTCCGGCAAGGGCGATGGCCTGCCCTCGGCGAACGCCGCATAGAGAGCCGCGACCTCGCGCACCAGGACTTCCGCGGACCAGCCGTCACTGGCGATGTGATGCAAGGTCAGCGCGAAAATGTGATCGCTCCCGGTCAGCCGCAGAAGCAAGCTCCTCAGCAGCGGACCGCGGGCGAGGTCGAACGGACGATCGGCCTCTTCTCCGGTCAAGGTGAGGGCCTGTGTCTCACGCGCACGCTCGGGCAGTCCCGCCAGGTCCACCACGCTCAGCACGGCGGGGACCGCCGGTTGGATCACCTGCTCCGGTATGCCTTGCGCAGCGGCGAAGGTCGTGCGCAGCGCCTCGTGGCGGCGCACGATCTCGCCGAGGCAGAGAGCCAGAACCTCCGGGTCCAGCGGTCCTTCGACGCGCAACGCCGCTGGAATGTTGTAGAGAGGGCTGCCCGGCTCGAGCTGATCGATGAACCAGAGGCGCTGCTGCGCGAACGACAGGGGCAAGGGTCCCTGGCGGAGCACCGTCGACAGAGGCGGGGCGGGGCTGGACTCGCCGGCCCGCAGCAGCATCTCAATCCGGATCGCGAGGTCCGCCAACTTCGGGGCCTCGAAGAGATCGCGCAGCGGCATCTCGATTCCGAAGACACTGCGCAGACGCGACGTCGCCCGCGTGGCCAGCAGGGAGTGGCCGCCCAGGTCGAAAAAGTGATCGTTCGCCCCGATCCGTTCGAGACCGAGCAGCTCGGCCCAGATGCCGGCGAGAACCTCTTCCACCGGTGTGCGCGGCGCGATATGGCTCTCCTCGGGGCTCTGCCACTCCGGAGCCGGCAGAGCCTTGCGGTCCACTTTGCCGTTGGGGTTGAGAGGCAGCGCCTGAAGCTTCACGAAGGCGGCCGGCACCATGTAGTCGGGCAACTGCTCACGCAGTTGTTCTCGTAAATCGCGCCGCAGCTCGCCGGCCGTGACGTCGCCGGCCACATAGGCCACCAGCCGCCGATCACCGGGAACATCCTCACGCACCATCACCACCGCTTCCCGGATCCCGGGCAGCACGGACAGCGCCGCCTCGATTTCGCCCAGTTCGATGCGGAAGCCGCGGATCTTCACCTGGTGGTCCGAACGGCCCAGGAACTCGAGATCACCTGCCGGCAGCCAGCGGCCCAGGTCTCCACTCCGGTAGAGGCGCGAGCCCGCCTGGCCGAATGGATCGGGAACGAAACGTTCGGCCGTGAGGGACGGCCGGTTGAGATACCCCCGCGCAAGACCGTCGCCGGCGATGTACAGCTCACCGGCCACCCCGGCCGGGAGCGGCCGGCCATGCTTATCGAGCACGTAGGCCCGCGCGTTGGCCACCGGCCGGCCGAGGGGCGGCTCGCGGCGCCAGGTGCCCTGCAGGCTGGCCGCCGCGGTGTAGATGGTGGTTTCGGTCGGGCCGTAACAGTTGAAGAGACGGCTCAGACCCGAGGCGGGAGGCGCCCACCGGCTGGCGAGCTCGGCCGGACAGCTCTCGCCACCCACCAAGAAGGCCTCGAGGGTGGGAAGGTCCGCCGGCAGGAGGGCCAGGACGGACGGAGTGCCCATCGCGAAAGTGATCCCGGCGCGGCGAGCGAGGTCTCCCAGGGCATCGCCCGACAGCCGGGCCTCCCTGGACGCGATGTACAGGGTGCCGCCCGAGGACAGAGCGCCCCAGACCTCCAGGACGGAGGCATCGAAGCTGAAGGAGGCGGACTGAAGGACCCGGGAGCACGGGCCGAGCCCGGCCGCCTCCATGGCATGGAGAACGAGGCGCACGGCCGAGCGATGGTTGACCATCACACCGTTGGGCCGGCCGGTCGAGCCCGAGGTGTAGATGACGTAGGCGAGATTTTCGGGGTTGGCGCCGATGGGTACGGCGATTCTCGCTCTTGGTGGCGGGCAGGCTCCGTCCAGGAACATCGCCTCGACGGTTTCCGGCAGCACTTCCGCGAGCCCCTCCGAGGTCAGGACGACGCGCACGCCAGCGTCTCCGATCATGTAGGCGATGCGCTCGCGGGAGTGGCCCGGGTCGAGCGGAAGATACGCGCCTCCGGCGAGGAAGACGCCCAGGACTGCCGCGACTCTCTCCAGTCCCTCCTCCAGGCAGATGCCCACGAGCGCTTCCGGACCCACTCTCGCGCCCCGCAGCCGGTCCGCCAGGGCCGCCGCCTGGTCCGCCAGAGCGCCGTAGGTGAGGCTCCTCTCCTCGAAGATGGCGGCGACCGCCTCGGGTCTGCGCCCGGCCCACTCTGCAAACAGGCTGTGCAGGCAGAGGCCCTCCTGGACGGACGCGCGAGTGTCGTTCCATTCGATCAGGATCTGAGCGGACTCGGCATCGCTCAAAAAGGGCAGCATAAAGGAGGACACGTCCGGCGTGGCGACCGCCACCGCGAGCAGGCGCTCGAAGCCTCCGATCATACGATCGACGGTCGTGGCGTCAAACAGGTCTGTGGAGTATTCGACCGTACCCGACAGCCCTCCATCCCGCTCCTCCAGGCCGAGCGTGAGATCGAATCGTGAGGTCACCCCGCCCGCGTTCACCCGCCGCATCTGCAGATCCTGGATCTGCAAATCCCCGAAAGGAGCGTTCTGCAGCACGAACATCACCTGGAACAAGGGCGTGTGGGCAAGGCTCCTCTCCGGAGCGAGCTCTTCGACCAGCTTTTCGAACGGCACGTCCTGATGCGTATGGGCCGCCAGCGCGATCTGCCGTACCCGGGCGAGCAGCTCGCGGAAGGAAGGTTCGCCCGAAAGGTCTCCGCGCAGGACCAGCGTATTGGCGAAGAACCCGATCAAGCCTTCGATCTCCACCCGGTTGCGCCCGGCGATGGGTGAGCCCACCGCGAGATCGTCCTGGCCGCTGTAGCGTGCCAGGAGAGCCTGGAAGCCGGCCAGCAGCATCATGTAGAGCGTCGCCCCCTCGCGCCGGCCCAAGGCGTACATCTGCCGGGTGAGCCCGGCCGGCAGCCGCACCGGCCTTGAAGCGCCACGGAAGCTCTGCACTGAAGGCCGAGACCGGTCGGTGGGCAGCTCCAGGCGCGGCGGCAGATCTGCGAGCTGGCGGCGCCAGAAGGAGAGCTCGCTCTCCAGGACCTCGCCCTGCAGCCAGGAGCGTTGCCAGACCGCGAAGTCCGCGTACTGCACCGGCAGCTCCGGCAGGGGCGATGGCCTCCCCTCGGCGAACGCCGGATAGAGAGCCGCGACCTCGCGTACCAGGACTCCCGCCGACCAGCCGTCACTGACGATGTGATGCATGGTCAGCGCGAAAATGTGATCGCTCTCGGTCAGCCGTAGAAGCAGGCTCCTCAGCAGCGAACCGCGGGCGAGGTCGAACGGGCGATCGGCCTCTTCTCCGGTCAAGGTGAGGGCCTGCGTCTCGCGCGCACGCTTGGGCAATCCCGCCAGGTCCACCACGCTCAGCACGGTGGGGACCACTGGGTGGATCACCTGCTCCGGCGAGCCTTGCGCAGCGTCGAAGGTCGTGCGCAGCGCCTCGTGACGGCGCACGATCTCGCCGAGGCAGCGAGCCAGAATCTCCGGGTCCAGCGGTCCTTCGACGCGCAGCGCCGCCGGAATGTTGTAGAGCGGGCTGCCCGGCTCGAGCTGATCGATGAACCAGAGGCGCTGCTGCGCGAACGACAGGGGAAGGGATCCCTGGCGGAGCATCGTCGACAGAGGCGGGGCGGGGCTGGACTCGCCGGCCCTCAGCAGCATCTCAATCCGGATCGCGAGGTCCGCCAACCGCGGGGCCTCGAAGAGATCTCGAAGCGGCATCTCGATTCCAAAGACACCACGCAGACGCGACGTCACCCGCGTGGCCAGCAGGGAGTGGCCGCCCAGGTCGAAAAAGTGATCGTTCGCCCCGACCCGTTCGAGACCGAGCAGCTCGGCCCAGATGCCGGCGATAACCTCTTCCACCGGCGTGCACGGCGCGGCGTGGCTCTCCTCGGTGCTCTGCCACTCCGGAGCCGGCAGAGCCTTGCGGTCTACCTTGCCATTGGGGTTGAGCGGCAGCGCCTGGAGCTTCACGAAGGCGGCCGGCACCATGTAGTCGGGCAACTGCTCACGCAGCGAGCGGCGCAACCCTCCCGCCGTGACGTCGCCGGTCACATAGGCCACCAGTCGCCCACCCGTCACGTCCTCACGCGCGACCACGGCCGCCTCGCGCACCCCGGGCACTGCCGCGAGCGCCGCCTCGATCTCGCCGAGCTCGATGCGGAAGCCCCGCACCTTGACCTGATGGTCCAGGCGGCCGAGGAATTCGATCTCACCGTCGAGCCGGCGCAGCGCCAGATCGCCCGTGCGGTACAGCCGCTCGCCGGGGAGCATGGCGAGCGGGTGCGGCACGAAGCTCTCGGCCGTCAAGTCCGGCCGGCCCAGGTAGCCGCGTGCCAGCCCCAGACCGCCCACGCAGAGCTCTCCCGCAACGCCGATCGGGAGCAGATTCCCCCGGGCGTCCAGCACGTGGACCTGCATCCCCCGGAGCGGCCTGCCGATCGGCAGGCGCTCCCCGCCGTCGTAGATCTTCATCGCCGCGCCGATCGTCACCTCGGTCGGGCCGTAGCCGTTGACGAGCTGTCTGCCGGCCGACCACCGCCGGACCAAGTCGAGAGGGCAGGCCTCCCCCGCCACGATCAGGGTTTTCACCCCGGGCAGATCTTCCGGCTCCAGGGTCGCGAGGAGGGTCGGCGGCAGAGTGACGATGTTGCTCGTCCTCAACAGGGCCGTCAGATCCTCCCCCGAGAGCCGCCGCTCGCGGGGTCCGAGCACCAGCGTGGCACCGGAGCCCAAGGCCATGGCGATCTCCGAGGCCGAGGCGTCGAAGCTGAGGGACGCGAACTGCAGCACGCGGTCCCCCGGCTGGACGCCGAGGAGATTCCGCTGGGCATTCGCCAGGTTGGTCCACCCGCGGTTGTGGATCATCACCCCCTTGGGCCGGCCGGTCGAACCCGAGGTGTAGATCACGTAGGCCAGGCTGTCCGGCATCGCCAGGCTCGGCAGGCGCGACGCGCTGCCGCAACAGGGATCGTCCCTGTCCAGGAGATCCAGGAGCACGGTCGCCGCCGCCGTCTCGGGCAGGGAGCCGAGCAGCCGCTCCTCGGTCAGGAGCAACGGAAGGCGGGCGTCCTCCACCATGAAGGCGAGGCGCTCCTTCGGATAGACCGGGTCCAACGGGACATAGGCGGCACCGGCCTTGAGAATGCCCAGCACGGCAACGATCATCGCGGGCGAACGCTCGGCGCACAACCCGATCCGGGAATCGATCGTCACGCCCAGAGCCCGCAGGCGGTGGGCAAGCCGGTTGGCACGGGCGTCGAGCTCGGCATAGGTCAGGACCTCTTCCGGCGCGAGCACGGCGACGGCGTCCGGCGTCCGGTCCACCCAGCTCTCGAACCTCTCGATCACGGAGAGGGCAGGCGCCGCCGCGTCCGAATTCCACTCTATCCGCAACTGGTGGAGCTCGCATTGCGAGAGTAGCGAAAGGTTTTCCAAGGGCCGGCCGGGATCGGCCAGGGCGCCCGCGAGGAGCCGCTCGTAATGGATGATCAGGCGATCGATCGTCGTGCCGTCGAACAGATCGGAGGCATATTCGATCGCACCGAGCATCCCGGGCATCTCGGCGTGGTGCCCTTCGAGAGACAGCGTGAGATCGAACTTCGCGTTCGTCGCGGTTCCTCCGAGCATCCGCAGCCGCAGGTCCCGGAGCTCCAGGCGCTCGGCGGGAGCGTTCTGCAGCACGAACATCACCTGGAACAGGGGTGAGTGCGCGAGACTTCTCTCCGGCGCAAGCTCCTCGACCAGCTTTTCGAACGGCACGTCCTGGTGCAGCCAGGCGGCCAGCGCGGTCTCGCGCACCCGGCCGAGCAGCTCACGCAACGAGGGCGCGTGCGACAGATCGCCGCGCAGCACCAGCGTGTTGACGAAAAACCCGATCAATCCTTCGGTCTCCACCCGGTTGCGCCCGGCGACGGGTGAGCCCACCGCCAGATCTTCCTGCCCGCTGATGCGCGCCAGAAGGGCCTCGAAGCCGGCCAGGAGCACCATGAAGAGCGTCGCGCCCGCGCTCCGGCCCAGGGCCTCGGCCTGCCGGACAAGCTCGGCAGGCAGCCGCACCGGCCGCGAGGCACCGCGGAAGCTCTGTTTGATGGGCCGAGGCCGGTCCATGGGCAGATCCAATCGCGGCGGCAGGCCGGCGAGCTGTGCGCGCCAGAACGCGATCTCGCGCTCCAGGATCTCGCCCCGCAACCAGGAGCGCTGCCAGACCGCGAAATCCGCGTACTGCACCGGCAGCTCCGGCAACGGCGAGGGCCTCCCCTCGGTGAACGCCGCATAGAGAGCCGTGACCTCACGGACCAGGATGCTCACCGACCAGCCATCGCTCACGATGTGATGCAGGGTCAGCGTGATCACGTGATCCGCTGATTCCAGCCGCAGCAACAGGCCGCGCAGCAGGGGGCCGCGCGAGAGATCGAACGGACGGACGGCCTCCTCACCCACCAGAGCGAGGGCCAGCGACTCGCGCTCTGTCTCCGGCAATCCCGACAGGTCGACCAGAGGCAGCAGGAAGGGTGCCTCCGGTTGGATCACCTGCACCGGCGTTCCGTCCACCGGAACAAAAACCGTGCGCAACGCCTCGTGACGGCGCACGATCTCGCCCAGGCAAAGGGCCAGCACCGTGGAGTCCAGAGGCCCTTCGATGCGCAGCGCCGCCGGCATGTTGTAAAGCGGGCTGCCCGGCTCGAGCTGATCGATGAGCCACAGGCGCTGCTGGGCGAACGACAGGGGCAGAGATGTATTCCGCGGGACCGGAACCAGGGGCGGAACGAGCAGGCCCGCGCCGGCCCGCAGCGCGGACTCCACCCGGGCGGCGAGATCGGCCAACCGCGGGGCCATGAAGAGATCGCGCAGCGGCATCTCGATGCCGAAGGCGCTTCGCAAGCGCGATGTCACCTGCGTCGCCAGCAGCGAGTGGCCACCCAGGTCAAAAAAGTGATCGTTCACACCGACTCGCTCGCGGCCGAGCAGCTCGGCCCAGATGCCGGCGAGAACCTCTTCGACTGGCGTCCGCGGTGGCTGCCAGCCCTCGGCGGGGCGCTGCTCCTGCGGCAAGGGCAGGGCCTTCCTATCCACCTTGCCATTGGCGGTGAGGGGCAGCGCCGGGAGCATCACGAAGGCGGTCGGCACCATGTAGTCCGGCAGCCTCTCCCGCAACGAACGGCGCAAGTCATCATCGGCGACCTCGCCGACCACATAAGCGACCAATTGCCGGTTGCCGGATCGATCCTCGCGCGTCACCACGACCGCCGCGTGGACTCCGGCCAGCGCCGCCAGCGCCGCCTCGATTTCTCCCGGCTCGATCCGGAAGCCGCGCACCTTGACCTGGTGGTCCGTGCGGCCCAGGAACTCGATCCTCCCGTCCGGCAGACGGTGCGCGAGGTCACCCGTCCGGTAGAGCCGCTCTCCCCAGGCTCCGAACGGGTCGGGCACGAGCTTCTCGGCTGTCAGGCCGGGCCGGTGGAGATATCCGCGGCAGAGGCCCATGCCGCCGAGATAGAGCTCACCGGCCACCCCGATCGGGACCGGAGACAGCTGCGGGTCCAGGATGAGGACCCGGGTATTGGCGATCGGGCGGCCGATGGACACCGGCCCGGCCGGCGGAAGCGATGTCGGGACTTCGTAGGTGCAGCACCCCACCACCGTCTCCGTCGGCCCGTATTCGTTGATCAGACGCAGGCCCGGAGCGTGGAGGCGCCAGAAGGCGAGCTGCTCGCTGGAGAGCGGCTCGCCGCCGATGACGAACGCTCCCGCGGCTCCCGCGACGCGCTCGGGCGGCAGCAGGCGTTGCAGAACATCCAGGTGCGCGGGCGTGAGCTTGACCAGCCCGAAGCCACCCTCGGCGAGCGCCGTGGCGAGCCCCTCGACCCCCTCCTCCTCGGGCACCAGCTCGACAGAGCGGCCGGCGAGCAGGGGCAGGAACAGGCTGGTCACCGTCAGGTCGAAGCTGACCGGCGAGTGGACCGGAGCTCCCCGTCCCTCGTCCGCCGGATAGGCAACCGCCGCCCAGAGCAGGTAGTTCGCGACCCCGCGATGGGTGACCGCCACTCCCTTGGGCGTGCCGGTCGAGCCCGAGGTATAGAGGACACAGGCGAGGTTGTCGGCCGCCGGCCGCGCGACCGGCCCCGCTTCTCCGGCGCTCTCCGGGAGATCGTCGAGGCAGACGGCGCGGGACGCGTTCCCGGGGAGGTCCGGCAGCAACCGCGTGCGGGTGAGCACGAGGGAGGCGCGGGAGTCCTCCAGCAGAAACGCAAGCCTCGGGCGCGGAAGGGAGGTTTCGAGCGGCAGGTAGGCGCCGCCCGCCTTCAGCACCGCCAGCAGGGCCACCACCAGATCGACGGAGCGCTCGAGGAAGAGCGCCACGAGGACGTCGGGGCCGATGCCGAGAGCCCGGAGGTGCGCGGCCAGGCGATCGGAGCGGTCGGCCAGTTCGCCATGAGTCAGCCGCTCCGCCCCCTGGACGACGGCCAGGAGGCCCGCAGCCTGCGCCGCCCGGGCGGTCAGAAGATCGGGGAGGAGCGCCTCGCTCGCCAACGGCATCACCGTGTCGTTCCATTCGGCGATCGCCTGGTGGCGTTCCGCCGGGGAGAGCAGCGGCAGCTCCCAGGCTGACCGCTCCGGCGCCGCCAGGGCCGCGGTGAGCAGGCTCTCGTAATGGAGGATCAGGCGGTCGATGGTCGCGGCGTCGAAAAGATCGGTCGCATATTCGATCGCTCCGGCGAGCTCTCCGTCGTGCTCTTCGAGGCTGAGCGTGAGATCGAACTTGGCCGTCGCCACGGCGGCGGTCATCGGCTCCAGGTGCAGATCCCGGATCTCCAAGCGCTCCATGGGAGCGTTCTGCAGCACGAGCATCGCCTGGAACAAGGGGCTATGGGAAAGGTTTCTTTCCGGCGCCAGCGTTTCGACCAGTTTTTCGAACGGCACGTCCTGGTGCAGCCAGGCGGCCAGCGCCGTCTCACGCACCCGGCCGAGCAGCTCGCGGAACGAGGGCGCCCCGGTCAGATCGCCGCGCAGGACGAGCGTGTTGACGAAAAACCCGATCAGTCCTTCGATCTCGACCCGGTTGCGTCCGGCCACCGGCGAGCCCACCGCGAGATCGTCCTGTCCGCTGCTGCGCGCGAGAAGAGCCTGGAAGCCGGCCAGGAGCACCATGAAGAGGGTCGCTCCCTGGCTCCGGGCGAGCTCGGCCGGGAGCCGCACCGGCCGGGCCGCGCCCCGGTAGCTCTGGACCGCCGGCCGCGGGCGGTCGGTGGGCAGCTCCAGGACGGGCGGCAGCCCCGCGAGCTGGCGCCGCCACCAGGCGATCTCGCTCTCCAGAACCGCGCCCTGCAGCCAGGAGCGCTGCCAGACGGCAAAATCCGCGTACTGCACCGGCAGCTCCGGCAAGGGCGAGGGCCTTCCGCCTGCGAGCGCCGGATAGAGCGCCTCGAGCTCGCGGATCAGGATGCCCAGCGACCAGCCGTCGCTCACAATGTGGTGCAGGGTCAGCGCGAGCACATGGTCGCTCTCGTCCAGCCGCAGCAGCCCGCCGCGCATCAACGGACCGCGCGCGAGATCGAAGGGACGGACGGCCTCTGCGGCTACCAGCACGCGGGCCTGCTCCTCGCGCGCGCTCTCCGGCAGCCCCGACAGGTCGATCAGGGGCAGAGGAAAAGGGGCCGCCGGCCGGATCACCTGCACCGGCGTGCCGTCCTGCGCGGCGAAGACCGTCCGCAACGCCTCGTGACGGCGCACGAGTTCCCCGAGGCAGAGCGACAGCACCGCGCCGTCCAGCGGGCCTTCGACGCGCAGCGCCCCGGGCATGTTGTACAGCGGGCTCCCCGGCTCGAGCTGGTCGATGAGCCAGAGGCGCTGCTGCGCATGGGACAAGGGCAAAGGCCCTTCCCGCAGTATTGGAGCCAGGGCAACCAGGGGTGGAGCGAGGGCCCGGTTTTCCCGGATGAGGGCCGCTTCGACGCGAGCCGCGAAATCCGCCAGCACCGGAGCCTCGAAGAGAGCATGCAGCGGCATCTCGATGCCGAAGGCGGCGCGCAGGCGCGACATCACCCGGGTCCCCAGCAGCGAGTGGCCCCCGAGGGCAAAAAAGCCGTCGTCCACCCCGACCCGCTCGACCTCGAGCACCTCGGCCCAGATGCCGGCAAGGATCTCTTCCACAGGAGTCCGCGGGGCGCGAGAGATCTCTTCTGCGCGCTGCCACTCCGGCGCCGGCAGGGCTTTGCGGTCCAGCTTGCCGCTGGGAGTCCGAGGGAGCGCCGCGAGCGTCACGAAGGCGGCGGGCACCATGTGCTCCGGCAGCCGGTCCCGCAGGTGGCGGCGCAGGGCACCGGCCTTTGGCGCCTCGCCTTCGGCCACCATGTAGGCGACGAGCCGCTGGGAGCCCTGGCCGTCTTCGCGCGCCACGACCACGGCCTCGCGGACCGAGGGAAGCTCCAGCAGGGACGCCTCGACCTCCCCCGGCTCGATGCGGAAGCCGCGGATCTTGACCTGTTGATCGATCCTGCCCAGGTACTCGAATTCACCGGATGGCAGACAGCGGACCAGATCCCCCGTGCGGTACAGCCGGCCTCCCGGTTCGGCTCCCAGCGGATCCGGCATGAACCGCTCGGCCGTGAGCTCCGGACGTCCCAGGTAGCCTCGCCCCAGACCGGCCCCGCCGACGAGCAGCTCGCCGGGAATTCCGATCGGCGTCACGCCGAAAGCCGGATCCACCACATGAAGCTGCCCGTTCTGCATCGGCCGGCCGAGCGACACAGGCGTCTGCTCACGGGCAAAAAAAGCTCGCGAGCTGGCGTTGATCGTGGTTTCGGTAGGGCCGTAGAGATTGATCAGCTTGGTTGCCGGGAGCGCTTCCAGGAACCGGTTCTTCAGCTCCTCCGCCAGCGCCTCTCCTCCGCAGTAGAGGAGGCGCAGGCCTGTGCAGCTCCGGAACCCGGGCTCTCCGAGCAGCAGCCGCAGCAGCGTCGGCACGACCTGGAGAACCGTCACCCTCTCGTCCTGGAGCCGCTCGATGAGCCTGCCCGGATCGCGGTGCTCGCCCGGCAGCGCCATCGCCAGGCGGCCGCCCGTCAACAAAGGGGCAAAGAGCTCCCAGACCGAGGCGTCGAAGCTGATCGGGGTCTTCTGCAGAAGGCAGTCGGCTTCTCCGATCGGATCCATCGCCTGCAGCAACAGCATGTGATGGGCGATCGCGGCGTGGGGAATCATCACCCCCTTGGGCCGGCCGGTCGAGCCCGAGGTGAAAAGCACGTAGGCGATGTGGGCCGGCAGAACGCCGCTTGCCGCGCTTGCCAGAGGCTCCGTTCTACGGCTTTCGAGCATCCGCAGGCCGGGGTCCAGGACCAGCACGGAAGCCCCGGTGTCGGGCAGCAGCGGGATGAAGGATTCCTGCGTGAGCAGCACCGTCGCGCGGGCGTCCTCGATCATCGAGAGGATGCGTTCTCGCGGATACTCCGGATCAATGGGAACGTAGGTCCCCCCCGCCTTGAGGGCGCCCAGCAGGGCCACCACCAGCTCGATCGAGCGTTCCATGCAGACGCCGACTCGAACATCCGGACCGACCCCGAGATCGCGCAGCGCGTGGGCGAGCTGATTGGAGCGTTCGTCGAGCTCCGCGTAAGTCAGCACCTCCCCTGCGCAGCTGACAGCGACGTGGCGTGGCGTCCGCCGAGCCTGCGCCTCGAACAGCTCGTGCAGGCAGGCGGCTGGCCGCCCGGGAAACACCGCTGCGGTGTCGCTCCACTCCAGGAGGAGCTGATGGCGCTCGGCCGCGCCGAGCAGCGGCAGATCGCCGAGCCGTGCCTCCGGACGCGCGGCGGCCGCATCGAGCGATGTCGCCAGATGCCCGAGCCAGCGTTCGATCGTCACCCCATCGAACAGAGCTGTGTCGTGCTCGCACGAGAGCACCAGCGCATCTCCAGCCTCGCCAGCGGAGAGGGTCAGGTCGAGCTGGGCGGTGCCGGGGTCGAGCCGTAGCGCTTCGAGAGCGAGCCCTTCGATCTCGATCCGCGATCCCGCCTGCCCCACGGCGAAGCCGGCCAGCCCTGGCTCCTGCCCCGGCGCCGCGCTCTGGAGCACGAACATGGCCTGGAAGACCGGCGGCCGGCCCGGATCGCGCACCGGCTGCAACCGCCGGGCGAGCAGCGGGAACGGCAGGTCGCGGTGCTCCAGCGCCCCGGCCACGGTCCGGCGGGTCTCCTCAAGGTGCACCGAAAAGGGCGGATCTCCGGCAAGATCGGCGCGCAGCAAGACCGGGTTGACGAAGTAGCCGACCACCCCGTCGAAAGCGGAGTCGCGCCGCGCGGTGGTGGGGGAGCCGACCAGGAGGTCGGCCTGGCCCGTGAGGCGCCCGAGCAGGGCCTCGAAGGCGGCCAGGAGCGTCGTGAACAGGGTGGCTCCATGAGTCCGGGCGAGCTCGCGCACCCGGCCTGTCAGGCCGGGACCGAGCCGCAGGCCGGCCAGGGCGCCCGCATGGGCGGCAACCCGGGGACGTGGCCGGTCGGTGGGCAGGTCGAGCACGAGCGGCGCATCGTGCAGGCGGTCGTGCCAGTAGCGCTCGAGGCGTTCTCCGGCCGGGCTTTCGAGCCGCCGCTGCTGCCAGCGGACGAAGTCAGTGTATGAGAACGCAAGGTCCGGCAGCGGCACGCGCCCCGCGCGCCCAATATCCCCGGCGTACAGGGCCGCCCAGTCGCGCAGCAGCACCGCGAGCGACCAGAAGTCGCCCGCCAGGTGGTGCAGGACGAGCAGCAGGACCCGCTCGCCGTCCGGCCGGACAAAGATCCGGATGCGCAGCGGCGGCCCCGCGGCCAGGTCGAACCGCCGCCGGGCCTCGCGCCGCAGGGCGCCGTCCAGCTCCGCTACCCTCTCCTCCGCCAGATCCGGCGGCAGGTTCGCATGGACCCGTTGCCGGAGCCCGTCCTCCGACTCGGCGAACGTGGTGCGCAGAGCCGGATGGCGGGCCGAGAGCGCAAGCGCCGCGCGCAGCAGGGCGGCGCTGTCGACCTCGGTCCCCAGCCGGGCGGCGGCGGCGATGTGGAGCACTCCTTCTGTGGACGCCGACTGCTCCAGCAGCCAGAGCGACTCCTGCCCGGGCGAGACGGGGTGGTCTCCCAGGACCTCGCCGGGGACGAGCGGCGATACGTCGCCGCTCCCGGGCTCCGAGTCGAGCAGGCGCTCGCACAGCTCGGCCAGCGACAGCTCGGCCAGCGACGCGGCGGGCAGCGCGAGGCCCAAGTCTCCCTCCAGCCGCCCCTGCAGATCGAAGAGGGCCAGCGAATCGAGGCCGGCTGCAGCGATCACGGTCTCCGGGCCGATCCCTTCAATGGGCACCCCGACGCGGCGGGCGATCTCCTCGCGGAGCCAATCCGTGAGTGCCACGGCTCGTTCCGCCGGATCGAGGTCGAGCAGGTCGTAGCGCGTGAGCAGCCGGCCCGCGGCGGTCGGCGCGGCCGCGCTGCGATGGAGCGCCTCGAGGTCTCCGGCGAGATAGCGCGCGCGGCACTCGCGCCGGCGGATCTTGCCGCTCGAGGTCTTGGGGATCGTCCCGGTGCGCAGCAGCACCACGTCCGCCACCCGCACGCCGTGCTCCTCCGCCACTGCGCGCCGCACCGCATCCGCGATCTCGCCCAAGCTCAAGCCGCCGGCCCGGCGCTCGACCTCGTGCACGATGACCACGCTCTCCTCGTCGCGCAGTTCGATCGAAAACGCCGCGCCGCCCCCGGCGCGCAGGGACGGATGAGCCTGCTCCGCGGTCAGCTCCAGGTCCTGCGGATAGAGGTTGCGCCCGCGCAGGACGATCAGGTCCTTGAGCCGGCCGGTGATCACGAGCTCGCCGTGCCGGACGAAGCCGAGATCGCCCGTTCGCAGGTACGGCCCGCAGCCATCCTGGGACACCGCTCCGAACGTCTCGCGCGTCTCCTCTGGCCGGTTCCAGTAGCCCGCGGCCACGCTCGGACCCGACAGCCAGATCTCCCCCACCCGGCCCTCCGGCACAGGCGCGCCGCCCGACTCCGGATCGACGATGCGTGCCTCGCCGGGCAGGGGGCCGCAGCTCACGAGCGGCTCGTCCGCCACACCCCGCGCCGCGGTGACCAGCAGCGTGGCCTCGGCCAGGCCATAGCAAGGGGCGAAGGATTCGCGGCGGAAGCCGCAGGCAGCGAAAGCCTCGGCGAAACGCTCGAGCGTGGCGCGGCGCACCGGCTCGGCACCGTTGAACGCCAGTCTCCAGGACGACAGGTCGAGCTTCGCCCGCGCTTCCGGGCCGATGCTCCGGGCGCAGAGGTCGTAGGCGAAGTTGGGTCCTCCGCTGGTCGTGCCGCGGAACCGGTCGATCGCCTCCAGCCAGCGCGCGGGCTTCTGGAGAAACGCCGCGGGAGACATGAGCACGCACTCGCACCCGGCGTAGCACGGCTCCAGGACGTTGCCGATCAGCCCCATGTCGTGGAACAGCGGCAGCCACCCCACCACCACGGACTCCGGCGTCAGGTCGAAGGCAAGGCGGATCCTCTCCAGGTTGTCGAGGAGGTTGGCGTGTGTGACCACCACGCCCTTGGGTGTGCCCGTCGAGCCGGAGGTGTACTGGAGGAACGCAATGTCCGAGATATCTCCGGGGCGCGGTTCGAATCCCCGATCGCGGTCATCCCGGCCGTCCAGCGTCTCCGTGTCGAGCCAGAGCGCGGACGCGAGCTCGGGAACCTGACTGGTGAGAGCCTCGCGCCGGGCGAGCAGCGCAGCAGTGGTCAACACCGCCTGCGGACGGCAATCGGTTGCGATGCTCCGCAGCCGTGGGTCCGCGCGCCGGCTGCGCGGCGGATAGGCGGGCACGGCGATCACCCCGGCGTAGAGGCAGCCGAAGAACGCCGCCACGAATTCGAGGCCGGGGGGATGGAGCAGGAGCGCCCGCTCCCCGGGGGGGACCGCGCCCGCCAACGCTGAGGCGATGGCGCGGGCGCGGCAATCCAGGCCGGCATAGGTGAGCCGGTCCGCGGCCTCCTCCCCTTGGGCGAGCCAGGTGTAGCCGCGATCCGGTGTCTCCATCGCCCGGGACCGGAGGAGGGACACCAGAGACTGCGATCGGTCCAGCATCATCGGAAGAAGACCGGCCTACGAGGCCGCCGCCTGGCCGATTCCGGCCTGGGTGTGACTCAACCCGAGCCGCGGCTGCACCATCACATACAGCCCCTCGACCGCCACGCCCAACGCGCCGAGCCCCTCCACGTGATCGAAGAATTCCGCGTTCCTCTCCTGGAGCTCCCGCTGCTCGTCCCCGGCCTGCGCCATCGCCGCCTTGTCCTGCCGCATGCGGAGGTTCTCGCCCACCTTGCGGGACATCTCGCCCATCAGATGCTCGGTCACCGCCTCGGCGTCGGACATGTCCTCGATCCCGGAGACGAGGTTCAGGAACGCCTGGCGCAGCCCCTGCCTCTCGACATCGTAGTGGCTCAGGCTCTGCGCCTCGGAGAAATACGACTCCTTGCTGCGCCCCTGGTCGTAGAACGCCGAGACGAACACCAGGAAGCGGAGATAGGCCTGCCGGTAGCTCTTCTCGAAGAACGACAGCGCCTGCGGCTCGCTCACCTCGCCGCGCAACAGACTGGCGATCGAGGCCGCGCCCAGCAGGGCGCTCAGCATCGCCAGGTGGACTCCGGTCGAGAGCAGGGGATCGAGGAAGCACGCCGCGTCACCGCAGAGGAAGAAGCCGGGGCCGCAGAAGGCCTCGGCGGCGTAGGAATAGTCGGTCTCGAGCATCACCTCCGAAACCAGGTTGGCCGGCGCGCAGATCTTCGCCAGCAGGGGAGAAGAGGCGATCGTCTCCTGATAGATCTCCTCGCGGCTCGACGTTTTATTCATCCTGCTGAAGGCGGTCTTGTGCAGCACGGCGCCGATGCTGGTGCGGCCGTCGCCCAGCGGGATCGACCAGAGCCAGCCGTCCGGGATCGAGCCGACCGCGATGGAGCCCTCCCGATAACCGGGCTCGCCGCAGACGGCGCCCTCCCAGTACCCCCACAGCGCCACGTTCTGGAAGACCTGGTGATACTTGCGGTTGCGCAGATAGCGCGTCGCCATGATCCCGTTGCGGCCGGAGGCGTCGATCAAATAATCAAAAGCGATCACCCCGCTCATCACCCCGCTCATCATTCCGCTCACGTCAGGGTCATCACCCCGCCGGATCCAGTGGGCGCGGCAGGGGCGGCCCGTCTCGTCGAAGTCGAGCGACTGGACCTCGACCCCCTCGTGGACCTCCACCCCCTGGGACCGCGCATGTTGCAGGAGCAGATGGTCGAAGCGGGAGCGCTCCACCTGGAAGCTGTAGGTGTGCCGGCCGCGCAGCTCCCCGAAATCGAGGCTCCAGCTCTCCCTTCCCCACTCCAGATAGGCGCCGGGCTTGCGCTGGAAGCTCTCCTTCTCGATGAGCTCGCGGGCGCCGATCAGGTCGGCGATCTCCAGGCAGGACGGCAGCAGCGATTCGCCGATGTGATAGCGCGGAAACACCTCGCGCTCGATCAACGTGACCTCGATTCCGTCGCGGGCGAGCAGGGAGGCCGCCGTGGAACCGGCTGGCCCTCCGCCGAGGATCAGGACACGGGCGCGTGGGGACGGGATTGAGGACGGCGATGTCATCAGGGTTCTCCTTCATGCATCTGGAAGCTTGGGCGCGCGGATCTTACACCTGCTTACGCCTGAAAGAAGCGCGGGAGGGATATCATCCCCGACTCCCAGGAGGGCTCTCATGCTGCCTGCAGCCGCTTCATTCCGCCGAATCACCCGGGCCTTCCGGAGGGCTCCGGGCTTCTTCCTCATCGCCGTCCTCACGCTCGCCGTCGGCATCGGCGCCACCGCGGCGATCTTTACCGTCGTCAACGCCGTGCTCCTCCAGCCCCTGCCCTACCCCGAGCCGGAGCGGATCGTGGCGGTCTCGCACACCGCGCCGGGGCTCGACATGGAACGGCTCCAGATGTCGGACGGCACCTACTTCATCTACGACCGCTACACCCGGTCTCTCGACAGCCTCGGCATCTTCTGGGAAGGCTCCGCCACCCTGACCGGTGGCAAGGAGCCCGCGCGGGTCGGCGCCTCCGGGACCACGGCCGGCGTCTTCTCGGTCCTGCGAGTCCCCCCCGCGCACGGACGGCCCATTCAGGAGGCCGACGAGAAACCCGACGCCGAGCCGGTGGTCGTGCTCTCCTACGGACTCTGGCGGCGGCGCTTCGGCGGCGCCCCCTCCGCGGTCGGCGCAACGCTCCAGGTGGACGGGGTCGCGCGCTCGATCGTCGGGGTCATGCCCCCCGGTTTCCGCTTCCCGTCCGTCGAGGTCGAGCTCTGGGTGCCGATGACCATCGACCCTGCCAATCTCGCGGTGGGGAACTTCAGCTACGACGGCGTGGCGCGGCTGCAACCCGGCGTCACCCCAGAGCGGGCGGCCCGCGAGCTGTCGGACCTGGCTTGGCGGGTCACCGAGCTCCCGAATACGCTCATGACCCGGGAAAGGCTCCAGTCGGCCCGGTTCGCCACCCGGGTGGTCCCGCTGCGCAACGAGATCGTGGGGGACGTCCAGCGGGTGCTCTGGATGCTGCTGGGCAGCGTCGGCCTGATCCTGCTGATCGCCTGCGCCAATGTGGCGAATCTGTTTCTCGTCCGCGCCGAGGGCAGGCAGCGCGAAGTGGCGGTGCGCTCGGCCCTGGGCGCCTCGCGGCAGGACCTCATGCGCCTGTTCCTGGGCGAGAGCATGGCCCTCGCCCTCACCGGCGGCGCGCTGGGGCTCGCCCTGGCTGCCGCGGGGGTCCGTGCTCTGTCAGCCCTGCGGCCGGAGGGGCTGCCGCGCCTGGAGGAGATCGCGGTGAACGGCACCGTCGTTGCCTTCACGGTCGCGGTGGCCCTCCTCGCCGGGTTGCTGGTGGGGCTCTTCGCGGCCCTGCGCTACGGCCGGCCGGACCTGGCTTCGGCGCTCAAGGAGGGGGGGCGCGGCGGCACGGCCGGCCGCGAGCGGCTGCGCGCGCGCAGCGCCCTGGTGGTCGTCCAGGTGGCGCTCGCCCTGGTCCTGCTGGTCGGCGCGGGGCTGATGGTCAAGAGCTTCCGGCGCCTGCACAGCGTCGACCCGGGGATCGATCCCCGCAATCTGCTGACCCTCCAGTTGAACCTGCCCGAGTCCGAATACAAGGAGCCGCAGAAAGTGGCGCGCTTCGTGATCCAGCTCCTGGAAAAGGTGCGGGCCCTCCCCGGCGTGCAATCGGCGGGGACGTCCAGCCTGCTGCCGCTGACCGGGGGTGAATCGAACAATGGCCATCTGATCGAGGATTTCCCGCTGGCCGACGGCGAAGTGCCGCCGCTCCTGGCCACCCGCTGGGTGAGCCCGGGCTATTTCGAGACGATGCGCATCCCGCTGCTCCAGGGGCGCGCATTCGAGCGGATCGAGGCGGATTCCATGGTGCGGGAGGCGGTGGTGAGCCAGACGCTGGCGGAGCATTTCTGGCCAGGCAAGAGCCCGCTGGGCGAGCGGCTGGCGCCGGGGCCCGGCGACAACTCGCAGTGGGCCACCATCGTCGGCGTGGTGGCGAGCAGCCGGGACGATGGGCTGCACGAAAAACCGGTCGAGGCCGTGTACTACCCGATGCAGCCGCAGGTGATCTTCGGCGAGGTGGGCATCCCGCGGGGCTTCACGCTGGTGATGCGGAGCGACGGCGATCCGCTGCGGCTGGTGGCACCGGTGCGCGGAGCGATCTGGTCGCTGGATCCGAACCTGCCGCTGGCCGAGGTGCGACCGATGGAGGACGTGGTGGAGCGCTCGATGGTGCGGACCACCTTCACCATGTTCCTGCTGGTGATCGCCGGCCTTGTGGCGCTGGTGCTGGGCACGGTGGGGATCTACGCCGTCATCTCCTCTGTGGTGAGCCAGCAGACGCGGGAGATCGGGGTGCGCATGGCCCTGGGAGCAGGGCGGGGAGACATCGCCCGCATGGTGCTGCGCGAGGGACTCGGCCTGACCCTGGCGGGGATCGCCGTCGGCCTGCTCGGCGCCTTCGCAGCCACCCGGCTGATGATGGCCCTCCTGTTCGGCGTGAGCCCGACCGATCCGGCGACCTTCGTGGCAGTGCCCGCCCTGCTCGCCCTCATTGCCCTGTTCGCCTGCTGGATGCCGGCGCAACGGGCGGCGGCGGTACCTCCTCTGGAGGCGATTCGGAACGAATGAGATGTGATCATCGTCAAATTTCACCGCATCGTCTGCTCGCTCCAAGCCGTTCCTGCAACCTCCTCGCATTCGAAAGTGCCCACGGCGTCCGCGACTCCTTCATAGACGGGCCCCTGCATCACGGGAAATTCCTGGGAATCCACGAGGCTCGAAACGAGGAGAGTCGCCTCGAACGCAGGAATCTCGACCTTCAACTTCATGAAGTACGTCGCGCCCGTCACAGGGCTTGTCCATGTCGCTCCGATCGGAGTGACAAAGGAGCTCACAAAATAGGTGGTGCCGTCCGCCCTCTGTACCGTTGCCTGGCTCGCGGTCCTCTTGTCCAGCTCCGGCAAGTCCGTGGTGTAGTTGGAAATGCACACCCCATTGCTGAGTTGCATATCCTGCAGGATCCACTTCGGGCGATCCCCCTGGCTTCCAAAGAGCCCATACTCGTGATCCATCCAGGTTACCCCTGTCACGTCGAACTTCTCGCCGCCGATAGAGATCGAGCCCGAGGCCGCGAGGCGCGTCAGAGAGTAATAGAAATTGTTGTGCTGCAAGTCGGGCTCGGGAGGAGGAGAGGGCAGCACACCGGTTCCCCACACGATAAAGGGCGGCCCTTGCTGGGAGAGCGTCAAGTCGAAAGCCACCGCGGTGCTGGTCACCTGGTCGACCAGTTGTGCCGTCACCCTCATGTCCCGGGTCGGATCGCTCTGCGGCGCCTGCATGGCTATCTCTCCAAGCTTCACGAACCAATCCTTGGCCGGGTCATGCTCGGCCCAGGTATCGGGGTTGAACGCTGGCGGAAGGCACGGTGCCGTCTGCTGAAAGTGCCGGTTCTTGTCCACGTCGGTCAGCATGACCTGTGTGAACCCGAAGAGCCCGAACGAGGCGGCATTGATCTCGAAACCGAAAGTCCGGTCGCCGGCCTTCAGGGTGCCTGTGTGCCACCACCATTCGGTGGGCGCGCCGATGTGCAAATACTGGTCGGCCGGAAGGTGGATCACGGACTGCGACGGCGGGATCGGGACGAGCCCGCCATCCTCCATGTCCGTGCTCCGTTGGCCTGCGGCGGAGGATTTGAGTGCGACGATCGAGCCAACTCCGGCGTTCATGGGATCGTCACCGCAAAATCGTTGCTCGTGCCGCTCGTGATAAAGCAGGCAAGCCCATGTTGTGCGGCCGTGCCCAGCATCAGCGTGTAGCTCACACCGGCATTCACAAACTGGACCACGTACATCGCAGGATTGTACGTGAAGACAGAGATGTTTTGCAGGCCGCCGCCAAAGTCAAACATAAGGGATGAATTGGCCACGGTCAGCTTGGGCTGCTTCGTTACTACTTCCTTATAGGTTCCCACGAACACCGGTAGCTCTACGGGATTGAAGTACGTGGATCCTGAAACGTTATTGCCTCCGATCGTTCCCGAAAGTGCCACCAGCTGACCACCCTGATACCCTCTTGCCAGACTCACTTGAAGCACGCCGGGAATGATCAACGTCCGTCCATCAAATGAGGCGCCACCACCAAAAGGATAGGAAGTCGAGGTTTTTCCATCCAACGACACGTTGATCGTAATGATCGGGTAGCTGAGACGGATCGTGATTCTCTGCGTGAGCGGGTAGTTGATGTACACCTCACTGGTATCGATAGAGAAGAAGGCGCCGGCTGCTTTGTTTATGCTGTAGTAGCCGGTGAAAGGGATTAACGCGCTGGCGTCGTTCGACGAGGGTGGGAGAAGATCCCTGATGGTCTTCTCCGCCATTTTTTGTGTGGGTTTTTTGAGTTTCCCCAAAGCCTTCTCGATCGTTTTGCTGCTGAGCTGTTCAACTACAGAACCTGTCGGATTTCTCATAACTCACTCCAGTGCGCAGATTCGGCTGCGCTATAGATAGGTGATGTTGCTGGCGATGTTGTGCAGCGTGACTTCCTGATACTTCCCGTCGGGAGACTCCGAGCACTTGTCCATGGACAACGTTCGGGCGGCGCCAAGGGGTTGTATCAGGATGAAAATCGGACAATCGCAAGCGCTTACATTTTTCCAGACAGAATCTACATGGAACCAGGTATCAAAACCGAGCTGGCAATTCCTGGAAACGCAGCCGTTGTACTGCACAAGGCTGGCGGGCTTGCTGTTGAGCTCCCTGCGTGGGTCGGGAGCCCAGCCGAAGCCTGTGCCGTAGCCGTATTGAATGGAAGGCGTTCCGCTGGCATCGATAACTTTGACGTTGGTGGCTGTGCAGTTATTAAAGATAATTGCCGTTCCCCACGCACTGAACCCGGCACCTTGCCGATCCTGCGGGGCCATTACAGTAATGTTTTCGGCTGTGCAGTTGTTTAGAATGATACCGACGCCGTAGACCTCGATACCCGTGGCCTTGGCCCCGGTATTTTTCGGCGTCACTCCGTCCACCACGTTTGTCGCGCTGAAGTTGTTCACCTCAACGAGGGTGTCCAGGAACACCGACATGCCATGGCAATCGTCGCAGCATCCCGTCATGTTTGTTGAACTGCAATGGTCAAATCCCAAATTGGCGCAAAAGGTAGGGAAGAAGCCGAGCACTGAATGTCCTACGGCGATGGTCTCTCCCTGGTAGTGCGCTTGAAAGTTCTCGCACTTACAGCCACTCGTGGAGATGTACTCGCACAGCAGGTAAGTGAACCCCTGTACCCCGCCGTCGTTGTTGAGGAACCGGGTCAGGGTGCAGCTCGAAATGGTTCCATTTTTCGAGGCGAGGATCTGGATACCGGCACAAGAAGGAGCTGTCACGGAAATGTTCTGCACCGTGCAGTTCTCTATGGTGAAGCCATCCGTTAGATCGATAAAAATGCCGCAGGGCGTGTAACCCGCCGCTGTCTCTACGTAGCTGATGGCGCCAAAGGTCATGCCCTGGACTTTCAGACCGGGAGCCAGCGAGGCGCTCAAACCGTAATAGGTCGCACCGTTTACTGTCCCGCCTTGCACGGTAACGTCGCTGCCGCTGATGCTGACGCCGCTGTATTGCTGGGCGGTGTCCGGGCTCGGACTCTGGACAGATAGGGTGTGGCCCTTCAAATCAAGCACAACACCGCTGGCCATGATGGTAATGGCGAAACCTTCGCTGGTCGGGCTCCATGTGATGTCGTTTGCAAACTCGTATTGCCCCGAAGCGGCGATCAGAAGTCCCTCTGGCGGAATGCTGGCGATGCTCATTCCAGCAAGTGCCTTCGGAGGCACTGCAGGTTTTGCGGCTCGATTCCCTTGCCTCAGCGCCGAGCTCCGGTCGTACTGCTGGACCAAGGCCGCCGTATCCATGTCCTTGAAGAACGGATTTGAGAATAGCTTGTCCAGAATGTTCGTAGAGCTTGCTTTCATCATATTAGTGGCCCAATCCTCTCGATCGAGGCTGCTTGCGCGGGTCTCCAAACTCCCAGGCCCTATTCGGGATCGCCAGCACTCTGTCCAACATAGTGGTGCTCGGCGAAACAGAATTGCACAGCTTCCGAATTTCACCCTGCCCATGGTAGTGAGACGGCGGCGCCAGAAATTGCATCGCTTTTGCTTCAATCCCCCTCCACCTCACACCGCGCAACAAATGCTAGACTCTCTCGAATGCCTGTTGCATATCAGTAGCCAGACGGCTCTCTGCTGGGAGGATAGATCTGTGAGCCATTCAATCGCGCACGGTGGTAGCCGCCCCGTTGTCCTCAGCGACCGCCAGGGATTCGACCGCCGCTGGTTCGCGTCCGACTTGCAAGCGGTGTACGTCCCGACATGTCCGGACCAGGTGGCTGACTGTTTGACGGCCGCCCTAAAGGCCCACGGCAGAGACGTGAGGGTCACCTCGGGTCGGCACTGCTATGAGAATTTCGTCTACAACAGCAGCACCAGGGCCATCATCGACATGTCCGCTGTGAGCCAGGCCGGGTTCGATCCGGTGCGCAATGCCTTCTTCGTCGATGCCGGATGTGAAAACTGGTCCGTGTATCGCACGCTGTTGAATGGGTTCAACAAGACCTTGCCCGCCGGTAGCTGCTATTCGGTGGGAGCGGGCGGTCATATCACCGGCGGCGGGTACGGATTGTTGTCGCGGATGCACGGCTTGACCGTGGATCACCTGAGCGCTGTGGACATCGTGACATGGGACGCCAGGGCTGGACAGGCAGAATTGCGTCACGTATCTGCCGAGAGCGCGACGAGCGACGAGCGGGACCTGTTCTGGGCCTTGTGCGGCGCCGGGTGCGGAAACTTTGGCGTCATCGTGCGCTACTATTTCGCCCAACTTCCCGACGCTCCGGATCACGCCACGATCCGTACGTTGGCCTGGAACTGGTCCGATCTCGACCGGAACAGCTTCGCCGGGCTGCTGGCCGCCTACGCCGAGCTCGTCGTGGAGATGCCCGATACCGACTTCAGCCTCCTGAAATTAAACCATGTCTCGAACAAGCAGATTGGCCTGATCCTGCAGATGGTGTCTGCCGCCGGTGTCGATTATCGCGACCATCGCCAGCGGGCAGAGAGGAGCATTCAGCGAGCTGAGGCGCTTTTCGGCCAGGTCGTCCCGAGCGTGGCGCTCGAGAAGCCGCTCGGCGGGCATCCTGGCTACATGACGACCATGCCGGCCGGCGACGCAGCTCAGCACGTCACTTACCTCGAGGCGCTGCAAACGCTGAACGGTTCCGGGCCGAATCAGTTTGGCAAATACAAGTCGGCCTACATGAAGAAGCCCTTCCCAGACAATCAGGTCGAGGCCATTTACAAGTGGTTGAACACCACGCCCGCCGGCCTTCCTGTTGCCGACATGAGCCAATCGTTGCTACAGGTGGACAGCTACGGCGGTGCGATCAACCGGCGGACCGCAGAGTCGACGGCCGTGCCGCAGCGCAGCTCCATCATGAAGCTGCAGTACCAGACCTACTGGCTCAACGCCTCGGAGCCGGGCCAAAGTCACCTGCAGCCCTACCGGACTCAAGCCGAGGCGCACCTGCAATGGATCAACGACTTCTACCGTGAAGTGTATGCCGAATACGGCGGCACGCCCGACCCGGCCAGGGATGGCACCGGCACGGTCGATGGCGCCTACTACAACTATCCCGACACGGTGCTGGGCAGCCACGAGCGCGGCGACGTCGATCACGCGCTCTGGCTGTATTTCCTGGATAACTTTCGACGGAATCCGCGAAATCTGGTCAAGGTCAAAGAACGGTGGGATCCGGACGACTTTTTTCATCACGCGCAATCGATCCCGGTGCGATGATCGCGCAGGCAGAACTGCCGGGACAATACCGGACCGAAAAAGTGCGAACAAGTGCCGCCCATTAGAAGGCCCTTGTCAACTCCCGACACCTCTCCCTTCCCGGGAGTTGTTCGTTTCCGGGCGGTCGGAGCTCTCGGGACAGTACAAGCTGCTCGTTGCGGGGGTGCGCGCCCGTGTTCTCGTCTGTTCGGTGCGGAGACCGCACCAGCCACCCATCGGGATCAAGGTGCCGGAGCCGGGAACCGGCTCCGGCACCCCTGGCACAGTCTTGTGCCCCCAGAAAATCTTCGGTTCCAGGCCGTGTCCAAGGCTTGAGGACAGCCGTAGTGAGCTACCCCGCAGAACGGGGCGCCAGCACCTCGTGGCTCGCGACCTGGGCGCATCTCCGACAAAGAGCAGAACGGCGGGGAGCAGGGGCTCAATCAGGCAGAGATGGTTTGATCCAGGCACTTGTCCGAGCTCCCTGTTCCCCGTCGAAATCAACCAAAGGCTTGCGCGGCCTGGAACGGCACTTGGTCGCGCATTACGTAGAAGCAGGCGGGGGCCATTTTGTGGGCTACCGCCCGCAGGGCCACGAGCGGGCAGGAGCGAGCCTTTTTCCGTTCGTAGTACTTCTTGGCCAGCGGCTCGAACCGGATGGCGAAGTGTGCGGCCTCGATAAAGGCCCAGGATAGGTAAGGATTCCCGTTGCGGGTGTTGCCCTTCCCCTTCAGCTTGCCATTGCTGAGATGTTGGCTGGGAACGCAGCGGCAATAGGAGCAGAAGTGTCCGGCGTCGGGAAAGCGGGAGAGCGATCCTGTCTCATAAAGGATCGTTATGGCGAGCGTCTTGCCGATGCCAGGAATGCTTTCCAGAAGCGCAAACTCCGGGCATTGCCGGGCTTGCTCGAGGATGGTCTTTTCCAGGCTCACGATCTCGGTCTGCAGGGCGTCAGCTACGTTGACGCCGCACGTGATCGCCTGAGCGAGCCAGGGATCGGTGAACTGCTCGGCCACCTGCTCGGCAGTCAGGCGCTTGATGTCCTTGGTGGGCACCTGAGATCCGGTCTGGCGGGAGTACAGGTTCTTGATGCTGAGCAGGTTGGCGGTGCGCTGGCGAACCAGGAAGGAGCGGCGTCGCAGGAGGTCGCGCAAGGCGCGCTGTTGTTTGGGATAGATGTAGCCCGTCGGGAGGATGCCAAGCTGGAGCAGGCAGGCCAGCCAGCGCGCGTCGTGGCGATCGTCGACGTACTTGAGGCCCTCGTACCGGCGTACGGCCGAGGTGTTGACGAGCTCGACGTGGTAGCCGGCCTCCATAAGCCCGTCCACCAGCCAGTACCAGTTGAAGGTGGATTCCACCGCCACGGCCGCGATCTGCTCCTGATGGGGCGCCAGCGCCGCCAGAATCGTCTCGAGGGAGTTGGGGGTGCGGCGCCCGAGGACCGGTCGGAGTTGCTCGTCGAGCATAGCGAGGTAGCAGTTGTTTGAGTGCAAGTCGATTCCGCAGTACAGTGACATCTGGCCTCTCCTTTCTTGGATTCGTCTCCAACGAGCTTACCGCTCGCCGAAGGAGGGGCCTTCTGGAGGATCATCAGGCGAGTGGTCGGCCTGGTTCCTCCAGAGGCCTTCCCTGGGCGTCTCGCCGGCCGGGCGCTGATCGCCGCGCCGTCGCCAACTCGGGTGGTTATGGCTAAGATAGGGGGTGGAGTGTGCCATGGATGTCACGATCAGCCTGCCGGAAGCGGGCAGCGACGCGCGCTTCACCACGTACTTTGCCGAGATCCACGGGTGGCTCTGGCTGCTCACCATGAGCGCCGACTGCCGGATCTATCAGAACAGAACAATCACCTGGCACTTGCTCGGGAGCCTTACAAGTCGAGGACTGTTCGAGAACTGGATGCCTCCAGGACGGGAGAGGTGCGCCCGACACCGAGAGCAGTTCCGGACAGGCTGATGAGAGTCCGCTTTTCTGAAGGATTCTGCGCGGTCACACAGCTCGCACGGCTCGGTAGACCACCTGGAAGACGCTACGGGACCTGCCTACGCCAACGAGCAGGCGAGAACTACAGATTCTCCTTCAACGTTCGCCAGACACCTGTTCTGCGCTGCGCCAGCCGTCCTCTGGTAGCCGCTGGTTAGCCGCTCGACTCCACCCGCGCAGCAGGAAAGTCACCTCGCTCCTCTTCGAGAACCTCCGCAACAGGATCCCCTGTTTTTACGTAGCTCTCCTTTTCATCTAAGTCTTCCCATGTCTTTTCATCAGTCTTGAGTGTCTCGTACTCCGTTACCCATCGAGGCGGCAGTAGATAGCTAACGAAGTTATCGAGCACTATGTCTCTATTCTTACCGCCAACGTTTACCTTACGAGTTTTGAAGGTCCGTGCAACCGAAACTCGCTCTGTAACCTGGGTGACCTCAATGCGAACCTTGGGACGGGCTAACGAACCAAGAATCTCTCCAGTATCGGGATCCGTAATGTTTTCACCCTTTGGATCCATTACATCGAACTTCATGCCGACCCGAACGCCGTTTTGACTGCCAACGTTTATGGCCAACTCACGGGAATTCAGGACACGGGCAACCTTACCGCGGATAGGATCGCGCGATTCTGTCATTTGCCACCGCTCCCCAAAAGCGGCTCCCCTCTACGTAGCCGCCCCTCAACTTCCGCAACATCCTCGGGAACAATGTCACGCCAGTCCTCCAGCGAATCGCCAGCAGTAGCAATTTGCTCAAACACAATAGCCTGAAGCGTGTCAAGGTGAGTGAAGGTGCTTCCTGCTTCTGCTCCCGATGCTCGAGCACGATCTATTGCTCTTGCAAGGCGGGACAAACTTGTATACAGGTACAGAACCCGTCGAAAGGCTGAGCGCGCATGCGGTTTAATAATGTCTTGGGCCGTATCGCGAGCGGAGATCATGCCAAACAGGTAAGAACCCGCGAAGCCTGCCAGTAGGCTAAGGGCCTGAAGAAGAGTACTCTCTAAGGGAGTGAGTTGCCGATCAATAGAAGTCAGCGTGAAGACTACCGCTACGCCTACGGAGACAGCAACAAGTACGGTCGAAAGTGCTAAGGCCGCAACGTTCTTGCGGCGACCAGGAGGACCTGAGCTTCCCCCAGTTATTGGAGATTCAGAAGTAGTATTCATCATAATCCATCAGCATGCCGGCCGACGCTATCGCCGCTGAGCGGCTGCGCCAGCAGTCCGCTCCAGTGGTTGGGTTGGGTGCTGATTCACAATGCTACTTTGCTCGACTGCCCCTCTTGACTGAGCGGTATCAACTTTGGGAGCTAGATACACTGCCGCCAAAGCAATAACAAGAGCTGTTAACCAAAGAATGGCATGAGCAATGGTTTGAGCGGGCCGCTTATCACGAAACCAGGTCTGGAACCCTCCTGTGTCTGGAAGATATTCCAGTTCGATCTTCTTGACATACTCCGCAAGGCGGAAGACGATGTGGAACATCGCTGCCCCAAATCGGATTGCACATAGCAGCAAGAAAAGGAACGGTAGCCACCACACCTGCCGGACATTCACTTGGTGAGTGGCAAGCCATGCTGCCAATGCGGCAGCACCGCCAAGAGCAAACTTCTCAAGGTCCCACGCCTCTTTAAGCTGGGCTGCAATCTCCGCCGAGAGTTGCTCGTGCTCTTGGAGTAGGAATGAAGTTCCGGCTTGGTCAGCGTCCGAGGATCGTGCAGGATCTTTTTCCATGATTTTCCATCTCCTTACGGGTGGATTGGAGCCCGACCTAAGAACTCACTCTTGGTACGCCCAACGCGTCTCCGGCTGAGCGGCGGCTTTAGCCGTCCGTTCGAGCCGGTGGTTCGGCGGCCTTCTTTGTCCCGAGCAACCACTTCACGAGTTCATCACCGTTTACCAACTCTAGCCTAAATGGTAAGAACTGCGCAATCTGCGGATTATTCCGAACGCTCGGCGCGAAATCAGATGATGTGGTTATAACCCCCTTAGACACGTTGCCCTCGCCAGATAAGACGCCTAGCATGCTACGCACTTCGTCAGGCGTCACGAGATGGCCCGGACTGTACGCTTTAACTTGGTCCATAACTCGAATTGCGCCTTGGCCGGGCCAAGTGGCGATCACATCTCGTCCCTTATCGCCTGACCGCGGGGTGAGAACAACGTCTGGGCATCCGTACTGCTTATAGGCACCCGCGATCAACTCTTCCATGGCCCGCCAGTCAATCTCATATAGGAACTTCGGGTCCTGCGCAAGCCGCCGGACGATCTCGCGCCAGGGCAGAGCAACAGCCTGAACGACGAACCCCTCATCAGTTTTGCCTCCGAAGTGCAACAGACTCTTAAGAGTGATTGAAGCACGACCCAGTGCCTCTTTGAGGATCGAAACAGCGACCACAGTAGAGGAGGAAAGGGAGATACCCTTGTCGGACATCGAGAAGTTAGTCAAGCCAGATCCTCACTCTATAGCACCTCACTGTTAATCCTTGGCCGCCGAACGTTGCTAGAGATTAGCGAAACATGGGCGCGACCAGGTGTTGTCCGCTGCATCGACTCGTTAGGTGGTAGGTCACCATGGTACCGGAAGAAGGCCCTTGGCTTTCAGACTGTCTTGGGCGCGCTGCCAGTAGCGCAGACCAGAGTCCTCGATCGCATTTGGAAGCATAACATGCGGCGGTAGTGCTGAAAGAGAACACCACTCTGCGAGCAGTGGCCTAGGAACTATGAAAGTCGCTAGGTGCAAATGGGACAAGCGCCCAAGGTTGGTCATCGCATCCGAGGCTCGAACACACCATGCTTGTTGAATGTGAGGTCGCAGCCACTCCGATGATTTGAGGCGGAGGTCCAAGGCAGTAGCCGCACCACCCGCTAGTGGATACGCGAGAGCGTAGATGTACCTCACCGAGTCGTCCCGACCGGGTGGGTCAGTTGGGGAACGGTGGTAGGCGAACCAAGCAGCAGTCTGCACATTGTCCACCACGTCAAGCCAGCGAGTTGGAAGCCCATAGTGCTGGGCGAGAGCTTCGCGCTCGTCCGCGGTGCCTATGGGGTCGAAGAGGCTCTCAATTCCCGCGAGAGCCGACGTAAGCCAAGTGAGCCTCGATGAGATCTCGCGTTTCGTATTGGCGTCGCGAAGGAGAGAAGGTTGCAACTGCCAATCTCGGCACTGCCCGCGGTAGAGCACGCCACTAGCGTGGAAGCGCAGTGTGTAGCGCAACACGCCTGCAACCAAGAAAAGACCGCGGATATCCAGTATATAGAGCCGAAGCCCACCTCCCGGTGAAGAGCCCTTGGCCATAGTGCCCCAATGGCGCTTCTCGATTTCCATCGACGCGGTATTCTTGAGACGTGCAACGACCTGCGCCCTTGCAGTCTTATCTAGCCAGGGAAGTACCGTGGTCACGAGAGTCGCCCCTGACACCTAACATTTTAACCGTCACCCCAAAGCCCGCCATCAAGAACAAAAGTCGTCATCCTTGACCAACCTGAAAGCCGTGCCCATCTCTTTGAGTCTCCTACTACTTGCTCGGAATTCTACGCCGCTTGCTTAAGCACGTCAAAGTCATCGAAGGCCGCGCATATGCGTCTTGCGAAGGGCCGGCCTTGGCTCGCCCTCGGAGCATAAAAGCCAGCCTTTGGCCCGGGGAGGCTAGGCAGTTATCCGACAGCCGGGTGTCGCATAAGACAGTCGTCGGCAGGCGGCTTTCTGCGACGGAGGGTTGACGTATAAACGCCCTCCAGCGATCGAGCACAGATCGACAGAACGCCAGAGCTGCGCAGGCACACCCCTGCGCAGTTGGGGCTCGGCCCCCAGGCGGGGCGAGCGGCACGGTTCGCGAAGCGGACGGTCCGCGGGGGGCCCGAGCGGCTCCGAACGCGTGGCCAACCTTCCAGATCGCGGTCGGAACCCTCCGCACCGCGAACGGAATGATTCCGGATGCGATCCGGGCGGCTCAAATTGTGGCCCAAACGGTTCCGACCGCGACGCGGGCGACTGACACCGGCGTGTTGACGGTTTCCAACGGCGACGTGAACGGCTGACACCGAGGTCCAGACGGTTCCGACCACAATCTGGGCAGCTGACACCGGCGTGCGGACGGTCTAAACCCCGTCATGGATGGTTAAAACCGTGCCATGGACGGTCCAGGTGGCACTTTGGACGGTTGAATCCATGGTACGGACGGTTCAGGTGGCCGCGTGGACGGTTAAAGCCGCGGTTTGGACGGTTCCAGCGGCCGTGTGGACGGTTAAAACCGTGGTACGGACGGTTCCGGCGGCAGTTTGGACGGTTAAAACCGTAGTGTGGACGGTTCAGGCGGCAGCATGGACGGTTAAAACGGTGGCACGGACGGTTCCGACCACGGTTTCGACGGTTCCCCTCTCGCCCCGAGCCGTCCGGGGCGCGGTTTCAACCGTCCAAAACTTTCGCCCGGCACCTGCCCGCCCGTCCGAGCCGTCCGGGGCGCGGTTCCAACCGTCCAAAGCTTTCGCACGGCACCTGCCCGCCCGGTATGAGTGACTCCCCCGGCCGTACGAGTCGCTCCCGCGGCCGTACCAGTCACTCGTCCGTGCGTACCAGCCTCTCTTCCCGGCGTACGAGCGTCCCGCCCCTGTATACAGACATCCGATACGGAGGGACGGGAGACTCGTACCCTCCATTTAGAGGCCGCTGTGATTTCCTCCCCCTCCCGGCGAATAACATGGCTGAACGGAGACGCCATGACAGCCCTCGACCCACAAGACCGCTTCCTGACCCTGCGGCCAGAATAGGTGCCACCCGAATCGAGGGGGCGCAACGGGTGATACACTGCGTCGGAACGCTTGTTGCGCGACCCTGATCAGGCAACTCTCTGCCGGGAGGATTAGATGACAATAACGCCCGCGGCTTTGATCCTCGGTGTCCTGATGACTGCGCCGGAGCCGAAGCCGGCCGGCACCATCCTGTTCGTCTGCGAGCACGGTTCTGCCAAAAGCGTCGTTGCCGCAGCCCATTTCAATCAAATCGCAGAAGCTCGCGGGCTTCCCTTCCGCGCCATCTCGCGAGGCACGGTACCGGACATCGAAATGGCTCCCGCGGCAATCGAGGGCCTACGCGGAGATGGGCTGAAGCCGGTCGATCCGGCTCCGAAGCAGCTCGAGCAACCGGACCTGGACGCCGCCGTCCGGGTCGTCACCTTCTGTGCTCTCCCACCCGAGCTCCAGGTGAGATCAACCGTCGAACAATGGGAGGTGCCCCCTGTCAGTACCGAGTACGCTGCTTCGCGAGAAGCCCTGCTCCTGCAGATCGAGCGGCTTCTGCTCAAGCTGGCAACGCCGGCGATGGACGAAACCTTCGCCCACGATCGGCCGACAGGCGCGAGCGATAATCCGTCGGCCCTCCTCGCGGCGCCAGCCGATGGCGTGGATTTCTACCTGAAGACGGAAACGGCAGCTCGGCTTCTCGACGAGAAGAGGTGGCCCGAGGCGGAAGCGCTCCTCCTCGAGCTGACCCGCGCCTATCCGTTCAGCAGCGCCTACGCCCCGAACTACTCGAACTGGGGCCGGCTCGGGATGGCACTCCGGCAACAGGGCAAACATGCGGCGGCAATCGAGGCCTACAAGAAGGTGATCGAGCGCCAAGGACCAGGCATCGCCTATGCCGGCCCGTCCAATGCCCGCTACTGGATCGCTGCGAGCTACGCCGCGCTCGGCAACAGCCAGGCTGCGCTGGACACTCTCGAAGAGATGGCCGGCGAGGATCACTATCTCGCGAAACCGGACCTCCTCGGTGATGCGAATTTCGCCACCCTCAAAGACAGTCCGCGCTTTCGCTCCATCGCGGGAAAGGCCGACGTCTCAGGGCTCGACCACACGGAAGGGTGGAGGCGGGACATCGACTACCTCGTCGCGGAGCTGAAACGGTCGAATCCGCCGGGAGCGGCGATCCCCTCCGAATTCCTGCGACGGGCCAGCGACCTGCAGGCAGCAGTCCCCAAGCTGAACGACCACGAGATCGCGATGGGGATCGAGCGGGTCATGAACGCGCTCGACCGCGGTCACACTGCCGTCTGGGTCGGCGATCCCTCAGGCGGCGCGAAGATCGACTTCCGGCCGCTGCCGATCCGCCTCTATGCGTTTCCGGAAGGCATCTTCATCACCGAGACCGCCCAGACCGCCGAGACCGCGGAAGGCCTTGCGGGAGCGCAGGTCCTCGCATTCGGCAACACGGCTGCCGCGGAGGCGCTGCAACGTGTCGGTGCATCGATCAGCACCGAGAGCGCGATGGAGATTCTGTGGCAGGGGCCGCAACTGCTCGTCCGGCCGGGGGTGTTGAAAGGCCTGGGAATCATCGGCGCCGCCGACCGCGCCGAGCTGACCCTGAGGATGACCGACGGCCGCACGGTGAAGAAAACGCTCAGCGTCCGCGACGAGACGCCGCCGACCGACTGGAGCAGGAGGCTCAATGCCCCTCCCAACGTGCAGGCGCCACTCTTCCTCAGCCAGATCAGGGAGAATCATTGGCTTCAGGCCCTGCCCGACCAACACGCCATCTTCGTCCAGGTCAACAACATCCTGCCGGATGAAGACGAGACGATGCCGCAGTTCGGTCTGCGGCTGCGGCAGGCGATCGCCGGCGGTGTCGGCGGTGCCGGCGGGAAACCGCGCCATCTCATCCTCGACATCAGGCACAACAATGGCGGCAACAGCTTTTCATACGTCGAGCTGCTGCGGACGCTGGTTGCCTTCAGCGCCGGCGAGGGTCAAAAGGTTTATGTCCTCATCGGACGAAATGTCTATTCAGCCGCCGCCAATCTGTCGACCGACCTCGAGCGGCTCGTGCGGCCCGTGTTCGTGGGAGAGCCGACGAGCGGCACCGGAAATCAGTGGGGAGACGAGAACCGGTTCATCCTTCCATACAGCGGCCTGACCGGCGCGTTCTCCGGAGTTCGATGGCAGCTCGGCAACCCATGGGATGAACGGCGGTCGATCGTTCCGCAGGTCCCGGTCCAGTTGACCGCAAGGGACTACTTTGCCGGGAAAGATCCCGCTCTCGACGCGGTGTTCCGGCTGATTCGCGAAGGCGAGGCAGAGTCCCCGTCTCGGTAAGCCCTCAGGGAACCTGAATGCTTCGACTCTCGCAACTCGCCAGCAGCTTCATGAGGACGGCAGGGTCCAGCGGCTTGACCAGGTGTTCGTTGAACCCCGCTTCGCTCGACTTGCGGCGGTCCTCGTCCTGCCCCCACCCGGTCAGGGCGATGATGACCACGCCGTCCCCTCCGGGTTGCTCACGGATGCGGCGGCACGCTTCGTAACCGTTCATGTTGGGCATGCCGATGTCGAGCAGGATCACGTCGGGTCGCAACCTCGCCGCCGCCTCGACCGCTTCTTGCCCGTTGCTCGCCGTGTGTGTCTCGTTCCCCTTCAAGGTCAGCAACATGGCGAGACTTTCGGCACTGTCCTGGTTGTCGTCGACGACGAGAATACGGCGCCGGTTCGTGGCCACCGGCTTTTCTGCAGGTCCTTCGGGCGGCTGCGGCTTCTCGATGCCGGCAGGCAACCGGACGACGAGCTCACTGCCCTTGCCCAGTCCGGCGCTTCGGGCCTCGATGCTGCCGCCGTGCAGCTCTACAAGGCGTCTCGCGAGCGTCAGGCCGATTCCCAGGCCGGCTTGCGACCGCTCCAGCGTCTTGTCGACCTGCGAAAACATCTCGAAGATGCTCTCGATCTTGTCGGGCAGGATTCCGATGCCCGTATCTTTCACCGAGACCACGACGTCGCTTCCCTGCCGCTCGGCAGTCAGCCAGACGCGGCCTCCCGGCTCCATGAACTTGGAGGCGTTGCTGAGCAGGTTGCCGAACACCTGGCCCAACCGGAACGAGTCGGCGTCCAGATACACCGGCTCCGGCGGCAACGTGACTGTCACTTCATGCCCTGCGCTCTCAAACGTCGGCCGGCAGGTTTCGACGGCTTGATGGATGACCGTGGCCAGATCGGCATGCCCGCGGCGCAGCTCCAGCTTGCCCCGGCTGATGCGGCTCACGTCGAGCAGGTCGTCGATGAGCCGCACCATGTGGACCACCTGGCGCTCCATCATCTCCCGCGTGCGGCCGAGCTCCTCGGGATTGACATGGTCGTGTTTCAAAATGCTCAAGGCGTTGCGGATCGGGGCCAACGGATTTCGCAATTCATGGGCCAGCGTCGCCAGGAACTCGTCCTTGCGCCTGTCCTGCTCCTGGAGTTGGCCGACCAGCCGGGCGATTGCCTCTCGTGCCTGCACCTGTTGCGAGATGTCCCGGAAGTAACAGACCACGCCATAAGACCCATCCGGTAATGTGATGCGGTCCAAACGCCACTCGTAGTATTCGGTGACGCCGCGATCGATGCGGCCCCCGGT
This sequence comes from Acidobacteriota bacterium, assembly GCA_034667225.1. GTDB lineage: Bacteria > Acidobacteriota > Thermoanaerobaculia > Multivoradales > UBA5704 > DATMER01. Next base: position 93,477 of record JAXDKG010000052.1, read on the forward strand.
CCCCTCCGGCACGGCGAACGATTCCCCGGTCTCGAGCGTGTGGCGGAAGAGCCGCACGATCTCATTGGCGTGATCTTTTCCCCAGAGAATCTGGAGGACCTCGTCGAAGTCGCGGCCGACGACTCCGCCCGGCCCCCCCGCATCGCCGAAGACGGACAGCGCGATGGGATTGGCTTCGCGAATCCGAAGATCGGCATCGATGAGATACACGCCGAGGGGGGCCTGATTGACCAGCGTTTCAAACTGCGCCTTGCTGGCATGCACGGCGGCTTCGGCCTCCTGCAGAGCCTGGTTCCGCGATGACTCGTTCTGACGCAGCGACGCCAGCTCATTCAGGATTCTTTCGGTGACGTCGCAGCTCGCCAGGTCGCGATCGCTCAACAGGCATTCGGCGAGCTGCTCATGAGTGCGCAGCAGTTGATGGATGTCCTCTTCGAGCGTCAGCTCGGTATGGACTCTGGTCCAGTCATGCGCCGTCCGGATGAATCCGAGAAACACCATCAGGTACTCGAAGTCCGCCGGGCGCAGAAGCCGCTTGAGCGCGGCGAGGCACTGAGGCGCTTGCGGCGTCCGCAAGAAGACATGCGCGGAGCACGCAAAGATCGCCTGTTCCATCGCCGAGTCCGAATCCGGCATCGCCGCGAGAAACGGCTCAGCGGCCGCACATCGCGCCAGGAACGGTTCGATCTCGTCGCCGCGCGGGAAGGGATACCGCAAAAGCCGCACAACGTTCTCGACTGTCTGCGCCAGACACCTCTCATCGCCAGACGGTCTTCCAAGCCCGACCAGGAAGCCGACATGCCGCGAGATGCAGTAGCGCACCTCGCAGAAACGGGACAGGTGAACGAACAGCCGCTCCTTGAAGAGCGACGGCAGGGGATTGTCGAGATACGCGAAGCGAGCGAACCCCCACATGCTGGCCGTGATCTCCGGGCTTTCAGGAGCGAGCCGGAAGAAATTCGGCAACACGCCGAACCGTTGCTCGACCACCGCGTGCAGTGGCGATCTGGCATCACCTTCGCCGCCCGGTCCGGAAGAGGGCTGCTGGTCGTCGTCAGGTTTCATCAGATCGGATCATCTGGTTCATCGTCAAATTTCAGGTCAGACATTCGTTCGGCAGTTTTCTGAATCTGGCAGGTCAGCTCGCCGATATCCGGGTGGTTGCGGCCTGCCACAAAGGCTTGCCTGCGCGCGCACTCGATATCGCGATATTTGCGCCACTGGGCGTTGCTGTCCTGCAGGGTTTGCTTTGCGGAAATCTTGTCCAGAGATTGCCCTGCCTGTTGAGTGGCCTTCTCCAGCAGATGTGCCAGGGCAGCCTCTTCCCGTTTCAGGGAATCCTGCAGACATTGAGTCATCTTGCCCCATCCGCTGGCCTCGAAGCCATCCCAGCACACAGCCACGGGATCCCGCCGCTCGTCTTCGACAACAGCGACAAAGACAGGTTTCGTTGAATTCTCCAGCAAGCAGATAAAGCGGACATCCGATGGCCCGCCGGTTTTGTCCTGCCAAATGCCATGGCCGGACAACACCGTGCTGACAAGCTGGCTGCCCACCTTGTCCTCGTACTTTTCCTCGTTCACGTCCTCTTCCAGCAATCGAATGGAGCGCTTCGGGCTGATCTGCTGATAGTGAAGGGTTGCATAGCGCTGGCAGGCATCGAGGGTTGAGGTCTCGGAAGGCTCGGCGGTATCCGCTCTTGCCGGGGGATCACTCCCTAGAGCCAACCAGCATCCTGCTAGAAAAGACAGCGCCAGCATCGACCTGTGAGAGTGTTTCATGGTCACTTTCATTTCTTTCCTCCGGAAGGTGCCATGGGCAGGTTAACACAGCAGCGGCCTATCCTTCGCCGCCTGCTGTGCGAAGGAACTGCGCCCAATCGAGATCCGCCCAGTCGAGCTCCTCCTCGACACGCTGGAAGGCGGCGTCGCCGATCGTGCCGTCGGCCCGGAGCGCTACGAGCCGCCGCCGCGCTGCCTCTGTCACGGCGCGCACGACCAACCCGTCCGCCTTCTGGCCGTCGGTATCTGCCGCGGACGCCGCGACCTTTTCGGGCGCGCCGAGATCCTCTTCCGCTCGGCGTAGTTGCAGCTCATAGCGGTGCCGTACGAGCTCCGCGGTCTCGGCTCGCGGGCCCGCCGCGGCGGCCTCCACCGCCGCCCGCAGCGTTTCGACCCGTGCGAAACGCACCTCGCGGTCCACCGTCCCGTCATCCTCGAGCCGCAGACGCAGCAGGAGCGGCCGCAGCGTAAGTCCCTGGAACACGAGCGTGCCGAGCACCACCCCGAACGCGGTGACGAGAATCAGGTCCCGGTAGGGAAACGGGACGCCGCCCTGACTGCCTGTCGGGAGCGCGAGCGCGGCGGCGAGCGTCACGGTTCCTCGCATGCCGCACCACCCCACTACCGCCGCGCCGCGCGCGGTGAGCGCTACCGCGTCTTGCGGCCCGGGCTTGCCGTCCGGGCGCGGGGGGCAGCGCCACCGGCTGAACGCTGCCGCGCCGGTCACCCAGGCGATGCGCGCAAGGATGACCGCGACGCACACCGCCGCCGCCACGGCCGCGTAGCGCGTCCCCGTCGCCCCGGTCGCGCGCTCGACGATGGACTTGAGCTGGAAACCTACGAGGATGAACGCGAGCACGTTCAGCACGAATACCGCGACCTCCCACACCGCCCACGATGGAATGCGGATGCGCGCCGGCACGATCTCGGGCACGCGGCGCGCCGCCGCCATCGCGAAGACCACCAGCGTGATGATGCCCGAGAGATGCAGCCGCTCCGCGAGCAGCCAGACGGCGAACGTCCCGCAGAACTGGACCACCACCGCGGTCGCGACATCGTTGATGCGCGCGTTCACGGCGAGGGTGAGCCGCGAGAGCACCAGCCCGAGAACGACGCTGCCCACCGTAACCACGAGCAGCGTCGGCAGCACGCTCCACCCGGAGAGAACGCCGGCGATCGTGGCGCCGACCGCAAGGCGGTAGACGAGCAGCGCGCTCGCGTCATTGAAAAGGCTCTCTCCCTCCAGAATCACGAGCAGCCGGTGCGGTGGGCGCAGCTGCTTGAGCACCGTGGTGGCAGCCGCCGCGTCCGGCGGCGCGACGATGGCGCCGAGCGCGATGGCCGCCGCCCACGGCATGTCTGGGACAAGCAGCCGAGCGATGACGGCGACGACGGCGATCGTGAGCGCGACGGCGCCGAGGGCCAGGCTGGCAACCGCGCGCCAGTTTGCGCGCAGGTCGCGCGGCGAGGAGTCGAAGGCTGCGTCGACCAGGACAGGCGCGACGAACAACGCGAGTGCGAGCTCGGGATCGAGAACGATCGTCGGCACGCCGGGGATCAGCGCGAGCCCGGCGCCGGCGAACGCCACCAGCGCCGGATATGGCGCGCCGAACCGCCGCGCCAGAGCGGCAAGGGCCGCGCCGCCCAGCAGCAGCGCAATGACGATCTCGAATACTCTCATTTCGCCCCTGACTCCCGAGTCATCTCGATCATCGTTCGCCGGAATCCCGCGCGAGCGAAAAGGCGCTGCGCGGGCTCGTTGCGCTCTGCCGTCGAGAGCACGACCCGGGGCGCGCCTTTCGCCTCGAGTGCCTCCAGCGTTGCGTCGAGCAACATCCGGCCGACGCCGTTCCCGCGATGCGCGGGATCGACCACGATGTCATGCAGCACGCCCGCCGGCCCGCGCAGCGCCATGTAATCATTCCCCTCGACTCCCGCGTACGTATAGCCAACCACCTCGCCGCCGCGCTCGGCGACAAGGATGATGATGTTGGTTTTATCGAGCTGCGTCCCGAGAAACGAGCCGTAGGCGTGCTCGGTCTGCGGCGCCGCAGCGATGAAGCGGTCCGGGTCGAAGCCGTGGTGCGTACGGACGAGGAGTGCGCCGAGCCGGCCGATGGCTTGGAGGTCTCCGGGCGCCGCGGGGCGGATGAGAACGGCCGTCAAGCTCATTTCGCCTGTTCGTTGTACTGTTCGTCACTCACCTTTTCCATCCAGTCGACGGCTTTGCCATCCAACGCTTCGTTGATGGCGATGTGTTGCATGGCTGTCGTCGGTGACGCGCCGTGCCAGTGCTTTTCGCCCGGCTCGAACCAGACGACATCGCCGGGCCGGATCTCCTCGATCGGACCGCCCTCACGCTGCGCAAGGCCGCGGCCAAAGGTGACGATCAGCGTTTGCCCGAGTGGATGCGTGTGCCATGCGGTGCGCGCGCCGGGCTCGAACGTGACGGCGTTGCCGGCCGCTCGCGCCGGAGCGTTCGCTGCGAATAAAGGGTCGATACGGACGGTGCCGGTGAACCAATCGGCCGGGCCCTTCCCCGAGGGCCGCGAGCCGCTTCGCTTGATATCCATCGTACGCCTCCTTGGTCCTGATTCGACGCTCCTCCTCAGGCGGGCAGGCGCGCGAAATCATCACGAGTATCCACGTCCACCTCACCGCCTCGGAAGGGTAGGAAGTGCGCCTCTGAAGCATATCTCTTGATCACCTGCTTTGCGCCGGCCCCTCCTTCGAGCCGTGCCAGTTCGGCGAAGAGCGATCTGCCGAACAACGCCGGCACGCCGAAGCTCCCGCCATACGTCGAGGCGATGACGGGCTTGCCGGTGACGCGGTGCGCCGCGGCGAGGCCAGAAATAACGCCGGCAGTGATGTGAGGTTGGTCGCACAGCATGAGGACGGCTGCGGCTGCGTCCGGATCCGCACCGAGTAGACCTTCGAGCCCCGCGCCGATCGACGATGCCATCCCGGTCTCCCAATGGGGATTCAACATTTCCCGCACGTCGAGCCCCTCCAACTCGCGTCTCGACAGCTCCGCGTATGCGCCTGTGACCACGATGACGGGAGAGCACCCCGCACCCAGCGCAGCCAGTGCGGCGTGCCTGAGCAGGCTTTTGCCCTGGAATTGAAGGATCTGCTTCGGGCTGCCCATGCGTGAGGACGACCCCGCCGCCAGGATCACCGCGCCGACGCGCTCGCCGTCACCCGGGCTGCCGTGAATGGAGCCCCGACGCTCGCGCAACATTCCGCCCTGCCGACGGTCCAGCACCGCGCGCATTTCCGCGACGATCGACAGCGCGACCTCGGAAGGACCGTTCGCGCCAATATCCAGACCGGCTGGTGAATGAAGGCGCGCTATTCCTTCGGTCGCGGGCAATTCCCTCAGCATCCGTTCAGTCCGTTTGCGGGGTCCCATGACTCCAATGTAGCGGGCGGGTGAGGACAGCAGAAACCTGAGCATCGCCAAGTCATGCGAGTAGTTGTGGGACATCAGAAGCGTCATCGTCCGCGGTGTAATGCTGACGTGCCTCCCGACGTCTTCGGGGCGCGAGAGAGTGACCCTGTCAGCAATGGCAAACCGTGACCGGCTGGCCGGGCGGGCTTGTGGGTCGACGACCTCTGTCTGCCAACCCATATTGCGCGCGAGCTCGACGACCGGCAGTGCGTCATGCCCGGCACCGAAGATGACGAGGGGGACGGGCGGCAGGAGCGTTTCGAAAAAGACCTGTGATGGAGCGTACACTGTAGCTACGGATACGGACGCAGCGCCAGGCGCGCAAGAACGTCTCAGCGCCTCGATGTAGGGAGAGCCGGAGGCGAGCGGCTCTACAAACACGCGTACGATGCCGTTGCAGCCGAGCCCGAGCCCCCAGGCCTCCTCGTCGCTCGTCGAGGTGGTGTCGTACTCCACGAGCTTCGCCGCGCCCGTTCGTATGACGCGCTTCGCGTGCTCGATGATGTCGCTTTCGAGGCAGCCGGCACTGATGGTTCCAGTAGTGGTCCCCGCTTCGCAGACCAGCATCCGCGCACCCGGGCGACGGTAGGACGACCCTTCGACACTCACGACAGTCGCCAACGCACACCGTTCGCCCCTGATGTTCGCCGCATCGAACGCTTCGACTAACGCTCGCACTTCGTTCATCAGTGACTCCTTCGCTTACAGCAGCTTGTCCGGCGTGATCGGCAACTCCCTGATGCGTCTGCCCGTGGCGTGGAAGACGGCATTGGCGATCGCGGCCGGAATCCCGACCATCCCGAGCTCCCCCATACCCTTGACGCCGAGCGGGTTGACGATCTTGTCGTCCTCCTCGACGAACATCGTCTCGATCATGTGGACGTCGGCGTTGACGGGGACGTGGTAGTGCTGGAGGTTCGGGTTCATGATCCGTCCGTAGCGGTGGTCGATCTCCGTGGCCTCCTGCAGCGCCATCCCTATACCCCAGACCACGCCGCCGATCTCCTGGCTGTGCGACGCCTTGGGGTTGATGATCTTCCCGCACGCCGTGACCTCGATCGCGCGCGTGACGCGGACGTTGCCCAGGTCCGGGTCCACCTTCACCTCGACGAATTGCGCGCCGTGCGCCAGCAGCGCGTACTTCTCGCGCTCCGGCGACGGGCGTGACTCGAAGGTCTCGGTGACTTCTGTGAGACCATTGCGCTTCATGACTTCGGAGACGCTGACGAAACGTGACGGATCACTTTTGAGCTGCAGCCGGCCGTCGAGCAGCTCCACGTCCGAGGCGGCGGCCGTCTTCAACGGCGAGCTCGCTTCCTGATTCGCGAGCGACAACAGCTTCGCGCCGACGGCCAGAGCCGCGCCGTAGACGGCCGAGCCGACGCTCGATGTCGTCTGAGAGCCCCCCTGCGACGGCGCCCGTGGGAACCTCGTGTCGCCGAGCTCGAACTTCACCTGCTCCGGCCTCAGTCCCAGGTACTCGGCAGCGATCATGGTCATCACCGTGTAGGTCCCGGGGCCGATGTCGCTGGTCGCGCTGGTGACGTGCGCCGTCCCGTCGGCGTGCAACGTGATCCTGGCGTTGGCGGGCCTCTGGAACGCGCCCCAGACGCCGGTGGCCGTTCCCCAGCCGACCAGCCAGTGCCCATCCCGCATCGAGCGGGGCTCGAACTTGCGATCTTTCCACCCGAACTTCTCGGCGCCGAGCCTGTAGCACTCCCGCAGCGCCTTGCTCGACCACGGCTTGCCGCTCTCGGGGTCCACCTCGGCGTAGTTGATGAGGCGCAGCTCCAACGGATCGATCTTCAGCTCGTAGGCCAGCTCGTCCATCGCGCATTCGAGCGCGAACATGCCGCTGACGGCACCCGGCGCGCGCATCCAGGTCGGCGTGTTGAGGTCCGTGCCGGTGATCTTCAGCGGCGCGTAGAGGTTCGGGCACGCATAGACCTGGCGCGTGAAATTCGTGGTGCCGTCCGAGAAATCCTCGAAGGAGGAGGTGTTGTGCACGACCTCGTGAATCATCGAGGAGAGCTTCCCCGACCGCTCCGAGCCGAGCGCGACCTTCTGAATCGTGTACGGACGGTAGCCGTGGCCGCTGTACATCTGCGTGCGCGTGTAGACGACCTTGACCGGGCGCCTCAGCTCGCGGGCCGCCATCGCCGTCAGCGAGGGGTAGTAGTTCGGCCGCAGCGACGATCCGAAGGCCCCGCCGACGAAGGGCGAGACGACGGTGATGTTCTCCTCGGGAACGCCGAGCCTCGAAGCCAGGTGCTCGCGGACGTTGTAGACCTCCTGCGTCTTGTCGAAGATCGTGAGCTTGTCGCCCTGCCAGACGGCGATCGCCCCGTGCGGCTCCATCGGATTGTGGTGCTCGATGGGAATGCGGTACTCGGCCTCGATCTTCACCGGCGCGCTCCGCATCGCAGCCTCGGGGTTGCCACGCGGCTTCGGCGGCGGCCCCTGCCGGGGCACTCGCGCCTGCTCGCGCACTGTCTCCGTGTCAGTCACGTGCTTCTCCGCGTTGTAGGAGACTTTGACGAGGCGCGCCGCGTACCGCGCCTGCTCGTACGTCTCGGCGACGACGAGCGCTATGGGTTGCCGGTTGAAATAGATTCTTTCGGACTGGAGCGCCCGGAAGGATTTGTCCTCCTCTTCCTGGGTGCCCCGCGGCGGCGCTTCCTCCGTGGAACCCGGTCCGAGCTTCGATGTGTTCAGGTGCGTGAACACGCGGATCACTCCCGAGGAGGCTTCGGCCTCCCGCGTGTCGATCGCCGTGATCGTTCCCTTCGTCACGGTGCTCAACACGATGAAGCCGTACGCGACGTTCGGCACTTGAAACTCCGCCGCGTACTTTGCTTTGCCCGTTACCTTCGCCACGCCATCGACGCGGCTCATCTCTTTTCCTATGTATCTCGGCATTGCATTTCCCCCGTCAGGCCAGCTTGCCCGCACGCATCAGAGCGCGAACGATGGCCCGCTTTCCCAGCTCGACTTTGTAGGCATTGTGCGCAAGGGGTTTCGCATCCTTGAGTGCAGCCTCGGCAGCCTGCCGGAAGCTCGCCTCTGACGCGGGTTTTCCGGAGAGCGCAGCTTCCGCCTCCCGGCTCCGCCAGGGCTTGTGGGCCACACCCCCGAGCACGACGCGCGCCTGGCTGATCGTGCCGCCGTCGAGCTCCAGCGCGGCGGCAACTGCGACAAGTGCGAAGGCGTAGGAGGCACGATCGCGGACCTTCAGGTAATAGGAATTCTTCGCGAAGCTGGACTTGGGCAGCTCGATAGCAATGATGAGCTCGCCGTGCTGGAGGTTGTTGTCTTTCTCCGGCGTGTCGCCCGGCAGGCGATGGAAATCGTTGACGGGGATGGTGCGCTCGAGCCCGCCCGCATCCCTGACCCTCACGACGGCATCGAGCGCGTAGAGCGCGTTCGCCATGTCTCCCGGGTAGGTGGCGACGCACTTCTCGCTCCAGCCGAAGATGGCGTGAATCCGGTTGAGCCCTTCCCGGGCGCCGCAGCCAGTTCCGGGCTCGCGTTTGTTGCATGGCATCGCCGTGTCGTAGAAGTACTGACAGCGCGTGCGTTGTAGGAGGTTTCCGCCGTTGGTCGCCATGTTGCGGAGCTGCGCGGAAGCGCCCGCGACGATGGCCTGCGTCAGAAGCGGGTAGTTGTTGCGGATGAGGGGATGGTTGGCGGTATCCGTGTTCGTCGCCAAGGCTCCTATGGAGACGCCGCCGCGAGCCGGCTTGATCTCGGCCAGCTTCAGGCGCGTGACGTCCACCAGCTCGTTGGGACGTTCGACGTCCTCTTTCATCAGATCGAGGAGGTTCGTCCCGCCCGCCAGGAATTTCGCCAGCGGGTTCGCCGCGACGGCGCCGGCGGCGGCGTTCGGATCGCTAGCCCGCACGTACCTAAACGGCCTCATCGGCGTCCTCCTTTCTCACGCGGGCCAACTGATCCTCATCGACGAAGCGCCACGTGTGCTTCGTCTCTCTGCCCGAATGGACCTCCTGGATCGCGGCGACGATTCCCGGGTAAGCCCCGCAGCGGCAGATGTTGCCGCTCATCCGTTCGCGGATCTGATCGTCCGTGAGGCGGGTCGTCGTCTCGGTCACGTCTTCCGTGACATGGCTCACGTCGCCGCGGCGCGCCTCTTCGAGCAGTGCGACGGCGGAGCAGATCTGCCCCGACGTGCAGTACCCGCACTGAAAGCCGTCATACTTGATGAAGGCTGCCTGCATCGGGTGCAACTCATCCCCCTTCGCCAGCCCCTCGATCGTCGTGACCTCCCGGCCCTCGACGCTGGCGGCGAGCGTCAGGCACGAGAGGACGCGCCGCCCGTCGACGAGCACCGTGCAGGCCCCGCACTGTCCCTGGTCGCAGCCCTTCTTCGAGCCGGTCAGCTCGAGCCTTTCGCGCAGCGCGTCGAGCAGAACGACGCGTGAATCGATTTCCAGCGTTTTCGTCGCGCCGTTGACCTTGAGCACGACCTGCAGGAGATTCTCCGCCGCGGAGCCCGCGGTGCCCGCGGCGAACACTGCGTCGGGCGAAGGACTCAACGCCGCCAACGCTTTTTCGAGCGACAGCAGGTCGAGGGCGAAGAATCCGATGCTGCCTGCCAGGAACGTGCGCCGCGTCTGTCCGACGCCGGTCAACGCCGGCATCTCCTCGAGCAGCGCCTCCTCATCCTCCGTCAGCTCAGGTTCCGAGGTCTCGTCGAAGTCGTCGTTCATCGCAGCTTCTCCTTCAGTAGGCTCACTCAAACCTTTCGAACCGATAGGCAAGCTCCGGCCCCCCGTCTCCCTCGTACGCCAGTTGGGCGACGAGCAGCGCGAACGGCTCGGTGTAGCGGGCGATCCGCAATGGCCCGGCGTCCACGGGCTCGAAGCCCACGTCGCGGATCAGATCGGCGGCCACGGCCTTGGCGCTCTCGTCGTCGCCGCAGTACACGAGGCTTGGCCGGCTGGCCTTGCCCCTGGCTTCGTACACGCCGAAGAGCACTTCGCTGGGCACGGTGTTGAATGCGGAGACGATCCGAGCCTTCGGAATCATCTTCACAAGCTCCTCCGCTCCCGACCGGGTGCCGGCGATGACGAGCGCGGTATCTTCGTCATTCATCGGCAGCGAGCAGCTCAGGACGACCTTGCCCGACAGATCGCCTGCCTGATTCAACACATCCTCGAATCGGGACCAATGCACGGCCAGCAGAAGGGCGTCCGCCTCCTGAGCAGCCTCACGCGGTGTGCCGGCTCGCGCATCCCTGCCGGCGTCCTGCGCAAGCCTGTTCAATTTCTCTCTGCTCCGCGCATAGCTGAACACCACCTCATGCCCCGCCCGCGCGAAGAGCGTCCCGAGTTTGCCGCCCATCAATCCCGAACCCAGAATGCCAACTCGCATGTCGATCCTCCTCGCCGCTCAACGGTCGATCATTCGCTGCGCGCCCTCGGAGTACCGGGCCCCTTGCACCGTGATCCGAGACGCGGCACTTTCGATCTCGCGGAGATCTCTCTCGCTGAGCTCGACGGAGGCCGCCGCGGCGTTCTCCTGCAAGCGATGCAGCTTCGTGGTGCCGGGGATCGGCACGATCCAGGGCTTCTGGGCGAGGAGCCAGGCGAGCGCAATCTGGGCGGGCGTCGCGCCCTTTCGCCGAGCGATGCTCTCGATCAGATCGACCAGCGCCTGGTTCGCCTTCCGGGCCTCCGGGGCGAAGCGGGGGACGGTGTTGCGGAAGTCGGTGCTGGCGAACGAGGTGTTCTCGTCGATCTTGCCCGTGAGGAAGCCCTTGCCCAGCGGGCTGAAGGGAACGAAGCCGATCCCCAACTCCTCCAGGGTCGGGATGATCTCCTCCTCGGGCTCCAGCCACCAGAGCGAGTACTCGCTCTGAAGGGCCGTGACGGGCTGGACGGCGTGCGCGCGGCGGATGTTCTGCACGCCTGCTTCCGAAAGGCCGAAATGTCCGACCTTACCCTCCTGGATCAGCTCCTTCACCGCCCCTGCCACCTCTTCGATGGGCACGTTCGGATCGACGCGATGCTGATAGAACAAGTCGATGCGATCGGTTCCGAGCCGCTTCAGCGAGGCCTCGGCGACCTCCTTGATGTGCTCGGGCCGGCTGTTCAGGCCAGCCTGCTTTCCGTCGGCGCCGAAGTTGAACCCGAACTTGGTGGCGATCACCACCTGCTCGCGGAGGGGCGAGAGTGCCTTGCCCACCAGTTCCTCATTCGTGAACGGACCGTAGACCTCGGCGGTGTCGAAAAAGGTGACGCCGAGGTCGACGGCGGAGCGGATCAGGGAGATCATCTCCTGCTCGTCCTGGGGCGGTCCGTAGCCGAAGCTCATGCCCATGCAGCCGAGCCCGATGGCCGAGACTTCGAGATTGCTCTTACCCAATTTTCGTTTTTGCATCTGTTTCTCCTTAGGCCACCTCTCTTCTTCCTTACCTACACCGCCAGTGCGGCGGGCTCCCGGTCGAGATCGAGGGACGTCGAGAGGTCCCGGTGCGCGCCGATCTGCGCCTTCAGGTCGGCGACCTTCTGCTCGGCGGTGGCAATGGCATCGGCGCCGGCGATAAAGCGGCGCGGCGGCGGCTCCTGGCTGGCGATCGTGATGAGCGCTCGCGCGAGCTTGGCCGGGTCGCCGGATTGCTGGCCATTCTGGGCTTTCCAAAACTCGAGCTGCTTCGTTCTGCGCTCGTCGTAGTCCTCGATGGACGGCTCGGCGTAGTTCGTCGATCTCTCGGTGAGGAGCTCCGTGCGGAAGAAACCCGGATTGACGATGGTGGTGGCAATGCCGAACGGCGCGATCTCGACGTGCAGCGACTCCATCCATCCTTCCAGGCCGAACTTCGAGGCGGAGTAGGCGGTACAGAACTCGAAGCCGACGAGGCCGGCTGACGAGGAAATGGAGATGATGTGCCCTGATCGCTGCTTGCGCATCACCGGCAGGACAGCGCGGGTGACGTTCATCGGGCCAATGAGGCTCGTCGCCAACTGCCGCTCCATCTGCTCCGGCGTCAGCTCCTCGAAGTAGCCGGCATAAAAGCTGGCAGCATTGTTGACCAGCACGTCGATGCGGCCGAACCGGTCGACAGCGGCCCGAACCGCTTCCTCGGCATCGCCGGGTCTGGTCACGTCCAGCTTGACGGCCAGCAGGTCGTCCGCCTGACCCAAGGCCTTGGACACGCCGTCACGGTCACGGCCCGAGGCCACAACCGCGTGGCCGGCCGCCAGTGCGGCTTTGGCAAAATCGACGCCCATGCCACGGCCAGCTCCAGTGATAAACCAGATTTTCTTGCTACTCACGACATCTCCCTTCACAGGCGGGTGGACCAACGATTACCGATGACGGGGCTTCCGCGGCCAAGGAAGCGGGCATGCAAATAGAAATCCAGGCCCCATCCTTCGAGCCCATGGTAGGGGCTCCGGAGTGCGGGGCGGTAGGACGATTCTCGAAGATACTTGGAGTTGGCGGAGCGAATCGGACGAGCCCTTCCCGAGGACGGCGCGGCTGAGCCGCTGAAGGGGCTCCACCTCTTCCGCTCCTCGACCCCGACGGAGCGGCTCCACGGAGTCTCCAAGCCTTCCCTCTGCGTGATCGCGCAGGGGAGCAAGGAGGTGCTGCTGGGGGACAGCCTCTACCGCTATGACCCAGCCCATTACCTCCTCGTCACCGTGGAGCTGCCCGTCGTGGGCCAGGTCGTCGAGGCGTCGGCGGAACGGCCGTATCTGAGCTTCCGCCTGGAGCTCGACCCGGCACTCGTCGGCTCGGTGATGGTGGAGGCGGGTCATCTCTCATCAGGGGGTCGGGGCGACGTGCGGGCAATCGACGTGAGCCCGCTGGAAGCGAACCTGCTGGATACCGTGGTACGCCTGATGCGGCTCCTGGACTCGCCTGCCGAAGCACGGATTCTGCGGCCACTGATCACGCGGGAGCTCGTCTACCGGCTGCTGATGGGAGACCAGGGAAACCGGCTCCGTCACCTGGCGCTCCTGGGCGGCCACACCGACCGCATCGCAGAAGCCGTCGTGCGGCTGCGCAGGGAGTTCAACCAGCCGCTGCGGATCGACAGCCTGGCGCGGGAGTTGGGGATGAGCGTCTCGGGCTTTCACCACCACTTCAAGGCGGTCACGGCGATGAGCCCCCTACAATTCCAGAAGCAGCTCCGGCTCCAGGAGGCCCGGCGCATCATGCTCGGCGAGAACCTGGATACCGCCAGCGCCGGCTACAGGGTGGGCTACGACGACGCCTCGCAGTTCAGCCGGGAGTACAAGAGGCTGTTCGGACAGCCCCCCGTACGGGACGTGGAGCGGCTGCGCGAGGCGGCGAGGGGATAGGAACATCCCCTGTCAAGACCGCGACCAAGAGAGGTCGATTGAGGTGGAGCGCCAGGGTCGTCGCTCGGTCGACCTCTGTCCTACCCACGATCCGCGTCCCTAAATCGTTCCCGAGGAAGTGCTCTGCCCAGCTTTGCTCCCGTAGATTGAAGAGCCGAACGATCGAGCCGCTCTCCGGGTCGCGAGCAGAGATCCGCTGACCCTTGAAGGCATTGCAGGCGGGGCACGCGAGCCACAGGTTCTCCTCCCGGGTGGAACCGCCCAGGGCCTGGGATCAGGTGCTCGATCTCCATGGCGAGGTCCACGATCGGTTCCGAACTCAGGCAGTAGCCGCACGATGGCCGGCCTGCGCCGCCACACGCCCGCGCAGCTTCTTCGGTATTTAGCTCGAGGTCATCCTGCGGTCAAAAGACCGGAAACGTCATGACCGCGTTGCTTGAGGAGCCGTGCCGCTTCTGCGCGCAACAGAACAGCCCGGTCGTATTGAAGAAGCAGCCTTTCCAGGGTCTCCTGTTCGGCTGGTGTCAGGTTCTCTTGCTGCTGTTTGAGGTTGAGTACTTCGAGCCGTGACCGGTCAGCCTCGGCGAGAGGGTTTCGGGCGGCACGCCAGAGATCCGCGTCGCTCAAAGCTCAAGAGCTGCCACTGCTTCGGCCACGTCGCGAGCGGATTCTTCCTCTTCCGCCGCGATCGTGGCCACCGCCTCCAACAGCTCTGCTTCCAAGCTCCGCTGAGCCCGCTTGGCCCGGCTCGAAAAACGGTCGTAGAGGGGAGCCGGGAGTCGAAGCGTTACGGCATGAGCGGCCATTTGTCCTCCTATCGTCTTCCCACCTGCATGATAGCAGGCCTCCAGCGGCGCGATACCAGCGCGGGGAGTGAGGGTCTTCGACCGTTGACGGTATATTGATGGTCAAGCGTCCTTCGTGGCCGCCCAACGCCCATAAGTCATGCAGATTCGGTTGGTATCCCCAACGGGATTCGAACCCGTGTTGCCGCCTTGAAAGGGCGGAGTCCTAACCACTAGACGATGGGGACTTGGAGGGTTGCTCGATGTACCGCCCGGGGGCTCTCCGGGTTGCGCGTCTCGGAGGCCGCCGGGCGGAAACGGGATCAAGAGACCCCGCCTCGAGACCCCGCCTCGAACATCCCTAGGCTATCACATCCGCCGGCGAGGGTACGGGAAACCGGTCGATTGGGGTGTCCGGATGCTCCACCGCCAGCTCCAGCACCGCCTGGAGCCGGTCCAGCAGCTCTTCCATCCGCGGACGGTCGAACAGGTCCACGGCGTAGAGCAGGTTCAGCGCGAGGCCCTCGTCCGTCTCCGTGCCGTAGAGCGTGAAGTCGTACTTGGACCCGGATTCCCCCATTTCGATCCGCTCGACTTCAGTGCCGCCGGGGATTTCCCCTCCCATGCTCGGGAAGTTCATCACGTTCAGGGTCGCCTGGAAGATCGGGTAGTGCGACTCCTCGCGCTTCAGCCCCATGGCCTCGATGAGCTGCTCGAAGGAGACTTCCTGGTGCGAGAAGGCGTCCAGCGCGGTCTGGCGGGCGCGCCGAAGCAGGTCTGCGAAGGTCGGCCGGCCCGCGAGCCTCACTCGCATGGGGAGCAGGTTCAGGAAGACTCCGAGGATGCCCTCGGATTCCTGCTGCTGGCGCCCCGCCAACGGCGAGCCCAGCATCACGTCTTCCTGCCCGCTCCAGCGGTGGACCAGCAGTGAGAGCCCGGCGAGCAGGACCATGTAGAGCGAGGCGCCTTCGGCGACCCCAAGGTCCCGGAGACGGCCGGTCAGGTTCGGAGAGAGCATGCGGTAGACCCAGGCGCCGCGGTGGCTCGCCTCGGCCGGACGCGGACGGTCCGTGGGGAAGCTCCAGAGCCGCGGCGCGCCTTCCAGCGTCCGGCGCCACCAGTCGAGCCTTTCCCGGACTTCGGCCTCGGACATCCGCTCGCGCTGCCAGGCGGCCAGGTCGGGGTACTGGACCGGCAGCTCGGGCAGAGGCGAGGGCTCGCCCGCGGCGAAGGCCTGGTAGAGCCGCATGAGCTCGCTCACCAGCAGCGTCAGAGCCCAGCCGTCCATGACGATGTGGTGGCAGTCCAGAATCAGGATGTGGTCGTCATCCGCGAGCCGCGCCAGCGCCACGCGAATCAGCGGACCATGGACGATGTTGAACGGCTGTTGTGTGTCCTCTTTCACCAGCCGCAGGGCCTCGCCCTCGCGAAGGGATTCGGGCAGTCCCAGGAGTTCGATCCTCGGCAGCGTCCACGGGGCGGGCGGATCGACTACCTGGACCGGCGCGCCTTCCCTCTCCAGGAAGCGGGTGCGCAGGGAGTCGTGGCGGCGCAGGATCTCCTGGAAGCAGCGCTCCAGGACTCGGCTGTCGAGCGGCCCGCGGATGCGCAGCGGCGACGGCACGTTGTAGGCCGTGTTGCGGTTGCGGCCGAAGACCCAGAAGCGCTCCTGCGCGAAGGAGAGCGGCGCTTCCGTCCGCCGCTGCCGCATGGGGGCCGGCGCGGTGGCCGGGGCCTCTCGTCCGAGGGCCGTGGACAGCTCGCCCAGGGTCGGCCGCTCGAACAGGCGGCGCAGGGGGAGGTCGATGCCAAACGCGGCGCGAACTCGCGAGACGAGCTGCGTGGCGAGGAGGGAGTGGCCGCCGAGGTCGAAGAAGTTGTCCTCCAGCCGAACCTCCTCGACGCCGAGAACTTCTTTCCAGAGCGCGGCCATCCGGATCTCGGCCGGAGTGCGCGGCGGAGTGCCGTCCTCAGTGCGCGGCGGCTCCGGCTCGGGCAGGGCCGCGCGGTCCACCTTGCCGTTCGGAGTGACCGGCAGCTCGTCGAGGAGCACGAAAGCCGATGGCACCATGTAGTCCGGCAGCTCGGCTTGGACGAAGCGGCGCAGCTCGGGAGTCAGCCGCCGGGCCGTCTTCACGGCGAGAGGGTCGTTGGCAAAGGCGCTCCAGGAGAGGTCAGGCACTTCCGGCAGAGCGGTGTCCTCAGGGTGGGGGAACGGCGCCGCGCTCCCCCGCTTCCGCAGGAGCGCGCCAAAGCGGAAGGGATCCGCGGGATCGAGGGTCAGCTCGACGTCGTAGCCGAGCCGGTCGCCCAGGTGCCAGAGGTCTTCGGGATCGATCGAGGAGCCGGGCACGTCGATTTCGAGGAGATCCAGGACGCCGGCCTCGGCCAGGCGGGCGTTCGGGAGGCCGGAGAGAACGAGGGTCTCGGGAGCCGCTGAGAGCCGGTCCTCGATTTCGGAGAGTGAAGACCCCTCCCCTACCCTCCCCTGCTTCGCAGGAGAGGGGGCCGGAGCCCCGATGTGAAGGACCACGTCGTACCGGAACCGCGTCAGCTCGTTGTGCCACCTTCCCCGCTTCACCCTCAGGTCCACCTGGCTCACGCCCGGAGTCCGCTTCGCGAACGCCAGGAAGAACGCGGGATCGATGACCAGCTCCTCCTCGTCCGCCACCCGCCTTCGCACCCGGCGCCGCAGCTCTTCGACAGTCCGCGAAGGCGGCGACTGGAACAGCTCGACGGAGGCGGCCATGGCTTCCAGGAGCGGCCGGCTTCGCACATCGCCCACGAACACCGCCCCTCCCGGCGCCACGGCTCTTACAGCTCCTTCGAGGACGCGCACCAGATAGTCGATCCCGGGGAAGTACTGAACCACTGAGTTCAGGATGACGAGGTCGGCTTCGCCGGGCTTCACGCCGGTCCAGTCGTCCGCCTCGGCCTGCCGGAGCGCCACTTGGGGCAGCCCGTCCAGCCGGCGGCGGATGCCTTCGAGCGCCACCCGGGAGAAGTCGGAGCCGACGTAGCTCTCGGTCTTCGGCGCCACGCGGAAGAGGAGCAGCCCGGTGCCACAGCCCACCTCCACGACACGGCGGGGATGAAGGGCGAGGATCCTGTCCACCGTGCCCTCCACCCACTCGCGCATCTCTTGAGCGGGGATCGGCTGGCCGGTGTAGCTGCTGTTCCAGCCCTCGATGTCGAACGTGGCGTCCTGCGTCTGGCTGCGGGCGTAGGTCTCGTCGTAGAGCGTCTGCCACTGAGACACGTGTTCGGCGATTTCGCCGGTCTCTGCCTCGGAGCGGCAGACCACGTAGGCGGCCAGACGGTCGCCGCGCAGAGCGACGACGGCCTCGCGCACCGCGGGATGGCGCAGCAGCACGCTCTCGATCTCCCCCAGCTCGATGCGGAAGCCACGCAGCTTGACCTGGGTGTCCACCCGGCCGAGGAAGTCGAGACCGCCGTCCGGCAACAGGCGGACGAGGTCGCCCGTGCGATACAGCCTTCCGATTCCGAACGGATCGGGCACGAAGCGCTCCGCGGTCAGATCCGGACGGCCGAGGTAGCCGCGGGCCAGGCTGACGCCGCCCAGGAGCAGCTCGCCGGGGGTGCCGATGGGCACAGGATTGAGCCGCGCATCGACCACGTAGGCGCGGGTGCCGTCGATCGGCCTTCCAATAGAAGGAGGGCGGGTCGCCAGGGGCTCGGTCACCTCCACGGGGGCGCGGGTCGCCACCACGCTGCTCTCGGTCGGACCATAGTGGTTGACCAGCACGAAGGGGAGCGGCTTCCGGGGTGCTCTCTGGAGACGGTCGCCGCCGGTGAGCAGGGCTCGGAGCCGCAAACCAGCGGGCAATACCTCGTCCATCATGGCCTCGATCACCTGTTCGGCCAAAGGGGTGGGGAGGAAGGCGATGGTGATCCCCTCCTCGGCCATCCACTTCAGAAGCCGTTCGGGGTCGAGCCTGACGTCCTCGTCCGGAACGTGGAGGCTCGCTCCCGCCGCGAGGTAGGGCCAGATCTCCCAGACAGAGGCGTCGAAGGCCGGCGAGGCCACGAGCGTGGCCCGGTCGTCCGCGGTCACGCCGTAGGTCCTCAGGTGCCAGCGCACCAGGCTCATCAGACCGCTGTGCGGAACCTGCACGCCCTTCGGCCTGCCCGTCGATCCCGAGGTGTAGATGACGTAGGCGAGCCGGTCCGAGTCCACCGGCAGAGGGCGGATGGGAGCGGAGGCGGAGGGCCGGTCCAGACGGATCAACCGCGCGTCTCCGGCCCAGGAAGGGATGCCGTCCCCACGGACGAGCAGCGCGGGCATCCGGCTCTCGCGGGCGACGAAGGCCAGCCGGTCCTCGGGGTAGGACGGATCGAGCGGCAGGTAGGCGCCGCCGGCCAGGAGCACCGCGAGTGCGCCGATCACCAGCTCCGGCGAGCGGTCGACGCAGAGGCCGATTGGCGCGTCGAAATCCAGAGACCGCAGCTCGGCCGCCAGACGGGAGGCCCGGTCCAGCAGCTCGCCGTAGGTCAGCACCGTGCCGCCCTGGACGACGGCTGGCGCGTCAGGGTCGTGCGTTGCTACGAGCTTGGCGATCCCTCCCTCCGGGACGCCGGTGTCGTTCCACTCCCTTAGAAGCTGGTGCCGCTCCGCCTCGGCGAGCAGAGGCAGCTCCGAGAGGCGCTTTTCGGGATCGGCCATGGCGGCGCGGAGCAGGGTCTCGAGTTGGCCGACCAGCCGCCGCACCGTCGGAGCGTCGAACAGCTCCGTGCTGTAGGAAACCTGGGCGAGCAGGCCGCCCTCCACCTCCCAGCCGTGCAGCTCCAGGTCGAAGCGGGTCGTGGTGGCCACGAGGTCCACGGGCGCCAGGGTGAGCCCAGGGAGGTCCATGCGGCCCAAGGGCGCGTTCTGCATGGCGCAGACGGCCTGGAAGAGCGGCGTCACCGCCAGGTGCCGCTCTGGCCGCAGCTCGTGCACCAGATGTTCGAAGGGTAGGTCCTGATGGGCGTAGGCCTCCAGCGTGCTCTTGCGCACCCGCGCCAGCATCTCTCCGAACGGCGGATCGCCGCTCAGGTCCCCGCGCATCACGAGGGTGTTCACGAAGAAGCCGATCAGGGGCTCGATCTCGGCCCGATTGCGGTTCGCGATGGGCGAGCCGACCGTGAGGTCTTCCTGCCCGGAGAGCCGGCCGAGCAGGGCCTGGAACCCGGTGAGGAGGACCATGTACGGGGTCGCCTCGAAGCGCCGGGCGAGCTGCGTCATCTCGCGGCCGAAGCCGGGGCCGAACGGGAGGTTCAGGTGCGTGC
Source organism: Acidobacteriota bacterium (assembly GCA_034667225.1). Classification (GTDB taxonomy): domain Bacteria; phylum Acidobacteriota; class Thermoanaerobaculia; order Multivoradales; family UBA5704; genus DATMER01. The sequence continues at coordinate 113,110 of JAXDKG010000052.1, forward strand.
CACGGTAGGTCTGCGCCGCGGAGCGCGGCCGGTCCGTGGGGAGGTCGAGCTGGGCGGGCGCGCCTGCCAGCCGCTCCCGCCAGTAGGAGACCTGCCGTTCCAGAACCTCGCCCGTGAGCCAGCCCCTCTGCCAGACCGCGAAGTCGGCGTATTGGATGGGAAGCTCCGGAAGCGGTGAACGTCCATAGAGCGCCGTAATGTCGCGGACGAGCACGCCCAGGGACCAGCCGTCCGAGACGATGTGGTGCAGCGTGAGCAGCAGGACATGATCCGCCTCGCCCAGCCGCAGCAGCGCGGCATGCAGGACCGGACCGCGCTGAAGGTCGAAGGGCCGGTCGGCCTCCTGTTGGGCCAGGCTCCGCGACTCGGCATCCTGATCCGCCGCGGACAGGGCCGAAAGGTCCACGAGTGGCAGGGTCCATGGGCCCGGCGGCTTGATGATCTGGACCGGCTGCCCATCGCGCTCGCCGAACGTGGTGCGCAGGGTCTCGTGGCGGCGCACCACCTCTCCCAGAACCCGCTCCAGCCGAGCCGGCGACACATCGCCCAGGATGCGCAGGGCGAGGGGGATGTTGTAGGCCGGGTTGCCCGGCGCCAAGCGGTCCAGGAACCAGAGGCGCTCCTGTGCGTAGGACGCGGGGACGGGATCAAGATCCGGGGCGCGGTGCGGGATCCGATCCGGCGTCTCCGTACGCTCTTTGTGCTTGCGGAGCTGCTCGAAGAGGGCGGCCCGCTGCTCGCGGGAGAGCCCGGCCAGGCGGTCGGCCGTCACTCGTCCGCTCCCATCTCGGCCAGCAGGCTCTCCATCAGCTCGTCGTCGGCCTCGCCAAGCTCGCGCTCCAGGATGCGGTCGGCCAGCTCCGCCAGGTTGCCCGCGTCGAAGACGAGGTGGATGGGCACTTCGATCCCATGGCGCGAGTGGAGCAGCGACACGAGACGGGTGGCGAGCAGGGAGTGGCCGCCGAGGTCGAAGAAGTTGTCGTGAATGCCGATCTCGCCTGGATCGCGCTCCAGCACCTCGGCCCACGCCTCCACCAGATCTTCTTCCAGCGGCGTGCCGGGGGGCACGCGCTCCTTTGCCGGCCGGACGGTCGTGGCAGCCAGGGCGGCCAACGCGCGGCGGTCCACCTTGCCGTTGGGAGTGAGCGGCAGATCCGGGACGGCCATCCAGAGGGAGGGCACCATGGGCTCGGGCAGGCGCTCGCGGAGCCGGGCGCGCAGGTCGTCCGCCTGCGCCTCTCCCACCCAGAAGGCCGCCAGGCTCTTGTCGATCACTGCGACCGCCCCGCGCGACACTCCGGGGCAGGCCAGCAGCGCCGCCTCGACCTCGCCGGGCTCGATGCGGAAGCCGCGGATCTTGAGCTGGCTGTCCAGCCGGCCCTGGAATTCCAGGGTGCCGTCCGCCCGCCAGCGGACACGGTCGCCGGTCCTGTATAGGCGTCCGTGTCCAAACGGATCTGGGACGAAGCGCTCCGCGGTCAGGTCAGGCCGGCCGAGATAGCCGCGGGCCAGGCCGTCGCCGCTCGCGTACAGTTCGCCCCAGGCGCCCACGGGCATGGGATCGAGCCGCTCGTCCAGCACGTAAACCCGGGCGTTGGCGATCGGACGCCCAATGGGCACGGTTTCTCCTGCCTGGGTGATCCGATGGCAGCAGGTGAAGGTGGTGCCCTCGGTGGGTCCGTAGCCGTTGATCAGCGCGAGCCCGGGATGGGCCGCGAGGACACGGCGAGCGTGATCCGGCGAGACCACGTCGCCGCCGGCCAGGAGCTGGCGGAGCGGACGCAGCCCGTCCAGCAAGCCGTCCACCATCTCGTGGAACAGGCCCGCGGTGAGCCAGGCTGAGGTGACGCCGTGGTCCTCGATCACTTGTGCGATCTCGGTGAGCGATCCGATCCGGCCCGGGAAGAGCACCAGACGTCCGCCGTTGAGGAGCGGCCCCCAGATCTCCAGAGTCGAGGCGTCGAAGGCGACCGGGGCGTACTGGAGCCAGGCGTGGTCCATCTCGGCATAGTCGGCCCCGCGCACTAGCCGCACCACGTTGCGATGGGTGACCGCCACGCCTTTGGGCGTTCCCATCGATCCCGAGGTGTACATCACGTAGGCGAGGGAGTCGGGCGGGACGTGCGGAGGGTCCGCCTCCGTCTCCTCCAGGGTCAGCATCGTGGCCGCCGCGTCTTCCACCATCCACTCCCGGCGCTCCGGCGGGTGGGTCGGATCGAGCGGCAGGTAGGCGCCTCCGGCCCGAAGGATGCCCAGGAGGTTGACGATCAGGTCCAGCGAACGCTCCGCCAGCACCGCGACCGGCTGCTCCGGTTTGAGGCGCAGCCTGCGGGCGACACTCTCGGCCCGTTCCTGAAGCTCGCGGTAGGTCATCCGCTCGTCCCCCTGCTCCACCGCGATCGCATCGGGCCGCAACGCCGCCTGCTCGGCGAACAGCTCGGGGATCGAGAGGCTCGGGAAGGGGGATGCGGTGTCATTCCAGTCCACGAGCACCTGCCGGCGCTCGCCTTCGGAGAGCATGGGCAGCTCGCGCGGCGGCCTTTCCGGATCGGCGGCGAGGGCCTTCAGGAGGTTTCCGAGGTGGGCCAGCAGGCGCTCCACGGTGGCCGGCTCGAACCGGGTATCGGCAGTCAGGCGCGCAGAGAGGTCGCCGCGCGCCACGACGGTCAGGGTGAGCGGGTAGTTGGTGCGCTCGCCGAGCGCCGCGTCCACGATCCTCAGCTCGGCCATCTGGGCGGAGACGGACGGATCGACCGGGTAGTTCTCGAACGCGAGGAGGCTCGCGAAGAGCGGCTCGCCCGCCGGGACCTCCGAGAGCGCCTGCACGCGGGTGAGCGGGGTCCACTGGTACTGGCGCAACCCGGTCTGGTCCGCCTGGAGGCGCGCCAGCCAGGCGGATGCGGGCTCATCTTCGGGGATGAGGGCCCGCACGGGCACGGTGTTGATGAAGAGGCCCACGATCGATTCGACGCCGGGCAGCTCCGCCGGGCGGCCGGAAACCACGGCGCCGAAGACCACGTCCGAGGCTTGGGCGTAGCGCGACAGGAGCAGCGCCCAGGCGCCCTGCACCAGGGTGTTCAACGTCACCTGGAGCCGCTGGGCGAGCGCCTCCAGCTCACCTGCCGCCCAGGCGGCGTGCCGCTCGAAGCCGTCTCCCGCTGCGTCTGCATGATCGAAGGGCACGGAGGTGGGCTCGGTGAAGCCACGGAGCGCCTCTCGCCAATGGTGCTCGGCATCGGTCTCGTCTCGCTGCGCGAGCCAGGCGATGTAGTCGCGGTAGGGACGGGCCGGCGGCAGCTGGACCCCGGGATCCTGATAGGTCGCGAAGACCTCGGCCAGGATCAGCGAGAGGCACCAGCCGTCGAAGACCAAGTGGTGGGAGCTCCAGACCAGGCGGTGGCGGTCCTCGCCCATGCGCACCAGGGTGAGCCGCATCAGCGGCGGGACGGCGAGGTCGAAGCCGCGGGCACGGTCGGCGGCGAGGAGGTCCTGCCACCAGGCTTCTCCGCGCCATTCCTGGCCGCTCCAGGGGAGATCCGCCTGGCGCCGGACGAGCTGCAGCGGCCGGCCGACGTCCTGCCAGAGAAATCCGGTGCGGAGAGCCGTGTGGCGGTCGATCGCCCGCTGCCAGGCGGCGGCGAAGGCGGGCGCGTCGAGCGGCCCTTGGAGCCCGGCGGTGAGCTGCTCGAAGTAGGGGTCGCCGCCCTGGCCATAGAGGCTGTGGAAGAGGAGACCCTCCTGAAGCGGCGCCAGGGGGTAGAGGTCCTCGATCCCCTGGTCGAGCCTGTCGAGAGCTGCCTGATCCAACCCGGCGAGCGGGAAGTCGGACGGCGTGTAGCCGCCGGCCTCGGGCGACAGGCAATGCTCGACCAGGGTGCCCAGCTCCTCCAGGAAGCCGCGGGCCAGACGCTCGACCGTGGCCGGGAGATGGCGGCCGGGATCGTAGGTCCAGGTGACTCGCAGCCGGTCTTCCAACACCAGCAGGTCCACGGCGAACAGATGGCGGCCGGGCACGGCCTCGCCCGCCGTCCCTCGAACGGTTTCGGGCGCGAAGATGAAGTTTCCGTCCTCCCCCGGCGCGTCGAAGCGGCCGAGGTAGTTGAACGAGACCTGCGGCTCCGGGATGGAGAGGCGTTCCCGCAGGAGGCCATAGCCGAGCCCGCGCCCGGGGACGGCACGGAGGGTCTCCTTGATGGCCTGGATCGACTCCCGCGGCCCGGCGCCGGGCGGCAGCGTCAGGGCGACCGGGAAGAGGGTGGTGAACCAGCCCACGGTGCGCGAGAGGTCCACGCCGGGGAAGATCTCCTCCCGGCCGTGCCCCTCCAGGTCCACGAGCAGCGTGCGCTCCCCCGTCCAGGCAGAAAAGGCGCGGGCGAGCGCCGCCAGCAGCAGGTCGTTGACCTGGGTGCGGTAGACCTCCGGAGCCCCGTGGAGCAGCGCCCGGGTCAGCCCGGCGTCCAGCTCGGAGGAGACGGTCGCCATCCCCCCGTCGCCCTCGGAATCGACCGGCAGCGGCGGCACGGCTGGAAGAGCGCTCCAGTAGGGGATCTCCGCCGCGCTCGAATGAGCCTTCAGAAGCTCGGCCCAGCGTTTCCAGGACGTGGTCTTCGGCGGCAGCTCCACGGCCGAGAGATCCTCGAGCAGCACGCGCCAGGAGACGCCGTCCACGATCAGGTGATGGGCCGTGAGGAGCAGGCGGTCGCCGTCCGGCAGGCGGAACAGGGCGGCGGTGAAGAGCGGCCCATGGGCGAGATCGAGGCCGGACTGGAGCTGTTCCGCCTCGGCTTCCAGGGCCTCCGGAGTCTCTCGCAGATCGATCTCGTAGAGCGGCACCGAGGCGCTGGGAGCATGGACCTGATGCCAGCCGTCCTTCTCCTGAAGGAAGCGCAACCGCAGCGCGTCGTGATGCCCGGCGAGACGCGCCAGGGCGGCGGCGAGGGACGCTGCTTCCAGGCGCTCGCGGGAGGCGAGGAGCACCGCCTGGGTGTAGCGCCAGGGCTCCCGCCGTCCCTCTGCGAAGAAGCGGCGCTGGATGGGCGTGAGAGGAGCCTCGCCCTCCACCGGTCCTTCGACCTCCGCGTCCGCCGCGCTCCCGGCGACGGCCGACAGCCCGGCGATCGTCTGGTTCTCGAAGAGCTGCTTGGCAGTGAGGAGGAGGCCCGCCCGGCGCGCCCGCGCCACGACCTGGATGCTCAGGATCGAGTCGCCACCGATCTGGAAGAAGTTGTCGTGGACCCCCACCTCCTCCCTTCCGAGCACCTCGCGCCAGATCCCGGCCAGCAGCTCCTCGCGGGCATTTCTGGGGGGAACGGAGACGGCCGGTGCCGCCGGCGCCGGCTCGGGCAGGGCCTTGCGGTCCACCTTGCCGTGCGTGGTGAGCGGCAGCCGGGAGAGGGCCACGAAGGCGGCGGGGATCATGTACTCGGGCAGGCTCTCGCGCAGAAAGGCTCCGAGGTTCTCCGCGCTGCCCGCGTACCAGGCGACGAGCTGTCCCTTCCGGGCCAGGACCGCCGCCTCGCGCACGCCGGGATGGGCGAGCAGAGCCGCCTCGACCTCGCCGGGCTCGACGCGGAAGCCGCGGATCTTGACCTGGTCGTCGATGCGCCCGAGGAACTCCAAGTCGCCGTTCACCCGGCGCCGCACCAGGTCGCCAGTCCGGTAGAGACGGGCTCCCGGCACGTCCGCATAAGGGTCCGGGACGAAGCGCTCCGCCGTCAGGGCCGGACGATCGAGGTAGCCACGGGCGAGGACGCCGCCCAGGCAGAGCTCGCCGGGCACGCCGACCGGCTGGCGCGTTCCGCCCGGTCCCAGGACCCGCGCCACGCGGCCGGACAGCGGCCCGCCAATCGACACCGGCCCGCCTTCGCCGTCCGCCGGTCCCACCTCATGCTGGGTGGCGGTAACGATCGCCTCCGTGGGGCCGTAGCCGTTGAAGAGCGGCAGGCGGGCGAGCGGCCCGCGGCTCAACTGGCGCACGCTTTCGGCGCGCAGCTCCTCGCCGCCGATCATCACCCGGCGCAGGCTCGGCGGGACCTCCCTCACCTCGGGCACCCAGCGCGACCAGTAGGCGGTGGGCAGGTCCACGACCGTCACCTCGTGCTGGTCGATCTGCGCCGTCAGCTCGTCCGCGTCCCACACCTCGGGCCCGCGCATCACCAGCGCGGCGCCGTTGATCAGCGCGGTGAAGCACTGCTCCAAAGCCGGGTCGAAGCTCGCCGAGCTGAACTGGAGGTAGCGGTCTCCGGCATGGACCTCGTGAATCCGTGCCCAAGTCCTTACGTGCCCGACCGCGGCGGCGTGGCTCACGCCGACCCCCTTGGGCAGGCCGGTCGAGCCCGAGGTGTAGATCAGGTAGGCCAGGTTCTCCGGCACGACAGCGGCGGCCGAAGCAAGAGCCGAAGGCAGCGGCGCGTCCAGATCGACCCACGGGATCCCCGCCGTGGGCAGCCGCGCCGCGATGGCCGGCTGCGTCACCAGCGCCGCGGCGCCGGAGTCCCGGAGCACGAACTCGATCCGGGAGGGCAGGTCCTGAGGGTCGATCGGCAGATAGACGCCGCCGGCCCGCAGAACGCCGAGCAGCGCGATGACTTGACGGGCCGAGCGCTCGGCGCAGACGGCCACCGGCACCTCGGGGCCGACGCCCAGCGCCCGCAGGTGGGCGGCCAGGGCCGCGGCGCGCTCCTCCAGCTCGCGGTAGATCAGCCGCTCGGAGCCGCAAATCACGGCGAGAGCCTCGGGAGCCCCCCCGATCAGCTCGTGCATGCAGACTCCGGCGCCCTCCCCCGGCGGCGCCTGCTCGGCGCGTGCGATTTGGTCCTGTTCGGCCGGGGTCAGCAGCGGAATCGAGTCGAGCCGCAGGGCCGGATCGGTGACCACGGCGGCGATCAGCGCCTGGAACCGTTCCAGCAGGCGCTCGATCGTGGCGCCCTCGAACAGGTCGACGTCGAACTCCAGCGAGCCCGCAAGCCCGGCCGGGGAGTCGAACAGGGTGAGCATCAGGTCGTAGCGCGCGTTGCCGTCGTAGGCGTCCACCGGCTCGAATTCGACCCCGGCGAGGCTCGCCTTGGAGGGGTGGGCCTCGAGCACCTGGACCAGGGCCTGGACCACGGGCTGGCGGCTGGTGTCGCGCTCCAGGTGCAACGCTTCGACCAGCTTGCCGAACGGGAGATCCTGGTGGGCCAGGGCGCCGAGCGCCGACTGCCGCACCCGCGCCAGCAGCTCGCGGAACCCGGGGTCGCCCGTGAGGTCGATCGGGAACGGCACCTGGGTGAGGAAGCAGCCGAGCACGGGCTCGATCTCGGGCCGGTTGCGATTGGCGTTGTTGGCGCCCAGGATCAGCCGCTCCTGGCCGGAGTGGCGGCTGAGCAGCGCCGCCGTGCAGGCCAGCACGGCCATGAAGAGCGTCGCGCCCTCCCGCTGCGCGAGCGCCCGGAGCCCCTCGGACAGCGGGCGCCGCAGGAGGACGAGGCGCTGGTCGCCGCGCATGCGCGCCACAGCCGGGCGCGGCCGGTCCGTGGACAGCTCCAGCACGAGGGGGGTGTCCGCCAACTGCTCGCGCCACCAGGAGACCAGCCCCTCCAGCGCCTCGCCCTGGAGCCACTCGCGCTGCCAGATCGCGAAGTCGGGGTATTGAACCGGCGGCTCGGGCAGTCCCGTCGCTCCCGCGTAGAGCGCGGCCAGCTCGCTCCAGACGATCTGGAAGGAGATCCAGTCCGTCACCAGGTGGTGGATGGTGAGCAAGCAGAGATGGTCCTCCGGCGTCAGGCGCAAGAGGTTCGCCCGCACGAGCGGTGCCCGCTCCAGGTCGAAGGGAGCGGCGGAGTCCATGCCTACCAGATGCAGGGCCTCGGCCTCACGCCGCGTGTCCGGCAGGCCCGAAAGGTCCACCAGCGCTAGCCGCGGCCCGCCGGAGGGCGACACCCGCTGCACAGGTTTGCCGTCCGCGTTCGGGAAGGCGGTGCGCCAGGCCGCGTGGCGCCGTGCAATCTCCAGGAGGGCCGCCGCGACCCGGGGGACGGAGATGCGTCCGCGCATCCGGCTGGCGGCCGCGATGTTGAGCCCGGCGCCGCCCGGGTAGAGCTGCTCCATGAACCAGTAGCGCTCCTGGTCGAGCGACAGCGGCCAGTCCCCCTCCGCCGTGGGACCGGTGACCCGGCGGACCGGTGGGGGTTGAGGCGGGCGGGCCGCGGCCTTGCGCTGCTTCTCGCGCAGCTTCTCGAACAGCGCCCGCTGCTCCGAGGAGAGACCGGCCAGACGATCGGCGATGCTCATGCCCTCTCCCAGCCGGGGAGCCGCGACAGGCGCGCGCCGGGATCGGCGGTCACGGCGTCAATCGTCCGGTAGAACATCTCCAGCAGGCGGCCCACGGTCTGCTCGCCGAAGATGTCGGCGTTGTACTCCAGCGGACCGGACAGACCCTCGTCGTGGAGGTCGTAAAGGCCGAACATCAGGTCCCAGCGGGAGTTGCCGTCGTAGAGCCCCACGGGCTCGAAATCGAGCGCGCCGGAGCTGCCGTGGCTCTCCCCCTCCAGGATCAGCAGCATCACCTGCACGACCGGGTTGCGCTCGGGGGTGGAGTCCGCGCCGAGAACCTCGATCAGCTTGCTGAACGGCAGGTTCTGGTGGCTATACGCGGAGAGCGCCGTCCTCTTCGTGCGGGCCAGGACCTCGCGGAACTCCGGATTTCCCGCGAGGTCGGTGGCGAACGGGACCTGCGTGAGGAAGAGACCGGCTACCGACTCCAACTCGGGGCGCGGGCGGTTGGCGCCGTTGGAGCCGATCACGATCCTCTCCCGCCCGGTGACGCGGGCGATCAAGGCGTTCAGCACGGCCAGGACCGCCATGAACATCGTGGCGCCTTCCTTGCGCGCCAGGGCGCGGAGGCGATCGGTGCGCTCGGCGCCCGCGCGGACGCGGAAAAGGCCGCCCCTCTGGCTCTGCACCGCGGGCCGCGGCCGGTCCACCGGGAGGTCGAGCACCAGGGGAAACCCCTCCATCTCCTTGCGCCAGAAGCGGGCCTCCTCCTCCAACACGTCGTCCCGGAGCCAATCCCGCTCCCAGAGGACATAGTCGGGGAACTGCACCGGCGGCAGCGGCAGACGCCGTCCTTCGTAGATCTGGATCAGCTCCTGGAAGAAGACCTGGAAGGTGATCCAGTCGGTCACCATGTGGTGGATGGTGAGCAGGTAGAGGTGCTCGCCGGCCGCGAGCCGCACCAGGGCGATGCGCAGGAGAGGTCCCTCTTCCAGGTCGAACGGGTTGCGCGTGTGCTCGTAGATGGCCTCGTGGCCGGCGCTCTCGCGGATCTCCGCAGGCAACGCGCTCACGTCGATCACCGAAACCGCGGGCTCCACCCAGGGATGGACCCTCTGCACGGGCCGGCCATCCACGATCGGAAAGGTGGTGCGCCAGGCCGCGTGGCGGCGGATCAGCTCGCGGAACGCGGCCAGGAAGCGGGGCACGTCCAGCGCCCCCTTGACATGGCTGCCGGCGTCCACGTTCCAGGAGACCAGGCAGGGCTGCTCCCGGTGCATCCGCCAGAGCCGCTCCTGGTCGAAGGAGAGAGGCCAGTCGCCCACACCGGTGAGTCCGGAAACCGGGCGCACCGGCGGAAGAGTGCGCGGCCGAGGCTGCTTCTGGCGCAGCTTCTCGAACAGGGCACGCTGTTCCGGGCTCAGGGCGGAAAGACGGTCGACGACGCTCATCTGGAGGGCCATGGAGGGCGCGAGCCTCCCTCCATGGCCATGAGACTATACCGCCTACGGGAACAGCACCCCCAGGTGGATCGTGAAGAACTTGGTCCTTTCGGTGTCGTCGATCCAGTGGTAGTCCGTGCCCACCTCCCAGCGGGTCGTGCCGGCCCCGGGGAGTTGCAGCCCGGCACCGAGGTTGAGCCCGAGGTCGGTACTGCCCGCCTTGCCGCGATACCAGCCCGGTCCCGCCTGGACGAAGGGCGTCAGCCCGGACACGGGCGGCAGGAAGAGCTGCAGGTTCAGCGAGGCGTGCAGCCAGTGCGGGTGATCGATGCCGGCGGACGCCTCGGCCGTGAACTGGGCGAACCCCAGCCGCGCCTTGAGGTCGACCCGGTCGAGCAGCCGGTACCCGAGGTCCCCCTGGACGTAGATGTTCGCATCGGCGACGTGGTCGAGGTCGCGCAACGGATGGGCCGAGCCCACGTGCAGGCTCCCCCGCCACCGCCCCTTGCCGAATCCACGGCCCGGCTGGAACGGGTCCGGGTCCGCGCCGTCGATCACGCCGTCGTTGTCGGCATCGGGATCGCGGAAGTCCGGCCGTCCGTCGCCGTCCGTGTCGCGGCCCGGTTGGCCGTCCGTCTCCTTGGAGTCGGGAAGGTCGTCGCCGTCGGCGTCCTGGTCGTAGGCGTCGGGCAGGCCGTCGCCGTCGGTGTCCACCGAGCCTTCGAAGGAATCGGGGATGCCGTCGTGGTCCTGGTCCCCTCCCGGTCCCAGCGGCGGGAGCTCGGCCGCGTCGACGAAGAACGAGGTCCTCGATTGGCGCACGAACGGTTCCGGCCGCGGCTGGTCGAGGAGATCCTGGGGCGTGGCGTGCTCGCCGGGGGAGTAGCGGGAATTCCCGGTCACCCGGCACTCGACCACCGCCTCGTAGAGCCCGCGGCCGGCGAAGGAGGAGAAGGTGCCCCGCACGCTCACCTGCTGGTCGTCCAGAACGAGCGGGACGGCCACCGGGGCGCCCGCGGGGCGTTCCACGACCGCCTCGTAGCCGACGCCCCTCCCGAGCGGCGCGCCCAGGCTCGAGCTCGCGGCGAGGAGGACCTGGGACGCGCCCTCGGGCACCACCCGCGGCGAGGCGCCGGCATAGCAGTCCGGCCCGGGACCCTCGACGTGGCCGAGGAGGTAGGAGAACTGGTCGTCCCCCGTCCATGAGGCGACGGTCAGCCGCCAGATGCCCGGCGCCGGGCTGGGCACGCGCAGGATGCGGTAGAACTCGTCGCCGAGCACGCCGGGAGAGGATTGATCGAAGACCTCGCCGCCGGGACCCTCCAGCCGGAAGGCCGGGTTCCAGCTCCCGGGCAGGGCGTTGCGCGCGGAGAGCACGACGTTGAGCCGCTGCGCCCCGAGCTCGACCGGGATCTCGAACGTCTCCTGCTCGGGCAGAACCCCGCTGTTGGCCGCCGTGGGCGCGGGCTCCGCCATGGCTCCGATCGGCACCGGGCTCCGCTTGCCCCGCACGGACGAGGGCGTCCGCCCGAGCGCGGGGACCTCGCCGCGCAGCCGGGCGTAGAGCTCGATGAAGACCATCGGCAGCTCCAGGCCTTCCTCGCTCCCCAGCACCGTCCCGCCGGTCTCCGCGGCCATCCGCGCAAGGAACTCGCTGTCGGCCATGTTGCCCACCGGCACGGCGAAGACCTGGATCCCCGCGTCGCGCATCTCCTGCGACACGACCTGCGGGTCGTGGGTCCCCGCGTTGTTCTCGCCGTCGGTCAGCAGGAGGACGGCCTTGCCCGCCGGAGCGGCGGCCAGGAGCTGCGTCTTCGCCGCGAAGAGGGCGTCGCCGATGGCGGTGGAGTCCCTGGAGGTGAGCGCGTCGATCTTGGCCTTGTAGTCGGTGAGCTTGTGATCGGCGGCGGTGGCGGTCGTGTCGAGCTCGATCTTGGCCAAGTCGAGCTCGTTCTCGACCACGTCGTCGAAGGAGATCAGGCTCACCGCCATCCCCGATCCGGCCTGCACGTCCGCGAACGCCCGGGCGCCCGCCTTGGCCCAGTCGAGCCGGGTGCGGACGTCGCCCAGGTACTCCCGGTCCTCCTGCATGCTGCCCGACCGGTCGATGATCACGGCCACCTGGTCGGCCCCCGAGACCGCGACCTCGAAGTCGACGTCGCCCGCGTTCGCGCACGCCGCCGGAGACGCCGCCGCCGGCAGGCCGTTCGGGCCGGCCGGCAGGGGCCAGGTCAGGGAGTAGAGGCCGCCGACGTTGGTGACCATCCACTCCCAGTCGGAGAGGGGCGTCTGCCCGGTCTGGAGCGCCCAGTCCGCGACGGCGGAGGCCTCCCACCGCCGTGTGCCGGTGTTCCAGCGCTTCTCGCAGGCGTCGGTGGCCGTGCAGTTCCCGAGCTGCGCCAGGCCTCCGGCGGTGACCTCGGAACCCCAGAGCGACCAGACGTCGGTCCCGCCCTGCTCCGCCAGGCCATCGAACTTGACGGCGAGACCGGCATTCGCGGCGCCGTCGGCGAGGGCGGTGATGGACACCACCGGGTCGGTGTATGCCGGGGCCGTGAGCAGCACCCCGTCCACCTTCTCGAGGACGCCGCCCGCGCTGAATTCGAGATCGATCGTGTCCAGGATGAGGAGATCCCCCTCGGTCCCGCCTGTCTTCCTCCCTTCGTCCATGCCGAAATGGAGCGTCCAGGTGTGGGACCCCGTGTGCTCGGCGAAGATCGAGACGAGGATCGAAGAGCCCTCGCCGAACAGCGGGATGTTGCCGAGGGAGTCGACGAATTCCACTTCGCGGAATCCCGCGGCCGAGGTCTCCGCGGTCGAGAAGCCGGTGCCGTCGAACGCGGCCACCGCCTTGCCGGCGTAGAGGGGACCCCGCAGGGTCAGCCTGTCGCCGGGGACCGGCGCCGGACAGGTGTTCGCCGCCAGGACCGAGTCGCCGCGCAGCTTGTCGAAGTTCGCCGAGACGCTGAACTCGCTCATCAGCGGGGACAGCGGGCAGGTCTGGCCGGCCGGACAGTCGGCGTCTTCATAGCAGGAGGTCCCCGTGAACATCCCTCCCCCGTCGCGGCAATTCTGGTAGCTGCTCTGCTGCATGATCGTGTGGTTGACCTCGTCGGCGGCGTCGAACGAGGGGCCGATGCCGCAGGGTCCTCCGAAGCGCCTCTGCTCGTCGTACTGGTCCCCGAGGCCGAGCACCAGGTGGCCCAGCTCGTGGGTGACCACGTCGGCGCGGACCGCCTCGTATTGCAGGAGGATCCGGTTGCCCTCGTTGTGGACCGGAGCGCCGGTGGAGGACGAGCGCGGCAGCGCGCCCGGACCGTAGTACCAGATGTCGCCCGCGGGCTCGCCCGCGCCGCCCGCGGTCAGCCGCGCCTTGCGGATGCGCATGCGCCCCTCGGTGGCGTCGCACAGCATCTGGCTCACGCGCCGGAGCTGCCCCTGGACCCGGTCGATATCGCCCTGGACCGGAATGAAGCGGAAGACGACGTTGAGGTTCAGGTCGCCGTCGGCCTCGACGCTCCCTGCGCCCGCGCGGGCCTCCGCGGCTACGAGAGACATCGCGAGCATCAAGACACCTGTCGAGAACCACTTGCGCAACATACCGTCCCCTTTTCTGGAAGCACCTTCTCCTGGCGATGCTGGAGGAGATTTGTTACGGAAGGGGACCGCGGGTTCTCCCGCGCAACCCGCGGCTTGAAACACAAAACCCACGGGCTGGACGCCTCGCCCCGCCAGTCCACATCCTCGGCCGGCGGGTGGAGGCGCGGAGCTCGCCGCGCGGACGGCTCGGCCCGCCGGTTGCAACACAAAGATCACGGGTTGTGAGACAAAACCGGCGGGTTGAAACAAAAAACCCGCGAGTTGAAACGTTCAACCGGTGGGTGGCAACGTTCAACCCCCCGGGCAGGACGATCCACGCGATGGGTTTAGAGATACGACCTGCGGGTAAGACCGTCCGACCGACGGGTGGGAAGACAGCAACCGGGGGTTTTGCGTCTCAACCCGCGGTTTGTGAAACACAACCCGGGGGCCGGCGAGACGCCGGCCAGGAAAGCACGCTAGACCTCGAGCTCCGCGAGCTTCGCCGCGGCCTCTTCGGGGGAGAGCCCCTCGATCATGGCGAGCAGCGCCTCCATCTCCTCGGGGTCGTCCTCGCCGCGCGCCCGGCGCACGGCCTTGGCCAGCTCGGCGATGGTGGGCGCCTCGAAGAGCGCGGTGACCGGCAGATCGGCTTGGAGCGCGGTCTGCAGCTGCGTCGTCACCTGGATGGCGAGCAGCGAGTGGCCGCCCATCTCCAGGAAGTTGTCGTCCCGGCCGATGGGCTCGATGCCGAAGAGGTCCTGCCAGATGGCGGCGAGACGCTCCTCCAACTCGTCATGAGGCGGCTCGTAAGCGGTCGAGAGCCCCGGCCGCTCCGCCTTCTCGCCGCCGTGGGACATCTGGGCCAGCAGCGACTCGGCGGTGACGCTGTCGGTCTCCTCGATGAGGCCGTGCAGGTCCTGGGACGAGACGATGAGCGTGGAGAAGGCTCCACCCAGGAGATGGCGGAGCGCTCGCGCGCTCTTCGCCGCGGTGACGCCGTGGGCCGCGAGATTGGCCTGGACCTCGTCGTTCGAGAGGCCGGCCATGCCGCCCGCCACGCCCGTCACCAGCCAGCCGCCCCACTGGTAGGGGTCCCAGTGAACCGCCTTCACCGGCCTGCCCTCGGCGGCGTGGCGCGCGGCCAGGGCCTCCAGGCAGGCGCCCGCCGCGGCCAGGTCGAGCTGGCCGAGACCGCCGGTGACCGCGGTGGTCGTAGAGCAGAGGATCACGGGAGTGGATGGATCGACCGCCGCGAGCAGCTCCTCGGCGCCGCGGATGACGGGATCGAGAGCGGCGTGGAGACCCTCAGGCGTCTTGAGCTGGATCAGGCCGCCGCCCTGCGGGACGCCGGTGTAGAAGGCTCCCCGGAGGGGCGCGGCGGGGAGCCCGGTCACCACCTGCGCGCCTTGCTCTGAGAGATAGTTTGCGATGGCCCTACCGGGACCCTGCGCGGCTTCTGCGATCAGCCAGGTGCCGGCCAGGCTCCCGGACTCCTCCTCCAGGCGCACGCGCTCGAAGCCGCGCACCCAGCGCTGCCGGCCACGCAGAGCCACCACGGAATCGGCAGCGGACATTTCGGCGATCAGCCGCTCTTCCAGACCCGGACCGGGCGTGACGTCCACGCTGGAGCAGGTCACCCGCGGCAGCTCCTGGTGGACCACCTTGAGCGCGCCGAGCACTCCGGCCTTGTCTGGATCCATGGGATCGCCGTCCACCAGCTCGTGGAGGCCGCTCGCGGCCAGAAGGAGGCGGACGGGCTTGTCGATCGAAGACAGGCCCTGCGCCAGACGCACCAGACTGACCAGCCCCTCCTCCTCGAAGCCCCAGAGGTGGAGGATGAGGTCGGGCAGGCTCTCGTGCAGGTCGTAGTCCTCCCCGCGCGCCACGGTGAAGACCTCGTGGCCGCCCCGGCGCAGGCGCTCGGAGATCCTCTCCCCCACCCCCAGCCCGTCGAGGAAGATCAGCCAGCGTCCCGGTTCCGGAGGAGCGGCCTTGAGCGGCGCCTGCCTCCAGGTGGGCACCCAGAACCAGTCGGCGACATCCGCCATCTTCTGCGCTGTAGCCTTGGGTGGATCGATCCAGTAGCGCTGGCGCTCGAACGGGTAGGTCGGGAGCGGCACCCGATTCCGCCGCTCGTTGTTGTGGAACCGGGTCCAATCCACCTCGACACCCGCGATCCACAGCCGGCCCACGGCTTCCAAGAGCGCTTCGAGATCGGAGCCCTCGCGCAGGGTGGGGATGGTGATCCGGTTCGCGGCGGCCTCGGGGTGCTGCTTGACCAGTGTGCCGAGCGTGGCGCCGGGGCCGACCTCCAGGAAGACGCGGTCGGGCTCCCGGAGCAGCTCGCCGATGCCCTCGGCGAAGCGCACCGGGCTGCGCATATGGCGCGCCCAATAGCCGGGGTCGGCGAGGTCGTCCGCGGTGATCCAGGTGCCGGTGACGTTGGAGACGAACGGGATGCTCGGCGCCTGCATCCTCACCTTGCGTGCGATCTCCATGAACGGGGCCACGGCCGGCTCCATCATGGAGGAGTGGAAGGCGTGCGTGGTGCGCAGCCGGATGCAGCTCACCCCGAGCTTCCGCTCCAGAGCGTCCAACGCCTCCGAAGGCCCGCCCACGACGCAGAAGTGGGGTCCATTGGTGGCCGAAAGGGAAAGGCCGTCGAGCAGCGGCCGGACCTCCTCCTCGGGGAGCGGCACGGCGAGCATGGCGCCGCCGGGGAGGTCCTGGATCAGCTTCGCCCGCCGCTCTACCAACCCCAAGGCGTCGTCGAGCGAGAGGGAGCCGGACAAACAGGCGGCCACGTACTCGCCCAGGCTGTAGCCGATCATGGCCTGCGGCTCGATCCCCCAGCTCATGAGCAGACGGCCGAGGGCGTACTCGATCACGAAGCAGGCCGGCTGAGCGTAGACCGTCTCATGAAGCGGGCCAGTCTCGGAGGAACGGCGGAGCATGGAGCGCAGGTCCGGCGCCTGCCTTTCGGGACGGGGTCCGGGCGAGAAGAGCACCGAGAGGAGGTCAAACCCGAGCTTGCTCGCGCAGAGGTCCACCTGCTCGCGGAAGAGCGGCTCGGTCTCGTAGAGCTCGCGGGCCATGTCCACGTGCTGGTCGCCCAGGCCGGGGAAGAGGAACACCATCGCGGGCTTGCCCTCGCGCTTGCCGGCGATCCAACCACCGCCCACCCGGATCTGCCGGTGGTCGAACGCCTTGCGCCCCACCTGGACAGTCCAGGCCACATCCGCCAGGGCAAGCTCCGGATGAGCGTCCAGATGCCCGTCCAGCCGGGCCGCGGCGGCTTCCAAAGCTGACGGGGTGCGGGCCGAAATCACCAGGAGCTGCGCGGGCCGCGAGGGCTCGTCCGCCGGCTCCGGCTCGGGCGCCTCTTCGAGGACCACGTGAGCGTTGGTCCCGCCGAGGCCGAACGAGCTGACTCCGGCCCGGCGCGGAGAACCCTTCCAGGGACGAGCCTCGTTGCAGACGTAGAAGGGGCTCCCGGCAAAGGCGATCTGCGGGTTGGGGCTCTCGAAGTGCAGGCTGGGCGGCAACGTCTCGTGCTTCAGCGCCAGCGCTGCCTTGATCAGCCCCGCAACCCCGGCGGCCGTGTTGCAGTGGCCGAAGTTGGTCTTGATCGAGCCGATGCCGCAGAAGCCCTCGCCTTCCGCCCCGGCCGCGCGGAACGCCTGGGTGAGCGCCGCCACCTCGATGGGATCGCCGAGCGGGGTGCCGCTGCCGTGGGCCTCGACGTAGCCGATCGTCTCCGGCTCCACGCCGGCCATCATCAGCGCCTCGGAGATGACCTCGGCCTGCCCCTCGACGCTCGGCGCCGTGAACCCGATCTTGGCCGAGCCGTCGTTGTTGACCGCCGAGCCGCGGATCACCGCATAGATCCGGTCGCCGTCCGCGACCGCGTCGGCCAGGCGCTTCAGGGCCACGACGCCGCAGCCGTTGCCCTCCACCGCGCCGCCCGCCGAGGCGTCGAAGGCGCGGCAGCAGCCGTCAGGAGACATCACGCTCCCCTCCTGGTAGAGGTAGCCCGTCCGCAGCGGCGCGCTGATCGAGACGCCGCCCGCGAGCGCCAGGTCGCACTCCCCGCCGAGCAGGCTCTGACTGGCCATGTGGACCGCCACCAGCGAGGTCGAGCAGGCGGTCTGAACCGACACGCTGGGACCCTTGAGGTCCAGCTCGTAGGAGGCGCGCGTCGCGAGGAAATCGCGGTCGTTCAGGAGCAGCACCTGAAGGCCGCCGAAGCTCGCCAGCCGCTCCTGGTTGGGCAGCAGGTTCGACATCAGGTACGCACTGAAGCCCGAGCCTGCCCAGACGCCGATGCGGCCAGAGGGACGCTCGGGGTCGCAGGCCGCGTCTTCCAGGGCCTCCCAGGCGCACTCCAGGAAGACCCGGTGCTGCGGGTCCATGGCCTCGGCCTCGCGCGGCGTGAAGCCGAAGAAGGCGGCATCGAACAGGTCCGCGTCCGCGAGAGAGCCCTTGGCGCGCACGTAGCGCGGGTCGGCCAGCAGCGCGGGGTCCACGCCGGCCGCGGCCAGCTCCTCTTCGGTGAAGAAGGCGACGGACTCGATCCCGTCGCGCAGGTTGCGCCACAGCTCTTCGGCGTCGCGGGCGCCCGGGAAGCGGGCGGCGATGCCCACGATGGCGATTCCTTCCAGATTGCTCATCTCCTGCTCCGCCGTTTCTCCTGCAGCTGCCGCATCGATTCGCGGCGGGTCTCGGTGCGGGCGCGCGCCTGCTCCGCTTTGTCCTCGGGCTTTGGCGCCGCACCTTCGAGGCTCCGGGCCAGGCTCTCGATCGTCGGGTGCCGGAACAGCTCCACGAAGGGGATCTCCCGGCCGATCGCCTGCCGCAGCCGGCTCTGCAGGCGCGCCAACAGCAGCGAGCTGCCGCCCACCTCGAAGAAGCTCTCCTGGACGCCCACCTGGTCGAGCTGGAGCACCTCGCGCCAGACCTCCGCGATGGCCCGCTCCAGGTCGTTGCGCGGCGCCGTGAAGGCCGTGGTCTCGGCTCTCACTTCACGGGGCGCCGGCAGCGCCGCCCGGTCGAGCTTGCCGTTGTTGGTGACCGGCAGCGCCGCCAGCTCCACAAAGCTCCAGGGAACCATGTACTCGGGCAGGGTCTCCTGCAGAAAGGCCCGCAGCTTCGACGTAGGCGGCGGCAGTTGGGACGGCACGATGTATCCCACCAGGCGCTTCTCGCCGGGGAGTTCCTCCCTCGTCAGCTCCCGCGCCAGCACGACCGCCTCCCGCACGCCGGGGTGGCGGAGGAGGGCGATCTCGATCTCCCCCAGCTCGATGCGGTAGCCCCGGATCTTCACCTGCTGGTCGATCCGGCCCAGGAACTCCAGGTTGCCATCGGCGAAGTACCGCGCCCGGTCGCCCGTGCGGTACAGGCGCCCGCCTTCCCCACCGAACGGGTCCGGCATGAACTGGGCCGCGGTCAGCTCGGGCTGGTAGACGTAGCCGGCGGAGAGCACGTCGCCTCCGATGTAAAGGTCCCCCGGGACACCCACCGGGCAGGGGCTCAGCGCCTCGTCGAGCACGTGGTAGCGGGCGTTGGCGATGGGCCGGCCATAGGGGATGCTCGGCCAGCGCGGATCGACCTCGCCGACGGGATACCAGTTGGACCACACCGTGGCCTCGGTGGCGCCGCCCAGGCTGATGACCCGTGCCCCGGGGAAAGCGGCTCGCACCTGGCCGGGCAGACGCACCGGGATCCAATCGCCTGAGAGCAGCACCAGCCGCAGCCCCTCACGCTTCTCGGGGAAGAGCGGCGCGAGCTGCTGGAGCGCGGCCGGCGCCGAGTCCCAGATGGAAATGGGCTCGTCGCGGAGCAGCGCCATCAGCCGCTCCGGATCGCGCAACGCCTCCTCGGGAGCAATGTGGATCACACCCCCTGCCGCGAGCGTGCCGAAGATGTCGTAAACCGAGAGGTCGAAGCCCAGCGAGGTCACGAAGAGCAGCCGGTCTTCCGGCCCCACCTCCATCGTCCGGTTGACCCAGCCGATCAGGTTCACGGCCGGCCGGTGCTGCACACCGATCCCCTTGGGCTGGCCGGTCGAGCCCGAGGTATGGATCACGTAGGCGAAGTCGTCCGGCGAGGCCGAAGCGGGCAGCCGCTCAGGGGACTGACGCTCCACGTGCCAGCCGGTCCAGACGCGCTTGCGACGCTCCCCTCCCGGCGTCAGCAGCACGTCGTAGCGGAAGCGCAGCTCGTTCTCGAAGCCCTGCTCGCGGTGGAGGACGGTCGCCTCTCCGACCTCGCGGAAAAGGTCCTCGTCGATCCACATCTCCTGCCCGGGCGTGGCTCCCGAGCGCCGGAATTCTTCACGGAGGCGCGCGTCCGGCACGTCGGC
The DNA here is from genome assembly GCA_034667225.1 of Acidobacteriota bacterium. Lineage (GTDB taxonomy): Bacteria > Acidobacteriota > Thermoanaerobaculia > Multivoradales > UBA5704 > DATMER01. The sequence continues at coordinate 132,748 of JAXDKG010000052.1, forward strand.
CACAAGCAGGGCGCCGCCCGGCGCGAGGCGCTCCAGGGCCTGCTCCACCGCGCGCTCCAAGTAGATCGGGCCGGGGAAGAACTGCACCGTGCTCGCCATCACGATCAGGTCGAACGGCCCCTCGGGCATCTCATGGGCGAAGCCGGTGAGCAGCTCGACGTTGGCCGCAGCCCAGGCACGGTTGCGCTCCTGCGTAAGCTCCGAGGGATCGAGGCCGACCGCGTGGGCCACCCGCGGCGCTATCTCCCAGAAGAGCAGGCCGGCGCCGCTGCCAATCTCCAGCACGCGGGCGTCCGGCCGCAGCCAGGGAGCGGCGAGCGCGAGCACGCGGTCGCGGTACTCGTCCACCTCGGCCTCGGAGAACGGCTGGCCGGTGTAGCTGCTCACGAACCCGCCCGCTGTCACCCGGTCGGTGGCGCGCTCGGCCACGAAATCCCAGAGGGCGCGGACCCCCTCGGGATCGATCGGCTCGGCAGGAGGAGCTGGCGCGTGCACATCGAGGCAGACGGCGTCGGCAAGCGGGAGCCGCCACCAGATGTCCTGGACGGAGCGGAGCAGCGCCGAGCGGGTGACCACGACCGGGGTCCGCGAGCCGGCCAGGATGGCTTCGGCCCGCTCCGCCGGCCAGGAGGGGTCCAGGGGCAGGTAGTGCCCGCCGGCCTTGAGGATGCCGAGCACGGCCACGATCATGTCGAGCGACCGCTCCATCCAGACACCCACGGGCACTCCAGGTTCGACGCCACGCTCGCGCAGCAGCCGGGCCAGGCGATTGGCCCGCTCGTCCAGGCCGGCATAGGTCAGGGACTCACCTTCCCACACGGCTGCCAGCGCGTCCGGTTGGCGCTCCACGCTCTCCTCGAACAAACGGTGGATCGTGGCCTCGGGGAAGGGTGCGGCCGTGTCGTTCCACTCATGGACGATCTGCCGCCGCTCCTCTTCCATGAGCAGCGACGCCTCCGAGAGACGGGCGCGGGGCCGGGCCGTGAGGTCGTCCAGGAGAACCGCGAAGTGCCGGGCATAGCGCGCAGCCGTCGAGGCCTCGAACAGGTCGGTGGCGTACTGGAGCAGGCCGGCGAACCGCCCCTCATCCTCGACAAAGATGAAGGACAGATCGAACTTGGCCACGCCCGTGGGGATCTCCTCAGCACTCAGCCTCACGTCTCCGAGGTCGGCCGCGGGCAACGGCGCGTTCTGGAGCGCCAGCGCCACCTGGAAGAGCGGCGAGCGGGAGAGATCGCGGTCCGGGTGCAGCTCGTCCACGAGCTTCTCGAAGGGCACGTCCTGGTGGGCGTAGGCCCCCAGGCTCGCCTCCCGCACCTGGCGCAGCAGGTCGCGGAAGCTCTCGGCGCGCGCCAGGTCAACCCGCAGCACGAGGGTGTTCACGAAGAACCCGATCAGATCCTCGGTCTCGATGCGGTTCCGGTTCGCGATGGGCGAGCCGATGGGCACGTCCGTCTGGCCTGTGAGGCGGGAGAGCAGCGCGAACAGGCCGCCGGCCAGGACCATGAACGGGGTCACCCCCTCCTCCCGCGCCAGCTCCAGGACACGCCGGAACAGGGCCGGATCCAGCTCGAAGCGGTGCTCGGCGCCGCGTTGGGTCTGGACCGGCGGACGCGGATGATCGGCTGGCAGCTCCAGGGCCGCGGGCGCGCCGCGCAGCCGCTCGCGCCACCAGGCCATCTGCCGCTCCAGCACTTCGCCCGAGAGCCACTGCCGCTGCCAGACCGCGAAGTCGGCGTACTGGACGGCTGGTTCGGACAACGTCTGGCCGGCGTAAAGGGCGTTGACCTCCCGCACCAGCACGCCCATGGACCAGCCGTCGGTGACGATGTGGTGGAGGTTCAGGAACACCAGACTCCGCTCCGGGGCCAGCTCCACCACCACGGCCCGCAGCAGCGGTCCGGCGGCGAGGTCGAACGGCTGCAAGGCAAATTGTTCCGCGAGACGCAGATCCACCACGGGGACCGGCACTGGCGCGGCGGGGAGCACCACCTGAACCGGCGAGCCGTCGCGCTCGGCGAAGACGGTGCGCAGGACCTCGTGGCGGCGCACGACCTCGGTGAGAGCCGCGGCCAGACGATCGGGGTCCAGCCTCCCCTCGGCGGTGAGGACCAGGGGCACGTTGTAGGCCGAGCCGCCCGGCTGCAGGCGGTCGAGGAACCAGAGGCGCTCCTGGGCGAAGGAGAGCGGGAGGTCACCCGTTCTCGGCACTCGCCGGATTGGAGGAGCGGACGGCGCCCCCTCCACGTCCAGGATCGCGACGGCCATGGCCGAGAGGGTCGAAGCTTCGAAGATCCGCCGCAGCGGCAGGTCCACCCCGAACGCCTCACGGATGCGCGACGCCACCTGAGTGGCGAGGAGCGAGTGGCCGCCGAGCTGGAAGAAGTCATCCAGGGCGCCCACGCGGGGCACGCCCAGCACCTCGATCCAGACCGTGGCGAGCAGCTCTTCCGCCGGGGTGCGCGGCTCCACGAAGGGCTCGCCTTCGCCGGTCGTCCCCTCTTGCTGCTCGATCCGGGCGAGGGCGCGGCGGTCGAGCTTGCCCGTGGTTGTGAGCGGGAGCGCGTCGAGGAGCGCCCAGGCTGTGGGGACCATGGGGTCCGGCAGGCTCTCCGCGAGGAACGCCCGCAGCTCGCCGAAGGTGGGAGGCTTCACCCCGTCGCGAAGGACCACGTAGCCCACGAGCCGGCGTCCACCCGAGGTCTCGCCGCGGACCGCGGCGGCTGCCTGCTGCACGGCGGGGTGGCGGGCCAGGGCCGTCTCCACCTCGAACAGCTCGATGCGGTGGCCGCGGATCTTGACCTGGGAGTCGCGGCGGCCGAGGAACTCGAAGACCCCGTCGGGCCGGCGTCTCGCCAGGTCGCCCGTGCGGTACAGGCGGTCGCCCGGCTTCCATCCCTCGGCCCAGTGGAACGGGTCGGGGAGGAAGCGCTCGGCCGTGAGGCGCGGCCGACCCAGGTAGCCCCGCGCCAGGCCCGCGCCGCCCACCCAGACCTCGCCCGCGACCCCCACCGGGACCGGCTGGAGGTTGACGTCCAGGAGGAAGACCCGGGCGTGGTCCAGGGGGATGCCGATGGGCGGGCGCTCCGGCCAGCGCGCCGGGTCGCCCTGAAGATCGAGCCAGGTCACGGCGTGGGTCTCGGAAGGGCCGTAGTGGTTGTGCAGCTCGGCCCCGGGCAGCCGGGAGAACAGCTCCGCCACCTGCGGGGTGACGTAGAGCTGCTCACCCGCGCTCATCACCTCCCTCAGGCTCGAAGGTAAGGGTCCCGCCATCGCCAATTGCTGCAGGGCCACGAACGGCAGGAAGAGGCGCTCGATGCGCTGCTCGGCCAAGAGGCGGGCGAGGGCCGGAGGGTCGCGCCGCACGTCCTCGGAGACGAGCACCAGGGTGCCGCCGGCCCACCATGTCGAGAAGATCTCCTGGAAGGAGACGTCGAAGGAGAGCGAGGTGAACTGGAGCGTGCGCCCGGCCTTCGCGGAGGAGGTGCGCTGCTGCCAGAGGAGCATGGCCGTAATGGCCGCATGGGTCATGGCCACGCCCTTGGGCCGGCCGGTGGAGCCCGAGGTGTAGACGACGTAGCAAAGGTTGTCGGGGGTGGTGCCTTCCCCCGCCCGGGAGGGGGCAAGCCCCTCCCCTACGAAAGAAGCGTCCGCCAGGACGACGGCGCCTGTGCCTCCCGGCACCTTGCCTGCCAGCGGACCATGCGTCACCAGCACCGGCGCGTGGGCGTCCTCTAACATGAGGCGCAGGCGCTCCTCCGGCCAGGTCGGGTCCAGGGGCAGATAGGCGCCGCCGGCCTCCAGCACGCCGAGGACCGCCACCATCATGTCCAGCGAGCGCTCCAGGAACAGGCCCACGGGCACGTCCGGTCCTACGCCCAGACGGCGCAGCGTCATCGCCAGGGCCCGGGCACGGTCCAGCAGCTCGGCGTAGGTGAGGCTCTGGTCACCGTCCATGACCGCCACCGCGTCCGGCGTCCGCGCCGCCTGGGCCGACACCCCCTCGTGCACCAGGAGCTTCGGCGGCTCGGGCGTCAGAGGCCGACTCCACGCCACCAGCTCCGCCTGCTCCGCCGCGGTCAGGAGCGGCAGGTCGGAGAGCCTCCGGCTGGGATCATCGACCACGGCTCCGAGCAGGGTACACAGGTGTCCGAGCATCCGGTCCACGGTACCGGCGTCGAACAGGTCGCAGGCGTACTCCATGGCTCCCAGCACACCGCCGCCCTCCTCGACGAGCATCAGGGTGAGGTCGAACTTCGCGGTGCCCGTGTCCACGTCCAGCAGCTCGGTTTCGACACCGGGGAGGACCGGACCCTGGGCCGCCTTCTGCAGGACGAGCATGGTCTCGAAGAGCGGGTTGCGCCCCAGGTGCCGGTCCGGGTGCAGCTCCTCCACGAGCCTCTCGAAGGGGACGTCCTGGTGCGCGTAGGCGTCCAGGGCCGCGGCGCGCACCCGGCGCCCCAACTCCCAGAAGGACGGGTCCCCCGACAGGTCGAGCCGCAGCGCCAGGGTGTTGGTGAAGAAGCCGATCAGCCCCTCCAGCTCCAGGCGGGTGCGGTTTGCCACGGGCGAGCCCACCACCACGTCCTCTTGCCCGCTGTAGCGCGAGAGGAGGGCCTGCCAGCCCGCGAGCAGGGCCATGAACGGGGTCCAGCCGTCCCGCCGCGCCAGCTCGGTCAGCCGGCCAAAGAGGTCGGCGGACAGCTCGCAGGGCCGCCGCCCGCCGCGGGTGTCCATCGCGGGCGACGGCGGACGGTCGTAGGGCAGTTCCAGCGGATCGGCCGAGCCGGCCAGGGCGCGCCGCCAGTGCGCCACCTCCCGCTCCAGGACCTCGCCCGCGAGCCACTGCCGCTGCCACCGGGCGTAGTCCGGATATTGCGCCGGCAGCTCCGGCAGCGGCGAGGCCTCGCCGGCCGCGAAGGCTGCGTAGATCGTCCCCAGCTCCCGCAGCAGCACGCCCAGCGACCAGGCGTCGGAGACGATGTGGTGCATCACCACCGCCAGGAGCCGCTCCTCCTCACCGACCCGCAGGAGGAGGGCGCGGACCAGGGGGCCGGTCTGCAGATCGAACGGCCGGCGCGCCTCCTGCTCCAGCAGGCGCCAGGCCTCGGCCTCGCCGGGCAGGTCCACCACAGGCAGCTCAAAGCTCGACGGTGGCAGCACCACCTGGACCGCGTTCCGGAAGACGGTCCGCAGCGCCTCGTGCCGGCGGACAAGCTCGCCCAGAGTGCGCTCCAGCACCTCTTCCCGCAGGGGCCCACGCAGCCGCAGCGCGCCCGGCACATGGTAGGCGTCCTCGGGGTCGAGCTGGTGCAGGAACCAGAGCCGCTGCTGCTGGAAGGAGAGAGGCGCCTCTCCCTCCACGCGTAGGATGGGCGGAGGCGGCTCGCTCCCCGGCCCGCGCAGCGCCTCCCGGATCCGCTCGGCCAGAGCCGCCGGCGTGGGCGCCTCGAACACGGCAGAGACCGGAAGCTCCGTCCCGAAGACGGCGCGCACCCGGGAAGAGAGCTGGGCCGCCAGGAGCGAGTGGCCTCCCAGGGCGAAGAAGTCGTCCCGGGACCCCACCCTTTCCACTCTCAGAAGATCGCTCCAGATCTCCACGAGCAACTCCTCGACCGGAGTCGCGAAGGCAGTTCCGGTCGCCCCTTCTACAGCGGGAAGATCACGGAGCGCGAGCGCCTTGCGGTCCACCTTGCCGGAGGCGGTGCGGGGCAGCTCATCGATTCCGATAACGCGGGCAGGGACCAGGGCCTCCGGTAGCCGGCCACGCAGGTACCGCCGCAGCTCTTCGCCCAGGTCTTCGCGGGGACCGACGACAAAGGCGACCAGGTCGGCCGCACCGTCCGGCACCACGACGGCGGCCTCCCGGATGTCGGGGTGCTGCCGCAGGGCGGCCTCCACCTCGCCCGGCTCGACCCGGACCCCCCGCACCTTGGTCTGCCGGTCCACCCGGCCCAGGAGCTCCAGACGGCCGCCGGAGAGCCGCGCCAGGTCGCCCGTGCGGTACAGGCGCTCTCCCGCCCGGCTTCCGAACGGATCGGGGACGAACCGCTCGGCCGTGAGGCCGGGCTGCCCGAGATACCCGCGGGCGAGTCCCAGCCCCGCGAGGCAGAGCTCGCCGGGGGCCCCCGGCGGCACCGGCTCCAGACCGCGGTCGAGCAGGTAGACCCGGAGGTTGGCGATGGGCTCGCCGAGGGGGAGGCACGGGCTCTCCCCGTCGTACTGCGCCATGGTGGCGCAGACCGTGGCCTCCGTCGGACCGTAGGCATTGAAGAGGTCGAGGTCGCGGCCTTTCGCCCAGCGCTCCACCAAGTCCGGCGGACAGGCCTCCCCCGCCACGATCAGGACACGGAGGTCCGGCAGCTCTTCCAGCGGCAGGACGGCAAGGGAGGAGGGCGGGAGGGTGACGCAGGTGATCCGCCGCTCCCGGAGCAGCCGGCTCAGGGGCTCTCCGGGCATCATCTCCTCCTGGGAGGCGAGGCAAAGCTCCGCGCCCGTCCACCAGGCCATGACGATCTCGGACACGGCTGCGTCGAAGACCAGCGGCGCAAACTGGAGGATGCGATCGGCCTGCCTGAGCCCGAAACGGCGCGACTGCGCCGCCGCCAGGTTGGGCACTCCCTGGTGGCTCACCGCCACGCCCTTGGGCTCTCCAGTCGAGCCGGACGTGTAGAGCACGTAGGCGAGCTGGCGGTGATCGAGGTCCAGCCCGAGATCGGTCCCCTCACCCGAGGCCATGGCCTCCGCCTCGCGGTCGAGGAGGATGGGGACGACATCCTGGCCGACCTCCGGCAGGACGTCGCTGCGCGACACCACCAGCCGCGATCCGGAGCTCGCGAGCATCCAGGCGAGCCTCGCCGGCGGGTGGGAGGGCGAAAGGGGCAGGAAAGCCGCTCCCGCCTTGAGCACGCCGTGAACCGCCACCAGCATCTCCAGCGAGCGCTCCAGGCATACCCCGACCATCACCTCCGGACCGGCTCCAGCCTCCCGGAGACGGCGCGCCAGACGGTTGGCCCGCGCGTTCAGATCGGCATAGGTGAGGACCTCGTCCCCGAAGCTCGCCGCCGGCGCGTCCGGCGAGCGCCGCGCCCGCTCCTCCAGCAGCTCGTGGAACAGGCGCTGGCGGGGCAGGGGCTCGTCCGTCCGGCTCCACCGGGCGAGGAGCTGCCCGCGCTCAGTCTTGGATAGGAGAGGCAGCTCGGAGAGCCTCAGCGACGGATCGGCCGCGGCCCCTTCCAACAGCGTCCGCAGCCAGCGCACCAAACGGACCGCGGTGGGCTCCTCGAACAGGCTGGTGCGGTAGGTGAGCCAGCCGCGCAGGTGCCCTTCCCACTCGTGCAGGGCGAGCGTCAGGTCGAACTTGGCCACCGTGGGCGGGAGGTCCTGGAGGGTCGCGGTCAGGCCGGGCATGCGCAGCGGCGGCACCGGGTCGGACAGGTAGGCGAACATCACCTGGAACAGTGGCGTCAGGCCCGTGCCCCGCTCCGGCTGCAGCTCCTCGACCAGCCTCTCGAAAGGCACGTCCTGATGGGCCTGGGCGGCCACGGCCACGCCGCGCACCCGGCGTGCGAGGTCGAGGAAGGATGGGTCCCCCTCCAGTGGCGTCCGCAGCACCAGGGTGTTGACGAAGAGTCCGATCATGCCCTGGGTCTCCGGCCGGTTGCGGCCCGCGGTGGGCACGCCCAGGCCGAAGTCCTCTTGGGCGGAGAGGCGAGAGAGCAGGGCGGCGAAACCGCCGAGCAGGACCATGAACGGCGTGATCCCCTCGCTCCGACCCAGCCCGCGCAGCGACTCGGCCAGCCTCGGGGGGATGTCGACCGCAATCGAGTCGCCACCGGAGCCGGGCGAGAGCGGTCTCGGATGGTCAGAAGGGAGGTCCAGCGGCGGCAAGCCGGCGAGCTGCCGGCGCCAGTAATCGAGCTGCTCCTCGCTTCCCGGCCGCTCGGCCGCCGCCACGTCCACGTAGCGCAGAGGCAGCGCCGGCAGCGGCGACAGACGCCCCTCGGCGAACGCCTCGTAGAGGGCGGCCAGCTCGCGGGAGAACAGGCCGAGGGACCAGCCGTCCGTGGAGATGTGGTGGAACGCCGCGGAGAGCACGTGCTCCTCCGGACCGGCCTCGACGAGAAGGAAGCGGGCGACCGGCCCTTGCCGGAGGTCGAACGGCCGATCCACCAGCGCGATCACCGCCGCCTGGAGAGCCTCGCTCCGCCAAGCCTCAGGGAGGGCGGACAGGGAGAGTTGCGCGAGCGGCCGGGCGACGGGCGGCAGCACCTCCTGGAACGGCTCCCCGTCCACGTCGGGATAGATGGTGCGCAGCGGCTCGTGACGGCGGACGATCTCCGCCAGTGCCCGGCCCAGCACGGCCGCGTCCAGGAGCCCTTCGAAGCGCACGGTGATCTGGAGGTTGTAGGCGATCGAGCCGGGCTCCAGGCGGTCGAGGAACCAGATGCGCTGCTGGGCGAAGGAGAGCGGGTAGAGGCCGTCCTCTACAAGAGGGATCAGGGCCTCTCTCGAAATGGCGCTGCTCAACCTCTCCGCCAGCCCGGCCACGGTAGGGGCCTGGAACAGGGCCGCCACCGGCAGCTCGACGCCGAAGGCCTCGCCGAGCCGGAAAGCCGCACGCACCGCCAGCAGCGAGTGGCCGCCCAGCTCGAAGAAGTTGTCGTGAACGCCCACGCTCTCCAGCCCCAGCACCTCGCGAAAGACCGCGGCGACCCGCTCCTCGGCAGGGTTGCGAGGCGCCACCGTGTCCACGTGACCCGCGCGGGACGGCGCGGGCAGCGCCTTGCGGTCCACCTTGCCGTTCGGGGACAGAGGCAGCGCCTCCAGAACGACCCAGGCGGTGGGCACCATGATCCCGGGCAGCAGGCCGCGCAGGTACCCGGCCAGCTCGGGGACCAGCCCCTCGCCACGCCCGTCCGAGGCAACCACGTAGCCCACGAGCCGGGCCCCCTCCGGACCGTCGGAGCGCAGCGCCGCTGCACATTGATGCACCGCCGGGTGGCTTGCGAGCGCAGCCTCGATCTCCCCCAGCTCGATGCGGATGCCGTGCAGCTTCACCTGATGATCGAGCCGGCCGAGGAAGTCGATCTGGCCGTCCGGCAGCAGGCGGACCCGGTCGCCAGTGCGGTACATACGGGCGCCGGCCGGGCCGAATGGATCGGGGACGAAGCGATCCGCGGTCAGCTCCGGCCGTCCCAGGTAGCCGCGGGCGAGGCCGTCGCCGGACAGGAACAGCTCGCCGGGCACGCCCACCGGCAGCAGCTCGCCATGCGGCCCCAGCACCCGCGCCCGGCTGTTCGCGAGCGGCCGGCCGATGGTCACCAGCCGGGCGCCCCGCGGCACGACCGTCCACGTGGAGTAGGTCGTGTCCTCGGTGGGACCGTAGAGGTTGATCACCCGCTCGACCTGGGGGTGGGCGTAGATCCGCTCTGCGAGGTCGGGCTTCAAGGCCTCGCCCGCCAGGTTCACGGTGCGCAGGCCCGCGGGCAGCCGGCTGTCCACCAGCTCGGCCATGGGCGACGGCACGGCGTTGACCAGGGTGACCTCGCCGATGGCCCCGAGCTGCGGCAGGCCGACCACGTTGGGCGCCAGGATCACCCGGCCGCCCATCGCGAGCGGCACGAAGAATTCCCAGATGGAGAGGTCGAAGCAGATGGAGGTGGCCGCGAGCACGCCCTGGAGGTCGTCGTGGGGGAAGACTTCCAGCGACCAATGGACCAGGGCAACCGCGCCGCAGTGGGAGATGCCCACGGGCTTCGGACGGCCGGTGGAGCCGGAGGTGTAGATGACGTAGGCGAGGTGGTTGGGGTCAACACGGACGAACACGGACGGACACGGACGGTCACGGACAGAAAGGGACTCCGAGCCGTCCGTGGGGGTCCGTGTTCGTCCGTGTTCGTCCAGAAGAATGGTTGTCCCTGGGTAGAACGCCAGCCGGTCCGCCAGCGAGGACTGCGTCAGCAGCACCTCCGCCCCGGAGTCCGTGAGCATAACCTCCAGGCGGTCCTGGGGATAGCCGGGATCGAGGGGCACGTAGGCCGCTCCGGTCTGGAGCACACCCAGGATGGCTGCGATCAGATCGGGCGTGCGTTCCAGGCAGAGGCCGATCCTCACCTCGGGGCCTGCTCCAGGCAGCGAACCGGCAATCCGGTCCGCCCGGTCCATCAGCTCACGGTAGGTCAGGCGCTCCGTCTCACCCACCACGGCGACGGCGTCCGGCGTGCGCTGCGCCTGGGCAGCCACGAGGTTGTGCAGGCAGAGGCCGGACGGGTAGTCCGCCCGGGTGTCGTTCCACTCCGCGATCGCCTGCTGCCGCTCGGGGGCGGTGAGGACTGGAAGCTCCGAGAGGCAGAGTCCGGGATCGGCTCCTTCCAGCAGGGTCCGCCAGTGGGCGAGGAGGCGGTCGATCGTGACCGGCTCGAACAGCGCGGCGGCATACTCGGCCAGCACGTCCCAGCCGCCGTCCGGACGGGGTGAGACCGCCACGAGGAGATCGAACTTGGCCGTCCCCGTCTCGGCCCTCACCGGCGAGAGCGTCAGTCCACCGGCCTGGCGCGCCGGCAGCGGCTCCTCCAGGACGAGCATGGCCTGGAAGAGCGGGTTCTGGGACAGGTCGCGGCTCGGCTGCAGCTCCTCGACCAGGCGCTCGAAGGGGATGTCCTGGTGCGCGTAGGCGCCCAGACAGGCCTCCCGCACCCGTGCCAGGAACGTCCGGAGATCGGGGTCGTCCCCCGTCCGGGCGTCCAGCACCAGGGTGTTGACGAACAGGCCGATCAGGCGCTCGACCTCGGGCCGGCGACGGTTCGCCACGGGCGAGCCCACCGGGATCGTGCCCTCTCCGGTGTAGCGGGAGAGCAGGGCCTGGAACGTCCCCAGAACCGCCATGAAGAGCGTCACGCCCTCGCGCCGGGCGAGGCGCTCGATCGCCACCACCGTGTCCGCCGGAAGGGTCAGCGACCGGACGGCACCGCGGGGGTCGCGTACGGCAGGACGCGGCCGGTCCGCGGGCAGCTCCAGGACCGGGATGCCCGCGAGCCGTGCGCGCCAGTAGGCGAGCTGCTTCTCGAGCACATCTCCCTGCATCCACTCGCGCTGCCAGACCGCGAAGTCGGAGTACTGGACCGGCAGCTCGGGAAGCGGCTGACCCGCGTAGAGGGCCGACAGCTCGTCCAGAAACAGGCCGAGGGACCAGCCGTCCGAGGTGATGTGGTGGAAGGTGACGAGGAGGCGGTGGTCCTCGGGACTGAGCCGCAGGAGGAGCGCGCGGACGACGGGGCCTTCGGCGAGATCGAAGGGACGGCGGGCCTCTTCGCGGGCGTGGCGCTCGGCTTCCTGCAGGGTTGAGAGGTCGACCAGTCGGACCCCCTCCCCTGCCCTCCCCCGCTTTGCGGGAGAGGGAGCCCCCTCCCTCACTACGTAGACGGTTTGGAGGACTTCGTGGCGGCGGAGGATCTCGGCGAAGGCGGCAGAGAGCCTTTCGACCTCCAGCGGCCCGGTGATCCTTACCTCTCCGGGCACGTTGTAGGCCGCTGTGCCCGGCTCGAGCTGCTCCAGGAACCAGAGGCGCTGCTGGGCGAAAGAAAGCTCCAGCCCCGGGACCCGCCGCACCGGCGGCGCGACCTCCGCACCGGCGATCCGCTCCGCGAGTTGGGCCACGGTGGGCGCCTGGAAGATTGCGCTCACCGGCAGGTCTGCTCCGAAGACGCGGGAGACCTGGGCCACCACCCGGGTCGCGAGCAGCGAATGCCCGCCCATGGCGAAGAAATCGTCGTGAATGCCCACCCGCTCCCGTCCCAGCAGGCCGGCCCAGATCCCGGCCAGCAGCTCCTCGTCTGGTTTGCGAGGCTCGCCGCCGGCTCCCGCCACCAGCCCTCCGGCCTCTTCCACCCGGCGGGCGAGCGCGGCTCGATCCACCTTGCCGTTAGCGTTGAGGGGCAGCGCGGGCAGGGCCATCCAGGCCGAGGGAATCATGGGCTCGGGCAGGCGCTCCCGGAGGTAGGAGCGGAGGTCGTCCGGCAGCCCAGGGGCTACGAACGCCACGAGCCGCTTCTCCTCTCCCGTTCCCGGAGCCAGCACCGCCACCTCCCGTACCTCGGGATGGGCGGCCAGGACCGCCTCGATCTCGCCGGGCTCCACGCGGACCCCGCGGATCTTCACCTGGTCATCGATCCGGCCCAGGAACTCGAGGGACCGGTCCGGACGCCACCGGGCCAGGTCGCCCGTCCGGTACAGACGGGAACCCGGGTCTCCGAACGGATCGGGAACGAAGCGCTCCGCCGTGAGGTCCGGCCGCCCCAGGTAGCCGCGGGCCAGCACGCCGCCCAGGCAGAGCTCGCCGGGCACTCCCGCGGGCTGCGGGTAGCCGTGGCGGTCGAGCACTCGGGCCACGCGCCCGGCCAGCGCCCGGCCGATCGGCACCGGGCCTGCCTGTATCTCGTCCGGCCGCATCTCGTGGAAGATGGCGGAGACCACGGCCTCTGTGGGGCCGTAGCCGTTGAGGACCAAGGCCCCGGCCAGCGGCGAGCGGCTCCAGCGCCGGGCCGTCTCCGGCAGCAGCTCCTCGCCGCCGATCGGGATCACCCGCAGGGTCGGCAGCAGCTCCTCCGCCTCCTGCACCCAGCGGGTGAAAACGGCAGTCGATTGGTCCGTGACCGTGACGCCGTATTCGGCGATCTTCTCGGACAGCTCCTTCGGACCCCATGTCTCCGGGCCGCGCATGACCAGGGCGGCCCCCCGGAGCAAGGCCGTGAAGATCTGCTCGACCGAGGTGTCGAAACCGGCGGACGAGAACTGGAGCACCCGGTCGTCCTCGGTGATCCCATAGAGCCGCGAAACAGTCAGGAAGTGCTCCACGGCGGCGGCGTGAGGGACGGCCACACCCTTGGGATGGCCGGTGGAGCCGGAGGTGTAGATGAGGTAGGCGGTGTTGCCGGGGAAAGACCCCCTCCCCAGCCCTCCCCCGCTCCGCGGGAGAGGGAGCCCATCAAGCAGGAGAGTTGGGACCCCCGTCTCCGGCAGCCGGTCGACCACCCTCTCCTGCGTCACCACCACGGCCGCCCGGGCATCCTCCAGGATGAACGCCATCCGCGCGGCGGAGTGATCCGGCTCCAAGGGGAGGTAGACGCCCCCGGCCTCGAGGATGCCCAGCGCCCCGGCGATCAGGTCCACCGACCGCTCTACGCAGAGGGCCACCGTCACCTCCGGCCCAACGCCCATTACCCGCAGGCGGGCAGCCAGCTCATCGGCCCTCGCCACGAGCTCCGCGTAGGTCAACCGGTCCTCTCCCACGATCACTGCCGTGGCCTCCGGCCTGCGGCTCGCCTGTTCCCTGACCAGCTCGTGGAGGCAGGCGTCCAGAGCCACTCCCGAGGGCTCGATCCGGTCCCGGAGCAGCTCGTCGCGCTCGGCCGGGGTCAGCAGAGGGAGGTCGGAAAGCCGGCGGTCCGGCTCGGTGACAACCTCAGCGAGGAGGGTCCGAAAATGCCCGAGCATCCGCTCTGCCGTCGCAGGATCGAAGAGGTCGGCGTTGACCTCCAGAGACAGGCCGAGGCCGCCCGCAGGCAGCTCCGCCGCGTTGAGCGCGACCTCGAACTGCGCCCGGCGGTCCGGCAGCGCCACGGACTCCAGCTCCAAGCCGCCGAGCGAGATGCGGACGCCGTCCTCGCCCAGCGCAAAGGCAGGCAGGGCGGGGTCGTCCCCGGGGCGGCGCTGCTGAAGGGCGAGCATCACCTGGAAGATCGGCGGGCGGGCCGGGTCGCGCATCGGCCGCAGCCGCTCGGCCAGGAGGACGAAGGGATGATCCGAATGCTCCAGCCCGGCGAGAGCGGTGCACCGCGCGCGGTCCAGGAGTTCGAGGAAGCCCGGATCGCCCGATAGGTCGGCCCGCAGCGCAACGGGGTTCACGAAGTAGCCCACGACGCCGGCCCACTCCGGAGCACCGCGGCCGGAGGTGGGGGAACCCACCGCGAAATCGTCTTGATCCGCGTATCGGCCGAGCTGCGCCTGGAAGGCGGCGAGGAGAGCGGCAAAGAGAGTGGCGCCCCGCGAGGCGGCGAGCTGCCGCAGCCCATCCGCCACGCCGGCCGGCAGCTCCGCGGCCCGGGCCAGCCCGCGCCAGGTCTGCAGAGCCGGCCGCGGGCGGTCCGGCGTCAGCGCCAGGTCCGGCACACCCGCCAGGGCGTCGCGCCAGTAGGCCCAGCCCTTCTCCCCATGCGGACCGGCCAGCCGCTCGGCCTGCCAGCGGGCGAAGTCGGTGTAGCGCAGGGCCAAGGGAGGAAGGGATTCCTCTCCCTGATAGAGCGCGCCCAGCTCCCGAGCCAGCACGGCCAGGGACCAGAAGTCCGAGACGATGTGATGGACGGCGAAGAGGAGCAGGCCGCCGGAGACCCGCACCCGCAGCAGGGGACCGTGAGCCAGATCGAAGGGGCGCCAGGCATCGTCCGTCCCTTCGGCGAAATCCAGCTCCCCCACCGGCAGCACCCGCTGCACTGGCTCCTCCCCCACCATCGGGAAGACCGTGCGCAAAGCCGCATGGCGCTCCACGAGCCGCTCCAGGGCACGCCGCAGGACGCCGGCATCCAGGTCCTGCACCCGCGCCGCCACGGCCACGTTGTAGGCCCCTGCCTCCGGCGCCAGGCGCTCCAGGAACCAGAGCGCCTTCTGCCCCACCGAGAGCGGCTGGTCCGGCGAGAGATCCGGGGCCGGCAGCGGCACCTCTTCGGCCTTCAAAAGGGTGAGAGACCGGAGGCTTGCCCCTTCCATGAGATCGGCCAGGGAGACCGACACGCCGAGCGCGGCTTCGATCCCGCCCTTGAGCTCCACGGCGGAGAGAGAATCGAGCCCGAGCTCGGTGAGGGGACGGTCCGGGTCCACGAGAGCGACAGGAAGGCCCAGCGCCTGGGAGGCGATGACACGGATAGGCTCCTGCTCTCCCTCGTCCCGCGGACCAGGAAGCTCCCGCCCCATCACACTCCGCTCCAGCACCGTCAGCTCCCCTGCCAGGTACTGCGCCCGGCAGGCGTGGCGCTGCACCTTGCCGCTGGAGGTCTTCGGCACCATGCCGGTCCGCACCAGCACCACTTCGTAAGGCTGGACCTCGTGCTCCTCCGCCACCGCCCGGCGCACGGCTGCGGCCAGTTCCTCCAGGCCATCCCGCCGCCGCCGCTCGACCTCCTGAACCACCACGAGCCGCTCCTCGCCCTCGATCTCCACCGCGAAGGCCGCGCCGCTGTCCGGACGCAGGTCGGGATGGCTCCGCTGGGCGGTCAGCTCGATATCCTGCGGGTAGTGATTGCGGCCCCGCAGGATGATCAGGTCCTTGATCCGCCCGGTGACGAACAGCTCGCCGCCGCTGCTCAGGATGCCGAGATCCCCGGTGCGCAGAAACGGCCCCCCTCCGCTGCTCAGGCGGGCGCGGAAGTCCCGTTCCGTGGCCTCCGGGTTCCCCCAATAGCCGGCCGCCACGCTCGGACCCGCGATCCAGACCTCCCCCTCGCTCCCCCGCGGCAGCTCCTCCCGGGTGTCGGGGTTGACGATCGCGATCTGCTGCGCATCCCACATGTGGCCGCTGCTCACCCGTCCTTCCTCGACGCGCGGCGCGCCGCCGGTTACGAAAAGCGTGGCCTCCGCCAATCCGTAGCAGGGGTAGAAGGAGGAAGCCCGGAAGCCGCAGGGGGCGAAAGCCTGGGCGAAGGCTTCGAGCGTGTGGGCGCGCACCGGCTCGGCGCCGTTGAAGGCCACCCGCCAGCTCGACAGGTCGAGCCCCTCGCGCTCCGCGGGCGGGATCTTTCTCACGCACAGCTCGTAGGCAAAGTTCGGGCCGCCGCTGGTTGTCCCCCTGTAGCGGTGGATCGCCTCCAGCCAGCGGCGCGGGCGCTGCAGGAAGGCGACCGGCGACATCAGCACGCAGCGGGCTCCGGCGTGGAGCGGCTGCAGCACGTTCCCGATCAATCCCATGTCGTGGTAGAGCGGCAGCCAGCCCACCACCACGGAATCCTCGTCCATGGCGAACGCTTGGCCGATCATCCGCTCGTTGTGGACGAGGTTGGCGTGGGTGACCATCACCCCCTTGGGAGTCGAGGTCGAGCCCGAGGTGTACTGAAGGAAGGCGACCGCATCCGGGTCGGGATCGGCCAGCTCGGGCGCGGTCCCATTCAGGCCGTCCGTGGCGATCCAGCGCACGCCGGGCAGCTCCGGCACCCGCTCGGCAATGCTCTTTGTCGTCAGCGCCGCCTTTGGCGTGGCATCCGCGGCGATGGCGCGCAGCCGGGACTGCGAGCGGTCGTTCAGACGCGGCGGATAGGCCGGCACCGCCACCACGCCGGCATACAGGCAGCCGAAGAAGGCGGCGACGAAGTCCAAGCCGGGGGGGTAGAGCAGCAGCACCCGCTCGCCGGGTGGGACCGACTGGCTCAGAGCCCAGGCGACGGCCCGAGCCCGGACATCCAGCTCCCCCCAGGTGAGGCGCTCCGCTTCGAGCTCCCCGTCAGCGAGGAAAACGTACGCCTCACGGTCCGGGCTTTCCGCGGCGCGGGCCTTGAGCAGGCCGGCCAGGGTCGCGTGCCGGACTTCAGAGGCGATCACCCGACACCCTCAGGCAGTGACGGCAACGGTGTCGCCTTCGACCAGGGCTTCCACCGGGGCTTTGCCGAACATCACCTGGCGCAGGCGATTGAAGAAGGCGATCCAGAGGGTCCACATCTCCTCGGCGCTGGCTACGATCACATCGACCTCCTCGGGGGAGAACCCGGCCTCCAGCGCCTCGTTGGCCTGATCGACGTGGTCGGGCTCCTGCAGGATGTGGATGTCCACCCACGGCAGGGTCTCAATACCGGAAACCCGGCGGACGGCGTTGCCAATTCCGGCCACCATGGCGAGGTCCGCCACCTCGGTGCCGTAGACGAAGCCGAGGGCGCTCAGGCGCTCGGCCGAAGCCTCCTCGTACCGCTGCACCAGCCGGCGGGTCTCTTCATAAGGCGGCGCTTCGGACACGGTGGCGCGGTCGAATCCCGCGTCCACCATGGTGGAGATGTACATGCGCTCGTGCGTCCGGGCCGGATCGCCCTCGCCAAGCTCCTGGTAGAGGATCTTGCAGATGGCCGTCTTCATCTCCAGGACCGGCACCTGGTCGATCGTGCGCGAGAGGAAGTTCGGGAAGTAGTGCAGCGGATGCCACCACTGGCCCAGGAAGGCGCCGACCTGCTCGCGGGTGAGGTCGGAGGTGCGCACTTCCTTGAAGAAGGGATGATGGATCAGCTCCTTACGGAGCGGGTTCTCCTCGAGTCGCTCGGTAATACCCTGCATGTGCCTCTCCTTTTTGTCCATGGAGGTCGGGCGAGGTGGAAGCTGCAGAGAGGCATCGCGATATGGCGAGCCCCCTAAGGAAGGAGTGTCCCAGAAAGCCGTCAGCGGGACAACCTACCGCGCCCGCCCGAACGCCTTCTCGTCGAGCCATTTGACGATGAGCTTCAGGGACTCCTGGTTGATCTCATGGCCCATGCCCTCGATCTCGCGGTAGGTCATGGCGACGCCGTAGTGACGCAGGGTCTCGCGGGATTCCCGCGCCTTTTCCACCGCGATGCGGTCGTCGCGCGTGCCGTGGATGACCAGCACGGGGAACCCCTCGTGCTCGGGCAACTTCGGCAGGGTCTCGGCGAGGATGCCGGGGAGCCAGGAGGCCAGCGCCGCCAGTCCGGCGTAATGGGCGGGGTCGCGCAGCGCCAGGTCGTAGGCCATCGTGCCCCCCTGGCTGAACCCCATGATCACCACCCTCTCGCGGTCGATCGGATACTGCTCCAGCGACTGCTTGACGAAGGCGCGCAGGGCGTCGGTTCCCTGACGGAAGGCTTCGGGGTCCGCGGGCTGGCCGGGAACGAGCTGGTACCATCCGTAGCCCCGCACGCCGTAGCCAACCGGCAGCGAGACCGGCCCCTGAGGACAGAGCACCAAGGCGTTGCCGCCTTGCAGATAGGGCGCGAAGCCGAGCAGGTCGTGAGCGTTGGCGCCCCAGCCGTGCAGCAGGATGACGGCGGGGAAGGGACCGTCCCCCTCGGGGACGTGAGCGGCGTAGGTGAGCTTTCCATCCATGGCCGGGGAAGGATATCCCACCGGGTGGACCCCTCCACCCAGTCGTTTGCAGCCTCCGACGAGCGGGTAGACCCCTCCACTCACTCGTTGGAGCCTGGAAACGAGTGGGTAGACCCCGCTACCGGCTCGTTTGGAGCCGGCAACGAGCGGGTAGAGCCCTCTATTCACTCGTTGGAGTCTGGAAACGAGCGGGTAGACCCCGCTACCCACTCGTTTGGCCGGCCTATCCGCTCGTTTGCCCCCTCTACTCGCTCGTTGCTGTATTAGGATCGTTCGCGCAGCACATCAAGGAGACCCAATCATGTCCCGACACGCTCGTTTGGCGACTGGAACCATCCTCCTCCTCTCCACCCTGGCCCTTCAGCCGGCCATGGCCCAACCGTCCGCCACAGATGTAGCCGGCCAAGTGATGCAGGCCCTCGGCGGCAAGGAGGCGTGGGATGCCACGCACTTCATCCGCTTCACCTTCGCCGGCCGCCGTACCCACCACTGGGACAAGTGGTCCGGCAACCACCGGCTGGACGGGCAGTCCCCGGAGGGGCAGAAGTACGTCGTCCTCCACAACCTTAACACCCGGCAGGGGGAGGTCTGGCTGGACGGCAAGAAGGCCGAGGGGGACGCGGCCAAGGAGTGGCTGGAGCGCGCCTACGGCGCCTGGATCAACGATACCTACTGGCTGCTGATGCCCTACAAGCTCCAGGACCCGGGGGTGAACCTCTCCTATGAGGGAACGGAGCAGGTCGAGGGCAACACCTACGACAAGCTCCACCTGACTTTCGGCAATGTCGGCCTGACCCCGGGTGACGAGTATTGGGCCTGGATCAACCGCGACACGCACCTGATGGACCGCTGGGCCTACCTCCTCCAGGCCCAGCCCGACCAGCCCCGCGCCACCGAGCCGACCGCCTGGCGTTGGCAGGGCTGGCAGAGATACGGCAAGATCCTTCTCGCTCCCACCCGCGCCATGGTCGGCGGCGACCGCAAGCTGGAGATGGCCGACATCGCGGTCTTCGACACCCTGCCGGACACGGTGTTCACCTCGCCGGAGCCCGTGGCGAAGTGAAGCCCGCCGGGCGCCTCCGCGCCATCTGGCTCAAGCGCTTCAAGCGCGGTCCCATGGACCCGCGCGAGACCGCCACGCTCGTGCCCAGACGGGGGCTCGCGGGCAACGCCAACCAGGGCGGGCGCCGCCAGGTGACCCTGATCTCCGAGGAGGGGTGGGCAGAGGCCCTGGCCGCCCTTGGGGATTCGGTCGAGCCCAGCACCCGGCGGGCCAACCTCATGGTTTCGGGCATCGAGCTGGAGGCCACCCGCGGCAAGGTGCTGCGCGTCGGCACCTGCCGGCTGCGGATTTGGAGCGAGTGCGTTCCCTGCAAGCAGATGGAGGAGGCCCGCCCCGGCCTCCGCTCCGCTCTCCGCCCCCATTGGCGCGCCGGCGCCTGCGCCGAGGTGCTCGAGGGTGGCGAGATCCGCGTCGGCGACGCGATCGCCTGGGAGGAGCCTCCCGCCCCATGACCTCTCAGACGCCGCTCCTCCTGCGGGGCGGCACGGTCCTGACGCTGGACCCCCGGGCCACGGTGCTCCCCGGTGCCGAGGTGCTGGTGGTGGACGGCCGCATCCGGCACGTCGGCCACTTCCCCGACACGCCGCCGGGCACCCGCGTGCTCGACGTCTCGGGCGCGCTCGTCCTGCCCGGCCTGATCCAGGGGCATCTCCATCTCGGCCAGACCTTCTTCCGCGGTCTTGCCGAGGGACGCCGGCTCCTCGCCTGGCTGCGCGAGCGCATCTGGCCGCTCGAAGCCGCCCACGACGACGAGAGCGCCTACTGGTGCGCGCTCCTCGGCGCGGCCGAGTGCCTCCTCGGCGGCACCACCACGATCCAGGACATCGGCATCGGCCCCGGCTCCGGCGGGCTTCTGCGCGCCCTCGGCGAATCCGGCCTGCGCGCTTTCGCCGGCCCCTGCCTCATGGACAGCGGCATCACCCTGCCCGACGCCCTGCGCGGCGAGACCGACCGCGTCCTCGCCGATGCCGAGGCCCTCGGCCCCCGCTTCGACGGCTCGGGCGGCGGCCTCCTCCGCTTCGCCCTCAACCCGCGCTTCATCCTCACCTGCTCCGATCCGCTCTGGGAAGGGATCCGCGACCTCTCGCTGCGGCACGGCTGGCCCATTCACACCCACGCCCTCGAGCAGCAGGACGAGACGCTCGCCGTCCGCGAGCTCAAGGGCCGGGATGAGGTCGAGTACTTCGCGGACCAGGGGCTCCTCGCCACGGACCTGCGCCTCGCCCACGGCGTCTGGCTCACCGCCGCACACCTCCAGCGGGCGCGCTCGGCCCGCTGGAGCGTGGTCCACTGCCCCAGCTCGAACTTGAAGCTCGGCTCGGGGATCGCGGACCTCGTAGAGATCCGGCGCGCGGGGGTGCCGGTCGGGATCGGCTGCGACGGCGCCGCGTGCAGCAACCACCTGGATAACCTGGACGAGGTCCGCCTCGCCGCCCTCCTGCAGAAGCTCAAGCACGGCCCGGACGCCTTTTCCGGCCTCGACGCCCTGCGCCTCGCCACCAGCGAGGGAGCGCGCGCGCTCGGGCTTCAGGACGAGGTGGGCACGATCGAGCCCGGCAAGGCCGCCGACCTGACCGTCCTCTCCCTGGACCGGCCCGAGATGTGGGCCGCGCCCCAGGTGGACCCGCACGACCTCGTCGCTTTCGGAGCCTCCCGGGCGGCGGTCCGCCACGTCCTGGTCGCCGGCCGCCTGCTGGTCGAGGACGGCAGGCTCACCCATCTCGACCTCCAGGAGATCGTCCGGCAGTCCAACCTCCACCTGGCCGCCCTGATCCGGCGCTCCGGCCTGGCTATCTAGATAGGCTCATATCCCTGTCTCACCCGCGGGACGTACGAGCCACCGCGGAGCCCCTCCGTCCCGATTCCGGAACCCCATTTCCGCCCCTTCCCCTCGAAGACCGGCATGGCACCCCCGTTGCGCTATGGGGCCGGCGTACCGCTCAACTAAAAGGAGAGAGACATGAGCCCCAAGACACAGACCCAGCCCTCAGCCGCCACCGCCCCCACCACGGATGCCGCCGCCGCCAGCGCCAGTATCGCCTCGGCCCCCCCGTTCCTCGCCCCCTGGCGCGTGATCAACAGCCCCGAGCCTGCCGGCTTCTGGAAAGCCGTGGGAGTCCGTCCCTTGGTAGGCGACTGGGTGATGCAGCTCGGCGCCAATCCCCACCCGTCGAACGCCCCGTACACCGCCGGCGAGCTCATCGCCGGCTTCCAATGGTCCGGCTACCTCCCGACGGGCCTCCACACCTTCATCGTGCGCTTCGCGAACGGCCCCATCACCGCCAATGCGAACGGCGGGCAGATCTCGGCGAACCTGTTCCTGCAGGTCGACGGCAGAGGGCCCAGCCCGGTCGCCGCCCAGCGCAACGGCGTGCAGTACCTCGTGGTCTCCCGCTTCCTTTTCGCCGGCAACCACACCGTCAGCTTCGGGGGGATCCTCAAGTCCGCCTACCAGGGCCTGGCCAACCCGTACGGCGAGATGATCTGCGCCCGCTCCGAGTTCACGCACTTCTCGGGCCCCTACGAGTTCGCCAGCATCCAGGCCGCGGCGACGCCCGCGGGCCTGTCCAAGGCGGACCTGGGAGGGAGCCTCTTCGACGAGAAGAAGCTCGAGACCGTGGAGATCGATGCCCGCAAGGAGGCGCAGGCCCGCCTCATCGCCGAGCCGATCCTGACCAGGTGAGCCGGCCCGGGGTCCGGGCCTCCCCGGACCCCGCCCTCTCTGCTATCCTCGCCCGTCCGGAAACAAACCGAAGCCTCCGGACGTTTCCACATCCGCAATGCACAAGCCCAAAGACCCGGTCTCGCAACGGCGGACCTTCGCCATCATCTCGCACCCCGACGCGGGGAAGACCACGCTCACCGAGAAGCTGCTGCTCTTCGGCGGCGCCATCCAGCTCGCCGGCGCGGTCAAGGCCCGCGGCGACGCCAGGCGCGCCCGCTCGGACTGGATGAACGTCGAGCGCGAGCGCGGTATCTCCGTGACCGCGTCCGTCATGACCTTCGAGTACGACGGGTGCACCTTCAACCTCCTGGACACCCCGGGCCACGAGGACTTCAGCGAGGACACCTACCGCACCCTCACCGCCGTGGACTCGGCGGTCATGGTCATCGACGCGGCCAAGGGCATCGAGACCCAGACCCGCAAGCTGTTCGAGGTCTGCCGGCTGCGCGACGTGCCCATCATCACCTTCATCAACAAGCTCGACCGCGAGGGGCGCGAGCCGTTCGAGCTGCTCGGCGAGATCGAGACGTCGCTCCAGCTCCACGTCACCCCGGCCTCCTGGCCGATCGGCATGGGACAGCGCTTCCTCGGCTGTTACGACCTGTTCCGCGACCGCCTCCTCCTCATGGACCGCGGAAGGAACGCCGTCGCCACCGAGGGCGAGGCCTTCCACGGCCTTGACGATCCCAGGCTCGACGAGCGCCTGCCCGCCGACGCCCTGGCCCAGCTGCGGGAAGAGGTGGAGATGGCCCGCGCGCTCTGCCCGGCCTTCGACCTCGAGGCGTACCGCGAGGGGCACCTGACGCCCGTCTTCTTCGGCAGCGCGCTCAACAACTTCGGCGTTCGGGATCTCCTCGACGGCTTGGTGAGACTGGCGCCGCCGCCGCGCCCGCAGCCCTCGACGACCCGCCTGGTCGATCCATCCGAGGACCAGGTGAGCGGCTTCGTGTTCAAGATCCAGGCGAACATGGACCCCAAGCACCGGGACCGCGTCGCCTTCGTGCGCCTCTGCTCCGGCAAGTTCGAACGCGGCATGAAGATGCACCACATCCGCACCGGCAAGACCATGGCCGTCCACAACCCGGTGCTGTTCATGGCGCGCGACCGCGAGCTGGCCGAGGAGGCCTGGGCGGGCGACATCATCGGCATCCCGAACCATGGCACGCTGCGCATCGGCGACGCCCTGACCGAGGGGGAGCAGCTGCGCTTCACCGGCATCCCGAGCTTTGCCCCCGAGTTGCTCAAGAAGGTGCGGCCGGTGGACCCGATGCGGGCCAAGCACCTGGGCCGGGCGCTGCTCCAGCTAGCCGAGGAGGGGGCTGCGCAGGTCTTCAAGCCCAACATCGGCACGGATTGGATCGTGGGCGTGGCCGGCGCACTGCAGTTCGACGTGCTCGCCGACCGTCTGAGCACCGAGTACAACATCGACGCCCATCTGGAGGGCACGACCCTCCACACGGCGCGCTGGATCGAGGCGGACGACCCGCTCCTCTTGAAGCGCTTCCTCCAATCCCTCGACGGCAGCATGGCCGAGGACCATAACGGCGCCCCGGTGTTCCTGGCGAGGAACGCCTGGCATCTCAAGAGCACCGGCGAGGACTGGCCGCAGATCCGCTTCCTCAAGACCAAAGAGCAAGTGCAGTAAGATCGGCCTCTTCATGGAGACGCCGATCATGCGCAAGACCGCCCTCCTCGCCCTCTTCTTCCTCGCTCTTCCAACCTACGCGCAAGGTGGCCGGAAGGACACTTTTCGCTCAGCCGTCGCCGAGGTCTGCTCCCGTGTCTCCCCTGGGCTCCGCACCGCCTGCGAGAACATCCAGCCCGAGCGCCGGCAACTTGCCGGCAACATCATCGAGTACTCCTTCCGCATCCCGGTCGGCAAGGGCCAGTACGACTTCATCGGCATCCATCGGGTGGTCAAGGAAAGGGCGCCCTGGAGGCCGGTGCGCACCTCCCGGGCCCTGATGATGGCCCACGGCGACATCTGGGGCTTCCGCGCCGCCTTCCTGACACCCCCGAATCGCAACCTGCCCGTGTTCCTGGCCGGCAACGGCATCGACGTCTGGGGGATCGACTTCGGCTGGGGCCTCGTGCCTGCGACCGCCACCGGCTTCTCGTTCATGAAGAATTGGGGGATCGAGCGCGACGCCCGCGACCTCGGCGTGGCGCTGGCCGTCGCCCGGGGCATCCGCTTCGCGACCAACGACGGCGCCGGGAAGATGTTCCTCCTCGGATGGAGCCGCGGCGGCCAGATCGGCTATGCCTATCTCGACCGCGAGTCCCAGCTCCCGGCTCGCCTGCAGCAGGTCCGCGGCTTCATCCCCGTGGACATCTACTTGAAGACGGACGTCGAGGCGCTGCGGCAGGCCGCCTGCGCCCGTTACCTGGGCGCCCTGCCGTCCTGGCAGGAAGGCACCTACCAGAGCGTCAACGGCGTTCTCATCGCCACCATCGCGCAACTGGCGGCGACCGATCCCCAGGGCGCCTCGCCGATCCTCCCCGGCTTCACGAACCGGCAGGCGTCGCTCGCCGTGGGCTCGATGACATTCCTCTTCTTCCCTCCAGATCTCGGCCCGGTCCCCCTGTACCACTTCACGGGCGGCACCTTCGACGCGGAAGGAAAACCCAACGGCCTCCTCTACACGGAGGAGCCGACTCTACGGGAGCTGGAGATGGGCTCCTCGCCCTTCCAGCCGGCGCGGGAGCTGCTGGATGCCGACGCGGCCACCTGCGACGACGACAGCATCGCGGAGGTCTCCTTCGACGATCACCTGGACGACATCGAGGTCCCGGTCTTCTACGTGGGAGCCGCCGGCGGCTTCGGCACCTTCGGGCTCTACACGACCACGCTCCTCGGGAGCGCGGACGTGACCAGCCTGGTCATCGATAGGCAGCCCCCCGCGAACCAGCTAGCCGATTTCGGCCACGCCGACCTCTTCCTCGCTAACAACGCGCAGACTCTCGTCTGGCAGCCGGTCCTGAGTTGGATCCAGAGCCACTGAGACCAAACAGGCCGGGGCGGGTCTATCCCGCTCCGGCCTTGTCCGCCGCCTTCACAGTTTTTCCAGGAATTCCGCTGTCGATATCTTGGCCAGCTTCAGGATTCCGCGTAACGTGCCGGCCGCAAGCTCTTTGTGGAGCGGCACGGAGCAGCCGACAGCCCCGGCCTCCGTCTCCTTCTTCAGGATGACATGACTTCCCCGCTGCCGGACGGCCACGAACCCGAGCCGCTCCAGCGCACGAATCGCCTGTTCTCCGGAGATTCTAGGAAGGCTGGCCAACGGCGACCTCGAAGGTCGTCAGCAGAGGCCGGTCCCCGTCAGGAACGGGGAACTCCTCCAGGTAAAGCTCCGTGGCCTCTTTCAGATTGGCCAGAGCCTCTTCGACCGTCGCGCCCTGGCTCACCGTCCCCACCTCGACGCACTCGGCGACGTAGAGGTCGTCTTCTCGGTGAAGAAGCGCGCTGAATGTTCGAACAGGCATGGCCACAGACCGAACCGGACCGTTGAGCAAGGACAGATTAGCCTTCAGGGACGCCGTTTTCAAGGCAAGACCTCCGGACCCACATTGTGCGGTGTCTAGTCTTCTTCCCGCTTTCTGCGACAGTGTAATTCCTTTGGGGTACCTCCGCAACTCCCCTTGCCTCCCTCCTCCCCCGTCCGCTAACGTGGAATCGGTATGGCTCGATTCGTGTTTGATCCAGAGCAGGAGAGCGGGGTCGCCACCGAGAAGCGGCGCAGGACGAAACGTCCGCGGAAGTGGAAGGTTCTGCTCCACAACGACGACTTCACGACGATGGATTTCGTCGTGCACGTCCTGATGACCCACTTCCACAAGTCGCCCCCCGAGGCCACTCATGTCATGCTCCAGGTCCACCACAAGGGGGTCGGACTCGCCGGGATCTACCCGAGCAAGGACGTGGCCGAGACCAAGGTGGCCGAAGTGATGGCTGACGCGCACGAGAACGGCATGCCGCTCCTCCTGACCATCGAGCCAACTGAAGAACGAGACGAGTAAGCTTAAAGGAACCATGAGGCTTTCCGACGATCTGCAGATCTCCCTCTCGCTCGCGATGAGCGAGGCCGGGCGCCTGGGCCACGAGTACGCCGGCCTGGAGCACCTGCTCTACGCCCTCACCTTCGACGACGAGGCCTCCGAGGTCTTGCGCCACGCCGGCGCGAACGTCCGCCGCGTCCAGGAGCGCCTGGCCGATTACCTGGCCGAGGAGGTCGCGAGCCTCGACGGGCTCGACGGCCTCGATGGAGAAACTGGTTTCGAGCCGCGCCTCTCCCTCGCCGCCCAGCGCACCCTCGCCCGGGCCGCCGTGCGCGTCGAGGGCACCGGCCGCGAGGAGATCCGCGGCTCGGACCTCCTCGTCGCCCTGTTCGAGGAGCCCGAGTCCTATGCCGCCGACCTGCTCGAGGAGCAGGGGGTCACCCGGCTCGACGTGGTCAGCTTCCTCGCCCATGGCGTGTCCAAGCTGGGCTCCCTCCCCAGCGGTCCGGTGCACTCCGGCCATCCTGGGATGGACGACGACGAGGAGCCCGGGCCCGGCGGCGGCTTCCGCGGCGATCCGCTGGAGGCCTTCGCCCAGGACCTGACCGAGATGGCCCGCCGCGGCGCCATCGATCCGCTCATCGGCCGCTCCAAGGAGATCGGCCGCACCCTGCACATCCTGCAGCGGCGCCGAAAGAACAACCCGATCTACGTCGGCGATCCCGGCGTGGGCAAGACCGCTCTTGTGGAGGGCCTCGCCCTCCGGATCGCCAAGGGCGAGGTGCCCGAGCCCTTCCTCAAGACCAAGGTCTACCGCCTGGACATGGGCTCGCTCCTCGCCGGAACCCGATACCGCGGCGACTTCGAGAACCGCCTCAAAGGCGTGCTCCAGGCCCTGGCGGCCCAGGAGAGCCCGGTCCTGTTCATCGACGAGATCCACACGCTCGTCGGCGCCGGGGCCGCCGGCCACGGCACCATGGACGCCTCGAACCTGCTCAAGCCCGCGCTCCAGGACGGCACCCTGCGCTGCATCGGCGCGACCACCTGGGAGGAGTTCCGCCAGACCTTCCAGCGCGACCAGGCGCTCGCCCGCCGCTTCCAGAAGGTCGAGGTCAACGAGCCTACCGCTGACGAGACGGTCAAGATCTTCCAGGGGCTCCAGGAGCGCTACGAAAAGCACCACCGGGTGCGCTACACCCAGCCGGCGATCCGCTCCGCGGTCGACATGGCCGACCGCTACCTGCGCGACCGCAGGCTGCCGGACAAGGCCATCGACCTGCTCGACGAGGCTGGCGCGGCCGTATCGCTGCGCGGAGCCAGGAGGGTCACGGTCCCCGACCTGGAAGCCGTCCTGGCCACCATGGCCCAGATCCCCGCCGGCAAGGTCAAGGGCAATGAGCGCGAGCAGCTTCAGCGTTTGGAGCAGGAGCTCAAGAAAGTCATCTTCGGCCAGGACGAGGCCATCGACCGCCTGGTCAGCGCCATCAAGGTCTCGCGCGCCGGGCTGCGCGACCCGCAGAAGCCGGTCGGCAACTTCCTGCTCACCGGCCCTACCGGCGTCGGCAAGACGGAGGTGGCGAAGCAGCTCGCCGAGGCGCTCGGCATCGCCTTCCTGCGTTTCGACATGAGCGAGTACATGGAGCCGCACTCCGTCTCCCGCCTGGTCGGCGCCCCTCCCGGCTACGTGGGCTTCGACCGCGGCGGCCTGCTCACCGAGGGCATCAGCAAGAATCCCCACGCCGTGCTCCTCCTCGACGAGGTCGAGAAAGCCCATCCGGACGTGTTCAACGTCCTCCTCCAGGTCATGGATCACGGCACTCTGACCGACACGAACGGCAAGCAGACCGACTTCCGGCACGTCATCCTGCTGATGACCTCGAACGTCGGCGCCCGCGAGCTGGCCCAGCGCGGGCTCGGCTTCGGAGGCGAGGGCGGCGAAGGCCTGCGGCACTCCTCCGAGTCGGACCGCGCGGTCGAGCGCCTCTTCAGCCCCGAGTTCCGCAACCGGCTGGACGGCCGCATCCGCTTCAACGCGCTCACCCCGGACCTCATGGAGCAGATCGTCGAGAAGTTCGTGCGCGAAATGTCGCGCCAGCTCGCCGAGAAGAAGGTCCGCGTCGAGATCACCGACGCCGCCCGCAAGCTCCTGGCCGAGAAGGGCTACGACCCCGCCTTCGGCGCCCGGCCCCTGGCCCGTGTCCTGGAAGACGAGGTCAAGCGCCCCCTGACCGAGGAGCTGCTCTTCGGCAAGCTCCAGGCCGGCGGCAAGGCGACCGTCGACGTCGAGGACGGCCGCATCGTGCTCCGCTGACAGTTTCTGTCCATAGATCCGGACATAAACTGTCCCTGCACTCCTAGATCTCCTTTGTTTTCAGCTGATTAACATTGGCATGCCAAATGCGTTGGCATGCTGGGAAGTTTTTGGCCGCTTCCATTGTTCGATAGAGGGTTACGCATAAGCGTCCAAGGCATTGGAAGGAGATCTCGGAATGATGAAGCCTCGCCTGTTCGCCCTAAGCCTGTTCATCCTGGCAGCCGTTCCCGTCTTTGCCGCGCCGCCCATTCCAATCCGGGCCGCGGTCCAGGGTGAGCTGATCGAGGCGACAGGGACGAGCGAGCGGGCGGAGATCGTGTCGTTCGGCGAGGAGCTGGTGCCGGGCCTTCTGAAGGCGGCCGAGAAGACGACGGTGCGGGTGGCGGACTGGCCGGTGGGTCCCGACGCCCGGGCCGACGTGCTCCTGACCCGGTTCGACGTCTACGCTCCCGGCGCCAAGGTCTTCGTGGTCGAGGGCCGGCTCCAGCGCGAGATCCCCCGCTCGCGGCTCGCATTCTTCTCCGGCGCAGCCGCGGACGATCCCGAGATGACGGTCTTCGTGGCGGTCGATCCGGACACCGGCCAGGTGAACGGCTTCACGCAGACCCGCGACGCGCTCCACGAGCTTCACCCGCTGAGCCACGTCCCCTCCCTGGCGGTCGATCAGGGCACCCGGCGCCATATCGTGGCCCCGGCGGAGGTCTTCCTGAAGGAACGGGGCGAGCAGTCCTCCTGGGCCTGCGGCCAGAGCGGCGCCCCCCTCGACTTCATGCAGGAGCTGCAGGAACGGCAGGAGCGGATGGCCGAGACGATCAAGCAAACGGCCGCGCCGTTCGGGTCGGTCTCCGCCGAGGCGATCACCACCCTGCACACAGCGACGATCGCCGTAGATACAGACAACGAGCTCCTCTCCATCAAGTTCGCGAACAACACGACCACGGCGACGAACTACATCGCCAGCCTGATCGCCTCGATGACGGTGATCTACGAGCGCGACGCGCTGGTGAAGCTCCTCCAGGGCCAGACGATCCTGCGCCCCTCGACGACGGCGGACCCATACACCCAGGCGACCAGCGGCAACGCCAGCTCGGCGAAGCTGCAGGAGTTCTCGAACGTCTGGAACACCACCTACGCCGGCGTCTCCCGCGCGGTCGCCATGATGCTCTCGGGCAAGCAGCCGGGCGGCGGCGCCTCTGGCATCGCCTGGCTCACCAGCCTGTGCAGCAAGTATTACGGGACGAGCTTCAGCCAGGTCTACACGACCGGCACCACCCCGAGCTCGGGCGACATCCTGGTGGTGGCCCACGAGCTCGGCCACAACTTCGGCTCGCCGCACACCCACTGCTACGCCACGCCGATCGACAACTGCTACAACGCCGAGAGCGGCTGCTTCGCCGGCACCAAGAGCTGCCCGGCCGCGCAGACCATCAACGGCGTGACCAGCGTCACCGGCTCGCTGATGAGCTACTGCCACCTTTCGGGCCTGACCGGCTGCTCGTCGAAGACGGTGTTCCACCCGCGCACCATCTCCGAGAAGCTGGGGCCGGCGATTCAGAACGCGGTCAACTCCTGCATCTTCCCGGCGGCCGCGTCCATTCCGCCGCCGGTCGTCGCCGCTGTCGGTCCCAAGAGCGGGACCACAGCCGGCGGCACCGCGGTCACGATCACCGGCACGGGCTTCCAGGCCGGCGCCACCGTCACCTTCGGCGGCACCGCGGCCAGCTCGGTCGTCGTGGTCAACTCCACCCGGATCACCGCCGTGACGCCCGCCAAGCCCACGGGCAAGGTGGCCGTGGCCGTGACCAACGTCAACGGCCAGAGCTCCAGCCTCGCCAACGGCTTCTTCTACGCGCCGCCGGCATCCCTGGCGGATTTCTACACCGTGGCGCCCTGCCGTGTGGTCGATACGCGCAATGCGAACGGCTCGCGCGGCGGGCCGGCGCTGACGGCCTCCCAGGTGCGGACCTTCCCGGTCGCGGGCTTCTGCGGGGTTCCGGCGAACGCCAAGGCAGTCGCGGTCAACGTCACCTCGATCGGTGCGAGCGCCGTCGGCAACTTCCAGGTCTTCCCCGGCAATGCCTTCCCCATGGGGACCAGCGTCGTCAACTTCTCCGCCGGCCAGACCCGGGCCGGCACTTCCATGCTGATGCTTTCGACGGACGCAGCCGGCACGCTGGGAGTCCAGAACAGCTCCGCGGGGAGCACGCACTTCGTGCTCGACGTTGTAGGTTATTACCTGTAGTCACGCTTGTAATCAATTGACCGGCTCGTCAGAATCCTGACGCAGTATCTCGGGAGCGGCGAGCCGGCGTTCCTCTTCTTCCTCCCAGATCCGTCGCAGGGCCGCATCCCGCGCCCGCCGCTTGCCCATCGCCCAGATCGCCAGCAGCGTGATCAGCAGCCAGAGCGTGACCGAGCTGGTCAGGAGCGGCACCCATCGGTACAAGAGGGTCTGGCGCCGCCAGAAGGCGCGCTCCGCCTCCGCGAGCGAGGTCCCCGTGGCGCTCTGGAAGGCGTCCTCGAACGAGAGACCGCGCGCCACCTCGGCCAGGATGCGTGCGGCCGCGTCGTCGCCATGCCGCCGGAGCAGAACATTGGCGAAGGCGCCGGCCATCGCATAGGCGCCCTGCACCGCCCCCCGCTCTCCGCGGAACTCCTGCTCGAGCTGCTCCAGGGACACCTCGCCGTCGCCGACGAGCGTCAGAGTGAGCTGGGAGCGGTCGTCGAGCCCCCAGCTCAGTCCGGCGATCATGGCCAGCCCCTCGTGGAACCAGCGCGGCAGCGGCCGTCCGCCCGCGGCCCGCGCCACGAGCACATGCGCCACTTCATGCCGGAGAAGCTCTTCGAGCGAGGAGTCGGGATAGGAAGGAGCCCTGGCCGGGAGGAGCACGATGACCCCTTCCTCGCCAAACGCGTAGCCCGACACCCAAGGCGGCACCATCGCGAGATCGGACCCTTCCGGTCCCAGGAGCACCTGGATGGGCGGACCGGGGTCTTTCAGTCCCACCAGGCGCATGGCATCCAGGAGCCGTCCGGGCTCGACCGCCCGCACCTTGGCCGCGGCCCGTTCCAGGGAGGGGGGAGCCTGGACGATCAGCTCCGGAGGCCGTTGCGCCGCGGCGAGAGTAGGCAGGAGGAGGAGGAGCAGGGCGAGGAGCTTCCGGCGCATGCGGGGATCTTATCGGACCCTCACCCCCCGGCCCCCTCTCCCGGTCCCCCAAGCACGCCCTCCCCGGGAGAGGGGGAGACTTGCATCCGATAGGCTGCTTTTCTGGTGGCGGGCGGGTCCCTCCCCCCGGGGAGGGGGAGGGTTGGCTCTGAGGGGAGGCTAGGAGGGGGGACTCCCCGTTCCCACGAGAGCCTCAGGAAGTCCACTGCGCCTTTCCCCGGGAGGGCGGCGTCCTCTCCCGCGCAGCGGGGGAGGATCGAGGAGGGGGTCTTCCTTCTTCGCTACAATACCCTCTCCATGTCCACCTCAGCCCGGCCCACGGTCTTCCTGAGCTACAGCCACCAGGACAAGAAATCGCTGGGCGAGCTCCGTACCATGCTGGCGCCCCTGGTGCACGACAGCCTCGTTGATGTGTGGTGGGACGGCGACATCAAACCGAGCGAGAAGTGGCGCGAGGAGATCGACAAGGCGCTGGCCTCCGCCCGCATCGGGGTCCTCCTGGTCAGCTCCAACTTCCTGGCCTCAGACTTCATCAAGCAGAACGAGCTGCCCTACCTGATCGAAGCTGCCCGAGACCGGGGCGTGGCGCTCTTCTGGGTCCTGCTGTCTCCCTGCCTCTACGAGCACACTCCCCTGGCGGAGATTCAAGCCGCCCACGACATTGCCCGTCCTCTCGACACTCCCGGGAAGGCCAAGCGCCAAGCCGTCCTGAAGGCGATCGGCCAAAAGATCGCGGAGGCAGCCAAAGCCTCCCTCCGGCCGGGGGAGGGGGAAAAAGCCCCCAACGGGGGCGCAGGCATAGAGCCTGGGGTTTCAACCCCAGGGAGCGCCCCACCAACCACCCCCAGCCCTAAAGGGGCGGAGGCATCGGCCCGGGGTGGCAACCCCGGGCGGGCGGGGGATATGCCCGCGTTCCTTCCCTGCCTCGACCTCGGCCGCCTCCCCATCGCCGGCCCCCTTCTGATCGGCCGGGAAACCGAGCTCGCGCGCCTCGACGCCGCCTGGGAAGACGCCAAAACGCATGTCCTCACCTTCGTCGCCTTCGGAGGCATGGGCAAGTCGGCCTTGGTGAGCCACTGGCTCGACCGCATGTCCGCCGCCGACTGGCGCGGCTCCCGGCGGGTCCTCGACTGGTCTTTCTACAGCCAGGGCACCGAGGAGCGCGTCACCTCCGCCGATCGCTTCCTCGATCACGCCCTGGCCTGGTTCGGAGATCCCGATCCCAAGACCGGAGCGTCCCGGGATCGTGGCCTGCGACTGGCC
Source organism: Acidobacteriota bacterium (assembly GCA_034667225.1). Lineage (GTDB taxonomy): Bacteria > Acidobacteriota > Thermoanaerobaculia > Multivoradales > UBA5704 > DATMER01. The sequence goes on from JAXDKG010000052.1 coordinate 165,365, forward strand.
GAGTTGGTGCGACAGGAGAAGACTCTGCTCGTCCTTGACGGCGTCGAGCCACTCCAGCATCCGTCTTCGTCACCTCTGGCGGGGCGGCTCAAGGACCCGGGCCTTGCGGCGCTGCTCAAGGGGCTGGCCGCTGGCAACAACGGCCTGTGCGTAGTCACCACCCGCGAGCGCATCAAAGATCTGGATTCCTCGGCCAAGACCGCGCCGCAGATAAATCTGGAAGCCCTTGCCCCGGAAGCCGGAGCAGGGCTCCTCCGAGAGCTCGGTGTCGAAGGAAGAGAGTCCGAGTTGCGGTCCGCCTCGGTAGAGTTCGGCAGCCACGCTCTGACGTTGACGCTTCTGGGAACCTACCTCAAGGATCTTTGCGACGGAGATGTCCGCCGTCGCCGTGAGGTGCCTATCCTGGAGGAGGATGCCGACGAGACAGGGCATGCGAGGCGGGTGATCGCGTCCTACGCGAAGTCTTTGGAGACTCCGGAAGTGGAGGTCCTGCGCCTGTTGGGGCTCTTCGACCGGCCCGCCGAGCCGGCGCAGGTGAAGGCCCTACGGGCGGACCCGCCGATCCCCGGCCTCACCGAGACCATCGGAATCTCGCAGGAGACGCGGTTTCGCAAGGCAGTGGCCCGACTGCGCAAAGCTCGCTTGGTTGCCGAAGGAGGAGAAGATCTCGATGCCCATCCCCTGGTTCGGGTCTTCTTCCAGAAGGAGCTTGAGCAGCAACGGCCGGAAGCCTGGCGGGCCGGGAACCTGCGCCTCTACGAGCATCTTCAGAAGGAGGCTCCGGATCTGCCCGATACGCTGGAGGCCATGGAGCCGCTCTTCATCGCGGTGATCCACGGCTGTCGGGCGGGGCAGCAGCAGGAGGTGTACAGAGAGGTCTTCCGGCGGCGCATCCGGCGTGGCAACGAGGCTTACAGCCTCAAGAAGCTCGGTGCATTCGGCTCGGATCTGTCGGCGCTTTCCGGCTTCTTTGAGCGTCCCTGGGACCAGCCCTCAGCCAGCCTCGTCTCCGCGGATCAGGCGGCGTTCCTTCTCAATGAGGCCGGGTTCTGCCTGCGCGCCCTGGGCCGCTTGGCGGAGGCGGTTCAGCCCATGAAGGCGAGCCTGGATATAGATGTTGAGCGCGAGGAGTGGGAGGGCGCTGCCATCTCCGCCGGCAATCTCAGCGAGTTGACCCTGACCCTGGGTGAGGTGGAGCGTGCCGTGGCCTTCGGGAAGCAGGGCGTCGATCTGGCCGAACGCAGCGACGACGCTTTCCAGCGGACAAACCAACGGGCAAAGCTGGCGGACGCCCTGCACCAAGCAGGTCATAGGGAGAAGAGCGCAGAGGCCTTTCGCGAAGCCGAGGCCATTCAGACGGAGTGGCAGCCCCAGTACCCTCGGCTCATCTCAATTGCGAGCTATTGGTACTGCGATCTGCTGCTGAGCAGCGGGGAGCCGGAGGACGGGTCCGTGGCGGACGGTCTCGTTGCGGACCCGGAGGCGGCGCGGCGGTTCCGCGAGGCGTACCGGGAGATGCGGGAGCGGGCGGAGGAAGCTCTCAGGATTGCGCTGTCTGGGTCGCGGCGTCTCCTCGACATCGCCATCAACCACCTGAGCCTGGGCCGAGCCCATCTCGGCCTAGCTCTGACGGCCCCCCGGCCGACGGCTCCCGGCGAGGAGGCAGAAGCGGATTTCGCCAAGGCCGCGGAGCACCTGGAACATGCCGTGGAGGGCCTGCGGCGGGCAGGTACCGAGCACAACCTTCCCTGGGGCCTCCTGGCCCAGGCCGCCTTACGGCGGCTCCGGGGCGACCTCCCCGCTGCCGAGGCGGACCTTTCCGAGGCGCTGGAGATCGCCGAGCGGAGCTCGATGCGCCTGCAAGAGTGCGACGCGCATCTGGAATGGGCCCGGCTCTGTCGCCAGCGGGGAGACCGCGACGGTCTGGAACGGCATGTAGCGCAGGCGCGCAGGCTGGTGGAGGAAACAGGGTACGGGCGGCGGAGGCGGGAGGTGGAGTGGTTGGAACGGTAGCTCTCAGCTTCGACGTCGGCCTGAAAACCCCCTCCCCTGCCCTCCCCCGCTTCGCGGGAGAGGGAGCCCCCGCCCTCCGGCGGTGAACTTTTTGGGCCAGGCGATCGGCCGCCGGGCCGAATTAAGAGGCTTAGGGCGCGTCATGCAATAACGCTAGCGGATTTAGGGGTCTTTTGTTGTACTCTTGGAGTACAATGTCTGATGAAGAGGCGATACGACACCGATTCAACCTTCTCTCTCCCCACCTTGATGAGCGAACCCGTCGCTTGATAGCGGCTGCAGAGGCCCAGGCGATTGGATCCAGGGGAATCTCTAGCGCATCGCGAGGCACAGGCGTGTCCCGGCAAGCTATTAGTCGGGGTATCGAAGAGCTCAAAGCGCCACCAGTAACTCGTCACGGTGACATCAGGCTGCCGGGCGGGGGCCGCAAGAAGACGGTCGATACCGATCCGACACTGAAGGAGGATCTGGAAAAGCTCATCAATCCGACAGAGCGTGGGGATCCGGAGTCCCCCCTGCGGTGGACCTCGAAGAGCGTTCGGCACTTGGCTGAGGAACTGAATCACATGGGGCACCAGGTGAGTCATCGCATAGTGGCAGATCTCCTCCACTCTCTGGGATATAGTCTTCAGGCGAACCAAAAGACCTTGGAAGGAGCAAGCCATCCGGATCGCGACGCTCAATTCGAAAACATCAATCGCCAAGCACAGGAGTATCTTGCGACAGCCGACCCGGTGATTTCCGTCGACACCAAGAAAAAAGAACTAGTGGGGGTATTCAAGAACGGCGGGCGCGAGTGGCGCCCCAAGGGGTTACCGGAGAAGGTCAAGGTACATGACTTTGCGGACCCTGAATTGGGGCGCGCCATTCCTTATGGGGTTTATGATCTGGCGACCAACAGCGGTTGGGTCAGCGTGGGAGTGGATCATGATACGTCCACTTTTGCGGTGGAGACAGTCCGTCGCTGGTGGCATTCGATGGGGAGAGAGAGCTATCCGGCCGCTGAGCGCTTACTGATTACCGCGGATGGTGGTGGCAGCAATGGGTCCCGCTTAAGACTATGGAAAGTGGAGCTTCAGAAGCTGGCTGATGAATTGGGGCTACCCATCTCTGTGAGCCACTTTCCTCCCGGCACGAGCAAGTGGAACAAGATTGAACATCGGCTGTTCTCCTTTATTAGCCAGAACTGGCGTGGCAAGCCTCTTGTGAGTCACGAAGTAATTGTGAACCTCATCGCGGCGACCACCACTGCGAAGGGCCTAAAAGTCCGGGCGGAGCTCGATCGGGCAAAGTACCCGGCGGGCAAGGTGGTCAGCAAGAAAGAAGTCGCGGAAGTCAATCTCCGCCGAGACAGCTTTCATGGTGAATGGAACTACACAATCTTCCCCAGGGAAGAACGTGCAACTGAGGCACTTATTCCGTGACGCGTCCTTAGACCCGATTTAAGGAGCTTAGATTCGATCCAAGAAGCTTAGGGCCGATCTAAGGAGCTTGGATCCGTCCTAAGGAAGCTCCGGCCCAATTTAAGCGACTTAAATCGGATCTAAGAAGCTTAGGCCCGATCCAAGAGGCTTAGATCCCATCTAAGGAGCTTAGATCGGATCTAAGAAGCTTGGGGCCGTCCTAAGAAGCTTCGCGCCGGATTTAAGAGGCTTAGATCCAATCTAAGAGGCTTAGGCCGGATCTAAGGAGCTTAGATCCGATTTAAGGGGCTTAGACCGGATTTAAGCGGCTTGGATCCGATCTGAGAAGCTTCGGGCCGATCCAAGGACTTTGGGACGGTTCCAAGGAACGCGGAGCCGGTCCAAGCGGCTTACAGCGCCTGAATCATCCCCACGATCCCGGCGCGGATCAGGGCAACGGAGATCGCGGCGAGGAAGAGGCTCGACACTTTGCCGACCGCCTGGCTCACCGCGGTGCCCATGATCCTCCCCAGCCAGGGGCTGAACGCGAGGACCAGGAAGACAAGGATCATGTTGAGCACGAGGGAGGTGAGCGTCGGCAGGTAGCCGTAGGCCTCCCGCGAGACCAGGACCGAAGTGATGGCTGCCGGGCCGATGATCAGCGGAATCCCGAGTGGCACAACGCCCACCGACGCCCCTTCCTCCTCGTCGCCTTCCTGCCGCGGATCGCGCCGCCGAAAGTCCCCGAAGATCAGGTTGGACGTGCTGAGCACCAGCAGGATCAGACCGCCGCCGACCCGGAGGTCGTTCACCGTGATCCCCAGCGCCGAGAAGATGAGCTGTCCGGCGAAGAGCACCAGGACAGCCACCAGCGAGGCGGTCACCACAGCCTGGAAAGTCAGGCGGCGGCGCTGACGGGTGGTCATGCCCTCGGTCACCGCCAGATAGATGGGGATCACGCCGAGCGCGTTGATCGCCACGAAGAGAGGGAGGAAGCTTTCGATGTAGGGGTTCATGGGCCTGGCCAGGGAGCATACCCCGGCCAGGTCGTTTTGCTTACTGGGCCGGCCCCGCGGGCGGCGGCACCTGCAGAGGTACATCCTGCCCCGCTATCTGGATCAGGTTCACGACCTGCCGGACCCCCTGGGTCCCGCGGGCGAGGTGCTCGGCCTCGGAGCGCTGCTCCGCGGACGAAACCTTGCCGTTGAGCGCGACTCGGCCATCGACCGTGTCCACGTCGATGTGGAAGGCTTTGATCTCCGGATCCGCGATCAGCCTGGCCTTGATGCGCGCGGTGATGGCCGCGTCGTCGAGGACGGGGCCGACCTCGGCCTCGACCTGCTTGGCCCCGCGCTCGATGGCCGCGCCGACCTGCTCGGCGCCCTCCGCCACCTGCTCGGCGCCTTTCGCCACCTGGTCCCCGGCGCGCTCGAGCTGCTCGCCCGCCTGGTCGAGGTTGTCCTGCACCTCGTCGCCGTCGATGTGGATGTTGGTCTTGCCCTGCGCGTCCCGCTCCGCCTCCACGGCCTTGTGCCCGTCCTTGTCGCAGGCGGTCAGCAGGCCGCCCGCCAGGGCCAGCCAGAGTGCCAACGCCACAGAAATCTTCCGGTTCATGGTGTTCCTCCTGTGAGGAATGAATCAAAAAAGCGGGGAGGCGTTTGCTGAGTCAAGGGAGTCAGAACGCCTCCCCGTCAGGGAGGGCCGCGAAGCCCGTTGAGAGGCTCGTTGGGCCGGCGCCAATCAGGACGAAACCTGATCAGGCTCCGTCCCCCCGAAAGTGCAGCTTCTATGCCAGAGAGGATTCCCGGGAGAGGGGCCCGATTCCCATGAAAGATTTACACGGCAGCAGCAGGCAAGCGCTCGACTCCGCTGTAGACATTGAACCGGTCGCCCCGGAGAAAGCCGACCAGGGTGATCCCGAAGCGGTTGGCCAGCTCGACTGCCAGGCTGCTCGGCGCCGAGACCGCGCAGACCACCGGGACCCCCGCCATGAGGCACTTCTGGAGGATCTCGTAGCTCGACCGGCCGCTCACCAGAACCAGGTGGCCATGGAGGGGGAGGAGGCCCTGGAGGAACGCCCAGCCGAAGAGCTTGTCGAGCGCATTGTGCCTGCCCACGTCCTCGCGCAGGGCGATGAGCCGGCCCCCGGCGTCGAAGAGCCCGGCCGCGTGCAGGCCGCCGGTGGCCTCGAAGATCCCCTGCGCCTCGCGGAGACGGTCCGGCAAGCCGGTGATCACCGCCGGGTCCACCTCGGGACCGGGAGGAAGGCGGCCGGGAGCCCGGAGCTGGAGCGCCTGAAGCCCGGCCTTGCCGCAGACGCCGCAGGCGCTGCTGGAGAAGAAATGCCGTTCCAGGCTCGGCAGATCGGCCTCGGGCGCCTCGGCAAGCTCGACCTCCACGACGTTCGGCTCGGGCTCTTCCCCGCTTTCGATCGGCCGGCGGAAGCCGACGATCAGCTCGCGGCGGTCGATCACCCCCTCGGCGAACAGGAAGCCGGCAGCCAGCTCCTCGTCATTGCCGGGGGTGCGCATGGTGACGGCAACGGTGCGCTCGCCGCCTTCCCAGACCAGACGGATCTCCAGGGGCTCCTCGGTGGCGAGATGGTCGGCCCGGGCCTCGGCATGCCCTCCATGGACTTTCCAGATCTGGGTGCCTGTCTTGCCGGTTTTGGGCTGGGGCGGCATAGGTCTAGCTTCTCACAAGACAGGAGACGCCCCACGGGGCGTCTCTACAGTGGGGAGACCACGCATCTACCCCTCCCCACGCATCTACCCTCCCAATGTAGAGACGCCCCGTGGGGCGTCTCCTCCGGGGCGTCTCCCTCAACGGCACACATTTTGCGAAGTCTGCACCCGGGGAGGATTTATGGCGCGATCGATCTGGAAAGGGAGCATCACCTTCGGCCTCGTGAACATCCCGGTGGGGCTCTACTCGGCTGAGAAGCGCGAGGAGACCGTCAGCTTCCACATGCTGGACCGCCGGAACATGGCGCGGCTGCGCTACAAGCGGGTCAACGAGGAGACCGGGAAGGAAGTGCCGTGGGAGGATACCGTCCGCGGCTATGAGGTCGAGGGGGGCAAGCACGTCGTGATCTCCGACGAGGATCTCGAGCGCGCCAGCCCCGAAAAGACCCAGACGGTCGACATCCTCGACTTCGTGGATGCCGAAGAGATCAGCCCGCTCTTCTTCGACAAGCCCTACTACCTGGGCCCGGAAAAGAGAGGAGCCAAGAGCTATGCCCTGCTGCGCGAGACCCTGCGCCGCACGAACAAGGTCGGTATCGCCAAGGTGGTGATCCGCACCAAGCAATATCTGGCCGCGGTCCTCGTCCACGAGGATGCGATCGTGCTCAACGTCCTGCGCTTCGCCCACGAGCTGCGCGACGTGAGCGAGCTCGACCTGCCCAAGGGCAAGGAGGGGGTCTCGGAGCGCGAGCTCGACATGGCCGAGCGCCTGGTCGAGGGCATGGTCTCCGACTGGGAGCCCGAGAAATACCGCGACGACTACTACAAGGACCTCAAGAAGCTGATCAAGGAGCGCGTCGAAGCCGGCCAGCTCGAAGAGTCGCCCGAGGCCCCGCCCAAGCCCAAACAGGAGCGCGGCGGAAATGTGGTGGACCTCATGGCCCTGCTCAAGCGCAGCGTCGAGGAAAAGCCGGGCAGGAAGCCTGCGAAAAAAGCAGCGGCGAAGAAGCCGGTCCGCAAGCCCGCCAAGAAAACCGCCGCCAAGCGGAAATCGGCCTGATTCGCCATGGCACTCCAGGAATACAAGCGCAAGCGGGATTTCAAGAAGACCCCCGAACCGGCGGGCAAGGTCGCGAAGGCCAAGGGCAACTCGTTCGTCATCCAGAAGCACGCCGCGACCCGGCTGCACTACGACTTCCGTTTGGAGATGGAGGGCGTCCTCCGGAGCTGGGCCGTGCCCAAGGGTCCGAGCCTCGACCCGGGCGAGAAGCGGCTGGCCGTCCACGTCGAGGACCATCCTCTGGATTACGGCGGCTTCGAGGGGATCATCCCCAAGGGTCAGTACGGCGGCGGCACGGTCCTGCTCTGGGACCACGGCACCTGGTACCCGGAAGGCGATCCGGTCAAGGCCTACAAAAAGGGTCATATCAAGTTCCGTCTCGAAGGCGAGAAGCTCCACGGAGGCTGGCACTTGGTGCGCCTGCACGGCGACCGGGCAGGAGAGGACAAGGAGAACTGGCTCCTCTTCAAGGACAACGACGACGTCGCCGTACCGGGCAGCGGGGATGCCCTTACCCAGGAGTACCCGAAGAGCGTCACCACCGGCCTCACCCTGGAAGAGATCGCCGCCAATCCCGACCGCGTCTGGCAATCGAACCGGGAGGAGAAGGTCGCGAAGAAAAAGGCGCCTGCGAAGAAGGCTGCCCCTCCCCCGCCACCCGGCGCCCGCAAGGCGAAGTTGCCCGCGAAAGTCGCTCCCCAGCTCGCCACCCTGGTCTCCGACCCGCCGCAAGGCGAGGAGTGGATTCATGAGCTCAAGTTCGACGGCTACCGGGTGCTCTGCGAGCTGAAGGACGGCAAGGTCCGAATCGTCACCCGCAACGGCAAGGACTGGACCGACCGCTTCGGCCCCATCGTCGAGGTCATCGCCGCCCTTCCCGCGAAGGAGGCGCTCCTCGACGGCGAGGCCGCCGTGCTCCTCCCCAACGGCACGACCAGCTTCCAGGCCCTCCAGAACGCGCTCGGGGGAGGCAGAGAGAACCTCGTCTTCTTCGCCTTCGACCTCCTGCATCTGGATGGCTACGACCTCCGCCCCCTCCCGCTCCTCCAGCGGAAGGAGGCGCTCACCGCCCTGCTGGCCGGCCAGCCCAAGGAAGGCATCCTCCGGCTCAGCGACCATGTCCAAGGCGCCGGCGAGGAGTTCTACCGCCACGCCTGCGACTACGCCCTGGAAGGCATCATCTCCAAGCGAGGCGATCAGCCCTACCGGTCCGGCCGCGGCAAGGACTGGGTCAAGGTCAAGTGCCTCAAGCGCCAGGAGATGGTGATCGTCGGCTTCACCGATCCCGAAGGCTCCCGCACCGGGTTCGGAGCGCTTCTGCTGGCGGTGAACGAGGGCAAGGATCTCGTCTATGCCGGCAAGGTGGGGACCGGCTTCAACGCCAAGACTCTCACCGACCTGCGCAAGAAGCTCGGCAAGCTGGAGCGCGAGACGCCGGCCTTCAAGAAGGCTCCGAGAGGCGCCGAAGCCCGCCGCAGCCACTGGGTCGAGCCCAAGCTCGTGGCCGAGGTCGCCTTCACCGAGTGGACGGAGGACGGCATCCTGCGGCATCCTACGTTCCAGGGGCTGCGCGAGGACAAGTCCCCGGGCGAGGTCGTGCGCGAGGTGGCACAGCCTACCGAGAAGGTCGAGAAGAAAGCTTCGGCTCCCAGAACTGTCGCTGCGAAGAAAGCCGCCGTGAAGAAGACTGCAAAGAAAAAGGGAGATACTCCGCCGCTCGGCCCCGAGCGCGATCCCGAGGGCATCACCGAGATCGCGGGCGTCAAGATCTCCAACCCCGACCGGGTCCTCTATCCCGAGCAGGGGCTGACCAAGCGCGAGCTGGCCCTCTTCTACGAGCGCATCCAGGCCTGGATCCTCCCTCATCTGAAAAACCGGCCGCTGACGATGGTGCGCTGCCCCTCGGGACAGGGCAAGCAATGCTTCTACCAGAAGCACGTCAACGAGCAGTTCCCCGCCTCCATCAAACGCGTCCAGGTCGAGGAAGGCGGCGCCGCCGTGCCCTATGGGGCCGTGGATTCGCTCACCGGCCTGATCTACCTGGTGCAGATGGGCGTGCTGGAGCTCCACATCTGGGGCTCGCACATCGACGACATCGAGAAGCCCGACTACATCGTCTTCGATCTCGATCCCGACGAGGGTCTCTCCTGGGAGCGGGTGGTCGAAGGGACGCTCAAGGTGCGCGAGAAGTTGGAGGGATTGGGGCTGCGCACCTGGCTCAAGACCACCGGCGGCAAGGGGCTCCACGTCTGCGTGCCCATCACCCGCCGCGGCGAATGGGACGAGGTCAAGGCCTTCACCAAGGCCGTGGTCGAGAGCATCGTGGCCGACGAGCCGAATCGTTATACATCAAAGCTCCCCAAGGCCAGCCGCAAGGGCAAGATCTTCATCGACTACCTGCGCAACGGCCGCGGCGCCACCTCGATCGGCGCCTACTCCACCCGCGCCCGTACGGGAGCGCCCGTCTCCACTCCCCTCTTCTGGGAAGAGTTGGAGACCGATGTGCGGGCCAACACGTATACTGTCCGAAACCTCCCGGAAAGGCTCGAAGGGCTCGAAGCCGACCCGTGGGCAGACTTCTTGAAAGAACGTCAGTCCATCACGGCGGCCATGAAAAAAGCCGTGGGGATGAAGTGACTTAGGCCGCCCCGGCGAGCGGGTGCATCCCTACAGCTTGAGAGGAATCGATGAAGCTCCGAGCCTTACCCTTGTCTTTGGCCCTTGCCGGGATTTTTCTTCTTACCGGATGCCACGAGAAGACCATGCCGCCGCAGGTGGCACAGATCATCCGGTCTACCGTGGAATCCGAAATCCTTCCTGCCTCCATCAAAGAGCAGAAGGAGCGCGCGCGCGCCTGGGACGAGATGCGCCGCTTCTATCAAAAGCGCCAGTACCAGCCCGCCTGGTCGGATGTGAAAGGCCCCCGCCCTCAGGCCGAGCAGCTCGCCCAGGCCGTCGCCTCCGTTGCCGCGACCGAGGGGCTCGACCCGCGGCGCTACCAGAGCGAGCGGCTCGCCGGCCTCCTGAGCCAGATGAAAGAGGACAAGTCGCTGGATTCGCCCGAGGCCCAGCGCCGGCTGGCCGACCTGGACGTGGAGATGACCTTCGTCTATCTCACCCTCGCCGCCCACACGGCCATCGGCCGGGTGCAGCCTGAAACCCTCCGCATCCATTGGGAGAACCAGTCGCGCAACGTGGACCTCGATGCCCGTCTGGAAAAGGCGCTGCAGTCGGAGGACGTAGCCGCGAGCCTCCGGACCTTGGCTCCCCCCAACCCGCGCTACGCCCGGCTACGGGATGCCCTCGCCCGTTACCGGGAAATCGCCAAACGCGGCGGCTGGTCCAAAGTCCCCGAGGACTTGGAGAAAGGTGCCCGCGGGGCTGGCGTGCTCGCCCTGCGCAACCGGCTGACGGCCGAGGGAGATCTGCCTGCGCCCCCGGAAGGTCAGCAGCCCGCGCCTGTCTTCGACGATGCCGTGGCCCAGGCGATCGCCCGCTTCCAGCAGCGGCACGGCCTGGAGCCCGACGGCAAGCTGGGCGAGGACACGGTCGCGGAGCTCAACGTGCCGGTCCAGCAGCGCATCCAGCAGATCGAGATCAACCTGGAGCGCTGGCGCTGGCTGCCCAACACCCTCGGCGACAGCTACGTCTGGGTCAACGTCCCCGAGTTCCGGATGGAGCTTTACGACGAGGGCCGCAAGGCGATCGACATGGCCGTCGTCGTGGGCAAGCAGCAGAGCCAGACGCCGGTGTTCAGCGACATGATGGAGTACATGGAGCTGAACCCGGAGTGGAACATCCCCACCAGCATCGCCGAAGGGGAGATCCTCCCCAAGCTGGCGAGCAACCCCGGGTATCTGGCGAGCCACAACATGGAATTCGTGGGCGAGGGCGCCAACCAGCGCATCCGCCAGCGGTCCGGCCCGGACAACCCGCTCGGCCAAGTCAAGTTCATGTTTCCGAACGAGCACGACGTCTACCTCCACGACTCGCCCGCCGACCATCTCTTCTCGCGGGAGGAGCGGGACTTCAGCCACGGCTGCATCCGCCTCGAGCGGCCGGTGCAGCTCGCCGAGTACCTGCTCCGCGACAAGCCGGAATGGAGAGGCACAAAGGTTCGCGAGGCCATCCTCTCGGGCGAGCAACGCACGGTGAAGCTGCCCAAGAAGCTGCCGGTGCACATCCTCTACTTCACCGCCTGGGTGGAAGACAACGGCGTGGTGAACTTCCGCAAGGACGTCTACGGCCACGACCAGAAGCTCGCCGCCGCTCTTGCGCAGGAGCCGGTGGTGCCGCTGGACCTGCCGGCTCTGCGGGGGGACGTGCGGGCAGCCCGCTGAGAGCCGGATCTCCGCAGATCTCGATAACCTCCTTCTTGGGTGCCCTCGGCCCGCCCAGCGGCTTTGCCCGGTCGAGATCTGCGGCCTCGCTTCCTCCTCGGAGCGAAATGGTTCGGCCTTCGTAGTCACTGAAGTCATAAAGGTGCTATGCCGATCGGCATAGCACGGCAGTCGGGATATCGCCCCCCCTCGCAGGACCCCCAAACGCACCCATTGCGGCATGAGGACGTAAACATGATCGACACAGCCTCACCTGTCAGGATCGAGGGTTGTACAGATGCCGAGTTACTGAGCCTCTATCTTTCGCTCTCTCCAGCTTCCCGAGAAAAGATCTTCGTCAACACAGCCCAAGCCGCAACGATCACTGGCGTATCGATTCGGACAATCCAACTCTGGATCGAATGCGGGACCGTGCGTGCCATTATCGTCGGTAGTAAGTACAGGGTCGTCCTCCAGTCGCTGCGAGCACATCTGGAGCTCCAGATGAAGAAACGCGGTCATTTCGCGATCTACGCCGAAGATATGGCGAAGTTTACGTAATCAGCGAAATCGGCGAAAGTCGCGCTAGACACTAATGATCGGCCCGCTTCACTCTTTGAGTGAAAGGAGGCCTGATCATGAGATCCACAACCTGTTCACTGTTGCCGTTCCTGGGAGGGACATGCCATGTTGTGCTGCGGGGATAGTAACGGCCCCGGGCCCTTGGACGTGCCGTGGCCGCCGGCAGTCCCCGGCAGCACGATGTATGGTTTGCGTGGGCCGCAAGTCGAGCCAGAGGCCGGCTTCTGGACAATCAACCCATGCGCGGTGCCCTGCATCGTGCGGATCCAGGACCTGATCCAAAAGACCGATAATCCGGCCGATCCGTGCTACTTTCCGGACTATCCGACCGATCCCGACGTTCTCTCCGGCGAGATACAGGAGCTCATCGAGCTCGCCTCGTTGCGCGACGACCCGGACGCATTGGCGAACCCGACGTCGTCGAACCGGCGGCGCCTCGCGATCAGCCCTTTCCTGCAACTGCGTCCCCAGCCCCTGGGCGCGGTCTTCAACCGCGAACGCAGTGAGGACCAGCCTGTAATCCTGACCGGGCGCGAGCTGGCGCGGTGGTTCGAGAGCGAAACGCCTGGATTGGGGCACCGGCATGCCCTCAACTTCCTGAACTCGAGATTCAACTACTCGCCCCCGCGCCAGGCACTGATCTGGGCGGCTCTGGACATGGCCATCTACAGCGCCCTTCTTGCGGCTTGGCACTACAAATGGTTTACCTCTCGCGCAGGCGTCCGCTATCGCCCCCGGCCGGCCGAGTACGACTACCGCGTCAGCGTGCTGTTCAACCGGCAGGTCAATGACAGGGGATCTGGGGACGGGATGCTCCGTCTGACACCGACCCCTTCGCCGGGAACACCGCGGCACCCGTCCTATCCATCGGGCCATAGCACATATACAGGGGCGGCGAGCGAGATGCTCTCCTTTTTCTTTCCGGACTATACGGCGGAGTTCGACAAGCTGGCGGACAACGCGGGCATGGCGCGCCTCTGGGCGGGCATCCACTGGCGCTCCGACCATATACAAGGCATGAGGCTCGGGCGTTGTGTCGCGCGCGAGATCATCGCGACGCTCCAAAAGGGATGCATCTGCCCGCCGGACGTTTGCAGTACGCCAGACCCCTGTGCCGCGCCGCCCACTCATCCAGACCTGGTCACCTGCTCTCAGACCTTCAGCCAGTGCTGCCAAGCCGAGGCGGCAGCAGCAGCAGCAGCTGGTCCGCCGTCATCGCCCGCCGGCCCGGAGAAAGGGGCGAAGCAAGGGACGAAGCGCGGCGGAGCGAAGACTTCCTCAGCGGTTCAGCAGGAACAGGCCAAAGGACCACAAGAGGGTGCCCAGCCCACCGGTTCATCTGCCGACTCTGAGGGCCAGGCGAAGGGTCCGCAGGAGGGAGCCCCGGCTGCCGGTTCCCAGAACGCCGAGGAGGCCAAGGGTCCACAGGAGGGAGCAAAGTAAGGTCTGACAACACTTGGCTCCAGGGTACAGGGGCGGGGGCTTACCCCTCTCAGTCGGGGGCAAGCCCCCGCCCCTACATACCTATATACGTTCTAACGTTGGCTTTGCGATTCACGTAGGAGAAATTCTATGCGCCGTCTCAGCTTGACCATAGCCGTCATGGCAATCATTTCTGTGTTCAGCCTGTGGCCAGCCACCGCCCAGGTCAATCGGACCTGGGTCTCTGGCCTGGGCGACGACGACAATCCGTGCAGCCGCACCTCGCCCTGCAAAACCTTCGCTGGCGCGCTCTCAAAGACGGCGCCAGGGGGCGAGATCAGGGCCCTCGACGTGGCCGACTTCGGAGCCGTGACGATCACCAAGTCGATCACCATCTCTTCTGGAGGGGTGGAGGCTGGTGTGATCGTGTCTTCGGGCATCAGCGCCATCACCGTCAACGCCGGGAACAGCGACACCGTGGTCCTCCGTGGGCTCGACATCGAGGGTCTCGGAACAGGTCTCACCGGGATCAAGGTCCTGGCAGCCGGCTCCGTCCACATCGAGAACTGCATGATCAACCGCTTCACTCAGTTCGGCATCGACTTCGTCCCCACGAGCGCCACGGTCACCACCAGCCAACTCCACATCAGCAACACGATGATTCGCAACAACCTGGGCGCCTCAAGCGGGGGAATCCGCATCAAGCCGGGTGCGAACGTCTCTGGCGTGGGTATGATTGAGAACACTCAGTTGAGGAATAACCACGTCGGTCTCCGCGTCGAAGACAACAGCAAGGTGACGGCCAAGAACTCCACGGCTGCCAGCAATACCACTGCCGGCTTCCTTGCCGTCGGGAACACGTTGGCGGCGAGCCTGAATCTCGCTAGTTGCGTCGCGATCGGCAACATCAATGGCGTGAAGGCGGACCTCGCTAACGCCACCATCCGGGTCAGCGATTGCATGATCGCCGGCAACACCACCGCCGGCCTCAACACCTCCGCCGGCGGCCATATAGCCACCTTCGGCGACGTCATGAACGCCGACCCCAACAGTGGCACGATCGATCCCGACATTCCGAAGCAGTAAGGGCGGCCGCCATCTTTAGAGATTCTTTTGCTCGCGTTCAGGACTTCCTTAGGGCCGGGCCTCTAGGCTCGGCCCATGGAAGCAACTCTCGCCCTGGACGCAGGTCAAGGCACAGCACGGCGCGGCCTCGCCGTGCTCTGCCTGACCGCGATGGGCATCGTCTACGGCGACATTGGGACGAGCCCGCTCTATGCCCTGCGCGAGTGCTTCTTCGGCCCCTCTTAAGTGGGTGGCACCTATCCTAGTACTTTACTGCGACTGCAGGGCCTCGGCCGGATGGACAGCGGCCGCACGGTGCGCGGGTATCCAGCTCGCGATGAACGCGACGACCAGGAGGGCCGCAGGGGTCGCGCTCAGCGTCACCAGATCCGTCGGACTCACGCCATAGAGCAATCCGCGTAGCAACTGCGAGGTGGCGAGCGCGCACGCCGTCCCGATCACGATGCCGACCCCCGCGAGACGCAAGCCATGCAGCGAGATCATGCGGCTTATGTCAGCCGGTCGAGCACCGAGCGCCATGCGAATGCCGAGCTCGCGGCGGCGGATGTTGACGCTGTACGCCATGATGCCGTACAAACCGACGGCTCCGAGGAACAACGTCACCACGCTGGCGATCGCGAGGAGCACGGCGAGCGCGCGAGCGCGTGCCGACGCGTCGTGTACGAGCTGCTGCAGCGAGCCCTCGTCGTATGTCGGGATGGTGGGATCCAGCGCAGCTACGATCCGGCGAATTGCCGACAACGTCTCGCCCTCTCCAGCATCCGTGCGCACGACCAGAGAGAGCGCCGCCGGCAGCGACGCGTTGGTTTCCTCCGGCCCGGCGGTGACGATGGGAAAGTACACGGTCTCGCTCGGCGGCTCCTCGAGGCCGTCATAGCGCACGTCGCCCACCTCGCCGACAATGGTGTACCAGCGGCCACCCAGCGGGCGAACGCGTTTGCCAAGTGGACTCGTGCGGGGCCAGTACCGCTCTGCGAACGCATGGCTCACGATCGCCTCGTCCACTGGACGGGCCGCATCCTGAGCGCCGAACGTCCGACCGCGGAACAGCGGGATGCGCAGCGCCTGAAAATAATGGCCATCCACGTGCGCCACGGCGTGCTCGGTCCCGCCGGCGTTCGCCTGAGAGGGATCGTCTTCCACATCGATTGCCATGTCGTGACGGTCGGCGCTGAGCGGCACCCAGTCCGTCAGTGCCACATCGCGCACGCCCGGGATTGCCTGCGCCTCGCGTACCATGGCCTGGAAGAAATTCAGGCGCACGCCGCCGGTGCTGCTGTACCTGGCGTAGGGCAGCAGAACACGCGAGGTAACGACGTGATCGGCCTCGAAACCGGGCCGCACGTCATACAACCGAAGCAAGCTGCGCGTCATCAGCCCGGACAAAGTGACCAGCACGACGGCCAGCGCGATCTGCGAGACGACCAGGGCGCTGCGCACTCGTTGAGGTGCACGGCCGCCCGCTGGTCCGGTACCGGCCCTGCGAAGGACCTGGACGATGGAGACCCGGCGCGCGCGGAGGAGCGGGAGCACGCTCACGAACAGCGCGCAGAATACGGTGATTCCCAGCGCGAACAGCAGAACCGGGGCGTCGACTCCGACATCTTCCAGACGCGGCAGCGATAGCGCCGTTCCAGTGCTCCGCACCACTCTCATGCTGGCCACAGCCAACAACACACCGGTGCCACCTCCCAGCACGCTCAGCAGCACGGATTCGCTCAGCGTGAGCGCGAGTATCCCCATGAAACCGGAGCCGAGAGCTGCGCGCACGGCGAGCTCCATCTGCGCGCGCTCGGCACGGACGAGAAGCAGGCCGGCTACGTTCGTGCAGGCGACGAGGAGCACGAGCAGCACGCTGCCGAACACGAACCAGAGCAGTTGTGAAGGGGGGCCGACGATCGAATCCCGCAGCGACTGCACGTGTGGCGCGGTGTGCGTTTCCTGCCCGCCGAGGTTGGTCAGCACCCGCGCGAGGTCCGCCCGCGCCGCCTCGCTCGACACGCCGTGCTTGAGCCGTCCGATGCCGATGAGATTGAGCCTTTCAGGACGCGTATGCGCCGGGTCGAGCGCCAGCGGTAGCCAAATCTCCACTTGGCGCGCCGGATATGCGAAACGCGGTGGCATGATCCCGATGATCGTGCGCGGAACGGCGTTCACGTCGATCTGTCGACCAAGGGCCTCGAGGTCACCGTGCAGGCGTTCCTGCCAGATGCGGTGCGAGAGGACGACCACCCGAGGGGCGCCGGGCCGGTCGTCGCCCGGGGCGAACGCCCTGCCGCGCGCGGGGGGAACGCCCAGGACGTCGAAGAAGTTCGCCGTGACGCGCGCGCCACGGACGCGTACGGCGGTCTGGCCTGCCTCCGAGGGGCCAAGGTCGCCGTCGTCGAATCGCCACGCGGCCACACCATCGAAGGCGCGCGTTTCACTCTGGTAGAGCATGACGATGGCGTCAGAGAGGTCTACCGTCGCGCGCCCGGCACCGCTGGCGGTGTGCGTCAGCCGCATGAGGCGGTCCGGCTCCGGGTACGGCAGCGGCGCGAGCAGGATGCCGTTCACGAGGCTGAACATGGCCGTCGCCGTGCCGACGCCGAGCGCCAGCACGAGGACAACCGCTGCAGCAAAAGTCGGGACGCGCCGGAGGCGGCGCGCCGCGAACCGGAGCTCGGACCGGGCAAGGAGTTGGCGCCAATCAGACACGTGGGTGTCTCCCCTGGTCAGTGGACGTCAAAGCGTAGCGCTTGTGGTACGATCCCGGCAACCGTTGGCTCTCTTCTCAACCATCGCTTCATCTGATGGAGGTGCTCATGCGCTTGGCCCTTCGAAACGTCCTTGCGGTCGCCATGCTCTTGTGTGCAGCCGCGCTCGTCGCGCAGTCAACCACGGGCACCCTTGTCGGTACCGTCACCTCCGACGGCGAGCCGCTGCCGGGAGTCACGGTCACCGTCACCTCCCCCGCCCTGCAGGGGAGCCGGACGACGGTGACCGGCGAAGCCGGCGGCTACCACTTCCCCGCCCTTCCACCCGGCGACTACACGGTGACCTTCAATCTCGAGGGCATGCACGGAATCGAGAACAGCGCCGTCGTCGGCCTCAGCCAGACGGCTCGTGCCGACGCCGAGATGACCCTCACCAGCCTGGCCGAAGAGATCACGGTCACGGCGTCGCCGCCGCCGGCGGTCGAAACGACCGAGATCGCGACGAGCTTCGACGTCGAGACCATCAATCAGCTCCCTACCGGCCGGACGATCGACGACATCGTGGCTCTCTCACCGGGGGTGACGGAAGCGGGGCCGAACGACCAGATCACGATCTCGGGATCGATGTCCTTCGAGAGCCTCTTCCTGGTGAACGGCGTGGTGGTGAACGAGAACGTCCGCGGACAGCCGAACCCGCTCTACATCGAGGACGCGGTCCAGGAGACCACGGTTCTCACCGGCGGGGTCTCGGCGGAGTTCGGCCGCTTCACCGGGGGCGTGGTCAGCACCGTGACCAAATCGGGAGGCAACGAGTTCTCGGGGTCGTTCCGCGATTCGTTGACCAACGACGACTGGACGGAAAAGTCTGACTTCGCTGCCCAGCTCGACCCTATCGACGGCACCAACAGCGCCTACGAAGCGACCTTGGGCGGGCGTATCCTCCGCGACCGCCTCTGGTTTTTCGCGGCCGCGCGCTCGGAAGATCGTGACACCGGCGCCCAGACTTTCGACACCGCCATTCCCTACGACACCACGCGGGACGACCAGCGGATCGAGGGCAAGCTCACCGGGCGGATCACGGACAAGCACACGCTCGTCGCGTCCTACATCGACAGCGATCTGGAGCGGCAAAACTTCGTCACCTCCGGCCGCGTCGTCGACCTGCGCAGCCTCTCTTTCCGCGACGACCTCCGGGAGCTCCGTTCCCTCCATTACAACGGTATTTTCACGGATCGCTTCCTCGTGGAGGGCCAGTACAGCGAGATGGAGCATGCGTTCGCCCTCGGGGCCAACACCCGCGACTTGATCGAGGGCACTCTGCTGCTCGACGCCAACACCGGCCAGAGGGGGTGGTCGCCGACCTTCTGCGGCAGACCGTGCGGGTTCAAGGAGCGGAACAACGAGAGCTGGTTGGGAAAGGGGTCCTATTTCCTCAGCACTCGGGCGACCGGCAACCACAGCCTCGTCGGAGGCTTCGAGGAGTTCCACCAGAAGCGCAACGAGAACAACTTCCAGTCCGGCAGCGATCTTCGCATCCACGGCAACTTCATCTATTTCGGACAGGACGTCTTCTTCGGCGTGGATCCAGACTCCAGCGAGATCGAGTGGGATCCCGTTCCCGCGCTGTCGAGCACTTCCGACTTCGCCACGCGCTCGTGGTTCGTCAACGACAAGTGGGAGCTGAACGACCGCTGGAGCTTCAACGTGGGAGTTCGCTTTGACGACTCGTTCGGCACCGATCAGGCTGGGAACAAGACCGTCGACGACAGCGCTTTCAGCCCGCGCCTGGCGGCACGCTACAACCTGCGCGGCGACGGCAAGCACAGCTTCAGCGCCACCTATGGCCGCTACGTCTCGAAGGTCGATCAAGGACCTGCCGACAACACCGCCACCGCGGGCCGCTATGCCTCCTACTACTGGGATTACAAGGGCCCGGCCATCAACGCGCCAGGAACGCCGCGCGGCCAGCTCCTCCCAACCTCCGAGGTCATCCGCCAGGTCTTCAATTGGTTCAATTCCCTCGGCGGCACGTCGAATCGGGACCCGAATATCCTCAACAGCGCCCACATCCCTGGAGTCACCCTGCGTTTCGACGGGCCCCTCGCGGCGCCGTTCATGGATGAATACACCTTGGGCTACGCCGTGACGTTCGGGGACGGCGGCTATTTGCGCGCCGATTACATCGACCGGACCTGGGGAGACTTCTACGTCGTGCGGCGGAACCTGCTGACCGGCAAGGCGACAGACCCGGACGGCGATCAGTTCGACCAGGGAGTGATCGAGAACAGCGATGACAACCTGAGCCGCGAATACCGCGGGGTCCAGCTTCAGGGCCGCTATCGACCTCTGCAACGACTCTCGATCGGCGGCAATTACACCTGGTCGAGGTTGCGCGGCAACGTCGAGGGAGAGACTCCGAGCTCCGCCACCAGCGTGGACAATGATCCCTTCATCAATCGGCCCGAGTACCAGGATTTCGAGCAAAACAATCCGGTCGGCTTTGTCGGTCCGGACATGCGCAATCGCGCCAACATCTGGTTGCAATACGATCTGCCGACAGGGGCGGGGGACTTCAATTTCACGCTGCTGGAGCGGTATCACTCGGCGTTGCCCTACTCAGCCATCGGCACGATCGATGTGCGGCGCGGAACGTCGACGGGGCCCGCCAACGGCGTGGTGAACCCCGGCTACGTGACCCCACCTTCCTCGGTGACCTACTTCTTCAGCGACCGGGGCGGGTTCCGCCTCGACAACATCACCTCGACCGACCTGGGGGTGAACTGGTATGCGCCGCCGCTGCGCGGCGTGCGCTTCTTCCTCGAGGGCGACATCCTGAACCTGTTCAACAAGCAGGGACTGGAAGACCCGGACTTCATCGACAAGACCGTGCTCACCCGCCGCCAGGCAGCGTGTCTCCAGACGGGCACGAACGAACGCTGTCTGCCCTTCAACCCGCTGGCCGGCGAGGCGCCGCAGGAGGGCGTGCACTGGCAGAAGGGACCGAGGTTCGGGCAGGCCACGGCGTCGGACGCCTACCAGCTCCCCCGCACCTACCGCCTCTCGCTCGGCTTGAGGTTCTAAACCGCTCGGTCGTCTTACCGCGCCGCGCGCTGACGCCAGCGCGCGGCGCCCTGGCGGTCCTCAAACACCTCGAGGGTTTTCGCCGCCAGGAGAAACGCCCCGCGGTGCGGGTTGCTCCGCGCCATCTGCTCGAGCATCTCGTTCGCCTCCGCGCTCCTGCCCTGGATCATGAGGATCACCGCCAGATTGGCGTAGGCCTGCAGGTGCCGTGGGAACGCCGCGATCTCACGCCGGTAGGCGGCGGCCGCCTCCTCCGGCCGATCGAGGCGCGCCAGCAGGTCGCCGCGCAGATAGTCCGCTCCCTGCAGCCGCCCGACTCCGAGCTCCGCCGCGCGCCGCTCCGCCTCCTGGACCGTCCGCAGCGCTTGCTCGAGCCTGCCGGCGGCCCGCTCGACGTCGGCGAGCAGCAGCAACGTCGCCGGCTGGCTGTCGCCGCGCTGAAGGGCGGACCTCACGTGCTCCTCCGCGGCATCGAAGCGTCCCTCTTCGAGCGCGACCCGGGCGAGAAGCTCGTTCGCTTCGCGGGGATGGGTCGTGAGGGCGAGGCGGGCATGGTTTGCGGCCGCGGCAGTATCGCCGGTACTGCCGTTCTTAAGATGAGCGAAGCCCAGGGCGAGCGCGAGATCCGGCGAGAAGCGCTCGGCGTGAGCGATCGCCGACCGATAGGCCTCGATCGCTTCGTCGTAACGGCCGGATTCCACCAGGACCTCTCCCAGCTTCGACCACACGTCCATGAGCTTCGGGTTCTCTTGCAGCAGGCTCCTCAAGACCGCGACCGCCTCATCCAACCGGCGCTCGTCCGCCAAGCGGAACGCCGCCTTGATGCGAGCGAGGTTCTTGACCTCGTCGCGCGGATTCGGCAACGGCCCGGCACCGCGCTCGCGCGGCGTCCCCACGTATCCCAAAGCGGCCAGCTTCCTGGCTTCCTCCGGGTCGATCTCGCCGATCTTCGCGGCCGTTGCGGGATAGGTCTGCATCTCCTGCCGTAGCCGCGAAGCCTCTCGGCGCTCGATCGTGATCAGATTCCTGGCTTCACCGGGATCGCGCTCCAGGTCGTAGAGCTCGGGACTGGGCCCTTCGATGTAGTGATAGCGGCCGTCGATCAGCGACCGCAGCTCGCTCCAGCCGAGATGAATGCGCGGGTAGAGCGTCTCGGAGTAGATGGGGCGAGCCTCGATTTCAGCATCGAACCACGAAGCCGGGCGCGAAGGCAGGTCGATTCTCACCAGGCGCAGCACCGTGCCGAAGAGATGCGACAGAGGCGTGGGCCGGCTGATCGAACCGGCCTGGTGCGAGCCCGGCAACTTGACCAGGAGCGGAACCCACAGCGCCTCGCGATACAGCAGGATCCCATGCTGGTCTTCGCCGTGGTCCCACAAGCCCTCGCCGTGATCCGAGGTGAAGATGATGATCGCGGGATCGTAGAGCCCGGAAGCCTTGAGCGACCGGACCAGCTCGCCGACGATGGCATCCGCAGCGGCGATCTCGCCATCGTAGGCAGCCGGGTAGCGGCTCTTGAACGGCTCGGGTGGCTCGTAGGGGGCGTGCGGCTCGTAGAGATGGAGGAAGAAGAAGAAAGGCTGCTCGCGGTGCCCCAGGATCCATGGCAGCGCGTGCTTCAGCGTCTCCCTGCCCGAGCGCTGGTGCTCGCTCGCCGCGCCCGCCGTCGCGACGGCGATCGAGTCTTCGTAGAACTCGAAGCCGTCGTCGATCCCGGTGTCGGAGCGCAGAACGTAGGACGACACCGCGGCGCCCGCTGCATAGCCGCGCTCGCGCAGCTCCTCGGCGAGAGTTCTGAGCTTCGCTCCTTCGAATCGGTAGCCGATGTTGTTCCGCACGCCGTTCTCGGTGGGCAGCGACCCGGTGAACATCGAGACGTGCGAAGGAAGCGTCATCGGGCAATGGCTGTAGACGCGCTCGAAGAGGACCGAGTCGCGCCGCAGTCCGTCGATGTTGGGTGTTTCGACCTGGCGGTAACCGTAGGCCGGGAGGTGGTCCGCACGCAGGGTATCGACCGAGATGAGGATCACCGGCGCGCCCGCGAAGCGTCCGGGGGAGTCGTCGCGTCCGCAGGCGGTCGCCAGAAGCGCGGCCGCGATCACTGTGCCACGGAGCCGGCTCACGGCGTGCCGAGGATCACATCGGCGATGCGATCCACCGTCGGTCCGAGGAAGTTGTCGTTGCGGTTCGTGAGCATGATGATCGTGAGCCGCCTGTCCGGATAGCGAGCCAGATAGGTGCTGAACCCGATGGTCTCGCCGTAGTGCCAGATCTTGCGCGTCCCCTTGTGCGAAGCCACGTACCAGCCATAGCCGTAGCCGCTGCCGGGCTGGTCCGACGTGGGCGTGCCGGCCTGGAAGGCCATCGCCAGGGTCTCGGCTGGCAGCAGGCGCGTGCCGTACAGGGCCTGGTCCCAGCGCCACAGGTCCTCGACCGACGAGTAGATGCCGCCGTCCCCCAGGACCGAGCTGGTGAGGCTCTGGTCGGTGCGCTCGAAACGGCCGTCCCTTTTGCTGTACCCGTAGGCCCGGCGCTCCACCTTGGAGATACCCTCTTCGTACGCCACGGTGCCGGCCATTCCCAGCGGGCCGAAGATGTTCTCCTCGAGGAACTGCGCGAACGACCGGCCGGAGACCTTCTCGACGATCAGGGCCAGCAGTGCGTAGCCCGTGTTGCTGTAGCGGAACTGGCTGCCCGGCTCGAAGTAGAGCCTGTCCTGCTTGCCGACCAGGTCGAGCACGTCCTTGTCCTTGAGCGGCACCGTGGTGCCGAGCGGCATGAGGTCCTCGTAATCGAGGAGCCCCGAGGTGTGCCCGAGCAGATGGCGCACCTTGACCCCGTGCGCGGTACTGGCGAAACTGGCGAAGCCGGGGAAGAAGCGGGTCAGTGGATCGTCGAGCGACAGCTTTCCTCGCTCGGCCAGGAGGAGCACGGACGCGGCGGTAAACTGCTTGGTGACCGAGGCCAGCCGGAAGTTGGTGGCCGTGGTGATGGGCGTCCTCTCTTCGAGATTGGCGAGGCCGAATGCCTTACGGTAGAGGACCTTCCCGTCCTGCGCCACGAGCACGCTGGCCCCCGGCGCATCGGCCCCGTAGTCTTTCAGGATCGCGTCAAGCTGAGCGGGAACCGTGGAACCAGCGGCGACCGTCGCGAAGAGGAGGATCATGAACGCACACGGCATGCCGTCAGGCATTATCGCCGACTGCCGGCCCGCAGTGCAACAAACGTCCGGTCCTATCCCTCTATGAGTCCTCGCGATTGCCCTCGATCCTCCCGATCACCTCCAGAGCTGCCTGGATCTGGCTGTCAGTGTCGCGAAGAAAGATTCTCTTCTCACCCAAGGTCGCGATTCTCGCAATCCGAAGTTCCTGCCGAAGCGCGTTCATGACTTCCACCGATGAGGCGCGGTCCAGGACGACGGCCGCGATCACTGAGCCGTTGCCGGCGGGCAGAGGAGTCGTGTCGGCTGTGTCGTCGGTCGTGTCCAGCATCTTGACGACGGCTGCAGCTAGATCGAGGTTCTCTTGAGTGTCGCGAACCGTGATGGTGTGGTCGTCAACTGCCTCGAACTTCTTGACCCCCACGATCGTGCGCAGAACCGTCGCAGCGTCACGGCTGGTCGCGTGGCTCAAGGTGAAGGTAACGACCTGAGTCTCGTCTGCGGGATAGGCGATGCTCGTGATGCAGGCGGTGCTGGCGATTACGACGGCGATAGCTAGCTTTTGGCGCATGGAACCCTCCACAGTCGGGTAGCTACTACCAGAGTCTACGTTCGACGTACCCAGGCCGTCTAACCTCTACCTCTACATAAGAGTGGGTGGCACGTATTCCACGTAGTCCAAAGCGCCCGGAGAGGCTTCGAGATCGTCGCGGCCGTTCCGAAACGCGCGGAGCCGCTCCGAAACGCAGGCAGCCGTTCTGAAGCGCCGCGGGACGGCTCGGAGCCTTCAGAGCCGTTCCAAGGATTTCGCAGCCGCTCCGGAGATCCTGGAGCCGCTCTGAAATTTCCCGAGAGGCCGCGAATTTCTCGCGCCGCTTCCGAGGACTTGGAAACCACTCCGAACATCCGGGAGACCCTCGGAAGCCTTCAAAGTCTCCGCCTCTTCTTCGCAGCCGTTCCGAAAGCTTCGCAGCGGCTCCGAGCGCCAGAAAGTCGTTCTGAAAAGTTCAGAGCGACTCCCAAGACTTCGAAGCCGCTCCGAGCGCTTGGGAGCCGCTCCGAAGCTTCTGGAGAGAATGCGAGCTGCCGAGAGTCGCTCTGAAATCTCCGGACAGGCTGGGCGGACGGCACGATCCGAGGGCTCGTCAGCTTGGCCCGGACCACGGAGTTGGAAAACTTGATCGATATCATCCAGAGGCAAGGCCTGCCGACGATCAGAGGGGGAGGAGTGATCGGCACCTTTCTGACGCTGCTCTTCGTCCTCGCGGCCCTCGTCAAAATCGCCCAGTTCCTGGGCGGGCTCGGCTAATGATTCTTCCCGCCAGGCAGCTCGCCTGCGCCCAAGAGGCGATTCTCCTCGCACCCGAAGTCGAATCGTGCGGGCTCCTGGTTGGTCGCTCGCACGGTCGCCAAGTCGTGGTGGGCTGGTTCGCCTTCTGTGCCAACCTCTCGCACGATCCCGATGAGTTCATCCTTGCACCGCAGGATCATCACCGGATCGTGGCCGAGCTTGCAGGCGACGAGACGGTCGTCGGGATCTTTCATTCTCATAGGGGTTCAGCGGCCCCGAGCAGTGCGGATGCGCAGAACATGAAGTTTCATGATCTCCCATGGCTGATTTTTGGCAACACCTCTTCGGCGAGTCTCGGTGATCTCGTTTGCAGGGCCTACCTCCTGGATGAACGTGGACGCGTCGTAGAGGTGAAGATCCGGCTGGCCGAGGAATAGTGGGCGATGACACCTGGTTCCTGGCCAGCTTACCGAGAGGCGGCGGACCGACTCCGGAAAGGAGACCGGAACACCGCCACCTATTCCCGCCCCCCCGAACCACCAAAAAGAACTGCCAGCCAGCCGGACGCTCCAAAGCCACCCGGTCGTCGTTGTGCGGGATGGCTCCTCCCCTCGGCTTCAGACGCTCCAGGGCCGGCCCCCCTGACGCCGATTACGACCTCTTCATCCCCCAGGGCCGCGTACGTTCTAACTCGAAGTGAGATAGCAGAGCCTCCGGCGACAGTTGCAGATTGAGATCCCGAGAACATCGTGTTCCGGGAGGCTTCAATCGCTCTCAAAATCTCATGAGGAGAAGTCAAATGGACAGAAGAGTTATGATTACAGATCCGAGATTCAGCGCGGGCGAGCGGCAGCCAATTGGCGGCCGAGATGCTGTCGCGCGCCTGGCCGCCACGAAGGGGGTCGCCGCTATCGGATTGAGTGCCCTTTTGGTTCTTTTGGTGGGGGTCGACGCTTCACAGGCAGATCATTTTCCCAGCCTGAGAGTTTCAATACCTGCGAACTTGGTTGCCGACCTGGCACCTGTCTTCGATTTCGACAGCGACGGCTGTCTGCCCAGTGCTGGCATCAGCCGGACCGGTGCGCAGAATCCCGGAAACAGCACCTCCGGAGGCATCACGGAAGGATGCCGGCAGGTCAACTTCCTGGAGACTTCGAACACGCTGCACCGTTACGCATGTGCTCCCCTGGCCGACAGCATTTACTGCGGCCACTTCTATGCACTGTACTTCCTGAAGGACCAGACGACAGGCGTTGGCGGCGGACACACGCATGATTGGGAGTATGCTGCGATCTGGACCAAGGACGGCTCGATCACTCATGTCAGCACCAGCGCCCACGGAAACCTGAACACCAGTCCTATCTCCGAGGTGCCCATTGAAGGGCTACCCCGTGACGGCAAAGTCCATGCGAAGATCGTATACCACAAGGGCGGTGCTTTCACTCATTCCCTTCGCTTTGCTGACGCGGTTGAGACGGCTGAAAACCCGTATGGCAAGTTTGTGACTCCCACTTTGATTAGTTGGTTCGAGATGGTTGGCGATGGCGTCAGCAACGCAGTGATGAGAGACAGGCTTAACTCCTTCGACTATGTTGAAGCCAACATCCCGGTGAATGACTATAACTTCTACACCAACTTGAACAAGTTCAAACCATCAGGCTACCCCACGTTTCAGAGACACTGGAGGGGCGAAATATGCCACTTCAGCCTGCCCTTCTCAGAGCAGACGTGGAGTCGTTTCTGCCCTGATGACCGGGTTGTGTCAGGAGTCAGGTGCTCTGGGGGCTATTGCGGCACCAAGGAGCTGCTCTGCTGCACCATGCCAGGCCGCTCTCCCAGTGGCCCCTGGGAGGAGACGGCGTTCTTCTCAGAAGAGGGCACAAACTTCTATCAGTTTGACGATCGAGCGCTGGTGGGCATGCGTTGCAATGGGGCCCATTGTGATAACATATCATTGCTAACGAAGAGTTTTGCAGGATCAGGCGGTACCTGGACGCCTCCCTTTTCTGAAGAGCAGGGCTTGGGAGAGTGCCCCAGCCTGGGGTATGTGGCAGGAGTCAAGTGCACCGGGGGTTTTTGTGACAACCTCAGCCTATACTGCAAAAGTTGGGCCCTCATCGCTCCCCAGCCTGACAAGCCACTCTTCTTTTACAATGCCACGGCTAGGTTGGGGGAGACAGGGCGCCTCTCCGCCACTGGCATTTACACCTTTGTCAGCAGCATTTCCGGCTTCTCGCCCTGGACGCACATCGTCGGCACGAGCAATCACGCCTTGCTTTTCTACAACACCTCGACCGTTGAGGGTGCCACGGCACGCCTCGATGCGGGTGGCAAATACACCTATGTCAGCAGCATTCCCGGCTTCTCGAGGGGATGGACGCATATCGCGGCCGCCAATTCAGGGAGCCTGCTCTTTTACAATGCCACGACTGGGTTGGGGGCGACGGCCCGCCTCGACGTCCATGGCAATTACACCTTTGTGAGCAGCCTTTCCGGCTTCTCGCCCTGGACGCACATCGTCGGCACGGGCAGTGGCGGCGTGCTTTTCTACAACGCCTCGACCGGTGAGGGTGCCACGGCACGCCTCGACGCCGCTGGCAATTACACCTTTGTCGGCAACATTCCCGGCCTCTCGAGGGGATGGACGCACATCGCGACCGCCAATGCAGGGAGCCTGCTCTTTTACAATGCCACGACTGGGTTGGGGGCGACAGCCCGCCTCGACGCCGCTGGCAATTACACCTTTGTGAGCAGCATTCCCGGCTTCTCGTCCTGGACGCACATCGTCGGCACGAGCAATGGCAGCGTGCTTTTCTACAACGCCTCGACCGGTGAGGGTGCCACGGCACGCCTCGACGCCGCTGGCAATTACACCTTTGTGAGCAGCATTCCCGGCTTCTCATCATGGACCCATATCGTGGGGATGTAGGCTCGACCGCAACGGAGGTCGGCTATGAGGTGTCCGAGGCGCGGGTCTTAGTGCGGTGCCGGATAGGTGCCACGCGCTTAATGAGGACCAGCAATCCTGCTTGGATGCGGTCCTGCGCTACCTAACAAGCACTTGGCATCTCTGCCGGTGCTCTCCTTCACTCCGGCGCCGGCGCCTCAGGCTCCGCAAGCGCCAGGTCGACCCGCACCGCGTCGTCCTGCGGCAGGATGCGCACCCGGGTGGAGGACTCGCGCTTGTCGAGCCGCACCGTGACGATCCAGGTCCCCGGTCCGAGATCGGGGATCCGGTAGGTGCCGTCCTTGGCGAGGATGCCGCGCTCCCAGGCTCCGTCCTCGCTCGTGGCCTCGACATAGGGGATCTCCCCGGGCGCCAGGCCGGCGACGGAGCCGGAGAGCA
>JAXDKG010000053.1:0-21022 GCA_034667225.1 Acidobacteriota bacterium
CCGACGAGCTGCGCCAGAGCTGGATCGACTTCTTCGCGTCACGCGGCCACACGGTCGTGCCGTCGGCGAGCGTGATCCCGGTCGATCGCACCCTGCTCTTCACGGTCGCGGGCATGGTGCCGTTCAAGCCCTACTTCGTCGGCGACGAGGCGCCGCCGTTCAAGCGTGCCACCAGCAGCCAGAAGTGCGTCCGCGCCGGTGGCAAGCACAACGACCTCGACGACGTCGGCCGAACCAAACGCCACCTGGTGTTCTTCGAGATGCTCGGCAACTTCAGCTTCGGCGACTACTTCAAGCGCGAGATCATCCCGTGGAGCTGGGAGATGACCACCGAGACGTTCGGCCTCGACGGCGACAGGTTGTGGATCACGGTGCACGACAGCGACGACGAGGCCGAGGCCATCTGGCACGAGCAGGTGGGCGTGCCGATGGACCGCATCCAGCGGCTCGGCGACAAGGACAACTTCTGGCAGATGGGCGACACGGGGCCGTGCGGCCCTTGCAGCGAGATTCATTACTACAAAGGCGAGCATCCGAACGATGCGGAATTCAATCGCCCTGAGTATGTGAATGCGGACGGCAGCCCGACGGTCGAAATCTGGAACCTCGTCTTCATGCAGTACGACCGCGACGAGGCCGGCGTCCTCCATCCGCTGCCCCACCCGTCCATCGACACCGGCGCCGGCCTCGAGCGCGTCTCGGCCGTGCTCCAGGGGGTCGACTCGAACTACGAGACCGACCTCTTCCGGCCGATCCTCGACGCCGCCGCGGACCTGGCGAAGCTCAAGTATGGGGAGGACCCGGAGAAGGACGTCTCTCTGCGGGTCATCGCCGACCACCTGCGGGCCGTCACCTTCCTGCTCGCCGACGGCGTGATCCCGGGCAACGAGGGGCGCGGTTACGTGCTGCGCCGCATCCTGCGACGGGCGGTCCGGCACGGCATGCGCCTGGGCTTCGAGGAGCCGTTCTTCCACAAGCTCGTGCCGGTCCTGGGCGAGATCATGGGCCAGCAGTACCTGGAGCTCGCGGCCACCCGCCAGGCGTCGGTGAGCACGATCCGGACCGAGGAGGAGAAGTTCCTCTCGACCGTGGCCAACGGCGCCCGCCAGGTGCAGGAGGAGATCGAGCGTCTGCGCCCCGAGGGCAGGACGGAGCTGCCCGGCGCCATGGTCTTCCGGCTCTACGACACCTACGGCCTGCCTCTGGAGGTGATCCGTGAGATCGCCGAGGAGGAGCGCTTCCGCATCGACGAGGCCGGCTTCAGCGAGGCCATGCAGTCGCAGCGCGAGCAGTCGCGCAAGGCAACCGCGGAAGTCCAGAACCGGATGGCGGCGCTGCGCGAGGTCGTGCGCGGCCACGCCGAGCTGGCCGAGACCCGCTTCGAGGGGTACGACCGCACCGAGATGCTGGAGGCCAAGGGCGCCGCCGAGGTCGTCCGCCTCGCCACCTGGAAAGATGGCGCGCCGGAGCGCGTCTCGTCCATCAGCCAGGGGCAGTCCGGCGTGGTCATCCTCGACCAGACGGTGTTCTACGCCGAGTCCGGCGGCCAGGTGGGGGACACCGGCTATCTGCTCTGGGACGGCGGACGCGCCCGGGTGGTGGACACGCAGAAGGACGCGTCCTTCGTCTATTTCCATTTTGTCGAGGTGGAGCAGGGGGCGCTCACGCGCCACATGCGCGTGCAGCTCAAGGTGGACCACGAGGTGCGGCTCTCGACGCAGCGCAACCATACCGCGACCCACCTGCTGCACTCGGCGCTGCGCCAGGTGCTGGGCAAGAGCGTGCGCCAGGCCGGGTCCCTCGTGGCGCCGGACCGCCTGCGCTTCGACTTCACCTACCACCGCGGCATGTTCCGGCAGGAGATGGAGCAGACCGAGGACCTGGTCAACGAGTGGGTGCGCCGCGCCGTCGCGACCGAGTTCGTCTGGCGCAGCTATCAGGAGGCGATCGCGGCCGGCGCCATGGCGCTGTTCGGCGAGAAGTACGGCGAGCGGGTGCGCACGGTGAACGTCCCCGGGTTCAGCCTGGAGCTCTGCGGCGGCTGCCACGTGCGCAACACCGGCGAGATCGGCCTCTTCATGATCGACACCGAGCGCGGCGTGGCCTCGGGAGTGCGCCGCATCGAGGCGGTGACCGGCACCTACGCCCTGGCCGAGGTGCGCCAGCAGCGCACCGCCTACCAGGAGCTGGTGACGCGGCTCGGCATCCGTTCCGGGGATTACGACCAGCAGCTCCAGCGCGCCGAGCAGATCCGCCAGCGTCAGGACGAGCTGGAGCAGGAGATGCGCAAGCTCCGCATGCAGCTCGTCTCCGGCGCCACCGTCGTGGCCGAGGAGGAGCGGATGGTGGAGGGCATCCGGGTCCTGGCGCGCGAGGTGCCGCCCGCGCCTGCCAGCGAGATGCGCGAGATGGCCGACACCCTGCGCTCCAAGCTCGGCTCGGGCGTTGTCGTGATCGGCTCGCGCTCGGAGGACAACGTCAGCCTGGTGGCCGCGGTGACCAAGGACCTGACGCCCCGGATTAAGGCGGGCGAGCTGGTCAAGCGCCTGTCGCCCATCGTGGGCGGCGGTGGCGGCGGCCGTCCCGACTTCGCGCAGGCCGGCGGCAAGCTGCCCGAGAACCTGCCCGAGGCGCTGGCGGCCGTGGAAGACGCGATCCGCGAGCAGCTCTCGCGGTAGGTCTTGCCCCGCTCCCATCTATACGCTAAGATACATCCCGCTGTAAGCCGTAATCAGTCTGTTGCTGCCGGGGACCCATGAGGGTCCGGGCTTCGTTTGGGGTCGACGATTGTGAAGACGCTATCCGTCCCGATCTGGATCCTTCTCGCCCTTTCGCTCTCCGCAGAGGCCGGTGCGCAGGTGCGCATGGTCGTCAACGCCGAGGGGCGGAAGGTGATCTACAACGAGGCCCCCGCCCAGCGGGCCCGCCGGTACTCCAACAAGCTCGTCGACATCCCCGACCCCAGCATCCAGATCTCCATCGACCGCCACAGCGCGGACCAGAGCCTCGATCCCCAGCTCGTCCGGGCCATCGTTCAGGTCGAATCCGGGTACAACCACCGGGCGCGCTCGCACAAGGGCGCAATGGGGCTGATGCAGCTCATGCCGGCCACGGCGAGCCAGCTCCGGGTGTCCGACCCCTACGACCCCGACGAGAACGTGCGCGGCGGCACCCAGTACCTGCGCCACCTGGTCGACCGGTTCGCCGGCCGGCTCGACCTCGCGGTGGCGGCCTACAACGCCGGCCCCGGCGCGGTGGAGCGCTACAACGGCATCCCGCCCTACCGCGAGACCCGCGACTATGTGAAGCGGGTCCTGGCGCTCTACCAGGGAAGCGACTCGGTCCCGGCCATCGTGCCGGTCGTCTCTTCCCCCCGGAGCGGCAAGGTCTCGATCTCCCTCGCCGGTCTGCGCAAGCCCCGCATCACCCGCAACAGCCAGAACCGAATCGTGGTCACGACGGCCCTCGATACGAGGCGCTGAAGGTTGCCCCATCCGTTCCCCGCGGCGGTGGCATAGAATGCCGCCGTTAGCCGGGCCGCGCTCTGCATGCTGAATCTTCCAAACCTCCTGTCGATCTTCCGGATCCTCCTCGTTCCGCCTCTCGTGGTGGTTCTCCTCACGAAGTTCGACGGCAAGGAGTGGTGGGGCCTCGGCCTGTTCCTGCTCGCCGCGGTCATGGACTTCTTCGACGGCTGGCTGGCCCGCCGGCGCCAGCAGGTCACCCGCCTGGGCACGCTGCTCGATCCGGCGGCGGACAAGATCCTGGTCTCGGCGGCGTTCATCTCCCTGGTCGAGCTCGATCCCAGGGTGGTCCCGGCCTGGATCGTGGTGGTCATCATCTGCCGCGAGTTCGCGGTGACCTCGCTGCGCAGCTTCGCCTCCGCCGAGGGGCTGGTGATTCCCGCGGGTCTCTCGGGCAAGATCAAGACGACCGTCCAGATCATCTCGATCGCTCTGCTCATCATCTACAATCAGCTCGGCGAGTTCCGGCACCTGGCGCCGATCTCCCTATGGGCGACCCTGCTGCTCACGGCCTACTCGGGCATCGAGTACTTCGTCCGCTTCGGCAGGCTCATCCTCAAGGGCGAGGTGCCGATCCACCTGTTCCCCCCATCCGGCCCGAGGCAATAGATGGAACTGTCGTTTCTTCAGCGCCTTGCGCTGTACGCGAGGCGCCGCTACCGCACCATCTTCGCGGTCTTCGCCGTGCTCACCGCGCTGTCGATCTTCCTGACCCTGCGGCTCTCGTTCGAGACCGACATGCTGAGCCTGCTCCCCCGGAACGACCCGGCGGTGC
This sequence comes from Acidobacteriota bacterium, assembly GCA_034667225.1. Taxonomy (GTDB): domain Bacteria; phylum Acidobacteriota; class Thermoanaerobaculia; order Multivoradales; family UBA5704; genus DATMER01. The sequence goes on from JAXDKG010000053.1 coordinate 4,300, forward strand.
AGACCTATATCGAGACCCTCGAGGACTTCGGCAGCAACACCTACCTGCTGGTCGCGATGAAGATCCCGGACGGGAGGGTTGCGGACCCGTACGAGCAGCTTGCGGACGACTTGGCAGCGCGTCTGGCGAAGCTCCCGCAGCTCAAAAGCGTGCAGCACCGGATCGGCGATCCGGAGGAGCTGCTGAAGACCTTCTTCCCCAAGTCGGTGCTGTTCCTCGACGAAGCCGGCCGGCAGGACCTGGCCGCGCGCCTGTCGGACGTGGGCATCCGCCAGCGGGTGAGCGAGCTCCGCCGCGGGCTCTCGACACCGCAGGGCATGGCGGTCAAGGAGCTCTCGCGGCTCGATCCGCTCGGCCTGTCCGAGATCTTCCTCAGCCGCGTGCAGAGCTCCCGTGGCACGCTCAAGGTGGACTGGACCAGCGGCTACTACCTCTCGCGCGACCACCAGGTGCTTCTCATCCTGGCCGAGCCGGACCGGCCGCCCCAGGACCTCAAGTACAACGAGCGCCTGGGCAAGGACGTCCAGGCCGCGGTGGACGAGTCGCTCTCCCACTGGGAGGAGGTCGCCGGGCCCGAGCCGCCGCCGAAACCCGAGATCGGCCTGGGCGGGCCGTACATGACCGCCCTGGGCGACGCGTCGCTGATCCGCAACGACATGATCATGAACATCGTGACCTCGGCGGGCGGCGTCCTCCTGCTCGTCCTGTTTGCCTTCCGGCGCTTCGCCGCGCTGGCATACGGGTTCGTGCCGCTGGTCTGCGGCCTGCTGATGACCTTCGGCTTCGCCAAGGTGCTCATCGGCTCGCTCAGCTCGGCCACCAGTGTGGTCGCGGCGCTGTTGATCGGTCTGGGGATCGACTTCGCCATTGTCACCTACGGCCGTTTCATCGAGGAGCGGCAGAAGGGGGCGAGCCTGGAGGAGGCGCTGGTGGCCATGACCGGCTCGTCGGGCCGCGGCGTCATGGTCGGCGCGATCACCACCACGGCCACGTTCTACGCCTTCACATTCACCGACTTCATCGGCCTGCGCCAGATGGGCATCCTGACCGGCACGGGCATCCTCTTCTGCATGATGTCGGTCTTCCTGCTGCTGCCGGCCATGCTCTCCTGGAGCGAGGACCATCACCTGAGGCGGCAGACGGAGCCCAACCTCTATCTCCACAGCTTTGGCTCGGACTCCCTGGTGCGGCTCTGCATGCATCACCGGCGGCCGGCCCTGCTGATGGGGACGGTGCTGACGCTCGCGGCCCTTGCGCTCGCGGTCCGGCTCGAGTTCGACGAGAGCATGAAGACGATGCGGCCGCAAGGGAACAAGGGGATCGAGGTGGCCGAGGACGTGGGCCGGCGGTTCGGGTCGGGCTTCGACTCGATGATGCTGGTCCTCTCGGGGCGGAGCCCGCAGGAGGTCATCGAGCTTGCCGCGCGCGCCGAGGACGGAGCCCGGCGGCTGGTGGAGACCGGGACCCTCTATGGCTTCAGCTCCGTCACCGCGCTGATTCCGCCGCCGCAGAAGCAGCGGGAGGTCCTGGACTGGATTCGGCGGGAGCAGGGCGGTGCGCTCGATCTCCAGCGCATCCGCGGCACTTTCGCCCGCGCCGTGACGGAGGAGGGGATGCGCCCGGAGGCGTTCGAGCCCGGGCTGGAGCTGCTGGGCAAGGCGATCCAGCTTCCCGGCCCCATCGGGCATGCCGACTTCGCCCAGTCCCGCCAGACCCAGATCCTGCTCGACCGCTACCTCAAGAAGACCGGCCGCGGCTGGAAGAGCGTGGTCTACCTCTACCCGCCCGACAACCGCTGGCGCCGGGAGGCCCCGCCGGACGCTCTCCGCCTTGCGAAGGAGCTCGGTCCGCAGGCCGCGCTCGCGGGCACCAACGTGGTCAACCAGCGGGTGAGGGAGGACGTGGTGCATGACGCCTGGATCGCCGGAATCCTCGGCTTCATCCTGGTTGCCGTCCTGCTCCGGATCGACTTCGGCAACATACGGCACACCTTCATGGCTCTGGCCCCGCTCTGCGTGGGCCTCCTGTGGATGGTCGGAGGCATGGTCGTCACCCAGACGCCGATGAACTTCATCAACATCTTCGTGACGACCATGATCATCGGTATTGGAGTGGACTACGGCGTCCACGTTCTGCACCGCTACCTGGAGGTGCGGAACCTGCCGCGGGATCAGTTCGAGAGCGGGATCGTCGAGACGGGCAAGGCGGTGGTGGCGGCGGCGCTGTCGACCATCGTGGGCTTCGGGTCGATCATCTTCTCCCACTATCCCGGGCTGCAGACCACGGGCAAGGTCGCGATCCTGGGAACCCTGTCCACCTCCCTGATCGCAATCACCCTCGTCCCGGCGATGTTGAGCTGGCGGTACGACCGGCGCAGCAGGCAGGGAGAGACGGCGTCCGACCGTTTCCCCGTGGAAACCACCGGGTAGACGCCTCTACCCAGTGGGTAGACGCCTCAAACGGCTCGTTTGAACCGCCTACCCAGCCGTTGGAGCCGCCCACCCACTCGTTTGAGCCAGCAACCGCTCGTTTGCGCGAGCTACCCAGTGGGTATGGGCCGGCATCGACTGGGTAGAGTCCGGAAATGACTGGGCGCAGTCCGGAAACCACTGGGTTGGATCCTCCAACGAGCGGGTAGACCCCTCCACCGAGTGGGTAGCTCGCTCCAACGGCTCGTTTGCACCGCCTACTCAGTGGTTGCTCGCTCCGCGATGTCGTTTATCGCGGCGGCGAGCTCGTCCGCGACCTCTTCCTGCAGAAAATGACCGGCCCGGGTGCGGGTGACGGGCGCCTGGGGGAAGTCGCGCTCGTGGCGGCGGAGGGCGCGTCCCAGGATCGGGTCGTTCATCCCCCAGACCAGCGCCATGGGACCCGCGAACGCCTTCGCCCACTCGTGACCGCGCCGCAGCGCCGGCATGCTGGGATGGTCGGGCCGATGGGGGACCATGCGGGCGAGGGCGAGAGGCGTGCCGCGATCCTTCCACGACCGAAGCGGCCAGCGGTAGGCGCGGGCCACATCGCCCCGGATCGAGCGCCGATCCCCCTGCACCATCCAGAGCGCGATCTGCGGGAAGCCGATCCCCTTGAACACCAGGTCGCTCACCACCGGCGTGCGTGCGAAGCGATGGAACAGGCTCGTCTTCGGGTGCGCCGGCAGCGACACCACCGTGTTGGCGAACACGCACCCCGCGATCCGCTCCGGGACCAGCCGTGCCGCCTCGGTCGCGAACGGCCCGCCCCAGTCCTGGGCCACCAGGATGACCCCGCGCAGGTCCAGTCCCTCGACAAGCTCGGCAATGGCCGCGCCGTGGCGCTCGACGGAGTGGTGGTCGATGCGGTCCGAGAGCCCGAGCCCCAGGAGGTCGGGAGCCACGCAACGGAAGCCGGGAAGGAGCGCGATCACCTTGCGCCAGAGGAAGCTCCAGGTGGGATTGCCATGGATCATCAACACTGGCCTGGCGCCGGGGTTTCCCTGATCGATGAGGTGCAGGCGCTCGCCTGTCCCAAGCGTGAAGAGCCCCCGCCGGAAGGGAAGCTGCCGCTCGATGAAGCCGGGCAGCGGGGGCGGGGCGAGCAGGCCGCTCAAGGAAGAGTCTTCAGAGGACGAACCTTCTGAATAGATCTGAAGTCCCCGTCGTTGTGAAGCAGGATGCCGTCCTGTTCCAGGACGAGTTGCGCTATGTAACAGTCGATCGAGCTTCGGATGGTCAGGCCCTTGCGCCGGCAATCGAAGTAGATGCGGGCTGCGTCGCGGTAGCTGACTACTGGATCTGCAGCGAACAGCAGCTCTTGCCCCCCGAGGTAGTTCTCGAGCAGCTTCCATTCCTTCTCGTCTTTGGCTCCCTGCAGGATCTCCTGGTAGCACACGCCGGGAAGAGCGAACGGGGTGTTCTCCAACTCAAGCTTCTCCAGGATCTCGATCGCAGGAGAAATCTCACCTTTCAGGAAGCCAATCAGGACCGACGTGTCGACGATGATCACGACTCTCGGGATCGGAGGGCCTTGTGGTCATAGCCCGGAGTGAACTCGATCTTGCCGCGGAGGTCGAGCAGGTTCTTGCGTTTCTTGGTCGCGATGAAGACGCGGAGCGCCTCATGGACCAGTTCTTTCTTGGTGTTGATCCCACTGAGCCGGGCGGCTTCGGCGACGAGCGCGTCGTCCAGGACGATGTTGGTTCTCATGGCGCCTCCATACACACTTCCATACACATTATACCTCCTCCGCTCACGTCTCGCGCGGCAGGAAGAAGAACGCGAGCAGGGCCGTCAACGGCGCCACGACGATCGCGAAGAGGAGCGCCAGGAACCGCGGCTCCCCGTAGATGAACAGGCTGAGCAGCGCCGCGACGACCAGGAACAGCCCGACTGCCTGGCTCCAGAGGAGAGGCTTCTCCGCCTTGCGGGCCGCCTCTTCGCGCGAGACCAGCCGGCGGATGACCTCGGCCCGCCACCAGAGCTGCTCGGCGCTGGGGAGAGGCTTCGCCGGCCGGGTCTCGCGGGCGAGCTGGCGCAGTCCGTTCTGAATGTCCTGATCCTTCATGCGAGCTCCTTTTCCAACTTCTTCCGCGCCCGGAAGAGGATGACGCGAACGCTGCTCTCCTGCAAGCCCAGAACCTTGGCGATCTCCCGGTGGTCGTAGCCTTCGACGTGGGCGAGCCAGAGCAGGGCACGGTCCCGCGGCGGAAGGCGGTCCAGAGCGGCGCCCATGTCGAGCGACACTTCGCTCCGCTCAGGCCGGGGCGACCAGAGGGAGAGGAGTCTCTCCAGCGCCGAGCGCTCCCGTTCCTTGGCTCGCCACCGGTCGCGCATCAGGTTGGTGGCGATCTGGAACAGATAAGCCTTGCGCTCCCGCTCGTCCCGTTCGGGGGAGGGCGGATGGCGCAGGAGCCGGAGGTAGCTCTCCTGCAGGACGTCGTCGGCCAGGGCCGGATCGCCGGAGATCCGGCGCAGGTAGGCCCAGAGCGGCTGGGACGTCCGGGCGTGGAAGCCCTCGAACTCCGCCTCGGATATCGGGTGGGTGAGGCGTGGCGCGAGAGCTTCCATGTGCGTTCCGGCTTTCGGCAGGGCGGCGTTCACTTGACTGGTCACTGCTCCGGGCCCGACATCAGTCCGGCGCGGCTGAAGAGCCAGGAGGAGATGCCGGCCGCGATCAGGATTCCGACTCCGACCATGACGCAGATGGTCCCGGGCACGATGAGCCTTCCCCCGGAGGGATCCCTCCCCAGGAACACCACGACCAGGAACGCCATGCCGATAAAGAGCGTGATGATCCCGCCGAACACCGCTGCGACGATCTTGCGGGTGGGGTGGTCAGGCCCCTTGTGCGGCGTCAGGAGCCGGGCGCCTGCTTCGGAGTTGAGGAACGCGGTCAGCTCCTCGCTGGAAGAGAAGCGCTCCAGGAGCCGGTTCCGCTCCTCGGAACGCCGGCGCAGACTGGCCTCCCGGCCTCGGGAAGCCACCCAGATGATGAAGCCTATGAAGACGAACTGTCCAAGCAGAAGTATGGTGAGCCAACGGTCCATTGAAGTCTCCTTTCGCCAGTGAGACGACGGAGCAGGGGGAGTGGTTAACAGGCGGAACACGGACGCACACGGACGATCACGGACTGACACGGACCATCAGCGAATGTCCGTGATCGTCCGTGATCGTCCGTGAAGGTCCGTGTGTCCGTGTCTCCCCAGCTCCACCACCGCAAACCTTGGCGGACACCAGAAGCGCACCGGCAGCACCGAGGTGCCCACGCCCCCGTTGATGTAGAGGGTCGTCAGGCCTTTCGGGGTGGGGGAGGGGAAGTGGTAGCGGCCGTAGTCGTACCAGGCTCCGAGGGAGTCGCGAGTGGTCAGGGCTCCGAAGAAGGGCAGGCGCAGCTGGCCGCCATGGGTGTGGCCGGCGAGGACCGCCGCCACCCGCCGTTGCGAGGCTTCCAGCACCACGGCGGGCGTGTGGGAGAGCACCACGACCGGCGTTCCCTCGGGAACATGCGGGCTGCGCGCCAGCGCCATGGCAAGGCGGGTACCCCGGGCGCCATCCCGGAATCCCTCGGGCTTCTCGCGGCCGGTCAGCGGCGCATCCAGCAGCACCTCGCCGCCGGCCCCGGTCACCCGCAGGTTGCGGTAGACGACCGTGCCCCCTCCCCAGGTCCAGAGCCCCGCCGTGCCCGCTTCGACCCGGTGGCGGGAGCGGTCCTCGCCCCGCGCCTGCCACTCCCGCGGCTCGGGCCGGTCCGCGCGCCAGACCCGGGCGAGCACCCGTACGACCTTCTCTTCCACCTGGGTCCGCACGCGCATCCGATACCAGCGGCCCGGCTCGGGAGCCACGCCGGTGTCGAGGTCCCCGCCGAGCACGGTCCCCCGTGCCCAGAGCGAGAACGTGCCGGGCATCCCCCTACCGCGTCCCCGGGTCAGGCTGTACATCCGGTCCTCTCCCAGGACGAACCGGCTGTGCACCACCAGCCCCGTACCCGCCTCGTCGTTGTCGACCAGGGTGTCGCAGACCACGTCGTAGCCGCTCCAGGAGAGCGGGCCGCTCTCATCCGTCAAGCCGAGGGGCGCGGGGTCCCAGTGGCTGTAGAAGTTCCGGAAAGCCTTGTCCCGCTGCGCGCCGTAGAAGTGCTCTCCCTGGTGCTCTCCTTTCCAGCGGATGGGCCGGTACGGCGACCGCCACGCGAAGCCCCAGGTGTCGTAGCCCACCTGCTCGTTGAGCCCCAGGAGCAGGATGCTTCCGCCGCGGCCGATCCGCCGGCCCTCGTTCGAGAGGAGCATGGCCCCGGCGCGGTCGAGCGCGGCGATCACGTTTCCCTGATGCTCGCTGTGCCCCTGGACCGCGATCACCGGCGCGATCCGCCGCAGCTCGGAGACGAACGCCGCTGTGGCCGCGACGTGCCGGGTCATGTTCCCATGGTCGCGGATGAGGTCGCCGCTGATCAGGATCAGATCGGGATCGGCCGCCGCGGTCTCCTTGAGGAGACGGTGGAGCAGCGGGCGGTCCTCCGAGATGTGGAGGTCGCTCAGATGGATGGCGCGCAGGGGCGGCGCGTCGAGCCCGATCCGGACCGTGTCCTGGAACAGGAGCTTCTGCGGCTCCAGCCAGAAGCCGTCCGCGAGACCGAGCGCGGCGAGCAGCCCGGCCAGCAGGAAAAGACGTCTCAAGACAAGGCGCTCGCCGGCCGCCGCTCTGGCGGCTTGCGGAACCCGCCGAGCAACAGCAGCAGGATCGGTCCCGCGATGAAGCCGCCGATGTGGGCGAACCAGGCCACGCCCCCCGCCTCCTCGGGAGTGGTGGCGCCGAGCGAGGCATACCCCGAGTAGGCCTGGATCAGGAACCAGATCGGGAGGTAGACGATCGCCGGGATCTGAACCAGGCGGATGAAGAAGAGGATCCAGACGGCGGTCACGATCTTGGCCATGGGATGGAGGAAGAGATACGCCCCCAACACGCCCGCGATGGCGCCGCTCGCCCCGATCGCAGGGATGCCCGACTGCGGGCTGACGTAGGCATAGACGAACGTGGCGGCGAAGCCGGCGAGCAGGTAGAAGATCAGGAATTTGACGTGTCCCAGCCGGTCCTCGATGTTGTCGCCGAAGATCCAGAGGAACAGCATGTTGCCGAGGAAGTGCATCCAGCCGCCGTGGAGGAACATGGAGAGGAGGGCGCTCTGGAACCCGGGTGCCCACTCGCCCGGAGTGATCGCCCCGCCGTCGAACATCTGTTCCGGGATGAACGCCGAGGACATCAGGAAGCCCTCCAGGCGCTCGCCCAGGGAGAGCTCGTAGAAGAACATCAGGGCGTTGGCCGCGATCAGCGCCACGGTGATCACCGGCGGATGATGCCGCCGCGGGTTCACGTCCCGGATCGGAATCATGGCCTGATCCTGTGGACCCGCATCAGGTTGGTAAGCGGCCGGTCCCGGATCGGGTGGCCCATCAGGATCAGGATACGGTCCCCGGGCTCCGCCAGCCGCGCGTCGCGCAGGTTGCGCTCGACCATCTGCACGACCTCGTCCAGAGTGCCAACCTCGGTATCGTTGACCAGCGGGCGGACCCCCCAGACGAGCTGGAGCTGGCGCGCGATCCGCGCGTCCGGGGTGAAGGCCATGATCGGGGCGGTCGGACGGTAGCGGGCCACGAGCCGCGCCGTGAAGCCGCTCTGGCTGAAGGCCACGATGCGGCAGATCTTGAGCTCGTCGGCCACGTAGACCGCCGCGGCCGAGACCATGTCGGGCACGTCCAGCTCCTCCTCGTGCTCCTCCTGAGCCGTGGGGTCCATCTCGAAGGAGCGGCGGGCGTGGGCATACCCGAGAGGCTGGTCGAGATCGTCCTCGTTGGCGCGCTCCCGGGCGTAGCTCTCGGCCTCCTCGATGATCTTCACCATGGTCTGGACCGCCTCCACGGGGTACTTGCCCGCGGCGGTTTCGCCGGAGAGCATCAGGGCGTCGGCGCCATCAAAAACCGCGTTGGCCACGTCCGTGGCCTCGGCGCGGGTGGGCCGCGGCTGCTCCATCATGGACTCGAGCATCTGGGTAGCCACGATGACCGGCTTGCCCGCCCGCCGGCCGGCAGCCACGATCCGCTTCTGATGGACAGGCACGGTATGGAGGGGGACCTCGACGCCCAGGTCGCCGCGCGCCACCATGATGCCGTCCGTCGCCTCGACGATCTCGTCCAGGTGGCTCAGGGCGGTGGCCCGCTCCAGCTTGGCGATGATGGGGATGCGCCCGCCGGCCGCGGAGACCACCTCGCGCAAGGACTGGATGTGAGCGGCCTCGCCGACGTAGCTCGCGGCCAGGTAGTCGGCCCCTTCCTGGACCGCGAAAGCGATGTCGGAGCGGTCCTTTTCCGAGATGTCGAAGGGCAGGTTCGTGTCGGGCAGGTTGATCCCCTTGCGGGTCTTGACCGGGCCGCCGTTGACGACCCGGACGCGCACCCGCTCGCCCTCGTTGGCCTCGACCCGCAGCTCGATGAGACCGCCGTCGATGAGCACGCGCTCGCCGGCTTCCAGGTGCTCCAGGATGCCCTCCTCGACGGGCAGGTCGGTACCCGAGGCGTGCGAGGTGAGGACCAGCTCCTGCCCGGGCTCCAGCCTGCGCTCTGTTTCGGGGATGATGCCCAGGCGGTAGCGCGGGCCCATGAGGTCCAGCACCACGGGTAGATGGCAGCTCTCCTCGATCGCCACGCGGCGCACCGTTTCGAGTGCTTTGCGGTGGTCGTCCTGGGTGCCGTGGGAGAGATTGAACCGGAAGAGGTCGACGCCGGCGCGGACGAGACCCCTGAGGACCCCCTCTTCCACACTCGCCGGCCCCAGGGTGGCCATGATCTTCGCGCGTCGTTCCATAAGCGGCAGAGTATAATGCTCGGTCCACGCGGGGTAATCCCGCCCATCCGAGGTAGTCACAGTCCATGTTCGATGGTTTGCAAGGAAAGCTCCAGGACGTCTTCCGCCAGCTCAAGGGCGAGGGCAAGGTCACGCCCGAGGCCCTGGAAGCGGCGCTGCGCCAGATCCGGCTGGCGTTGCTCGAGGCGGACGTCCATCTCCGGGTCGTAAAGCCGTTCGTGGAGCGGGTGCGCGAGCGCTCGCTCGGGCAGGAGGTCATGGAGAGCCTGACCCCCGCCCAGCAAGTCGTGAAAATCGTGCGCGACGAGCTCGCCGCGCTCCTCGGCGACGAGGGAGCCGAGCTGCGCCTCGACGGCCGGCCCACGGTCATCATGCTCTGCGGCCTGCAGGGCTCGGGCAAGACCACCACCGCCGGCAAGATCGCCAAGCGGCTCAAGAAGCGCGGCAAGCATCCCCTGCTCGTGGCGGGCGACCTCCAGCGCGCCGCCGCCGTCGAGCAGCTCAAGCAGGTCGGCAAGGGGGTCGATGTCCCGGTCGTCGAGCCCGAGCCGGGGGAGTCGGTGATCGCCTTGGGCTCTCGCGCCCTGGCCCTCGCCCGGCAGCGCGGTCATGACGTGATGATCATGGACACCGCCGGCCGTCTCCACGTGGACACGGCCCTCATGGAGGAGATCAAGCGCCTCGCGGACAGCATCCAGCCGCACGAGGTCCTCTTCGTGGCCGACTCCATGACCGGCCAGGATGCGGTCAAGAGCGCCGAGCAGTTCTCGACGACGCTGCCGCTCACCGGCGTCATCCTGACCAAGCTCGACGGCGACTCCCGCGGCGGCGCGGCGCTGTCGATCCGCACGGTGGCCAAGGTGCCGATCCGCTTCGTGGGCATCGGCGAGAAGGCGGACGACATCGAGCTCTTTCATCCGCAGCGGCTCGCGTCGCGGATGATCGGCATGGGCGACGTGATGTCGCTCATCGAGAAGGCGGAGCAGGGGCTCGACTCGGCCGAGACCGAGCGCCTGGCCCGCCGCATGGTGGAGCAGGAGTTCAGCCTGGAAGATCTCCGGGATCAGCTCCGCCAGATCCGCAAGCTGGGACCGCTCGCCTCGGTGCTGGAGATGCTGCCCAAGGTCGGTCCGCTCAAGGGCCTCGACGCCTCCAACGTGGACGAGGGGGGCCTCAAGCGGGTCGAGGCGATCATCAACTCGATGACCCCGCAGGAGCGCCGGCGTCCGGACGTCCTCAACGGCAGCCGCAAGAAGCGCATCGCGATCGGCTCCGGCACCTCGGTGCAGGAGATCAACCGGCTGCTCAAACAGTACAAGGGCATGAAGAAGATGTTCAAGGGAGTCCAGGGCAAGTGGCTGAAGAAGGCCCTGGGCGGCGAGGCGGGCCAGCGGATGCGGATGTAGGGGAAGGGCTCCCGTGCTATACTCCCCCGTCTTTGCGAGCGGACCCGCCCGGTAGGAGTCTGTCCGCCCCATCAAGAAACTGTTTGGAGGTCGAGAGATGCTGAAGATTCGGCTGCGCCGCATGGGCGCCCGGAACAATCCATTCTTCCGCGTGGTCGTATCCGACTCGCGGAATACGCCCACCGCCGCGTCCGTCGAGGAAATCGGCTATTACGACGTGACCAAGAACCCGGCGCAGGTCAACATCGACGCGACCCGTGCCCAGTACTGGGTCGACCGCGGCGCGCAGATGTCCCCCACGGTCAAGAAGCTGGTGGAAAGGGCGAAGAAGAGTGCCTGAACTGGCCGATGACTTCCGTGAGCTGATCCGCCTTCTGGTGGACAAGCCGGATGAAGTGGAGGTCACCGAGGTTCCCGGTCGCCGCGCCAGCGTGCTCGAGCTGCGCGTGGGCGAGGACGACCTCGGCAAGGTGATCGGCAGGCAGGGAAGGACCGCCCGCGCACTGCGCACCCTGTTGGAAACCCGGGAGGACCGGAGAGGCGTGCGCCATGAGCTCGAAATCCTCGAGGAAGACGACGACTGACACCCCGGCGGCCCCGGCTGGACGGGCCGACCTGCCCGAGCGGGTCACCGTCGGCCGCGTTCTGCGTCCCCATGGAGTGCGCGGCGAGGTCGTCGTCCAGGTCCTGAGCGACGTCCCGGACCGGCTCGCCCCGGGCAGCCGCGTGAAGGCGTCCTGGGATGGCAAGCCGGCGCGCCCCTCTCGCGAGTTGCTCGTCGAGACCTACCGGCCGCACAAGACGGGCGCCGTCGTCCGCTTCGCCGGCGCCGAGGACCGCGACAAGGCCGAGGAGCTGCGCGACGCCCTGCTCGACGTCGACCGCTCCGAGGTCCCGGACGCGCCCGAGGGGACGTACTACTGGTACCAGCTCCTCGGCTGCCGCTGCTCGGTGGACGGCGAGGACCTGGGCGAGGTGACCGACCTGGTGGAGGACGGGGGAGGGCTGCTGCTGGTCGTCTCCAAGGATGGGCGCCACGTGCCGATCCCCTTCGTCCAGAGCTTCCTCAAGGAAGTGGACATGGAGCGCGGCCGGATCGAGCTCGACCTCCCCGAGGGGCTGCTCGAAGCATGCGCATCCGGGTCCTGACCATCTTTCCCGAGCTGTTCGGCCCGTTCCTGGCCACCAGTCTCGTGGGAAGGGCGATCGAAAAGGGGCTCTTGGAAGTGGAGGTCCACGACCTCCGCGGGTTCACCGAGGACCGCCACCGCAGCGTGGACGACGAGCCCTACGGCGGCGGAGGCGGAATGGTGATGACGGCGGGCCCGTGGCTGCGCGCAGTCCGAGCCGGCGCGGGAGAGTGGAGAATTCTCCTCTCCCCCCAGGGAAAGCGGCTCGACGACTCCAAGGTGCGCGAGCTGGCCTCTCATGGGGACTTGCTCCTGATGTGCGGGCGTTACGAGGGGATCGACGAGCGGGTGCGGCAGACGGTCGTCGACGAAGAGGTCTCGATCGGAGACTATGTGCTGTCCGGCGGCGAGCTGCCGGCCATGGTCCTGATCGAGGCGCTGTCGCGCCAGGTGCCCGGGGTGGTGAAGCTGGCGGAATCGGTGGAGCAGGACAGTTTCCGGGCGGGCCTGCTGGACTACCCGCACTACACCCGGCCGCCGGTCGTCGAAGAGCTCGCGGTCCCCGAGGTGCTGACCTCGGGAGACCACGCGGCGATCCGGCGCTGGCGGGAGCGGGAGGCGCTCAAGGCCACGTGGGAAAAGCGGCCCGACCTGCTGGAGTTGCCCGGGGCGCGGGGCGCGCTGACGCGGGACCAGCGGCGGGAACTGGAGCGGTTGGAGAGAGATACGAGGCTGGGCGAGCCCGCGATGGGGTTGCGCAGCCATTCTGAAATAGAAAATAATGGCGGTACCGTTCCCCAGGCGGACGCCGCCAGCTTACGAGGTGAGTCATGAACCAGTTGGATCAGGTCGAGAAATCGTATCTTCGGGCCGAGCAGCCCGAGTTCGCGCCGGGTGACACGGTCCGCATCCACGTCAAGGTGAAAGAGGGCGACAAGGAGCGGATTCAGATCTTCCAGGGCGTGATCATCGCCCGCCGGGGCGGTGGCACGCGCGAGACCTTCACCGCCCGCAAGATGTCGGGCGGCGTGGGCGTCGAGCGCATCTTCCCGCTCCACTCGCCCTCGATCGACCGGATCGAGGTCGTGCGGCGGGGCAAGGTGCGCCGGGCCAAGCTGTACTACCTGCGCAACCTGCGCGGCAAGGCGGCCCGTATCGAAGAGCGCAGGGACGATCGCCGGGACAAGGTCGCCAAGGCCTAGCGGGCAGCTCCGGGGGTCTCGATGAGATACGCCCCGGTCGTTTGGAAAGGAGCACGGTGACCAGGGCGACACCGGCCGTCGCGGGCATGCTCGACCTCTTTGCCGAAGCCTACCGCCTGCGCCTGATGCGCGGGCTGGAGGATTGGCTTGCCGGCTGCGGCTACTGCCGCGTCGCGGGGGTCGACGAAGTTGGCCGCGGCTCGCTCGCCGGGCCCGTGGTCGCCGCTGCGGTCATCGTCGATCCCCACTCCTCCGTGCCCGGCGTGGACGACAGCAAGTGCCTCACGGCTCCCGATCGGGAGCGCGTCGCCGCGGCCATCCGGGCCACCGCCGTGGCCTTCGCCGTGGTAGCCGTGGCCGCCGACGTGATCGACCGCATCAACATCCTGGAAGCCACCCGCCGCGCCATGTGCCAGGCGGTCTCCGGCCTCAAACCCGAGCCCGACTGCGTGGTCGTGGACGCCGTATCGCTCTCCGGCTTCCAGGTCCCCTGCCTCCCTCTCATCCGCGGCGATTCCGTCAGCTACGGTGTGGCCTGCGCCTCCATCCTCGCCAAGGTCGAGCGCGACCGCATGATGACCGAGCTCGGCCGCGAGTACCCCGCATACGGCTTCGGGGTGCACAAGGGTTATGGTGTGCCCGAGCATCTCCAGGCCTTGGAGGCGTACGGCCCCTGCCCCGTCCACCGCCTGACCTACAAGCCTGTCCTCCCACGCGTGGAGGCGCGCGGCTGATGGCGCTGCAGCGCGAGCTGGTCGTGCAGACGGCGGAGAAGTACGTCTCGCGGGGCAAGATCGAGCCCGCGATCCGCGAGTATCGCAAGCTCCTGGCGGAGAACCCGAACGACATCAACACGCTGAACCGGATCGGCGACCTCTACGCCCGCATCCAGCACATCGACGAGGCGGTCGAGTTCTTCAACCAGATCGGCCAGCAGTACGCGGACCAGGGCTTCTTCGTCAAAGCGATCGCGATCTACAAGAAGATCATCAAGCTCGACCCCACGCGGCTGGAGGTCTACGAGCGGCTCGCCGACCTGTACCACAAGCAGAACCTGATCACCGAGGCGCGCACTCAGTATCAAGTGCTGGCGGACTACTACACCAAGCACGACAACGCGGCCTCGGCCATAGCCATCTACAACAAGATGGCGGACCTGGAGCCCGAGAACCCGTCGTACCACGTCAAGCTCGCCGAGATCTACCAGAACCAGAAGCTCTACGAGAAGGCGGTCAACGAGTACCGGATCATCGCCGAGCTGATGATCCAGCATGGCCGCACGCAGGAGGCGGCCCAGGTCTACGAGCGTGCCCTCACGATCGACTCGAAGAGCCTGCGCTTCATCCGCAGCGCGGTCGAGGCCCTGCGCGATGCCGGAGCGGATGCGGCCGCGGCCCACTTCCTGACCATATCGATCGAGCGCAATCCCGAGGCCCAGGAGATCGCCGAAGAGCTGCGGCGGCCCAGGCAGGTCTCGGTGGAGCTGGAGCCCGAGCACCAGCCGGAGATGCCCGCGCAAGCCGCGGCTCCGGCCGCTCCGTCCTCAGCCGCGCCTCCGGAGGAGATATCGGCGGATGAGCTGTCGTACGAAGTGGAGCTCGACGTCGAGGATGACCTGATGGCGGCCATGAAGGCCGCCGCCGCCGCGGTCGCCGGTGTCGATGCCCCCGCCATCGAGGAGAAGGGCGACGAGCTGGAGTTCGAGCTGGATCTGGATGAGCTCGCCGTCGATCTTTCGGGCGAAGAATCGGAGGTGCCTTCCAGCCAGGTACGGCCGCCCGCCGATCTCGGAACCGGGCACCGCCCGAGCTGGGCGCGGCAGCCCGTGGAGGCCGCGGAGGAGATCACCCTCGGCACGCCGCTCGAGCTCGAGGAGCTCACCTTCGAGCTGGAGGGTATCGCCACGGAGGCGACGGAGGAGGTAGAGGCGGAGGTGGAGGAGGAGGCCTTCGTCCTGGATGCTGAGGTCGACCTGGAGGCCGAGCTGGAGGCCGAGCCCTACGGGCCGGACACCATGGAGCTTCCGGTCCTCTCCGGCTGGGAGGTGGAGGAGACCGCGGGGCCCGAACGCGACGAGCTGATCACCGAGGCCGAAGTGCTCGCCAAGTACGGCCTCGAAGAGAAGGCCCTGGAGCGCCTCGACGAGGCCCTGCGCCTGAAGCCGGACAACCTCCATGCCTACGCCCTGATGATCCGGCTCCACCTCGACCGGCACCGGCACGAAAAGGTCTTCGAGCTGGCGCAGCGCATGTCCGGCATCGCGGCCCGGTCGCGCAAGGGCGAGCCCTGGACGTCGGTGCGGTCCCGGCTCGCCGAGGAAGGCTACCTCCTGAATGGCGACGAGGTGGTCGCCGGGCCGCACATGTCCAGGCCGCAGGCAGCTCCGGAGCCAATATTGGCGCCGGAGCCAGAGCCGGAGCTGGATCTGGAGCTGGCTCCGGATCTGGAACCTGAGCCCCCGCCGGAGCCCCCCAGGCCGAGCGTTCAGCCTGCCGTGCCGCGTACCGCCGCCAACCGGCGCGAGACGGCCGAGCTGCTGCGCGGCATTCTCGGCGGCAAGGAGGCGCGCAAGCCTGCTGCGCCGAAGCCCGTCCCGGCTCCTGCTCCGCCGGCCCCTTTGGCCGTAACGCCGCCCCCCGTCCCGGCTCCGGCTCCTCCGCCTGTGGTCGGTTTTTTCGATCTCACCTCGCTCGGTTCCATGATCGAGGAGGAGGAGCTCACCGGCACTCCGGCTGCCATTCCGCCTCCGAAGCCCGTCCCTGCTCGGCCCCAGTCCCTGCCGTTCACCGGCGGTCTGGAAGACAGCGGTGTCGGCTGGCTCGACGAGGCCGAAGCGGGCAAGAGGGAAGCGGCAGTACCTTCGTCCGGCGGGGCCGGCGGCGGCCTGTTCGACGACGAGGACGACTTCTTCGACCTCGCGGGCGAGCTGGTGGAGGAGCTCTCGAAAGAGGAGGTCTTCCAGGATGGGCTCGTCCAACAGGAGCAGTCGCTCGAAGAGATCGTGGAAGGCTTCAAGAAGGGTGTCGCCGAGCACCTCTCGCCCACGGACTACGACACCCACTACAACCTGGGCATCGCCTACCGCGAGATGGGCCTGCTGGACGAGGCCATCGGCGAGTTCCAGCTAGCCGCCAAGGATGCCCGCCACCTGGTCATCTGCTGCTCGATGCTGGGCCTCTGCTTCCTCGACAAGGGGCTGCCCGACCTGTCGATCAAGTGGTACCGCCGCGGCCTGGAGGCTGCGGACCTGGCGGACGAAGACCGTCTCGGCCTGATGTACGACCTGGGCAACGCCTACAGGGCCATGGGCGACGACATGTCCGCCTACGGCACCTTCGTCGAGCTCTACGGGATCAACACGAACTACCGCGACGTGGTGGCGAAGCTCGAAGAGCTGCGGGGGTAGGGAAGCAGGTAGCGCGCCCGCCGCCTGGGGTTGAAACCCCAGGCTAGAAGAGTATCGCCTCCGCCGGAGGCGAGTTTCAGGTTGCCACGCCAGCCAGCCCCCGGACGGGGGCTGTACTTTTCTAGCCTGGGGTTTCAACCCATCCTCTTATACACATCTAGGGTATGGCCTCCCGTGCCTGGATAGCGATGACGAAATCGCGAGTGCGCTGAAGGCCGATCCAAAGTGCCTTAGGGCCTGGGTGCCCATC
>JAXDKG010000054.1:0-63145 GCA_034667225.1 Acidobacteriota bacterium
AGCGGCCGTTGACGCGGATGATGGCCAGGTCCTTGAGGTCGCGGCTGACGCTCGACTTGCTGGCCTCGATCCTCCGCGTCTCGAGCTGGAGCAGGAGATCGTCCAGGCTCTCGATCCGGTCGTGGCCATTGAGGATGTTCAGGATCTCCTTGCGGCGCCGCGTCTGCTCATCCCGGGTCTTCGGCATAATGGCTACCCCTCAACGTTTTGCAGGATTGTACCGTACAATCTTCCGGGCCGCAATGAAAAGCGCTTGACAAGCCCGATTCGGCGTCCTAGAGTTGCACAACGTAGTCGCAGTACGATTTCCCGAGGCAGCAATCCGCCGGCGCCATTCAGGCACCGGACGGTTTCACCCCGAGAGGGGAAAGGGAGGCAGTATGGCCGGAGTGCAGGATTACATGAAGAGAGTCGTGGGCTGGGATCGGACCACGACGCAGGTCGAGGCCCGCGCGGAGCTCGCCTACCTGGGCATCCACAGTGCCCAGCTGGAGGGCTTCAGCGAGCAGTACAAGGACAAGAGCGCGGAGTACGCGACCGTGTGCGCCAGGAAGCTGGAGCTCATGCAGGAGATGCAGAACCTCTTCCGGCAGGGAGAGGCGGTGGTGTACTTCATCCGCACGGGGGTGAGGGCGCACTACGGGAATGACAGTGAACAGCTGGTCGCCTTCGGCCTGGTGCCGACCACCCGCCGCGCCCGCCGCGGGACCCCGCCCCCGGTCGAGGCGCCTGCCGAGCCGGTCACGGTTCCTGATCCTGCGAAGTAGCCTGTAGACTCGGGGGGCGCGCTGCCGGGCGCCCCCCACCTTTTTCTCCCCCCTCAAACGGATTCATCCCCGCTGAACGCCGCCGAGCGTGCGCCGCCGCTTTGCTCCCTCGCGGCCGGTCTTTCTTTCGCCGGTGCCCCGCTGATCCCTCGGAACCTGGCTCTGAAGCTCTCCGCCAGGATTTAGACCTCTGCGGCGCCAATCTGGCACTCTGAATTCAAATCTCGAGGTCCAAAACGCAAATTGGCACTCTCGCGGGCGTTCTGGCACTCTACGGGGCGTTCTGGGACTCTGCGAGGGTGTTCTGGGACTCTGCAAGGCGTTTTGGCACTCTGAATTCTGGCGCAGAGGTCTGGAAGGCGTTCTGGCACCCCCGATCGACGTTCTGGCACTCTCGCGGGCAATCCGGCACTCTGGATTTGCGCTGAGAGGTCCAAAAGGCAATTTGGCACTCTGCGGGGAAATCCGGGGCTCTGCGGCCGGGCGGGGAGCGTCCTTGCGGGGCGCACTCTTTCTCACACCTTGCGCACGGGCCCGGCGTACCCGGCTAGCACCGAGTCTGTGGTGAGAAGGGTGATGCCTTCGCTGAGGGCCTGGGACAGCAGCAGGCGGTCGAAGGGATCCTTGTGCAAGGGGGGCAAGCCATCGATGCCCACCGCGTGCTGGCTCGTGATGGGAAGCTCGGCATAACCGTTGTCGAGCAACCCTCGGCGCAGCAGGCGAGGCTCGACACGGAAGTCTTCCCGGCCCAGGGAGCTCTTGATGGCGACCTCCCACAGGCTCGCGGCACTGAAGACAAGCTCGTTCTGCGGGTCATCTAGGAGCTTGCGAGCCGACTTGGAGAGCCGCTCGGGCTGGCCGGCTGCCCAAAGCAGGAGTTGGGTGTCCAGAAGGAACTTCACTCGCCGCTCCCGAAAAGAGCTGTGATCTCGGCTTCGCCCATGCTGTTGAAGTCTTCGGGCACTGCGATCTCGCCCGCAAGGAAGCCCAGTCGTTGCGGCATCGGGGGCGCGTCCACCGCCGATACCTTGACCAGCGGCTTGCCAGCCTTGGCAATCACGAACGCTTCACCCTTCACAGCCCGGTCGACCAGCTTCGAAAGCTGGGTCTTGGCTTCATGAATGTTGACAGTGACCATATCTATCTCCATGGACTAAGCTTGCCAGACTAAGTCTATTGGTTCACGCGCTCTCAGTCAAACCGAGAAACTTTGGCAGAAGGTCTTTTCCGCCTGACGTCGCACCCAGAGCGAGGCGCAGAATAGGTGTCTGGCGAGTGTTACAGGCCACGAGCCCATCCTTGACGCCCTGCGCAAGGACGTAGCGCAGACGATCGACTTGAGCAGCGGGCTCGTCGCTGACGGGGATCGACGTGTAGCGGTCGGACCAGATCCCGTCCGGCCAGTCCGTCACGCGAGCGACCTCGCGCGCCGCGTTGGTCTGGAAGTACCACATGAACTTGGCCATGCTCCTGGCGTTCGGAACCCAGAGGAGGAGGCGGTAATGCGACGAGAGGAAGGAGAAACCGCAGATCTCGACCGGGTAGAGCCGCTGGGCACGACCGAGGACACCGAGGAGGATGTCGTCGATCACCGGGTCGGGCCGCAAAAGGTACCGGCCCTGGTCGGTGCCGCAGGTGATTTCGACGAGAGAGCCATCTTCTGGGATGAAGCGTATTGGCCTTGACATACCCGTGTAGAGACGGAAAACGGGTCCGAAATGTCATTCCTGGAAACGCTTAACCAGTCGCCTGGCACGTGGTGGGGGCTCCGGGGGGAGATCGGGACGGGGCGCACGCCCTCCATTGTTTCCCCTCCCACCTCGCGCGATGAGAACGACGTCCCCTTCCAAGAGCTAGGCGCCGGCCCTGGAGCCCAAGCGAGCCCGGGTTACGTGCTTACCGGCCCAGAAGCCACTTGCAAGGAGGTAAAGTTGTATTGTACGGTTCTGCAGCAGGGAGGGGAGGAGCCCCTCAAGAAGAAAGGCTCGACGTTGGCGCGTCGAGCCGTGGGCATCCACCGACCGACAGCCCAGCGGGACAGTCGAGGAGCGGATCTATCCTTAGCTATTAAAGCGCGCTCCCGCAGTCTCGTCAAGCTTCGGTCTATCTAGAAGGGAGGTTTCTTTAACTCTGCTTTGGACCGAGGAAAGTAGCTAGTACAGAGAAAGGAGCGCGAGATGCAGGTTCAGGTTGGGCACTATGTTGCCGAGCAAATGGAGAATTTCATCGAAGACTGGGGCGGAGACTACTGGAATTGGTGTTGCGGGGTTGCATTAGATCTGGAGGACCGCCTGTTTATGGACCACCTCGTCGATCGGCGCATCGGACTGTACGTCCATGGAGATGCAGGTTCAGACGTGGCGGCCAAGCAGGTCATCGAATTCCTTGCGGCAAAGGGGTGTATGCCGACTGCAAAACAGGAGGAGTCGGGATCTCGGTTGGTATATGCCTACCGCATTACCGCCACCACTAGACAGTAACCATGCACCTTCTGTGGCGCCCAGCTAAATCAGCTGGGCGCCTCGAGGAAACCCCACTTGCGCGCTACTATCGAAGACTTGTTCGAGATCCAGATCGGCTATCAAATCCGCGAGAAGCTGGACATTGAAAAAACAGGTACAGTTCAGATAATTCAGGCCAAAGACATAGACGAGAAGAGCGGTCATCGATTAAGGCTCGACGACCTCAGCCGCTTCACTCCTCAGCGCAGCATCGATCCCTACCTAGTCAGAAACGGGGAAATTCTAGTCCTATCTAAGGGACGTCGAACGTTCGCCTCTGTAATTAGTGACTTACCATCTGAAATCCCTACAGTCGCTCTTTACTACTTCTTTATTCTACGACCCAGAACGGCGTTGATCCGCCCTGATTTTTTCGCTTGGGCAATTAACGAAACTCATCTCCAAGACCACATCAGAGGTATGTCTCGCGGCACTGGCATCCCCTTTGTCCCCAAGAAGGTCTTCTCTAACTTGGGATTGCTTGTTCCACCCCTAGGCACACAGGAAGTAATAGTCGAGACCTTCAAGCTAGCACGCAGAGAGAGCGCTCTACTGAGGGAGCTTGCCTCGAAACGCCTAGAGCTGACACGAGCTTTATGCATCTCCGCTTATGAGCAAGAGGAAAGATGGAAAAAATAAAACCGGCAAAGTACGTAAGAGACAGAATGAGGCATCTGCTAGATGCAGGAGACCCGTGGGTTCCAATCTGGAGAAATTACCTTCTGTCCTTGCTAACAATTAAGTTGCTAGAGGATATCGCTCGTGACGCTGGAGTCGACAAGTCGCCTTGGATAGACCTTAGACTGCCGGAGAGCTGCAGCTTTTATCGAATATACCAGCATCGACTCGAGGCAGGCGTAGGTAGCATTATTAGCAGCATGGTCTCTGATCTAGAGCACTGCAATCCTGCCATTCTTGGCGGCGCATTCGCTGCAGGCAGCTTCGACAATGGCCTAGAATTAGACGAAACTAGGGCGCGCACTCTAACGTCTCTTATCGAGCTCGTTAAAGCAGTTGATCTTCGGCCTTCGGCAATGGTGGCAGTAAATGGTTACGGGCACTTCTTTGCAGAGATAATAGATTATTTCGCTGCTTTCGAACGGAAGTCTGCCCACTTTAATGTGCCACCTGGGCCGTCAAGGTTGGTGTCGCAATTGCTTGATCCAAAGCCTGGCAGCTCGATTCATGACCCTTCCTGCGGTGCAGGATCGCTGCTCGCCGCCTTTGCCAGCTTGCATGGTAACAATTTTTATGATTTATCAGGCCAGGAGAGTGATGCAGGCCAGTTCTCTCAGTGTAAAGTGAACATGCTTTTCAATGGCATTCTGAGTGCACGCATAGAGCAATCTGATTGCCTGCACTCCCCTATGGTCGACGATGCTGGAGAGTTGATGAAATTCGATGTAGTGGTTAGTAATCCGCCGTATGGCTTGGCTAATTGGGGGAGCGAGCAGGCAAAGGTTGACAGATTTTCCAGGTTCTGGCGAGGAGTTCCTCCTAAAGGGCGTGCCGACTATGCTTTTCTATCTCATATGGTTGAGAGCGCTCGTGCGGACACGGGCAAGATCGCTGCTTTACTTCCCGCGGGGGTTCTGTTTCGAGGGGGAAATGAAGCGATCATTCGAGAGTCAATAGTGCAGGAGAACCTGATAGAGTGTGTACTAGCTCTTCCCGCTAGCCTGTTTTATGGCAGCTCGATACCTGTGGTTCTGCTCATACTCAACAAGGGCAAGAGCACGTCTAACATATTGTTTATTGATGCTTCTAGAGATTTTGTACCCGAGAATGGCCGCAATGCCATCAATGAGATCCACGAACTCAAGATACTAAATGCGTTCAAGGCCTCTGGCAATGTAGAGGGCTACTCTTACACGGCTGGCATTGATGAAGTTCGCGCGCAAGATTACAATCTCGATGTGAGCAGATATGTGCGGGCGCCTGTTGCAGACCTAAGCATCGAAGTTCTTGCCACAGAAATACAGGCAATAGAAGGTGAGTTAGCAGGAGTGCAGAAGAAGCTGGTCTCCAGTCTAGAGAAGCTTGGATTATCAGTTGGCAGTGGGAAGATTTGACCTGAATGGAGTTCGGCTTGCTGGAACTGCCGCAGAATCGGTTCCAGCAGACCAAAGGCGGCAGCACGGTATAGTCAGGGCGAGGAATCTTTGTGGGGCCACTCCTTCTTTCCGAAAGCCTCAAGATCTTCGAGCTACGGCATTGTAGTCCACAACAACACTCGGTAACAGCCGCGACGGCATCTAGCAGCGGTTGGGGAATCTCCCCATACCGGGAATTATATACAGATTGCTAAAGTTATACCCCGTGGTTGCTTCAGCAATCAATCTGTCCTCAATTTAACCGTGCGCATCCAGGAGGCACAGCTATGAATGCACAACGCAGGTTTCTGCAAACCATCCTCTTCTGTTGTATGGCGGTCCTGGCGCTTCTGCCAGCTTCGGCAGCGGCCCAGGACGGCGACTTTGACGGCATCCCCGACTCTCTCGAGGTATCCCTTGCGCAGTACTTCTTCCCGATCCTCAACCTACATTGCGGCACCTATGAGGGCATGGCCTATGCCGACCGGCGTCAGCTCTATGGCCTGACCGTCTCCGGCTACAGCAACTCCTCGAACGGCAGGATTCCCTTTACCGCCCATCCCTACAGCCCGGGTGATGGATGGAACTGCACCGAAGGCATGCAGTGTATCGAGATCCGCTACGGCATCGCGTGGAACTGGGATCTCGGAGACGACACCTTCGGCGGCTCCCACAGGGGCGACAGCGAGGTCTATGCCATCCTGGTGGCGCGCAAGGACACCGACGGTGCGGACTGGGGAGTGGGTTGGGACGTGGCGCAGAGCAGCCCCACCTATTGGCGGCTGATCAAGGAGTTCATGTCCGCCCACTGGCAGACGAGCGCCGACAGTTCCTCTTACCGCTCGCAGGGGAACTATGGAACATCCAACTATCAGAAGGTATGGGCCTCGGAAGGCAAGCACGGCATGTATCGCACCCAGAGCTCCTGCAACAGCGGCGGATTTGGTGGCGCCGACGATTGCGGAGACAACCGCTGCGACATCGTCACGGAAGTCTTCCAGAAGGTGCAGAACATCGGCGAGTCCTATGCTCCGCTGGATCGCTACATCCCCTACCCTGGCTCCTCCAAGAGCGTGTCCCCTTCCGGCAGCTACGACATGTGGAGCTATCAGCCTTTCGGCAGTTCCACCGCGTACAGGGAGCACATGGAGCGCCCCCTCAACTGGTGCCCGAATACGTGGTGCTTCTGATCTGACCCGGCTTGAAGCGCATGAGATCGAACCCGACCCTGCCACCGGGACAGCGTGAGATCGCGGCCTTTCCGCGTTTCGGCTTGATCCCGTTTGCCGTTCGATTCCGAAGACAACCGGGACAGCCACAATTCGGATCGGCGGCGATGTCGAAGCATCGGTTGAGGTCGGCAAGGAGCTCGATCTCGTCCCGCGCGTCGTCGCCGAAGAAGAGCGCGGTCAATGGGTGCCGGGTTGGCTGTTGCGCTATCTTTATCGCCCGCTGATCCGCCCAACGGCGGCGCGTTTCGAACGGGCCATGCAGCAATACCTTGACGGCCGCAGCTAAGGAGCCTCCATGTCAGACGATCAGAAGCCCTTCATCACCCTGCCCACGGACGAGCAGATGCGCGCCCTGAGGGAGACGTCCGGGGTGAAGCCGACCTACAACTTCGGATTCATCGGTGGAATGTCGCGCCTGCTCGTCGCGCACGAGCGGATCGGCAAGGCGATGCAGGCGGCGTTTTACGAGATGATGTTCGCGCCCGGGGCGCTCGAACGCTCCGAGCGGGAGATGCTCGCCGCCGTCGCCTCGGCAGCCCAGGACTGCGAATACTGAACGGAGTCTCACGCAGAGTTTCTGCGTGTCGAGAACAACGATCCGGAGCTGGTGGAGGCGATCAAGCGGCGCCGCTGGCGAGAGCTGCCCCATCTCACGCCCCGGCAGCGGGCTCTCTGTACGCTCGCCGAGAAGATGACTCTCACGCCCACGGAGATGACGGCCGAGGACTGGCAGCCGTTGCGCGATGCCGGGCTCGACGAGCAGGGCCTCCTCGAAGTCGCCCACATCGTGGCCATCTTCAATTACTTCCCGCGCATGGCCGATGGATTCGGATTAAAGCCCGATCCCAAGCTTCGCGAGGCGGCGGAGACCGGCATCCCGCTCCAACGGAGCTAGTAGGTAGTCAGGTATCGCTATCGGACGTAGCCGAGCGCCTTTAGACCTTCGACCACGTCCTCGGGAAGCTCCTCGTTCCCCTTCACGCGATGGCTT
Organism: Acidobacteriota bacterium; assembly: GCA_034667225.1. Classification (GTDB taxonomy): domain Bacteria; phylum Acidobacteriota; class Thermoanaerobaculia; order Multivoradales; family UBA5704; genus DATMER01. Next base: position 7,585 of record JAXDKG010000054.1, read on the forward strand.
CGCTTCGCGTTCTCCCGGTCCTGCGCAGCAATCATCCGCAGGAGGTCGCGCGCCCGCTCGCGCTCGCTGTCCACGAGGTCGCGTGTCTCGCCCGGGTCCCGCGCCAGGTTGTACAGCTCGGCGCTCCGGCTCTGCCGGTTGTAGATGAGCTTCCACCCGCCGTAGCGAACGGCGACCAGTTGACCGAAGTTCCAAGGCCGGTGGCCGCGGCTCACCAGCGCCTCGTTGAAGACGGGGCGCTTCGGGTCGGCTTTTCCGTCGATGGCGTCGAACAGGCTCCGACCCTGAATCTGGGATGGGATCTCCGCATCCAGCAGCTCGAGGATCGAGGGATAGATGTCGGTCGTCTGCACCGGCACCACGACGCGCCGGCCTTTGTGCTTCTCCCCCGGAAGCACCAGCAGCAGGGGGACGCGCGTCAGCTCTTCGTAGAGGCCGGTGCCATGCGTCCAGGAGCGGTGCTCCAGGAACGACTCTCCGTGATCGGCGGTGAGGAAGATCACGGTGTCGTCGAGGAAGCCTTCCTTCGAAAGGGTTTCGAGGAACCGGGCGAGATGGTCGTCGGTGTAGCGGATCTCGCCATCGTACTGCTCGACGTAGGAGTCGAGGTCCCGGAAGCGGCGCGGGCTCTTCACGTCGGGAGGTTGCGATTTGTACTCGAACTCGCTCAGCGGGCGTTCCCCGCCCGGCTGATCGAACATTTTGTCGTAGGGCGGCGGAGGTACGTAGGGAGCGTGCACGTCCCGGTAGTGGAGATACGCGAAGAAAGGCTTTTCCCGGTTGGCGCGGAGCCAGCCCAGGGTGCGCTCGTTGATCTTCCTCGCCGTCTCGAAGTCCTCGGCCCCGCGGACGCCGATCTGGAAATTGTCGTCGTAGAGGTCGAAGCCCTGGTCGAAGTTGAACGCGTGATTGAGGGAGGGGTTCGGCGCGAAGGCCGCCGTGACGTAGCCGCGCTCCTTCAGGGTCTCGGCGAGCGTCTTGTACTCGTCGCTCAGCATCTCGACCTTCTTGCCCTGGGTCAGGACGCCGTGCGCGCCGGGATGGACCGAGGTGAAGATCGAGGGCACCGCCGCCCGCGTGTAGCTCGAGAGGCTGGCCGCGTTGGTGAAGAGCACGCCGCGCCGGGCGAGCGCGTCGATCGTCGGCGAGGTGGGAAGCTCGTAGCCGTAGCACCCCAGGTGGTCGGGGCGCAGGGCGTCGATCACCAGGATGAGGACGTTCGGGTCGCGCTTCGGCTGGCAGCCGGAGAGCCAGAAGGTGCAGAGCAGGGCAAGGCCGATCTTCGAACCCATGGGCTGCCTATCGTATCCGAACCTGCTGAGGCAGCACGAACAGGTCGATCAGTGGGCCGGCATTGTGAATTGCGTCGGCTTCGACTCGCTCACGGCGCACGAGGGCTTGAGCCCCTGGACCGAGCCGCGGTCGAGGAAGTCGCGGATCAGGTTGACCCGGCACTCTCCGCCGCCGCCGTGGGCGCCGCGCGGGATGACCACGTGCAGGCGGTTGGTCATGTAGCGCGATGCCTTCTCCGCCATCTCCGGCGGGGTCGCCGGGTCGCGCTCGCCGGAGATCAGCAGCACGGGCACGTCCGAGCGGACATCCTCGTGGATGTCCGCCGGCACCTTGCCCCGCGGCCAGATCTCGCAGGCGCCCTTCTGCTCACGGACGCGGTAGTCGCCGAGGTAGGTCCCCGCGGTCTCCTTGCGGGTCATCTCGTCAGTGATGAACGGCAGGTCCTCGGCGCAGGTGACCGAGAAGTTCAGGCCCGAGTAATAGAGCCGGTCTTCGAAGCCTACGGTGAGGTCCAGGCGGCGCTCGATCGCGATCTGGACGAGTGGCGTGAGGTCGCCCTTGGCCGCGTTCCGGAGAAGGAGCGGCAGGCTCGCCCCCTCGGGCCCGTACAGCGTGTAGCGGATGCCCTCGGCGACCAGGCCCCAGGTCGGCCGCACCTCCTGCTTCTCCCCCGTCCGCGTGTTGGCGACGGTCACGGTCACGCCTTTTTCGATCCGTTCCCGGATCGCTTTCATGTCTGCCTTGGTGTCGGGAAACGCGGCCCGGCACTCGGGCTGCGAGGCGCACTCTTCGAGCAGCAGGTCGAGCGCCCGCTGGCCGGCGTAGGCGTGGCGCAGGGGGAGGAACAGGTCCACCGGAGCGACCGAGGTCAGCACCACGCTGCGCACCGTCTCCGGATGCCGGCGCCAGTAGACCTGGGCCGCGCGCGAGCCGTACGAGCCGCCGATCAAGTTGACCTTGCCATAGCCGAGCCACTGGCGGACCTCGTCGAGGTCGTCCACGAAGGCGGCGGTGGTGTACTGGCTCAGGTCCGCGGCCTTCGCCAACTCGTCGCGGCAGCTCTTGAGGGCGTCAGCCGGGTACAGGCCCGCGGCAGCGCGGCGAAAGTCGACGGGATTGCCGTAGAGATGGCAGTAGAGCGGGTTCGACCGACCGGTGCCGCGCTGGTCGACCAGCACGACGTCCCGCTTCCTGGGGTCGACCCCGGCGAACTCCCCGACCTCCGAGATCCCCTGCCCGGGACCGCCGGCGATCTCGAAGACCGGATCGGGCTGCTTGTCCGGTCCCGTGGCAGGAAGAATGACGATGTTGAGGGCGATCTTCCTCCCCTGCCGGGTCTCACGGTTCTCCCAGACGGGGTAGGTGGCGCACAGCACCTCGCCGTCGGACCATGCCATCTTGCAAGGGTGGGGCTTGGTCTCGACTGGATCGGCGAGGGCAGCCACGGGGGCCAACAGGGAGATGAGGAGGGCGGCTCGGATCGACCAGCTTTTGTGCATGGACAGACTACGGGACCGCGGCTCCTTTGTTGCGGCCTACTCTGGTGGCAAGGGCCGACGGAGCCGGGTCATAGGGAGGCGCGGATTCTCTGCTTGACCTCTTCCCAGGGAGAGCCGGCGTTCGGATCGGCGTCGTCGGCCGCGATCCGCTCATCCAGGATCCGCCGCTGCCATTCAGGCAGGGCAGGTTGCTCGGCGCTCTGCTCCAAGCTGTCCCAGATGGTCTCCGCCAGCTCGAGGCGCTCGTCCACGGGCAAGCTCAGGATCTCGCGCTTCAGCTCGACTTTGGTCATGGAACAAGAATACCATCCGGCTCAAAGTCCATGAGCGCGAAACGCGTCAACCTCGTCAGCCTGCTGGCACTGCTCTTCCTGGTGCTGGTGGTGGCGATCACCCCGGAGGCGCGCCAGCTCATGGCCCGCCTGGCGTTCTGGGTTGAAGGGGTGGAGGAGAAGATAGAAGCCAGCCGGCGGGAACAGGCGTCCGCCACCCTGCCCGCGGCGGAGGAGGGCCGGAGCGCCGGCGACGCTGGTGGGGAGGAGGCGTCGGAGCCGGTACAGATCCCTCCGCACGTCGTCCTGGGGGAGGACGGCCAGCTCAACCCCGAGCCCGGCTACAGTTGGATCAATGACGCCCCCGACGACCATAGCGTCCAGTGGGTGCCGGGCGCCAAGCACCCCGGGCATCCCAACGTCGTCGCCTCCAGCGAGCCCGACCAGTGGCGGCCGGCCGCGGGCTACGATTGGGTCGAGGCCAAGGGGATCGACGACATGCGCGTGGTCTGGAAACCCGACAAGCGGCACCCCGACAACGAGCACGTCCTGGCGGCGGAGAAGGAAGGGGATTGGGAGCCCGAGCCGGGCTATACCTGGGTCAACGACGATCCGAACGACCTGACGGTGGCTCCTACGCCACCCTCCTGACTACCTCCGCCCCCTGCGGCCATTCTCCCCGGAGGAAGGCATCGGCCGCGGGGAAGAACTCCTTGGGGCGCTCCAGGTAGGGGTGATGCCCCGACCCTTCGATCCGCAGGAAGCGCGCATCCTGCGCGTGCGCCGCCCACTCCCGCGACGCCTCCTCGGGCACCAGGTCGTCCGTGCCCTGCACCACCAGCATGGGCACGCTCAGCTCCGGCAGGCGCGGGCGGAAGTCCCAATCTCCCATCTTAGGGAGGATGTGGTCGAAGTAGACCGAGATGGCATGCTGCGGCCACTCGTTGGGGAAGCTGCAGACGTCTTCCAGGGGGAAGCGGACGAGCGCCGAAGTGTCGCCCATCTGGGCCGGCAGCAGGAACCAGGTGAACCAGGCACGGCAGAACGCCACCGGGTCGCGCTCGTCGATCTCCTCGCGCCGCAGCTCCTCCAGGCGCGGGATGCCGGGCGGATAGACCAGCTCCTCGGAGCGCGGCAGCTCCTGCGCCCACTCTCCCGGCACGCGGGGCGTGATCGGGCAGACGAGCAGCAGCCGCTCCATTTTTTCCGGGTAATCCAGAGCGTACTGGGCAGCGATGGCGGCGTGGTAGGAGGCGCCGAGGATCGTCATCCGGTCCAGCCCGAAGTACTGGCGGACGGTCTCCAGGTCGGCCACATCTTCCTCCAGGCCGAGCTGGCGGAAGTCGGTCACCGCGCTGGACCGCCCCCGGCTGCGGGGATCGTAGAGGAGCAGGCGCCGGCCCTCCGCCAGCGGATGGAGAGCGTCCCCCAGCCAGTTGGCGTTCGGGATGACGACCGTCTCGTCCCCCTCCCCGAGCGTCCGGTAGTAGAGCTGGAGCCCCGGCCGGACGAAAACGAAACCCTCTGTGCTTTTCATGTGATCGGGCGCCGCGCGGCGCCCGGTGAGTCTACTACACGGGGAATCCTCCCCGGCTCGAAGCGATGACGGCTTGGCTTCGTGCCACGGCCGCTTCACCCCAAGCGACGGTCGCTTCGCCAGAAGCGATGACGGCTTCGCCTGAAGGGATGGCCGCCTGGCTCGAAGCGCTGGCCGCTCGATTCGAAGCAACAACCGCTTGATTTGAAGCGATGGCAGCTTGACCCGAAGCGATAGCGGCTTGACCCGCAGCGATGGCGGCATGGCTTGAAGCGGTCACTGCCCGGCTTCGAGCCATGCCCGCTTCAATGGCTCCGCTTGTTGCGGATCGCCTTGATCAACTGATCCTTTTTCATCTTGCTGCGCCCGGGGATCTTCTGGTCGCCTGCGATGTTGCGCAGCTCGGCGACGGTCCGGGCCTCGAGACCCTTGTTCGGATTGCCCGTGCCCTGGGTGGTCTTGTTGGGGGTGCGGCCCTCTTGGCGGCGTCCCTTGTTGACCGTGCGGGCGGCGATCTCCTCGGCCTTCTTCTCGGGGACGCCGCGCTCCTCGGAGCTCTCCTTGATGTGCTCGTACTTGCGCTCGTCCTTATCGCTCCACGCTCTGGGCATGACTCGGTCTCCTTTCTTCAGACGGGGCCAGTTGCCGGTCCTCCACCTCGATCTCGAATAGACGGTAGGGCGGACGGTCCGGATAGGTATGGCGAAGAAGCTGGACACAGACGTTGTAGACCGGCACGCCGGTCGAGGTCATCCCCTCCGGCCGGCCGCGGTGGGCATGGCCGTGGAAGACCGCGTTGCAGCGGTAGCGGTTGATCGGCTCTTCCAGGCGGCTCGATCCGAGGAAGGCGAAAATCTCCGGCGGCTCGCCTTCGACCGTCGCCTGGATCGGCGAGTAGTGGAGCACCCCGATCCGCGGCACCCGCCGCAGCCTCGCGAGGGCCGACTCCAGCTTCAGCGACTCGTCGACGGCCTCGCGCACGAAGTCCTTGATGATCTGCTCGCCCCAGGGGCCGAGCGCGCGCTTGCCGAAGCCGCCGCAGAACCCCTTGATTCCCGCGAAGCCGACCCCGGCCACCTCGACGGCGTCGCCGTCCAGCATCTTGATGCCGCTGTCGGCCAGGATCTTCTTGACCTCGTCCTGCTTGCCGCTTTCGAAGTCGTGATTGCCGAGCACGGCGATGACCGGGATGGCGATCGAGCTGTGGATCTCCCGCGCCAGGCCGTGCGCTTCCTCGGGCAGGCCATGGTCCGTCAGGTCGCCGCAGAGGAGGAGCACGTCGGCCTCCCGGCCCACCCGGGACAGCATTTCCCGCACGGAAGGGTCGAGCGCCTGCGCATAATGGAGGTCACCTACCGCCGCGATCCGTACCGTTCGGTTGTTCGCATCCATTCTCTCCCTCCCTCATCGCCCTCTTCAGCACGCCGCGTGCCAGATCCGTCCCTGGTACGCTCTTTGCTCTCGTTGCTGCCATGATCGCACCCACTGAAAAACCCCACGATCAACTCTCACCCGAGACCCAGGAGTTCTATCGCCGGGTGATGACCACTTTGCGCGAGGCGCGGGTTCCGTTCCTCGTCGGAGGCGCCTACGCGTTCGCCCGCTACACGGGAATCGTCCGGCATACCAAGGACTTCGACATCTTCGTCCATCCCCGGGATTTCGACCGCACCCTGGAGGAGCTGAAGCGGATGGGTTGCTCGGTCTCGCGCCCCTTCCCCCACTGGCTGGGCAAGGGCTACTCGGGAGACGACTTCGTCGATGTGATCTTCAGCGCCGGCAACGGGATCGCCCGGGTGGACGACCTCTGGTTCGAGCACGCGGTGGACGAGGAGGTGCTCGGCATCCCGTCGCGGCTCTGCCCAGCCGAGGAGATGATCTGGTCGAAGGCGTTCATCCAGGAGCGCGAGCGCTTCGACGGCGGCGACGTGGCCCATCTGCTGCGCGCGCGGGCCGAGGATCTCGACTGGGACCGGCTGCTGCTCCGTTTCGGAGCGCACTGGCCGGTTCTGTTCAGCCACCTAGTCCTCTTCGGGTACATCTATCCCGACGAAGCGGACAAGGTACCGGCCAAGGTCATGGACGATCTGATCAAGCGCCAGCGCCACAGCCGGGGGGTCTCGGTCTCCAGCGAGCGCCTCTGCCGGGGCACGATCCTCTCCCGCTCGCAATACCTGGTGGACATCGAGAGGTGGGGCTACCGGGACGCGCGCCTGCAGCCGATCGGTCCCATGAGCGCCGAGGAGCTGGAGATCTGGACCCAGGCCGCCGAAGAAGAGACCGGCCGGTCGTACACGGACGTCGACGAGACCGTTTAATCCGCTTTTATAAAGAAAACGAGCCGCCAGCCCTGGGGCTGGCGCTCGATGCCGGCCCGCCAGCCGGGATGCTTGGAGTCATACCGGTACTCGGGCGGGCAGACGACCCTCTTGCCGCTGTCGTCCTCCAGGCAGCCGCGGCCCAGGGTCGCCGCTAGTTCGGGAAGGTTCAAGCTCCCGTTGAATCCCTCGGCCAGCCAACCGCGCAGCGCCTTCAGGTCGCCGGCTTCCGCCGCGGCTTGAATTGCCGCCAGGGCCGCCTCGGCTCCGGGAGGCAGCTCGGGGAAGCAGGTCAGCTCCGCCGCCTTCTCGCGGCGGAGCTCCACTCCCGACGCCGTGGCCAGGAGAAGGATGAGGGCAACCGCTTTCACTCCGGTTCCCAACCTGGCGGCGCCATCTCGAAGCTGGCGAATTCGAAGCCCGGCGCGACCGTGCAGCCGACCAGGACCCATCCTCCCAGGGGCCTGGCGCTCTGCCAGACCCCGGGAGGCACCACGGCCTGGGGCTCCTCTCCCGCGGCCAAGTCCGTTCCGAGCTTGATCACCTTCCCCGGGAGGCGGATCTCGAGCGGCGCTCCGGCATAGTGGTGCCAGACCTCGGCCGCATGCGTTACCCGGTGCCAGGCCGAGCGGTCCTCCTCGCGCAACAGGTAGTAGATGGCCGAGCTCGCGCCATCCCGGAAGGTCTCCTGGTAGAAGCCCCCCTCGGGATGCGGCTTCAGCCCGAGCCGGGCGACGACCTCTTCTGCCGTCATTGACACCCTTGCGCCGGGCAGGGCTCGATCCTGTAGCGCAGGGTGAGGCTGGCATCGATCCCCACCTGGCCCGCGGAGACCGGCGTGTCGGCGGCCATGGAGGACTCCATGGCCATGCGTGTTCCCTTGTACATCGGGGTGAAGACGGAGACGCCCCCTTCGACGACTTCAACGATCTCGACCAGCCGGACGCGCAGGGCGCGCGCCAGGGTCTCGGCCTTGATCCGGGCGGCCTCGGCAGCCCGGGTGAGGGCGGTGGAGCGGGCCGCTTCGTCATTGCGCAGCCCGAACATCACGCCGTCGAGCCGGTTGGCCCCGGCGGCGAGGCCGGCATCCACCACGGGTCCGACGAGGTCCAGCTTCTCCAGGCGGACGGAGACGACGTTCGTCGCCTGATAGCCCGAGATTCGCGGCTCGCCGTTCCGCATCTCGGGTTCGTTGGCATAGAGCGGGTTCAGGTTCAGATCGGAGGTCTGGATGTCCTCCGCCTTGACGCCGAGCTTGCGGATGGCGTCGAGGATCGCGTTGGCCGAGCGGTTGGCCTCATCCATGGCCGCTCGCGCCGTGGGAGCCTGGGCGAGGACGCCGAGGCGGACCGTGGCTTCGTCGGGAGCGACCCGGGCCTCGCCGTTGGCCTGGACGCTGAGGATGGGGACGACGGGGCTTCCCGGCTCCTCGTGAGCGGCCAGAGGGAACGTGGTCAGAACGGTTGCGAGAGCCAGGGCTGCGGTGATCTTCTTCATCGCGCCTCCTTTCCGGCCCCCAAGTATAGAGAAGCCCCCGGCGGGGTGGTCGCCGGGGGCTGGAAAGGACCTTCCTTCTATCCTTTATCCTCGCGGCGGGGGCTCATGGCCGCCGAACGGGGGCTTGTCGGACCCCATGCGCGCGACCATGGCGAAGGTAGCACCGCCAAAGAGCAGGGCGAGGATGGCGAGGATCGTGGCCAGGTCGCAGCGATCGGCCAGAAGCGCGATGACGGTCACCAGGTCAAAGGCCAGGGCGAGCCCCGCAACGATCTTCAGGGCCGCCGGCGGCGGCGCCGCTGGCGGAGGCGGCGGCTCATGGCCACCGAACGGAGGCTTGTCGGACTCGGGCATAATAAAATTCTCCTCTCCTCAAAGAACGTCGTTTCACCGACTCCGCCCTAGGAACGGAGGCCGCTTCTTCATTGGCGCGCAAAATGGGGCAACGTTACGGAGCCGGGACGACCGATCAGGATGAAGGGAGCCCAATAGTAGGGGCGATCGTACCGGCCTTCCTGGATCAACTCGAGCTTCGAGAGGCGCAGCGCCTCGGCCTTGTCCCCATTCGCCATCAAGTGACGATAGAAGCGGACCATCAGCTCCGAGGTCGAGGTGTCCGCCACCTGCCAGAGGCTCACGGCCACGCTCGCGGCCCCGGCATACAGGAACGCCCGGCTCACGCCGAGGAGTCCCTCGCCACGCACGTTCTTTCCGAGAGCCGTATCGCAGGCCGAGAGGACGACAAGGTCTGCCGAGAGCTCCAGGTTGAAGATCTCGTAGACCTGCAGGAGACCGTTTTCCCTGGAATCGCCGTCTAGAGAGAGGACGAGGCCGGAGTACTCGGGCCGGGCCTCGTCGACGAAACCATGGACGGCAAAATGGAGCCAGCGGGCGTTGCGCAGGTCAGGATTCTCCTTGACGTTCTCCTCCGACGCATCGCCGTCGAAATAGCTCCGGACCTGCCCGGGCGGGAACAGGGAGGCAATTTCCAGGAGCTCGCCCCGCGAATGGGTAAGCCGCTGGGGAGAGGGCAGTCCGGCGTCCTGGAGGGTGCGGGCCAAAGGGCCGGCCGCGGCGGGTCCCGGCGCAGGGGAGGCCCGGTCGTAGGCGGGATCCGCGAAACCCAGGAAGAGGCCGGCGCCCGAGGCAGTCACCACCGCTCCTTCGGCGGACGCTCCCAGTTCGGCAAACACGCTGGCCGAGGGGATGTAGGAGACCGATTTCTCCCGGATCAGATAGGAGAGCCCTGCATAGCTCGATCCGCTGCTGTCGGGCGAGGTCAGAAGCGCTTCGAAGCTGAGCAGGAGGAGCGGCCCGTCCGGGGAGACGATCAGGTGCGGCTTGTCCCGGAGCACTTCCCTGGCGGGCGCGAGGAGCATCTCGTACAGGCGGTACGCCACCTCGATGTAACGCGCACGATACCTGCGCCCGGGATCCTCCAAGGTCCCCCGGAGGGTCTCCACGAGCTCGTCGAGCTCGGCGGCAGGAGGGAGCCGGAACCCTTCCAGGCCGTCCCGCGTCACCACGAACAGATAGGAGCACTCTTTGCCGACGGTGTACTCCAGCAGGGCCGTGCGGCCATCGAGCATCCCCTGGATGCGCTCCGGAGAGAGCGGGCCGGGGTTGCGGAACGCGGCGTAGTGGGGGTGCTCGCGCTGGATCTGCCACTCGATCCGCTCCCGCTCCTCCTCGGCCCGGTCGAGCTCGCCCTCGATCCGGGGCGCCTGCTTGCCCTCGCGGGAAAGGTCGTCCAGGAGATCGCCCTGGAGGAGGGAGATCCGGTTTTCAATCTCCTCCTCCCGCTGCTTCAGCTCGGCGGAGATGCCCCGGCGGACGTCGATCCGCCCCTCGGAGAGGAGGTCGAGCAGGCCGCGCGCCCGGGCCTTTTCGCTCACCGCCAGGGCTGCTTCGAGATGTCCTCCGGCCGGATCGCGCTCGTGCAGGCGCATCTGGAGGTCGACGTAGAAGTCGTAGTACTCGCGCCGCGAGGCGAAGAAGCTCACCCGCTGCCGCTGGGTGGCGACCTTGGGCCGGATCGACTCGACGATGCGCAGGGCTTCCTCGATGGCGGCCGCGGCGGCGGGCAGGTTGCCCCGGTCCCGCTCCAGGCGGGCGACGGCGGACTGGGCGCCGGCCTCGGCGACCAGGGTCTTGCGCTGGCGGCTCAGGTCACGGGCGCGATAGAAGAGCTCCGCGGCCCGCTGCGGGTCAGGGAGGGCCTGGTAGGCAAGCCCGAGGTCCACCATCGCGTTGATCTCTCCCATGGCGCTGCCCGTCTCCTGGAAGAACGCGGCCGCCCGCTCGAGCAGGGCCACCGCCTCCCGCGGCGCGCCCAGGGCGCGCTGCGCCCGTCCCATGCCATGGATGGACGTGGCCTGCAGGCGACGGTCCTTCAGCTTCAGGCCGATCTCGTTCGCGCGGGTATAGTGCTCCAGCGCCACCCCGGGCTCGCCGCGCAGATCGTAGACCCAGCCGATGTCCCTCAGCGTGTAGCCCTCCCAGACCTCGTTGCCCAGCTCGCGATTGATCTGGAGGGCCTGGGTGTAATAGGCGAGCGCCTGCTCTCGATCTCCCAGGTAGAGGGAGGTCGCGCCGAGATAGGAGAGCACCCGGCCCTCCGGCGCCCGATTGCCCAGGTCCCGATGGATCGCCAGGGCATCGGTGTAGAGCTCGAGGGCCTCCTGCACTTCGCCTCGCCGCAGATAGATGCTGGCCATGTTCTGAAGAACGTTGGCCTCGTCGTTGCGGTCCTTCTCCGAGCGGCTGAGATCCAGGGCTTGCCGGTACAGCTCCAGCGCTTTGTCGCCCGCCCCCCGCTCGCGGTAGATGGAGGCGATACCCGTCAGGACAAGGGCCTGGCCCGCCGTGAGATTCACCTTGCGCCGCAGATCCAGTGCGCGGTTGAAGGATTCGAGGGCAGCTTCCTGCTCGTCGCTGTCGTACTGGAGCACACCGAGGCAATAGAGGGTGTTGGCGAGCTCGCCCGGGTCGTCCAGCTCTTCCCAGATCCGCCGAGCCTCCTGCAGCTCCTGGATCGCCACCTTGTACTGGCTGAGCTGGTGGTGCGCCACGCCAAGATTGTTCCAGGTCTGGGCCTCTCCCTGCCGGTCGCCGGCTTGCCGGGTCAGGGCAAGGGCCCTGCTGTACAGGGCCAGCGCAAAGACGGTCTTTCCCAGGCTCCGGTGAATCGCGCCGATGCTGTTGAGGACCGCGACCTCGCCTTTGCGGTCGCCGATCGACTGCCACAGAGCCAGGGACTCCTGCAGCTTGGCAAGGGCCTTCTCCTTCGAGTCCTGGTCCTCGAGCGCCAGCCAGTGCACGGCTTCGAGAACGGCTCGCTCGGCGGCCACCCGCTGGACATCGCCGTTGCGGGAGGGCCGCAGCTCTTGCAGGGTCACTTTGTAGAGGCCCGATCCGGCCGGCTCGTGCGGTTCATGCGAAGTAACGAGGAGACGGAAGCTCCCCCCGCCCGCGGCGATCCACGAGATCAGCTCGCCCTCTTTCCTGCCGCCCAGACCGTCGGATGCCGCGATCTCCTCCCCTGACGGCCCGACCAGCCGGAGCGCCACGTCGGCCTCTGTCTGATCCACCGTCACCCGGGCATAGTCACCCGCCTGGGCAGCGATCCGATACTCGTAGACCTCGCCGGCCTGGATCCCCCGCTCCTGGGTGACCCCCTTTTCGAGGAAAGGGAAACCCGCCGGAACTGGAATGGACTCCGGAGCGAGCGTCAGCATGGGAGGCGCTGACGAGCATGCCAAGCACAGCGTTGCCAGGATTCCTCCCAGAAGGGCCAGGGCGCGGGGGCCGAAAGGAAACAGGGAAGGACAGCGGGGTCTAGCGGGCAGGATCTTCAAGACCTGACTTCGCCTCTCGTTTCGGTCAGTTTACCCCAGGAGCGGCATGATCGATGTCAGAAAATCTCCGGCATGGCGAATCTTATAGAGGAAGAGAGATAGGATGGATGATGCTATGGCCGACGATCGCGACATGGTGACCCGGTTCCTGCGGGGGGATGCGGATGCCGTGGCAACCCTGGACAGTTGGATCTCCAGAGCCGCCTGGCCCTACCAGCGCCGGCTGGCCCACCGCTGGGACGACGTCCTCCAGGACGTGCGCCTGGAGGTGACCCGGCTGCTCGGCGAGGGCAAGTTCCGCGGCGAATCGAGCCTCCGCACCTACCTCTGGCGGGTCGTCTCCCACACCTGCCTCGACCAGATCCGCTCGCAGGGCAAGTGGCAGTTCACCGACCTGGAAACCGCGGACCAGGAGGACGGCCGGGTCGCCGGGCCGCTTCGGGTGGCCATGGACGACCCCGCCGAGCGGGATCTCCTGATGCGCGTCCTGGAACGGGCCTCCCCGGATTGCCGCGATCTTTGGAAGATGCTCCTCCTCGGCCACTCCTACAAGGAAATGAGCCTGCGCCTCCAGGTTGCCGAAGGAACCCTGAGAGTGCGCGTCCTCCGCTGCCGCGAGCGTGCGATCGCCATCCGTTCGGAGCTGATGGCGGGTCCAGTCGGTATCCCCGGCAGGGGGGAGCCCGGGCGTAACAAAATCGTCACGCGAGCGCCCAAAAAAAGCGGAGAGACGATACGCCCATGAATTTAAATTGTGATCAAGTCGCCGAGCTCCTCCCCTGGTACTTGAACGGCACCCTCGACGAGGGGGAACAGGGAGAGGTCCGCGTGCATCTGGAGGGATGCGCCAAATGCCGTCAAGCGCTGGAGGATACCCGCCTCGCCTGGCGGATCTACGACCAGCACATCCCCTCCGAAGCTCTCGTCGCGCTCGCCTGGGGAGAGACCCCCGAAGGGCTCGACCCCGACGTCCTGGATCGCCATCTCGAAACCTGCCCGCAGTGCGCGGCCGAGTTGGAGATGGTCCGGACGAGCCGAAAATTGGAGGAGGACGATCGGATCGCCCTTTTCCCTACGCCAGCTAGGCCGGCGAGGACCGAAAGGTCCGCACCCCGGTGGCGTACTGCCGCCATGGCTGCCGGCCTGACCGGGATCGTCGCCGCGAGCGGCTGGGTCTGGACCGCGGGCCGCGCCAACGACCTGGAAGAACGGCTCGCCCTGGCGGGCCGCCCGCCGGAGACCGCTCCGGTGCCTGCTCCCGCTCCTGAGACCGGCCGGTTGTCGGAGATGACGGCCGAGGTCGAGCGGCTGCAGAGGCGCGAGGCCGAGCTCCGCCAGCAGCAGGAGGAGATGCAGGAGCAGCTCGCCCGCATCGCCGAAGCCCGCCCGACCGCGCCGTCCCCCCAGATCAACGCCTGGATCGGCGACCTGCGGCCGATGCAGGACGTGGTCCGCGGCGGGTCTTCCTCCAACGCCGAGGAGCTGCCGGCCGGCCGGAGCGCGAGCCTGATCCTGGGAACGAGCCACAAGGAGACCCATCGCGGCCATCGGGTCGAGATCTTGGATTCCGCCGGGAAGACCGTCTGGAGCGCCGACGGCCTGGTCCCCGACAGCGATACGAACGATTACGGGATAACCCTCCCCGCGGGAACCCTGAAGCCGGGCGCCTACACGATCCGGATCTCGGCGCAGGAGACTGGGAAGAAGGTCGAGCTGGAGAGCTACTCGGTGCGGGTGAGGTAGCCGCTCACCCAATTGAGCGGCTCGGGGAGCGCCCCGAGCGACTCGGGGAAGGCCCCGAGCGACTCGGGGAAAGCCCTGAGCGACCCGGGGATGTACCTGAGAAACTCGGGGATGTACTAGGGGGCGAGGGGCTTCGCCCCGGCTCCGTAAATCACCATCGTCTTAGGGTCCTGAAGGAAAGCAGCCACGCCGAGGCTCTCCCGCTTCCACCGCTTGTCCAGGCCAAGCACGACCTCGCCCGAGTCCGCGGCGCCGGCCGTGCCCGGCAGGGTGAGCGCCTTCTCCAGCCGGCGCACCACGTAGTCGTTGTGGAGCGTGGCCGAGGCGTTCTCCCCCGCTCCCACCTTCGTGGTCAGGCCGGTTTCGTAGACCGCCACCCAGAGGTCGAGCGGACCTTCGACGGCGCGGGACAGCTTGGCCCCCACCTTCACCGTCAGACGGTCCTGCGCAGGCTCCATGGACAGCGTCACCCGGCCCGCGGGTTCGGCTGCGAGCGCCTCCGCGATCCGCTTGCGCGCTCCGGCTTCATCCGCGCCGTTCAGGCCGGTCCGGCCGGATACCACGAGCTGCGGCGTGTAGATCCGGTTGCTCCTGAAGGCGCGGGCGTAGCCCTGCTGGCGCTCCGACCAGCGCTTGGAGGAGAACGGATCGGTCCAGCCGATGTAGTTCCAGTAATCCACATGAAAGGACAGGGGGATCACCCGGGGATCGCCGGCAAGCCGCGTGAGCAGCCGGTCCGCGGGCGGGCAGCTCGAGCAGCCCTGGGAGGTGAAGAGCTCGATCACGACCGGGGCCGCATCGGGAGAAGGCGAGGCTTCGTAAGCGGCGAGCGCCAGGATCATCAAGAAGAACAAGTGTCTCATCGCCCGGAGATACGGCCCTCGGACCCCATCTGGTTTTCGAACCACTTCTTCGGCCGCAGGATCTTCCAGTCACGCTGGGCCCCCTCGAGCGCGACCCCCACGTCCCAGCGACCGTAGCTCGCGTAGAGGATGCCCTGCTTGGGAGCGCCGCCAAAGCGGAGCCTCCCCTGGATCTTCGCCTTGCCACCCGCCACCGCCAGATCATCGATCCGGACGGCGCCGTCCCCGACCGACACGTCCGCGACCGCCCCGACCGCCTGCGTCATCAGGTCGTCCATCCAGCGGAGGACCCGGTCGCGCGTCTCGGGAGCCATGAAGGAGAAGAGCGGCCGAGGGTCGGAGAGCGTGCTCTCCACCTTGGCGCGGAGGAAGACCGGCGCGCCCGGCTCGATGATGGCACGGTCCAGGTGAGCGCGCGCCCACCAGTCGGCTCCCGCTACGCCGGGCACGCTGACCCGGGTCAAGTCGATCTTGGTGCCCGATATGTCGAAGCGCTTGCCCCGGAAGTCCGCCTCCCGGATCAGGGTGCGCACGAGCAGGTCCCCCCGCAGCGGACGCCCTTCGAAGCGTCCGGCCACGCCCTTGGCTTCCAGCCGGAGATCGCCGGTGCCGGTCCAGTCCGGGGCGGCGGCCCGGAACGTGGCGCTCATCCGGCCCGAGCCACCGGTCAGCGCCAGCCCCGAGTTGCCGGGCAGATAGGAGTTGTAGAAGGAGAGGTCCGGCACCTCGGCCGCGGGGAGCGCGATGTCGATCCGCCGCGGGGAGAAGAGGACGTGCTCCGCCAGGCGAGGATCTCCGCCCAGGATCTCCATGCGCAGGTCCCGGCCCCTCACGTGCGGCTGGCGATTGCCGCCGCGGCGGACTCCGAATTCGTCGAAGGCGAGGACCAGCCGCGCCTGCTCCTCCGGGAGCACCTCCCAGAGGACCCGGCCCGGCCCCTCGGCGCGGTAGTCGAGGGTGGAGGCCACGAGCCGCTCCTGGCCCACCTCCAGCCGGCTCTCCGGCAGGAGCCTGCCGCGCCGCATCCGCAGGTTGGCGGCCATCCGGCCGCTCTCGGCCTGGAGCGTGAGCCAGCGGGTTTCCCTGAAGTACTCCTCGAGAAACGCCAGGCTCGGTACGTCCCCTTCGACCTCCGCCCGGCCGCTCACGAACTGGAACATCTGCCAGCCGCGGTGCTGCGAAGGGGTGTAGGGCGCGATCTCGCCGTCGATCCGCCCGGAGGCCTTGGCCAGGATCGGCTGCGCCTTCGGCCCCGCCCCGAGCGAGATCGCGCCGGAGACGATCTGGAGCCGGGTGGGATCGACCATCAGCCGCCGCCAGACGGTCATGTCGAACCCGCCCGCGATCCGCGCGTCCCCGGCGAAGCGGAACTCGTCGACCCAGATCTGCCGGACGGTGTCGAGGTCCACCTGCGCCAGCCGGATACGCCAGGGATCGCGGCGCAGCTTCGTCATCGGCTTCCGGGGAGCGGGATAGATCTTCTCCGGCGGCCGGGCCGGCGGGTTGGTGAACCCGGGGATGGGCGGCTGGAGGTCCACGCGCAGCGGCCGGGTCCACTTCCGGCCGTCCGCCCTCCGGCGCAGGCGGAAGTCGACGCCGCTGCCCTTCAGCCCGGTGATGACGAGCTCCCGGTCGCGCAAATCGAACAGGTTCAGCTCGAAGACGGCGGAATCCACGGAGCCCCACCACTGCGCCGTGCGGGTCTGGTTGCGGATGCGGAAGTCGCGGACATGGATCACGCCGGGCCAGAGGGTCCAGGCGGTCCCGGTCTCGATGAGCAGCCGCTCGGGCCGCCGGTTCAGCCGCCGCTCGAGGTCGCCCGAGCGCAGATACCAGTTGCCCGCCACGAGATAGAGCGGGTAGAGAGCGATCGCGCCGAGGAGCAGCGCCAGGGCGAGACGGATTAGAAAGCGCTTCACGAGGCAAGCTCTTTGCGAGACTCGTGCCGCCGGGCTAAGCTCCGGACGATCGATGGACATCCTCTTCGACCTCGACGGCACGCTCACGGATCCCGTGCTTGGGATCACGCGCTGCATCCAGCACGCGCTGGTCAATCTGGGGAGGACCGCTCCGGACCTGACTCCGGACCTGGCTCCGGACCTGAATAGCCTGCGGCGCTACGTCGGCCCGCCGCTCCAGGACAGCTTTGCGGAGCTTCTGGAGACCCGGGACGAGGTCCTGCTTGCCGAGGCGATCCGCCTCTACCGCGAGCGCTTCAAGCCCATCGGCATGTTCGAGAACAGCGTCTACCCGGACGTGCCCGAGGGCCTGGAAGCTCTTCGCGCCCAGGGGCATCGGCTCTGGGTGGCAACCTCCAAGCCCCACGTCTTCGCGCGAGAGATCGTCCAACACTTCGGGCTTGCCGGATTCTTCGAGCGAGTGTACGGCTCGGAGCTCTCCGGGGTCAACGCGGACAAGGGCGACCTCATCCGGCACCTGCTCGCCGAGGAAGCCATCCCGCCCGAGCGGGCCTGGATGGTGGGAGACCGCATGCACGATGTGATCGGAGCCCGGCGCAACGGCGTCGAAGCGATCGGAGTGCTGTGGGGGTACGGCAGCGAGGAGGAGCTCCGCGCCGCCGGGCCGCGACGGATCGTGGCCTCGATGGCGGAGCTCTGCGAAGCGATCACAGCCCCTCTTTAGGCTCCGCCCGGGAATCCGCCGTGGTCGACATGGAAACGGGGCGGGCCAGACACTGCACCCAGACGATCCGGAAGCCCTCGGGTGTGCGTTCGAAGGCCAGGCCGACTCCCATCTGCGTGAAGCCCTTGCCGAAGAGCGTGGAGCGCCGGCCGCCGCTCTCGTCCAGCAGCGCGGCCGTGGCCTGCTCCGGAGTCAAGGCATCCATGACGATCCTCTCACCCACGACTCCGGCCACCCGGTACTTCCGGAGCTTCACCTTCATGGCGAGCGGACCCGCGGTATTGAGCGAGGCTCCCGAACGGATTGCCTTCAGCACCGCCTCGGCATGCTCCTGGGCGGCGCCGTCCAGGGCCGGATTCCGGGTGAGGGGGTGCAGCTTCACCTCGGCCCGTGCCTCGTTCACCTTCCGCAGGATCTCCTCGCGCAATGGCTCGGCGTTCTGAAGCGCCAACGTCTGCCGCTCGTACAGCTCCGCGACGTACCTCTCCAGGTAGCTCTTCTCGGAGCGGGCGAGCAGGAAGCTGTACATCGGGGTGCCCCGCACCTGCCCGATCCCGATCCCCAGGTCGCGGACATCCGGATGGAACAGGCTGTTGCGGTTGGATTCCGGCTTCCAGCCCCGGGCGATGGTCTCGGGCGGATCGGCCGTGAAGGCCAGCTTCCCCGTGATCATCTGGAACTTGTAGCCGGCCTCGCGGGCCCAGTCTTCGGTCGTGCGCCCCTCGGGCGAGGAGAAGCCCGCGTATCCGCGCGCAGCCATGTCGTCCGCATGGGCCTGTGCCGCGCGGGCCAAGTCGGGATCGAGCGCCAGGGGCTGAAGCCCCAGGCGCTCGCGCTCGGTATTGATCAGTTGGAGAAAGGTCTGGCGTAGATCCTCCTGGCCTGCAGCGGGGGCCACGAGAAGAAGGACTGCCAGGAGAAAGAGATCAATCTTCCTCGTAGCTGATCTCCATCTTCTTGATCCTCTTCGCCGAGATCGCCAGCAATACGGCCGATAACAAGAAGAGGCCGGGGATCGAAATCCACGGGGACGGCGCATCCGCGAGGATCGCCAGCGGACCCTCGTCGAAGGGCACCGGGCAGAGCGACTGGAGGTAGTGCGCCACGCTCACCTTTTTGAGCAGCGGCGGCAGGAGGAACAGGATGCGCTCCCAGCCGAAGACCGCCAGGGCCGGGATCGCCGGGCTCTTGAAGAAGAAGCCGAGCGCGAGGAAGACCGCGCCGTAACCCATGCAGGCGAGCGCGGTCACCAGCAGGTACGAGCCCAGGTGCGCGAGGCCGGGACCGCGGAAGAAGAAGTTGCTCACCCCCGTATGCGGCGCGTAGGCCAGCAGGTACGAGATCAGCGTCGCGGAACCGAACAGCACGATCGCCACTACCACACCGATCAGGTATTTCGCGACCACCAGCACCTCCCGCCGCATCGGCGACAGGAAGTAATAATGGAGGCTCCGGTCGAGCACCTCGCGGCGGATCAGGTTGCCGAAGATCCAGACGCAGCCGAGGAACACGATCACCCGCAAGGTGAACGCCTGATAGATCGCCGAGTAGACTTTCGTGGCTTCCGCCAGGTTCGCCGGATCGTTCACGGCCTCGGAGATGATCGCCCGCATCGCCAGGAGGAACACCGGCATGAGCGCGAGCACCAGCAGCAGGAAGACCCGCTTGCCGAGGAAGCTCTTGCGCAGCTCCAGGCGCATCACGGCCAGCGCCTGGTTCCGCCAGTGGCCCCAGGGGCTGCCATGGGAGGTGGTGGCTTGCGCGGGAACGGTCTCTCTCAAGGTCTCGCTCACGACTTCTCTCCGATCAGGTACTGGTAAACCGCGTTCACGTCGGCATCCGTCGGCATCACGGTCTCGATGCCGAGGCCTGTCTCGAGCACGACCTCGTTGAGCATCATATAGAAGCGGTCGGCGCTGCGAGTCCGCACCAGCAGGCTCCGGCCGTCGTCCTGAATGCTCGCCTCGACTACGTGGTCCTGCTCGAACACTTTCGAAGCCAGGAGCGAAGGCCGGTCGCAGCGGATCAGCACCTGCACCGGATGCTCCTCCTCCATCTCGTCGCGCACGCCGCCGATCTCGCCCTCGGCCACGATGTAGCCGCCGTTGATCAGCACGACCTGGTCCGAGATCAGATCGACCTCGTGCAGGATGTGGCTCGAAACGATCACGTAAAGGCCCGCGGCGGCGAGGCTCCGGAAGAGCGCGATCACCTCCGCGCGCGCCATGGGATCGAGGCCGTTGAGCGGCTCGTCCAGGATCAGCACGGAGGGACGGTGCGCGATCGCCTGCGCGAGCTTGATGCGCTGGCGCATGCCCTTGCTGTAGCCGGCCACTTTCCGTCCCGCGGCCTCGGTGAGCCCGACGCGCTCGATCGCCTCCCAGGTCATCTTGTCGGCTTCGGTGTGGGGGAAGCCGTATACCCGCAGGTACGAGTAGATGAACTGGTAGCCGGTCATGCCCGGCGGGAAGGCGTCGTACTGCGTCGAGTAGCCGACCAGCCGGAACAGCTCCTCGGGATGATCCGGCGCGACGCCCAGAATCCGGATCTCTCCCCGGGTCGGACGGATCAATCCCACCATCAGGTTCATCAAGGTGGTCTTGCCCGAGCCGTTCGGCCCCACCAGGCCGGTGATCCCGGGCGGGATCGTCAGGTTGACCTTGTTGATCCCCAGGACCTCGCCGTAGAACTTCGAAACGTTTTCGATGACGATCCGGTTGTCCGTCTTGGTATCCATCGCCAGCGCATTCATCGGATCACCTCGTACGCGCGGATGCGCCGCGAGAGGAGCCAGAGGCAGATCAGGCCGCCCGTGACCAGCGCCATCCAGGCCATGGCCGGCGGCGGCAGGATGTCGCCGTCGCCCAACGGCATATTGAACAGGTTGGTCCAGATGGAACCGATCACGAGCCAGGGCGAGACCAGACTCCCCGCCCACGTGTGGAGGACCTCTGAGATCACTCCGGCGAAGCCGATGGACACGAAGAAGATGACGATCAGCGCGATGCGCGCCACCGGCCGCCACTTCACCCAGGCCGACACCGCCAGCGTCAGGATCGAAAGGAACAGGATCCAGGCCCAGCTTCCTGCAAAGATCGCGACGCCGAGCCGCAGGTGGCTCCCGAGCCAGGCCCCGCCATCCAGGTAGGCCTGGAAGAAGTAGAGCAGCAGGGAGGGGATCCAGGTGATCGCCGAGAGCAGGATCAGCAACACCGACATCTTGCCCAGCACGTACTCGCTGCGCGAGAACGGCCGCGACAGATAGAGCGCCAGCCCGTTGTTGCGCAGGTCGGGCGAGACCAGCGCCGGCCCCACCAGCAGCACGAGCAGGAACGACAACGCGCCCTGGAACCAGATGCCGACGTAGAAAAACTTGTTGTCGATGGGCAGGAACTTCTTCAGTTCCTCGGCCGGCAGGTCGAGGAAGGAAAGAGCGCTCATGTTGTGGTGCAGATAGATCAGCAGCAACCCCACGAACGGCAAGAGGAAGCAGAGCGAGTAGAAGCCCACGAAGAGCTTGCTCTTGAACACCGTCTCGTAGGCGTAGCGCGGAAAGATGAGAAAGCGCGACCAGGTGGGGGTCAGGACCCCCGCGTAGCGCCGGTAGCTCCGACCGTAGACCGCCATGGCCCTAAGCCTCCATCGCTTTCAGGAAGATGTCTTCCAAAGAATCCCGCTTGTAGTCCAGCCGGCGGATCTGTACCTTGCGCTCGGCTGCCAGCTTGTAGAGATCGCGGACCCCGACCCCCTCCGGCAGCACGACCTTGATGCGCTGGCGCGAGCTGGCCGCGACCTCGGCCCCGAGCGCTTCGAGCGCCGCGGAAAAGCCGGGATCGGACGCCGCGCCGCTCTCGGTGCGCAGCTCCAAGTCGAGGAAGTTGCGGTTGGAACGCCGCTCCGCTTCCAGGTCGCAGGTGACCGCGACCTTGCCCTGCTTGAGCACCAGCACCTCGTCGCAGCACTCCTCGACGTCGCGCAGGAGATGGGAGGAGAGAATCATCCGCACTCCGCCTCCCTCGCGGTTGTCGCGGATGTCCCGGATCAGCCGCAGCATGCGCTCGCGGGCGACCGGGTCGAGCCCGTTGGTGGGCTCGTCGAGAAAGATCATTTTAGGTCCGTGGACCAGGGCCTGGGCCAGCTTGGCCGCCTGCCGCATGCCGAGCGAGTAGCCGTCGATGTTGCGGTAGCGGGCCTCGCCCAGGCCGACATAAAAGAGAACTTCGTGCGCGCGCTCGATGGCCTGCGCCGGCGGCAGACCCGAGAGCTCGGCCATCAAACGGACGAAGCGCACGCCGGTCATGCCGGCGATGAACGCGTCGTTCTCCGGCATGTAACCCATGAAAGAGCGGATCTCCCGCGTCTCCGTCCGGATGTCCCGGCCGAGGACGCGGGCGGTGCCGCCACTCGTTTTGTAGAAGCCCAGAAGGGTATGGAGCAGCGTGGTCTTGCCGGCTCCGTTCGGGCCCAGGAGACCGATGCAGCGGCCGGAGAGGGTGGCGTTCAACCCCTGCAGGATCGGGCGCCCGCCCAGTTTCACCTCCAGCCCCTGGAGCTCCAGCACCGGGACGGCCGGGGCCGCCACAGGTGTCGGATCGTTCTCCAGAGCCGTCTTCGTCGCCAGATTCACCACGTTGCTCCTCCCTTCTATCCTCGTCAGACTGAATTACCGGGTTTCGTCGCCCGAAGTTTCAGCCTGCATGCGCTCGGCTTCGCCATGGGCCTCGTCCATCATCCCCAGGACACCGCCCATGCCGGCCAGCGTCTGGAGGTTGAGGCCCAGCGGGCTGGTGCTGGTGCTCGCGAAGAGGATGCGGTCCTCCTCGGCGTAGGCGTAGATCAGCGTCGGGCCCTGTCCGAGAATCAGGTTCTGGAACTGATTCCCGTTCTTCTTCATCTCCTGCGGGATCAGCTTTCCCGCCGAGTCGAGCACGGGCTGCAGGTTCTGGTAGAAGAAGGCCGAGACGTTCACCTGGCCGTCCTGGCCCAGGAGGTCGCGGAACTTGGGATGGCTCGCCAGGCTCACGCCCGACTCGCGCTGCTGGAGCGACCGCTCGAGCAGGGCACGGGTCGGAGAGGCCACCAGGTAGCCGTCCTCGAAGGTGTAGTCGAAGCCCACCTTGGGCTGCTGGCACTGGATGCTGTAGAAGGTACGGCCGCCGGCCTCCTCCTGCCGCATCGTCATGCCGGGCTTGCCTTCCTTGCGCAGCTCGTCGTTGACGTGCTGCACCATCTTCTCGAGGGTCTGCTGGAGGCGCGCCGGGTCATAGACCTCGGCCACCAGCTTCCACGAGGGGGTGGGCAGCAGCGGACCGTCGACCGCGAAGACGACCTCGCCACCGAGCGGCGCGGCCAGATCGTTGCGGATGTCGAACCCGTGCTCCTGCCTCACCTTTTCCAACTCGGCCGCCATCTCGGGGCTGGCCGCGAGCAGATCGTCGAGCACGCTCGCCGGCTGCTTGACGATGAACGCGGAGGCCAGGGTGGCGTCGGGCGAGATGAAGGAGAGAGCGCCCATCGGAGCCGGCGCCGCCAGCCACGAGGCGATGCCCCGCCGCTGCTGGCTGAAGGTCAGGGCGGCGCGGGTGTCCGCACGGCCGTCGACCTCCTGCCGGTTGACGATGAAGTGCTGGAGGTCGCGGACGCCCAGCGCCTCGGCCTCGGGGTCCGGAGTCTCGTCCTTGGAGATGAACCCGGCGATGTCGGCCGCGAACAGCCAGCCGGCGCCGTCCTGGTACTCCTGGGCGATCCGGGCGCGGAAGGGCGTCCCGGTGAAGGCGCTGCTGCCGCCGGCCGCGATCCGTGCGATCTGGGCACCGTTGGGCGAGGCCACGAACAGGCCGTTGCCCACCCAGACGTACATGCCGTCCCGCTGGATGCCGGAGAGGCCCGCGGGGTCGTCGACGAGGATGATGCCGTCCTCGCCGCCGTGCTTGCCCTTGAGCTCCGCGATCTCCTGCTCCAGGGTGGCGCGGAAGGCGGCCTCGTTGGTCACCTCGGCCATGATCACCGGCACGTCCTCGTCGTTGCCGGCGGTGTCAGCCGGGATGGCGATCGCGATCTCGTCGCCCAGGTGGCGGCCGAGGTCGCCGATCTTCTGGATCATCTCGCGGAACTTCTGCTGCTTCTCCGACGTGCCGAGGGTCTCGTTCCACCACTGGCGCACGGTCGGGTTGGTCTCGACCTTCTCATCGAGGATGCGGTGCGTCTCGCTCAGGCTGTGGGCGAGGTTGGGCAGCGCGATGAAGGCCATGGTGCCCTCGGGGGCGAGATCCAGGAGCTTCGTCGAATAGCGCAGGCCGGGACGCTCGACCTGGGAGTCGATCTCCTTGCCCAGGGCGGTCAGCTCGGCCAGGAGCTTCTCGTACTCCTGCGCGTTGCGGCTCCAGGCGACCTCGTTCCGGATCGGAACCGCGGCCACGCTGGCATGGGTGGTCACCTGGTCGCCGGGGTGGAGGATGTCGTCGCGCCGGGCCTGCTTGACCCGCACTTCGCCCTCGACCACGGACACGCGGGTGCCCTTGGTGCCGTTGTTGACCGAGAAGATGGTGCCGGTGACCGAGACCAGCGAGTCGTTGGTCGACACGAACAGGTGCCGGTTCCGCTGCTTGGCCGCCTCGACGATCACGCGTCCGCCGTCGAGGTGGATGGTGTTGCCCCTACGACTGGCCTCGAGCGACATGGTGGCGCGCTCGGAGAGCTCGATGCCGGAGCCGTCCGTCATGCGGACCAGGGCGGTCGAGCCCTTGGCCGTGCGGATCTCCTGCCCCTCGTCGATCACGTCGCCCTGGTGGACCTCGCGGATGGACTGGCCGTCGACCTCGAACAGCAGGCCCTCGACGGACTCGATGCGGGCCATCTTGGAGCCGCCGGCCATCATCTCCCCAATGAGGAGGAAGAGGCCGATGCCGACGCCGATGACCACGGCGGCGGCGAGGCTCTGCCAGACCAGCCGGGAGCGGCGGCCGGAGAGGATGGAAGCGGAAGCGGCCGGACGAACCTCCTTCGCCTTTCCTTCGCGGGCCTCGCGCAGGGCGCGGCGGCAGGGAACGCAGCCGCGGGTGTGATCCTCGACCAGAAGGGCCCGCGCGGGGAACAGCTCGCCGCGGACAAAGGCGGGGATCAGGGCCTGGAAGTCATCGCAGCCCTTGAGGCTGTGATGTTCGGCGGGAGCAGCCACTGCTGCCGGCTGGGACTCCATCTTATGGACAGGGGCGCCCTGCGACAGACGCTCCCACACCCGGGCAGAGGCCTGCTCGACCACTGCGGGATCGATCGGCTCGCCCGTGACCTCGGCGATCGCCTGGTCGAGGGTCTCGTCGTTTCTATTGAAGAGGCTCATGACAATTCTCCTTCCAGCGGCCCCAACTCCTTCTGGAGGCGGTGCCGCGCGCGGTGCAGGATGACAGCGATCGAAGTCTGTGTGGCGCCGAGCGCCTTGGAGATCTCCAGGTTGCCCAGCCCCTCGAAATAGCGCATCGTGAAGATCTCGGCCTGGCGGGGGGAGAGGCGGGTCATGGCCTCCCGCAGCCGTTTGGCGAGCTCGCGGCTCCCCTGGCGGCGCTCGGGTCCGGGATCGGCGTGATCGACGAGATGCTCGCCGACGCCATCCAGGTCCACGGTCCGGGACCGCTTGCGCGCCCGGATCAGGTCGAGGGCGGCGTTGACCGCCGCGCGATGCAAGTAGCTCCCGGCACTGTCGGAAAGGTCTGGCTGCTCTTCGCGGCGCAGGAGCCTGGTGAATACGGTCTGAAGGACGTCTTCGGCATCGGAGGCGTCGCCTGTGATGCGGTAGGCGGCGCGGAAGACGCTCCCATGATGCTCCCGGAAGAGGTTTTCTAGCGCCTCCGGGGGCCGTTCTGTCGAATCTTTGTAGGCTGCCGCGTGCACGGCGTTGGCCCTCCTTTCTCCTTCGCTCATAGAAACGCTCCTTCGGGAGGATTGTTACAAGGGAGAGAATACGCCGCCCACTATTATCGAAACCGGCCCTGAACGATAATAGCGACCATGTCCTCTTTTCGCTGCCGCAAACAGGAGGGGTATTGAACGGCCGGACGGTCCGCACGCCGGAGGGCTACCTGGCCTTCGTGCCGGCCCCCCTCCCTCCGGAGCTTACCTGGACTCCCGGGCTGGTGCGGGCGCTCTCGGACGCCGACCGCTCCCTTGGCCGATTGGCCGGGGAGGGCGCGCGGCTGCCCAACCCTCATCTCCTGCTCCGGCCCTTCATCCGGCGCGAGGCCGTCCTCTCCAGCCGGATCGAGGGCACCCAGGCCTCCCTCGGCGAGCTGCTGGCCGCGGAGGCGGGCGCCAGCGTCGAACGGAGCCCCGCCGACCTCCGGGAAGTGGCCAATTATGTAGTAGCCCTGGAGTACGGGGTCGAGCGGCTCAGGAGCCTTCCTCTCTCCCTGCGGCTTCTGCGCGAGCTCCACGCCCGGCTCATGGAGGGCGTGCGAGGGGGACAGGCCACCCCCGGCGAGTTCCGGCGGTCCCAGAACTGGATCGGCCCTCCGGGGTCCCGGCCGGAGAACGCCACCTATGTGCCGCCGCCGCCAGCCGAGATGATGGAGGCGCTCGACTCTCTGGAGCGCTTCCTCAACGACACCACGCTGCCGCCGCTCGTCCAGGCCGCGCTCCTGCACTACCAGTTCGAGGCCATCCACCCCTTCCTGGACGGCAACGGCCGCGTGGGCCGGCTGCTGATCACGCTGTTCCTGCTGGAAAGGTCGCTGCTCCCCGCGCCGCTCCTCTACCTGAGCGCCTTCTTCGAGGCCACCCGCCCGGACTACTACGGTCGTTTGCTCGGGGTCAGCCAGCGGGGGGAATGGAACGCCTGGATCGAGTACTTCCTCACCGGCGTCGCCCGGCAGGCGGAGGACGCGGTCAGCCGCGCCTCCCGGATCAACGGCCTACTCGACCAGTGGCGCTCGTCCTTCGCCGGGCTCCCTTCCACGGTGGACCTGGTGAACCTGCTGGGAGAGAACCCGTACTGGACCATCTCGGGATTGGCCCGCCGCCTCGAAGTCGCCTATACCACCGCCCAGCGCGCCGTTCAGCGGCTGGAGGCAGGAGGCATCCTGCTGCCCCTCACGGATGCCCGGCGTGACCGGGTCTTCTGTGCCCGGGCAATCCTGGAGATCCTGGAAGAGCCCGCAAGCTTGAGCCCCGGCTGACTCTATGCTCCGAATCGGGCCTCCCCGGCCTCTCCCCCGCGAGGGGATGCTCCGACCCCACATTCCTTCGGAGCATCCCCGGATTCTTTCGGACACAGGCAGGCACTTTGGGAGCAAAACGATCTGGATTCGGACCTGATCGCAGAGACTATGCTCCGAAAAGATGAGCCGCAGGCTCCGAAGCAGCCCGATTTGCTCCTAAATCAGATTTTTATGCTGCGAATCAAGACGGTTCTACGCCGAGCTCCAGGGGTTATGCTCCGAAAGAATGTGGTGTCGGAGCATCTCGTGAGCGAGCGAGGAGGAAGAGCTACCGTTTCAGAGCTAGTACGCCAGCGTGAAGATGCCAACCTCGCCGTTGTAGGTGAAGAAGCACCGGCTCAGGATGTCCCTGCCGATCAAGGCGTGGAAGCCTTGAGCTTCCAGTAGGTCGGCGGCAACGACCGGGATGGTCTGGAAGATGAGCGGCGATCCGCTCGGCGCGGGAATGACCAGCGCAATGTCGTACTGGTACGTCTCGTGCGGCGTCAATCCGGTCGAGGGAGTGTTGACGCTGATGCTGCCTGTGGGCGTCAGCTTCAGTCCATGGAGCACGGAAGGATCGACGCAAGTGCAGCTCGCACCCGTGTCCACCAGGGCAAGGATCGGAGCCGGCTTCGGGATCGCTTGGCCCGCGGCAGTCAAAGCCGCGGTTCGTCCCTGGCTCACCGCTACAAAGGCATTGACGATCGGGCCATTGGGGCCGATCTGGAGCGTGAAGTGAGGCACGGCGTCAGGACGCCTGCTTCACCGCACAGGGATCGACGAACCGCGAGATGAACTGGGCCTGCTCCAAGGAGTGGATCTGCTTGACCAGGAACGGCTCCAGCCCGAACTTGGAGTATCCGGCCTTGATGGCATCGTCATAGCTGCTGAAAAAGTCCACGATCTCCTCCCCATGGATCAGGACGAACTTGCCCTCGTTCTCCGCCTTGAGCTCCGGGAGCTTGCTTCGGTAGACGGCCAGTTCCTTCTCTAGATCCATATCGCACCTCATCCCTCTCATTATACGCAACCAGGATGCCCAGGGAGATGCCTACGCCCCCTCCACCTCTTCCAGGAACTCATCCACGATCCGGTTGAAGAGCTCGGGGCGGTCCATCATCAGCCAGTGGCCGGTGCCGGTCATGAGGCGGGCGGTGAGCTCGGGCAGCATGCGGTGGAGGCTGTAGGGGAGATTGTTCATGTCGCTGATCACGGCGAGCTTCGGCCCCGAGTACTTGCCGAGCGCCTCGATGACCGGGTACTCCATCGAGCTCTCCAGGGCTTTCACGACCGCGTCCTCGTCGGTCAGGCGAAGGTCTTCGAGGACCCAGCGGGCCGCGTCGGCGTCCCCTCCGACGATGAGCTGCCGGAAGTAGGAGGTCAGCTCGGCGATCGGGTCCTGGCGCAG
Organism: Acidobacteriota bacterium; assembly: GCA_034667225.1. Classification (GTDB taxonomy): domain Bacteria; phylum Acidobacteriota; class Thermoanaerobaculia; order Multivoradales; family UBA5704; genus DATMER01. The sequence goes on from JAXDKG010000054.1 coordinate 35,706, forward strand.
CGGGCTCACGAAAGACTCCTTCTGATCCGGCGGCATGCTGGTCATATCGCCGTTCGGATCCACCAGCAGGAGCCCCGCCACGCGCTCCGGATGCCGGGAGGCGTACTCGATTGCCACCACCGACCCCAGGCTGTGCCCGCCCAGGATGAACCGGCGCATCCCGAGCTGGTCCGCGACCGCCTCGATGTCCGCGGCGAGACCGGCGATTGAATAGTCGCCGTCGTCCGCCGGGTCCGATTCGCCGTGCCCGCGCAGATCGAGCGACACGGCCCGGCGCCGGCGGCGGAGGTGATCGAGCTGCAGAGCCCATTGCCCCCCGTTCCCCGCCAGGCTGTGCACGAAGACGATCGGGATGCGCTCCGACTTGCCGCCATCGCGGACATAGAGATTGCCGGCCGGACCCGGGACCCAGACCGAGACGCTCTCCGGTGGCTCGGCGAGATACCCGGGCGGATAAAAGTCCTGTGCCGACGGGGTCTCCTCGGGCCGATCCGGCGCGGAGCTGCGCCGGCGCCGCTCTCCGAGGACCACGGCCGCCGTTCCGATCCCGGCCAGCCCCAGCAACACCCAGAACAGCCCACGGGAGCGCCGGGGCCGCCGATACCTGAACTCTCGATGTCTCATCGCGCACCTCGCATGGGCTTTCCAACGTAACACGAAACCCGGGATCAAGGACCTCAAGGCGCCAGAGACCGTCCTTTAGCGAATGACATTTCAACTCTGCTTTCCGTCTCTTCCCTGGCAAAGGAGAGACGCGATGCCCTACCTGTTCTTCCGCGAGCTGTTCCAGACGTTCCTCGGCGACTATCTGAAGATCGTCGAGCCCGATACCGCCGTCCATCTTCTCCCCGAGCGGGCGCGCTTCCCGGCCGTCGACATGGCCGACTGGACCGAAGAGGAGCGGACCGAGATCGGCGCCGTGGCCGAGATCCCCACCCGGGACGGCAGCTCCCTCACCCTCCTGATCCAGGTCGAGCCCGAGGTCCGCGGCCCGGCCGAGACGGCCCGGCGCTTCGGCCGCTGGTTCCTCGCCCTGGAGACCCGGATGGTGCAGCCGGTCCTCTTGAGCGTCCTCTATCTGCGCGGCGGCCGGCCCGGACCCAACCTGGAGTCCTCCGCGATCAGCACGGTCTACGACATGGAGGTCGTGCGGATCTTCTACACCGCGTTCGGACTGTCCGAGGCGCGGGCGGACTACTACCTGGAGCGCCCCGAGCCCCTGGCCTGGGCGCTCGCCGCCCTCATGAGGCCCGTCCGCCGCAGCCGCGCCGAGCACAGGCTGGCCTGCCTGCGGCGGATCGCCGACGCAGACACCGCGCTCTCCGACCGCGAGAGGGCGCTCCTGACCGCCTGCGTCGAGCATGCAAGAGAACCCGGAGGCCCGTTTTGCGTAGACAGGTGGACTTCTCGGCCGTCCGGGGGTAGAAAGGGCCTTGTCAAAGGAGGTCATTCGACATGTTGAAGCACCTGTTCCCCCTCGCCGTCCTGATCGCCGTATCTCCCGCGATACTTGCGATGGGCGGCGCTCAGGCCCAGTCGACGGCGCCGAAAACGCCGGCAGCCCAGGCTCCGGCCGATCCGGTGGCCGAGGCGCCGCGCATCTCCGTGGCCGATGCCAAGAAGGCGCTCGATGCCGGCAAGGCCATCCTCGTGGACGTCCGCTCCGCCATGAGCTACGAGCAGGAGCACGCCAAGGGCGCCATCAGCCTGCCCACCTATGAGGTCGCCGCCCGGATGAGCGAGCTCCCCAAGGACAAGCAAATCATCACCTACTGCACCTGACAGGCCGAACACACGAGCGCCGGTGCGGTGCTCCAGCTTCGGAAGCAGGGCTACGAAAACTCGGCGGCCCTCCTGGGCGGTCTCCAGGCCTGGAAGGACGCTGGTTACGAGGTGGTCAAGCAGCCCGCTCCCTGAGCCCACCTGTCGCCCCATCCCTTTTTTTGGAGGATTCATGCCCCGGAACCGTCTCTACGTCTTCGTCGCCCTCGCGATCCTCGCCGCTCTTCCCGCCGCCGGGGCCGTCGATCCCGACCTGCTCGCCGGCATGAAGGCGCGCTCCATCGGCCCGGCCGGCATGAGCGGCCGGGTCGCCGCCGTCGATGCGGTCGAGTCCAACCCGGACACGATCTGGGTGGGCGCGGCCACCGGCGGCGTCTGGAAGTCGGTCGACGGCGGCCTCGCCTGGCGCCCCGTCTTCGACGACCAGCCGGTCGCCTCGATCGGCGCGGTCGCCATCGACCAGTCCAACCCGGACGTCGTCTGGGTGGGAACCGGCGAGGGCAACGTGCGCAACAGCGTGTCGATCGGCAACGGCGTCTATCGCACGCTCGACGGCGGCCGCACCTGGCAGCATCTCGGGCTCGAGAAGTCGGAGCGCATCTACCGCATCGTGCTCCACCCGGGAGACCCCGACGTCGCCTGGGTCACGGCCATGGGGCAGCTCTGGGGCGAGAACCCCGAGCGCGGCGTCTACAAGACCGAGGACGGCGGCAAGACGTGGAACCGGGTCCTCTTCGTGGACGAGAAGACCGGGGCGTCCGACCTGGTCATCGATCCGTCCAACCCGAACCACCTGATCGCGTCCATGTGGCAGTTCCGCCGCTGGCCGTGGTACTTCAAGTCCGGCGGCCCCGGCTCGGGGCTCTGGTCGACGTACGACGGCGGCCGGACCTGGAAGAAGGCCACGGAGGAGGACGGGCTGCCCGCGGGCGAGATCGGCAGGATCGGTCTCGGTATCTCGCGCTCGAACCCGGAGATCGTCTACGCGCTGGTCGAGGCCTCCCCGAGCGCGCTCCTGCGCTCCGACGACGGCGGCAAGAGCTGGAAGAGCGTCAACACCCGCTACGACGTGGCGCCGCGTCCCTTCTACTTCGGCGACATCCGGGTCGATCCGGTCTGGCCGAACCGGGTCTACAGCCTCGACTATGACGTGCGGGTGTCCAACGACAGCGGCAAGACATTCGAGGTGGGGGTCAGCGGCGGCGAGATCCACGGCGACTTCCATGCCCTGTGGATCAACCCCAACAACCCCGACCACCTGATCTCCGCCGGCGACGGCGGCCTCGGCATCAGCTACGACCGGGGGCGGACCAACCGCGCCGTGCTCAACGTGCCGATCGGCCAGTTCTACCACGTCGCCGTGGACAACGAGCAGCCTTACAACGTCTACGGCGGGCTGCAGGACAACGGCTCATGGCGCGGGCCGAGCTCGTCGTGGACCTTCGACGGCATCCGCAACTACCAGTGGCTCGTGGTGGGCGACGGCGACGGCTTCGAGACCCTCCCCGATCTGCAGGATGCCCAGGTCGGCTACTCCGAGTCGCAGGGCGGGTTCCTCAACCGCTACGACCTGCGCACCTACGAGCTGCGCGCCATCCGGCCGCCGGGTCCCGACGGGGTCAAGCTGCGCTTCAACTGGAACACCGGCCTGGCGACCGATCCCCTCGCCCCGGGCACGATCTATTACGGCAGCCAGTTCCTCCACAAGTCCACGGACCGCGGCGAGACCTGGACCATCATCAGCCCGGACCTGACCACCAACGATCCCGAGAAGCAGAAGCAGGACGAGTCCGGCGGACTGACCGTCGACGTCACGGCCGCCGAGAACCACACGACCATCATCGCCATCGCCCCGAGCGCGCTCCAGCAGGGGGTGATCTGGGTGGGGACCGACGACGGCCGGCTCCATGTCACGCGCGACGGCGGCAAGACCTGGGACAGCGTGGAGAAAAACGTCAAGGGCGTGCCCGCCGGCACCTGGATCCCGGAGATCCGGCCGTCCAAGCACGATCCGGCCGCGGCCTTCGTGGCGTTCGACAACCACCGGCGCGCCGACTTCAAGACCTACATCTACCGCACGGACGATTGGGGCAAGACCTGGAAGAGCCTCTCGACCGACGGGGTCAGAGGCTACGCCTTCAACGTCGAGCAGGACCCGGTGGACAAGGACCTCCTGTTCCTGGGCACGGAATTCGGGCTCTGGTTCAGCCGCGACGCCGGCAAGAGCTGGACGAAGTGGACGCAGGGGCTGCCCACGGTCTCGGTGATGGACATGGTGATCCACCCCCGCGACCAGGACCTCGTGATTGGCACCCACGGCCGCGCGGTCTACGTGATCGACGACATCCGCCCCTTGCGCGAGCTGTCGGACCAGGTGGCGGCCAAGCCGCTCCACCTCTTCGCCATCGCCGACACGCAACAGCACCTGATCGGGCCCGGCGCGGGCGGTTTCGCTCTCGGAGCGACCGAGTTCCGCGGCGAGAGCCGGCCCTACGGCGCCTTCCTGAACGTCTGGCTGAGTGACAAGACCCTGCCGCACCCCAAGGAGGAGAAGGAGCGGGAGCGCAAGGAGAAGGAGCGGGCCGAAAAGAGGGAAACCGAGGCCAAGGAAGCAGCCAAGCCCAAGGGCAAGCAGGCAGTCCCCGGCGAGGAGCACCCCGCTCCCACCAAGGAAAAGGCCGAGCAGCAGGAGAAGGGTCCCGAGAAGGAGCCCGCCAAAGGCGAGGAGAAGGCGGAGGGGAAGGATAAGAAGGAGAAGGAGAAGCCCAAGGAGATCGAGGTGCTCATCGCCGACTCCCAGGGCCGGCACGTGCGCCGGTTCACGGCGCCCGCCCGCCAGGGTCTGAACCGGGTGGTCTGGAACCTGCGCCGCGACGGCTTCAAGCAGTTTCCGGTCCCGGCCGAATTCGGGGGCGGCGAGCCAAACCCGACCGGTCCCGAGGTGCTCCCCGGCACCTACCAGGTGACCGTGCGCTACGGCGACCAGGAAGCCAAGGGAACGGTCAAGCTCCTGCCCGATCCGCGCAAGACGACCTCCGCAGAAGACCTGCGCAAGCGGGAAGAGGCGATCCAGCGCACCGGCGACCTCCAGGACTCCCTGGTCACGGCCCTGGACCGCATCCAGCGCACTCGCGCGGACGTCCAATCGGTGACCGCGCTCCTCGACAAGAGGAAGAAGGACGAGGAGGACAAGGCAAAGGCCGAGGCCCGCGCCAAGGGTCTCCCCGCGCCAACCAAGAAGGACGAGAAGCCCGATCCGCTCGCCGAGGCAGCCGGCAAGGTCCAGAAGGGCCTGACCGACCTCGAGAAGAAGATCTGGCTGCCGCCCGACACGCCGGGCATCCCGCCGGAGAACGACGCCACCTCGAAGATGTTCAATAGCCGGTTCAGCGTCACCTCCTCGCTGGACGCGCCGAGCGCGACGCACCTGGAGTACCTTCGCCAAGCCGAGGCCGAAGTGGCCAAGGTGCTGAACGAGGTCAACCAGTTCTTCGCGAAGGACGTGGCCGACTTCCGCAAGAAAGTGGACGAGTCGGGCCTCCGGTTGCTGCCCACGTTCGAGCCGCTCCCGGTGAAGAGCCAGTAGCCCTCTTGCAGATCATTCACGCCGTGGATGATAATCATTCACGGCGTGAATAGATTGCAGATCCTCCCGCGGGCTCTCGAAGCTTCTCTGACAGCGGCGCTGCGCTCGTTTCCGGTGGTCGTGGTCACCGGATCGCGACAGACCGGCAAGAGCACGCTGGTCCGCCCGCTCGACGGGCGTCCCTACCTGACTCTGGACAACCTGGAGATCCTGGAGCGGGCGCGGCAGCAGCCGGACGCCCTGGTGCGCAACTCCGACCGCCTGACGCTCGACGAGGTCCAGCGCTCCCCGGACCTGCTGCTGGCGGTCAAGAGGGCGGTGGACGAACGCCGCGTCCCTGGCCGCTTCCTCCTCACCGGCTCCGCCAACCTGCTCCTGATGCAAAAGATCTCCGAGTCCCTGGCAGGGCGCGCGGCCTACCTGACGCTCTGGCCGCTCACCCGCCGCGAGCAGCTAGGCCTGGGCCAGGCCGGCGCCTGGAGCCGGCTCTTCGCCGCTCCCGACCGGGAATGGCGGGACCTCCTTCTCGCCGAGGACGCCCCCGAGGAGGACTGGCGGGCTCTCGCCCTGCGCGGCGGCTATCCCGTCCCCGTGCGCGAGCTGCAGGACGGCGAGGCACGCTCCCTCTGGTTCGACGGCTATACCCGTACGTATCTGGAGCGCGACCTCCAGGACCTCTCGACCGTGACCTCCCTGGTCGACTTCCGCCGCCTGATGCGCGCCGCCTGCCTGCGCCTCGGCGGTCTCGTCAACCAAGCGGAGCTCGGCCGCGACGTCGGTCTGCCGCAGCCGACAGTCCACCGCCACCTGTCCCTCCTGGAGACCTCCTACCAGCTCGTGCGCGTGCCGCCCTTCGCGGTCAACCGGACGCGCCGGCTGATCAAAACGCCAAAGCTTTTCTGGTGCGACAGCGGTCTCGCTCTCCATATTGCCGGCGAGACCGAGCCCCGGGGAGCGCACCTGGAGAACCTGGTGCTCTCCGACCTCCTCGCCTGGAGGGACACGCAGGTCCCACGCCCCGAGATCCTCTATTGGAGGACGGCCTCGGGAGCCGAGGTGGACCTCGTCATCGAATACCAGGGGAAGCTCCTCCCGATCGAGATCAAGGCGTCCAACAAGCCCCGGCTCGCCGACGCCCGCTCCCTGATGATCTTCCGCGAAGAGTACCCGGACCTCGCGCGCACCGGCCTCCTCCTGCACACGGGCCAGGAGGTCGAGTGGATCGCCGAAGGGGTGCTGGCGGCGCCCTGGTGGCGAGTGATTTAGCCCCGCGCCAGCTCCGCCAGCGTCTCGGTCAGCAGCGTGTAGAAACGCCCCACGGAATCGACCTTCACCCGCTCGTCGGGAGAGTGGGCGCCCTCGATGATCGGGCCGAAGGAGATCGTGTCCATGCCGGGGAACTTCTCGCCCAGGACGCCGCACTCCAGGCCGGCGTGGAGCGCCTTCAGCTCCGGCTCGCTTCCCTGGACGCGGCGGTGGACCTCTTGAAACCGGCGCAGGAGAGGCGACTCCAGGTTGGGCTTCCAGGCCGGATAGCCTTCGTTCTCCTCCACCTGCGCTCCCACGAGCTCGGCGCAGGCCCGAAGCCGACGCCGGAGTGCGCGCAGGGCGGAGCCGATCGAGCTGCGGGTGCTCAGGAGCACCCCTACTCCCCCCTCCCCCTCGGCCACGGCGGCGAGGTTCACGCTCGTCTCCACCAAGCCCTCGATGTCGTGGCTCATGGCCATCACGCCATGGGGGAGGACATTCAGGAGGAGCAGGACGCGGCGCCCAAGATCCTCGGTCCAGACGCTTCCGGAGTCGCCGATATCGGCGGCATCCGTCATCTCGAACTTCAGATCCGGCTCGACCGGGCGGTACTCCTCCCTGATCGCCTCCATCTCCTTCTCAACGGCCTCGGTGAAGGCAGCACGGCGGCCGGGCGGAAGGACCACCCGGGCCGACGCCTCCCTGGCCAGAGCGTTCTGCTTGTTGCCCCCCTGGAACCCGCCCAGATGAAAAGACCCGGCCGCGTACAGCGCGCGGGCCAGGAGTTGGACGGAGCTGCCGCGCTGGAGGTGGATCTCCATCCCCGAGTGCCCGCCCTTGAGACCGGACAGCCGGAGGTCGAGCACCGTCGCGCCCTCGCGGACGGCCGTCTTCTCCAGCGGCAGCACAATCCGGGTGATCGCTCCCCCGGCGCAGCCGATGGTCACCGTGTACTCCTCCTCGGAATCCAGGTTGAGGAGCTGCCGGCCGCGGAGCGCGATCGCCTGGGGATCGAGGGCGACCGCGCCGGTGAGCCCGGTCTCTTCGTCGACCGTGAACAGCAGTTCCAGAGGGCCATGGACGAGGTCGTCCGCCTCCATCACGGCGAGGATGGCGGCGACGCCGATGCCGTTGTCCGAGCCCAGGGTCGTGCCCGTGGCCTTGACCCAGCCGTCCTCCCGCCGGGGGACGATGGGATCGCGGTCGAAGTCGTGGGAGACGCCCTCGTTCTTCTCGGTGACCATGTCGAGATGGCCCTGAAGAACCACGACCGGGGCGCCCTCCAGGCCCGGGGACGCGGGCTTCTCGATCACGAGGTTGCCGGTGGCATCCTGCCGATGGCGGAGCCCTTTGCGCTCAGCCAAGTCAAGGACATAGCGCCGCATCGCCTCCTCCCGTGTGGAGGGGCGGGGGATGGCGAGGATCTCGTCGAAGTGCTTCCAGAGAGGTTTCGGGTCCAGCTCGGAGACGAACGACATCAGGGCTCCTCCTTAAAAGTGCGGACGAAGGATACAATGTTCTGAAAATCCGGAGGAGGCGTCCCATGAGCAAGAGGCTGTGGCTGGTCCTGTCCCTGATCGTCCTTTCGACCACCCTGGGCTGTCAGATGCCCTCGAGCACCAAAAGCAGCGCTACGGAAGAGGAGGGCACCGCGGCGTCATCGTCCTCCTCCGAGAGCCAGGCCGAGCGCACCCGCCGCATCGAGGAGAAGGCAGCCTCGATCGCGCGGCGCGAGGAAGAGATCCGCAACATGCAGGGCACCGAGCAGGAGAAGATCGACGCCGTGAACGATCTCGAGCGGGAGCGCCGCGAGTTGATTGAGATGCAGGAGTCGGGTGGGGGGAGCTAGGAGCTACAAGCTGGCTTCCCGCCAGTTCTCCAACTCGAGCGGGTATCCGAGATTCCGGACGTTCAGGTAGTGCTCCGTGTTGCCGGTTACAAGCGGCAGTCCGTGACGAAGGGCGATCGCGGCGATCATGACATCCCCGAGACCGATGATCCGGCCTCGCAGGGAGAGCTCAGCGTCGATACGTCCAGCGAGAACCGCGGACGGAGTGTCGAGAGGCAGCACCTCTGCCTCCTCCAGCGAGCCGAGAAACCTCTCGAGACGCTCACCGGAACCGATCCGCTGGAATCCCCGGACGATCTCCAGGACGGTCACGCAGGAGAGGGTGTACCGGCCCTCTTCAGCGAAGTAGCTGCTCGCCTTGGCGAGAACCCTCGGGTCCTTCTTCTTCAAGATCTCGGAGAGGATGTCGGTATCGAGGAGGGCTCTACTCATCAGTCCTCAGACGGCGGACGCTGCGGTCCCGCAGAGCCTGGGAGCAGATCTCGTCGATGACCTCCGGCTCTTGCTCGAACAGCCCAAGGAGGGAAGGCTTTGGCGAACCCTCGCCCGGAGCAGGGGCTTCGGCGACATCGTGGACGACTCGCTCGACGAGCCTGAGCCGCTCGGGAACAGGCAGGGAACGGATGGCTTCGTAGATCTGGTGGGGCGTCATGGTCTCTCCATGGGCGGTCGAATGCGACCGGCTCACGAGTATTCTACTTGTATATAGGGCGACAAAAAGGGGCTCGCTGCCGAGCCCCTTCCGTCTCTCCCGAGCCTGACGGCTACCTCCTGGTCGCCGCCTCGATTCCCGCCTGGGTCTTGTCCGGCCCTGCGGGCTTCTTGGGCAGCTTTCTAGGCTCGGCTTCCATCTTCTTCAGAATCTCGGCCACGCCGCGCTCGAGCTGCGGATCGCGGCCGGCGAGGACTGACTTGGGATCATTCTCGACCACGATGTCGGGATCGACGCCGTAGCCCTCAATGATCCACTCGCCCGCGAGCGAGGCGCTGCCGGCCTCGGGCACGAAGATCTGACCGCCGTCGATCAGCGGACCGCGGCCCGAGATCCCCACCACGCCGCCCCACGTCCGCTTGCCGATCAGCGGGCCCAGACCCGCCTGCTTGAACATCGCCGGGAAGATGTCGCCGTCCGACGACGAGCCCTCGTTGATCAGGCAGGCCATGTGGCCGTAGAAAACCACCGCCGGATACGTCTGCGGCTCGTCGCTTAGCCGGCCGAAGTCGACCGACAGGACCTCGCGCCGCAGCCGCTCGATCATCGTCTGCGACATGAAGCCGCCGCCATTGTCCCGCACGTCGATGATCAACCCCTCCTTGCGGACCAGGGGATAGAACCACTTGATGAACTCCCGCGCGCCGTCCTCGCCCATGTCCGGAATGTGGAGGTAGCCGATGCGGCCGTTCGAAAGCTTGTCGACGAGCTCCCGGCTTCTGTTTACCCACTCCCTGTAGACCAGGCGGGTCTCGGTATCGAGCGGCCTGAACGTGATCTCCCGCGCGCCGTCGAACGTAGGCTTGCTGTTGACCGTCATCCTCACCGGCCGGTCCGCCTTGTGGCGCAGCAGCCGGTAGGGGTTGTCCTTGGCCACCAGCTCCTCGCCGTCGATGGCGAGCACGTACTCCCCTTCCTTTACATCCACCCCGACCTCGGTCAGCGGCGAGCGGTAGATATCCTCGTCGTTCTGCCCGTGGAAGATCTTTGCGATCTTGTAGCGTCCTGCCTTGTCGTCGAGCGCGAAGCGCGCCCCGGGCAGCGCGACCTTCGGGCGATCGGGGAGCTGGTAGTCGCCGCCGGCCACGTAGGCGTGGGAGATGTTGAGCTCGGCGATCATCTCGCCGATCACGTAGTTGAGGTCCGAACGGTGGCCGACGTGGGCCACGAGCGGCCGGTACTGATCGCGCAAAGCCGCCCAGTCGTAGCCGTGCATGTTCTCGACATAGAAGAAGTCGCGGTAGCGGCGCCAGGCCTCGTCGAAGATCTCGTTCCACTCCTCCCGCGGCACTCGGTTCACCACCAGTCCGCCGGTGGAGAGGGTCTTCTGGGAATCCTTGCCCGTGGGCGTCGCATCATAAAGGTTGTAATTGCCCTGCTGCTGGACCATCACCTTGGAGCCGTCCGAGGACATCGTGTAGCCGGCCACCCCCTCGGCCAGGGTCGATTCCTTGCGGTCCTTCAAGGAGTACACGCGCAGGCTGGGCTCGCCGCCGCCTTCGCGGCCCAGGAAGAAGGTCGGGACCTTCACGTACATCAGGTTGCCGTCCTTGGTCACCGACAGCCCGTCGTAGTTCTCGAATGGCACGGGGATGCGCACCACCCGCTCCTCCAGGCCGTCGAAGTCGATCTTCGTGTAGCTCTTCTTTTTGTCGTCCTTCTTCTCATCCTTCTTTTCGTCCGCCTTCTCGTCTTTCTTTTCCTCGTCGCCGACAGTCACCTCGTCGCTCTCGAACGGCAGCGGATTCTTCACATCTTTCCGCAGGGCAAGGGCGTAGACGCCCGTGTTGCGGTCGCTGGCGAAGTTGAGCTCGAATCCGTCGAGCTGGGGGGCGTACTCGCGCACCGCCATGTAATAGAGATAATCGCCGTTGCGGTCCCAGACCGGACCGACCTCGTGCAGTACATCGGAGGTTACCCGCCTGGTTTTCCCATCCTCGACGCTCCACACCCAGATCGAGCGGAACTGGCTCGCCTCGGTCGTGCTGTACGCGAGATGCCCGCCGCAGGGGGACCAGGAGTAGTCGCGGATGCCGCCGTAGACGTTGTCCGCGATCTCGGTCAACTTGCGGTCGGCGACCGTCAGGACATAAAGCTTTCCATCCTTGTCGCTGAAGGCCAGGCGTTTGCCGTCCGGCGCCCACTCGGGGGCGTAGCGCATGGCTTTCCCACCCTGGGTGAGCTGCTCGGGCTTGCCCGAGCCGTCCTGATTGACCAGCCAGACCTCCTCCTCGCCACTCTTGTCGGAGATGAAAGCGATCTTGCGGCCGTCCGGCGACCAGCGAGCCCACTTGTCGTGCGCGTTTGAGCTATGAGTCAGGTTGCGGGTGGGACCCTTCTCGATCGGAGCGGTGAAGATGTCGCCCCGTGCCACGAACACGGCCCGCTCCCCCTTGGGCGACAGCGCCCAGTCTTCGACGTTGTCCGCCGCGGACACCTGGGAAGGCCGGTCGTAAAGCCCCTCGTAAGGCACCTGGATCGCGATCTGGCTGTCCTGGCGGGAGCGCGCGTCGAGCACGTGGAGCTCGCCGTCCATCTCGTAGACGATCCGCCCGACCCCGTCCGAGCTCGGCCAGCGCACGTCCCACTGCTTACTCTGGGTGACCGGCTCGACCTGGCCGCCCGCCACGTCATAGACGTAGAGGTTCAGGGTGCCGGTGCGGTCGGAGTTGAAGAAGATCTTGTCGCCGATCCACATGGGATCGCGGTCGGTGCGCGGGTTCGAGGTGATGTTCTTGGACTCGTAGGTCGCCAGGTCGAAAATGTAGAGGTCCTGGGCCCAGCCGCCCTGATATCTCTTCCAGGTGCGGAAGTCGCGGGCGATCGGGGTGTAGACGACCCGCTTGCCGTCCGGCGAAAAGTCGCCCGCGCCCGAGATGGGCATGGGCAGCGGCTCGCCGAGGGAGCCGTCCAGAGGCACGGTGTAGAGCCGGGTATCCGCCATGTCCCAGCCATCGCGCATGGAGCGGAAGAGCACGGCCTTTCCGTCCCGGGTCCAGCCCATGACCTGGTTGTCATAGCCCCAGCGCGGAGCCAGCGGGCCGCGGGCGGGATACCAGGTGAGCTGCTTGGGCACTCCGCCGGTCGAAGGCACCACGTAAACCTGCTCGTCGCCGTCGTACTGGCCCATGAAGGCGATCCATTTGCCATCGGGCGAGAACTTGGCGAACTGCTCCAGGCCCGGATGGGCGGTGAGACGAGTGGCGGCCCCTCCGGATGCGGCGGCGGTCCAGAGGTCGCCCGCGTAGGTGAACACCACCTTGTCGCCGTGGATGTCCGGGAACCGGAGGAGCTTGGTTTGAGCCGAAGCCGATCCAGCCCCGAGCCCGAGGGCGCCGAGGGCGAAAACTGCGGCCACGCAGAACGAGTTCAAGCGATTGGACATGAAGCCTCCAAAAAAGCGAAGGGGTATGGCCCTCGGAGGGCCGAGGTCTTGAAATTCTGTACGAAGGGAACGGCCCGAGGTTGCAAAACCGAGAGGGCTCAACCAAACCTTCGTGGCCTACGTAGACATGGTTGTGCCCCCTGACGCTCCCCTGACGGTCGGCTGACAGACTTTGACCAGAGGTCAGGACACTTTTCGGCAGTCGCTGGAGAAAGACTTCGGAGCTACCGGCCACTACCTGGTATACAGCTTATGACCAAGTCCATCCGCCCGAGCTCAGCCTCGACCTACGTCGAAGGTGCTTCCCGGAGCCGCCCACTCCACGTGGACGTCGCCTGCGGCATCTCGGGCCTCCTCGACGGAGCGCTGGGGGTCGAACGCCGGCCAGACGTGGGTCAGGACCAGGTCCCGGACGCCGGCGCGGACGGCGGTCTCGGCCGCCTGCCGGGCGGTCAGGTGGACCGGCGCGCCGACCAGGCCCTCCTGGTAGGTGGCCTCGCAGAGCAGCAGGTCGCTGCCCTGGGCGAAGCCGGCGAGGTCGGCGCCCGGGCCGGTGTCGGCGGAGTAGGTGAGGACGCCCTCGTCTGTCTCCAGCCGCATGGCGAGGCAGTAGTTGGGATGGTCGGTGCGCAGGAAGCTGGCACAAACGCCGAACAGCTCAATGGATTCGCCCGCCGCGATCGGATGGAAGTCGAAGGTCTTGTGGAAACCCTCCTTCGCCTCGGTCGAATCGCCCAGCAGCAGGGGAACCCTCTCCCACACCTCCCGAGGACAGTAGAGAGGCTTTTTGAGGACACCCTGCTCGTGAAAACGCAGGGCGATGTTGAGCGCGTAGAGGTCGACACAGTGGTCCGCATGGACGTGGCTCACCAGGACCGCGTCGATCCGGGTGTAGTCCGCGACCCGCTGCAGCGCGCTGAACGTGCCGTGGCCGGCGTCGATCCAAAGCCGCGCCCCGCCGGCTTCCAGAAGGAATCCGCTGGTTGGGTTGTTCGGGCCGGAATAGCCCCCGGAGCTGCCAAGAATTGTCAGACGCATAACACCACTGAGGGGAAGGATACCTCGGAATCGTTATACCAGTCATACGAAACGTCTAAGGGGAGCCCCGTGGCACCTTTTGTGCACATATCGGCCTATAGAAGTCGTACGATATTAGCGGCCGATCTCCCGCGAACCGAAAGAGAGGACCCCATGCTGTCCAGCACGGAGTTGCAGGAGCGGAAGGAGCAGTTGGCAGGAGGCCGCCGTCAGGCCCTCGTCATCGGCGGAAGCATCGGCGGCATGGTGGCCGCCCGTGTGCTGGCCGATCACTACGACGAGGTCGTGCTCGTGGAACGGGATTATCTTCCCGTCGGCCCGGAGAACCGTCCGGGAGTGCCGCACGCCCGCCATCTGCACTTCCTTCTGAAGCGCGGCCTGATGATCATCGAAGACCTGTTCCCCGGAGTGAAGCCCGACCTCCTGGAAGCCGGCTGCTGCGTGGCGGACCAGGGAAAGGACGTCCAATACGTCTATCCCTACGGCACGGCGCCCCGTGACGAGATGGGTCTCGAGTTCCTGACCTTCACGCGGCCGCTGCTCGAGTCGACGATTCGCAAGCACCTGCTGGACGATCCCAAGATCTCGATCCTCGAAGGCCACGAGATCTGCGGCCTCGTCGCCAGCGAAAACGGGTATCTGCCTGGTAAAGCGCGCGTGACCGGAGTACGGGTCCGGCCGCGCAACCGTGAAGATTACGACGAGAACGGCTCCGAGACCGTGCTGCGCGCCGACCTGGTCGTGGACACCAGCGGGCGTCCCTCGGAAGCGCCGCAGTGGCTGACCGAGCTCGGCTACCAGGCTCCCGAGGAGACGGTGGTCGACGCGTTCTGGGGTTATGCCACGCGCATCTACGAGCCGCCGGCCAACTGGCAGGCGGACTGGAAGCTGACGCTCTGCATCCCCCGTCCGCCCTATCAGCCGCGGGCCGGAGTGATCCAGCCCGTAGAAGGCGGACGCTGGCTCGTGACCTTGGCCGGCGTGATGCGGGACTACCCGCCGACGGACGAGGAAGGTTTCCTGCAGTTCGCCAAGAGCGTCTCCACCCCGGCAATCTACGACGCGATCAAGAATGCCCGGCCGCTGACCGGCATCCGCGGCTTCCGCCGCACGGCCAACCGACTGCGCCATTTCGAGAAGCTGCCGGCCCTGCCGCAGGGCTTCGTCGCCATGGGCGACTCGGTCTGCGCCGCCAACCCGATTTACGGCCAGGGCATGACGCTGGCCTGCCTTTCCGCCCTGGACCTGGGCCGGTGGCTGAAGGAGAACAACGGCGTCCCGGGCGATGGCCTGGTTTTCCAGAAGCAGGTCGCGAAGCTGGTTGCGGCCCCGTTCGCCATGTGCGCGGGCGCGGACCTGAACTGGCCGGCCACCCAAGGTGGCGAGATCACGGCGTCCGTGCGCTTCATGCAGTGGTACGTCGACCAGATCCTGCGGCTGATCCCGACGAGCGCGGAGGTCTACAAGCGCTTCCAGCGGGTCAACCACCTGCTCGACGGACCCGAGGCGCTGTTCCATCCCTCGATCTCGATGAGGATCCTGGGCCGGGCGCTCACCCCCGACTGGCGGCGATTCGTCCCGTTCCTCGGCCGCCAGAAGAAGGCCGCGCCCGCGATGGAGCCCAAGCACTCCACCGCCACCGCCACCTTCCACACCCGGACTCGTTGAAGAGTCCCTGCCCTCTCCCTCACCTGTGTGAGGGAGAGGGAGCTTCACTTCACAGCATCCCGCAAGAACGCCGCGATGTCCTTCTTCAGCTTGGCGTGGTCCGCCTCGCGGATGTACATCATGTGGCCGGCCTCAAAGTAGGCGATCCGGACGTTGCCCCGCAGCGACTCCGGCAATCCCAGGTGATCAACCGTGAACACCGAGTCGAAGTACGGCGTCGCGAGGTCGTAATAGCCGCAGGTGAAGAGCACCTTCAGGTCCGGGTTGCGCGTCATGGCCTGCCGTAATGGCTCGGCCAGATTGACGTAGCGGTTCTCGAACCCCTCCCAGCTCCAGGGCCAGACCTTCCGGCTCAGGCGCTCGTAGATCAGGTCCTCCTTGACCCCAAGCTCGCGCCGCAGGTAATCGTTGATCGCCGCGGCGTAGGGGCCATCCAGGGAGGCCGAGCTGGGATCGAACTCCGGATATTCGCCGGCGGCGTCCATGTCCGAGCCGGTGAAGCGGCTGTCCAGTCGGCCGACCGTCTTCCCCTGGTCGCGGAGCAGCTCCTTGGTGAAGCGGAAGATCTCGACGCGCAGGTTCGTGCGCTCGATGTAGTCCTGCGAAAGCCCGGTGTAGCGGGCGAGCCGGGCGGCGATCTCCCGTCGGCGCTCCGCGGGCAGGCGATCCCCCTGCATCAGAGCCGAGGCATAGTCGCCGAGCGCGAACGCCTCGACCTCGTCGAGCGTCTTCCTTAGATCGCCCGAGAGCTCCGGCGGCAGTTTCTTGTGGTACCAGGCCGCGGCCGCGTAGGTCGGCAGGATGAGGATGTAGGCCATGTCGTTGCCCACGTTGAACTCCTGGTTCTGCCAGTTGAGCACCGAGGAGATCAGGACCACTCCGTTGAGCATCATGCCGTAGCGGTCGTTGAGGTGCTCGGCAAGCCCGGCGGCGCGGGTGGTGCCGTAGCTCTCGCCGGCCACGAGCTTGGGCGAGGCCCAGCGCTCATTCCGAGTGACCCACAGGCGGACGAATTCAGCCACCCACTCGATGTCCTGCCGCACGCCATGGAACTGCTTCGGGTCCTCGCCCGGAGCCGGACGGCTGAAGCCGGTGCTGACCGGATCGATGAACACCAGGTCGGTCAGGTCCAGGATTGAATACTCGTTGTCGATCAATCGTCCGGGAGGCGGCAGGCCCATGCCCTCGTCCGTGCGCTCGACCCGCTTGGGACCGAACGCGCCAAGATGGACCCAGAGCGAAGCCGCGCCCGGTCCGCCGTTGAAGCTGAACGTGACCGGGCGCTCGGCAGGGTCCTTGACCCCGTCCCGCGTATAGGCGACGAAGAAGACCGAGGCCTTGGGCTTGCCCTCGTCATCCTTGAGCACCAGATTGCCGGCGGTCGCGGTGTAGGCGATCTTCTGTCCGTCGAGGGTGATCGTGTGCCGGGTCGTGGAGATCTTCTCCTCCGGCGGTTTCTTGTCCTTGTCCTTCTCCTTCTCCTCGGCCGGCTTGCTCTCGGCCGGAGGCTGGGCCACGGCAGCCGGCGCCAGCAGTGCGAGGAGAAGGAGAGGCAGCAGGGTACGGCGGTTCCGCATTCGGGGTTTCCTCCTGAGCGACGATTCTATCCTCCGGTTGACCTGCTCCTCGAACCTGCGCTATCCATACCCAATGAGTCGCTCTCCGATCCTCCTCGCCCTGGTCCTCCTTCTTTCCCCAGCCCTCCCCGCTTCCGCTCAGATCGACCCCGACCTGCTCGCCGGGATCTCCGCGCGGTCGATCGGCCCTGCCGCCATGAGCGGCCGGGTGGCCGATGTCGCCGTGGTCGAGTCCAACCCGGACATCGTCTACGTCGGCTCGGCCTCGGGCGGCGTCTGGAAATCGACCAACGGCGGGCTCACCTGGAACCCGATCTTTGACGACCAGCCGGTCGCCTCGATCGGCGCGGTCGCAGTCTTTCAGCCGAATCCCGACGTCGTCTGGGTGGGCTCGGGCGAAGGCAATCCGCGCAACAGCGTCTCGGTCGGCAACGGCATCTATAGATCCCTCGACGGCGGACGCACCTGGAAGCACCTGGGTCTCGAAAAGACCGAGCGCATCCACCGCGTGCTCCTCCATCCCACGGATCCGGACGTGGCTTACGTAGCCGCCCTCGGCAAGCTCTGGGGCGAAAACCCCGATCGCTGCGTCTTCAAGACCACCGACGGTGGCAGGACCTGGAAGAAAGTCCTCTACGTGGACGAGCGCACCGGAGTGGCCGAGCTGGTCATGGACCCCTCCAATCCGAACAAGCTCTTCGCCGCCATGTGGGAACACCGGCGCCAGCCCTGGACCTTCCGCTCCGGAGGCCCGGGCTCGGGCCTCTATGTCACCCACGACGGCGGCGAAAGCTGGAAGCGGCTCACCGAAGACGACGGCCTGCCCAAGGGAGAGCTCGGCCGGATGGGCCTCGCTATTTCCCGAAGCAACCCGAGCGTCGTCTACGCGCTGGTCGAGGCGCAGAAGAGCGCCCTGATCCGTTCCGACGACGGCGGGCGCACCTGGAAGGCCGTGAACGAAGAGCAGCGCACCGCGGACCGTCCCTTCTATTACGCGGACATCCGGGTCGATCCCGTCTGGCCGAACCGGATCTACAACCTGACCGCGCGCCTCTCCGTGTCGAACGACGGCGGCAAGACCTTCACCGTCATGCCCGGCTCGCGCACGATTCACGGCGACTACCACGAGCTCTGGATCAATCCGAAAGATCCCGAGCACCTGATCGCCGGCGAGGATGGCGGCCTGGGCATCAGTCACGACCGCGGCGAAACCTTTCGCTTCGTGGCCAACCTGCCGATCGCCCAGTACTACCACATCAATGTGGACATGGACGTCCCGTACCACGTCTATGGCGGCCTGCAGGACAACGGATCGTGGCGCGGGCCCAGCTCGGTCTGGGAAGAGGGGGGCGGCATCCGCAACCACCAGTGGAACCGGATCGGCGGCGGCGACGGCTTCGACGTTGTCCCCGACCCCGAAGACTCGATGCGCGGCTACTCGCTCTCCCAGGGCGGCTTCCTGGGACGCTGGAATCTCCGCACCGGCGAATTGCGCGGCATCAAGCCGCCGGAGATCGACCCGGAAAACAATCGCCTCCGCTTCAACTGGAACACCGGCCTCGCCCAGGACCCGTTCGAGCCGGGGACGATCTATCTCGGCAGCCAGTACCTCCACAAATCCACCGACCGCGGCGAGAGCTGGACCGTGATCAGTCCCGACCTGACCACCAACAAACCGGAATGGCAGACGCGGGATACCGGAGGCATCACTCCCGACGTGACCGGTGCCGAAAACTACACCACGATCATCGCCATCTCGCCGAGTCCGGTGCAAAAGGGAGTGATCTGGATCGGTACGGATGACGGCAGGGTTCATGTCACCCGCGACGGCGGCAAGACTTGGGACAGCGTAGAGAAAAGTCTGAAGGGCGTGCCCGCCAACACCTGGGTGCCCCACATCCGCGCCTCCAAGTTCGACGCCGCCTCGGCCTTCGTGGTGCTAGACAACCACCGCCGCGACGATTGGAAACCTTATGCCTTCCGCACGGACGACTGGGGCAAGACCTGGAAGAGCCTTACGACGAAAGACATCGAAGGATACGCGCTGTCGATCGAACAGGACCCGGTCGATCGCGACCTCCTCTTCCTCGGCACGGAGTGGGGCCTCTACGTCTCGAACGATGCCGGCCGGAACTGGATGAAGTGGCATCATGGCCTGCCGAAAACCGTCTCGGCCATGGACCTCGTGATTCATCCCAGGGATCACGACCTCGTCGTGGCGACCCACGGCCGGGCCCTGTACGTCGTGGATGACATCGCCCCCTTGCGTGAGCTTACGGCCGAGACCCTGCGCGAGCCGCTCCACCTCTATCCCTCCTCCCCCGGACGGCTCTATCGGTTCGGAGCCGGCAGCGGCAATCCGCGGAGCGGAGCGGGCGAGTTCCGTGCGGAAAGCCGGCCCTTCGGCGTCCTCCTCACCTACTCCATGAACGCTCCCGGCCTGCCGCACCCGATTGAGGAAAAGGAGCGCGAGCGCAAGGAAAAGGAGAGGGCCGAAGCGCGCAAGGCCGCCGCCCAGCCCTCCGACGAGGAAGCCCAGGCCGGCAAGCCGTCCCAGGAAACCAGTCCGGAGCCCGAAGAGAAGCCGAAAGAGCCCAGGGTGAAGATCGAGATCACCAACTCCGAGGGCAAGGTCGTCCGCACCCTGGAAGCTCCGGCGAAGATGGGCCTGAACCGGACCGTCTGGGACCTGGGCCGCGACGCCTGGCGCCGTCCGCCGACCGACAATCGCGGCAACCCGCAGGAAGAAGAGAGCGGGCCCGAGGTGCCACCCGGCACCTATGGAGTGACGGTCCGCTATGGAGATCACGAAGCCAAGGGGACCGTCCAGGTCGTGGCAGCGCCGACGATCGATAACACCGAGGCCGACTGGCAGGCCCGGGAAGACGCCCTCGTCCGCATCCAGAAAATCCAGGAATCGACGGTGGACGCCATCGATCGCATCGCCGCCACCCGCAAGGACATCGAGGTCGTCCTGCAGAAGCTCCAGCCCAAGGACAAGAAGAAGGAACCCTCCGCGGATAGCAAGGACGATCCGAACAAGGCCCTCAAGGATGCGGCGAAGGATCTCCAGAAGAAGCTGACCGAGATGGAAAAGCGCCTCTGGGTCAGCCCGGACGTCAAGGGCATCATCGACGACCGGTCCCTCATGGCCGAGGTGGAGGCTGCGGGAGGCCCCGTGTTCTCGACCTTCGAGCCCCCGAGCGCAACGGCTCGGACCTACCTGGAGCAGGCTGAAGCGGTGGCTCGGAAGACGTTCGCGGACTTCAACAGGCTGTTCGCGGAGGACGTGGCTGCGTTCCGGAGGAGGGTGGGGGAGTCGAAGATCGAGTTGCTTTCGGAGCAGAAGGCAATCTTGATTGAGTAGTTGGGTAGATGCCCGGAATTCTAGGGTCCCGGGCATCTACGATGGCCTGTGCAGGGTCGGTCCCCTGGGTCATCTCATCCCAATTGAGCACGCCGGGCTGGCAAGTGTCGGCTGCCCCTTAGTTCTGTGGGCCTTCCCAAGGCAGCCGGTAGGTGATCCCCAGATGGGCGCTGTAGCGCCTGCGCTGCTCACCTAAAAACTCAGGCTTGTTGGCATAGGTCACTGTGAATGGCAAGCTCATCTGTTCCCCGAACGGCATGGTGAGGGTCCAGGTCGCTACCCAACGGTTTTCGGTCAGTACGCTCCCGCTGGAGTTACGGATGCCATTAAGGGAGAGATCCCAACGAGCGTTCTTCGGCGTCACTTCTGCGTTCTCTGGAGAGTTGTCGAACAGACGCGAAAGTCCTCCCAGGTTGCCCTTGATCTGGCGCCCCCACTGCAGCCTCACTTTGAGCTCGTTGTTGTTCGGCAGGTCTAGGCCTGCAAAGGTGACGAGGTCTGCCGGCAGGTTGAGCTGGGTCGAGGTCAGATTGTAGCGGTCCCGCCGCTTGTACGAAGCCGACAGCACAAACTTGTCGGTTGCCAGTGTGGCGCCGTTGGACTCCTGGAACCCGCGCAGCCTCTCGGCCACGCAGGCCGCGTTGCCCTCGCAGTCCTGGAACACGGAATTGACGTTGATACGGCCGACCTGGACCTCCAGGGTAAGCGCCTCCTCATCCGCTCCGCCAAGGCGGCCGCGCTCACGCATAGTGCCGGTAAGGGCGAATTGAGGCTGGTTGTCGATCAGCGTCGCGATCTGGCCGATCCCAGTTGCTGTGAAGTACTTCTGGAGATCCGCGGTCTGCCGCGCATTGCGATTGGCAGCCGCGCTCAGTGAATCCAGCACCTGAGCCTGTATGTCCCGCGAGAGCTGGTCGAGGCGCAATGTAAAGACGTCGCCTTTGAAGCCCTGCGGAGCGGCACCCGCAATGGCCGTGAATAACTCTTGGCTGCCGTCGTCGCTGAGCAAGGCATTGCGATCGGTCAAGGCGATCATCACCTGGGAGAGAGCCTGACGATAGATCTTCGGCGAACGCCCCCAGCACCAGGACCGACCCAGCTTCTCCGCGTCGCACGGTTCGGATTGCAGGGAGTAGGACAAGGCCCAGGTCAGGTCGTCGGTGTCCTCCAGTTGCTTGTCGAGTTCGGCGCTGGCTGCCGGTCGCTCCTCGGCCGGGATCGCCTCAACGAGCTCCGTGGCCAAACCGGGTTTGGCGACCGTGAGCGAGGCGCCCAGCAACTGCTTACCCTCTCGGAGAGGATTGAAGCGGACGATCAGAGCTTGGCCGTCGTCCGACTCCTCGATCTGGTTGACAGCGAAGCTCAGCAGATTGAAGAAATCCTGATAGGAAGAGTGAACACGTCCGGCAAAGGGATCTGGAGCAGTGGTGGCGACGTTGGCATCGATCACCTCGGCGCGCTCTTGAGCCCGCAGTCTCAAAATCGTGGGGCTGTTCTCGAAAAGGCACTCATAGGCTTCTCCAATGGTACCTCCTGCTAGTTTGTCAGCATCGCACTGGGCCTGGAGAGCAGCCGGAATGCCCGCTAGAAGGAAGGTGAAAAGCGCGGTTAAAGCTTGGTTACGCATGTTATTGTCCCTCCGGACGGATGATCACTTTCCAGACCCGCTGCACGACTGGCCCTTCGGAGTTGGGCAGCGCCACCGGCTTCGAAAAGCTACCGGCTCCGGGGGCTCCGAACTCGAGGTCGATGTTGATGGCTGCGTGGGCATTGGGACGGATTGAGGCCATTAAAATGAAGTCGTAGCCGGAGTCCGCGCCGATATCCAGGGTGGCCCCCTCAGGAGATTCGAGCTGTTCGGGAAACCAGATTAAGTGTGGTAGCGGGCCTTGCGGAGTCCATCGGCGGATGAATACGGTATAGGCAAGGACATCGTCATTGGGTACTGCTTTCATTCTGGCGGGACTGCCGGCAGGCTCGATGAAGAGACTGAGGACTTTCATCGGTTCCTCCTTAGGAACAACGAGACGGGTTTAGAAGCTAGACTTCATGCCATTCCCCAAGAGACGGACAGGCGAGCCGGTTTCCCGGGTGAGTTGCAACGTGTCGTCAGAGAAAGTGCCAGACGTTCCGAGAAGAAGAAGGCGTAACCTCGGCTGCAGCCTCCGGAAACGGGTTCAGGCGAGCGACCGACCGTCGTCGCATGGCAGTTATGCCAGGGAAATCACCTGCGACGGCCTCTTGAACGTGCTCTCGGGAGTTCCCGTAGCCTTCCACCAGACGTTTTTGCGCTCAGGAGGACGGCCCTCTCCTCTCCCTCCCTAGATCGCGAGCTCAAGAAGGCCAGTTACCAGACCCACTGGCGTAACCTTGCTCTGGGCCATCCGTTTCTCCTCCTAAGTCGTGCTTTGAACAACTCTAGCGAGGAACGCCATGGGCCCTCTCCTATTTGCAGAACCTTCCAGATATTACCTTAGGAGCTCGACTATTGCTTCAAACGCCCCGCATTCTTCGCGCCTGAGCTCGCCTGTATGTTACCAGCGGATTATGGCAATCCTGTTTCGAGGTTCGCTCACGTCGTCGTCAGTGAAGATGGGCAGGTGATCCTCTCCCTCGGTCTCCACAATTTCGGTTGGCAGCCTTCCGAGTAGACTGGCGACTGCCTGGGAACGATTCATCGCAAGCTTCCTATTTCTCTCTGGACGGCCGACTCTATCTGCGAAGCCTGAGATCACGATTTTTTCGGGCGGGTGCTGGCGCAGGATTTCTCGGAAATTCTCGATGAGTTGGCGACTGGAGGGAGAGATAGCCGCACTACCCGGGTCGAAATAGATAGCCAATTCGCGGTTGCCACGACCTAGATTTTGCTCAAAAAAGTAGAAGATCTGGTTTCTTATTTCCTGCCTCACAACCGGCTGCTCTTTTTCTTTGAATCTGGAAGAGATCTGATCTGCCAAGAGTTCGGAAAGAGTGCCTAAGCCTAACTCCTTCAGAATCTCAACGAGATCAGGGAGCTTTGCAGGTACAGCAACCTGGATAGCAGGCTTCACCTCCAGTCCTGCGAGACGATTCTGAATCTGCCTTAGGCTAGTGCCCACGCTCTGGGTCTGCCGATCGATGTGCTGGATCTGCTCCTTTACCTCCCTGCAACATCGATCTTGGAAGAGATTCGCCCCAAGAAGGAGGATGCATGCAAAGTAGAAGGGGAGCAAAACTAGCAGATGAGGGCTGATCGAGAGGGACTTCTTAGCGGGCTCTTGTGGGTCTTCCATTCTCTACTCCGAAACTAGTGGGCCATAGACTGAGACGAACCTAAAGCGCCATTTCCCAGTTGAAGAGACGAGGACTCCCAAGGTTGGTGGTGTTCTGAGCGGAGGAAGTGATAGGCGTTTAGAGAAGAAGGCGTAGCCTCAGGGCAAGGGGCTCAGGAGAGCAGATGATCATCGTTGCGAGACCTTTTCCCCCGGGAAATCACCTGCCAACGGCCTGCTGAACATGCTCTCCGGACTCCCGAGGCCCTTCTCCTCCTCTTTTTCGCACCCCAGAGGACAGTCCTCTCCCCTTCCTTTCTCGATCGCGAGCTCGAGAAGGTCAGTTGCCGACAAGCTGAGGGTCAGAATCGTCGCCGCGCCGTGAGGAAGTGCCAGACGTTCGAGAGGAAGTGCCCCGCCGAAGGAAGTGACAGGCGTTTCGCGAAGAAGAGAGCGTAACCTCGGCGGTAGCCTCGCCACAAGGGGCTCAGGCGAGCAGGGGGACCAACGTCGTGAGGTAGTTGTCCGAGAGAGATCACCACCGACAACGACCTCGGGAGCCGGCTTTCGGGAGTTTCGCAGCCTGCCACCGGCCCGAATTACGCTCCGAAGGACAGCCCTCTCCCCTTCGTCTCGATCGCATAGCTCGAGAAGGCTAGTGGCCAGCGAAGCTGAGGGGCAGAATCGGCGCCGCGCTCCTACGGAGGCAGGCTCAGGCAGGAGGTCGCGAAGGGAAGGGCGGGAAGAAACGAGCCCAGAGGGAACCTGCCGTTCGTTCTCCCGCCTTCAGCTTGTCGGCAGCCGCAGCCTCGCGGAACGCGACCATGAAGGCGGAGTAGACCTCCAGAATCTCTTCCGGGCAGCTTCGACGCGGCATGGCAGGCAGGCGACGGCGACTTCTCTGGTCTGTTCCGGACGGGTATGGAGATCCTGCCTCGGGATCGGCTTGGCTGCCAGCGGCTAGCTTAGCTAGCTATAGCTAGATCCCTCTCGCTTCCCGTCCAAGCTAGTCTTTAGGGATAACTGGACCGCCCCAGGGATCAAGAATCGAACCACCATCGCCATCAAGCATAACTTCCTTACCTTTATCGAAGACTTCTTGGGAGTCTTTAGAAGTATCCCCGTCAGTATTGTCGCCCACCAACACCTTGTTCCACGGGTCACGACCATCACTGCCGTTAAAGGGCTCCATAGCGTTTCTCCTCACCAACAAACTGCGTCCACTTGTAGCTTAGTGTAGTATAGCTTAGAGGTCAAGAACCGATCTGCGAGCCAGTCTCCTGGATGGGAGTCATAGAAGAGCTATTCGGATCTGCGTCAAATGCAGCGAACTTAGTCGACCAAGTAAAACTACCCCCATCTTTACCGATGAGACAAGAACATCCTGAGATCTACTTCAACTTTTCTGACAGATGCCACAGGAATGGTCATGCACGAGAAACCCAAATTTTGGATTGCGCTCAGAGGATTAACACTCTTCAGCTTTATCCTTGCGAGTTGGGCAGTAGCGCTCCTGGCAGTGAGGCAAACAGACCTTCTTAGCCTTCCCGTGGCTGACTTTGCTACCCTCACATTCGGAGCATCTTCTTTGTTCCTTTTCATGTTTTCCTTTGGCCTCGGAATGCTTGGACTTGTGAGTTGGCAAGCCATCAACAGTAAAATAAGAGAGCTTGCCGGCAAGGCTGCCCAAGAGGCTGCGGAAGCTAAGCTTGAAGACGTGGTGAACGAACTAAGGGGAAGAACTTTTTCGACGATTGGCTATATCACTGGTGAGATGAGCTTGCTTTATGAGGATAGCCTTATAAGGATCGTCGACAGAGAACGACTAGCCGAGGCAATCGCTACCCTGTGGCAGGGTTATGAATTTCTGAGCCGCATCAAAGATGAGAAGGTCGAGTACATGGTACTAAACAATCTAGTCTTCTACAGCCTCATCAATGATGATAAAGCACGGACTGGTTTTCTCTTAGAGAAGGCCGAAGATCTTATGAGGGTTGGGAAAGAACACGACGCGATCAACTTGATGCTGACGGCGAGCGGAGTTTTCGCGTTTTACGCAGTGGATAGAGGCAAGCAGGACGAAGTTATTATGCTGCTTAAGGATTTTCAAGAAAGCCCGCGACTGTCATCCAAGAGACGAAACGAGGCCAGATACTACCTGAACGTGGTATCGGAGCGAACAAACCCAAGGAGGAAGTGACAGTCGCGACCGAAGGAGGTTCTCCCAGAGGAAGTGCAGTCCGAAGGAAGTGCCAGACGTTCCGAGAAAAAGAAGGCGTAACCTCGGCCGTAGCCTCCGCGAAGGGGCCTCAGGCGAGCAGGTAATCGCCAGTGCAAGGCAGTTTCCCGGGGAAATCATCTGCCGACGCCCTTGAACGTGCTCTCGGGAACTACCCGCTGCGTTCCAGGGGCTCGAGAAGACAGTCCTCTACCCTTCCTTTCTCGATCGCGAGCTCGAGAAGGCCAGTTGCCGGCAAATTGAAGGTCAGAATCGTCGCCGCCAGCCTACGGAGGCTGGCTGGGATAAGCGCTCACGAACGGCAAGCCGGGCGGGAACGAGCCCAGAGGGAATCTGGCAGTCCGGTCTCCCGCCTTGAGGCGGTCGGCGGCCTCCCGGAAGGCGGCCACGAAGGCGGAATACGCCTCCCAAAACCTCTTGCGGGCAACCTTGCTCGCCGCATGGCAGGCGGGTGCCGGCGACTTCTTGGTCTGGTTCGGACGCGTATGGGGATCCTGCCTCAGGATCGCCTCTACTCCCAGCGGCTCGATCCCCCTCGCCTCCCGGTCGGCCCGGGCTTCCGATTCGATCTCCTCGACCAGCTCCGCAATCCGCTCCCGGTACTGCTCCGGAGTCAAGTCCGCCCAGCAGGGAAGCTGCGACAGCACCAGCTCCTCCTCCTCGGCGTATTTGAGCCGCCCGAAGTCCTCTCCCCGGTTCTTTGCGGCGTACTCCTCGGTCCGGTTGAACCACAGTCCCTTGAGAGGCTTGCCCCCAAGGATCGACTTGGCGAAGTGGACGCCGGGCCAGCGCTTCACCTAGTCGACCAATCCCTCCTTGACCCCATGCGCCAGATGGTAACGGAGCCTCTCAATCTGGGCCGCAGGCTCGTCGCTGACCACGATCGACTGATAGCGCCGCGACCACATCGTATTCGGCCAGTCGTGGATCTCCGGCCTCCCGATCTCCGCGGAGAGGTTGCCGTCCACATGCTGCATGAAGCGGGCGAGTTGCAACGCGTCGTCAACCCAAAGCAGAGCGTGCCAATGGTTCGACAGGAACACAACGCTCAAGCAAGCGACACCGTAGAGCCGCTGCGCCCGTCCCAGAACTCCGAGGACGACTTCGTTCAGGACAGGGCTCGGCCGGAGGAGCATCCGGGACTGGTAGGACCGGACCGTCACCTCCACCAAAGCCCCACCTTCGGGCACGAAGCGCACACGACGTGGCATCCGAAGGGAGATAAAACGGAAAACGACATGGAAATGTCATTCCTTGGAATGGTGAAGGACGGGCGCAGGGAGGAAACTCCCGTCCACGTCTCCCGGAAACCGATCCGCGGCTCCCCCAGGGTTTGGCGGCTTTCCACAACCGGTGCGGGTCTCTCCTCAACCGATTGACGGCTGGCTGAAACCCATTGAACTCTCGCCGAAACCTATCGGCGCCCGCCCAAACCTATCGACGCAACGCCTAAGTCTATTGACGCCCTGCCGAAACCTATCGGCGACTCGCCAAAGGCCATCGGCGCTCGCCGAAACTTATCGGCATCCCGCCGAAGTCTATTGGCGACTCGCCTGAACCTATCGCCGCCTGCCCAAAAGCCATCGGCGCTCGCCGAAACTTATCGGCGCCCCGCCGAAGTCTATTGGCGACTCGCCTGAACCTATCGCCGCCTGCCCAAAGGCCATCGGCGCTCGCCGAAACTTATCGGCGTCCCGCCGAAGTCTATTGGCGACTCGCCGAAACCTATTGCCGCCTG
>JAXDKG010000055.1:0-262336 GCA_034667225.1 Acidobacteriota bacterium
GCTAGAAAAGTACAGCCCCCTCCGGAGGCTGGAGGCGCAGCAGGCTGCGCCTCGTCACGGATCTCGCCGGAAGCTCGCCCCCGGAGGGGGCGACACTCTTCTAGCCTGGGGTTTCAACCCCAGGCAGTGGACGCCGGTTCGGAAATGCGGGCGCCGACTGGAAACCGCCCTCCGGAGGGCACCCACAAGGGGCGCCCCTACAATCATCCTGATTCAGGGGAAAGAATGGCTCCTCGGGAGGGATTTGAACCCCCAACATTTCGGTTAACAGCCGAACGCTCTACCGTTGAGCTACCGAGGAATGTCGAACTGGCCGGGGCTTGCCCGGGACGCGGAATGTTAGGTCCAACGGGGCGCCGTGTCAATGGCGCCCCATTGGCCTCTAAAACTATGCGGAATCCAGGAACGGCTTCAGCTTCGTCGCCCGGCTGGGGTGGCGGAGCTTGCGCAGCGCCTTGGACTCTATCTGGCGGATGCGCTCGCGCGTGACGTTGAACGACCGGCCCACCTCTTCGAGCGTGTGCTCGGAACCGTCCCCCACGCCGAAGCGCATCTTGAGCACCAGCTCCTCCCGCGGGGTGAGGGTCTTCAGCACCTTGCGGGTCTGATCCTTCAAGTTCGCGAAGATCACCGAGTCGATGGGCGACACGGCGTTCTTGTCCTCGATGAAATCGCCGAGGTGCGAATCCTCCTCCTCGCCGATGGGCGTCTCCAGCGAGATCGGCTCCTGGGCGATCTTCATGATCTTGCGCACCTTGGAGGCAGGCAGGTCCATGCGCTCGCCGATCTCCTCGGCCGTGGGCTCGCGGCCCAGCTCCTGGACGAGCGAGCGGCTGGTGCGGGTCAGCTTGTTGATCGTCTCTATCATGTGGACCGGGATGCGGATGGTCCGCGCCTGGTCCGCAATGGCCCGCGTGATCGCCTGCCGGATCCACCACGTGGCATAGGTGGAGAACTTGTAGCCGCGGCGGTACTCGAACTTCTCGACCGCCTTCATCAGGCCGATGTTGCCCTCCTGGATGAGGTCGAGGAACTGCAGGCCGCGGTTCGTGTACTTCTTCGCGATGGAGACCACGAGCCGGAGGTTGGCCACGATCAGCTCCTCCTTGGCGCGCTCGCAGATGCCCTCGCCCTGGCGGATCTTGTCGATCGTGGCCGCAACTTCAGCGTGGGTGATGTCGTAGCGCTCCTCGAGCTCGCGCAGCGCGCCGCGGTACTTCTCGATGCGGCGGCGGTGCAGGGCCTTGAGCTCCTCGCTGGTCTCCTTCTTGAGCGCCGTCTGCGCCCGCTTGATGTCCTGCTCGAAGCGGGAGAACTGCCGGTCGATGTCCTTGAGGAAGTCGACCAGACGGTTGCGGGTCTGGACGCTGAAGTCGATCGTCCGGATGTCCTTGGCGATCTTGGCCACCAGGCGGTCGATCTCGCGCTCGATCTCCATGTACTTGTCGCCGTCCGGCTTGCAGCGCTTCTGCCGCTTGCGCAGCTCGAGGATCTCGCGGTCGTTGACCGCGATCTGCTCGAAGATCTTGAGATTCAGCTTGATGCGGTCGGCGGACTTGGCGTCGAGCGGCTCGTCCGGATCGGCGTTGATCAGCTCGCGCAGGATGCGCTTGTCGCGGATCGCCATCTCGTTGAGCCGCAGCAGCTCCCGCAGAACCACCGGGTTCTCGCACAGGGCCTCGTAGATCAGCCACTCGCCCTGCTCGATCCGCTGGGCGATCTCCACCTCGCCCTCCCGGTCGAGCAGCGGCACGGTGCCCATCTCGCGCAGGTACATGCGGACGGGGTCGTTCGTCTTCTCATGGCTGGTGAGACCGAACTCGGTGGTCTCGTCTTCCTTCTTGTCGAAATCGCTCGTGCTGCCCGACTCGAAGTCGTCCCGGTTCTGATAGCGTTCCGGGCGGTCGATGACGTCCACGCCGAGGTCCGAGAAGCGGAGATAGATCTCGTCCAGCTCGTCGGGAAGGCTGACGACCTCCTCGGGCAGCATCTCGTAGATCTCGTCGTACAGGAGATAGCCCTTCTCCTTGCCAAGCTCGATGAGTTGCTTGACGGAGCTGTACTTCTCTTCGACGGGTGTGAGACTCGAAATAGTCAAAAGTGCTCTCCTATGGGCTTTTGAGCGCGTCACAGGATCAGATTCCCTCGCGGCTCCAGCGCAACCCTCGCTGGCTCAAACGGCTTTTCTCATCCAACAGGCTTTGGAGGCGCACAGAGTCCTTCCGGAGCTCCGCCTCCCGGATCTTTCCCGCCAGCTCGCGGCTGCGCTGCTTCCGCCAGCGGTCTTCCAGCTTTTCTAGGGACTCAAGCAGGCCCAGTCTCCCGGACGTCGTAATATTCCTTTCTAGCAGAATACCGGCCATCTGGTCAACCGTACCGCCTTCGGAGCCGATCTCCGAGAGAACCGCCCGTGCGTCGGGAGGGGTGCCCGCCCCTCCTGCATATAGAGCGCAGTAGGTCTGGTAAATATTCCTGCATTCAGGGTCCAGGAAGGCCTCGGGCTGCGGAAGATCCTCAAAGGGGGGCACCGGCTCGGTCGCCTCCAATAAGAGAGCAAGTACGAGCTTCTCGATATTCCAGGAGAGGCCGTCGGTCTTCGCGGGGCTCCGGGGGGTTTGCGCGGGCTGCCCATCTCTCTGAGCGCGATCCTGCGTTCCTCCAATCCGGCGGCTCAGCATCTCGACCGGAACTCCCAGCCGCTCGGCAGCGATCCGGGCGTAGCTGAAGCGGAGGATCGGATCGGGGATCGGCCGCAGGAGCTCGGTCACCGCCGTCGCCGCCTTGGCCTGGAGTTGCGGCTCGCGCCCGGCCTCGGGTGGAACCAGGCGCTCGATCTCGGCAACGACTGCATCCTCGGCATCCCGGACCGCCGCCTCGACCGCCTCGGACCCCGCTTCTGTCCGCAGCGAGTCGGGATCGTGCCCGGCGGGGAAGCGGGCGCGCCTCACCCCCAGACCCTCGGAGAGGAGGAGCGGCAAGGCGCGGCGGAAGGCGCTCTCCCCGGCCTTGTCGCCGTCGTACGCGACCACAACCTCCTCGGCGTAGCGCGAGAGCTGCTTGGCCTGCTCGGGAGTGAGCGCCGTGCCCATGCCCGCAATGGACCCCTCCAGCCCGCAGGCCACGGAGCCGATGACGTCGAAATACCCCTCGCAGAGGACCGCCCGGCCGCTCTCCCGGATCTCCCTCTTGGCGTGATGGAGGCCATAGAGCAGGAGCCCCTTGTGAAAGCGGTCGGTCTCGTTGGAGTTCACGTACTTGGCCTTGTCGTCTCCGAGCGCCCGGCCGCCGAACCCGACCAGCCGGCCCGACGGGTTGTGGATCGGGAAGATCAGCCGGTTGCGGAAGCGGTCGTAGGGCTCGCCTCCCTTGTCGGAACGGGCGACGAGCCCCGCGGCCTCGAGATCGGCCATCGGCACCTTTGCCTGGAGGGCTGAGATCAGGTTGCGCCAGGCATCCGGCGCGTAGCCGAGGCCGAAGCGCTCGATCAGCTCGGGCGGGATCTTCCGCGTCTCGCTCAGGTACTCCTGGGCGAAGGTGGACTTGCGGAGCTGGTCGCGGAAGAACTCGGACGCCGCCTGGAGCGCTCCTTCCAGGTCGCGCTCCGTCCGCCCGCCGGCCCGGGTCTCGCGGCTCGGGAGCGGGATGCCGTAGCGCCCGGCGAGCGCCTCGATGGCCGCTGGGAAGTCGTCCCCGGTCGCCAGCATGTGAAGCTTGATCGCGTCCCCTCCCGCGCCGCAGCCGAAGCAGTAGAAGAGGCCCGCGACCGGATCGACGCTGAAGGAGGGGGTCTTCTCCTTGTGCATCGGGCAGAGCCCCTGGTAGCGCCGGCCGGCCTTGCGCAGCTTGGTGTGCTCGGAGGCGATGGCGACGACGTCCACCGCATCGCGCACGGCCTGCACGAGTTGGGGCGTGATGTGGACATTTCCTAAGCTCATCTTCTTGGGACAGACCCCGAATCAGGCGCGAAGGGTGACGACCGTGGCTCCATCGCCCCCTTCATTGGGCTCGCCGGACCGGATGGATGTCACACCCCGATGCGACCGCAGATGCTCTCTGACCGCTCGCCGCAGCCGGCCGGAGCCGTGGCCGTGCACCACCCGGACCTCTTTTCGAGCGGCGAGGAGAGCGCGGTCGATGTACGAATCCAGCTCTTCCAGGGCGGGCTCGACCCGCTGCCCGATCAGGTTCAGCTCGGGCGCGACCGAGGCCGACTCGTCCAGATCCCGGGCTTTCTCCCGTGGGACCGGCTTCAGCTTCGTCGGACCTTTCTGCACCGGACCTGCGCCTGTCAGCTCCGAGGGCCGGCAGCGCACGCGCTTGCCGTTGACCAGGACCTCGGCGCGATCCGATTCCAGCTTGTCGAGCGTCCCCTGCCAGCCGAGGCCGATGTGCCGGACCAGCCCGCCGACGACCAGCGGACCTTCCGCCGCCGGCTTCTCCTCCTGAAAACGGGGAGCCTCGACGAAAAGATTCTCGACGGCCTCGGCCGCCAGTCCCCGGCGCTTTCCCTCTTCGAAACGTTCCTGCATGCGCTCGACTTCCCGGCGCAGGCGATCGGAGGTCTCGCGGCGAAAGATATCCAGGTCGGCCTTGAGCTTCTTGCCGACGTTCCGGCGCTCCTCCTCCAGGGCATTGCGCTCAGCTTCGAGGCGGCGGCGGAGCTTCTCGGCATCGGCGGCCTCGATCTCCAAACGCTCGCGGGTGTCGCTCAGATCCTGCCGGACCCGGTCCACCTCGGCGATCAGTCTGCGGAGATCGCGATGCTCGGTGCCGAGGCGGGCTTCGGCGCGGTCCAGCCACTCGGCAGGGAGGCCCAGCCGTCGGCCCAGGGCCAGCGCCTCGCTCCCGCCGGGAGGGCCGGGCACGAGCCGGAATGTGGGCCGGCCGCTCTGCGAATCGAATTCCATGGCCGCGCAAGTGGAGCCGTCCATCTCCAGGGCGGCGGCCGCGAGCAGCGCCAGGTGGGTGGTGATGACCGAAAGGCTCCCCTTCTCCAAAAGGCCTTCGAGAAGCGCGACGGCGAGGGCCGTGCCCTCCTCGGGATCGGTGCCCGAGCCCAGCTCGTCGATCAGGATCAGGCTGTCGGGGCCGGCCGCCTCCCACGCCTCCTTGAGGCGCAGCAACCGGCCGCTGAAAGTCGAACGGTCGGCCAGGAGGTCCTGCTCGTCGCCCACGGTCGCCACCAGCTTGCGCAGGAACGGCACCCGGCTGCCGAGGGCCGCCGGGATCGGCAGCCCGCACTGCGCCGCAAGAGACAGCAGGCCCGTCGTCTTGAGCGCCACGGTCTTGCCGCCGGCATTCGGGCCGGTGACCACCAGGATCCGGCGGTCGAAGCCAAGCTCGATCTCCAGCGGGACGATGTCGCCGGAGTGCCCGGCCTGCCCCAACGCCTCGGATCTCAACTCGGCCAGACAGGGATCGAGGAGCGGATGCCGTGCGGCGAGCAGCCGCAGCTCATGGCGTCCCGCGATCTCCGGCAGATGGCCGTCGCAGCGCTGGCCGAAGCGCACCGAAGCCTGCAGCAGGTCCAGATCGCTCAGGAAGTCCGCATGGTCGCGCAGGGCGGGCATTGCGGCCCGGGCCTCGGCGATCAGCTCCATCAGGATGCGGTGCCGCTCCTCCTCCTCGTCCTCGCTCGACTGCTGCAGCGTGTTGTTCGTCTCCACCACGGTCAGCGGCTCGAAATAGAAGCTCTTGCCGGTGGACGACCGCCCGTGGACGAGCCCGCCGGTCCGCCCCCGGGCTCCGGCCTGGAGCACGACCACCAGGCGCCCGCCGCGCATCGGGATCGTCTCCTCGGACAGCTCATCCTTGTGGCCGGAGACGAACTCGCCCAGATCGCGGTAGAGCTGGTCGCGGGTGCGCCGGATCTGCTGGCGCAGGGCGGCGAGGCGCGGGCTCGCGTCCTCCCTCACCTCACCGCGGCTGTCGAGGGTGCGGTCGATCCGCCGCAGGAGGGGATCGAGATCGGGCAGCCCGTCCGCCATGCGCAGCAGATGGGGACAGGGCGGGACCGATTCACGGATGCGGGCGACCGCGGCGCGGGTGGCCCTCCCGAGATCGCCCAAACGGACCAGATCGGCCCCTTCGAGCGCCGGCCGGCCGGTCGCGAGGCGCTCCAGGAGTGCTCCCAGGGGGACGTCGAAGTCCGGCACCAGGGCCCGCTCGGCAAGCAACCGGGAAGTCTCCTCGAAGCGGGCGCGCTGAAGGCGCAGGACCGCCTCGTCGCCATAGGGCTCCAGGCTCAGCACCCGCTCGCGACCCAGGTCGGTGGAAGCGAGACGGGAGACCACCGCCAGCAGGCTGGGGAATTCCAGGGCGAGCGCGGTCGCCTCGGACAGGACGGGGTCGATTGGGTCTATCGAGTCTATCGTCACGCCTCGCAGTCTACTATCTGACTCTGCAACAGCTCGCGAGTAACCTCCTGGCAAGACGGGCATCCGGTGAGTAGATGCCGGACAACGCGACGGCGTTCGTCGGGGTCCAGGGTGCCGCACACGAACCGCTTCAGCAGATCCGGACTCGGATGGTCGTCTTTCATCCGCTCGTACTCCCTCCAAAAGTCCCCCAAACCCGGTGAGGCGCGTACTTCGGAGTAGTTGAGTTCAGAACCGAAGGCGTGAGATTTGGGATGGCTTGCAGGTACATCTTGTCGAATGCTGCAACCGTAGCGCGGAACATATCGCGCAGTCAAGCACAAAAGCCCGCTCTCCGGGAACAGCTTTTCTCGATGTAAGTCACTGGAACCAAAAAGTTTGCGCTTGCCAGAAAGCTCCGGAAAAGGTACATTTCCGCGCATGGAAACCTTCAAAGGTCTCGGCAGAGCCCTACGCTGGCTTCGTGACAGGCAGGGCAAGCGGCAGTACCAGGTGGCGGACGCAGCCGGTATCACGAAGGCCATGCTGTCGGCCTACGAGACCGGCAAGCAGAAGCCGTCGCTCGACACGCTGGAGAAGATCCTCGACGCGCTCGACTGCAGTCTGAACGACCTGCACAACTCGCTGCAGATCGTCAACGAGCGGCCGGAGGCGATCCGCCGCCCGGGTGGGCGCGAATCGGGCTGGACGACCCGCCAAGGCGGGCAGGACATTTTTGGCGGCGAGCGCACCGGCTCGGACGTCTACCACGTGCTCGGGATCAACCGGCCGATCCCGCCGATCGAGGAGCAGGCCCTGAGCGAGATGCTCCAGGGCTTCCACAAGCTCGTCCGGTACTTCCACGACACCGTCTCCCAGGCTCTGCCTCCGGAGCCCGAGCCGGAAGAACCGGCCTAGCTGCCCGCCGTTCGCCCGCGCCCCCACCGGCTCCATGCCGGCGGGGGCTACCTGAGCATCGTGTGCGCACGCTTCTTGCACAAGCCGACCACGCGAGCCGCGGCGGGCGCGGTTCCGGTTGCAAGATCGGTGGATGAGAGCGGGTTCCGCTCCATCCCGGAGGCACAGCGGTGGCAAGCGACGCGGATCGGCGGATCGGACGGCTCAGACAGGGAGACCATCTCTGCCTGATCTACGACAGCGCCGACGAGAAGCTGGCCGCGCTGGTGCCGTTCCTGAGGACCGGCCTCGCCAGGGGTGAGCGCAGCCTGTACCTGGGCAAGCTCGCGACCTACCGCGGTATCGGCGGCATTGAGCGCACCCTGGCCGACGAGGGCATCCCGGTAGGCCGCGAGATCGACCGCGGCGCCCTGGTGCTGCTGAGCGACCGCGACTCCTGGCTCGACCGCGGCCGTTTCGATCCCAACTCCTTCAAGGACCTCCTGCGCCGCGCCGAACAGCAGGCGATGGACGACGGCTTCTCCGGCCTGCGCGCCACCTGGGATGTCGTCTGGCTCCTGGAGAACGTCCCCGGCGCCGAGCAATGGATCGCTTTCGAGGCCGGCCTGAACGCCTTCCTCTCCGGCAGCCGCACCTCCGCGCTCTGCCGCTATCCGCGCAGCCGCACGCCGGCGTACCTGATGGAGGACGTCCTGCGCACGCACCCGCTCGCCCTCCTCGGCCACCAGGTCTGCCCCAACGCCTTCTACCAGCCGCCCGAGATGGTCGCCGGCCACAGCACTCCCGACGAGCGGGTGGACTGGATGATCGCGCAAGTCCGGCGCGCGCGCGTGAACGAAGAGAAGCTGGAAGACCTCTCGCTGCGCCTCGCTCAGAAGGGGGCGGCGCTGGAGCGGGCAGACCGGGCCAAGGAAGAGCTCCTGGCCATGCTCGCCCACGAGCTGCGCAATCCGCTGGGCACGATCAGCAACGCGATCCAGGTCCTGCGGCTCAAGGGGGAGGGAGACGAGACCTGGCACCGCGCCATCGACGCGGCCGAGCGCCAGGTCCTCCACCAGGCCCTGCTCGTCGACGACCTGCTGGAGACCTCCCGCGTCACCCGCGGCGAGGTCGAGCTCCACTGCGAGGCCCTGGACTTCGCGGAGCTGGTCAAGGAGACGGTCGAAGGCTACCGGGAGACACTCCGCCATGCCCGACTGGAGCTCGGTCTCGAGCTGCCGGACGGGCCGCTCCCGGTCCAGGGCGACCGCCTGCGCCTCTCCCAGGCGCTGGCCAACCTTCTGCACAACGCCTGCAAGTTCACGCCGCCGGGTGGACGCGTGACGGTCCGGGCGCGCCGCGCCGAGGACGGCCGGATCGAGCTCTCGGTGCGGGATACCGGTCAAGGAATCGCCCCCGAGATCCTGCCCCACATCTTCGAGGTCTTCACCCAGGCCGACCGGAGCCTGGACCGGGCCCAGGGCGGTCTCGGCGTCGGGCTCGCCGTGGTCAAGGGCCTGGTCGAGATGCACGGCGGCGAGGCGCGCGCCACGAGCGCGGGGCTGGGGCTGGGGTCCGAGGTCACCCTGCTCCTCCCGTTGGACCAGGGCGGAAGCCTGACCGCGCCTGCCCCGGATCTGGCAGAAGCTCCGCTCCTGGCTGACGCCAACGCGGGCCACCGGCGCATCCTGGTGGTCGAGGACAACGTGGATGCCGCGGCCACCCTGCGCGATTTCCTGGAGCTCTCCGGCCACGAGGTCGAAACCGCCAACTCGGGCGCGGACGGCGTCCAGGCAGCCCGCGAGTTCCACCCGGAAGTCGTGCTCTGCGACCTCGGCCTACCGGGGATGGACGGCTATCAGGTGGCGGCGGCGCTGCGGCGAGATCCCGAAACCGCCTCGGCCAAGCTGATCGCCGTCACCGGCTACGGCCGGGAGGAGGACAGACGCAAGTCCAAGGAGGCCGGCTTCGACCTCCATCTGACCAAGCCGGTCGATCCCGTCCAGCTCCGCATCCTGCTCCAGAACGAAGGGACGCGGCCGGCCGCTCCCCCCGGACCCGAGCACCTGCCCCCCGAAGCCGACCTGAAGTCCGCCTGAATTCAGGGCTCGTCTGTCTCCCTCGACCGGTAAAAGAAATTTTTAGGCGTTCAGAGTTTCTCTGGACCGGTCAAAGTTTCTCTCGACGCCTCAACAGAACTTTTAACGGTCCATAGTTCCGCTGAACCGCTCAAAAAAATTTCGAACGCCTAAAAGTTGCTCGCGATCCTTAAAAGTTACTCCGGACGCCTCAGAATAACTTTGGACGGGTCCACCAATAGTTTTAGGCGTCCAGAGTTCCTCTGAACCGCTAAATAAAACTTTGAACGGTCCAGGGAATCTTTTAGCGGTCAAAAAGCGGAGGCGCGCCGGCAATACGAGGACAGACTGCTTTCTCATACGGGATGCCGAGCCGGTGCGTCTAGTGCTTCAGCTCCTGGTCGATGCGCTCCGCCAGGAAGATCTTCAGCAGCGACTGATAAGGCACGTCCCGCTTATTGGCGAGCATCTTGAGATTTTCAAGCAGCGGCTCCGGGAGTCGCAGGGAGATCGTCCGGGTCGAAGGCTTGAGCCGAGAGAACGTGACCGTCTTGGCGCGGCTCCAGTCCACATGGTCGGTGGAGTCATGAGCTGCCCAAAACTCCCTCTCCTCGTCTTCAGTCTCAAACTTCGGGATCGTTTTCATCTTCTTCGAATTTGGCACGCTGATACTCCTTGATCTCTCGTCGTGTCATGTCGCGAGCGGAGATTACTCGGATCCGTTCTTCTCGGAGGGTATAGACCAGAAAGAGGAGTCGCCCTGCATCTGTCCGACCGAGAACGAAATGGCGAGCCTCAATGACGGAGTGAAGGTCGTCGTCTCCAACCACCAGCGGACGGTTGAAAAACACCTGCTCGCACTCCGATTGCGAGACCTGATGCCGCTCCCAATTCTTCTCCGCGTTGCCACCGTCCCAGTCAAACTCCGAACCCTCCTCATCTTGGGTCTCCATGCCCCCTCCTCAACGCTAGTATACGACAGCCATATACAAAATCTAGATTCCGCGCTGCTGACCCGGCGAGGCATTGCCGGCACCGTCGGACCGGCTGATCGGCCTGCGGCATCCTGCTACACTGCCCAAAATTTGGAGATGCCATTGACCACACTTCCGATCGCGTTGAAGTCCGCCACCGAGTACCCGCTGCCTGCCAACGGGCAGACCCATGAGATCGTTTCGCCCGCGCCGGGACTGCTGCTCGTCTCGCAACAGCCGGACAGCGCGCTGCTGAAGATCGCGGTGGATCCCGGCTCCGGCCGGCTGCTCGAGGTCGCGAAGCACACGATCCAGAGCCCCTTCGCCGGGTTGCACGGGCTCCATGTTTCGAAGTCCTACCCCGGCTGCGTTTGGGTCACGCTGCAATTCGAGTCGGAGCTCTTGTTGATCGATCCGATCGCGGGCGACCTCGCGGCAGAGCCCGAGATCCGGAAGCGGATCAAGCTTCCTGCTCCCGCTCGTGGACCTCACGTCGTGGTCTGACGGCGACACGCTATGGGCGAGCTGCAAGGACAGCCACCATGTCGTGCGTGTCCGCATCGACGATCCCACGGACGCCTCGGTCTATCCCTGCGGCCGGCGCCCGGTCTTCGTGGCCGTACATCCCAAGAGCCGGGCTGTGTACGCTTCGCTCGATCAGTCGAGCGCGATCTTTTGCGTCGAGCCCGACCAGACCACGAAGACGATTCCTGTGCCTCAGGAGCACGGCAGCACGCCGGTCGGGCTGCTCCCCGGGCCCGATGGCAACCTCTGGTTCGGGTTGCTCGGGAGCTCGAGCGGCGGCAGCGGAACTTTCGCCCGCATCAACTCGGACGGCTCGATCGCCTGGTTTCAGTTGAAGGCCGGCGCGGCCATGGGCGCGCCGTTCATCCATCTCGGGTTCCCGAGCGACGGTGGAGAGCGGATCTATCTGCTCGGCTCGTCTATGGCCGACATGATGGCCCTCAACGCGGTCTTCGAGATCGGAATGAGCGGCGGCTTCGAGAAGGTCGAGACGCAGCAGACGATCGCGTTCCCCTCCCAGTCGAGCATGTCTCACCGCGTGCTCGTGACGCCGCACGGAATTTATGTGACAGAGCTCGGCGCATGCGCGGTCGTCCACCTCCAGACCGCGCGCTCGCCCTACGGCGAAGGGATCGACGAAGTGTCCGATTCCTACGCTCTGTGGGGCGGCGGGATGCCGCCGTCGCACTATCGGTGGCCCTGATGTGCCTGTGCTAGCCTTCAGGCATGGCCGGACCTGACACCCCAAAGGAGCCCGAGGCCGGAGATCCCATCCGGATCTCGACTAAGGAGATCCCGCCCGAAGAGCGCCTGATCTTTGCCCTCGATGTGCCGAGCACAGACGAGGCGCGGCGACTGGTCGAGAAGCTCGGCGACTCGGTCCAGTTCTACAAGGTCGGCCTGGAGCTATTCGCCTCCGGCGGCTACTTCGAGCTGATCGACTGGCTGGTGGAACAGGGCAAGAAGGTCTTCGCCGACCTCAAGCTCTTCGACGTGCCCGAGACGGTGGCCTCGGCCGTCCGCCAGCTCCGCCAACGCCGCATCACTTTCACGACCGTCCACGGCAACGACGGCATCCTGGAGGCCGCCTGCCGAGAGAAGGGCGATCTGAAAATCCTGGCGGTGACGGTGCTGACCAGCCTCGACCAGGGGGACCTCAAGGACCTCGGTTTCGAGGTGGACGTCCACCGCCTGGTCCTCTCGCGCGCCCGCCGTGCCCTGGAGATCGGCTGCGACGGCGTGGTCTCCTCCGGCCTGGAGGCGAGGGCCCTCAAGGACGAATTCGGCGAGAAGCTGATCATCGTGACCCCCGGCATCCGCCCGGTCGAGAACCGGCCGGCGGACGACCAGAAGCGGGTGGTCACGGTCGAGGAGGCGATCCGCAATGGCGCCGACTACATCGTGGTCGGCCGGCCCATCCGCAACGCGCCCGACCCCTACGAAGCGGCCATGCAGATCCAGGGTACGCTCCAGGGGCTGTTCCTGAGCGCATGACAATCCGCCACCTTCTCATGGCGGCGGGATTGGGGCAGCTGGCCTTGGCCGTCGGCAGTCTCGCCATCCCCGGCATCCTCGGATGGCGTGAGGACACCGCGAAGCTGCGGCCCCTCACGCGCCAGATCTTCTGGACCTATGCCGGCTACATCTTGAGCTTCCACATCTGCTTCGGGCTTCTCTCCCTGCTCGCTCCCGACTGGATCCTCGACCGCACTCCGCTGGCCACCGCGGTCTGCGGGTTCATCGCCGTGTATTGGGGAACACGGCTCGTCCTGCAGTTCACCTGGATCGATCGCAGCCAGGCGCCGAGCGGAGCCCGCTTCGTGGTGGCCGAGGCCGCCCTGGTCACCCTCTTCGTCGCCCTCGTGCTGGTCTATGGTGCCGCTTTCGTGAGCCATCTCCGCGCAGGTCCGGGATGAGATGAACGCCTACCTGCCGTCGGACCCCCGCGTGGCGTGGGCCGGCGCAGCCCTCCTGGTCCTCACGCTCGCGCTCGGCTTCGCCATCAGCCGCATCGCTTCGCCGAGGCTGGCCCGGGTGGCGGCCTGGTCGCTGGTCGTCCTGGCTCTGATCGGGGTCGAGCGCCTGACGGCGGATGAGCCGGCGGGGCTCCGCATGCTGGGGATCGCGGGAGCCGTTCTCTACGCTCTGAAAGCGGTCGTCAGCGTGGAGGAGCGCTTCGCCTCGGGGGTGACGCTCTCGCCCCTCCGCTGGTTCGCCTTCGCCGCGGGATGGCCCGGAATGCGGCCCAGCCTCTTCGCGGGCCTGGGGACCCGCTCGCTGCCTGGGGGGCTCCAGCTGATGGCGAGCGGCGCCGTGCGTCTGATTGCGGGGGCGCTCCTCTTTCTGACCGCCCGGCTTGCGTGGTCAGAAGGCCAGGCGTTTCTCGCGACGGCCCTGGCGCTGCCTGCGCTGAGCCTCATCCTCCACTTCGGGATATTCAACATCCTGGCCGGCGTCTGGCGGCTGCTCGGCGCGCGTTGCGACGCGCTCTTCCGGGCGCCTCTACGCTCGCGCAGCCTCACGGAATTCTGGGGCCGGCGCTGGAATCTCGCCTTCTCGGAGATGACGGCGCTCGGCATCTATCGGCCCCTCGAGCCCAAGGTGG
The DNA here is from genome assembly GCA_034667225.1 of Acidobacteriota bacterium. Classification (GTDB taxonomy): domain Bacteria; phylum Acidobacteriota; class Thermoanaerobaculia; order Multivoradales; family UBA5704; genus DATMER01. Next base: position 13,436 of record JAXDKG010000055.1, read on the forward strand.
GCCGGCCCGCCGCGATGGCGACCGCATTTCTCGCCTCGGGCCTAATGCACGAGATCGCTATCAGCCTGCCAGTGAACCGCGGGTTCGGCCTGCCGCTGACCTACTTCGCCCTGCACGGGCTCCTCCGCCTGGCGGAGCTGCGCTTGGAGCGCGCGGGCCATCCTATCTCCCGGCACGCCTGGATCGGCCGTGCCTGGACCGTTTTCTGGCTCGTGCTGCCTCTCCCGATCCTCTTCCACCGTCCATTCCTCGCCGCAGTGGTCTGGCCACTGCTCGGCCGAGGGTAGAGGAGCTACGTCGCTCGCCGCACCGAACTGCCAACTTTTTGAGCAGCCCCAGCTTCAGCTTGAAAGCGTGGCGCGCTACACTCCTAAATACTGCATCTCTGAAGTCTGTCTGAATCGACCGCGCTTGGACCTGGGCTGCCCGTCGGCAAGCCAGAGGTACTGAGAATGTGTCTATTACGGTGGGTCTCCGCGTTGTCCATTTTCTTCCTGGTCGCTTCGGCGCAGGGGCTGGCCCAAACTGAGCCCACAACTCTGGACGCAGAGATGCCGGGCTTCAGCTACTTCGCTGTCACTCCCTGCCGGATCTTCGATACCCGGACCAACGATACGCCCCTGCTCTCCGGCACGCCCCGGGTCTTCGCCGTGACCGTTGACCAGTGCGGTATTCCGTTGTCAGCAGTGGCGGTCTCCGTCAATCTAACGGTAGTAGCTCCAACAGGGTCTGGACATATAACGGCCTACCCTGGAGACGAGCCCCGCCCGCTCGCCAGCACCATCAATTTCGGTCCAGGACAGACTCGTGCCAACAACGCGATCTTTCGAATCTCTGTGGATGGAGAGGGGGCGATCGCCCTTCATGCCTTCGTTCAAGGTTCGGGTCAGGTCCATGCGATCCTCGACGTGAACGGCTACTTTGCCTCCGAGGATTTTTCGATTCGCTTTCTCTCCCCCTCCTCGGTATTGCAAGGTGGCGGCGAGTTGGCGCTCACGGTGATCGGCACGGGATTTCAGGACGACGCGACGGTCCGCTTCGATGGCTATGACCTCGCGACAACCTCCTCCGGCCTTGATCGCCTGACAGCGATCGTTCCCGCCTCGCGGCTCGAGGCCGCGGGCGTCTTCGCTGTTCAGGTCGTCAACCCGGACAGCACGGCTTCAGAAGCCGCGCTCTTCACCGTGGATGCGCCCCTCGCCTTGAGCGCCCTCGTGCCCGCGGGGGTGGCCACAGGCTCTCCCGCATTCTCCCTCACCCTGAGTGGCGCGGGCTTCAAGCCCGGGGCGGTGGCCCGCTTCGGCGGCACTGCTCTCACAACCGAGTTCATCGGCTCCGGGATGCTCACCGCCACCGTTCCCGCGGCCCTCGTCGCCCAGCCCGGAGAGGTCATGGTCGAGGCGGAGAACCCCGGCGGCTCCACATCCTCGCCCCTCAGCTTCAAGATGAAATCCCTCTTCTTCACCGGGATCACACCCTCCTCAGGCCCGGTGGGCACGGCGGTGACGATCAGCGGCGATGGGCTGGACCTTCTCCCTTCGATCCTCTTTGCAAAACAGGGGGGCGGAACCCTGCAGGCCACAATGCTCTCCAGCGCCACAGCGACGAGCCTGCAGGTCTCCGTGCCGACAGGAACCACCACTGGACCGGTCCGCCTCGTATCGGGCGGCCTCACTTTGACCGGTCCCATCTTCACGGTAACCCCGAGCCGGACGTTCGAGTTGGTCGGCGGGCCTGTGGCTGGAGTGCTGTTCCCCGGAGAAAGCGTCAACTTCGGAATTCGGGCAACGAGCCCGAACGACTTTGCCGGCCTGATAGCCCTTCAGGTCAACGGCCTGCCTGCTGGCATTACCTACAAGCTCAATCCTCCCCAGCTTTCGGCGGACCAGACTGCAAACCTCACTCTCTCCGCGCCTATCGGGCAGCCCACTGGATTGAGCTCTTTCAGCGTGACGGGCACCGCCTCGATCGAAGGCCACATATTGAACCAGACGCTCGGCCTTTCCATCGACGTCCGGCCGGTGAGCACCAGTTTCATCGGCCGAGTTGCAGCGGCCGAGGCCTTCCAGCGCCCCCTGATCGGAGTGACGGTCCGTTTCCTCGGAAAGAATGAGCAGGGAATACCCAACGGCTGTTCCATGACGCCCCTTCACACGGACGCTGGAGGAAACTTCGCCTTTGTCGATATACCAGCAACCTGCACAGGAGCACAGCTCGTAGGGTTCGATGGCACAACGTATTCGGGACAGCTCTATACCCCGGTCAACCTCCGCTTCGACATCCAGCCCGGAGTCATCAACCGCACACCCGGCATCATCCACTTGACTTCTCTTTATGACGCCGAGACCATTCTCGTGCGGCAGAACTGGAGCTCGGATCAGATCTTCACGTTCCAGAGCATCCCCGGTCTCAAGCTCCAGATTTACTCAGGGACTGTCTTCACCAATCCGGATGGATCGACTCCCGATCCATTTCCGCTGACAGGGCTGCGCATCCCCATCGATCGCAGCCCTGGAGACAAGACTTTTCCACAGGGCGAGATCATGCCCTTCCTCGTCTCGCTCCAGCCCGAGGGCTCGAGCGCGAGCCAGCCAGTTGCTGTCGATTATCCAAATACCATCGGCAGTGCGCCCGGCTCCATGGTCTCCCTCCTCACGCTCGATCCGCGGGTCGGAGCCATGGTTCAGTACGGCACGGGCACGATCTCCGCCGATGGGCTCTCTATCGTCGCAGACCAGAATCCCGCGACCCCGGGCAAGCGTTTCGGTCTCACCCACTTTGACTGGCACGGACCGATGACGCCGATTCCGCCGAGTTCGGGGCGGGGAACTACAGGAGCGGAACGCTGCGAGACTTGCGAACACGTTGTTCTTGAGGGGACATGCGCGGCTCAAGGAGGTTGCACACGCCCTGTCAAAGGTGCTCACTCCGTTGAGTATGCGACGGGAGCTGAGGAGATGGAGGTTGTCGAGGCATCGATTACTGGTATCCCCCTGCCGGTTGGTTTCGTCCGCATCTATCGCTCGGATTTAGCCGATTTCGCTGGACCCTTCGGGCTCGGGGCCAGTCACAGCCTGAGTTATGTGCTTCTCGCAGGAACTGACTCGAACCAGCCTGTGATCAGCCTTGCTTTGCCCAACGGCCGTCAGGTTTCCTTCGTCCGCCAACCAGACGGCACTTATCAGCCAGCGCCGTCGGCCTTCACGCGCGGCAGTACATTGCGCTGGGTTGCAGCCCAAGGCCACTATCGGCTTGACACGATCGATGGCTCCACCATCTTCTTCACACCCACGTTGAATAGTACTCGCTCCTCACCGTCCGCGATCGCCGATCGGCACGGTAATCAGATTCAGCTTGTGCGCGGAGTAGGAACAGGAAATATTCAGATTCTTGAGCGGATCATAGCCGCCAACGACGAGCAGATCAGTCTCCAGTATGACGCCCAGAATCGAATCCGTTCGATGGTCGACGCGGCTGGCCGTATTACCAGCTATAGCTACGACACCACCGGTCGGCTCGCGAGCACTACGAATCCCGCAGGCGGAGTGACGAGCTATGGTTATGACGGCCAGAACCGCCTGATTTCCGTCATCGATCCCCGAGGCATCCTGGTCGTCACGAAAGAATACGATGCCGCCGGTCGAGTGATCCGTGAGGCCTTTCCAGATGCGTCCGAGGTACACTACGCCTATCTGACAGCCAATCCGGCGGACCTGGCAAGTCCTGTTCTCCAGACCCAAGTGACAGACCCATTGGGTCACACCACAACCTACCGGTTTACCGTGACCGGAGAGCTCACCGATATTACGGACGCCCTTGGGCAGACCGTAAGTTTCGAGATCGACTCAGTTTCCGGACGGCATGCCGAGCGAGAAGGAACGGCCGGGTGCCCCATGTGCGGGGCAGGCACAGGTGACCAGAACTATGAGTACGACAACCAAGGGCGGCTTACCAAGATCACCGATGCCCTAGGAAACAGTACCAGCTTCACCTATCCGGCGATTGGTCAGGTGCCCGAGACGGTGACGGATGCGTTGTCGCGCACGACTACGTTCACCCAGAACACCGTAGGCGATGTGACCGAGGTAATCGATCCTGCCGGTAAAGTCTGGCAGTTCACCTACGACACCGCCGGCCGGTTGCTCACGCTGACCGACCCCAATCAGCACACAACGACGTTTGCTTACGGTAAGGACGGGCGGCTGGAGAGCATCACCGACGCTCTAGGTCGTACAACCCAGTTCTCCTATGATGCCGCCGGCCGTCTTTCGAGCACCCGCGCACCCGATGGCACGACCGAGTATCTCGCCTACGATGCACTCGATCGCGTTATCAGCGTTGAGAATGCACTCGGCCAGTTCACACCCTCCACCTATGACGCTGTAGGGGATCTTCTTACCCTCTCTGATCCCAAGGGCAACACCACCACCTTCGAATATGACGACCGCCGTCGGCCCATCCGCGAGATAGCACCGGACGGCAGCGCTCGTATCTTCGACTATGACAAGAATGGAAGCTTGCGGGCGGTTACCGACCGCAACGGCCACACAGCAACCTTTACCTATGACACCTTGGGTCGTCCGCGCGACGCTCTCTATGAAGACGGTACAGCCCTCAACTTCGACTGGGATCCGGCAGAGCGGCTCCTCGCAGCCGACGATTTCACCGGCGGTCGAGTCGAGCGTGCCTATGACCTATTAGGGCGACTGATCTCGGAGATCTCGCCTACCGGTTCGCTCGTCTATGAGTACGACGCCCTCAGCCGTCGAACTCTGCGCGCCGGTCCCGATGGCCAAACGGTCTATACCTACACGCAACAGGGTCAAGTCGAGTCGATCACCAATGGCGCGATGAGCGTCCGTTTTAGCTATGACGAAGCGGGGCGCCGCACAATGGCCGTGGCTCCGAATAATCTAACCGTCTTTTACACCTACGACGCAGCCGGTCAGTTGACTCATATTGATTATAGAGGCCCGGGAGGGTACAGCGACTTCCGAAACTACGAGTATGACGTCGCCGGCCGCGTGAGTTCAATCTCTGGGGCATTACTACCCTCGCCGCCAGTCGCCCCACAGCTAGCGTCATTTGACGATCTAAACCGCTTGGTTTTAGTCAACGGTCAGAGCCTCGAGTATGATGCGGAGGGACGATTGTTATCCAATGGTCGGTATGGAATTATCTGGTCGGACCAAGGGCGGCTCCTCGGTACATTCGGACATGAAGCAATTCTGATCTACACCTATGATGCCCTAGGAAGACGGCAGCGAAAGGTGGAGACGGGAGTTGTAACGTCATATGTCTACGACGGAATCGATGTTCTGCGCGTCACATCAGGAGAACTTTTCGACGACTATCTCCGTGGGCTTGCAATCGATGAGGTTTGGGCCTCTCGTTCTGGCATGAATATCCAGACGTACGCCAGGGATCGCCTCGGGAGCACGATCGGCTTAATAGGACCATCAGGATCTATTCAGGCCTTCGGTTATGATGAATATGGAATCACAGCCTTTGGATCAGCTCCTCGGTTTGGCTTTACGGGGCGGGAGCAGGATGAAAACGGTTTGCTTTATCTTAGGAATCGTTACTTCGATCCAAAGACAGGACGCTTCACCAGCGAAGACCCCCTTGGTTTAGAAGCAGGAGACCTCAATCCCTTTAGGTATGTTCACAATAATCCTGTGAACTCGACAGACCCTCTCGGTCTCTACGGCAGCGGAAAAGATTCTTGCAACTACTATGACGATGCCTGCCTAGAATATGGTGATCCATACAGCTGTAGCAACATTCCCACAATCATGTGCAACTTCTTTCCGGAAGGGCAGGACCCTAACCCTGATGTTGATGGCGATTTCGAGGGCTTGTCACGCTGCATAAGACGATGCCTTCAGGATTGCGACCTGGAAGGAAGGAACTCCAACTGCTTACATGATCCCCTTAGCTGTCATGTGAAGTGCATTGATTGGTGTGAGCTTTGGGGGATTGGTGATGTACTTGGGACAGGCGCTCAGTATATCGACGACTTCATAACAACGCCTGCTTACTAAGGTCGCCTAAGTGTCCGATAAAAGGTTAGCTGGACGGGGTCTTCTACTCGCACTCTGGGGTTGCAGCTTTTTCGTGCTCGGCATTAAAAATTTAGCTGGGCAGGAGCTTCGACACTATATCTATGATGACTCAGGTCAAGTAGTTGGGGTAGTTAGCTCGGATGGTACCACGCTGCTCTACGAATTTGATGAAGCTGGCAATCGAGTCGGTTTAGTGACTCGGCCATCCAGCAGTAACAGCGTCACTGCAGTGGTTCCGGATCTTGTGGGTAGGGGGATTGGTACATCTGTGACGATCGTCGGACGAGGACTTGCGTCTGCAACCGGAGTAAAATTTTTTAATCCGGAGATAACAGCCAACATTACACACATAATCTCTGACGTAGCGCTCTCGGTAGCAGTTGACGTCAGCCCCTCGGTGCCACTTGGTGCGTATTCGTTCACTGTCCAGCGCTCCTCGGGTCAACCTATCAATAGTGCGCCAGTCGTATTGACGATCGACGGAACACCCGTTCTATTTTTAGCCGTTCCTTCCGAGGTGCTTCACGGACAGAGTATAGAAGGTTGGGAGATCACAGGCGCAAACCTGTCAGGTGCCAGCGGAGTTCTTTTCGACTCTAGCGGATTCACAGCGAGCAACTTAGCGATTTCGCCGGACGGTACATCTCTCACCGCGCGGCTGATTGTAGACCGCAACGCATCGCTGGGCACCACCGGCGTGCGGATACAGACCCCCGCAGGGATCTCGAATCGGGCACACTTGGAGATTAAGCCGGGGTACCAGTTCATTCAGTACGGGGAGACACTAGCAGCCGGTATCGACTCTCCTGAAGAGGTGGATTACTACTCGTTTCATGGCACCGCGGGAGACAAAGTCGTAGCCCGAGCAGTTAGTGGCACGGGGAGCCCCAAAATAAAAATTTTGCGGCCTGACAGAACACAATTGTGCAGCGACTTGGCCGACATCAGCATTGAGATCGTCTGTACTCTCGATGCAAACGGCACATACATCCTTTCTATCGAGGATTGGAGAGGAGCTACCTCAGGTAACTATGGCCTCCACCTCCAGCGCACTAATGGCCCCGGTAACGCCGCTACCATTAACTTCGGGAACACCCTGCCGGCCAGCATCGATTTCACGGCAGAGCTGGATGCCTATACATTCAGCGCCTCAGCGGGAGACAAGGTAATCGCCAGGATGAGCCTCGCCAGCTCCGGCCTCCAGTTCAGTCCCAGGCTCCAAATTTTCCGGCCAGATGGTAGCCAAACCTGCCTTGCCCAGTCCAATGGATATGAGAAATTCATGGAGCTGCTGTGCCCGTTGGATACATCGGGCACCTACACCTTGATCGGAGGCGACAGATTTGGCCGTGGGAAAAGTGCTTACGGCCTTCATCTTCAAAGAACAAATGCTCCAGGTGGTTCCCTTCCTATCAGCTTCGGAGCTACGACCACCAGCACGATTGACGTTGTCGGGAAGCGGATTACCTACACAGTCGCGGCAAACAATGGGGATAGCTTGCTCGTCAAGATGGCTAGGGAATCCCATAGCAACTTGGCTCCCCAGGTGAAGGTCTATCGACCAGACGGCAGCGAGCTATGCGCCAGCCAGGGTTTTCCCGCTGAGGGCCTGTGTGTCCTTGACACAAACGGTACTTACACCATTTCGGCTGGAGACGGAAGTGGTCCGGGTCTCGGAAACTACAGCCTTCACCTTCAGCGCGCCAATGCTCCAGGCGAGGCCACTGCGGCGAACTTCGGCGACACCTTCCCTGACAGCATTGATTTTGGAGCCGAAATGGGTGCCTATACCTTCAGCGCCTCTTCGGAAGACAAGGTAGTCGTGAAGATGAGCCTCACCAGCTCCGGTTTCAGCCTTCAGTTCAGTCCCAGGCTCCAGATCTTCCGGCCTGACGGTAGTCGGGCCTGCCTCGCCCAATCCAATGGTTATGCGGATTTTATGGAGGTGCTGTGCGCATTGGATTCCGCGGGCACCTACACCGTAATCACAGATGACCGATTTGGCCGGGGACGAAGCAGTTATGGACTTCACCTGCAAAGGACAAGTGCTCCAGTCGATGCTCTTGCCATCGGCTTCGGAGAAACCATCACTGGTACAATTGACACAGTCGGAAAGCGGGTTACCTACACGGTCGCGGCGAATGGTGGAGATACCGTGCTCGTCAAAATGGCGAGGGAATCGGGAAGCAGCTTGGGGCCAGAGGTGAAGGTCTATCGGCCAGACGGAAGTCAGCTATGCGTAAGCCAGGGATTCCCCGCTGAGGCCCTCTGTGTTGTGGACATGAGCGGTATTCATACCATCTCGGCTGGAGACGGAAATGGACCGGGTCTCGGAAACTACAGCCTCCACATTCAGCGCACTAATTCTCCAGGCGATGCCGCTGCGCCCAACTTCGGCGGCACCTTGCCTGCCAGCATCGACTTTGGCGCGCAGGTGGACGCCTACACGTTCAGCGCCTTCTCGGGAGACAAGGTTGTCGCCAAGATGAGCCTCTCGAGCTCCGGCTCCAGCCTCAAGTTCAGTCCCAGGCTCCAGATCTTCCGTCCCGACGGTAGCCGGGGCTGCCTCGCCCAATCCAACGGTTATGAGGATTTCATGGAGCTGCTGTGCTCGTTGGATTCCGCGGGCACCTACACCGTGATCATAGATGATCGATTTGGTCAAGGGCGAAGTAGTTATGGGTTCCACCTACAAAGGACCAACGCGCCAGGCGGAGCTCTATCCATCGGCTTCGGAGAAACCATCACCGGCACAATCGACACTGTCGGAAAGCGAGTTACTTACACGGCGGCGGCGAATGGCGGAGATACCTTGCTCATTAAGATGGCGAGGGAATCAGGCAGCAGCTTGGGGTCCACAGGTGAAGATCTATCGTCCAGACGGAAGTCAGTTATGCGTCAGCCAGGACTCCCCTGCCGAGGCCTTATGTCTCGTTGACACGAGCGGGATTCATACCATCTCGGCCGGCAACGGAGGTGGACCAGGACTCGGCAGCTACAGCCTCCATCTCCAACGCACGAATGATCCTGGCCATGCCGTTCCGATCGCCTTCGGTGAAACTTTACCTGCCGGCGTCGATTCCTTGGCCGAGTTGGATGCTTATACTTTCAGCGCTTCGCCCGGTGACATGGTCATCGCCCGGATGGGTCTCACCGCCGCTAGCCCACAGTTCAGTTCGAAGCTCCGGATCTTCGGTCCCGACGGTGGCCAGATCTGCCTCGCGCAGTCCAATGGCTACGTGAACTTCATGGAGCTCGTATGCTCGCTTAATGCTAGTGGTATCTATACCTTGATCGCAGGTGATCACTTTGGATCGGGGCAAGGTGCCTATGCAATTCATTTACAGCGGACCACCTCGCCGGCTAACGCCACGCCCATCAATTTAGGTGACTCCTTGACCGGCGTCATTGCCAACATCCCCGAGCTGGACGCCTATACCTTCAGTGGGATCGCAGGAAACCAGGCGAAGGTAACGATGACGCGGACATCCGGCGGCGTGGGTCCGAAATTCCGTGTATTCCGGCCAAACGGCACGGAGCTGTGCAAAGCGGAGGCCATCGGGAGCCCAGCGCAGACGGTTTGTATACTTGATGCTACAGGAACCTATGTGATTCTTGCTGGCGACCTGGGCGGCACCGCCACCGGCCACTACACCTTGACCCTGCAGGCCTTCTGAACCCTTCTCAGATCTGGGCGAGCCCGCGATAGAAAGCGAGGTCCCACGCCGGCAGAAAGTCCGGCACCTCGCGCGCCTTCCACGCCTCAGGCTGCAGGAACTCGCCGCACTCGAACTGCCAGGTGTTGGCGCCGTGCCGGACGTAGACGAACTTGTCCGGGTTCGGCGTGCGGGCGAGCCGGCTGCCTTGGCGCAGGGCCGCCTGGAGGAAGCGGGCGTCCTCGGCCTGGGAGAGGTCCGGATAGAGCGCCTGCTTTCCCCAGACCTTTCGCGCATAGGCGATCGACCGGCCGTGGACGTCGGCGAAGAACATGCGGGCGTGGAGCTGTGGCGTGCAGCTCCAGAATTTGTCGCCGCGCAGACTGTAGAAATGCTCCGCGGTCAGCCCGGCGATGTCCGCTTCCCCCGAGAGCAGGGGCTGGATCTGATGGCGGATGCGGTCTGGGGCGTACCAGTCGTCGTCGTCCCAGTGGACGATGATCTCCCCCCGACTCTGCTCCACGGCGAGGTTGCGCTTGTGGCCGACGGAGGCCGGATCGGACAGGCGGATGTAGCGGATGCGCCCATCTTCCGGGACGGGCAGCGGCTCGGCGCCATCGTCGACGATCACCAGCTCGCGCTCGGGCCAGTCCTGGCGCAGAAAGTATTGGATGGCCTGCTGCGCGAGCTCCCGCCGGTCGCGAGTCGGCATGATGCAGGAGACGAGAGGCGATGACGCCATACGGACCGCAACAGTCTCCTTCTCAGGCTCCTGAGGCGCGGCGGGCCGCTCTTCCAGGAGGTTGGCCAGGACGGCGTCGGACACGGGCCTCCAGGCGCGGCCGGTGTCGCGTTTCGAGGAGGTGTTGCCCGGATGGAGCCGGGCGACGTAGAAGGCGGGATCTGCGAGCGGCGACACGTTCTTGCTCGGGCCGTTCCAAAGGAAGCGCATGTCCTCGCCGACGTCCACGTCCTCGAAAGGAGTGGCCCGCCAGAGGTCCTTGCGGTAGCAGAAGGTCGCCCCGGCGATCCACCTCTGGTGCCGCGCCGGCGAGGTGAACACCCAGGTGCCGCCGGTGGCCGGCTCGTGGAAGTAGATCATGGGCAGGCCGGAGAGGTCGGCCCCGGATGAGAGCAGGTGCTCCACCTGGTAGCGGATCCGCCAGTCCGCCATCCAGTCGTCATCATCCCAGTGGAGGATGATCTCGCCGCGCGCCGCTTCGCAGGCCAGGTTGCGCTTGGCCCCGATGGTGCGCCGTCCGTCGAGCGCCAGGTAGCGGATGCGCGGGTCCGGAGGGATCAGGTCCGCCACCTTGTCAACCCCTTCGATACCGTCGTCGACCACGATCAGCTCGGCGTTGGGCCAGTCCTGGCGCAGGAATTGTTGGATGGCCTGCGGCACGAGTTCGCGGCGGTCGCGGGTCGGCATGATGCAGGAGACGAGCGGCGGCCCGGCCGGGCTCTCGTAGCCGTTCCAGCTCTCCCGGATCGTCCGGCGCAGCGGGTCATCGAGGCAGCGCGGGACCGGATGGACCCAGAAGACGTCGGGCCGGACCAGGGCGTCGGCGATCTGCGTGGGGGTGTACGCCTGGCGGAACTGGACGTAGTCGTAGCTGCACGGGCTCGCGGCGATCTCATAGCCGAGGAGCGCGACCATCGTGGGCAGGAGGATCTCCTCGGTCGCCCAGATGCGGCTCTGCCGGAGGAGGTCCTGGAGCTCGGCGTCCTCGTCGAACAGCCGGACGAGGTCGCGCGCCGCCGCGGCGGTGAACACGGTCGAGGGCCAGAACGTCCAGTGGACAAACTTTTCCTCGCCGTCCGGGAACTGCCGCAGCCACGGGCGCCAGAGGTCGATCTCGCGATAGGCCATGACCGCGGCGCCGGCCTGGGCGTCGGGTGGCTGCCGCAGCGGCGAGTTGCCCAACAGGCCGACACGGGGGCGGTTTTCGAGGAACCTTCCCAGATGCTCCGACCAGCCGGAGCGCACGGCGAGCTGGTCCGAGTCGACGATGGTCAGGGTATCGAAGGGCAGACGATCCAGAGCGAAGCGCATGCAGTCCAGCGCGAAGCCGTGGAGCTTGCCCCATTCCATGCGGCGCGGGCTCGGATGGATCACCGCGCCTTGGAGATCGACGCCGTCCAATAGCTTCTTCTTACCGCCGTTGTAGAGCAGCACCTGCGATCCCGGATCGAGATGGCGCAGGTTGCGCACCAGGTCCGCGACGCAGTCGGGGCGCTCGTGGACCAGGACGGCGAAGACGTTGCGGACGGACGGCATCGATCAGCTCCTAGATGAACTCGACTCGGAGGCCGCCAGCTTGCAGCTCGGGGTTGGTCGTGAGCATCTGCACGGTTGCCAGCCGCCGCTCGGTGCCCGAATAGATGCGGAACCGGGCCGTTCCGCTGACCAGCTTGACGGACCGGATGTCCCCCTTCTCCCGTGGCTCGTCGGCGTCCTCGCGCAGGAAGCCGTGATCGGTCCGCAGCCAGATCACATCGGTGTCAATGGTCTTGCGGCTCAGCGCCTCGCCCTTCTCGTTCTGCTTCTGGAGCGTGACGACAAGGAACGAGGCGCCGTCGGCAGGGATGAGCGGCACGTTGTCGACCGGATGGAACTGCTCCGCGTTGGTGGTGATGAAGAGCACGGAGCTGTCGGGCGAGTCGTCCACCAGGTCCTGTTTCCCGGCTGTGGTCGTCCTGACCCTGGCCATTCCTCGGCTCACCGCCCTGGTCATGTTTCTGAACTGCTCGAGATCCTTGACCTGGATGGCGTCGTAATCGCTCACATCTTTTGCGCCGACCACGCCCGGCACCACTTCCTTCAGCGCCGCCTCCTTGCTCATCTCGATCTCGGAGTCGGCGCTCGCGCTGACGATCCTTCCGTCCGACTTCTGGAATATGACCCACATGATGTTTCTCCGCTTCCTTTGAGGACTGCCTATCCGAAAATGGCAAACTGGAGGTCGATGAACATAGTGACGTCCCGTGCGGTGGAGCTGGTCCGATCGAGCGTCACGGTGAATCCGGTCGTGGTCACCTGCGTGACTCTGAGGGTGAGAGAGTTGTGCGCATTAGGATTCAGTGTGGAGTCGTAAAAGTAAGCGGCTGCGACGCCGTTCTGATCTGCATAGGTGTAGCCACTCAAATAGGGAGCGCTGGCGCTGCGGGTGAGGTGGTATCTGGTGCAATAGTGCGTCCAGCTGCTCGTGTTGTCGATCTTGCAGAAGCCGGTGCTCGAAAAGGCCTGGTACTGGCCGCCGACGATGGCGTTCATGGCGCCTGTGACCCAGATGAACTTAGGCTCGAAGTTGCAGGTAATCGTCCTCGTGGCGCCGTTGCCGTCAGTGTTGAAAAGGAGGACGTAGGTGGTCGAGCGCTTGAGATAGTCGCCGATTGGAAGGGCCCCGATGGCGCCCGGGCTTGTCGAGAACGCGATCAGCTTGCCCGTGTTGTCGGGTGTGATCGAAATCCCGTTCTGGCCCACGAAGTCGATGTTGCCGCCCGGGTTCGAGACGCCGTCGATCGACGAGCCCGCGATCGTGATCCTCTTGTTGCCGGTATTGTCGGGGGTGATCGCGATGTTGGTGCCGGCCAGGAGGTTGACCTGCCCGCCGGGGTTCAGTACGCCGCCGACGCCGGTGATCGCTCCCACCTGCGTCGCGGTCACGCTGTGCGGGTTGTCCGTGCGGCCCCGGTGGGTGTCGTTGAGGGCGGCATCCGCCGAGACATCCCGCCCGTCGACGTTGCCGGTGACGATGATGTTGCTCGCGGAAACGTTGCCTGTCACCGAAAGATCGCCCGCCAGGTCGGCCCGGCTCGCGGCACCCGAGCTGAGGACGGGCCACAGGTTCGAGGAGACTCCCTGCCGCGACAGCCGGAGGCGCTCGAGCGTCTCCTCCGGGCGCAGCTTGGCGCCGGCCAGGGCGCGCACGGTCGTATCCTGCTCGGCGATCGTGCCGTTGGCGGCGATCCGCAGCCGGGCCAGCCGGATGCGGACGTCCGCCGCCGGCGCTCCGGTCTCGGGGATCGCGTCGACGGCCGGCCGCTCCAGATAGCGGGTCGGCCCCACATCTCCCACCGTGGCGTCGTCGGAGGGCTCGTCGTGATAGGAGATCACCACCAGCACCCACTGGTTGGTGAGCGAGCCGAAGGCCACGCTGCGGGGCTGGGTGAGGACGATCTGCTGGCCATCCTTGTCGGTCGCCGTGCCCGGCGCGACCGTGGCCGAGGTCGCGCCCACGGTGGCCGTGACCTCCAGCCCGAAGGCGATGCCGGGGACGTGGAGCTGCCGGTTGTGCCGGCGCAGCCGGTCCAGGTGGTAGTCCTGCTCGGCGGTGAAGTCCTGGTCCTGCAGGAACTGGCCGTTGTAATACTTGAGCCGCTTGTCGATATCTGCCATGTCGATCTCCTAGTCCTCCGGCGCGCCGAGCAGGGTGTCCTCTCCGACGGTGGAGGTCACGCCCACCTGCATCGTGGCGGACGGACTGAGGTGAAGGTCGTAATAGGTATGAGCCGGTTTTTCCATGTCGATGATCGGCTCCAGGACGCCGCGCCAACGCGCCAGGTCGAGGACACCGGGAACCTTGACCCGCACCTGGAAGTAGTGCGGAGGCCAGTCGCCGTCGCCGTCCTCCTCAGTGACCGTGATCGCGTTGGGCGAGACGCCGGTGAAGGCTGCCAGGACCTGCTTCAGCCCGTCGGGGGTGCCGCGGCGGCGGTACGAGGGGACGATCTCGGCCAGGATGCGCCGGCGCTCTTCCTCCCGCCAGTCTTCGCGCAGCGTCAGGGCCACCCAGCCCGACAGCCACTCCAGGAACTCCGCCGGCGCCCGCTCCAGCTCAGGCGCCGTGGGCCCGGGCACGAAGTAGCTGTGCGCCCCTGCCATCACGACGCCGCCGTTCGCGTCGAAGATCCCGTCAAGGATCTCTTCCAGGCCGGCATGAAGTGGATCGCCCACCCCGGTCAGAACGTGCTCGAAGGCGAGCAGGAGACGTCCCAGGAAGTCCGGACGCCCCCCGGCGGCCTCCTGGCGATAGACCGCCGGCAGGTCGTCGAGGTAGCGGCTGAGTGTCTTTTCTTCGATCATGATCAGGCCTCTACTGTCACGGTCAGGTCAGCGTGCTCTCCGGCCTCGAAGCGCACGCCGGTTGCGATTCCATCCCCGAACAGGCGGGCGGGATCGGCCTCGATCGTGACGTTCGCGACGGTGGCGACCTCGGTCAGGGCGTCGACCGCAGCGGCGATCTGAATGCCGGTGATCTCCTGTCCTTCCGTGGCGCCGGCGGGCCAGTTGAACAGCAGCTTGACCTTGTTCTTCGCCGCGCGCCGCACCGCCGCCGGATCGAACGTGGCCGTGGCGGTCGCCACGACATGGATGCGGACCGGCAGGAACGAGGAACCGATCACGATTTTCGTTGGATCGATCTGCGCCCAGGGCAGGTGGTGGGCCTGCAGCTCGATGCCGATCTGGTCTCCCCCCTCGTGCCACAGCTCGGAGCCCGCGACAGCGCGCGGAGCGCCGGAAGGAACGGTGCTGGACAGGGTGACGTCAGGCACGTAGTCCACGCCAGGCACCTTTTCGAGCAGGCGGTAGATCTCCGAGGCATAGACGTCGCGGCCGAACGGCCAGCCTTCGCCGTCAGGGCCGCCGGTCAGGGCGTCGAGGTAGCCCTCGATCGCTTCCTTCACCCGGCCGCGCAGCGGCCCGACCGCCACGTCCGGCCGGGTGGCGACCACGATCCCGGCCTGGATCGGCACGTAGACCGGCGGGACCACGAACTGCCGCACGGTTACCAGGCGCCGCGGCTGGAGGTTGCCCTCCACCTCGGCGAGGAGGCTCGAGCTGGGCAGCGGCGCTCCCGGCAGAGAAGCGGAATTGACCGCGGCGGTGATTGAAGTATTCGGAACCACAACCACACTTACGTAACCTTCGCGCAAAACCCGCCTATCCACCTCGTTGCTCATCGCAAGATTGCGTTTCGCCACGCAGCGGGCCCGCGCAACGCCGGCCGAGGACTCGCGCGCCAGCACCTCGTAGTCCTCCGCGGTCACGGCCCGGTGGCGCCGGCGCAGGTCGCTCACCGTGGCGCGGATGTCCGCCTCCAGGTCCTCTCCAGGCGTCCATTGCGGCCCGTTGAGGAGGCGCAGGAAGGCGACGGTGTTCTCTTCCGGCAGCCGGTTGACCCGGTAGATCATCATTTCGGTCAGCCAGGCGAACAGCTCGACCAGCGTGATGCCGGGATCCGACGGGTTGTGGTTCGTCCAGCCCGGAGCGAGGCTGGGGATCAGCGTCCGCGCCTCCTCGAGCAGGTCGGCGTAGCTGCGGTCGTCCAGGGTGGGCACAGGAATGCTCATGACAGGCTCCCGGAAGCAAAGTCGTCGGTGTTGCCGCTGAGGGCGATCTCATGGTTGCCGGAGAAGACCAGGAAGCGCCCGGGGCGCGCTCCGCCCTCCCTCGGCGTCTCGGTCACTTCCAGCTGGCGCACGTGGTCCACGCCCGGCGTCTCTTCGATCAGGGCGTAGAGGTCGGAGCGGTGGGGCTTGCGCCCGAACTCCCAGCCTTCTCCCTCCGGGCCGCCGGTGAGCGGGTGCAGGAAGGAGCGCAGCCGGTCGAGGACCGCGGTCTGGACCTCGGTCACCGCCTCGAGCCGCTGCGGCACGACCTCGGCGCGGACGTCCACCTGCAGCCAGTCGGGGCCGACGACCCAGAAGTCCACCACCGGGCTGACCCGCGCCTCGATGTACGACCGGACCCGCTCCAGCAGCTCCAGGCCGGGGACCGGCTTGGCCGATGCCGATGCCGGCACGACGATCAGGCCGACCCGGCCGCCGTCGACGTTGCTCCGCGCCGGCAGCGCCTGGGCGCGGGCGACCTGGGAAGAGGCCTCGAAGGCGAGGTCTTCATAGTCGACGGCGGCGGTCGCCCGGTTGCGATGGCGCAGCATCTTGGGGCCGCGGCTGCGCACCGCCTCCAGCGATTCCTCGGCCGCTCCGCCTTCCGCGGCCACGAGCTGGACCACGCCGCCGACGTAGGGCACCGTGCCCTTGAGCTGCGAGATGCTGCCGGCCGGCCGGTTGCCGGCGAGGCCGCCCCCTGCCTGGTAGCGCACCATGCGGATGTTGTTGCGCCCCGGCGGCGGAATCAGGCCGCGGCGGCCATCACCGAAGCGGACCTCGCCGGTCGAATGGTCGAGGACGTAGTGCCGGCTGCGCGGGCCGGAGCCGTAGAAGTCGGGCACCTCGCGCCAGCGCACCCGGACCGCTACGAATTGGCCGGCGGCATCGCGCACGACCGTCACGGTGCCGTCCCCCTCCTCGGCCTCCAGGTCCGCGAGGTCGGCGCCGGACGGGACCTCCGGCTCGATCACCTCCAGGAGCTGGCCTTCGAGCACGGGAGCCCGCAGGGTGCGGAAGACCTGGCCGCGCTCACCGAGGCTGGAGCCCAGCACCTCATCGAGGACGGTCTGGGCGTGGACGCCCCAGGTGGTGTTGGTCAACACCCGGTCGAGCCGCGGCTCGACCGCATACTCGCCGCGCTCCCACCGGCCGCGCAGCCAGAAGGCCGTGCGGCCCATCTCCGTCGAGGCGCGGAAGTCGGCCGGGCCGATGAACGTCACCAGCCCCCGGCGTGCGAAACCGCGGGTCTCGTCGCGGACGCCGAGCCGCTCCCACTCCTCCCCGTTCCAGTACTCCCAGACGACCGACGCCTCCTCGGTCACCTGCTGCTGCTCGACCGCCGGATCGAAGAGGGCCTCCGAAACCTGAAAGAAGAGCGAGGTCAGCCGGTTGGCGAAGCCGATGACGTCCCCGGGACGCTCGAACCCGAGGTAGAGCGTGGGCCAGCGGTCCTGCGAGGGGATGAACGGCGTGAAGTCGCCCGCGCCCGCCGCCGGATTGGACACGTCCGCGAAGACGGTGTCGTTCTCGGCCAGCACGAGCTGCGCGATCGTGGACCCTGGAGCGTAGTTGTAGCCCAGGCGGACCGACTTCATCGACGGCGGCTTGAAGGTGGCGGGGGTGAGCTGGTACTGCGGCGGATTGCTGCCGGTTATCAGCGTGTACTTGGCGTCGGCGCCATAGCTCCCCTTGGCGATGCGCACCCGCACCCAGCGGCGCACCTCGCCGTTGACGTCGACCGGCGCCAGCGCGGCCGGAACGGGGAAGCTCACGGTCCCTCCCCCAGCCTTGGTGAAGCCATCGGTGGAGTCGGTGAACCCCAGGGCGGCGTTCTGCGCCGCTTCCTCGCTGGACAGCGTCTTGGCAGAGTTGCCGATGAAGCGCCACTCGCGGCCGTCCCAGCACTCCCAGGCGAGCAGGATGCTCGCGGTGTCGGGCAGCGGCGCCGTCCCCGTGTCCGTGGTCGTGAAGTGCAGGTAGGCGGTCGCGAGAGGCTTGGAGAAGGCCTCCTCGTTCGCCACGTAGAAGGCGTCGCCGACCCTGGGCTTGTCGCCGAAGGGGAGGAAGTCCTTGCTCAAGTCGACTGGCACCTGATTGCTGAAGCCGCGCTCCGGTATCTGCCGCAAGGCCGCGTCCGTGTGGTCGATCGTGACCGCCACGCGCAGCGAATCGACGCGCGGGAGCTGCCAATCATCGCCAAGGGTCAGGCGCTCGACGACCGGCGCGGAGGAGCCGAAATTGCCCTGCGTGACCCGCGCCCGCAGCCAGGAGCCGCCGGCGCCCTTCACCTGGCTGAAGACCCAGTCGTCCGGCCGCCGGAAGCGCAGCGTGCCGTCGACCAGGAAGGGGGCCGCCGTCTTTCCCGGGGCGGGCGGGGCGGCCGGGGTGAAGGTGGTGCCGGTCAGGGGCTTCCAGTTGGCGGAAGCCGCCCCGCCCCAATATTCCCAGACGATCGCCAGGCCGCCTGCCGGCGTCGGCGGCTGGCTCGCGTCGAGCGCGATGTCGATCTCGATCCACGACTTCGGCTTGGTGAAGTCGTCGCCGGTGGAGAGATAGAGGGTCCGGAAGGGCTGATCGTCGCCAAAGGGCAGAAACGGCCGGCGGAAGTCGATCGGATCGAAGTCGCCGGCGAGCTCGGCATAGGCCACGGCAGGCAGGGCTCCCCGCCGCCGCAGCTCCCGCTCCGCCCCGACCTGCACCACTTCGCCGCGGGCGAGGTAGGTGTTCAGCCGTCCGTGCAGCCAGGGGGCGTCGAGCCCGCTCACCGCGCTGGGGGCGATCCTGGGCAGGTTCGTGAAGCGGACCCGCCAATCGGTGCCTTCCTGGGAGACCACGGGAGTCACGGGCTGGTGGGTCAAACCGTTCCAGAACGTCCAGGTCACGGCCGAGAGCCAGGGATTGTTCGCGTTCGCCGGGCTGATCAGGAGGTCGAGCCTCTTGTCCTCCGGCATGGCGAACAGCGCCAGCTCGGAGACGTGGAGCCGGTGCTCGATCTTCCGGTCGCCGCGGAAGGGCGAGAAAGTCGTTGCGGCGGTGTGATCGGCCCACAGGTCACGGCCGGGCTCGCGGGTGTAGACGGCCGCGAGTTGTGAGCGGGTCACGATCAGGTCGCGCTCGGTCTCGAAGAGCGGGGCCACGGCCTCGCCTTCGAGGGCCAGGGCGGCGGCCTGGGTTCCCGCCGGGACCAGGGCGTCCACGAGGCTTCCCGCGGCGAGCTGGAAGGTGAGCGGCACCCGCGCCGGTTGCGGCGGATTGAGCCGCGAGCCGATGAGGTCGAGGAAGGCCAGGAAGTTGCGGTCCGGCAGCCGGTTCAGGCGGGTGACGACGAGCTCCGCCATGCGGCCGAAGATGCGGGCCAGGGCCCAGCCGGCGTCTTCCTCGCCAGGCAGGGGCTTCTGCCAGCCCTTGACCCGGATCAGGCCGAGCCCCTGGATGCCGGCGATCTTCTGCGCCAGGGCAGGGGTCACCAGGGTGCCGGCAGGGATGGTCACGGCGCCGTCTTTCACCGCCTGGTCGAGCCGAGCGCCAACCAGCAGGCCGGCGCTCGGCTCGACCGAGCCGGCGGTGTACGTCTGCATCAGATCTTCGACCTCGGATACGAGATCGCTGTATGTCCGCCTGTCGATCAGGGGCGCCTCGGAACGGGGCATGGCCGTATTACTCCAGGTAGAAGGGGTAGACCAGATTGAAACGGTTGTTGGTCGCGCGCACCCGGTACTCGATCTGGATCAGCAGCCGGGTGGGCTCGGACTCGTCGGAACGGACTGCGACGTTGAGCAAATCGATGCGCGGCTCCCAGAGGGTGAGCGACTGGCGCACCTCGGAGGCAACACGGCCGGAGGTCTCGCCGCTGTTGACCGCGAAGACCAGGTCGTGGATGCCGCAGCCGAAGTCCGGCCGCATCTTGCGCTCGCCGCGGGCGGTGGCAAGGACGATCCAGATGGATTCGCGGATGCTCTCCTCGTAGACGGCCATGTCGATCCGGCCGTTCTCCAGGGAGACGGGGAACTTCCATCCGATGCCGAGAAAACTGGCGTTCATCTCTTCCTCTCTCTCCTCAGCCGACCATCACGGTGCTGTTCGCGACGATCACCTTGCCGTTCGGAAGGTCCGCCGGGTCGTTGCAGGTTTCGGCCACGTCGCCGTTGCGCGCGGCTTCCTTGCCGTTGATCTTCACTTTCGCGCTGCCGACCTTGATCGTGCCCTTGTTCGAGGGCGGCTTCTGAAAGCCGGTCCCGGGCGCAGTCGGGATGTGCGCTGGCGAGTTGTCCGCGGTGCTGCCGACCGTGGCCGCGGCCTTGCCCATGATCTTCACGTCGCTCGACAGGCCGCCGTTGAGCTTGCCTGCGAACGGATGCGGCAGGGGCGTGGGCACGGGCCCCGGCGGCACGAGCACGATGTGCGTGTCGATCCCCATGATCTGGTCTCCTTCCTTGGCCGCCGGCATTCCCATGATGGTCCTCCCTACAAGCGTCAATTGAGGTGGATCGTTTTACCCTTGACAGTCACGTCGCCGCCCGTCGACGTGACTTCCAGGGCCTTGCCGGTCTCCAGCTTGCCCGGACCGTCCGGAGCGGTGATCTCGACGCCCTTCTTGCCGGTGAGCTTGACCATGCCGTCCTTGGACTCGATCACCACGTCCTTCTCGGCGGTCAGGGTGATCGTGTTCTTGGCCGTGTCGAAGACCAGGCTCTCGGTGCCCGCTCCGTCCATGATCTCGATCTTCTCGGCGCCGTCCGTGTCGTCGAGCCGGACCACGTGGCCGCTCCGCGACTTGAGGACCCGGATGTTGTTCTTGCCGTCGGCGTTGTCCGCCGGCGGGTTGTCCTTGCCGTTCCAGAGCGCGCCCAGCACGAAGGGGTTCTCGACCTGCCCTTGCTCGAAAGCGATGAGCACCTCGTCTTCCAGCTCGGGCAGCGTGTAGAGGCCGCGGTCCTTGCCCGCCATGGGAGTGACCATCCGCGCCCAGTTGCTCTCGTGGTCTTTCGACAGCCAGGGGAAGCGCACCTTGACGCGGCCGAGGCCCTGGGGGTCCTGGTTGTTGGTGACGACGCCGACGACGACCCCATAGATGCGATCGCGGTCGGTCTCCCGTCCGGGGAGCGATTCGTACAGGTCCGGATGGATCACGTGGCGCTCCTCCGTACGGTGAAGGCGGTGCGATAGCCGCGGTTCGGCGAGTAGGTGTGGCTGACGGACATCAGGTAGTAGAGGCCGCTGAAGCGCTGGCCGCAGCCCTCGATCTTCACCACCGTGCCAGCCTTGAGATCGGTACGGCCCGTGGCCACGCCCTCTCCCGTGACGTAGGAGAGGGCCATCTCGCGGATCCTCCCCGCGGCCATCTGGTCGGCTTCTCCCTGGCTGAGCACGGGCCGGTCGACCGAGACGGCCACCGCGGCTTTGAATACCTTTTCCGCGACGTCGAGGCCGCCGGTCTCTCCATCCATGGTCGATCCGGCGTCGGCGGCCGCGGCCTTGCCGAGCAGGGCTTCTTTATCCTTGGGGCTCCAGCCGCGCACCTCGACTTTGCCGGCGAGCCCGACGGTCGACAGGCGCGGGGAGAACTCCAGGATGTCCTCCTCCAGGTTCAAGGTCAGCACCCCGGCCTCATCCGTCGGGCGCGGGCGGAACTTGAGCGTCTTGCCCTCGACCCACACCTCGTAGCCGATGCGCCGGGCGCGCGCCTCCAGGAACTCGAAATCGGTCTGGTTGTGCTGGAGCACGTACTCCAAGGGGATCTTGGTGTCCTCGGCCTCGGGCGTAAGGCCCGCCTCCTGGGCGACCTGGGCGGCGATGTCGCTGTCCTTGACCTCGGTGAAGGAGCGGGTTTTCCTGCCGCGCAGGAGCCGGTGCCCGCGGTCGTAACCCCGGATGGTGACCGTCGGCGGCTCGTCGGCGCGGAACTCGGGCTCGAGGCCGGTGACCTCGCCGAGGAACACGGGCTCGAGCTCGCCCGCGTAGCCCATGAGGACCTCGACCTCGCCGCCTTCCGCGAACAGCGGGTCGTCGGACCAGGTGAACTGGAGCTTGTCGAGGTCCCAGTTCAACAGCCGCAAGGCGAACATGCCGGGGGCGGAGACGTCCTGGAGCACGGAGACCTCGATCAGGTCGGCCTCCGCCTCGAGCGGGACGTCCTTGCCGGCCACACGCAGGCGGACCTCGGGAGCCAGGCCTTCGGCGCCGGTTGATCCGGTAGGCGGCATGGCGTCAGCTCCTCCGCCCTGGCGTAAGGGGTGGGATCGCCAGCACCTGACCGGGGGCGACCCGCCGCGGGTTGTTGATGCCGTTGAGCTCGGCGATGGGCCGCCAGAACGCGGAGTCGTTGTACTCCTCGGCGGCGATGGAGGACAGGGTCTCGCCGCTCTTCACCACGCGGGTCTTGGCCACGTCGGGCGAGCTCCGCTTGGTGGTCAGAGCCTCGTCCTTGGAGGAGCGCCACTCCTTGAAGGAGCAGCCCAGGGTGGCGCGGACCGGCGTGCCGTTGTCCAGGAAGAGCGTGAAGCGCTGGTTCAGGCTCTGGAGCGCCCACATCCTGCCGTCGAAGGTGTTGTCCCCCCAGGTCATCTTGCAGCGCGGCGGCCGGTACAGGCCGCCTTGGACCGTCACCAGATCGACGATCTTGTCGGTGTAGCCGCGGACGTCCTTCCTCTTCTCGTAGGTGTCGAAGAAGAGGTCGACGGTGAGCGTGTACGCGTCGCCGTGGGTGAAGGTCGAGCGCGCGGTGTCGCGCCCCGCCGTCGCCACCTTGGGCCAGTTGGCGCTCTTGTCGAGCTTGAGCTCGGTCGGGTTGAACAGCACCTCGAAGCCGGTGGTGCTGAACTTGTCCGGCCGTTCCTCGATGAAGATCTTGAGCTTGTCTAGGGCCATCGCCGTCCTCCATGGCGCTCGTTCTCCACGGCCAGGGTCCGTGTCAGCCGGCGCATTACACGATCCACAACTTCATCGATGTCGGGTCCGGCGGCGTTGCCGGCATTGGTGGCGCTGCCGCCGGCCGCGGGAGCAGAGTCTTCCGCCGCGGGAGCCTCCGAGGAGGATGCGTCCTCGCCAGCGCCCGAGAAACTGCCGCCGAACGCCTGCCGCTGAATTACGCCGCCGCTGCTGTTGCTCGCCGACGAGCTGCCGCTCGCAGCGGGAGCCGCCGACCGGGCGAGAGGCATGGCGAGGCCGGCCGCGGTGGCGGTGAGGCTTGGGGCGGGGGCGGGGGCGGAAGCCGGAGGAGCGGGGGCGGCTGTCCGTTGAATGACCGGTGATGCCACGGGCAGCGGAAGGGCGGCTGCCTCCGGACCCCTCACCCCCTGGCCCCCTCTCCCATCCCCTCCCACCGACCGGGAGAGGGGGGACGAGGCGGAAGACGCAGGCGACATAGGCGAAGCCAGGGGTAGGGCGGGCTCCCCTCTCCCGGGGGATGGGTGTGCGATGGGAGAGGGGCTGGGGGTGAGGGGCCGCGGGCTTGCCGCCGACCGCCGAACGATCGCCGGCATCATGGTGGAGCTGGAGCCAGCCGGAGCCGCCACTGTCGCCGAAACCGCCCGAGCTACCGGAGCAGCCGGGGTCGCCGCTGTCGCCGGAGCACCCCCTCCCCCGCCCTCCCCCGCTTCGCGGGAGAGGGAGTCCGGAGCCAGCCGCAGCGGCATGGCCGGGGCCGGGGGAGCAGCGGGGCTGCCCGCCGATCGGCGCACGATAGCCGGCATCAGAACCGCTCCGGGAACCGGGGAAGAAGCGGGAGCCGCTCCGGCCACAGGCTGAGAAGCCGCCACAGCCGGCGAGCTAGCTGCCACCGTAGAAGCAGCAACCTGGCGCTGCACGGTCGGCGTTGCCACGGCCTTCCGCTGCACCACCGGCATCGGTGCCGCATCCGTCCCTGCTGTCCTTGTTGTCCCTGCTGTCCTTGCTGTCCTTTCCGAAACCGGCTCCGAAACCCGAGTACCCAGGTGCTGCCGCTGCAAGCTCGCTCCCATGGAAGCCGTCGCCTGAGCAACCGGGCTTACAGCAGCCTGCCCGACGACCTGAGCCCGGGGAGCCGACCCCGTCGGCGAAGCCTGCACCGAAGGCATCGCCGGTCCCGAAGCCGCCACCTGCCCGGCGTAGTGCAAGGCCGGCCCGCTCCCCCAGCCGGCGGAATCGGCCGGAGCCCAGCGCCGCTGGATCTCGGTGGCGAGCGCAGCGCCCGCGCCGATTTCCTGCCGCCGGAGGCCCATCCCTCCGTGGGTCACGCCGGGGGATGCGGCGCGCCGCAGCATCCTCCTGCCCTGAGCATCGATGTCCGGAGTATCCATCGCCATCCTCTACCCGAAAGAAACTCCACCAGAAATTTCGAGCGCCGCACCTACGCCGCCGCGCAGGGCGCCGGAGACGGAGCTGAGCGCCGGCTTCGAAAGACCGCGGTGCGCCAGCTCGATTGTCTCGACGGCCACCGTGTTGCCGTCCGCCCGCAGCTCGGGCCCGCTCCACTTGACCGGATACGCCTCCTTGAAGTCCCACCACATGGCCGGGACACCCATTCGATCGAGCAGGTAGACCGTGCCGTTCTTGCGCTCGATCTTCCCCGCGACGACCTCCTGGTGCCACGACCACAGGGCTTCGATGTCGGTGAGGCCCCGCTTCAGAGTGAGGTTCGAGGGGGAGCGCGTGGGGCCGGGCAGCCGGTGGACGTACTCGTTCTGCCCACCTTCCTGGTAGTCGTGGACCTGCGTCTCGACCTGCAGGCCGCTGACCTCGGTGAAAGCGCCGACGATCAGCCCCTCGATCTCCACGAAGAAGTTGAAGGACATGTAGGGATCGTTGCGCACACCCAGAAGGTTGGCGCCGATCGCCGCGACTGCATTGAGCCCCAGACTCGTCATCTCGTCCTCACCTTGTCTCCTCGTTCAGGCGGCGGTTGATCCGCGCCGCCTCCGCGACCCAGCGTTGCCGGTCGCGGTGCTCCATGTTCAAAATCTGATCGGTCGGCCAGTGAAAGTAATACGCGAGATAGGCTACCTCCTCGAACAGCCGCTCCGAGGGGTAGCCCATCATTCCCCCGAGCCGTCGATCTCCATCTCGAACTCACCCTGGCAATGCGGGCACGAAACCGAGACGCGGTTGTGGCCGTGCTCGTTGACGCGCCGGTAGAGGTCCTGCAGAAAGGCCATGTCCCCGGCGAAGAGCCCCTCGATGACCTTGGGATTCAAGTGCTCCAGGGTGCCCAGCCTGGTGACCACCCGCGAGAGCAGAATGATCACCAGGTAGCCGGGGTTGGACTGCACCCGCGGGTCCTTCATCGGAGCGATCTCGTCGAAGGCCGTGGCCAGCCGCATGACCCCTTCGCGATGCAGGTTTCCTTCCGCGTCGAGAAAACCGCGGGGCAGCGTGAAGGGGAATTCCGTCTGCAGCGTCATGGCCGATTACTCTTGCAGCTCCAGGCCTTCGTGAGCGATCTCGAGCGTCTCGATCGCCACTTCGTTGCCCGTGGCGTTGAAGCTGGGGCCGGTCCACTTGGTGGGCCATGCCTCGCGGAAGTTCCAGCGCATCTTCTCGGCGCCGGTGTCGTCGAGCAGCACGATCGAGC
Organism: Acidobacteriota bacterium; assembly: GCA_034667225.1. GTDB lineage: Bacteria > Acidobacteriota > Thermoanaerobaculia > Multivoradales > UBA5704 > DATMER01. The sequence continues at coordinate 39,100 of JAXDKG010000055.1, forward strand.
CGTTCTTGCGCTCCACCTTGCCGGTCATGGCCTTCTTGCGCCAGTCCCAGAGCTCGGTGTCGTCGGTCATGCCCCACTTGAGCGTGATGTTCGAGTACTTGTTGAGGCCGGGCAGCTTGCGCGACGTCAGCCCCTCGGTGCCCTCGCGGTATTCGATCGGGTCCTGGCTTGCGTCGAGCCCCGAGCACTCCCGGAACCCGGCGCGCGCCAGGCCGTCGATCTCCACCGCGAAGTTGAATGAACGGAACGGGTCCCTGCGATCTCCGGTCGCCATGTCTTATCTCCTTGCTGATTCGATCAGTTTTACGTTTCTAAACCTACGCCACTGGCGCCGTGGATGATGCGTACCACCACGAACTCGTTCGGCACGCTCGGCGCCAGGCCGATGACGGTGACCACCCGGCCCGTCTCACGGACTTCGGGAGGATTGATCTCGCCGTCGCACTTGACGAAGAAGGCTTCCGCCGCGGTCCGGCCCTTGAGGGCGCCGGCCCGGAAGAGCCCCTCGAAGTACGTCGTAAGCTCCCGCGTAATGCGGTTCCAGAGCTTGGTATCGTGGGGCTCGAAAGCGACGCCGGCCAGGTTGATCTCCATCCAGCGCGTGGCGGTCAGGAACAGCCGCCGCACGCTGATGTAGGTCCACGCGGATTGACGCGAGAGAGTGCGCGCCCCCCAGACCCGGATGCCGCGGCCGGGAAAGGCGCGCAGCGCGTTGATCCCTTCCGGGTTGAGCAGCGCCTGGTCCGTGTCGGTGAGCTTCGTTTCGAGGTCGACGATCCCCGCCAGCTCTTCGTTGGCGGGCGCCTTGTGCACGCCCGTCCTCAGGTCGCAGCGCGCCACCACGCCGGCCACATGGCCGCAGGGCGGCACGAAGGCGCTCCCGCCGATACTCCCGGCGGGCCGGATCCAGGGGTAGTAGAGTGCGCCGTTCTCGCCGCCGGCCAAGCCGTTGCGCTGTACGAGCATGTCGCTCGGCTTGGACCCGGGCCGCGCGTCGAGGATGGCGAAGCGGTCGCCCTGCGCGCGGCAATGGGCCAGGATGGCCGACTGCATGCGCAGGGTACGGTCGATCGCCTGCCCCTGAACCATCAGGTCGGGAGCGCAGACGAGGTCGAGGTCCTGGCGCGGAGCGAGAGCCGCGAGGCCTGCCGCCAGTGCATCCTCCGGATCGCCGCCGGCCAGCGGCACCACCAGGCACTCGCGGCCGCCGTTCAGGAAGAAGCCCTCGACCGCCGCTGCCAGGTGGCTTCCCACAACCGGTGAACCGAAGGCCTCGGCGAGGTGGGAGAAGAGCGTGAGCCGGACCGGCTCGTTGACCGTCCCCGTGGCCGTGTAGCCGAGGAACGCCGGCACGCCGGTGGGCAGAGCCGCCCGACGGGCCGGGAACACGTCCTCCCGGTAAAGCCCCGGTGCCTGTTGGATCGCCGTAATCGCCACGTTGCGCTCTCCTTCCCTTTCCTATCTCTTACTTGCCGGGGCCGGCCCACTGGCTGATGCGGAAGATCACGAACTCGGCCGGCCGCACGACCGCGACGCCGATCTCGCACACCACCTGGCCGAGGTCGCGGACGTCGGGCGGATTCGTGCTGGCGTCGCAGCGCACGTAGAAAGCCTCGGCCGGCGTGTTGCCGAACAGGGCCCCCGAGCGCCAGACGTTGGTCAGGAAGGCGGTGACGTTGCGCGTGATCTTGGCCCACAGAGCCGTGTCGTTCGGTTCGAAGACCACCCACTGCGTGCCCTCGTCGATCGATTCGCGCAGGAAGAGGAAGAGCCGGCGGACGTTGATGTACTTCCACTCGCCGTTGGCGTCGCCGCCCAGCGTGCGCGCGCCCCAGAGCACGATGTTGCCGTTCAGGTCGCGGATGACGTTGATGCCGTCCGGGTTCAGGCCTTCCTGGTCGGCGCGGCTCAGGCGGTGCTCGAGGCCGATGGCGCCGCGCACGACTCCGTTGGCCGGTGCCTTGTGGACGCCGCGCTCGGTGTCGATGCGGGCGTAGATGCCGGCCACGTGGCCGCTCGGCGGCACGTAGATGGGCGCCTTGTCGACCGGGTCGAAGACCTGGATGCGCGGGTAGTAGAGGGCGGCGTAGTCGCTGTCGCCGGTCGTGCCCTGGACGGCCGTGGGCGTGTACGTGGCGGTGACCTGGCCGTCGAGGATGGCGAAGCGGTCGCCCACCCTTTCGCAATGGGCGATGACGGCACCCTGGATGGCGGCATCGGTGCCGCCGGGCACGGCCACCAGGGCGATCTCGTCGATGCCCTCGAAGCCCGCGAGGGCGTTGGTATAGGCGGTGGCGTTGGCCGTGACCGGGGCCGCGTTGATGCGCGTCACCCAGCAGCGGCTGCCGCCGTTGTTGAAGAAGCCGTAGACCGCATGGGCCAGGGTCCGGTTGCCAACCTGGAAGTCGCCGAAGCGGGCCTTGAAGCCCTCCCAGCTCGTGACGAGCTGAGGCTCGCCGGCCGGGGCGACTGTGTAGAGAATGGGGGTGAGATTGCCGAGCGAGTCCTTGATCGGACGGCCCAGCGAGTCGCTGACGAACTTGCCGGGCTGCGCCGGCATGATGGCAGCATTGGCCACCTCGCCGAGGAAACCCGCCGTGCTGGTGCCGACGCCCGCGATCGGCTGGACCGACGACGGGACCTCCTCCACGTAAACTCCGGGCGCTAGATACTGGGGCATGAGCTTTATCTCCTTCGTTGGATTGAAACGGTTACGGGCTCAGGGTCACGTCGCGGGTCACTGTCGCACCCGGCTGGCCGATCGCCACGGTTTCAGAAACCTTTTGGAAGCCGCGGGCGGAAACCGCGATCTTGCGCGCTCCCGCTTCGACTCCGCTCAGTGCATAGTTGCCCTGGGCATCGCTCCAGGCGCTCTCGCCGCTCCCCTGGACGCGCACTTCCGCCATCTTCACGGCCTGGCCGCCCTGGTCCTTGACCTTGCCCTTGACGGTGGTCGCGGGCAGCGCGAGATCGACCGTTTCGAGGTCCTCGCCGAGCGCGACCTGCTTGGACTTCGTGCCGTAGCGGCTGCCCGAGCCGGGCAGCGAGGCGGTGAGCGTGTACGAGCCCGCCGGCAGGTCGAGGAAGCGGTAGAAGCCGTCGCCTGCGGTGAAAACCTCGGGACCCGAAGTGATCGCGACGCGCGCTCCGGGCAGCGGTTTGCCCGTCCGGGCGTCGGTGACCCGGCCCGCGATCACGGCGCGGTGGCGAAAGGTTTCGAAGGCCATGGCTCAGACTCCCTGTCCCAGCTTGAAGACGGCTTCGCGCACCGGCGGGCCGGCTTCGAACGGAGCGGTCGGCTCGACGCCGAGGGTCACGGTGTAGCTCAGGGTGGCCTTGGGCTTGCCGCCCAGGGCCTGCCAGAACTCGGCGAGGCTCTGCAGGCGGCCCGGCTGCAGCGTGCTCGACGGCAGCGGGGGCTGCTGCCCCTGGAGGCTGCCTTCGAGCACGGCGGAGGGCAGGCTGGTGTGGCGCAGGAGCGCCTTCATCACTTCGCCGAGCAGGCGGTGCTCGTCCTTGGCCGGCGCGGGCGAGCTGTCGCTCGGCCAGGCCGTAATGAGATAGGAACAGTCGACGCGCACCAGCGGCGCACGGCGCACGGCCGAGCCGTCGCTCTGACGCTCGACGCGCCACTCGCCGTCGCGCATGTCCCGGTTTTCGCGGATGTCGTAGAGGAACAGGTCGATCGCGGGCAGCGAGACCGTCGATGGCGGAAAGCTGTTGTCCGGCGTGGCGAAGCTGATCGTCACCTGGGAGACCAGGTCGGCCGGCAGCTCGCTCTTGAGCAGGTTTTCGATACTTCGATCAAGGTCGTCAAACATAGTCCGCTCTCTTCCTCACCTTTCAATTACGCAGCGCTTCGAAAAACCCGCCAGAAAAAAAGGGGAGATTCAGTAGGAATCGACGACGCGCTTCACGGCCTGGATCAGGGCGTCGAAGTCATGCGCGTAGTGGGCGGCGAGCTCCGGGCTGGGGCTGAACCACAGGTCGCCCTTCTTGCCGAGCACCTTTTCCGCTTCGAGGAGGCGGATGGAGCCAAGGGTGGTGTCGCTTTGCGAGACGGCGTGGAGCGCTTCTTCCAGGATACCTTCCAATCCAGGCCGCACTTCCCCGAGACCACCGTGCTCTTCCGGCGCAGCGCGCCGGACGTTCACGCCCTGCACGGTTTCGATGAGCCCATAGCGCGGGAGCATCCGGCTCATCACGCTGTACGACGCCCGCGGCCGGTCGTTGATGCCCTCGCTCAGCCGATTGAACATCTCGAGATTGGGGCGGAAGATGCTGTCCATGTGCTCGCCGCCGTGGACGGAGGGTGTGGCGCAGGCCGCGTAACAGGTGCTCACGATGACGACGCCGGGGGTCGCCTCGATCACCGCCAGCCTCTGGTCGTGCGTCATGTCCGAGGTGTCGACCACGTCCACGTCGGGATGCGTCTCGCGGTAGTAGTTCGCGTCGTCGACGGCAAACTTCTTCTCCGGGGCGCTCTCGCCGGCGGCCGTCGCGTGGTAGCCGGTGATGATCGTGACCTTCTTGCCCGTCCGCTTGCCGTACACCACGAGCCCTTCCACATGGGGGGGCTTGGCGGTGATCCGGGTCAGCGATTTGAACACCTCGGCGCCGACCGCATTCGTCCCGGGGACCCAGTCCGTGATCATGCCCCTTCCCTCCAGGGACTGACGCGTCTCGGCGAGGACCCAATGCGGCGTCTGGCCCGGCGCCTGCGGCGCGGGGCTCGAAGACGACTCCGGACCGGGCTCCTGAATGGGCCCGTACATGGGATCCGCCACGTCGATGTCGCGGGTCGCGGCCCGTCCGGCGGGCTCGGGGAGAGCGGCCGGCGCCGGGGCTGGAGCCGGCGTCGGAGCCGGCGGCACGGCCGGGGCCGCAGGCGTGGCCGGAGCCGGAGCCGGGGCCGGGGCCGGGGCCGGGGTGGGCGGCGGCGGCACGGGCCCTTCCTTCTGCGCGATGTGCTTTTCGATCAGCGTGCGCGCGAGGAAATTGATCTCGTCGGCAGTCTGCGGCAGGGCGTAGCGCTGGGACCCGGGCGCGATCTGGTCGCCGGAGTCGAGGCCCAGGTGCTCGGCGCCCTGGGCCGCGATGAGGTGGCGCTCGGCGCGCGCCAGGCCGATCACCTGGTTGGGGGCCGCGCTGCCCGGGTCGTAGACGTAGGTGTCGCCGCCCACGCGGATCTCGATCTTCTCGTCGAGCTTGTCCTCGATCCAGTCGAAGACCTGCGTGGTCGCCTCCTGGCCGCCCTCGGGGCCGGACTTGACCTCGAACACGGCGTGCAGATCGAGGGCCTGGCCGCGCTTGGTCGCGACCACGTTGTCGGTGAACCGCACCCAATTGGTGAGCTGGAGCTTGCCATCCTTCTCCGTCCAGATTCGCGCCCGCACGTCGTCGTAGAGGCGCGCGCCCGGGTGCTTCTGCTGCACCTTCGCGACCTCGGCCGCCTGGATCGGAAGCGACAGGATCTCGGCCGCATTGCCCTTGAGGATCTTGAACAGCGAATCGCCGACCGCGCCGCCCGTGACGCCTTCGTCCTGGAGCCGGCCGAGGCGCTCCCAGAGCTTGCCCGGCTCCTTCTCGACCGCGGCCACGTCGGCGTCGAGCCGCTGCTGCGTATAGGCCGCGGGCTGCGCGAAGTCCGTGAGCGGAAGCTGGCGCTCGACGCCGGTGCCGGTGCCGCCGAACGCGTCCGGACCGAGCAGCGTCTCCAGGCGCGCGCGCGCCGCGCCGCGGGTCAGGTTCACCCACTCCTCGGGCGTGGCGATCTTCTTGCCCGCCTTCGTCTGCTCGGCGACGTAGACGTCGTAGGCCTTCTGCACCTCCGCGTCGGTGAACCTGCCGTTGACGAGGAGCTCGTCGATCGTCTTGTGCGACGGCGCCGGCTCCGGCGGCTTCCCGAGGTGCGCCGGATCGAGGGCCGGGAGCCCCGCGGGATTGTCCTTGAGCCGCTCCCGGACGTGCGCCGGATCGACGATCGGCGAGGGAGGAGCCGGCACCCCGGTCAGGGTCTCCGGCTGGATCTCTCCCCGCCGGCCCGCGGGAGCCGGGATCGCGCCGGACTTCGCAGCCCAGGCCTCGCCGAAGGCGGCGCGGTCCGCCTCCGGCAGCAGGTCCATGATCCGCGTCCCTTCGGCGTGGGATGCGCGGTGGAGCGCCTCCGCCGGGGAGGCCCCGGCCTTCCGGGCCTCGCGGTAGGAGGCGAGCGAGCGCAGGCGCTTTGCGTCGGTGACGCGCTCCGCCAGCTTCGCCAGGTAGGGCTCCTTGGTCTGGCGGAGCACGGACTCGTGGCTGAGACCCCGGGGATCGGGCATCTGCCGCACGAAGTCCTCGGGACCGGCGGCGACCTTCTCGCCCACCGCGGCGTCGACGAAGCGCCGCAGGTCGGTCGCCGCCTCCAGCCCGCCCGTGCCGGCGCGGGTCTCGGAGCCGCCCAGCGCGCGGAAGGCCTCGGCGCGCGTCGTCTCCGCGCCGAAGGTGCCGCCGGTCCCCTCGGCCGCGACGAAGCCGCGCCCGCGGTCGTCGAACCTGTCCACGGCCCGTGCGTGCTCGAGGAGCTGCGACTCCAAGTGGTCCAGCTCCTTGCTCAGCTGGTCGAGCAGCGCCGTGTTGTTCTCGTCAACCGCCTTGTCGTAGGCCGCGAACTGCTCGTCGATGATGCCCTGGAGCTTCTTGACCTCCAGCTTCGCCTCCCAGGCGCGGCTCCCCGGCCCCGCGGCCGGGTTCTTCGACAGCCACGCCGCGATCTGGTCGTAGACCTTGCGCACGCGGCCGGAGAGGCCCATGTAGCGCCCCATGTCGCGCGCCGTGCGGGCGTGCTGCTTGACCCGGGCGGCCGAGGTGCCGGGCCCGATCTCGATCCACATGTGGGTGATGACGCCGTCGCTGTGGACGTACTGGACGCGGACCGTGCCCGCCTCCAGCTCGGGGTTGATCACCGGCTTCACCCGCTTGGGGACGCCCTGGAGCGCGTCGTGATAGGCCTTCGGCACCTCCGGTGCTGCCGCCGCCTGAGGAGCGGCCTTGGCCGGGGCCGCCTCCGCCGGCACCCGGTCCGCGGGCTCCGGCGCGGTCTTGTCCGTCACCGGCCGGTCCGGAGAGGGCTCGTCCGCGGCGCTCTTGTCCCGGGGCGCCGCAGGCTCGTCGGCGTGCGAGCCGTCCTTGTGCACCCCCGCCCGGTCGTAGATCTTGTGCGCGATCGGAATCGAGGCGCCCTGGAGGAGGCCGAGGAGCGCGCGCAGCTTGCGCACCCGCGCGTCCTCCGGGGTCTCGTTCGGGTCGTCGTGCATGATGTCCATGTAGCTCGAGTACGACATCACCACGTAACCGCCCCCGTCCAGGAGCCCGAGGGCGATGCGGCCGTTCCTGGAAATCATGCCCACGCTGCGCCGGGCCGCCTTGGCCGCCTTGGTCATTGCGCTGACCTTGGCGGAGACCCCGAAGGAGACGATGTCAAGGAGGCTGCCGATCGCGTCGGCGTCGAGCTCCAGGTCGTCGTACATCGCCCGGTTGACGATGTTGTAGAGGCTGCTGCCGAGCTGGATCGGCATGAGCACCGCCAGGACGCCGAGCGATGCGCCGCCGGTGAACGGCGCGGCCACGAGCGCCGCGAGCGTGAGGGCGTTCATGGCGTCGTCCGCGAGCTCCTTGATCTGGTCGAGCTCGGCCATCTTGAGTTGTAGGGGGTTTTCGAGCCCCTCGCCCAGCGAGCCGTACGGCGGCGGCGCCTGCCAGGAGAGGAATCCGCGCCCTCTTCCGAGATGGCGCTGCAGGTCGCGCATCGCCTCGATCCAGGCGTCGGAGCGGGCGTGGGCGCCGGAGCCGATGCCGTTGAAGCGCCGGCCCTTGCTCGACGTGACGTCGGCGATCACCACCTCCAGATTGCCGAAGAGCTCCCGCTCGCCGATGGAGAGGAGCACCTCCTGCTGCGCGCCCGTGACGTCGTCGAGCAGGGAGGCGCGCATCATGCCCGTGCGCTTGACCTGGTCGCCGAGCTTCGAGTCGGCCCGCTCCAACTGCCCGGAGAGCCGCTTCTCGGTCTGCTTGAGCTTCTCGATCTCGTTGCGCATCGCGACCTGGTCCGGCGTGTAGCGGAAGAAGGGGACGTCCTTGCCGGTGAGGTAGGCGAGCTGGGCGCGGGTCAGGTCGAGCTGGGCCGCGAGGGCGCCGCGCGTCTCGCCGCCGGCGCGCTGCAACGCCTCCAGGTAGACGCGCCGCGGCAGGAACATGTTGATCCTCACCTCGGCCGCGGCCTTCTTGTCCGGGGTTTCCGCCTCGTCTTTGGCCTTGCGCAGCTCCGCGAGCCTCTCGTCGAACTGCGCCAGGCTCGCGACGGCCTTGTCCAGGACCTCCTCGGGGGTGCTGATCGCAGAAGCCGCCACCTCCTTGAGGTCGCGGACCTGGATCAGGACGCCGGCCACCGACGTGGCGCGCCGCCGCGTCGCCTTCGATCCATGGATCGGCGTGGCGAGGCAGCGGACGAAGTAGTCGCCCGGCTCCTTGAACGTATAGTCGATGAAGTCCTCGACGTTGGGGTCCTTGCCGCCCACGAGGGAGTGCATCAGGGTGAGCATCACCTCGCCCGTGTAGGCGAGGATGCGGCGCGGCGCGGCGAGCTGCGTCGTCAGGTAGCCGCGGTAGACCGACTCCGGGATCCCCTTCCCGTTGCCGAGCATCGTGCTCTCGTCTTCGCGGATGTGCCGCTCCCGGGTCTTGAAGCGCTCCAGGGTCGCGTCCAAGCGCGTGGCCCGCTCCTTCTCGGTGACCAGGAGATTGGCGTCGAGCTTCAGCACCTCCCAGCGGAAGTTGACCCGCTCCAGCAGGCGGAAGACGTTGTCGAGGGTGGACGCGTCCCACTCGACCTTGTCGAGCTTGCAGTAGAACTTGCCGGCCGAGCCCGTGAAGGTCTGCTCCGGGGTCAGCGGGACGACGGCGGCGGGGTAGGGCTCGACGTCGGCCCTGCCCGCCGACTGGAACTTCATGAACTCCGGCATGGTCTCTTCCGGCGGCTTCTTCGGCAGGTGGTCGTCGGGGACCATGCCGGGCTCCGCGCCCGGGACGACATAGAAGACGCGGCCGAACGACTTGAGCGCCTCGTTGAACGCCTCCTGCCGGTCGACGTCCTTGGCGAAGTCGACCTCGCCCGTCATCCCCTCCGCCGAGAGGTCCCAGATCTCGTCCGGCCGCTCGTACAGCTTGAGCAGCCGGCGGTTTTCGCTGGACTCCTGGGAGTAGACGCCCTTTCCCAGCCGGCTCTCCCCCTTCAGCCGGAAGGTCGCGGGCGTGGCCAGCTGGCCTTCCCCGTTGTAGACCCGGAAATGGGGGCCGTTGATGACGACGATGCCGATCTTCGACACGTCCATCTCCAAGGCGCGCAGGTCCATGGCGAACGTGCCGGCCGCCTCGTCGAACGTGCCGGCTTCGATATGGACCGGCGTCCACCCGGCCGGCCCGTCCCGGCGCTGGATGCTGCGCGCCACTTCAGGCGCCCCGGGCGCCACCGACACCGCCTCGCCGCGCATCACCTGCTGCGCCACCGACTCCGCCTCCTGCTCGAAGCGGTCGCCGGGCGGGCCGAGGGTCAGGCGCGAGGTCTGGACCGCGCCCTGCTGCTGCACCACGTGGGTCAGCTCGTGGGCGATCAGCTCGCGCCCGCCGGAGCTGCCCGGCCGGTATTCCCCATTGCGGAAGAAGACGTCGCTTCCCGTGGTGAAGGCGCGCGCCGAGAGCTGGCGGTTGAGCCGGTCGGCCTCGCCGCCCGTGTGCACGCGCACGCCGCCGAAGCCGGTGCCGAACGAGGACTCCATCCGGCCGCGCACCTCGGCGTCCAGGGGGCGGCCCCCGCCCCGCGACCGGGCGATCGACTGCTCGACCTCCGGCGAGATCCCACCCTCGGGGCCGGGCGCTTCGCGGGCGAGCGCCACCATCCGCTGCACGTGCCGGTTGCCAAGCTGGCGCTGGAGCGTGAGGACCCTCTGCGCAAGGGCCGAGCCGCCGGCGAAACCCTGCTGCTCGGGGCCGGAAGGCTCCTCGCGCCGCTGGCGGGACGGCTCGGCCGTCTCTTTAGAGGCTGGCTTGACCTCGTGCATCAGCGCGCCTCGGTCAGTTGCTCGTACTCGCCGAACTCGCCGGACAGCACGACCTTGCCCATCTTCTGGTACTCGCGCTGGGTGGCGCGGATCAAGTGAGACATGGTCACGACGCCGCCGTCGGAAGCCGCCAGGAAGGCGGATGCGAGCGCGATGTTGCGGATGTTGCCGCCCGGGATCTCGAAGCGGCGGGCCATAAAATCGAGGTCGAGGTCCGCGCTGCGCGGCAGGGCCGAAGGCCAGAGGCCGTCCCAGATGCGGCGGCGGTCGTTCTCGACCGGGAACGGAAACTCGATCGTGAAATGCAGGCGGCGCACGAACGCCTCGTCCATGTTCTTGCGCAGGTTGGAAGCGAGGATGACCATGCCCTCGTACTCCTCCATGCGCTGCAGGAGATAGCTCACCTCGATGTTGGCGTAGCGGTCGTGCGCGTCCTTCACCTCGGTGCGCTTGCCGAACACGGCGTCGGCCTCGTCGAAGAACAGGATGGCGTTCGAAGCGCGCCCCTCGTCGAAGATCCGCGACAGGTTCTTCTCGGTCTCGCCGATGTACTTGCTGATCACGTTCGACAGATCGATCTTGTAGAGGTCGAGCCCGAGATCGCTGCCGAGGATCTCGGCCGCCATGGTCTTGCCGGTCCCCGAAGGGCCGCAGAAGAGGACGTTGAGCCCCTTGCCCATTGCGAGCTTGCCGCCGAAGCCCCAGTCCTCATACACGCGCGAGCGGAAGCGCAGCATGTTGCAGATCTCCCGCAGCTGTTCCATGCGCCCCGCGGGCAGGACGATGTCGTTCCACCGGTAGCGCGGCACGATCTTCTGGGCGAGCGTCGCGAGCTTCTGGCTCGACTGGAGCCGGCAAGCCGCGTAGAGGTCGGCCTCCGTGATCGTGCTCCCGTGAGGATCGCGGGCTCTGGCGAGACTGCGAGCGGTGGCGGCGGAATCGCGGATGCGTCCGCCCGTAAAGCGGAACTTGGCCGCGATCGAATCGAGATCCAGACCTTCTGCTTCAGGAAGCGCCCGAAGCCAGAGCTCCAGGCGCTCGCCATGTCCGGGACCGGGTATCTCGACCCGGGTGAACGCCGTGCCATGCAAGGCATCGGAAGGCTCCCACCCGGACTCCCCGGCGAGGAAGGTCAACCCCCGGCGCTCCTCCAGAGCAGCCAGGAACCGCCCGCGCCGCCCCGCCTTGTCATCCGCGAGCAGGAGATCGAACCCGTTCCAGAACAGAGCCGCCCCCTGAAGCAACGCCTCGCGCCCCGCCAGCTCCACGACGGTCTCGAAAGTCTCCTCAGGAGCAGCCAGCAAACGCTCGAGATCCACCGTGAGCAGCAGCAAATCCATCTCGCGGCAGATTGCCTCCGCCGTGGTCTCCTTGCCCACGCCGACAGGCCCCTGGAGATAGAGGACCCTGTTGCCCTCCTGTCCTGCCAGCGCCAGAAGCCGCTCCTTCAAAGCCGGCTCCTGCACCATCTCCTCCAGCCGCGCCGCCGGCTCCACCCGGCGGGCAAAAGGAGCCAGCCGGCCATCGATGCCGTCATCCCCAAAGAGCCAGGCCGCCACCCGGGCGTCGGCGCGCAGGTAGCGAGCCAGCAGCGGAGGCTGAGGCCGTGAAGGATCGTCAAAGGGTTCCACCAGCCGATGCCGCAGCAAAGGAGCCTGTCCCGAGAACCGGGATCGGGACGCGAGCTTGGCCTCGAACGTCGGGCAAAGCAGGTTGAGGACGAGGTCGAAGCTAGGCCTTCTCTTGGTGACGTCGTCCTGGAGATAAGCGAAGAGCCGCTCGTAGCGGAGGTCCACCTCGGGAGCGAGCGTGACCAGCAGGGCATCGAGATCGAAAGAAGTCAGCTCGAAGCGCCGGGCCAGCTCCTCCAATCGGAGCTCTACGCTCGTGCCCGCCTTGCGCTCGGCAATTCCCTGAGCCAGGAGTCCAAGGGCCTCCACGACTTCGGGGCGGTGGGGGACCGCGGCCCATCGCGGAAGTCCGGCGGGCTCGGCGAGGAGGGCATCCAGCTCCTGCTCGGAGATGTAGAGGCCCTGCATCTCGCCCTGATCCTGAAGCATGCCGCGGGCGTGCTCGACCTGGACCCGGATGAGCAGGTCGATGCGCTCGAGCTCGGCGAGCACGTGCTCCAGGGATGACTTGTACGGTTCCATGGCGGCGCATTCCTCCCAATCCATCCACTACGTAAATTTCCGGGTAACCCGCCAGGGCAGCACGGGCAATTGCCCGGCGTCGCCGTCGCGCAGGTAGCCCTGGAGCCGCGTATTGACGATCTTCTGGAAGAAGGCATCGTGGGTGAGGATGAGGACCGAGCTGAGGCCGGCGACGGTGCCCTCGACCTCGTCCCACTGGGACTCGTCGAGCGCCTGGCTGACGAGGGCTCCAGCCCCCGGCTGGGTCTTGACAATGATGATGTTGGGTCCGGCGAACCGGATCTCGGTCACAAGATTGGCGACCCGCTCAAACACGCCGACATCGTGGATTCCAATGAGCATCCACTGACCACGTATGCGAACCGCTCCGATCTCGGACAGATCCCGGCTCACGCTGGACTGCGTGGCCGGTATGCCCATCTCCTGCAGCTTCTGGACGATCTCCTTCTGCTGGGCGATCTTCTCCTCACCCTTCAGAATCTTGAGGATAGCCAGTCTCCGCTTGTCCTGCACCTCTCTGTCGCTAGGCATCTTCCACCTCCTTGAGGCTTGAATATTAGTAAGAAACCCGCATAAAGTCAAGATTGGGGCTTGACAAACACTTTGGCCATCTCTACCGTATGCATATTCCATGCAGTTGCTCGGAGCCAATGACGGCGCCGGGCGATCCTCCCCGGGAGGGGAAGGAGGTTTGAGATGGCTGATCCGAGGCTGTACATGAACACGGTCAACGGGTGGGAAAAGATGGGCACGGCGCTGACCGCCAACGACACGGAGGTTGCGCACCTGGGCTTCAAGGTGCCCGAGCTGCAGGGGAAGGGCGGGCTGCTGCGCGGCCTGTACGCGGAGCACGCGGCCCTCGCGGCGGCAAGGCAGACGATCACGCAGGAGATGCAGGAGGTGATCGAGGAGGGGGACCAGATCTTCCGCAGCCTGCGCGAGGCGCTCCGGGACTTCTACGGGAAGCGCAATCCGAAGCTGGTCGAGTTCGGCATCGACCCGCTGCCCGCCCAGCCCAAGGCGACGGGCACGGCTCTTCCGCTGCCGGAGTAGACAGGTTTTTTTCAGCTGTACACCCGGGCCAATGATGGCACCGGGCATACCTCCCCGGAAGGGGAAGGAGGTTCGAGATGAGCAACGTACGGTTGTACATGAACAAGGTGAACGGGTGGGACAAGATCGACACGGCGATGACCGCCAACGATCCGGAAGTCGGGCACCTGGGCTTCAAGCTCCCCACCCTGAGGACCAATTCGCAGCGGATGCGCAGCCTGTACGCGCAGCACGCGGCCCTCGCGGCCACGAGGCAGACGATCACGCAGGACATGCAGCGGCTGATCGACGAAGGAGACCAGATCTTCCGCATGCTGCGCGAGGCGCTCAAGGATCACTACGGCAAGCGCAACGAGAAGCTGGTCGAGTTCGGAGTGGAGCCGCTGCGCACGGCGACGATCAAGCGCCGCCGGCAGTCGAAGAAGGCCAAGGCGGCTGCCGAGGCCCTGGCCGTATCCCCCGCCCCGGCTCCTGATTCTGTGAAGTAGCCTGTCGGTATCCCGTCGAATCGGGGGGCGTGCTGCCGGACGCCCCCCGGCCTTTTTCCCCTCCGAAGTCGTTCTGAAGCCCTTCTAACCCCGGCAAAAGCGTCTCAGCCCTCACCCCACGAGGGTAAGATGTAGCCATCGTGCAAGATAACCTGCTTGAGGCGGAACGGCGGATCGAGGAGGCTCGGAGAACCCAGGTCGAGAGCCTGGACCTCGGCGATCTGGAACTGAGTGAGCTGCCTGACGGTCTGGGAGACCTGCCACACCTCAGGACACTCTGCTTGGGTAGTGGGAAACTCACCGCGGCGGGGGATCCTGAATTCGACGAAGAGCGAAGACCTCCTGCGTTTACCGATCTATCCCCGCTGGCCCGACTCCAACAACTTCAAACACTCGATCTATCTGGCTGCGAGGATGTGACGGATTTAACCCCATTGGCAGGTATCTTAGGACTTCAGGACCTCGATTTATCGTGCACCAATGTAACGGACCTGTCCCCACTGGCCGGACTCCAAGCGCTTCAGAGTCTCAATCTGTCGCTCGCGGGCGCGCCGCGCCTGTCGCTGAATGGTGATTTTCAACGTTTGGATACAGTTCAAACAGACCTGTCTCCGCTGGCCGGACTTCAAGGACTTCAAAGCCTCAGCCTGTCGCGTACGGACGTAGCAGACCTACATCCACTGGCCGGCCTCTCAGGTCTCCAATACCTAAGTCTTTACTCCTGCTCCAAGGTAAAGGATCTATCTCCACTAGCCGGCCTCCAAAGACTCCGGAGTCTCGACCTCTTGTGGACAGGTGTGACGGATCTGAGCCCCCTGGCAAGTCTCCACGAGCTTCAAGGGCTCAGACTGTGGAACTGTAAGGGCTTGACTGATTTTGCCCCCCTTGCCAGCCTTCAAGCTCTACAGCACCTCGACCTCTCTTCTACAAGGATTTCGGACCTGTCCCCACTTGCCAATCTTGAAGAGCTTCAGAGCCTCTCTCTGGCGAGCACGCGCACATCGGATTTGTCTCCGTTGGCCAGTCTCCGAAAACTTCAAGGTCTTTCTCTGTCGGGAACGGGTGTGACGAACCTGTGCCCGCTCGCTGAACTCCATCGATTACAGGGACTGAATCTTCAGGGTTGCCGTGAAGTAACGGATCTCACACCCCTAGGTGGTCTCCAAGAGCTACGGAAACTAGACCTGCAGCGCACAGGTGTAACGGACCTGTCGCCACTTGCCAAGCTCCAAGCTCTTCAGGCTCTCTACCTCACTGGCTGCCGGCCCAGAGTCTCGACCGAAATACTCCGGGCCATCACAAGCAACGGGCGCCTTACCCAGTTGGTAGCCAATGAAATGATTGGAGTACCGCGGGAGATCCTCTCACGCGATTACGAGGACGACTGCCTCCCACGGCTGCGCGCGTACCTCGCGGACTTGGACGTTGGGGCCGAGGCCGAGAACGAGGTGAAGGTCATCCTGCTCGGCAACGGCCGCGTTGGGAAAACCCAACTCTGTCGGCGCTTCCGAGGCCAGTCGTTCGACGAGTCCGTCCCGTCAACCCATGGCGTCCAGATCTGGCGGGAGGAACTGTGTATCCGGGCCGAAGGCCAAGAGCAGGTCTTCCAGGTCAACTGGTGGGACTTCGGCGGACAGGACATCTACCACGGCACCCACGCGCTCTTCCTGCGCAGCCGCGCCGTCTTCCTGATCCTCTGGACTCCCAGGCTCGAAAACCAGGAGGAATACGCCGAGAACGGCATGCCGATGCGCAACCAACCGTGCGCCTATTGGCTCGACTACGTGCGAACTCTCGCCGGCAAGGGCAGCCCAGTGATCGTCGTGCAGACCCAGTGCGATCGCTTCGCGGATCGGCGCCCTTCCCCGTCGGGGCCGGACGGGTTCGGGTTTTTCGAATGCTGCGCCTACAGCGCCAAGGAGGACCTGGGTCGAGAGACCCTCGAAGGCCAGCTCCGCGACGCGGTCCGCTACCTGCTCGAACGAAACGGCGCGCTCGAGATCGGCCAGGGGCGCGCCGAGGTGCGCCATCGGCTCTACCAATGGCGAAGCGAGGATCAGGAACGCAAGCACGAGGAGCGGCAACATCGGACCCTCACCTTAGACGCGTTCCGCGCGCTCTGCGACGAAGTCGGAGGCATCGAGTCCTGGGAGCACGCCCTTGACTACTTCCATCACACAGGCGTGGTGTTCTACCGGCCGGACCTCTTCTCCAACTGCATCGTGCTCGACCAAGATTGGGCGCTTGATGCCGTCTATACCGTCTTCGATCGCGGTAAGGCGGCACCCTGGCTGAGAGACTCAGGGCGCTTCACGCGCGAGGATCTCGCTCTGTTAGCTTGGCAGGAGCATTCCGTCGAGGAGCAGCGGTTCTTTCTCGACTTGATGGAGAGCTGCGGCGTGTGTTTCCGCTGCGGAAAGACTGCTCAGGGAGAGGCGCGCTACATCGCGCCGGACCTGCTGCCAAGGTTCAAAGCCGTCGCGAGTCGCCTCTATGCCTGGAAAGAGGAGCCCGGCACGCCCACGCTACGGCTGGCATACAGATTCTTCCACCCGGCGGTCATCCGGGACCTAATGAGAAAGATCGGCCGGCGGGCCGGGGACCTAGCCGAGTACTGGAGGTATGGCCTCTGGCTCAAAGACGGCCGACGGGATACCCAGCTCCTGCTCCATCTCGTGGACACCAGCACGGATGAAGAACCGGGTGCCCGAGCGCTGGAACTGAAGGCGCAAGGCCGTGACCCTCTGGGCCTCCTACGCGAGATCCGCAAGGCGATCTCCTCGCAGATCGGCGAGGAACCTGAGGAACTGCTAATTCTAGAGGGCACCACGGTGGCCCGGAGCGCGCTCGCGTCTGCGATCGAGGGTCGTGTCCTCGATCTCCAGCGGAAGCCGGTGCCCGCTGCGGCCTTCGCTGCTTTCTTCGAAGGCCGGGAGCACGATTCAGGGGAACCCGCTGGGATCGACATCATCCCCCAGCCCCTCACCGAAAACGAAAAGCCCCGCGAGGTCTTCATCTCCTATGCCTGGGGGGACGACACGGGCGCGGGCAAGAACCGCGCGAAGGTCGTCGATGACCTCTGTTCGGCTCTCGAAAAGGACGGCTTCGTCCCCGTCCGGGACCGCGACCGGCTGCGGCCCGGGGATCGGATCTCGGCCTTCATGCGCCAACTCACTCGCGCCGATTACGTCGTGGCCGTGGTCAGCGACAAGTACCTGCGCTCTCCCTACTGCATGTACGAGATCTACAAGCTCTGGCAGAAGTGGCAAGGGGACGCCGGCGCCATGGCCCGCAGCGTTGTGCCGATCGTGCTGCCGGAGGTGAGGGTCGGGAGCTTCCAGCAGAGGGCGCCCTATCTGAAGCACTGGTCCGATCAGGCCAAGAGTCTCGAGGAGCTGGTCCGCGATCCGGATCTCCGGCCCGGCAGCGGGTCCTGGGAGGAGGTTCGCCTGGTCCGGGAATTCGCCCATCACGTGGACGACATCCTCGTCTTCCTTAGCGACGTGCTCATGCCGCGTAATCTCGAAGCCCACCTCGACGATGGCTTCCAGGCCGTGCGCAACGCATTGCGGCGGCGGATGTCGGGGAAAATCGGTTCAGACGAGCCCAGAAGCCCTGCGAGCTGATTTAAGCCCCTTAAATCCGATCTAAGCTCCTTAGATTGGATCTAAGCCTCTTAGGTCGGGTCTAAGCTTCTTAGATCCGTCCCAAAGTCCTTAAATCCAGTCTAAGCGCCCTCGCTCCAATTTTAAGGTCCTTAGATCCGGCCGGAGCTTCTTAGATCCGATCTAAGCTCCTTAGCGGCGATCTAAGCTCCTTAGATTGGATCTAAGCGGCTTAAATCCGATCCAAGCTCCTTAAATCCGCCCGCAAAGCGCTTAGGACCGGCCGAAGATCCTTAGATCCAATTTAAGCCTCCTAAATCCGATTTAAGCCTATTCGCGGCGATCCAAGCTTCTTAGATCGGATCTGGACGGCTTGGATACGTCCCAAGCTCCTTGGACTCGACCAGCAAAAAATCCGGCCCATCGGGCCGGCAGAGCCCAGCCCGGGGCTGAGGCCGAAGGCCGATGCCCTGGGAAACCAGGCCACCACGCCCTTGCGGCCTGCAAGGCCGCGAGAATCCCTCTGGCCGGTTCACCCGGCCCACTCGCCGCGTCTGAATCGCTGGATCGCCGCACCCATGAGCGTGGCGCGTTTTCCCTGGGACCGCTGGCGTCTCGCCGGCATCTCAAGACATTGGGCCGAAGGCCCGGCCTTCTTGCAGGGTCCACAATTGCCGGCGTTCGCCGATTCATCCGGACAAGCCGGCGAGGACGCCAGCGCTCCCAGGAAAAGCGCGCCATGCCCAGCGGATCGACGTGACGGGAGGGTCCTATAGAATGCCTCGCGGGAGGAATCGATGCCGGAGACCAAGATCGAAGAGTTGCTCATCAAGCTCCGCCGCGGGCTTGAGCACCTCTACGGTGAGCGTCTCGCGGGCATCTATCTCTTCGGCTCCTACGCCCGCACTGAGGCGACCCCCGAGTCCGATGTCGATATCCTGATCGTGCTCGACGAGGTAACGGACTATGGTCGGGAGATCGAGCACACGGGTCATCTCGTTTCCGAGCTCTCCCTCGACTACGACGTCAGCATCAGCCGGGTCTTCGTTTCCTCTTCGGCTTGGCTGCATCGCGACAGCCCATTCCTCTCGAAGGTCCGCGAGCAGGCCAAAGCCCTCGAAGGGAACAGGGGAATTACCGCAAGGCCCTTGCGAACGAGAATTTCCCAGGGCCGCTCATCCGGGAACTGCGCCGGCTCGGTCATGACGTCATGGCGGTCCGTAGGCCCCAGGGGGCTCCTGAGCCTCGCCCCTTGATCCGCTCAACCACTTGGCATGGCTGAGGAAGCTGTTCGGGTAGAATGTCCGAGAGGAGAAACCCTGGAAGTCATGTCGAAGACCATCACCATCCGAGATCTGGACGACTCGAGCGCGGCGTGGATCGCACGGGAAGCGGCCCGCCGCAGCATCGACGAAGAGGCGGTCCTGAAAGAGCTCATCCATCAGGGTATCGACCATGGAAAGGGCCTGCCCGTCTATCGGGATCTAGATCATCTCGCGGGGACCTGGACCGCGGAGGAAGCCGAGGAGTTCCGGAAAACCACGGAGCCGTTCGGCCGGGTGGATGAGGATCTGTGGCGCTGAAGGGCGTCCTCCTCTTCTGATCAACCGGCGAGTATCCCCTCCGCGGCCCCTGCCCATAGGGTTCGAACCCACGCAACGCCGACTCGGCGTACTCCAAGGCATCCCCTCCCATCACGGCGGCAAGTCCCGGGCCCTCTCTCCGAGCGACGCCCGAAGCGACGCGTTCAGCACGATCCCCAGCGTGATCGCGATCACCACGCCGTTGCTCAGGAAGAGCCGCGCCGTGGGGGAGAGGGATTCGAGCCATGCCTTCTGACCCCCGGCGGCGAGCGGCAGGGTGAGAGCGGCGATCAGGGAGATGGCGGTGGTGACGAGGTAGACCTCGTCCTTCTTGCCGCAGGCGAGCAGGCGCAGGCCGGCGGTCGCGATCATGCCGCAGATCACCAGGAACACCGCGCCCACGACCGGACTGGGGATGAGCACCAGGAGCGTGCCCGTCTTGGGCGAGAGCCCGTAGAGCAGCAGGATCAGCGCCGCCACCTGGACCACCCGCCGGCTCGCGACCCGGGTCGTGGCGATGACGCCCGTGTTCTGGCTGTAGGTGGTGAGCGGCAGCGCTCCGAACAGAGGCCCGATCATCGACGCGAGCCCCTCGACCGTGATCCCGCGATGAATGTGACGCATCCGATAGGTGACGCCCGAGACCGCGCAGGTCCCCGCGTAGTCGCCGATCGACTCGGCGATCGAGCCGACGTAGCCGATCATCACCCCGAACACCGCCCCGGCCGCGAGCGTCCATCCCAGTCCGGGACCTCCGAAGATGAACAGACGGGGCAGCCCGAACCACGGAGCCCGGGAGAGCGCCTCGAAGTCGGCCAGTCCCAGGGCTCCGGCGACGCCCACACCCCAGAACAGCAGGCTGAACAGGATCGACCCGCGGGCGAGCACTCCCATGCGGAACCGGTAGCCGATCACCGTCAGCAGCAGGATGGACACGACCGTGAGCGCCGCGATCCCGAGCATCTCCGGCCGCGGGTCCGCGAACAGCCATCCGCCCGCCACCCGGGCGAGAGAGATGCCGATCGTCAGCACGACGATGCCGCAGACGTAGGGCGGCAGGAAGCGCCGCAGATATCGCAGGACGCCGCTCGCGCCCACAAGGGTTTCGAACAGCCCGCCGACGAACCCGGCCATCCACATGGCGGGCGCCCCGAAGATCGCCCCGGCCGTGGCCATGGCGCCCGTATCCGTCGCCGAGGGCCCGAGGACCGAGGGCAGCCGGTTCCCCCAGGTGGCGTTGACGAAGGTCGCGACCCCCATCAGCACCAGGCAGGCGGAGATCATGTACGCCGCCTGAGCCGCGGAGTAGCCGACCGCGCCGGCCACGATCATGGGGAGGACGAAGGGGGAGACGTCGACGAGCGTGTGCTGCCAGGCATAGAGCAGCGTCTCGGCGGGCGGCGGCACGTCCTCGATGCCGTAGTGAGGATTGAGGACCTCGATCTCCTCCTCCCAGACGCGCTCCTCGCCCCGGTCCGTCGCGGCGGGCATCTCCGGCAAGGCATCCCCCTTTCGCTCTGCAGGTTCGGTGGAGTCTAGCACCGGCGCGAAAAGAGCAGCCCTGCTGGCGAAAACGGCCTATCGGTTCTTGACACGTCCAACAGGGGCCTTTAAAGTACGGTGCGAAGCTGAGGGAGTTGAAAAAGACCTGATCCCGCACACAATTTGCGCAGCACCCCCTCCGTGACCAATGGGGTCCGGCGGGCTGTATTCACTGTTTCCAGTTGTACGGCTCCCGCTCGACCTATATGGCACAGCACCAGCACTCTCAGACTGCCCCTCCCAGACCGGACGCGAACGGAAAGTTCCTCTGTGCCGGCGACGAGAAGCTTTTTGTCCGCGGCGTCACCTACGGCACGTTCCGCCCGGGGCCCGACGGATCGGAACACTACGACCCGCTCGCCATCGAGCGCGACTTCGAGTCGATGGCCGCTCAGGGCATCAATTCCGTGCGGTTGTACACGGTGCCGCCGCGGTGGCTGCTCGACATCGCGCTTCGCCAGGGTCTGCGCGTCATGGTCGGGCTTCCCTGGGAGCAGCACGTCGCGTTCCTCGAAAGCGCGGCGACGGCCGCGTCGATCGAGGCCCGGGTGCGCGAGGGCGTCCGGGCCTGCTCCGGCCACCCTGCCGTGCTGTGCTACGCGATCGGCAACGAGATCCCGAGCTCCATCGTGCGGTGGTACGGCCGGCACCGCATCGAGCGTTTCCTGCGGCGCCTCTACGAGGCCGCGAAGAGCGAGGACCCGGGCGGGCTCGTCACCTACGTCAACTACCCGTCGACGGAGTATCTCGACCTGCCGTTCCTCGACTTCGTCTGCTTCAACGTATACCTGGAGTCGCGCGAGACCCTCGCGGCCTACATCGGCCGGCTGCAGGTCCACGCGGGGGACCGGCCGCTCGTCATGGCCGAGATCGGCCTCGACAGCCGGCGCAACGGGCTCGAAGCGCAGGCCGCGGTGCTCGACTGGCAGATCCGGACGGTCTTCGCCGGCGGTTGCGCGGGCGCGTTCGCGTTCGCCTGGACCGACGAGTGGCATCGCGGCGGCTTCGAGATCGAGGATTGGGACTTCGGCCTGACCGACCGGCTGCGCCGCCCGAAGCCGGCGCTCGACGCCGTCCGCCGCGCGTTTTTCGAGATCCCGCTCGCCCCTGGCCATTCCTGGCCACGGATCTCCGTGGTGGTCTGCAGCTTCAACGGCGAGCGCACGATCGGCGCCTGCTGCGGGGCGCTGACCCGGCTCGACTATCCGGACTACGAGGTCATCGTGGTCGACGACGGCTCGACCGACCGCACCGCGGAGATCGCCCGCAGTTTCGCCCACAGTTTTGGCTTCCGCGTCATCTCGACCGCAAACCAGGGGCTGAGCAGCGCCAGAAACACCGGGATGAGGGCCGCGACCGGGGAGATCGTCGCCTACACCGACGACGACGCGCCGCCGGACCGGCATTGGCTGACCTTCCTCGCCCACGGTTTCATGACGACCGGCCACGCGGCGATCGGCGGGCCCAACATCGCGCCGCCCGGCGACGGGTTCATCGCCGATTGCGTCGCCCACGCGCCGGGCGGGCCGGTGCACGTGCTCCTCTCGGACACGGTCGCCGAGCACGTGCCGGGCTGCAACATGGCCGTCCGGCGGCAGTGCCTCGAGGCGATCGGCGGTTTCGATCCGCGGTACCGCACCGCGGGGGACGACGTGGACGTCTGCTGGCGCCTCCAGGAGCTCGGCTGGAGCATCGGCTTCAGCCCCGCGGCGATGGTCTGGCATCACCGGCGGAGCTCGATCCGCGCCTATTGGAAGCAGCAGCAGGGTTACGGGAGGGCCGAGGCCCTGCTCGAGCAGAAGTGGCCCGGGAAGTACAACTCGCTGGGCCACCTCACGTGGCAGGGCCGGATGTACGGCAACGGCATCACTCGCGCGCTCACCTCGTGGCGCGGCCGCATCTACCAGGGCTCTTTCGGCAGCGCGCCGTTCCAGTCGATCTACCACCCGGCGCCCGGCGTCGTCGCCTCCCTCCCCCTGATGCCCGAGTGGTACGGCGTCATCCTGGCGCTCGCGGTGTTCTCGCTCCTGGGGCTGCACTGGGCGCCGCTCGCGTGGTGCCTCGTGCCGTTGGCGGCGGCGGTCGCCGCGCCTGTCGTCCAGGCGCTGTCGAGCGCTGCGCGAGCACGCAGGACGGCCGATCGCGCGAGCCGGCGTGAACGGGCGGGCAGGTTCCTCGTCACGGCGTTCCTGCATCTCCTGCAGCCGCTCGCCCGCCTGACCGGCCGTCTGCGTCACGGCCTGACACCCTGGCGGCGCCCGCTTCCGGCCCTGGCGGTCGTCGTCCCGATCATTCCAAGATCGCTGACGCTCTGGAGCGAAACGTGGCGCGCGTCCGAGGACTGGCTCAAGGACATCCGCGGGACGATCACCAAGACGGGCGCCGTCGTGCTCGCGGGCGGCGACTTCGATCGCTGGGACCTCGAAGTCCGGGGCGGGGTGCTCGGCTCGGCACGCCTGCGCTCGGCCGTCGAGGAGCACGGCGCGGGCCGGCAGCTCCTGCGGGTCCGCGCCTGGCCCCGGCTCTCGCCCGTCGGCTTCCTGCTCTCGACCCTGCTCGGCCTGCTGGCTGCCGCGGCGGCGGGCGACAGCGCCCCGGCTGCTGCGGCCCTGCTCACCGGCTTCGCGCTGCTCCTGACGGTTCGCATGCTGGTGGAGAGCGGGTCCGCAATGGCCGTCGTGCGCGCTTCGGTGCGCAAGGTCGAGCGGGCCGCCGCCGCCGGCCGGGTCGTCCGCGAATCGACGACGGAAGACTTGCTGCCCCACGAGGAGATAGAAGCTCTCGACGCCGTCGGCATGCAGGCGGATTGAGGGCAGGCCGTGGACGAGCTCAGCTACCGCGTCTTCGAGGAGGGCGACCTGCCCGGCCTGCTGCGGCTCTGGGAGGAGGCGGGCTGGGGCACCCTCTCGCTGCAGCAATGGCGCGAGTGGTTTGTGGACGGGCCGCAGGGGCCTTGCCTGATCACCGTGGCCGTCGATCCACGCGGCGAGATCGTCGGGCAGGAGATCTTCGCGCCCGCGCTCGTCAGCGTGGAGGACCGCGAGGTGCGCGCGCTCCGCTTCTCCGCCCCGATCCTGCGCAAGGAGCTCCGCGGCGGATCCCTGCACCGCGGCAGACATCCGATGGTCTGCCTCTACAAGGCCGCCGCGGCGGCGGCCCAGGAACGCGGGTTCGAGATCGTCTACTCGCTGCCGGAGTACGCCTGGCTGCGGATCCTTCGGTTGTCCCCGCGGTTCGGAGAGGCGCGTTTCGGCGAGACGACGTTCGGCTGCGCCGGGCTCGCGCTCGAAGCCGCGTCCCTGTCCAGGCTCGAGCGCTCCGCGCGGACCGTGGAGGCGCAGCCCGTCGCGCTGTTCGGCGCGGAGTACGGGGAGCTGTGGCGGTCCGCCCGGGAGAGCTTTCCGATCGCGTGCGGCGTGGTGCGGGACGGCGCTTGGCTCACGTTCCGCAACTCGGGGCGGATCTCCCTCGAGGTCCGGGATACCGGCGACGGAAGCCTCGTCGGGTATTCGGCGACGAAGCGGCAGACGGGGCTCCTTGCCGACGTGCTCGCCCGCCGTCCCGAGGACCTGGCCGCCGTGATCGCGGCGACCGCTCTCTGGCTCGAAGCGCAGCGCCAGGCAACTCATCTCAAGGTCATGCGGACGCCCGCGCTCGATCCCGCCCTGCACGAGCTCGGCTTCGAGCCTGTCGATTACAGGTTCGCGTTCACGTGCAGCGCTCTCGGGGGCGGGGCAGGGCTCGCGCCCGAGCGCTGGTATGTCATGCCCGGTGACTGAGGAGGTCCGTTGGGGCTCAGCTACAGACTCGTGCGAGAGGACGACCTTCCCGGTATCCAGCGCCTGTGGAAGGAGGAGACGAACTGGGGTGCGCTCGCCGAGGAGCTGTGGCAGCGCCTCGTGGTCGACGTGCCGGAGTGGGGCGGAATCTCGGGCGCGATCGCGACGGACGAGTCCGGGACCATCGTCGGCCAGTTCGCCTTCGTGCCTTCGCTCGTGTCGGTGGACGGGCGCGAGTTCCGCGCCTTCCGGCCCGGCGCTCCCATCGTCTCGCGGTCGCTGCGCTTCCGCAGCGTGAACCCGCTCAGCCACCCGGCCGTCGCGATGTACAACTACGCGGTCAAGGCGCTGCGGGCGCGGGGAGACGGCCTGATCTACATGGTCCCCGATCCGCGCTGGCTGCGGCTGTTCAAGATGTTCCCGTTCCTCCGCTGCGGCAGCTTCCCTCTCTGGCAGCTTCCCCTGCCGCTCGGCCAGCCTCTTTCGTCCGGCGACGGGTACTCGGCCTCGCGGCTCGCCTCTTTCGACGGCGAACGGATCGACCGTCTCTGGGAACGCGCCCGGCAGCTTCATCACTGCCTGGTCGTGCGCGACTCCCGCACCTTGCCGTGGAAGCTGAGCGAGCCCGGCTACGAGGTCGTCGGCGTCGAGCGCGGCGGAGAGCTGGTCGGACTGGCGGCGGGGCGCCGGAGGGGCGACCGCCAGTGGCTCCTGTGCGACGTCGTCACGGCGGAGGCCGGGGACGTGATGCGCGAAACCATCCTGGCATCTGTCAATATTGCGCACGAGCACGCGCTGGAGGCCGTGGGCACTGCGAAGCCGATCCGCAAGATCGCGGTGCTGGCGACGCCGCTCCTGGAGCCGGCCCTGCGGGAGCTCGGCTTCCAGCGCGACGCGTATGACTTCCCGCTCGTCATCCACGTGCTCGATCCATCGCTCACGAAGCACGACATCAACCCGGCGCGCTGGTACGTGAGCGCCAACGATTGAATCCTGACCCATGCCGATCGAGCTCGAATTCCACGAAGTTGCGGACCTTCCCGGGCTGGAGCAGCTCTGGCGGGAGGAGACGGACTGGGGCGAGGAGACGCTCCGCAACCTGCACCGGTGGTTCATGGAGGCGCCGTACGGCAAGCCGCGCATCGTGGTCGCCAGGGACAGCCGGTCCGGCGCGATCGTCGGCCAGTTCCGGTTCATGCCGTCGCTCGTCTCGGTCGACGGCCGCGAGGTGCGCGCGCACCGCCCGTTCGGCACGATCATCACCAAGGAGATGCGCCAGGGCATGGCGAGCCTGAACCCGCTCAAACAGCCGGCCGTGGCGATGTACCTGCACGCCGTCCGCGAGCTTCAGGAGCGCGGCGAGCAGTTGATCTACATGGTCCCCGATCCGCGCTGGGTGCGGCTGTTCAAGATGTTCAGTTTTTTGCAGACGGGCTCCTTCCCGCTCTGGAGCCGCGCGCTTCCCCTCGCGGCGCCTCTCCCGCTCGGAGAGGGCTTCGAGGCGGCCGAGCTCGCCGCCTGGGAGCCCGAGGCCGTGGACCGCCTCTGGCAGTCCTCGCGCGGCCTCCACGGCTGTATGTCGGTGCGCGACACGGCGACGCTGCGCTGGAAGCTCGCCAACGCGAGATACACCGTCACCGCTGTCCGCCGTGAAGGCGAGCTCGCCGCGCTCGTGGCTTCGCGGGCCAAGGGCGACCGCCAGTGGCTCGTCTGCGATCTGCTCGCCGCGGATGCCGGACCCGCGCTGCGCGCCGCGCTCGCCGCGGCGGCCAACGCCGCGCATGAGGAGAGCCTCGTGCGGTCCGGTGCCGAGGAGATCCGGAAGGTGGCGGTCCTCGCCACGCAGGTGCTCGAGCCGGTGGTCCGCGAGCTCGGCTTCGAGCGCGACGATTACGACTTCCCCATCGTCACTCATGTGCTCGACGGATCGCTGCAGCCCGAGGAGGTCGCGCCGTCGCGCTGGTACGTCAGCGCCAACGACTGAGTCTCTCGATGCCCAGATACACGGCGACGGTGGCGCACGAGCTCGGCAAGGACGAAGCCGTGGCCCGGCTCAGGGCCGCGACGGCACAGGCGCAGGCCATCTCGGATCTGAAGGGTGTCTGGGAGGCCGGCACCTTCGACTTCTCGGTCACCGCGCAGGGCATCCGAATCGTGGCGCGGATCACCGTCGAGGAAGACCATTTGACGTTCGACGGCAGGCTGCCGCTCATCGCGATGCCGTTCAGAAACTGGATTCCCCGAGCGCTCAAGAAGAGCCTGGAGCAAACGCCGCAACCGACCTCTGGAGTGGCAGAAACCGCCGCGCCGACAGGGCCGACGGTCCTCTTTCTGCACATCCCGAAGGCCGGCGGCCAGACCCTGGGCGAGTTCGTCTACGCCCATACCCGGGCCGAAGCGGCTCCCGACGGCGACGTCCTCATCGCCGGAGTCGCGTACCTGAACTATGGGTTCCTCAAGGAGCGGCCGCTCGAAGTGCCCGGGCACGTGCTCCCTCTCCTGCGGCGGGGAGATCTGCGGGCCGTCATCGGGCACTTCTGGTTCGGCCTTCACGAGCACGTCGCGCGGCCTTCGGTCTACGTCACCGCGCTGCGCAACCCGGTGGAGCGCGTCGTATCTCTCTATTACTACGGAAAGCTGCACGAGTCGATGACACTCGACGCGTTCGTCGCCAAGCCTCCGTTCCGGGAGGTCGACAACGATCAGACACGCCGGATCGCGGGCGCCGACCCCGAGATCGGCGGGTGCACGCCGGCCATGCTCGACACGGCGAAGGAGAACCTGCGGCGCCATTTCGCCGTCGCCGGAACGATCGAGCGCCTCGACGAGACGCTCGTGCTCCTCAAGCGCAGGCTCGGCTGGCACAGGTCGGTCGTGAGCTACGCCAGAAACGTCAACCCGGCGCGGCCTGCCCTGGCCTCGCTGCCGCGCGAGACGATCGCGGCCATCCGCAAACGAAACGAGCTCGACCTCGAGCTGTGGCACTACGCGTCGCAGCTCATGGACGAAGCCATTGCGGAGCATCGGTGAGCGAACGGCTGCGCATCGTCGTCGGCGGCTACATCGGGCTCCTCCCGGCGGCGGGCGTGACGTGGGATTACGTCCAGTACCCCGCCGGATTCGCCGGGCTCGGCCATGACGTCTTTTATGTCGAAGACACGCGGCTGTGGCCCATCTATCAGCCGGCAGGGAGCGATTGGGGCGACTGCTTGGCCACGGTGTCGCATCTCGCCTCGGTGATGGAGGCGTTCGGCCTCTCCGGCCGCTGGGCCTACCGGGACGAGGCCTCGGGCCGCTGCTTCGGGCTTTCGGAGGAGCAGCTTCGCGGCGTCTGCCGGTCGGCCGACGCCTTCGTCAACATCTCCTGCTCGACCTTCATGCGCGACGAATACCGCGCCATCCCGGCGCGCGCCCTCGTCGACACGGACCCGATGTTCACCCAAATCCAGGCCGTGTCCCAGCAGATGTTCACTCCCGGGAGCCCCGGGCTCCGGGAACTCGTCGAGGCGCACAATCATTTCTTTACGTTCGGCGAGAGCGTCGGGCGGCCGGAGTGCCTCATGCCCGGGCACGGAATTGCCTGGCGGCCGACCCGGCAGCCGATCCGGCTCGATCTGTGGAAGCCGATGGAGCCAGTCCACGATCGCGGCGATCGCGCCGGCTCCGCCTACACGACGCTCATGAACTGGACCGCCGCGAAGCCGCTCGAACATGCCGGAACGACGTGGGGGCAGAAGGACGTCGAATTCCGCCGCTTCTTCGAGCTGCCGTCGGCCGTGCCCGAGATCCCGCTCGCGGTGGCGGTCGGGCAGACCGGCGGCGCGGGCCAGCCGTTCCCCGAGAGCGAGGCGCGGGCGGCGGGCTGGCGCGTGCTCGATCCGCAGGTCTGCGCGCCCGACTGCGATGGCTATCAGGAATTCATCGCGGGCTCGCTCGGCGAGCTCTCGGTGGCCAAGGAAACCTATGTGAAGGCGCGCACCGGTTGGTTCTCCTGCCGCTCGGCCTGCTACCTGGCTTCGGGACGGCCGGTCGTTACACAGGACACCGGCTGGCCGGCGCACCTTCCGGAGGGGCGCGGGCTCCTCGCGTTCGATACACTCGAAGGCGCGGCCGATGCGCTGCGCAGGATCGAGAAGGACCCCGCGGCCCACGCGCGGGCAGCGCGCGAGGTGGCCGAAGAATTCTTCGACAGCCGTCGCGTTCTCGCCCGCATGCTGGAGGAGATGTAAGTCATGACGGAAAGCATCGAAACGAAAGTGATGGCGGCGATCGCGAGATCGCAGAACCTCGACCTCGGCAAGGTGACGCCGGGGACGACGTTCGAGGAGCTGGGGATGACGTCGCTCGACGCCCTCGCGATGATCAACGACCTCGAGGAGGAGTTCGGCGTCGCCATCCCGAATGAGGAAGCGATGGGGCTGGCCAGCGTGGGAGAGGCCGTCGAGAGCATCCGGAAGCTGGCGGCCCCGTGACACGCCGCGTCGCCATCACGGGGCTCGGCGCCATCACCCCGGTCGGCGCGAACGTCGCCGATTTCTGGGAGAGCCTCCGCGCTGGCAAATCCGGCATCGGCCCCATCTCGACGGTGGACTGCGCGCAGCTCCGGTTCAAGAATGGCGCCGAGGTCGCGGGCTACGATCCGTCCAGCCATTTTCCCGAGAAGGAGCTGGGGCTCCTCGACCGGTTCGCGCAGTTCGGCCTCATCGCCGCGCGCGAGGCGGTCGCCATGGCGGCCGTCGAGTGGACGCCCCGGCTGCGGGACCGCACCGCCGTGGTCACCGGCTCCTGTCTGGGCGGCAAGATCACCGAGGACCAGGTGTTCGCGGGCGTCTACGGCGCCGAGGGGCGCCGCACGCACCCGTTCTCGATCCCGCGCGCCATGGCCAACGCGGCGGCGAGCCAGATCGCGATCGAGCTTGGGACGAGGGGTCCGACCTACACCGTCTCCACCGCCTGCGCCTCCGCTACGCATGCCATCGGGCAGGCCTTCTGGCTCGTCCGGTCGGGGGCGGCCGAGATCGCGGTCACGGGAGGGAGCGAAGCCCCCTTCGCGTTCGGCCACCTGAAGAAATGGGAGGCGCTGCGCGTCGTGGCTCCGGACACCTGCCGGCCATTCTCCCGCGACCGGCGAGGGATGATCCTCGGCGAAGGCGGCGCCATGATGGTCCTCGAGCCGCTCGACGCGGCGCTCGCCCGGGGCGCGGCCGTCCTCGGCGAGGTGGTCGGGTTCGGCATGTCGGCCGACGCGCACCATGTCACCCAACCCTCTGCCGAGGGCGCCGCGCTCGCCATCTCGGCGGCGCTGGAGGATGGCGGCGTGCGGCCCGAACAGATCGGATATGTCAACGCGCACGGCACGGGCACGGCGGTCAACGATCCGATCGAGACCGAGGCGCTGCGCCTTGTCTTCGGCGAGCATGCCTCACACCTCGCTGTGAGCTCGACGAAATCCATGCACGGGCACGCGCTCGGCGCGGCCGGGGCCATCGAGGCGGTCGCGACCGTGCTCGCGCTCCGCGAAGGAATCCTGCCGCCGACGGCGAACTTCACGGAAGCCGATCCCGAATGCGACCTGGACGTCATTCCGAACGAAGCGCGGCATTCGCAGGTCGAGCACGCGATCTCGAATTCGTTCGCGTTCGGCGGCCTCAACGGCGTGCTGGCGTTCAAGCGCTGGATGTAAAGAAGATGTCCACGGACACGCAGCTCTTCTATCCCCTGACCCCGGGCCTGGCCCTGCCCGGCGACTGGTTTCCAGGAAAAATCCCTTCCAATATTATCGCGGGCGAGAACACCGTGATCGATTCGTCGTTCTGCTTCAAACACTTCTTCGCCAAGGGGCCGGTCGGGCTGCGCGTAGGGAGCAACGTCACGATCTGGAGGACATCGCTCGCCGCGGACTCCGATGCCATGATCGAGATCGGCGACTTCTGCTATCTCGCCAACGCCTCGCTCGTCTGCTCCGAGCGCATCTCGATCGGCTCCTACGTGATGATCGCAGGCGGCGTGACCATCGCCGATTCCGACTTCCATCCGGTCGAGCCCGCCGGCAGGATCGCGGACACCATTGCGCTGTCGGGGAGGGGCGACCGGTCCCGCCGGCCGGCGATCGACGTCCGGCCGGTCGTGATCGAAGACGGCGTGTGGATAGGCTGGAACGCGACGATCCTCAAGGGCGTGCGCGTCGGCGAAGGGGCCGTGATCGCGCCGGGAGCGCTCGTGAACCGCGACGTTCCGGCCGGCGCCTCCGTCGCCGGCAACCCGGCCCGCCCGGTGGAGGAGCCGTGAACCTCGACTACGATTGGTATCCCCGCCACATTCCCGCGAACGTCCAGATCGGGCGCGACGTGTACATCGACACGGCCTATGGCTTCGCGCCGTTCCGGTCGGAACAGACGCCGGGCCTCGTGCTCGGCGACGCGTCCGGAGCCTACGACCGAGCCACCTTCGTCGTCGGCCCTCGCGGCAGGGTCCTCGTCGGCGAGTACACGGTCTTGAACGGCACCTACATCGTCGCGAACGAGCTGATCACGATCGGCTCGCACTGCCTCCTCGCCTGGGGATCGGTTGTGACCGATACCTGGATCGGCGCGGGCTCGCCGCCCGCGGCGCGGCGGGCGATGCTCCGGGCCGCCGCCGGAGACCCTGGCCGGCATCCGGGCGCCGTGGAGCCGCCGCGCCCAGTCACGCTGGAAGACAACGTCTGGCTCGGTTTCGACAGCGTCGTCCTCCCCGGCGTCACCCTCGGCCGAGGAGCGATCGTCGGGTGCAAAACCCTTGTCATGCGCGACATCGCGCCGTATGAGGTCGTGGTCGGAGATCCGATGCGGGTCGTCCGCCGGCTCGACGCGGACGACACCCGGGATGCGCGCGAGCGTGCGCTTCTCGAATGTTCCCGGCGATGATCCTCACCGATCGATTCGTAGCCGTCCACGAGCCCAAGACCGGCGGCACCTTCGTCACGTCCGCGCTCTTCCGTCTTTACGGCGCGCAATGGAACCTGCGCAACCGGCTCGCGAGTGCCTTCGGGAGGAACGTGGTCGCGAGCGGGAAGTACGGCACCTTCGTCTTCACGAACAACAAGCACGGCGGGTGCAACGAGATTCCGGAAGCCTGGCGCGGCCGGCCGATCCTCGCCTCGGTGAGAAACCCCTACGATCTCTACGTCTCGCAATATGAGTTCGGCTGGTGGAAGCGGCGCGAGTTTCTCCGCTACTACCGCCGCGTCCCGGACTTCGAGCGCAGGTTTCCGCGCTTCCCGGAGCTTTCGTTTCCCGAGTACATGGAGCTCACCGGCGCCGCCTTTCGCACGCTCCGCAATGAGCGCTACGACCCCGGACTCTATACAGAACAGTTCGTCAAGTTTTATTTCAAGCAGCCGGAAGAGGTCTACGCGCGGATCGACGACGCCTACATCGCCTCGCAGGCGTATCGGCGCGATATGCACGACCTGCGCTTCGTCAGGACCGACCGGTTGAATCAGGATCTCTACGATTTCCTGGTCGGCATGGGCTTCGACCCGGCCGACGCCGAGCCCGTCCTGGGTCTCGGCAGGATCCTCCCCCAGGGCAAGGGGCGTACCGCGGACAAGCGCTGGCAGACGTACTACACCGACGATCTCAAGAGCTCCGTGCGCGAGCGCGACCGGCTCATCTTCGCAGTCTTCCCCTTCTTCGATGTCTAGGATCGCGATCCTCGGCTACATCATCCGCGGACCGCTCGGCGGCCTCGTGTGGCATCACCTTCAGTATGTGATTGGCCTGCGGGCACTCGGGCACGACGTGCTCTTCGTGGAAGACAGCGACGATTACCCATCCTGCTACGACCCCTCCCGCCACGCCGTGGATACCGATCCATCCTTCGGGCTCCGTTTCGCCGGCGATGCCTTCGGGCGCGTGAACGCCGGCGAGCTATGGGCCTATCACGACGCCCATACCGGCCGCTGGCTCGGGCCCGCCGCCGGCCGGGCGCGGGAGTTCTGCGAAAGCGCGGACCTGGTCCTCAACCTGTCGGGCGTCAACCCGCTCCGCGAATGGGTGGCCGGAGCGCCGGTCCGAGCGCTGGTGGACACCGATCCCGCCTTCACGCAGATCCGCCACCTTTCGGACCCGGCGGCACGCACCCGCGCGTTGGAACACACGGCGTTCCTGACCTTCGGCGAAAACTTCGGGCGTCCCGGATGCTCGATCCCGGATGACGGGCTGCCATGGGTCCCGACGCGCCAGCCGATCACGCTCGACGCGTGGGAGGTCACCGAAGGGCCGGAGTCCGGCCCGTTCACGACCGTCATGCAGTGGGACAGCTACGCGCCCAGCGAGCACGGCGGGCGCCGGTTCGGAATGAAATCCGAGTCGTTCACCGGGCTTCTGGACCTCCCGTCGGCTAGCCCCGAAACCTTCGAGCTTGCGCTCGGAACCGCCGGCGCTCCCCGCGGCCTTCTGAGCGCTCACGGCTGGCGCATTCGCGATCCGCTCGAATTGACGAAGGATGCGTCGAGCTATCAGCGTTACATCCGCTCGTCCAAGGGGGAGCTCAGCGCGGCCAAGCATGGATACGTGGCAAGCCGGTCCGGCTGGTTCAGCGAGCGGAGCGCGTGCTACCTGGCGAGCGGACGCCCGGTCGCCGTTCAGGACACCGGCTTCAGCGAATGGATGGAGACCGGCCTGGGCGTGGCACCCTTCTCCACGCTCGAAGAGGCGGCCGACGCGGTCGCCCGGATCTCCGGCGACTACCCGCGGCATTGCCGCGCGGCACGGGAGATCGCGGCGCATTATTTCGACTCCGCAACCGTGCTGCCCGCTCTGATCCGGGCCGCGGAGGCGCGCAAGTGACCGTTGCGCTCATCGATTGGAGCCATCTGATCGAAGATTTCCTCGACAACATCGGCATCACGTTCGAAGCCTTCCGTGCCGAGATGACCGGAGGCTGGATGTTCGGCTACATGGAGGCGCTGCTCCATGCCGGATGCCGCCCCGTTCTCTTTTGCGTCTCCGCCCGGATCGATCAGGTAACGCGCTTCGAGCACGAGCCGACCGGCGCGACGATCTGCGTCCTCCCGGCTCCGGCCAGCTACCGCCGTGTGCGCGTGCGGGTGCCAAATCCGTACGCGGTAGGCCTCGCCGAGGCGGCCGGCGAGCGGCGAGGCTTCTGGACGGCGTTTCTCAAAGAGCTGAGCCCCTATCTCGCCACTCCGCTGCGATCGCTGGCCCGCGAGCTGCGCCGCGAAGGTTGCGACGTGATCCTCTGCCAGGATTACGAGCACGCGCGGTTCGACATCTGCGCGCTGCTCGGAAGCCTGACGAGCATGAGAGTGTATGGAACGTTCCAGGGCGGGAACTGGCAGCTCAGCCGCTTCGAGCGCCCGGTCCGCCCCATCGCCCTCCGCGCCTGCTCGGGGCTCATCGTCGGCTCCAGCGTGGAAGCGGAACGCCTGCGCCGGACCTATGGCATGCCGGCGGGCAAAGTCGCACGCATCTTCAACCCGATCGATCTTCGAATGTGGCCTCCGGCCGATCGGGAGGGCGCTCGATCAGCCCTCGGAATTCCTCTCGATGCCCGCGTCGTGGCGTGGCACGGCCGCGTCGATCTCCACCGCAAAGGGTTGGACGTCCTCGTCCAGGCATGGAAGGCGATCCGGCGCGCCAGGCCCGGCCGCGACCTTCGCCTGCTTCTCCTCGGCACCGGCCGCGACGCTCCTGCGTTGCGCACGCTGATCGGCGGCGATCCCGGCATTCATTGGACCGACGAATACGTGAACGATCGCACGGTGATCCGCCGCCATCTCATGGCCGCCGACGTGTATGCCTTTCCCTCGCGCAACGAAGGCTTTCCGGTGGCGCCGGTCGAAGCGATGGCCTGCGGCCTCCCGGTCGTCGCCGCGGACGCTCCCGGCGTTGCAGACGCGATCGGGACGGTCGTGCCCGTGGGCGATGCCGATGCTTTCGCGCGAGCGCTAGGCCATCTGATCGACGACGGGAACCTGAGCGCCAGGCTCGGCGCGCTGGCGCGGAAACGGGCGGAGGAGCATTTCTCCCACGAAAGCGTAGGCCGGGAGCTGCGGACGTTCCTCCAGGAACATCATGAGTGATCGAAAGGTTTTCGGGCTCGGGCTGAGCAAGACCGGCACCTCGAGCCTCGCGGAAGCGCTCAACGTGCTCGGCATCAGGACGATCCACTATCCGTCCGACGACTCCACCTACGAGTGCTTGCGGAACGGGCGCTACCGGCTGCCGATCCTCGAAGAGTATCAAGGTGCCGTCGACATTCCCGTCGCGCCGTTCTACGCGCAGCTCGACGCCGAGTATCCGGGGAGCCGCTTCGTACTGACGGTGCGGGAACCCGCGGCGTGGCTCCGGTCCGTGGAGCTTCACTGGGAGCTGATGATGGACTGGTGGCATCGCTATCCGGACTTCAAGCGGTTTCAGGAATTCATCAGCGCCCGGGTTTACGGCTCGGTCGGGTTCTCCCGCGAAGGATTCCTCGCCGCTTATGAAAACCACCGACGGAACGTAGAGCAATATTTCAGGAACCGGCCGGGTGACCTGCTCGTCCTCGACATCTGCGGGGGCGAAGGATGGGAGGCGCTCTGTCCCTTCCTCGGAGTCGGGACTCCGGAAGCTCCATTCCCGCACGCCAACGAATGGATGCATCAGCTCCTGACGGCGACCCGCGAGCTTGCCGCGGTGGTCCCGCCGGGCGAGTCGATGGTGCTCGTCGACCAGGATGCTTTCGGCAAGGGTTTCACCGCGGGCAGGCATGCGGTCCCCTTCATCGAGAGGGAAGGGCGGTACTGGGGACCGCCCGCGGACGGCGCGCAGGCGGTGGCCGAGCTGATCCGCCTGATCGCCGCGGGAACCCGGTTCGTCGTCTTCGGCTGGCCGGCGTTCTGGTGGCTCGACTTCTATACGGAGCTTCGCGATCACCTCGCCGAGCGCTTCACCTGCGTGCTCGACAACGATCGCCTCAAGGTGTTCGACGCGCGCTCCCCAGCAGCTCGCGGCGCTCCGCGGAATCCATCCGCAACATGGCCCACATCGCCGCCCACCAGCCGAGAACGGGGCTGAACGTCAGCGGGATATCCACGAATCGGCGGCCGAAGATCTCAAAGGCCGCCAACCCTGCCGAATGGAGAGCCGAGTACGCCAGCCAGGCAGGGTAGGAGCCCTTCCAGGTCAAGGCCATGGCGTTGTGCCGGCTCGCGCCGAGGCCGAAGGTGATGCGTCTCAGATATTGCCGCGTCATGCGGTGCGCGGGAATGACATGCCGAAGCTTGCAGGCCGGGTTGTACCAGACCTCGTGCCGGGCTGCGATGCGCAATCCGATCTCCATGTCGCCGCCCGAGACCGGCCGCTTGTCGATCCGGTCCTCGAGGAACTGCCTGCCGATCCATCCGCAATCCGCGAGCGCCTCTCTGCGCACGACCATTCCGGCCCCGGCGAGCCACGGCCGGCGGTGAGCCGTCACGCCGTGCTGCTTGCCGGCATAGGCATATCGGCGGTTCAATGCGTAGGGAGGCGGGTCCGTCTCCCATTCGAGGACGACCTGCCCGCCGAAAGCACCGCAAGCGGGATGCTCCGCCGCAAAGCGGGCCGCCTCCTCGACCCAGTCCTCCGCAAGCAGGCAGTCGTCGTCGACGAAAGCGATCCACTCTGCAAGGGTGTTCCTGACGCCGCAGAGACGGGCGGGAGTCAGCCCCTGCCGCGGCTCGCTTACCATCCGGAGAGGTAAAGACTCCAGATGCCTCTCGACAATTTCGGCCGTCTGGTCCGTGCAATTGTTGTCGACGACCAGCACCTCCCAACTGATGCCGGAGGAAATCCGCTGCTTCGAAATCGCATCCAAGGTCCGGTCCAGGAGCGCCGCATTGTTGTACGTGCAGATGACCAGGTCGATTGAAGTGGGGCGCTTCATGGCGTTGACGGCGATTGGATTGTCTCACAAGGGCCTGCGCAGGCTTGATTTTTGCTGCATCGAGGGCAGGAGGTCGCCCATGCTCCAACCGGCCAAGAGAGTCGTCTGCCTGTGTCTGCTCGTCGCGGGTATCACCGGATGCGCTTCCTCGGCGAAGCTCCCCGTCTCGGCCGGAACCGGCCCCGACCCCACGCTCCCTCCCCCGAACAAGGCGCTGATCCCGCTGGTGCACGTCGTCAAGGCGACGGGCTGGGCGGGAGGAGCGAAGCCGGTTGCCGCCGAGGGGACGGCCGTGGCCGCCTTTGCCCGGGACCTCGTCCATCCGCGGTGGCTCTACGTGCTTCCGAATGGCGACGTGCTCGTGGCCGAGACCAACGCGCCGGAGCGTCCCGAGGACAACAAGGGGATCAAGGGGTTCTTCTTCAAAATCTTCCAGAAGAAAGCCGGCGGCGGCGTGCCCAGCGCCAACCGCATCACGCTCTTCCGGGACGCGGATGGGGACGGTGTCGCGGAGACCAGGTCCGCGTTTCTGACGGGACTCTACTCGCCATTCGGTATGGCGCTCGTCGGAAACGACCTCTACGTGGCCAACAGCGACGCCATCGTGAAGTTCCCCTACACCGAGGGAGCGACCGAGATCAAAGCAGCCGGCGTCAAAGTCGTCGACCTTCCGGCAGGCCCGCGCAACCATCACTGGACCAAGAGCCTCATCGCCTCTCCCGACGGCTCGAAGCTCTACACCGGCGTCGGCTCGAACAGCAACGTGGCCGAGCATGGAATGGAAGAGGAAGAGGGACGCGCGGCGATCTGGGAGGTAGACCTCGCGACCGGCAGCCACCGCGTCTTCGCCACCGGACTGCGCAATCCGGTCGGGATGGCCTGGGAGCCCGAGAGCGGAGCCTTGTGGACCTCGGTCAACGAGCGCGACGAGCTCGGCAGCGACCTCGTGCCCGACTACATGACCTCCGTTCAAGACGGGGGTTTCTACGGCTGGCCCTACAGTTATTACGGCCAGCACATCGACACCCGGGTGAAGCCGCCGAGGCCCGATCTCGTGGCCAAGGCTTTGGTGCCCGATTACGCCCTCGGTCCACACACTGCCTCCCTGGGCCTGACCTCATCGAAAGGGACCACTCTGCCCGAGCCATTCCGTAGCGGGATGTTCGTGGGACAGCACGGCTCCTGGAACCGCAAGCCGCGAAGCGGTTACAAAGTGATCTTCGTGCCCTTCGCCAATGGAAAGCCTTCCGGCGAGCCGATCGACGTGCTGACCGGCTTCGTCAAGAAAAACGGCGAGGCGATGGGGCGGCCTGTGGGCGTGGCGATCGACAAGCGCGGCGCCTTGCTGCTGGCCGATGACGTGGGCAACGTCATCTGGCGTGTGACTGGCTAGATGCGTAGAGCCCGCCGCGGCCGGTCCCATCGGAACCGGCCGCGTCTCCCATCCTGCTAGAACGGGCAGTTGGGCTCGCCGCAGACGCTCGGCTGATGGCAGGTGTCATAGCCGAACTGGCACTCGCAACATTCGATGTACCCCTTGCCGCAGCCCCAGAAGCTGAAGGTGCAGCTCTCCTCCTGGATGACGTAGCGGTCCGAGCAGTAGGTGTTGTTGCACACGTTGCGGTAGCGCTTGGCGCCCATCCTCTGGACATCCCACTCGGTTCCGGTCGCGTGCCGGTCGATGTCGCACTCGCCGAGATCCTGGACGTAGACCCACTTCTCGTTCTGCGAGTCGCAGGCGTCGCCGATGCCATCCTCGTCGCAGTCGGCCTGGTCGGCGTTCGCGCTGCAGGTGCAGTTGTCGATGTCGTCGGCGACGCCATCCGCGTCGTTGTCGCCGCCGCCCGCGCCGCAGGTGGCCCAGGTGTTGCCAAACCTTTTGCACGAGGTCGTGCAGTCGGAGCCGGGCTCGCTACAGATCGCCTGACAGGCGTCGGGATCGCCGCACCAATAAGGACCATCGATACCCTGGCACCACTGAGCCTGGGCCGAAGCGGGAGCGAGGACGAGGGCGAGAAGGAACGAACCGAGCAGAAGACCGATGACTTTCATAGCTGTACTCCTTTGCAAGCAGCTCATCAGAGGGGCTGCAGGATAACTGCATGTTCGCTGTGTGTCAATATCTCGTTGCGATAGAGACTGAAGCAGCGGCAGTTGGCGGGATAGATCCTGTAGACTGCACCCCGGTAGGGGGTTGACCGGTGAAAATCGTCCATACAAGCGACTGGCATGTTGGCCGCCGATGGAAGGGCATCCAGCGCCTCGACGAGCTGGAGGCCGTGCTCGACCATCTCGCGGCCTTCATCGAAGAGCACTCCATCGACCTCGTCCTCCACACCGGGGACGTCTTCGAAAGCCGCAACCCGCCTGCCGAGGCCGAGCAGCTCGTGAACCGGTTCCTGGTCCGCGTCGGCCGGACCGGAGCGCAGATGCTCATCGTCGCCGGCAACCACGACGACCCGCTCCGGCTGGACGCCCGTTCGCTGCTCACGGAATTCGTCAACGTGCAGATCCTCGGCCGCCCACGCCCCGCCGCCCGGGGAGGGACCCGAACCGTCGAGACCCGTTGTGGAGAAAAGGCGATCGTCGCCGCGCTTCCGTTCGCATCCCCCGGAGCCTGGGTGTCTGCGCTGGACATCGCCGGCGAGGAGGCGAGCACCCGGATCAAATATGCCCGGATGTTCGAGCGCGCCGTCCAGGATCTCTGCAGCGCCTTTCAACCTGACGCCGTCAACCTCCTCATGGCGCATACGCACATCGAGGGGGCCCTCTTCGGCGAATCGGAGCGCCGCGTTCACATCGGGGAGGATTGGGCCGCCTCGCCAGAGGCTCTGCCCTCCACGGCGAGCTACATCGCTCTCGGCCACATTCATAAGCCGCAGAAGATCGACGGGCCCGTGCCCGCCTACTATGCCGGATCGCTTCTCCAGCTGGATTTCGGCGAGGCCGGCGAGGAGAAAACCTTTGTCGTCGTCACAGCGTCGCCCGGCAAGTCCGCAACCGTAGATCATGTTCCCTACGAAGGGGGGCTGCCGCTCTTCGACCTCCGTGCCTCGCTCGCGGAGCTCGAGGAGGACGCCGACCAATATCGGGAGGGTTGGTTGCGCGTGACAGTCCCTTTGACGGAGAGGGATCCCGACCTCAATCGAAAAGTCCGCGAGCTGCTCCCCAATGCGCTCGTCGTGCGCGCCGAGCTCCCAGACGCCGAGGAGCTGTCGGACATCCGGCTGGAAGCCGGACTTCCGCCGGTGCGGCACTACGCCGCCTACCACCTCCGCGAGCACCAGCAAGCAGCGGACGTAGCCGTCCTGGATACATTCGAGGATCTGTACGCCCAGGCATCCGGGGAGGATTGAGAGCTGCGCCCCGTCCATCTCACCGTCGAGGGTCTCGCGTGCTTCAGAGAGAAGCAGGAGGTCGACTTCCGCACGCTCGAGCTCTTTGCCATCTCGGGGCCGACGGGAGCCGGCAAGTCGACTCTGCTGGATGCAATCATCTTTGCGCTCTATGGAGAGATCCCCCGGGTCAACAACTTCAATCGGACCGAAATGATCTCGGCGGCCCGGGACCGGGTCAGGGTGGTGCTGGACTTCGAAGTCGGCGAGAGCCGCTACCGCATCGCACGGACTCTCCGGCGCAATGGTGTGCAAGCGGTTCGCTTGGAGGAGCAGGACGGAAACGGCTCCTTCAAGAATCTGGCGGACCAGGTCCGCGCCGCGACCGATCAGGTGGCTCAGATCCTGGGGCTTGGGGCACCCGCGTTCATGCAAGCCGTGGTACTGCCCCAAGGCGAGTTCGCAAGGTTTCTCAAAGCGCAACCGAGAGACCGGCGCAGCATGCTCCGCACGCTCCTTCGGCTCGACGTCTACGAGCGGATGCGGGAACGGGCTCAGCGTCTCGCGGCTACAATGAAGGTCACTGTCGATTCGCTGCAGAAGCTCCTGTCCGACGAGTACGCCGGCGTCGACGAGGCCGCTGTCGCCGGGCTGGAGACGGAGCACGCCCAGGTCGTC
Source organism: Acidobacteriota bacterium (assembly GCA_034667225.1). Classification (GTDB taxonomy): domain Bacteria; phylum Acidobacteriota; class Thermoanaerobaculia; order Multivoradales; family UBA5704; genus DATMER01. The sequence goes on from JAXDKG010000055.1 coordinate 79,320, forward strand.
GAATCGCTCGAAGCCTGGAGGAAGAATCGCGACGACATCCAGGCCGGGCTCGCCCGGCTGCGCGGCCAGCATGCGAAAACGCGGGAGCTTCAACAGGTCGAAGAAAAGCGATCTGCTCTGCAGAAACAGGCTGAACAGATCAGCCTTGCGAAAGCGAGGATCGAGGCTGCGGCGCGCGCGGTGCCCCTGCTGCCTTTGCTCAATGAAGCGGCCCGAGCTTCCAGTTCCGCGAAGACGACGGCGAAGGCGGCAGACGAAGCCAAGGCCCGCCATGACTCCGCGCAGATGGATTGGAAGAAGAAGGCCGGCGAGTTGAAGTCCGCGGAGAAAGCCGCCAAGGCGATCAAGAAGATTCGTGAGCAGGTGGCCCGCCTCCACCAGGTGCTCGGACGCCTGCCTGAAAGAGAACAGCTCAAAGCGGCCATCGAGCGACAGACGCAGCGCTTGAGGGCGCTGGAAGGTGAGCTGTCCTCGCTCGCTGCGATTGTTGAATCGGCGAAGGCCGTGCAAGCGCAACAACAGACAGCCGTCGATGCGGCTCGGCAAGCCGCCGAGGCCTCCGGCTATGACCCGGAACTGGACGAGTTGCTGCAGAGCGTCCGCGACCGGGCCGTCGAGCTTGGCGTTGCGCGAAAAATCGCGGCAGAGCGCATGGCCGAGCTCGCTCGGAAGCGCAAAGCGGCGAAAGAGCAGGAAGGGAAGATCAAGCTGCTGACGAAAGAGGCCGAATCCGCCAGGAAGTCCGCGGAGAAGGCGGAAGAGGCGCTGCATCTCGCGATCAGCCTGCACGAGGCCAATCACCTCCGCGAAGAGTTGGTTCCCGGGCAACCCTGCCCGGTGTGTGAGCAGCTCGTGTCCACACCACCTCCGATCCAGATGGCACCCGAGCTCGAAGCAGCCAGGGCCGCGTTTCAAGTTGCCGACGCGCTTGCCAGACAAAACGAGGCTGCGCTCACGGGAGAACAGGCGAGTCTCCAAGCCGCCCGGCAAAGCCTCGCCGAGTTGGAGTCGCGCTACGCCGAGCTTCAAATCAGCCTGACCGCTGGCGAGGAAGAGATCTCTCGAACGCTCGGAGACCGCGCTCCGGCCGAAGGGGTCGAGGTGTGGATCGAAAAACAGATCGCATCGCTCGCCAGAAGCCGCAAAGCGAACGAAGAAGCGAAGACGCGACTGGCGACGGCTGAGCGGACCCTCGAAAGAGCCAAAGCCGAAGAAGCCACTGCGCGGGACAGACTCGACGAGAGGGAAGCGTCACGAAAGCGGTTGGAGGAGGAGCGCAGCGCGAGCCTGCAACGGCTCACGACGTTGCAGGACGAGATCCGTGCCGTCACCGAGTCAGACGACCCGGCTGCCGAGGCTGCCGTCCTGGATGAGCAGATCCGGCAACTGGAAGACAACCTCAAGGCGGCCGCCGAGGAGGCGGCAACCTGCCAGAACAGACTGATGACCGCGAAGGAGGCGCAACGGCTCAAAGCCGAAGCCGCCGAAGCAACTCGTCAGGACGCCATCCAGAGAGCGGAGAGCAGGGATGCGGAGATTGCTGCCGCCGGCTTTGACGACGAGACCGCCGTCCGGGAGGCACTGCTGGACGATGCCACTGCCGCCCGGCTCAGGGAGCAAGTCCACAAGCATGGGCAAGACATCCACGCCGCCGAGGAGCGTGTCGCCACCCTCAGAACCGAGTTGGGGGAAGAGCGAGTGTCCGACGAACAGTTGGCGACCGTCGAAAAGCTCGCGACGGATGTCACCATCGAAGTGGAGACCGCATTCGGCAAGGAAAAAAAGCTCGAAGAACAGATCGGGCGCATGAAGCAGCGGCTCGAACGTTCCAAAGAGCTCCGCGAGCAATTGGATACCGAGGAGGAGGCGCTGCGCGTGTACGACCTCCTGGCCGGCGACCTGCGGAGCGACAAGTTCCAGGCATACGTCCTTCAGGAAGTATTCACCGAGCTCGTGAAGGGCGCCTCGGCCCGGCTGCTGATGTTGACTCAGGAGCGTTACTCTCTGCAGTTCAACGAAGACGAGATCAGGGTCGTCGATCACGACAACGCCGACGAAACGCGGATCAGCGACACGCTCAGCGGAGGAGAGACCTTCCTGACCTCCCTGGCCCTCGCCCTGGAGCTCAGCGATCAGATTCAGCGTGCCGTCGGAGCGGTGAACCTCGACAGCCTGTTCATCGACGAGGGTTTCGGCACCCTCGATCCCGACACTCTCGCTCTTGTCTCCGAGACCTTCCACGGTCTGCGGGTCGGCGGCCGGATGGTCGGCATCATCACGCACATCCCCGAGCTGAGAGACGAGTTCGCCCAACAGGTGATCGTGACCAAGCACCAGGGCTTCTCCACCGTCGAGGTCCGCGGCTTGCCGGAAGTGGCGTGATTCAATTCAAGAGCCCGGACACCTGCCGACTCGGCATGGCGGGTCGATATCTGCTCCTGCGTATCTTCCCATATGACGGTCCCAGGAAAGGAGCAGACATGAAACGGAAGAGCCTGATGATCCGCGGCTTGTTGATGTCGCTTATGGCCTTGGCAGGGTTCGCGTTCACCCCGGCGCTAGAGGCCTCCTCCCCATACACGCTCTTCGAAAGCGGGCAGGTGCGCCCGCTCGCGATGTCTCCGGACAAGCGGCACCTGTTCGCCGTCAACACGCCGGATAACCGCCTCGAGGTCTTCCGCATCCAGGGGCGTCAGCTCATCCACACGGATTCCATTCCGGTGGGCCTCGAACCGGTCGCCGTCGCGGCCCGGACTGACCGCGAGGTCTGGGTGGTCAACCACCTCTCTGACAGCGTGAGCGTCGTCGAGCTCGACAGCGACTCTACCGGGCACGTCGGGCGCACGCTCCTCGTCGGCGACGAGCCCCGCGACATCGTCTTCGCCGGACCGCAGCGGAAACGGGCTTTTATTACGACAGCTCATCGGGGCCAGAACATCCCGTTCGATCCCCAGCTCACGACCCCGGGCGTGGGGCGCGCTGACGTATGGGTGTTCGACGCGGACAAGCTTGGTAGCTCCCTCGGTGGTACGCCGCTGACCATCGTCACGCTCTTCACGGACACTCCGCGCGCCCTCGCGGTGACGCCCGACGGCACCCGCGTCTACGCCGCCGGCTTCCACACGGGCAACCGGACTGCCACCGTCCCCGAGACCGCGCTCACGGACGGCTTCGGTCCGGACGGCGCCCCGGGACCTTCCACCAACGCCGAAGGCCGCCCCGCGCCCGAAGTCGGGGCCATCGTCAAGTGGAACGGCGCTCACTGGGTCGACGCGCTCGGCCGCTCCCGCGATCAGTTCGTGAAATTCTCGCTGCCCGACAAGGACGTGTTCGTGATCAACGCCATGTCCAACCCGCCGCGCCTGCACCCGGGAGCGGGCAGTTCCTTCCAGGGCGTCGGCACAGTCCTCTACACGATGGCCGTCAATCCTGTGAACGGCAAGATCTACGTGGCCAACACCGAGGCAAACAACGCCGCGCGGTTCGAGGGCCCGGGGACCTTCGCCGGGCAGAGCCTGCGCGGCCACCTGCACGAGAGCCGCATCACCGTGCTCTCACCCGAGGGCGGCGTAGCGCCGAGGCACCTCAACAAGCACATCGACTACGACACCTGCTGCGCGACGACCCCGAACGCCGAGAACGACCGGTCTCTCGCCCTGCCCCAGGGCATGGCGGTGACCGGCAATGGCGCGACCCTCTATGTCGCGGCCCTGGGCTCCGACAAAGTGGGGGTCTTCTCCACGGCGCAGCTCGAGACCGACACGTTCGTACCGAATTCGGCGAGCCACATCCCCGTGAGCGGCGGCGGCCCCACCGGCCTCTTCCTCGACGAGGATCGAGGGCAGCTCTATGTGATGACACGGTTCGACAACGGCATCTCGATCGTCGACACGGCGACCGCTACGGAGACCACGCACGTCCAGATGCACAACCCCGAGCCGCCGAGCGTCGTGATCGGCCGCCGGTTCCTCTATGACGCAAGGTTTTCGTCGAGCAACGGCGAATCCTCCTGCGCGAGCTGCCACGCCTTCGGCGATAACGACAGCCTGGCGTGGGACCTCGGCAACCCGGATGGGGAGGCGATCGACAACCCCGGCCCCTTCATCACCAAGCTCCTCAACATCATTACGGGGCAGCCCATGGAGCCCGTCTTCCATCCGATGAAGGGCCCGATGTCGACGCAGAGCCTGCGCGGCATGGCGAGCCATGGCCCGATGCACTGGCGCGGCGACCGCACCGGCGGCAACGACGCGGCGAACGAACAGCCGGACAGCGGAGCCTTCGACGAGCGCGCAGCGTTCGACAAGTTCAACGGGGCATTCCCCGATCTCCTCGGGCGCCACACGACCATCCCGCAAGCAGACATGGATGCGTTCACGGACTTCATCCTCCGCATCACATATCCGCCAAACCCAAACCGGCGGCTCGACAACGTGCTCACCGCGGATCAGGACGCCGGGCGCCTGCTCTTCGACAAGACCAACTGCGGTATCCCATCGGCTCCGGAGCTCAACGGCGCCGTCCTCACCTGCACCAGTTGCCACGTGATCGATCCGAACGCCAACCCTGGCACCGCGGCGCCCGGGCTCTTCGGCACATCCGGCTTCTCGGGCTTCGACTTCAACCCACAGCTCCTGAAAACCCCCCACCTGCGCAACCTTTATCAGAAGGTCGGAATGTTCGGGAATCCCGCGAACCCCGGGTTCCTCGGCGGTGACAACGGTTTCAAGGGAGATCAGGTGCGCGGCTTCGGCTTCCTGCACGACGGGAGCGTCGATACGGTGTTCCGCTTCACCCATGGGCTCAGCTTCTCGGAGCAATTCGTCGGGCCCGGCAACAACGGCCTCCCGGATGGACCGCAGGGGGAAACCCAGCGCCGGCAGCTCGAGGCCTTCATCCTGGCATTCCCCACCAACCTGGCGCCCGTCGTGGGCCAGCAGATCACGCTCAGGCCCGCGAGCTCCGCGGCGGTGACCTCCCGCGTCAACCTCCTGCGCCAGAGGGCGGAGGCAGGGGAATGTGATCTCGTGGCCAAGGCCAGGATCCTGGACGACGAAGCCGGCTTCCTGTACCTGGGATCGGGCTTGTTCGCGAGAGACCGGCAGGGACAGCCGCCTATCACCGACGCGGCGCTGCGATCTCTGGCCCCCGTGACGTACACCTGCGTGCCGCCCGGCTCCGGAGAGCGCATCGGCGTGGACCGCGACGGGGACGGCTCCTGGGACGGCGACGAGCGATACGCTCAAACCGATCCGGCGGATCCGGCCAGCAAACCCTGATCCAACGGGTTGGCGGAAGAGTCGAGGCGCCTGACTCTGTCGGCAGAGCAGGCGCCTCGACTATCGGATATTAGCGAGGTTGTCCGTGGCGTCCACGTCGATCAAGAGGCTGCGCGGGTCGATCCCGGCTCCGGCAGGCTTCCCCGGCACCGTCACGGTGATGCTCTGCTCGCCGGAGCGGATGCGGTGCATGCGCAGGTACAGCGGCTCGCCGAGCCCTCCGTCCTCCGCGGCCGCGAAGACGCCGATCTCGACGAGATCGTTCATCGGGACCTCGGTCACGGCGCCCAGGCTGTCGACCACCTCCTTGCGCGCCTCGACTTCGAGAGTCACCTGCCAACTCCCTGATTCAGTCTGCCGCGCCGTCACCCGTTCCGCGGCGAGCTCCCAGAAGGTGTTCGCCTCGAAGAGATCGACAAGCAGATACCGGAGCGAGGCCGGCGTGACCGCCTGAAGCTCCCGGTACAGGTCGAGGGAAGTCGGCAGGGGAGGCTCTCCCGATCCGTACTTCTGGAACAGACGCCGTAGAGCAATGTTTACCCGCTCCTCGCCGATGTACTCGCGCAGCGCGTACATCGCGAACGGCCCCTTCCTGTAAACCTGCAACCAATCGGTGGCCCGGAGCAGCGGGACGTTGGCGCGGGCGTGGGGCGTCAAGTACGCCTCCCGCATCAACCTCAGGAGCAGGCGCAGGTGATCGCGGCCGTAGGTCTTCTCCACCACCCCCATCGCGGAGTACCACGCCAGGCTCTCGCTGAGCACCGGGGCACCCTCGACGGGTGCGGGTGTGACCTGGTTGCCCCACCACTGGTGCGCGACCTCGTGCGCCACCACCGCGAACGGGAAATCGAGAGCCCGCGGACCGTCCACCGGATTGAACAGGGAGAACGCTTCCTGGTACGAGATGTTGATTGGAGAGGCGTGCAGGGTTAGCGCGTCCCCGGGGTACTCGACGAGCCTGATCTGGCCCTGTGGGTACGGACCGAACTGCTTCACGTGGTAGCTCAGCGAAGCTTGTACGCTGCGGACCATGCGATCCAGGTTCCAGGCGTGGTCCGGGTGGTGATAAATCTGAATGGAAACGCCGTTCCACCGCGCTTCATGGACCGCGTAAGCGGCGGAGTAGAAGGCGTAGTCTTCACAGATCGGCGCGTCGGTCACATAATGGAAATACCGGCGCCGGTTTTCCTTCCACGTTCTGCGCAACCTCCCGGGCGCAACGGCGACCTGACCTTCGTCGGTGCCCACAACCGCTTCGAACGCGATCCGTTCACCCCCTGAGCTGTCATTTCGCGCCCGCACGTCGTAGAGGGAGGGGTATTCAGGCCGCGCGGCGAGCCGGTGCGCTCTTCGTTCACCGGCATTCTGAAGCTCGCGGTTCGGCTGATAACCGATCGCGGGCAGCCACTCATGCTGCGCGAAGTAAGTGCCGTTCGGCACCACGGAGGCATCGACCCCGCTGTTCGAAAATCCTCGTGGCGCGGAATGCACCTCGAAGCCGAGGCGTAGCGAGTCCCCTGGTTGCAGCGGCCTCCCCAGGGCGTAGATACGGTGGCCGAGGTCATCATCCGCGAGAACGCATTTAGCTGGCCGGTCGAAGCGGATCGCTCGCGTCTCGACTACCGAGGCGGTGGCCACGTGGATGGAGCCGATCGCCACCGCGCTCCGATTCACCAGATGGAAAGTGCCGCGGATGTCCACCTCCCGCCGTTGGGGATGGATCTCGACATGGAGGGATGCACCCGCCTTCCGGGGCTGCGCGAAACCTTTGTATTGCCCGTAGCGCCGCTCGTATTCGGCGCGCCGCTCCATCTTGTCGGAGGCCGTGTGGTACGCGTTCAACACGTTGGTGTTATAGAAGATGAAACCGCCCAGCGTAAGGATGAGCCCCACCGCCGCAACCGCGGATCCAACTGCCGCCCGCGTCGAGCGGCGGCCCGCCAGCTGGATCCGCGATCCGAGGCCGGGCTCCTTCCCCCGAACCCAGAACAGCTTCGCCGCCACCGCCAGCAGCAATGCCCAAGCCGCCCAGTACAGCTTGAACCACACGAAAGGCGCGACGAACGGCGCAAATCCGCGCATATCCGAGTACACCCAGCCGGGATCGGACGCGTACACGAGCAGCTTGTGTTCGAGCCCGAGCTCCGCCGCAAAAGCGGAAAACCCATACACGAGGAGCAGAACCGCGTTGCCGACGTACTTGTGGTTCACAATTGCGTGGACGGTGAAAGCCAGCAGGACGAAGAGGAGATAGTCGGGGAGCTGGAACCCGAAAAGGATCCGCGCGTACAGTCCTGTTTCAAACAGGTGATAGCCCATGCGCACCTGAACGAGCATCCCCGCGGCCAGGATCAACGCCTGCAGCAGGACGAGAACAGCGCTGAGCCCGATGAGCTTGCCCACGAACGGGACCCAATCCGGGGCCGGCGCCGCGTCCGCGATCTCGCTCAAGCGAGCCTCGCGCTCCCGCCAGACCAGCTCGCCGGCGAAGAAGACGATGAGCAGCGGAATCAGCAGCCAGAAGCCGTCCTGAGGATTGGTCAACCAAGCCGTCATCCGCGCCGTCGTGGGGAACAGCCGGATGCCCATGTGCTGCATCAATTCGGGTCCGGACAGCACCACCATGAACGGCAAGAACGCCAGGACGAACCAGCCCCAGCTCGTCACCACCGTTCGGAACGATTGCCATGCGATCGCGAACGTCTGCAGGGCGTGGGTTGCGAACCCGAACCTCCGTTTGACCTGCCGCTGGACCTGAGGTACTGAAATCGGGGCGGCGCCGTTCGCCTGCCGTCGCGTACCGCGGTTCCACCACGAGCCCGGCGACGGATGGGCAAAACGAAAGCGCCGATGGGTGAGCGCCAGAGCGCTCAACGCGATGCCGAGCCACAGCGCGCGGTTCGCGAGCAGCGGACCCTGCAGCCCCACCAGGAACGTGTTCTTTTCGACAGGAGTCCACGCCTTCGACAGCTCGCTGAAAACGCTGACGCCAAAGGGGTCCAGCAGCCTCGCCAGCTTCCACCACCCCAACGTCCCGGCGACGAACTGCCAGCTGAAATTCGAATGGAAGAAAAGGAGAGCGCTTCCGAGATAGCTCGCGATCGCCTTCCGGCCGAGCGCCGAGAGCGAGAACAGGAGCGCCGTGACGACGAACGCGTTCGGCAGAACCAGGAAGACATACGCACCGAGATAGGCCCCGGGCCGGAACGGACCGATGAGATCGGCTTCCGCGCGCGGGACCAGCGCGGCGAGCACGAGGCCGATAGGCACGGCAACCAGGATCAGCAGGTTGAGGATGAACGCCGCGAGAAACCGGCCCCTCAGATAGTTGGCCTTGCCGACGGGAGTGGTGTAGAGGAGCGGATGCATCCGCGTCTGTACGTCCCGCGCTCCCGCATCGCCGGCCAGCGACGCGGTTATCAACAGTCCTATCATGCTGCCGATGGTGGCGACGCTCGCGATGACGAATGGCGAGTTCAAGAAGTAGCCGCCGCTGCGCGCGTTGTTGACGTATTCTTCCGTCCCCATCATGTACGTGAATCCCAGCACGATCGCGAAATAGAGCCAGGTCGAAATGCGCTGCGACTGATGGATGATTTCGAAACGGAAGATCTCCCAGAGCTTCATCCGGCCAAGCCTGCCATGGTGCTGAAGTAGACGTCTTTCAAATCCGCCTCCACGGGATTGAAACCAGCGCCGGGTGACACGGCGCTGTTGACGTGCACGACGGTGCGGCCGGCGAGGAGCGTCGTCGAGATGACCGCGTGCTCTCGCTCCAATTCCGGCAACTCGCTCTTCTCGATCACGCGCCGCCAGATCCGCCCTTGCAGGGCCGCGACCGCGCGCAGCGGCTCGGCTTCGAGCAGAATCGCACCCTTGTTGATGATTGCTACCCGGCTGCAGAGCTCCTCGACGTCCTCGACGATATGTGTGGAGAGAATGACTACTGCGTCCTCGCTCAGCTCGCTGAGCAGGTTCAGGAAGCGCACCCGTTCGGCCGGGTCGAGACCCGCGGTGGGCTCGTCGACGATGATCAACTTCGGGTGGCCCAGAAACGCGATCGCGATGCCCAACCGTTGGCGCATCCCTCCGGAGTAGCCGCCGAGCTTCTTCTTGCGCACATCATGGAGATTGGTCTGGTGCAGGAGCGCCTCCACGACCTCCCTGCGTGCCCGCCGATTGGTGATGCCCTTGAGCACCGCGAAGTGATCCAGCAGTTGCTCCGCGTTCACCTTCGGGTAGACCCCGAACTCCTGCGGGAGATAGCCGAGCGTCTCGCGCACCCGCTCCTTCTGCCTCAGCACGTCGATGTCGCCGAAGCGGATCGATCCCTCATCCGATTCCTGCAGGGTGGCGATCGTCCGCATCAAGGTGGACTTGCCGGCGCCGTTCGGACCGAGCAGTCCGAACATGCCGTTGGGGATCGTCAGCGTGACGTCCTTCAGGGCATGCACACCGTTGGCGTAGGTCTTGGAGAGATTCCTGATTTGTAGTTCCATGTGCCCTTCCTGCTCCTTCGAAATCGGCGGGGACATACACATGACGCGCGCCCTTCCGCGATGTTACGGGGCGATCCGCTGGTTCCTGTGGCTCGCTTTGATCTCACTCGGGCACCATTCTTGATGAACGGAGAACTACTGGAGGAACCATGACCAGACTTCTGCTCGCACTCACCGTCCTGCTGTTCGCATTCGGAGTCTTTGCCACCCAGCCCGCCGCCGCCACGACATGCAACAACCTGGTGACGTGCTATGCCTACCTTCCCGAGCACCCCTACCCTGACCCCTCCTGGAACTACAGCCACCAGTGCTGCGACCTCGAGGACCACACGACGATCTGGAACGTCTACATCGATTTTCGGGGCAGATGGCACCTGGTCGGCTCGAACATCCCGCCGTCAGGATGGGACGGCGACGGGCAACAGGCTCAAACCCATTCGGCGGAACCGGGCACCAAGCCTTGATCCGAGCAGGCCCGGCTTCCCTGGGGGCCGGGCCTGCAACACCCCGCTACGGACACACCTCTAATTCGAATCGACGGATCCGCACCAGCATCCCGCCGCGGTCTAGACGCCTTCGCCAAGTCCCCCGTATGCCTATCTCGAAGTCCAAAAGCAGTTGCCAGAGCCGATCCACGGCTTTGGATACTTCCCCGAGAAGGGGAATGGAGGTGTGAGATGTCGCAGGTGTATCTCTACATGAACCGGGTGAACGGGTGGGCCCAAGTGGTTGCGGGGGTGCTCGCCAATGAGGCGCAGGTCCCGCAACTCTTGGGCGGCCTCCCGAGGCTGGAGCTCTTGATCGGCCTACTGCGCAGCCTGAGCGTGCAGTTTGCAGCCGTGAGGGCGAACAAGCAGGAGATGGCCCAGCAGATTCAGGCGGTGCTCCGTGAGGGCGATGCCCTGGCGGACTTCCTGAAGACGGGCGCCCGGGCCCACTACGGGAGCGACAGCGAGAAGTTGGTCGAATTCGGAGTGCAGCCGTTCCGCGGCCGGTCGAAGAAAAAGGTGACGGAGCCGCCTCCGCTCCCCGAGACGGTCGCGCCCTCCGATTCCGCTACTGATACCGTGGAGTAGTCCCTTCTTTCCGGGGGCGTGCCATCCCGCCCCCGCCTTTCAGCCCTTCCGAACGCGTCTGAGCTTTTTTTGAGCCGTCAGAATAACTCTGGACCTGCCAAAGATTTTTTTGAGCCGTCCGGAGTAACTTTGAGCAAGCCGAAGTTTTTCTGAGCCGTCCAGATAAATTCTGACGCGTCCAGAGTTACTCTCAACGCGTCAAAGTTATTTTGAAGCGTCGAATCTTTTTCTGAGCCGTCAGAATGATTTCAGACGCGTCAAAGATTCTTTTGAGCGATCCGGCGGAACTCTGAACGCCTCAAAGAATCTTTTGGCCGTCCAGCGGCTGAACGCGTCCGGCTCAAGCAGGTTCCGTGGTCGAGATCCCGACTCTGTCCGAGATCGGCCTGCTGGCGATGTCGTCGCGACCAGGAGAACCAAAAGTTTCCGCCGGAAGGGCGGCTTCCGAGGGCGAGACCGTCTTTAGGGTTATTTGTATTTGACTTTATGCTATCCTGTGTCTGCGACATCGGTGCCGGGCCCGGCCACCGAAAAAGAGCTCACTTGTTCCCACAAGCTCTTCGAGCTGTAAGGAGGTCTCTATGAGAATGTCTGCCGGCCGTTTCTTCGTCGTACTGATCCTGCTCTCTGCGTCGAGTGCTCTGGCCGTCTGCAACAACCCGCCCACCGCGAATACCGACGTCTACAACATGCCGAAAAACACGCTGCTCAACATCTATGACGGCACTCTCAAGGCGAACGACACGGACCCGAACGGAGATCCGCTCACCTCCTACATCAGCGGCTATCCTTCGAGCGGCTCCTGGTGCGGCGTCGCGCCAAATGGGTATTGCTATCAGCCGCCGACCAACTTCACGGGCCTGGTTGCTATTCCCTACGAGGTGACGGACGGATGCAATACGGTGGGAGGAACCGTCCTGATCTACGTCCAATAGAATCACATCCTTGTGACCGGGCGGCGCGGACGCCGTCCCGGTCACAAGGGACCCAAGCAAGTGCCTTGGCACTTCTACGTCGCGGCTACGGCAGGTCAGTAGCACTGGACCGCTTCGCACTGCACGCCGAAGTCGTTCCACTCGATGCCACAGTCCTGGCGGCAGCTCCCCGCATCGCGGTCCCCCGCCGGGCACTCTAACTGCTCGTACGAGCAGTTCGGGATGCAGTAGGTCGGCCCTCCGCACCAGGCGAGGGGGCGCGTCAGCCTCGACTTGTAGTCGCCGGAATCGCCGAAGCTGGCCGTGCTCCAGACGTCGTAGCTGCCGAAGGGGGAGGAGGTCTTCGAGGCCGCGGGATAGGGGATGTAGCGGTTGAGTGGCGCCCTCTCCTCGCCGATGTTCTGCACGTCCTGATAAACGTCCGCGCGGATGTCACAGCGGTTGTCACTGCAGTCGTTGGCATCGAAAGCTCCGCCGTTGTTGCAGGCGCTCTGGGTGCGGTACATGGCGTGCTTGCCTTCCGCGCACCAGACCCTCTGGTTGACCGTCGAGCCGAAGTTCCCATGCGACCGGTAGGACGAGCTGTCGGCGGAGGTGTTCAGGTGCGCGCTCATGAACTCCTTCATCAGACGCCACTGGTTCGGGTCGTTCTGCGCCACCGCCCAGCTCACCCCCCACTCCGAGCCGTCGGTGTCCTTGCGCGCAACCAGGACCGCGTACATCTCGCTGTCTCCCCGGTGGCCGCCGCCGGCCGCGTCGTCCCCCAGATCCCAATTCCACGCAATGCCGTAGCGGATCTCGATGCACTGGAACGGCTCGGCACAGTCGGCCCCGGTGCCCGGGTTGTAGGGTTTGGCGATGAACGGAATCTTGCCGATCGAGGAGTTGGGATAGCCGGGCACGTTGTGGCCGTAGAGCTGCCGCCGGTCGCCATAGGCGAGCCCCTCGTAGCTCCCGCAGTGTGCAGGTTGAGCGTCGGGAAGAACCGTTGCGCGAGCGCCAGCTCGAGAGAGTCGGGGATGCCGTCGAAATCGCCATCCACGGCCATCGCGGGGCTCGCCAGCAGCGCCAGGACCATCAGGGTGAAGCCGATCGATCGATTCATGTCTTTAACCTCCTGAAAGATGTCGTCGCGTTCGACAGCCTCCAGGGGCAAAGGGCTGGCCAACCGGCTGGCTCTGTGGAATCAATGACTTGAAATACATGCCGGTCCCGGCCTCGGGACGGCGCGGCGGATCCGGTCCGGATCCGTCCCGGAAACGGGACAGGACAGGGATGGTAGCGCCCTCCCTCCGCCCGTTTCCAGCGAGGAGCTCCGCAGCACGATCCACGACGAGCCCTGATTCGGGAAAGTGACCTGTCGGACGAGTTGCGTTAGGATCAACGTGTGAAGCGGAGGACGATCACGCTGCCGGACGATCTCATGGCTCTATTGGCCGCAGAAGCCCGGCGTCGGCAGACGAGTGTCTCTGGGATCATCCGGACCTTCATCGTCCAGGCGTTGAGAGCGCGAGGTGCCGGTGATGGACTCTCAGTTCATCGCAACATGGAGCGGCTCACCAAGTCAAACCCTTGAGCTCAGGCGGGAACAAAGGACGATCCGAGAGACGATCCTCGTCCAGGGTTCGACCAGGAACTCGCCAGTCTTTTTCTGCTCTTGAGCATCACCATCTTGAATCCAGGACTGAAGCAGTTCGCCCAGCTTCGCTCGAAGAGCCTCCGGCGTCATCATCACTCCAGGCATCAGAGGCGCTTGTCGATTCCTGCCTACTTCAAAACGGCATTGGCGGTGTGCCGAGACTTGATCTCTCCGTCGACAACAAAGCGGCGTTCTGTGATCGGGCTGTACCAGATCTCGTGATCACCTCTGCCTTGCCGTTCGAAACGACAATCGTGGGAGAGCAGGAGTTTCTTGAGCTGTGGGGTGAAGGACGAGCCCATTCAGGACGCCAAGCGGACGTTTTCCTGCCGGTGGCTTGTCAATTCGAAGGCGATCGCGTCGGGCTGATCTCCGGAGAGAAGCTGATTCGCTTCCAGCAACTCGGGGATCAGGATTCGGAGCTTCTCGGCAAGAGCCTCGACCGTCGGCGCTTCCGTAGCGAGTCCGGGGACGTCGTCGCTCGTCGCGACCCAGACGTTGGCGTCGGGGTCCCAATCGGCATGGATGCGGTAGATAATAGCTCCCACACGTGCAGGGTACCACAGGAGTGAGGGGGTAGGAGACGGTGCAACCAGGAGGAGTCGCCCCCCCAACCTACAGCCCCATAGCCTGCCTCCGGTCCAAACAAGTACCTGGCACCTCTACGGAGTACCTCTACGGATGGAGAGATCGAGGCAGGCGGCGGCCTCGTTGTTAGAGAGAAGTGGAGAACAACGGACATGAGCAGGATCTCCGAATTCCGGGTCCCGCTCCAAATCGAAAAGGCGAGCGGGACCTGTCTTTTGGTCCCAGCTCGCCCATAGGCACGTTCGGTCTGTCCTCCCGCGCAACATAGTCTGCGCGGGCGATTATCCAACCTAGCTGGCGGTAGCTCGTCTCGGCGACTCCAACAACAGATTGTCGAACTCCAGGCCTCGCCCTTACTCCCACACCCCACTCCAGCGGGGAGATGGGAAGAACTCGGACGAGCCCCCCCGGAAGGCTGCTCAGCGGATGCGGAGGGGGGAGATGTAGGCCCCCTGGCGGTCAATGGCGTAACCGGAGAAGTCGAAGTAGCTGGGGTTGAGGTAGGGCGACAGGCCCCAGTACGTGGCGTAGATGTAGTAGTAGCCCGGGGCCAGATCCCAGGTGCTGATGGCCTCGGGCTCGTGATGGAGGACGCAATTCGAACGCACCTCCTGGCTCAGGTGGGTTTTGACCAGCGTTCCCGCCGCGTCGTAGAAGCCGAAGTGGACCCGGGAGTCGGGGACAGCGACCCCGGCCCCATAGAGCGTGGTGCCCCGGGGGACATCACTGCCGCCCCCGACCCAGACGTGCGCCACCTGGTTGCAGCCCTGCCAGCCGCCGTGGTTGTACTGATAGTAGGTGTACAGGTTAGGAGCGGTGTAATAGGGCGGGGGAGGCGGATTGAACGGGGGAGGCGGCGTGTAGGTGCCGCCATCGCCACCACCGTCAGATTCGCAGGGTTCGTTCCCGCACATTGGAGGCATCGCGATCGCGAACCGCGGGAGCCAGAGCACACCCAAAACGAACAGCTGGAGAAGGAGGTTACGGCGGAAGAATGGCTGATGAGATATGGACATTGTTCTCTCCTTAAGGTCGTGCCTGGCCAGCAGGCATTGTTGGCCTAGAACTTCCGTGGTCAGGAAGGGGTTGAAAGAATCTGAGCTTTGTGCGACACCTCCACAAGTTTGTTGGTGAATCGGTCACCGGGGGCTAGCCCCCGCGGCAGTCTCTCCCTTCACAAATAACTAACGGGTGGAGTTCGCCAGATGGCGGAGCAACGAAAAAGGAGGGACTCTAATCGGCCGAGCTCACTGCATGGTAAGCAGCCAGATATCGCCTTGCTCGGTGTGTCGCGCCAGGTAAAGGAAGCGGTCATCCGGACTCAAGGCGAGATCGTCGTAGTCAGAACCGGGAGGAGTTGTCAGCACCTGCCGCGACGTCCGGCTCCGGGTGTCAAAGAGAAGGAGCTTGCCGCCGTCCCAGTAGAGCAGGCGGCGGCTATCAGAAAGCCAGGTTGCGGATTCGCCGCGATTGGTGAGCCGCACATAGTTCCGGTCGGCCACGGAGTAGAGAACGACTCCGGGCTCCTGACGTCCATCCGGCTTGTGCAGGGCCCCGGCGAGCCAGCGGCCGTCTGCCGACCAGGAAGAGGCTGAGAAACCCATCCCCCGACCGACCGAAGGGAGGAGCAGGGGGCGCCGCTCGGCTACCGGCCGGGCGAGATCAATCAGGGCCTCGTTCTCGTCGAGGTCGCAGGCGAGCCAGCGGCCGCCGGGGGACCAGATCGGATGAAATGCCTGTTTACCGGGAATGACCGCCGCCCGCTCAAGCTGGCTTCCATCGACGCGGAGGGTCCAGATCTCGTACTTCCCGCCGCGGTTCGAGTAGAAGGCTATGCGCGTGCCATCGGGTGAAAAACGAGGTTGACGGTCCTTGAACTTGTCGTTGGTCAGCTGGCGCAAACCGGTACCATCGGCATGGACGACGAAGAGGTCCTCCTGCGGCACGGAGGTCTGGTAGACGAGCCAACGACCGTCCCGGGAGACATCCAACGCGGCGATCAGGTTGGAGGTTTCAGCAATCGCCACGGCTGAGCTCGCTGAGGTGCCACGCGTGGGTTCGAAGGCGAGCTTCTCGAGAGACGTCCTGGTCTCATCACTGGTAAAGACAATATGCTTGCCGTCACCCGAGAGGCTGAGCAGCATGCTCGCCTGGCCCGAGGTGGTGACCGGCTCGAGTTCTCCCTGCACGCGCCCGGAGCGCTCGTCGATCGGTACGCGCCACAGGTTGGTGATGCCGCTCCGGTCGCTCGAGAAGTAGAGATAGCGGCCGTCGGGGGACCAGACCGGATTCCAGTCGATGCTCTGCCCATCTGTGACCTGGACCGCCTCGCCACCGCCCGCAGCAACAGTCCAGATTACCCTCCGGCCGGAGGGCATCAGCCCCCAGTAGGCGATCCGGAAGCCAAGTGGCGACCAACTCGGCTGTACGGCGTCGCGTTTGTGGAAAATCCGGCGTTGCCCGGTTGCCAGGCTGACCCGGTAGATCTCGCTCTGGTGCCTCCGGATCCGCGGGTCTTCGATTCCCTCGGTGGCGCAGAGGATCTCCTTGCCGTCCGGCGACCAGGCCGGATTGAAGCCGAAGTCGGTGACGCGGCGCACGGACTCCCCCATCAGCCCCATGAGGAAGATGCCGCCGCCCTCGCGCTCCGAGCGGAAAGCGATCTGGAGGCCATCGGGGGAGATGGCGGGCTGGGAATCGCCTGCCAGGGAATCCGGGAGAAGGTCCATGGCAGTGCCGCCGCCACCCACCCGCTGCAAAAAGAGGCGGCTCCGGTCGCCAAACTTTCTGGCGAAGACAAACCAGTTGCCGTCCGGAGTGAGGCTGGGGAACCATTCCTTTCCTGGCAGATCGGTCTGGCGAGTCAGGGTGACCTGGATGGGATCCGGTCCCGCGCCGCCGTTCAGACGGACGCCCCGGGCAAGCCAGAAGCCGGCAGCGGCGGCGAGCGCCGCCACGACTACCAGGACGACGGCCCGTGGCCGGAGCCGCCGACGGATAGGGCCAGGAGAGGACATCTCCTCAATACCGGCTGCCGCACGCTCCAGCGCGGAGAGGTCGGCCATCAGCGCCGCCGCATCTGGATAGCGATCCGCCGGTTCCTCGGCGAGCATGCGGGAGAGAATGTCCTCTGTCCCACGCGGCGCCTCCTGCGGCAGGAGTGGGACAGGCGCCTCTTCCCCCCCCGGTGATGAGTCCGCGTGCCTATCCTGGCCGGGCCGACGTCCGGTCAGCATCTCCTTGAGGACGACTCCCAGTGACCAGACGTCGCTCTGTGTACCAACCGCTCCACCCCGCTCCTGCTCGGGCGACATGTAACCAGGGGTTCCGAGGAGGGGGCCGGAGGCCTGTTCGGGCAGTTGGGCGATGCCGAAGTCGAGGATTTTGACGATGCCGTCGTCGGTGATCATGACATTGGCGGGCTTGATATCGCGGTGGACGATCCCGTGATGATGGGCCTCGGCCAGGCCGCGAGCGGCCTGCAGGGCGATGTGCAGGGCCTCCACAACCGGCAGGGAGCCACGCTCGAGACGTTGCTTCAGGGTCTCGCCTTTATAGCAGGGCATCGCGAGGTAGAGCTGTCCCTCGGCCGTTTCCCCTACCTCGTAGATGGTGCAGATATTGGGGTGGTCAAGTGCAGAAGCCGCCTTTGCCTCGTTCAGGAACCGAGCCTTGGCCTGTGAATTTGGCATCAACGTCGGGGGGAGGAACTTGAGGGCTACCGTCCGTTCCAGGCGCGTGTCCTTGGCACGGTAGACGACCCCCATCCCACCGATCCCGAGCAGGCCGAGGATCTGGTATCTAGGTACCGTGCTGCCAGGCGTCTCTGTCAGGTCTGAAAGACCCGTCCATTTCTCCTCACCTGCCGCTCGGCCCTCCGTCACTGGAGTTGCCGACCAGGGGTCCCGCCGTGCGGCGTCGTCGCTCATCGCATCTCCTACAGACGCGAACCGCGAGTCATGGATAGCCCCATTGCTTGTGATCCTTCCTGTCAATACAATAATAGCTACTGGGAACTGAGGACAGCAGCAAGCCCATATCCAACCGACCCGGCCTGAGGAGGTAGCGAGATGAAGAAGAAGGTCAAGAAGCTCCAGCTATCTCGCGAGACGCTACGAGCGCTCGAGAGCATAGACGCTCAGAAGGTATTGGGGGAGAATCAAGGGCCGTCGGACTCGGACTGTTGGGGGTCTTGCCAGAGTCAATGTCGTCCTGGTCCTGACGGTTGTGGGTGAAGTGCGGTCCCTGCCGCCTGTTTTCTCTCCTCGACACCTGATTGCCAGTTCTCCCGCAATCACGCCGCCAACTTCCTGAATTGGCCCGTTAGTTTAGTATAGAGCGAGCCCGTCTTGGTGGCTCGCCGGGAGACAGACGGGATGCTCAAGAGGAGACCTTCCACCCACTTCGTGACCGCGCATTCCTCTGCTCAGCACTGGCCACGCCGTACCAGCATGCCGTCCGTCTTCACGGCGTTCGTCCGCGGCCTGCAGGGGGAACGGACTCCGGACGCGGACCTCTTCCACGATGCCTGGCACGGCCTGCGGGCCGCGCTGGTTAGCGAGATGAAAAGGCGCGGCCTGTGGCAGAGCCCTCCTTGCTACCTGGGAGCCTACGGTTGGGAGAACTGGGACACCGAGGCGCCGCAGGGCTCGGGCGCCAGCCGCGCGCAGGATGCCTTGGGAGAGTTGGTGGCTGACTGCTACGCGTTCATCTTTGTCGATCGGCTGCAGAGCCTCAAGCGGCAGATCGAGGATAAACCCAACATCGATGGTCTCGTACTCCTCAACGTCCGGCACTTCCTACATGAACGCCAGAGGGTGCACGACCCGCTCGGTTTCCGAATCTTTGAGCTGTTGCAGGCTGCGGTCGAGGAGGCTATCGCCTCCGGAGCCCTCTACATTCTGGCTGGCGACAAGAAGATCCGCAACGACACCATCCTGGGCTTTCACCCCGCTGCCGAGCAGCAAGCCACACCGGCCGACCTGGAGCAGATGGTCCTGCGCTGGAATGACGAGCTCATGCCGGCTCTGGTCACGGCGCGCACCCGGCAGCAGAGCGCGGTCGTCCGGCAGTTGCGGGAGTACATCCTGGACTTGCCCCGGCACGGCATCGAGGCCTTCCAGTTCAAGAATCTCCTGGATCCCTTGAAGAGAGATGCGCGGGGGCGCTGGGCAGCGATCCTCGAAGAGGGGGAGACGGGGTCCGGCGCGCCTTCCTCAGACGCCATCCAGATCTCGACGTCAGTGCTTCCTGGAAACACCGAATCCCGGGAGAGCTTCAAGCATCTGACACGCTGCGTCTCGACCTCCATCGACCGCATGGAAGCGGATTCACGGACCCGGACCCAGCTCATGACGCTCTGGCACTACCTGTGGCAGCAGCACGGAGAGGAGGGGTCGGAGGTCGTGCGTCCTCCTTCCTACCGCCAACTCGGCCAGCGCTTGAACATCCCGCGGGAACGCCTCCCCGTGCTCTTCGCCCTCTTGCGGCAACTCGTGCCGCGCCAGCCCTAGCAAAAGCTGCCGGCCAGCATCCTAAGTCCAGCCAAGTGCGCCCCGCGCTTACCCCAAACTCGGGAAAGCCCTGCACACCACGAGAGCGAATCGCGATAAGTAGGTGTTGTTCGAGAAGTTGGAAGTGGTGCAGCCAGGAGGAGTCGAACCCCCAACCTACAGATCCGTAGTCTGTCGCTCTATCCAGTTGAGCTATGGCTGCACGAGGTCGCTCCATAGGAAACCCATCTCGTGGAAGGGTCGCCGCACCTCACGGAGAGGCTTCCGCGCCTCATAGTAAGTCTCCGCGTCTCGCGGAAGGGTCGTCGCATTCCGCGGAAAGGTTGCCGCGTCTCGCGGCAGGGCTTCCGCGACTCGCGGAAGGTCGCTGCGTCCCGCGGAAAGGCCCCCTTCCCCTGTCCTCCCCCGCTTCGCGGGAGAGGGAGAAGGACGGCCCCTACTCGATGAGCCCTGTCATCGGCGACGACGCCGAGGCGTAGAGCTTCCTCGGAATCCTTCCGGCGTTGGCGGCCAGCCAGCCGGCTTCTACCGCCAGCTTCATGGCTCTGGCCATGCGGATCGGGTCCGTGGCTTCGGCTACGGCGGTGTTCATGAGGACTCCGTGGGCTCCCAGCTCCATGGCCAGGGCGGTTCTGTCGGCCGATCCCGCACTGGCGGCACTCGGCCGACAGAACGTCGCTTGCCCTGTGGCTCCTGGTGAGAGGTATCGACGTGCAGAAATGGCCGCCTGGTCAGGTGCCTGAAAGCCCAGGATCGTCATGAGAAGAGCTCTACTCGCCTGTTCCCGAAATTCCAAGGCTGTCCGGCGTCTCGGGCCCCCCACGATTCCTCACATCTCTCCGTGCTAGACTGCGCTGCCCTTAAGACGGACATAGCTCGGACAGAACAGCGCTTGGCCATCGGCCAAGCACCTACTTGAGGAGAGGGAGGTTTGCGGTGCGCATCCGTACCTTGATCGTGCTCGTTATCGCGCTCCACCTGGTCCACACGACCGCTTGGGCATTCAAGCCCGGAATCCACGAAGACATCTCGGAAGAGGCCCTCCGGACGACGACGACGACCCTGAGCAATGGCAGGACCATAACCTTCACGGCCGACGCGATCGACGACGTGCGGGACGCGAACTTCTACACCGATATCGGTCCCGGCTTCTTCGTCGGCGAGAATCACTTCACCGAGGAGCTGTTCTCGGGCTCGTCCACGCGACTGGTGAACCTCAAGGAGCAAGTGATCAGGCTGGTGACGGCGTCGCAGCCGGACGGCGAAGAGGCGCGCGAGAAGCTCGGGACCGCCTTCCACACGCTCCAGGACTTCTACGCTCACAGCAACTGGATCGAGCGCGGCAATACCGGGATCAACTCGGCGCTCGGACGCTCCGCGATGGCCAACCCGTCGCCGGCGATCGCGACCTGCCCGGGCAACCCGGAGGCGCTGCCGCAGGGCGGCGGCGCGATCCTCACCACCGCTTATTACGTAGGGCTGCTCGGCTGCGGTCCGATCCCCATCGCCGGGAAGTGCTGGCACGGCGGGCCAGGCGGCTGCGACGGCATCCACAAGGACAACCCGGGCCGTCCCTTCCACTCCTCCGCCCGGGCCGTCGCCGTGCAAGCGAGCGAGGACTTCATCGGTTCGATCCTCCAGGACTCCCGGATGGCCGGCAACGACCGCGCCAGGAAGTGCCTGCTGGGGGTCGGCTGCGCGGGCACGCTCGCGATGGCGATCGACGACACCGGCAGCATGGGACCCACGATCAACCAGGTCAAGGCGCAGGCGACGCAGATCGTCAACGGCGTCGCCGGCACCGATAACGAACCCGAGCAGTACCTGCTGGTGCGCTTCGGCGACCCGGACGTGGGTCCGCCGTTCGAGACCGGAGACGCCGCCGCCTTCGTGGGCCAGGTCAACTCGCTGTTCCCGTCAGGCGGCGGCGACTGCCCGGAGCGCGCCAACACTGCCATGTTGCAGGCGGTGAGCCGGGCCCATCGCGGCTCGTCGCTGTTCCTGTTCACCGACGCCAGCTCGAACGACGGCGCGCTGGCGCCGGCGGTGATCGCCTCCGCTCTCGTCAAGCAGGTGAAGATCACGCCCGTGCTGACCGGCAGTTGCTCCCCGATCGACCCGGCGTACATCGCTGTCGCCGAGCAGACCGGGGGGCAGCTCTTCTTCCTGAGCTCGGCCGAGCTCGCGAACATCCACCAGCTGGTCCAGCCGCAGCTCGCCAGCGACTTCGTCACCGTGGCGAGAGCGATCCGTACCCTGACGTTCGGCGGTCCGGCCGAGGAGCTCGCGGTGCCGGTCGACGCGACCTTGAGCCGGGCGATCTTCGCGCTCTCCTCGGTCGACCCTGTGTCAATGGCGGTCGTCCGGCCCGACGGGACGATCGTCGCCCCGGGCGATCCCGGGGTTTCGGTGGTGGACCTGACCGGCGGAATGCTGGTGACCGTCGAGGCACCCCAGGTGGGTGCGTGGCGTTTGGTGCTCACGGGCAGCGGCGAGGCGAACGTCGCAGTCCAGGGGAACAGCCCGCTCCGCTTCCCGACGTTCCAGCTCGTCGAGCGGGTCAATCCGATCCATGAGGCGCTGGCCCCGATCGACGGCCAGCCGGTGCTCGGGGCGATGACGACGGCCCTCGCGCAGTTGCGGGGCCCGGTTTCCGAGGCGGCGTTCGAGATCGTCGACCTGGGCGGCCGCCCGATCCGGCCCCTCGAGCTGGCCCTCGGCGATCCGGACGCCGCACTCGACGAGTATGTCGGTTCCTCCGTCCTTCCGAGCGGACCCTTCCGCGTCGCCGCGGTGGGGGTCGACGAGTCGGGGAAGCCGTTCCGGCGTCTCTACCCGCAGGTCTTCCGGGCGCAGCCGATCGAGGTGCGGGTCGACCCCGCGAGCCTCGTGGAGTTCCTGCCCGTGGGCTCGACCACGACGCTCTCCTTCGTCGTCACCAACCATGGGAGCTTCGACAGCTTCGACATCCGCGCGATCGAGGAACACGGGTTCGTGAGCCGCTTCTCGCCGGCCCTGCTCGACCTCGGTATGGGCGAGAGCGCCACGGTCACGGTCGACCTCACCGTGCCCGGCGGCACGCCGGCCGACACCGTGGCCCTCCTCACCGTGAGTGCCGCTTCGACCTCGGATTCCGCGATCGGCAACGCCGCGGTCGTCGAGCTTCCGGTATCCGCATCCGGAAACCAGCCGCCCGACTGCTCGGCGACCGCCGGCAAGGTGCTCGCGCTCTGGCCGCCGAATCACCAGCTCGAAAGGATCGACCTCGCGGCGATCCTCCAGGTGGCGGACCCGGACGGCGATCCGGTGACCTTCGCCGCGACCTCGATCACCCAGGACGAACCGGTGCTCGGAAACGGGAGCGGCGCCACCGCGCCCGATGGGACCGGCCTCGGCAGCGGTGTCATCGAGGTTCGCTCTGAGCGCGATGGCGCGGGTAACGGCAGGGTCTACGAGGTCGGCTTCACCGCCAGCGACGGCGCTGGAGGGTCTTGTTCCGGGTCGTTCCGGGTCGCCGTACCGCACGACCGGAACGGGGCGCCGGCGGTCGACGACGGTCAGCTCTTCGACTCCACCGTACCCTGACGCATTCGCCTGAGCAGGGGTCGCTCCCTCTGCTCAGGCGCCCCGCCGGACGCCGCTCACCAAAGCGCTGACCGCTCCCGCCACGGCTCCGGCGACTGCTGCCAGGCCGTAGCGGACTCCGAACGGCGCGGCAAGGCACATCATGGACGCGATCCCGGCCACCGCCGCCACGAGGGTGAGGCGCCACCGGCTCTCCAGAAGGTGTCGGCCGATGGCGGCTCGCGCCGCCAGGAACAGAAGCGAGGCCAGAAGGCCCGCGACGGCCGCCGCCACGCCGACCAGCGGCGGCAGGAGCCACCACGGGAAGTCCGCGGTGTCGCGCGCCAACAAAGCCACCCCGGCGCCGAGGCCGAGCACGAACCAGGCCGCGGTCCAGCGCAGGACGAGAGCCGGCACCGTCAGGGCGGTCACGATTACGGGCATGCTGGGAGAGAGGTAGAAGTGGTGCAGCCAGGAGGAGTCGAACCCCCAACCTACAGATCCGTAGTCTGTCGCTCTATCCAGTTGAGCTATGGCTGCACGAGGTACTGCCGTCGTGCGGAACCGGGATTGTAGGGCAAGCAGGGCGGGAGCGCAACCCCCGCCCTGCTCCTACTCCTACTCGATCAGCCCCGTCATCGGCGACGACGCCGAGGCGTAGAGCTTCCTGGGAATCCTCCCGGCGTTGGCCGCCAGCCAGCCGGCTTCTACCGCCAGCTTCATGGCCCTGGCCATGCGGATCGGGTCCTTGGCTTCGGCCACGGCGGTGTTCATGAGGACTCCGTGGGCTCCCAGCTCCATGGCCAGGGCGGCGTCGCTTGCCGTTCCAACCCCGGCGTCGACGATCACCGGGACCTTTGCCTGCTCCAGGATGATCCTCAGGTTGGCGGGGTTGCGGATGCCCATTCCGGAGCCGATGGGGGCTCCTAGGGGCATCACGGCGGCGGCTCCCAGCTCTTCCAGCTTGCGGCAGACGACCGGGTCGTCGTTCGTATAGGGGAGGACGATGAAGCCTTCCTTTACCAGGACTTCGGTGGCCCGGAGGAGCTCCACGTTGTCAGGGAAGAGGGTCTTGGGGTCTCCGATGACTTCCAGCTTCACCCAGTCCCAACCTCCCAACTCGCGGGCCAGACGGGCGGTGCGGATGGCATCGTCCGCGGTGTAGCAGCCGGCCGTGTTCGGGAGAAGGAGATAACGGTCCTGGTCCACGAAGTCGAGGAGCGAGCCCTTGCCTCTCTCGTCCAGGTTCACGCGGCGGAGGGCGACCGTCACGACCTCGGTGCCGGAGGCTTCCAGGGCCGTGGCCATGGTCTCGAAGTCCGGGTACTTGCCCGTGCCCAGGAAGAGGCGGGAACGGAAGGTCCGGCCCGCTATGGTCAGCGGCTCAACGGCTATCTCCGGGGTAGCCGGAGCTACGGGTGCAAACGTCGTCATGATGCCTCTCTATCTAACAGGGGGTCAGACCCCTCTCTACGTTGTAGCGCGGCGGAGCGGCCACCTTGCGCAGACGGACCAGGTGGATCGGCCTCTCCGCGGTGATGCAGACACAGTTCGGGGCCGGCGGCGCTTCCAGGATGTCCACGGCCAGCTCGCCGCCCTGCTCGGCGGCAGAGCGGATCGTCACCCTCGAGACGCAGGACTGCGTCTCCATGGCCGCCGCGATGACCATCTCCTGCTCGAAATCGACGACCGGGGGCGCGCCGGAGAGCCCGAGATCCGTCCACATCGCGGCCAAGGCGACCTGGTCCCGGATCACCTCCCGCACCGTCCCACCGCTTCCGCCCGGGATCGATCGCTGAACGATCGTCGTCAGCCCCACGGTGGACGCCTCCGTGGCCTTGTCCCCGGGCTCGGTCACCGTCTTCTCCCCCTCACAGGAGGCCGCGGTCAGCACGACCGCGGCCAGCAACAGACCCAGAAGTCGTTTCATCACGCCTCCGCCAGAACTGCTACATCCTCCACCAGTGTCAATACTGGCGCGGGGATCCTCCGGTTCTTCTCGTCGACGTAGACCAGCGATGGCCGAACGCTCCGCGCCTCGGCGTCCTCGTAGACAGCATAGCTCGCCAGGATCACGATGTCCCCGGGGCTCGCCTTGTGCGCAGCGGCGCCGTTGATCACGATCTCGCCTTTGCCCGGCGTACCCGGGATGGCGTAGGTCGCGAATCGCTCGCCGTTGGTCACGTTGTAGATCTCAACCCGCTCGAACTCCAGCAGGTCCGCCGCTTCCATCAGCAGCGGATCAATAGTAACGGACCCCCGGTACTGAAGATTGGCGTCCGTCACGGTCGCCCGGTGGATCTTGGACTTCAACAGGGTTCGTTGCATGGCTATCCCCATTCAACTGCGAGTTGCAGGTTGTCGATCAGTCTCGTCCCCCCGACCCGCACGGCCAGGGGGAGTACCAGCCGGCCTTGAAGCTCCTCTACCGGCTGAAAGCTCTCCGCGTCGACCACCTCGGCATATTCAACACGCGCGAGGGGCTCGGAATTCAATGTTTCGGACAGAATGCGCCGCACTTCATCGCCCCGGCGCTCGCCCGCCTGAATCGCAGCCTCTGCGTTGCGCAGAGAGCGATGCAGGACTCCTGCCGCTTTCCTCTCTTCGGGGGAGAGATAGGCGTTGCGCGAGGACATGGCCAGCCCGTCCGCCTCGCGGATCGTCGGCGCCGGGACGATTTCGACCGGGATGTGGAGGTCCCGGACCATCCGGCGGATCACCGCGAGCTGCTGGGCATCCTTCTCGCCGAACACGGCCACGTCCGGCTGCACCAGGTTGAACAGGAGCGCGACCACCGTGGCCACGCCCCGGAAGTGCCCGGGTCGGCAGACCCCTTCCAGCGTCTCGGAGGGATTGCCGAGGTCCACGTAGACCGTGTGGCCGGGCGGATACATGGTGTCCACGTCCGGCAGGAAGAGCAGATCGCAGCCGGCCGCGGCGAGCATCCCGGCGTCCTTTTCCGGCTGGCGGGGGTAGCGGCTGAAGTCTTCGTTGGGCCCGAACTGGGTCGGGTTCACGAACACGGAGGCGATCACCTGATCCGCCCTTTGACGGGCGATCCCCAGGAGGGACAGGTGCCCCTCGTGGAGCGCGCCCATGGTCGGCACGAACCCGATCCGCTCCCCCGCCTTCCGCCAGCGAGCGATCTCACTGCGGAGCTCTTCGACCTTCCGGACCTGGAGCATGGCCTAGCCGTAGACCTTGCCCACCGGCTCTTCGGGACGGGAAGCTCCGTAGCTCTCCCCCGGAGCGGGGAAAGTCCCCTCCCGGACGTCCGCGGCGAACTGGGCGATCGCCTCCCGCGAGGCGACTCCCAGCTCGGCATACCTGCGGACGAAACGCGGCGCGATCCGCTCTTCCAGGCCGAGGAGGTCGTGGTAGACCAGCACCTGCCCGTCGCAGTGCGGGCCGGCGCCGATGCCGATGGTCGGAATCTCCAGACGCTCGCTGATCTCGGCGGCCAGGTCGGTGGGTACGCACTCCAGGACGAGGGAGAAGGCGCCGGCCTCTTCCAGCTCGTGAGCGGCGGCAAGGATTGCCTCCCGCGCATGGTCGTCCCGGCCCTGGACCTTGAAGCCGCCCAGGCGGTGGACCGATTGCGGGGTCAGGCCCAGGTGGGCCATGACCGGGATTTCGGCACCCGTGAGCGCCCGGACCACGTCGGCCCTCCCGCCCTCGATCTTGACCGCCTGCGCTCCGGATTCCTTGACGAAGCGGATGGCGCTCGCCACCGCCTGCTCAGGGCTGAGATGGAAGGAGCCGTAGGGCATGTCGGCTACCAGCAGGGCGCGCTTGACGCCCCGGCGGACTGCCCGGGTGTGGTGGATCATCTCGTCCAGGGTCACGGACAGGGTGTCCGGATGACCGAGGACCACCATGGCCAGCGAGTCGCCGACCAGGATGATGTCGACTCCCGCCGCATCGGCCGTGCGGCCCTGGGGGAAGTCGTACGCCGTGATCATCACCAGCTGCTCCCCTCGCCGCGGCGCCGCCGCGACCCAGGGGACTGTGACACTTTTCGCCTCGCCCGCCATTGGGGCCTCCTTTCGTCTTCGAGGGACCGGAAAACGAAAAGCCCTTCCGCACGGAATGCTCGGAAAGGCTTGGGCGGGCCTACGGTTTCACGGTCCGCAAGGCTTCCGCGAGGTAACTGTCCTCCAAGGGAGAATCAGGCCCTCGCCACCCGCGGTCGCGCCGTAGGAGGCGCTGTGTTCCGTCTCAGTCCCGTTACCGGGATCCAAGCGGCTGAAAGTACTCGGTCCCCTTGATGGGCTTCGACAGGCGGTTCAACAGCTCGTCGAAGTCCTCGGGCCGCTGGGGGAAGTTCAGGTGCCGCGTATCGACCACCAGCAGCGGAGACCGGTCGTAGTAATGATAGTAGTGATTGTACGCGTCAATCAACTCCCCCAGGTATTCTCCCGAGATCGTCCTCTCGACGTTGCGCGCCCGGCGCCGGATCCGCTCCATGCAGGTGTCCACGTCCGCGACCAGGTAGAGCACCAGGTCGGGGACCGGAATCTGCGGCTCCAGCAGGGCATAGAGCTTGTCGAACAGCATCAGCTCGTCGTCCGACAGGTTCAGGTAGGCGAAGATCCGGTTCTTCCAGAAGGTGTAGTCGGAGACGAGCATCCGGTCGAACAGGTCGCGCTGCCCGATGTCCTGCTGCTGCTTGTAGCGCGAGAGCAGGAAGTAGAGCTCGGTCTGGAAGGCGGCGCCGGGCCGGTCCTGGTAGAAGTCCGCGAGGAACGGGTTGTCCACGTCCTCCAGGATCTTCACCCCCTCGAAGCGGCGGGTGAGCATCTCCACCAGGGTGGTCTTGCCCACGCCGATGGGGCCGTCGACCGCCAGGTAGTGAAAACCGAGGTCGGGCTTCAACTCGCGGCCAGGACGGGCGTCGAAATGGAGTTGTAGAGGGTGTCGCGCTCGACGGGCACGAAGCCCGCCTCGCGCACGATCCGCTCCAGCTCGGGACGGCTGAGCTGCTGGGCCGTGCCCGCTCCGGCCATGTGGTAGATCTTCTCTTCCACCACCGTGCCGTCGAGGTCGTCGGCGCCAAAACGTAGAGCCACCTGCGCCAGCTTGGGGGTGATCATCACCCAGTAGGCCTTGATGTGCGGGATGTTGTCCAGCACCAGCCGCGAAGTCGCGATGTGGCGCAGGTCGTCCTGCCCCGTGGTGTGGTACTTGAGCCCCAGGTAGTTGTTCTCGGGGTGGTACGCCAAGGGGATGAAGGCGTTGAAGCCGCCCGTGTCGTCCTGGAGATTGCGCAGGCGCATCAGGTGGTCGACCCGGTGCTCGGGCTTTTCCACGTGGCCGTAGAGCATGGTGCAGTTGGACTTGATCCCCATCTTGTGCGCGGTGCGATGGACCTCGATCCACTCGTCCGCATCGAGCTTGCCGTCGCAGATGATCTCCCGCACCTCGGGGTGGAAGATCTCGGCGCCGCCCCCGGGGAGCGAGCCCAGCCCGGCGGCGCGCAGGCGGGTCAAAACTTCTTCGATGGAGATCTTCTCGTACTTGGCGAACCAGCCGATCTCGATGGCCGTGAAGGCCTTCAAGTGGGCGTTCGGGAAGCGCTCCTTCAAACCGCGCAACATCTCTTCGTACCAGGAGAGTGGGATGTTCGGGTGGAGGCCGCCCACGATGTGAAACTCGGTCACCCGGTTGCCGCCCTGATCGGCCGCGTGCTTGTACACGTCGTCGAGGCTCATCTCCCAGGCGTGGTCTTCGCCGGGAAGGGCCGCGAAGCTGCAGAACTTGCAGTTGTAGGTGTAGACGCAGACGTTGGTCGGATTGATGTGCCGGTTGATATTGAAGTACGTCACGTTGCCGTGCAGCCTGCGGCGGACGGTGTCGGCCAGTTTCCCCAGGTGGAGCAGGTGGGGGGTAGTCAGGCAGGTGAGGGCGTCCGCCTCGTCGAGACGGACACCATCCCTCACCTTGGCCGCGATGCCACGCAGGGCTGCCGGGAACGTTTCAGGACGGATTTCGGGAACGGTTGAGACGTCCATACGGGAGCAGTATATCAGCGGCTGAGCCGCCTTCCCGCTCCCTCTCCCCCGGCACGGGGGAGAGGGCTGGGGAGAGGGGGGATGGGATCAATAGCTCACGGTCTCCCGTCCCAATCTCCTGCCATGGGCAGGTCGCCGGTCGCACGGAAGGCGACCGTCAGGTCGGGCGGCCCGGCGCTGTTGCTGTTCCGGAGCTCGAACCGGCCTCCCCGCAGGATGCCGGCCGTGTCGAGTCCATCGCCGTTCCAGTCCCCCATTACCGGCAGGTCCCCGGACTGGCCGAAGTTGAAGATGAAGTCGAGCGACAGCCCGTCGGTGTTGGTCAGGACGAACAGGCCATCCGCGGGACGGAAAATGCCGACGGTGTCGACCCCGTCGCCGTCCCAGTCCCCCGCCACCGGCAGGTCGCCGAGCTCGCCGAAGTTGAAGACGCGGTCGATCGAGAGGCCGTTGGTATCCGTCAGGATGAATTGCCCGGTCGAGGGCCGGAAGACCCCGACCGTGTCGATGCCGTCGCCGTTCCAGTCGCCGGCCACCGGCAGGTCTCCCGGCTCGCCGAAGGCGAAAGTGAGGCTGCAGCAGAGGATGTCGTTGTTGAAGCGCTTCAGGGTAAAGATGCCGGCGCGGAAGATCCCGGGGCGGTCGCCGAGGCCGAGCCAGTCGCCGGCCACCGGGAGGTCCCCGGCCTGGCCCAGCGTGACGGTCGAGTCCGGCGGGCCGGGGATGTTGGAGTCGTGGAGGAAATGCTTCCCGGCGCTCGGCCGGAAGACGCCGATGGTGTCGGGCGCGGTGGTCTCGAGCTTGGCGACGAAGCCGTCGCCGGAGCCTCCGCCGAACGAGTCCTGCACGGCGTTCAGGATGGGGAAGGCCGAGGACAGCGTCTGCCCGCCCAGGTAGACGTTGCCCCGGGCATCCAGGGCGACGGCCTCGCCGAGCTCGTCCTGGTCCCCGCCGAGGAAGCTCGACCAGAGCAGGGCCGAGCTGGCCGGATCGATCTTGGCCACAAAGGCATCGGACCCGCCCGACAACTCCCGCTGGAAGGCGTTGACGGTGGGAAAGCCGGTCGAGGTGGTGGTGCCCGCCACGTAGATGGAGCCGGCGCCGTCCACCGCGATGGAGTTTCCCTGCTCCGTGCCGGATCCGCCCAGGAAGGTGGAGAAGAGCAGGCCGTTCCCCTGGGCGTTGAGCTTGGTCACGAACGCCTCGTTGACCACGTTGCTAATGTCGAGCGGCTCCTTTAAGGGGAACAAGGTCGAGCCGGTAATGCCTGTCACATGGGCTTGGCCGAAAGCGTCCACCGCGATACCGAGGGCCTCGTCCGTCCCCTGACCGCCCAGGTAGGTCGAGTAGACCAGGGAGGCCTCGCCGGAGGCCGCCGGGTTGATCTTGGCCACGAAGCCATCGGTCCTTCCCCGGTTGGCCGACTGGAAGGCCCCCTTCACTGGGAAGTCCGTGGATTCCGTATGCCCGGCCAGGTACGCATTGCCGGCGGCATCCACGGCGAGGGCGTCCGCACCGTCGCGACGGCCCCCCCGGAGCAGGGTCGAGTAGATCAGGCTCTGCCCGTCGGCGGCGAAGACCGTCAGGAAGGCGTTTGAGCCCGCGAGGAACCCATCGTCCTGGAACTCGTTCTTGAGCGGGAAGCCCCTGGCCTCGGAGAAGCCGGCCACGTACACCCGCCGGTTCACATCCACCGCAATGGCGTTCCCGCTGTCGCCCAGTCCTCCACCCAGATAGGTGCAAAACACGAAGGTGCCGGAGGACGTGAGCTTCGCCACGAAAGCATCCAGCCGAACGCCTGGAGATGGAAAAAAGCCGAGCCCCGGCTGAAGGGCGTTGAGGACGGGGAGATCCGGCGAAGTCGTCTGGCCGGCCACATAGGCTGCGCCGCGGTCGTCCACCGCGATGGAGAGGCCAGTGTCGAGATTGCGGCCGCTGAGGATCGTGGTGTAGACGATGCTCTGGCCTTGGGGGTCGATCCGGGTCACGAACACGGCGCCGTCGCCCACCTCGCTTACAAATCCTTCGGGGAAGTCGGTCGAGTCGGTGCCGCCGGTCGCATAAAGGTTGCCGGAGCTGTCCGCGGCGACATCGATCACCCTGTCGAAGTCGCCGCCGCCGAGGAAGCTGGAGTAGTCGATCACCACGGCTCCGAGCGGTTCCACGGCGAGGACAAGCAGGAGGAGCAGGATCAGGTTCTTCATGGCTTTCCGTTCCAATCGCCCGCGATCGGCAGGAGTCCGGTCAGACGGAACGCGACCGTCAGGTCGGCCGGTCCGGCGTCGTTGCTGTTCCGGAGCTCGAACCGGCCTCCCCGCAGGACGCCGGCCGTATCGAGTCCGTCGCCGTTCCAGTCCCCCATCACCGGCAGGTCCCCGGATTGGCCGAAGTTGAAGATGAAGTCGAGCGACAGCCCGTCGGTGTTGGTCAGGACGAACAGGCCATCCGCGGGACGGAAGATGCCGACGGTGTCGATCCCGTCTCCGTCCCAGTCCCCCGCCACGGGCAGGTCCCCGAGCTCGCCGAAGTTGAAGACGCGGTCGATCGAGAGGCCGTTGGTATCCGTCAGGATGAATTGCCCGGTCGAGGGTCGGAAGACCCCTACCGTGTCGATGCCGTCGCCGTTCCAGTCGCCGGCCACCGGCAGGTCTCCCGGCTCGCCGAAGGCGAAAGTGAGGTTGCAGCAGAGGATGTCGTTGTTGAAGCGCTTCAGGGTGAAGATTCCAGCGCGGAAGATCCCGGGGCGGTCGCCGATGCCGAGCCAGTCGCCGGCCACCGGGAGGTCCCCGGCCTGGCCCAGCGTGACCGTCGAGTCCGGCGGACCGGCAAGGTTGGAGTCGTGGAGGAAGTGCTTCCCGACGCTCGGTCTGAAGAAGCCAATGGTATCGGGAGCGGTGCTCTCGAGCTTGGTGATGTAACCGTCGTCGGAGCCTCCGCCGAACGAGCCCTGCACGGCATTCAGGATGGGGAAGCTCAAGGACTGCGTCTGCCCGCCCAGGTAGACGTTGCCCCGGCCATCCAGGGCGATGCCCCCGTCAAACTCGTCCTGGTCCCCGCCGAGAAAGCTCGACCAGAGCAGGGTCGAGGTGGCCGGGTCGATCTTGGCCACGAAGGCATCGTCCGCGCCCGACAGCTCCGGCTGGAAGGCGTTGACGGCAGGGAAGTCGGCCGAGTCGGTGGTGCCTGTCACGTAGATGGCGCCGGCGCCGTCCAATGCGATGGAGCGCGCCACCTCCTCGCCGGTACCGCCCAGGAAGGTCGAGAAGAGCAGGGCGTTCCCCTGGGCGTTGAGCTTGGTCACGAACACCTCGTTGACCACGTTGCTACTGTCGAGCGGCTCGCGCAAGGGGAACAGGGTCGAGCCGGTGATGCCGGTCACATGGGCCTGGGCGAAAGCGTCCACCGCGATGTCGAGAGCCACATCCCTCCCCTGGCCGCCCAGGTAGGTCGAGTAGACCAGGGAGGCCTCGCCGGAAGCCGCCGGGTTGATCTTGGCCACGAAGGCGTCTTTCCCTCCCCGGTTGGACGACTGGAAGGCCCCTTTCACGGGGAAGTCGGTGGAATCCGTGCCCCCGGACAGGTACGCGTTGCCGGCGGCATCCACGGCGAGGCCGGACGCGCCCTCATCGGAGCCTCCCCGGAGCAGGGTCGAGTAGACCAGGCTCTGCCCGTCGGCGGCGAAGACCGTCAGGAAAGCGTTGGATCCCGCGGCGATCGC
The DNA here is from genome assembly GCA_034667225.1 of Acidobacteriota bacterium. Lineage (GTDB taxonomy): Bacteria > Acidobacteriota > Thermoanaerobaculia > Multivoradales > UBA5704 > DATMER01. Next base: position 112,142 of record JAXDKG010000055.1, read on the forward strand.
ATCGCCCTGGAACTCGTTCTTGAGCGGGAAGGTCCTGGCATCGGTCGAGCCGGCCACGTACACCCGCCGGTTGACATCCACGGCGATGGCCGCCCCGCTGTCGAACAGTCCTCCACCCAGATAGGTGCAAAAAACGACGGTTCCGGAGGACGTGAGCTTCGCCACGAAAGCATCCATGCGCAGGACTTGATTCACAAAGAAGCCGAGCCTCGACTGAAAGGCGTTGAGGATGGGGAGATCCCGCGAATCCGTCTGGCCGGTCACATAGGCAGCACCCTGGTCGTCCACCGCGATGGAGATTGCGGTGTCGAGCTTGCTGCCGTCGAGAATCGTGGTGAAGACGATGCCCTGGCCCTCAGGGTCGATTCGGGTCACGAACGTGGCAGACTCGCCCTCCGGGCTCGCGAACCCTTCGGGGAAGTCGGTCGAGTCAGTGGTGCCGGTCGCATAGAGATTGCCGGCACTGTCCGCGGCGATGTCCGATACGCTGTCGCCGCTGCTGCCGCCGAGGAAGCTGGAGTACTCGATCACCGGATCGATCACCAGCGGACGGCCGCGGTCGTAGTCTCCCAGATCGAACCCGAGCCGTCCGTCCGCGAGGCGGTAGGACGAGGAGACCTCGCGGCGCTTCCCATCCACCTCCTGATAGGAAACCGGGCGCTGGAAGGTCAGGCTCCCGCCCGCCAGGTGGAGGATCAGGTCGCCTGACGGCGCGATCTCCAAATGCTCGGCACCCTTGAGGTTCAGCCTGATCGCGTCCGGGTCCGCCCCCGGGGCCACCAGGAAGTCGAACTCCAGGTTCCTCTCCCTGCCGTACCAGACGAGGTCGATTCCAGGATAGATGCCCGCGAGCTTCACCCTCCCGAACTGCGGCACACCCGTGTGCCATTTCGCGGGATCGTTCCCGACGTAGTAATGGGTGAGCCCCGGCAGAGGCTCCAGGGCCTGGGCCGTGCCCGGACCGGCGCCCTCGAGCCCGATGCGCAGCACGGCTCCGGTATTTTTGCCGGAGAGCTTGAGCACCGCCTCCGTCCCGGCCAGAAACAGGGTCGATCCCGGGCCGCGGGAAAGGAACTGCACCCGGGGATCGGTCTGTCCGACATTGGGCTCGAAGACGATGGGCAGCTCGCCGAGGCCGGCCGCGCGGAGCGGCCCGGCCAGGCCGAGCAGACAGATCAGCAGACGAAGACTCTTCATCAGATTTTTCCTCCAGGCTTCATCCTGCCTGCCGGAGGAGCCGCGCGCCTCTGACGCCGTTCCGGACCTGGATGGGGAGATGGTTGGGCGGGCGCCCAACGAAAGTCAGGGGCCACCGGAAACAAGGAGTCTGGATCGGTCCTGAGAGGCTCCTGCCTGATTCAAGCCTCTCGACTCGGATTTAAGAAGCTTCGGCCCGATTTAAGAGGCTTAGATCCGATCTAAGCGGCTTAAATCGGATCTAAGAGGCTTCGCGCCGGATTTAAGGAGCTTGGATCCGATCTAAGAAGCTCAGAGCGGATTTAAGAGGCTTCGAGCCGATCCAAGAAGCTTCGGGCCGATTTAAGCGGCTTAGATCCGATCTAAGCGGCTGAAATCGGATCTAAAGGGCTTCGCGCCGGATTTAAGGAGCTTAGATCCGATCTAAGAAGCTTAGAGCGGATTTAAGAGGCTTCGAGCCGATCTGAGAAGCTTCGGGCCGATCCAAGCGGCTTACTTCAGACGAGCCCGTTCTTGACCGCATAAAGCGCGGCCTGGGTGCGGTCGGCCACGCCGAGCTTGCCGAAGATGACGCTCGTATAGCCCTTGACCGTGCCCTCGGAGAGATGGAGGGCGGCGGCGATCTGCTTGTTGCTCCGGCCGCGGCCGATCAGCTCGAGCACGGAGCGCTCGCGGGGAGTCAGCGACTCGTGAGGGGCGGGGACAGGACGAAAGCTCACCCGCTGCATGAGCGACCGCTGCGCCTCGGGGTGAAGCCAGGGCCGGCCCTGGCGGGCGTCGCGGATGGCTCGGGCCAGGTCTCCCTTGAGCACGTCCTTGAGGAGATAGCCGATCGCCCCGGCCTCGACCGCCTCGCTCACTTGGCGGTCGTCGAGGAAGGTGGTCAGCACGACGACCTGAGTCCCCGGGCAGGACCCACGGATGAGGCGGATAGCCTCGATCGCGGGCAGACCGGGCATCACCAGGTCCATCAGCACCACGTCGGGAGCCAGCGACCGCGCCCGCTCGACCGCTTCGTCGCCGCTGCCCGCTTCGCCCACGACCTCGAAGCCCTCGTCCTCCAACAAGGCCCGCACTCCCTCGCGGACGATCACATGGTCATCCACGATCAGGACCCGGATCATGCCTCCCTCCCGCGGGCTGGAAGCGTCGCCTCGACCCGGGTACCCTTTCCCGGCGCCGTCTCGATGCGCAAGCTCCCGCCCAGGGCCTCCACCCGCTCGCGCATGCTCAACAGCCCCAATCCTCCGCTTCCCGTCTCCGGGACTCGAGCCGCGGGATCGAAGCCGATGCCATCATCCCGGATCTGGAGACGGGCAACCGAGCCCTCGACGGCTGCCGCGAGCCGCACCTGGCATGCCCGGGCATGGCGCAGGGCATTCGAGAGGGCTTCCTGGGCCACTCGGAAGAGAGCCTCCTCGACCTCGGCGGCCTGGGGTTCCCAGGACGTCAGCTCCAGCCGGATCTTGGGCCCGTCCGGGGGGGCATCCTGCGTCAGGCGCTGGAGAGCGGCGCCGAGCCCGAAGAGGCGGAGCTGGACGATTCCGGCAATCAGGATCTCGGAAGTCTGGACGTTCGAAGGTTCGGAGGCAGGCCGCAGCTCGCGCAGGAGCGCGCGCATCTCGGCCAGGGCGGAGCGGGCGAGCTCGGCCAGGCGCTCGGTGCGCCGCTCCCCCTCGGCCGGGTCGCGGCGCCAGGCCGGGGCCAGGGTCTGGGCGATCATGTTGAGGCTGGTCAGCATCTGGGTGACCGAGTCGTGGAGGTCGCGGGCGAGCCGCTGCCTCTCCTCCAGGACCGCCGCCCGCTGCGAGCGCTCGATCAGCCGGGCGTTGTTGATCGCCACGGCCAGATGGTCGGCGACGATCTCGACGCTGGCCACGTCGAGGTCGTCAAACTGCCCCTCGCTCTCGACGTTGAGCACGCCGAGCACCTGGCCAGCCAGAAGGATCGGGACCGCCAGCTCGGCGCGGATGCCCGAGGTCCCCGGCGGCCGGACGTAGCGCGGGTCGGCATCGACGTCATTGACGAGCTGGGTGCGGCGCTCGCGGACCGCGCTGCCCATGATCCCGGATGCGACCGGCAGCCGGTCCTCGTGGCGGATCAGCCGCTTGTAGAGGCCGCCCCGATTGCGGACCACCAGGGTGCCGGGGTCCTCCGGATCGATGAGTGGGATGTCCACGTTGGGATAGTGCAGGAGATCGTGGATAGCGTCGGCGGCGTTCTGGAGGAGCGCCTCCAGCTCCAGGCCCGAGGTGATGATCCGCGCGACGCGCGCGATCAGCGCGAAGCGGTCGACATCCAGATCATGGGAGGAGGACATCGAGCGCGGTGGCAGCGAAGAGCCAGACCGAGAGCAGGCCGTTGGCGGTGAAGAATGCTGCGTTCAGGCGCGACAGGTCGCCCGGCTGGATCACCCAGTGCTGCCATCCGATGAGCGCGAGGCATCCGGCCCAGCCGATCCAGAATCCGAGGCCGAGGCCTGGCCCGGAACCCAAATAGACGCTGGGAAGCAAGGCCAACAGCCCGAGCATGACCGCGTGGAGAAGGCCCGAGATCCAGAGCGCCGGCACGACCCCGAAGCGGGCCGGGATCGAGAAGAGCCCCGTCTTGCGATCGAAGTCCACGTCCTGCAGGGCATACAGCACGTCGAACCCGGCTACCCAGAGGAGCACGCACACGCCGATCAGGATCGGAGCCGCGCGGATGTCTCCCCGAACCGCGATCCAGGCCCCCAGGGGAGCGCCGGCCAGGGCGAGCCCCAGCATCAGGTGGGACCCCCAGGTGAACCGCTTCGTATAGGAGTAGAGGAAGAGGATCCCGAGCGCGACCGGCGAGAGGTAGAAGGCCAGCGGGTTGAGCATCCAGGCCGCCAGGACCAGGAGTGCGGAGCTGGCCGCCACAAACAGCGCCACCCAGAGGGGGGAGACGAGCCCCGCCGGCAGAGCGCGCGACGCGGTCCGGGGATTGGCGGCATCGATCCGCCTGTCCACGAGCCGGTTGAACCCCATGGCCGCGCTCCGCGCTCCGATCATGGCGGCCACGATCCAGACCACCGTCCGCCACGAAGGCCACCCCTCCGCCGCGAGGACCATCCCCAGGAAGGCGAACGGCAGAGCGAACAGCGTGTGCTCGAACTTGATCATCTCGAGCACGGTCGAGAGCGAGCGGAGGAAGGGCATGTCGGGGAGATTGTAACTGCGCTGCGCCTCTGCGCGTCTCGCTCCAGAGGAGCGACACCCTTCTAGCCTGGGGTTTCAACCCCAGGCGGGGGCTGCCGGGTGCCTGGGGTTGAAACCCCAGGCTAGAAGGGTACAGCCCCTACAGGGGCTGGCTACCCCCACCGCAACCCCGCCTCCCCCGCCTCCTGAATCCCGAACCTGTCGAGCACCCGCAGGGTGTAATGGTCCAGGAACCGGCCGAGATCCTCTCCTCCGATGTAGAACGCCGGCACCGGCGGCAGGAGCGTAGCCCCCGCGAAGTGGAGGCGGCGCATGTTTTCGAGATGGATCAGGCTGTAGGGGGTCTCGCGGAAACCCAGGACCAGCGGCCAGCTCTCCTTCAAGGCCACGGCTCCGGCGCGGTGGATCAACGTCCGGGCCGTGCCCGTCGCGAGAGCGCCGAGAGTGCCGGCGCTGCAGGGGAGGACCGCCGTGCCCGTCAGGCGGTAGGAACCCGAGGCGATGGGCGCGTCGAGATCGTTGTCGCGGTGGAGGACCAGCTTCTCCCATGCCGCGGGGGAGAGATCAGCCGCCTCGGCGAGGTCGGAGGCTCCCGTGCGCTCCGGCCCCAGCTCGTGGCGGAGGACCTGGCTCGCTCCGGCCGAGACCACCAGGTGGATGCGCTCGATCTCGGGAAGCTCCGCCAGCCGGCCCAGAACGTGGCGGGGCAAAAGCATCCCCGATGCGCCGGTGACCAGGAGGGCGATTCGGTGCGGCATCCGAGCTGGATCGTATCAGCGATACCGGTCCATCTCCTCGCGCACGGCTTCCCGGACTGTCTCCCGCACCAGAGTCCGCAGCTCCTCCCGGGTCAGCACCAGCCCGGGCGGCGGCGGGGGATCGGGCCGATAGACTCCGTACGCCTCCAGCAACAGCTCCACCGGATCGAACCCCAATGCCCGCCCGAGCATCGCCACGTGGCGGAGCCGCAGCTCCGTCTTGCCGCGGAAGAGATTGCCGATCGAGCCGTGCCCCAGCTTCATCTCCCGCTCCAGCTCCCTGTGGGACCGCCGGGAAAGATCCACCTTCTCCTTGAGGAGCTCGAGCAGACGCACGCTTTCAGAATCGTTCCCCATGACGGAGGGATTGTATTCCCGGAACCGGGGCGGATTGAAGTTCCGGGATGCGGGAATTTGTTCGCAAACCGCGCCGCCCGCGGATAAGATGGGAATCCCTGCCCGGGGGCTTGGAGTTTCCCCCCATGGAGCGCCCGCCTGCGCGGGCCTGCCGAACCGACATCAAGTTCGGACCCTGGAACCAGACGAAAGGAGGCTCTCCATCGTGTCCGTCCGCAAGAATTTTGCCCTGGGGCTGCTCGCCCTGGTGGCCCTGATGGCTCTGAGCACCGCTGCCGGTGCCCAGTCCTCCGGGGACATCTTCCCCTACAAGGTCCACGAGACCACCCTCGACAACGGCCTGCAGGTCGTCGTCATCCCTTACGACAGTCCGGGGACCATCGCGTACTACACGGTCGTGCGCACCGGCTCCCGCGACGAGGTCGAGGCGGGCCACAGCGGCTTCGCCCACTTCTTCGAGCACATGATGTTCCGCGGGACCGACAAGTACTCGACCGACGCCTACAACGACCTGCTCAAGCGCATGGGCGCCGACTCCAACGCCTTCACGGCCGACGACGAGACCGTCTACCACATGGTCGGACCCGCCAGCGAGCTGCCCACGATGATGGACATGGAATCGGATCGCTTCAAGAACCTCAAGTACACCGAGGACGCGTTCCGCACCGAGGCCCTCGCCGTGCTCGGCGAGTACAACAAGAGCGCCTCGAACCCGTTCATCCCCATGTTCGAGAAGCTGCGCGACCTGGCCTACCAGAAGCACACCTACAAGCACTCGACCCTCGGCTTCCTGGCCGACATCAAGGCCATGCCGGACTATTACAAGTACAGCCTGGGCTTCTTCGACCGCTTCTACCGGCCGGAAAATGTGACCCTGCTGGTGGTCGGCGACGTCCAGCCCGACAAGGTCGTCGCCATGGCGAAGCAGTACTACAGCGACTGGAAGAAGGGTTACCAAGCAGCCAAGATCGAGCCCGAGCCGCCGCAGGCGGAGGCGAAGAAGGCGCACGTCGACTGGCCCAGCCCCACCCGGCCGTACCTGATGGCCGGCTACCACATGCCCGCGTTCAACACGGAGAAGCCCGACTCCGCGGCGCTGAGCCTGGTGGGCCAGCTCCTGTTCAGCGAATCGGCTCCCCTCTACCAGGAGCTGGTCGTGGACAAGCAGTGGGTCGACTTCATCGGCGGCGACGCCGACTTCCATCGCGACGCGTATCTCTTCAGCATCTACGCCCGGGTCAAGTCCGAAGACCTGATGCCGAAGGTGAAGGAGACCGTGGACCGCTACATCGCCGAGCTCGCCGCGAAGCCGGTCGACCCGAAGCGGCTCGACCGTATCAAGTCGCACCTGCGCTACGACTTCGCTCTCGGCCTCGATACCCCCGGGGCGGTGGCCAACCAGGCCGCCACCTTCATCGCCTTGGCCGGCGACCTGGATTCCATCAACCGCCTCTACCGGCAATACGACAAGGTGACTCCGGCGGACATCCAGCGGGTCGTCCGCGAAACCTTCCGGCCGCAGAACGAAACCTACGTCACCCTTTCCGGGCCGGCCGAGAAGCCGGCCGCCGGCGGGACCCAGGGAGGTTCCAATGATTGATCTCAAGAAGGCCGCCTCGGCCCTGGCGCTCTCCCTGGCCCTGGTTGTCGTCCTCCCCGTCAGGGGCGCATCGGCCCAGACGTCCGGCATCCAGCTCGTCGCTCAGCCAAGCGAATCGCCGCTGGTCGCCATCCGCCTGATGTTCGACGTCGGCTCGATCCACGATCCCAAGGGCAAGGAAGGCCTCTCCGCCCTCACGGCCTCCATGGTCGGCGAATCTGGCACGCAGAAGCGCTCCTACACCGAGCTCCTCGAGGCCCTCTACCCCATGGCCGCCGCGATCCAGACCGGCGGCGACCGCGAAGTCACCCTCTTCTCCGGCCTGGTCCACCGCGACAAGCTGGCGGAGTACACGGCTCTCCTGGAAGAAGTCCTCCTCCAGCCCGCGTTCGGCGAGCAGGACTTCCAGCGCAACAAGGACCAGCTCCAGTCCTACCTGACCAACACGCTGCCGAGCAACGACGAGCTGCTCGGCCTGGAGGCGCTCCAGAGCCAGCTCTGGAAGGGCCACCCCTACGGCCATCCCTACGCGGGCACGGTCGAGGGGCTCAAGAACATCACCATCGACGACGTCAAGAAGTTCTACCGGGACAACTACACCCAGGCGAACCTGATGCTCGGCGTGGCCGGCGGCTATCCCAAGGGCTACGTCGAAAAGCTGCAGAAAGATCTCGCCGCCCTGCCCAAGGGCCAGGGGGGACGCACGGCGCTCTCTCCGGCGCCCATGGTCAAGGGGCGCAACTTCGTCATCGTGGAAAAAGAGACCGCCTCGGTGGGCCTGCACTTCGGCTTCCCGCTCCCGGTCACCCGCGCCGACGCCGACTACTTCCCGCTGATGGTGGCGAACAGCTTCCTCGGCGAGCACCGCACGTTCCACGGCCGGCTCATGCAACAGCTCCGGGGCGCGCGCGGACTGAACTACGGCGACTACTCCTACATGGAGTTCTACGCCGCTGCGCCCTTCACCAGCAACCCGACGCCGAACGTGCCGCGCCGGCAGCAGTACTTCTCGGTCTGGATCCGTCCGGTCGTCCCGGAGGATGCGCAGTTCGCGCTGCGCGCCGGGATGTATGAAGTGCAGCGGCTGCGCGACCGGGGCCTGACGCAGTCGGAATTCGAGCTCACCCGCGACTTCCTCCTCAACTACACCAAGCTCTGGGCCCAGAGCCTGCCGGACCGCCTCGGCTTCCAGATGGACAGCGAGTTCTACGGCACTCCGTACTTCATCGACGAGGCTGACAAGCGCCTGCGGACGATGAAAGTCGAAGAGGTCAACGCGGCGGCCAAGAAGTACCTGAGCCTGGACAACTTCGCCGCGGTGCTGATCACCGACAACGCGGCGCAGGTGCAGGCGATGCTCCAGAAGGATGCGCCGAGCCCGAAGACCTACAACAGCCCGGTCGCGGCGGACATCACCGAAGCCGACAAGACCATCCAGGCGATCCCGGTCAAGCCGACCAGGATCGAGATCGTCCCGGTGGCGGCGCTGTACGAGAAGTAAACCCCCGCCTGAAAAGCGGTCGTGCCCTACCTCAAAACGAGCGTCAGGGCACGACTGCTCGCCTGATCATTCCGAGTTGTTCTACAGCTTTCCATACATCTATACTTCGCTGGCTGGGGATGTTCCCAAGCAAACTTCCAGGAGAAGTCCCATGAAGAATGTGCTCCGGTCGGCGCTCCTCATTGGAGTCATTGCCCTGTCCCTGTTCGGGACGGCAACACCTGGCTATGCCGCGGTGGACTGCTCACTCAAGGACGGGTATGCCTGTTCGCCACAGGGCGCTACCAGTCACTGCACCTCTTACGACGACGGTTCAGGATGTTTTTACCGGTACCCGTGCTGGTGCGATCGTGCCTTTGGCCCTCTGCAGTGGCGATGCGGGCCGAATCCGGACTACGAGAGCTGCCCCGTCTCGAACAAACTCCCCGAAACCGCCCCGCCGGCCGAGTTCGCGGTCTGGTTGATGCAGCAGGAGGCCGCAGCTCCTTCTGCCTGTCTCTAAGCTGACTACCACCTACACCGACTCAGGCAAAAAAACGGGGGCGCTCGCGCGCCCCCGGGCATCTCAAGCTATACTTTCCTCCTCCTAGGTCGAGCCATCGGTCTCGGGAGCGGCCGTCTGAGTGGGGTTGGGGCCCGGCTCAGACGGCTTTTTGTTGGGCTGCACGATCTCCGGGGTCGGTTCCGGAGTCACTCGCGCCTTCGTCTTCGTACGGCGAGGATTGAGCTGGAACAGCTTCAGCTTCTCCGCGTCGCGGCCGTAGTGGCCGCGGATGAGGTCGTGGAGCCTGACCGCCAAGGCGTTGCCACGCTTCACATGGTCCTCCAGGGTGCGGGTGCCCTCCCGGGCCTGCACCAATCCGGCCGCCTGCACGTTCAGCGTGTTCCGCAGCCCGTTCTCCTCGTTCTCGAGCTCGGCCCGCGTGGGCTCCAGGAAGGCCAGCGCGGGATCGGCGGCGATGTTGGTCTCCAGCTCGTTCCAGTGCCTCAGGTAGTACTCGTATGCTCTTGCCATCTTTCTCTCCTTTCTCTTTCTCTGTGGTTCAGCCGATCAGTTCGGCCAGGTGGAACACGGGATCGGTGAGGCCGCCCGTGCAACCACGCACGGGATGGCCGGTGAGGGTGACGACGACCTTGCTTCCATCGAGGCCGATCGTCACCGGCTGATTCTGCACAGACGCGAGCCTCCAGACCTGGGAGGCGAACGACTTCGCCCCCTTCAAGCTGGCGTGCTCCCGGACGCGCTCGATCCCACGGCCATCCGGCCGCAGGCTCCATTTGGGGAGACGTGCGAGCATCTCCTGCACGCGCTCCGGCTTCAACTCCAACTTCTCCGGCAACTTGTCCATCTACTTCTCCTTTCGGAACATCCGGGCCTTCATGGCACCGGAAGATCGGTTCAAAGCTTCTTGAGGATCGCCAACGGTCGGCGGATGAGATCCATGGACTCCATGGCGGCCCTCTCCAGGTCCCGGCCCTCCCGGGCCGCCGCGCCGTAATCGTTGAGCGCCAGATCCGCGCGCACCTGCTCGAAAGAGACGGGGAAGGCCCGCCTCGAGGCGTCGATCAGCTCCCGGATGCGCGGTTCCTGATCCATCGCGACATACACGCGCGCCAGGTCGAGCGAACAGAGCGCCGCGTCCAGCAGCCTCCGCTGGAGGAAGAGCCGCAGCCGGACACTGCTCAGCCGGCCGGCCGCCTCCCCATGCTCGCCGAGCAGGAACGCGAGCCGCCCCTCCAGCCAGTCGAGCTCCAGGAGGCTTCTGGGATCGGGCCCGATGTCGGCAGCATGGCCCGGCGCCCGGCTCTCCTCCCTCAACCGGCGGGCCCCCTCGGCCCTACCCAGCGCCGCCAGGCTGAGGGCCATCCCCAGGCAGCAGCGCGCCGCCAGGGTCGGAGAACACTCCGGCGAGAGCTCGCGAGACAACAGCACGCGGGCCTGACCGAAAAGCCGGCTTGCCCTCTCCGCGTCGTTCTCCCGCAACGCTAGGAAGCCGAGCCGGCAGAGGCACGTGCCCTCGGCCTGGGCGGCCCGCCTCCCGCGGAAGACGTCCACGGCGTGCCACAACAGGTCCGCGGCCTCGTCGAGACGGCCCTGCTCCTCCCGCAGGCATGCCAGCCTCTGGCTATAGAAGCCGCGCTCCTCCGAACCCGGTATCAGCGCGGACGCCGCTCTCTCGAACCGGGCCTCGGCGCCCAGATGGTCCCCCGACAGCCGCCGGGCATTCGCCTGCAAGCTGTAGGAACGCGCCAGGATCAGGCCGGCGTGCGGGACCGGGTGCCCCGGCTCGGGCTGATCCACGATCCACTCCGCCAGCTCGGCCAGCTCCTCGGCTTTCGTGGGCGAGACCTCCTCGAAACGCTCGCTCTCGGCGATCAGCAACTCGGCCAGGTCAAGACTGCGGAAACGCTCCTCCTGCACCAGCTCGAGACGCTCGGAATCCTCCGTCCCCAGCAGCTCGTTCATGAGCTGCCGGACCTCCACATCGTTTTTCGGCTCGACAACAGCACTACTTGCCATGTCAATCTCCTCTTCAGCAAAGATGCATCCTGAAGGCTCTGCGGCCAATCACTGATGCCGCGAGGCCAGAAATCTTGCTTCTGGACCTATCTTACGACCGAGGATTGGAATCTGTCTAGGGAAATTTCTGCGGTTTCGGAAGGAGATGCCGGGATGTGGAGCAGAGCGCTACATCTATGGTCGAAGGTGACTAGAGCTTAGCGCTCATTCCGGCGACTTCCTCTTCTTTGGCTTGCGTTGCAGGGTGATCTCGTGGACCTTCAGCATGCGGTCCAGGAACTCGAGGACTCCGCTGCGCAGTTCCTGGGGAAGACCTTCGAGCCTGGGGACGAAGGCTTCGACCTCGCTGGCGGGGCCGCCCCCAGTGATCAGGAAGTCGGTGGTCGATCCAAGGGCTTCGGCGAGGCGGCCCAGCATTTCGAGCCTCGGCTCATAGGCCCCGCGCTCGTACTTGCTGATCGTGGCCGCTGTCGAGCCCACCCGGGCGGCAAGCTCGCCCTGGCTCAACTCCCGCCGGTTGCGCAGTTGAAGGAGTCGTTGGCCCAACATTTCGGACAGAGGTGACGTAGGCATTCGAAGAGGATGCCTCGAAGCCAGGAAAGGCCAGAGGGTTGGTAATGGAAATCTGGGAATCTTCCAATCCGGCAAGCCGGGATACAATTGGACCTAGCTGAACCCTGAATCCCTGGAGGCGCCCCGATGACCTGTCCGCCCGAGGCGCGGCCGCTTGTCGTCCTGCTGCTGGCCGCCATGAAGGACCTCACCCTGACGCAGATCGGGCAACGGATCGGTATGGAGGCGAAGACCGTCTCCTACCACCTCACCAAGGGGTCCCCTCTCACCGACGAGCAGTTCGAGCTGCTTCTGCAGGGAGTCGAGGCCACTCCCGGTGACGTTGCCGCGGCCATGATCTGCTACGAGGCGCTGGTGCCCGATCCGGCGCTGACGCCGCAGGAGAGGGACATCGTCGAAACGGAAGTTCGGGAAGTCGCCGGGTGGTTCCGCGGAATCCTGGCCGAGGCCGTCTCCCTCTCCCGCGAGGTGCCGCCGCTGGACGAGTACCCCCGTCCCGCCGAGGCCGAGGCCGCCCGCCACCTGGCCGGAATCCGGCTCCTGTACCTCAAGCAGCTGCCCCAGGCCAACCGGCTGCCCGTCATGAGAGCGGCCCGCGAGCTGCAAACCTGGGCCCTCTGCGAGCGGATCGCCGAGGAGTCGGTGCAGGCGGCTTCGAGGGACCTGAGTGAGGCGTTCCACTGGGCGGATCTCGCCCGGCAGACTGCTCTCTTGGTGGAGGGGCCGGACGGCTGGCGCACTCGGCTCATGGCGTATGCGGCCGCGGTCTTCGCCAACACGCTGCGCGTCGCCGGCAAGCTGCAGGATGCCGACGAAGCCATGAAAGAGGCCAGGCGCCTCTGGGGCGACGGCTCCGATCCGGACTACATCCTCGATCCGGGGCGCCTGCTCGACCTGGAAGCTTCGCTGCGCCGCGCCCAGCGCCGGTTCAAGGATGCCATCATCACCCTCGACGCGGCTCTCCTCGTGAGCCGCGCCCCCGCCCGCATCCTCATCAAGAAGGGCTTCACCCTGGAAGTCATGGGCGATTACGAGGGAGCCGTCGAAGCCCTGCGCGAAGCCGAGCCCCGGCTCGACAAGCGCTCCGAGCCCCGGCTCTGGTACAGCCAGCGCTTCAACCTCGCTGTGAACTTCAGCCATCTCGGCCGGCACACGGAAGCCAGCGACCTTCTGGAGCAGGTCCGCGAGATCGCCATCGACCTGCGGGACGAAATCTTTCTGCTCCGCGTGACCTGGCTGGACGGCCGGATCGCCGCCGGCCTCGGCCGGCCGGAGGACGCCCGCCTGCTGCTGGATCAGTCCCGGAGGGGGTTTGCCGCCAAGGAGATGTTCTACGACGTCGCGCTAGCCCTGTTGGAGCATGCGGGCCTGCTCCTGGATGAGGGCCGGACGGCCGAGGTCCTGGCGCTGAACCTGCGCGAGGTGTTTCAGTCCCAAGAGGTGCACGAAGCGGCCCTCTCCGCCCTGCGCCTCTTCCTGGAAGCGATCGCGCGAGAGGAGGCCACGGCGGAGCTGGCCTACCGCATCCTGGCCTTTCTCTTCCGGGCCCGGCACGACCCGGTCCTCCGCTTCAAGTCATGACCCCTTGGCGCAGCCGTCGGGATCTGCCCCGCAACCCTCATCGTGCTGCAACTGCGGTACCGGGCGGCAGCGGCCGTCCGGGTCTGCCCCGCAACCTTCGTCCGGGGACGACTCGCTCCAGACCGTGGAGAGGAAGGACCATAACGTGTCGAGCAGCGACGGTTGGCTGACGAGGGAGCCGATGAGGGTGAGGGCGATGACGGTTCTGCGCATCGGGGCGATCTCCTGAGCGGGCGCTGGCGGCGGACCTCCGCGGCCCGCTCCTAAGGAAAAGAGTGCTTTGGAGGGAGCAGTCTGGGAAAAATCCCAGATTTTGTCTACCAGGGGGTCGAAATGGACCGAGAGCACCGGCTGGCGCGCCTCTTCCGGGCGCTCACTGACAAGACACAGCAGGATCTCGCCAAACAGCTCGGCATCGAGAAGGGGACCCTGACGAATTGCGAGAGCGGCAAGCTCAAGCCCTCGTCCGCCCTCCTGGACCGGATGGCCGAGGCCGCCGGCATCACGGTCGACCAGGGGGACGAGCTCCTGCAGCTCCACGACACTCTCAGCCGGACCCCGCAGAGGGTGGGCCGCGACCCCGAAGCCCTCTTCGCCGACCTCGGAGAACCGCTCCGCACCCGGGCCCACCGAGCCTTCCAGAGGCTCCTCATCCTGCGCCTCCCCGACACCCCGCCCCGAGCGGAAGACCGCATCCCCGCCAAGGAGCTGTTCGCCAACCTCGAGAAGCTGACCCCCGACCAGCGGATCGCGGTGGTCCGAATCGCCACCGAATACCAGACCTGGGCCGTCTGTGAGCTAGCGGTCGAGAGATCCCTGGCGGGGGGCGGGGAGGCGGAGACTTGGGCCGAGTTGGCGGTGGAGATCTCGGAGTACGTGGGCGGGGGGAAGGAGCGGCAGAACCGGGTCCGGGGTTATGCAATGGCGGCGAAAGCCAAGGCTTTGCTGGGGGCGGGGAAGATTAAGGAGGCGGCGGGAGTGTCGCAGGAGGCTTGGAAGTTGTGGGCGGCGGGGGTGGATGGGGAGGGATTGCTGGAGGGTGGGCGGGTGGGGTTGGAGACCTAGTGGGAGCCGTGGCAGTACCTTATCCCGGCCCGAAACCTAACGTTCCCTGAGTTCGTTATGCGTAACTGCCGAAAAAATGCCGCTCCGTCTTCATCAGGGCAATGGGAGGTGCGCCGTTCTTCAGCATTCTCGTCTTGGCGACGTGCGCCAGAAAATTCAATAGATTGGCGAGTTCCTTGGAGTTAAATCGTGACCCCGCTACAATAAAATACTGCCCATTGCCGAGGTCTACTTGATACTTTTGGTCCCAACCTTCCCCTGCTTTGAAGACGCGACTGGCGAAGTCCTCATACCCTATGAAGCCGAAGCGCGGGCCGGAAGTGATACTTGTTGAGAAATAGAAGCCTTTGTCGCCGAACAGAAAGCCCTGCGCGCCAGAGCCGAGGACCGTGGCATCGAACATGGCGAAGATGCGCTCTCTGCTCTGTAGATGCACAGACTTCCTAGCATTATCAAGCTTTGACTTAGGAATGATGTCGGGTTCCAAATAAAGCCGCTCCCTTTGGCCATCGGTTAGGTTGTACGACTTCAACGCATCTAGGATCTCCTTATCCATTCCGAGTAGAGCTCGCGTCTTTGCCTTTACGTAGCTCGCAATCTCTCCAACACTCTCCAGCCGCTCCCAGTCCTTTCCCGCTATATTAATACCAAATTCTGACTGTAGGCTATTTACTAGACGCGAGCGCGCAATGCCCTCTCGAATCTCCGTTTGGGGGGTAATTGTCTTGGCGTCGACCTTGAGGATTCGGCTCACCAGCGCCACAACTTTCCCAAACTCAGTCTCGGGAACGGCGGCCCTAGTTGGCGCGCCCTCCCGCTGTTGTGCATATGCGGTGTTGAGGAAGGAGAGAGTCCCCCAAATATCCAAACTCGGTGCCGGCTGAAATAGTGGAGTTTGGTTGGGCCTTAGATACACGATTTGTCGCCTGTTCAGAAGAATTGACAATAATGTTATTCTAACTGGATAACGCTTCTTGTTCAGTTCAAAGTTCAACTTGACCCCGCGCAGGGGTATCTTCGATTCCAGAGGAGCGGCCCAGTAACCTTTATCCCTGAGATTGACCGTGATGTCATTATTGTCAACCAAGTAAACGACGGATCCATCGCGGAATGGCCCTGACTCGCCACCATCTTCCTCCTTGATGATGCACTCACCAATGATAAAGTTACGGGCTTGCGCAGTGTAGATCAGTATTACCGCAATCAGCACGAGGGCTACGCGCACCCAGCGGGGAGTATTCTTCAAAACTTTGATCAGGAGCTGACTAACTGGCTCGCGTTTTATCTTTATTGGCTTGGTTGTAGGTACGGAGGCGGGCGGGAATCCCTTCAGCCTCGGTGCGGTAACGGTCGAAGGGTTCTGACTCTTTAGCTTTTCAAGGCTATCCAACAGCTTCGGCACGATGGTTGAAACATTATCGGGCAAAACTTCGACTGTGTGCGCTGCACCGATGATCATACGCCAATTGCCGCGCTCCGATTGGAGTTCGGCGTGGGAGATCCCGTAGCGAATAGGAAGGAAGTACTTGTGAGCCTCATAGGCTCGTTGCACTTCCGTAATTACTGGTTCGGAGACGAGCGATACTCGCGAGATCACGACCAGAAAAGCAAATGAACTATCGATCGCTTCATCGATCTCTTCGAGATAGGAGCGACCCGGTGTTCCACCGTTCTCCTCATAGCACCAAGTGCTGTAGCCTCCAGTTCGAAGGGCTTCTGCAAGCTCAAGGGCGATCTCAGCGTCCTCTTCTGCGTGGCTGATGAAGATCGAGAATTCAGGTGGCTCCTTCTTGGTGGTTGCATCCTGCATCTCATCTCTCCTCTCTAGCTTCTGATTGGGAGGCCCTTCCAGTAAAGGGGAATTTTTTCTTGACTTTCCTAATAGGAGCAAGGGGGTTGAGGACTCAAGCTGGTACAGTCCATGATCGTCGAGGGTTGTTATCATCCTACGCTGCTTTCGTATAAGCGTCAAGTAAGTCTTTGCCGTAAGAGCGCTTGGCATCGGGGATGACAACGGTGAACGATCAGGCTCGCACGAAGGGGAAGCCCGACGGGAAAGCATCTGTTGGTAACCTAGCTGCGGCCCGAAAGGCCGCCCCTCCTGCGCCCCTTCAGGGCTCCGTGTCAAAGACGCCCGATCTTAGGTGCCTATCGAGTCTTGAAGCTATTAGCGAAGAGGAGATTTCCTGGCTGTGCATGGCCTCAAACAGGCCTTCAGAGCCCTGTCGCCGAAGTCGAGGACAGACCTCTCCCTAAATGGGGGGTTCTCCATCTCTTGGCGAACCCTCCGGCTCGCCGCAATGGAACAGCAGCGACTTCTCGGTCCGGTTCTAGGGCCTCACTCCTGGGGATAGGCAGCAAGATCTTGACGGTTCCTGCGAATGACCTCTTTCAAGCGCTCGTGGTCATGGTTGAGCGTCGCCGCGACCAAGAGGATGACTCCCACCGGTTCCTCGGGAGTCGGATCGATCCATCGCACAATGACTCGCATGGGGTAGGTACAACGATACTCGAATAGCTTTACCTGCGAGGAATCCACGTTGCGCACGTGGTAGGCAGAAGGCCTCCACCGCTGCAGGGCAGGATCATGCGTCGGATGGTTGCAGGCGGCCAAATCGACAACAAGCGCCGCCAGCTCCGAGAGCCTCCCTAATCGGTCTGACTCCGAAAGACGCTGAAGCGACCTTTTGAATCGCGATCACCCCAGAAAAGATCAAACTCCCGGACCGGTCTAGGCATTTAGGGCGCGCAGGAAGTGTCCCATCGGGTCGTCGTTGATGGGTGCACTCCAACGCGACCGGTCGTCCAGATCTTCCGTGATGATCCGGGCGCAGAGGCGTTGCCAGTTCGGGCTCAGACGGAGATAGGCGTCCTCGTCCAAGGAGGCGGAGTGATTGGAGCCCCACTCTTGCGGCGGGATCTCGGTGTTCATCTGCTTGGTCAGATAGCCCAGCGCCTCCGGAGGCATGTTTCCGTAGAGATCCGCCACGGAATCGACGACGGCGACCTGCTCCGGGGATAGAGGATCGAGCCGCGCCGAACCGGCTAGAGAGATCTTCTTGCCGCCTTCCGAGTAGGCGTGTCGCGATACCCTGAAAAGATCGTTCCCGTCCGCTTCGTGCTCGATGAAGCGGTAGACCTCGCGGGCGACGACACCATGCTCCCAAGTCTGGTAGGTGGCATTGGCGATAGGCTGGCCCAGCACGTTCTTGGCCACGACATCGACTAGGTAAGGGAGTTTCACGGCTTGGGTCTTGAACAGAGGTCCGAGCCGCTCGCAGAGACGTGCAAGCACTGCCGTAAGGCGTGGGTTCATTCCCGTCTCAGGCATTTTGACCCTCCTCTCTGCTGATATGCTCGGGCAGCGCACCGTAAACCGGGCGTAAGAATCCTCTCACACTCAGACAACGGAACGCAAGCAAGCAGGTTGAATCTTAGACTCTGCCTCGTCCCCAAGGCAGTTTCCCCTGGGAGTTCCTCATGCCCCTGCGGGGCACCCAAAATTGGGGAAAAATGTCGCAGAGCGCCCTTTTTCAGAGCAGCGCTGGCGTCTCGCCGGCTTGTCCGGATGAATCGGCGGAACGCCGGCCATTCCAGGGAAAGTGCTTTCGGGCGCAGGCGGAGTGGCTTGGCCCGAACGGCGCCTAGGCCGTTGGCGTGCCTGTCTGTGGCGCTCCCTTTGGAGAGGACTTCACTTGCCTGAGCCCCGGAAGGCAGTTACCTGTGCCCCGGAACTCACTTACCCGCACCCCGACGTCATTTACCTACGCCCGGAAGTCACTTCCCTGCACCCCGGAAGTCACCTGCCTACGCCGGGAAGTCACCTACCTGCGCTCTGAAGTCACTTACCCGCGGCCCGGAGCTCATCCCCCGACGGCGGGAGCTTGAGGACGGAGGCAGAGGTGTGAAAAATCAGACGCCCACCAAGTAGCAGCCGCGCGTAAGTCGCTCCTGACGGGAGGCTTGTGTCTCTAATCAGGGCGGTATAGTTGGACCTCGCCCAAGAAGGAGGACCCATGCCCAAGACCCGGGAAGGCATGAACCAGCGCCGCCAGGAGATTCTGAACATTCTCAACAGCGGCATCCGGGTCGAGAGCCTGGACGACCTCATGGACCAGCTCAAGGTACGGGGATGCCCAGTCACCAAGTCAGGGCCCCTCAGTCACCTGATCCTCAAGAAACACCAAGGTACCTAGAGAGTGGCGTGTTCCTCTTCTTGTCGAGGGCATCATGACGACGGGCGTGTGAAAAATCAGACGTTTCCCAAGGGACGGCTCATCACGGCAAAGTGCAGGCACACGGCTCCCTCTCACGTGCAAAGGGCTACCTCCAGAGGTATAAGCCGTACACCTGACCTCCAAGTAAACGCAACCTCCGGCGGCGGGGTCTCTATAGCCGTGAAGCGGTCGCACTCACGAATGGAATAAGGGGAACGGCCATGAAAAAAGCAATTAAAAAAGAACAAAAGACCGAAGGCAGAGTGCTCGCTCGTGTGATCTCGGAAGAGGCGCTGAAGAACGTCGGCGGCGCTCGGGCAAACGGTTACTGGACATCCGTCATCACGGAGGGTGGCTGCGACATCACCAATGTCGGCGGCGACGACGACGGTTACGTCGAGTAATTCCGGTTTATCCCGGAGGCCCTGCGACTGGAACTGAAACCATAGACTTCAACCTGAGTGCAGGCCGCTTCACACTTCACTCGGATTTGGAAGGACCTTCCAGCATGCTGAACGAGATTGTCATCATTGCAACTACCGACGACTTTCATTCCTACGCAGTCGCACAGAATCTTCGGCGGCGCGGCGCGTCTGTGACTGTGTGGCATTCCAATGACTATCCGAAGAGCGCCGCGGAAACAATCGCGTTCCGCAACAATGAATGCAGGATGACCGTTCGCGACGCCGAACAGCAATTACCTGTCAATCCGACAGCGGTATGGCATCGCCGGCCGGCCATGACGCTCGATCTCGACACGCTCGATCCCGCCGATGTCTCATTTGCCGATCTGTCCTGCCGCATGGCGCGGCGGAGTCTCTTTTCACTGTACGGCCGCGACGCGTTCTGGGTGAACGATTTCGCCACCGGCGCGCGTTCGAACATCAAGCCGCTGCAGCAGAGCATTGCGGCCGAAGCGGGCTTTGTCACTCCGGACACGCTTTACACGAACGATCCAAAGGAAATCCGCGCGTTTCTCCGCGCAAACGGCGGACGCATCATCTTCAAGCCGATTACCGCGCATGTCTGGTCCGATGACGAGAAGATTTACATGCCGTACTCCACGGTACTGACCGAGGAGAGCCTCGTGGCGGATGAGTTACTGCAGGCGGCGCCGGGGATCTTTCAGGAGTACGTGCCGAAGCAGTACGAGCTGCGCGTCACGATCATGGGACGTCAGGCGTTCGCGGCGAAGATTCTGCAGCCGAGCGGCGACCGTGCAGCGGTCGATTGGCGGTTGGCCGGCGAGCAGCTCGTCATGGAAGGCGTCGAGCTGCCGGAAGCGGTCGTCGAGAAATGTCTCGACGTGCTCCGCGAGCTCGGCCTCGTCTTTGGCTGTTTCGACTTCATCGTCCGGCCCGACGGTGAATTCGTTTTTCTTGAAGTGAATCAGATGGGGCAGTTTCTCTTCGTCGAGGACCTCTCCGGATTGCCGCTGCTCGCCGCCTTCACCGATTTTCTACTCGCGCGTGACCGCGACTTCGTGTGGGATCCCGATCCGTCCGCGGTCACGCTCGAGCAGATCCGCATGGGTGCCGCTGCGGACATGGCGGCGGCGAAAGTGATGCATCTGACCGCACCGTCGCGATACGTGCCTGACCGTATTACCCTTTGAGCTTTGACGAGCGGAGAGGACGCATACAACCGAGCGTCCTCTCCGTGGAATGGTGTTGTCGCTTTCAGGGTGGACGCGTCAGCAGCCACAGCCCCCGGTGGAGGCTGCGAGCTGGTACTCCGTACAGGACTGACCCAACTGGTTGAAGCAGACGCGGTAGCGCTCCCGGAGCTGTTTCAGCGCCGGACCGTAAGCCTCGCAGTGGCCCCACTCGTCGCACTCGCCGCAGCCCAGGGCTGCACCGCAGAACTGATCGCCGCAGTCGGAGAAGCTGGACCAGTTGGCGCAGGCTCCATAAGCCGACCCGCAGGGCGTCGTCGAGTGGCAGGCAGCCGCAAAAGCGGTTACGACTTTAAGACCGGATGTAGGGCTGGCTTGAAAACCGAATCTCGCCACGAAGTCCTCGCTGTTCATCGTGGCCGCCTCCTGGGCCTGGACCGCGCCGGCGGACAGCACCAGGAGCAGCAGGGCGGTGATGAAGGACAGGCGAGTGGATATGCTCATTCTGGATTACCTCCTTCTTGGCCGGTGCGTAGGGCGGCGTCGCGCGTCAGCACTCGCAGCTCAGGACGTTGTATGTACGCTGGTACTCCGTGCAGGACTGGCCCTGCGGGTTGAAGCAGACGCGGTAGCGCTCCCTGAGCTGCTTCAGCCCCTGCCCTGCCGCCTCGCAGTGGCCCCACTCGTCACACAAGCCGCAGC
The DNA here is from genome assembly GCA_034667225.1 of Acidobacteriota bacterium. Taxonomy (GTDB): domain Bacteria; phylum Acidobacteriota; class Thermoanaerobaculia; order Multivoradales; family UBA5704; genus DATMER01. The sequence continues at coordinate 133,008 of JAXDKG010000055.1, forward strand.
CCATGGAGAGACCGCAGATAGGATCGCCGCAGTCGGTGTAGCTGGAATAGCCGGCGCAGGACCCGTAATAGGCCGACCCGCAAGGCGTCGTCGAGTGGCAGGCAACTGAGAAATCAGTGATGACTTTAATGCCGGCTGCAGCGATGTCTGCAGGGCCGGGCTGAGGGCCAAATCTCGCGACGAAGTCCTCGCTGTTCAGCGTGGCCGGCTCGTCACAGGAGCAGACGGCTGCGGTGTTCTCGCACTTGATCAGGCACGCCCCGATCGCTTTGCCTTCGCGGCCGAGGCAGTTTACCGAGCAATTCTCCTGGGCGATTGCGCAGGAGCGGCACGTCGCCGCCTGGGCCGGGACCGCAGCGGCGGACAGCACCAGGAGCAGCAGGACGGTGATGAAAGACAGGCGAGTGGACAGGTTCATCTCTAGGTAACCCCCTTCTTGGCGGGAGCGAAGCTGCAGAATCGCAGCAACTCTCTATTCACGCTTGTGCTCCAGGCGCCTCAAAGCGCGCCCAGAATTCAAGCAAGACTCCATACGCTCAAGAGAGACCCGGAATTGTGAGAGCGGTTTACCTCGAACGGAAATGTCGCTTCCTCGCGGTCCGGAGGTCACTTTCCCGTTGCGCGGAACCGGCAGATTTCTTGCAAAGACTCACTGTATGGAGCGCACATGGAATGAACAACAAGTAGGAGGCAACAACAATGATGCGTGCGATGGTTTACCGCGGGCCTTACCGGGTCCGCGTCGAGAAGAAGGACATCCCCGCTATCGAACACCCCAACGACGCCATCGTCCGCGTCACACTCGCCGCGATCTGCGGCTCTGACCTTCACATCTACCACGGGATGCTCCCCGACACCCGCGTCGGGACGACCTTCGGCCATGAATTCATCGGCGTCGTGGAGGAAATCGGCTCGTCCGTACAGAACCTGAAGGTCGGAGACCGGGTGATGGTGCCGTTCAACATCGCCTGCGGGTCCTGCTTCTTCTGCGCGAGGGAGCTGTACGGGAACTGCCACAACGTGAACGCCAATGCCAGCGCCGTGGGCGGCATCTACGGTTACTCCCATACCGCGGGCGGCTACGACGGCGGGCAGGCGGAGTACGTGCGCGTGCCGTTCGCCGACGTCGGACCGACCATCATCCCCGACTGGATGCACGAGGAGGACGCGGTCCTGCTCACGGATGCCTGCCCTACCGGGTATTTCGCCGCCCAGCTCGGCGAGATCGACGAGGGGGACGTGGTGGTGGTCTTCGGCGCCGGTCCGGTCGGGCTGTTCGCCGCCAAATCGTCCTGGCTCATGGGCGCGGGACGGGTGATCGTGGTCGACCATCTCGACTACCGGCTGGAGTTCGCCAAGCGGTTCGCGCACGCGGAGACGATCAACTTCTCCCAGGTCAACGACATCGTGCAGTTCCTCAAGGAGGAGACCGATTTCCTCGGAGCCGACGTGTGCATCGACGCCGTCGGAGCCGAGGCGGACGGCAGCTTCTTCCAGGTGTTGACCGCGACCAAGCTCAAGCTGCAGGGCGGCTCGCCGGTGGCGCTCAACTGGGCCATCGACAGCGTGCGCAAGGCCGGCAACATCTCGGTGGTGGGAGCCTACGGTCCGCTGTTCAGCGCGGTGAAGTTCGGCGACGCCATGAACAAGGGGCTGACCATCCGCACGAACCAGTGCAACGTGAAACGGCACTGGCCGCGCCTCTTCGAGCACGTGAAGAACGGCGTGCTCAAGCCCAGGGAGATTGTCACCCACGTCCTCCCGCTCGAGGAGATCGCCGAGGGTTACCACATGATGTCCAGCAAGCTCGACGGGTGTATCAAGCCCCTGATCCGGCCGCAGGCGCACTAGCAAGGAGAGAAGCATCATGGCCTATACAGCTGAAAAACCGCCCAATGCCCGTTCGAGCGAAGAGCTTCGCCGCACGATCCCCGGCTGGGGTGTCGACCTCGATCCCAAGGACCGGCCGGCCGTGCCCAAGGAGAAATTCAATCCCCAGGGGACCGGAGCCCACTGGGATTTCCCCGAGCGGCAGCCGGAGCGCTGGCCGCGGGAGAAGACGACCGAGCACAAGTTCCTGACGCCGGTCTTCGGCACCGCCTGCCCGCCCAAGGGGCTGTCCGGCGCGATCCGCCGGCACGCCTACCGCCACTACAGCGAAGGACAGTTGACGCACTGGCTCCTTCTCGTCGCGGGCGACCGCGTGGACGTGCTCGAGAGCCGGATTACGGGCCTCCTCCGCGGACGCCCCGACAACCCGTTCGCCGAGGCGGGGCTCGCGAGCGAATTCAAGCGCCACGGCCTGCGCTCGCGCCGTGGGCAGCACCGGGCCGACCTGATGCACCAGCCTCTCGATTATGTGTTCGCCGCCGTGCCGTGGGTATTGGTGGGGTCGCTCGCCTTGACGATCGGCCGCGCGCTCAGGAACGGGAGCCGGAGCCAGGATCGGGACCGGCAGCGGAACTGGGACCCGGATCGGGGCACATACCGCTCCGCGAAACCTGCCGGCGTACACTGAAGCCAGAGGACCCGCCCCGGCCGGAAACCTCCGGCCGGGGTCCTGCAATTTGCCTGGCCTTCGTCTCACTAGTTGGGGAGAGACCCAACATGCCCGCAACGTTGCGATCAGCAACGGCGCAGACCAAGGAGACGACCTCCGATGGCCAGTCCGCTCACGCTCATCCTGCCGGTGATTCCCGGAACCAACCTGGCGACCCTCAGCGGCACGCTGGGACAGAGCAATACATTGCTCGACGCCGCGCTCACGTCCATCGGCACGGTGCACTACGCCCGCATCCTGCTGCTCGATGCCTCTGCCGCCAACCTGCAGCCCAGTGAAAAGCCGACCGATTCCTATGTCATCGCGGTGATCACCGAGTACGACGGCAGTTTCACCGCGTACATCGGCGATTTCGTAGCCCAGGTGGGTGCGATCTTCGACGCCCTTCTGGCGTTCGTGGTGGACGGCCAGGCGTTGATTCCGGTGGCCAACAACGTGGCAGCGTTCGGAGACTTCATCGCCCTGAACGACGCCTCGCAGCATCAGCCCAACCTCAACCTCTTCCAGGCCTACACGGCCACGGTGCAGGAAATCCTCGCCAATCTTCCTCCTTCTTCCTGAATCTCATGGCCGATCCCAAGCTCGATTACGCCGACATCCAGGGCACGATCCTGCGCGGTTACCGCGTGGACATGGCCCGGCACTTCATCCTCAGCATCACCGATCCCAAGGCGGCCGGCGCCCTTATCGGTGCACTGGTCGACGGCACCGGCAAGATGCCGCGCATCACCACGGCGGCGCGCTGGATGGTCAAGCCGGAGTGCTTCGTGAACATCAGCTTCACCGCCGCTGGATTGGCCGCGCTCGGCGTCACGCCGGCGCAGCTCGCCACTTTTGACACCGCGTTCGTTCGCGGCGCCACCAGCCCCGACACCGCCAGGATCGTGGGCGACGTGGGCGAGAGCGCGCCGGCTCAGTGGATCGGCGGATTAGGGGACGGCAATCAAGTCCATGCCGTGCTCAACCTCTGGGTCGACGACGATCCGTCGGTGCTCGAAGCGGTCACAGCGCGGCTGCGCGCGGCGTTCGCCGGCTGCATGAAGGAATTGTCGGCGCACGACGCGCAGGCTCTCCCCGACAACCAGGTCCACTTCGGATATCGCGACAGCATCTCGCAGCCCACGGTGATCGGTGCGCCGGCCAGGAAATGCGAGATCCCCGACGATCAGGAGCCGGTGGCCACGGGCGAGTTCCTGCTGGGTTACGCCAACCAGAGCAGCGGAATCTACAGCGTGAAGCCGGCGGAGCTCTCGACCAACAGCAGCTACGCCGCCTTCCGCATCCTGGAGCAGGACGTCGCCGGGTTCGAAACGTTTCTCACCGAGTACGCCGCGAAGGCCGGAATCGACAGGGAGATGCTCGCGGCGAAGGTCTGCGGCCGCTGGCGCAACGGCAACCCGCTGGAGCTTGCGCCCGACGCACAGGGGACAGTGCTGCCCACTCCGGAGCTCAACGATTTCACTTACGTGAACAAACAGGTGCCGGCGCAGGATGACACTCTGGGTCTCAAGTGCCCGATCGGCTCGCACCTCCGGCGCAACAATCCGCGCAACGCGGACGTCACCGGCACCGACAGCGCGCACCATCGCATCGTGCGGCGCGCCATGCCCTATGGACCGGCATACGATCCGGCGCATCCCGATCCCGTCTCGACTCCGCGCGGGCTCATCGGCTACTTCATCAACGCGAGCCTGTTCAACCAGTTCGAGTTCGTGAGCGGCCAGTGGAACATCGGCAAGGCCTTCGTGATCTCGAAGCCGGGGCCGGGCGGGCAGAGCGAGGGCAACACGTACTTCAACATCAGTGGCGACGACGTTTTCCTCGGCGTGAACGACCCGGCGTCCAGCTCCTTCACGCTCGCGGCCATTGGTGCGAAAGGCAAGAACAACACCGTGCTGAAGGGGTTCCCGCGCCTGGTCATCACCCGCGGCGGAGCCTACTGCTTCCTGCCCAGCATCACGGGGCTGCGCTACCTGGCGGAGTTGCCTGCCGCTTCGAAGTAACACGGCGAAGAATTGACCTCGACCTCCCTGCCATCCGGAAGGGCGACCCGGACCGGGCCGGCGGTGCTCCATCCCACTGCCACCTGCGCGCCGTCCGGCCGGCGGAGGAGCCAGAGGCGCGCGGGGGGCGGAACCGGGAGGACGGATTCCAGGCGGCTCCCTTCCAGCTCCCGGATCAGCTCACGGAAGGCTTCGAAGGCCGGACGGCGCCGGAGCCCCACCGGATCGACCAAGCCGTAGCCTTTGGCGATCATCTGCCACCAGAAGACGCGCTCGACCGCTCCGGTCCCGAGCGCCAGGAGGTAATAACGGACGAGGAAGTCGGCCTGCTCCTGCTCGCCCACGGAGACAGCCTGGCCGGCGGGCGAGTGCGGACCTTCGCGGAGCGGCCAGTTCACCTCGGTGATCCAGAGGCGGCCTGTCGAGTTGCGGGCGGTGTCGGCGATCGCCTTGAGGAGGAGCACCTTGCCTTCCGTGTCGAAGCCGGCCTGCGGGTTTTCGGGCGCACCCCGCCGGTCCACGTAGAGGAGGGCGGAGACCGCATCGAAGTGGAGGCCCGGCCGCTTCAGGTTGAGCACCGCCGCGGTGACATGATGCTCGAAGTCGATCACTGCAGGACCGAGGATCTCCACCCCGCGCAAAACCTCCGACGCTTCCTGCACGAGGCGGACGTACTCGTTCAGGTTCCAGACCCCCCACTTGCTGCGATTGATGGCCTGGCCCACCTGGAAGCGCTTGCCGTATGGCGTGAAGCGCGGCCCGATCTCTTCCATCGCCCGCCGCCAGCGCGCCGGGTCCTTGACGAGCTCGCGGTTCTGCGGGAGGGCGAAGGTCAGCTCCAGCCCGCGGCCATGAAGCTCCCGGGCCAGCTCCTCTTCGGCGTCATGGTCCTCCTCCCAGGGATGGAGACGGAGGAGGACGTGCTTCGCTCCGAGATCGTCCACGAGGCCGAGCAGGGCTCCCGGATCTTCGGGCCAGGGGCGGAGGGCGACTCCGAATCCGTGAAACGTCGCAGGCTCGCGCCGGAGCTTCAGCTCCCGGTAGCGGGACCGGATGCGCGGCAGCGCGGCAGCGATGACCGCGGCTTCTTCCAGATGGCCCCGGGCGTCGGCCAAGCGAACCCTCAGCTTGTCGAAACGGCTGGCGTGCTGGTGCGGCTGGTCGGAGAGGTGGTCCCAGACCACCCGGTCCCGGACGGAAGCGTCCGCAGGGGCTTCCGGGATGTGCGCGTGCGCCGTGCGGGGCAGGAAGAGATCCTTCACCCGGCGGGTGCCCCCGCGCACCCTCTGCTTCGTCTGATTTTTCAGGAGAAAGCTGCGGTGGTAGAGAAGGTAGAGCTTCCTACCCTGTGTCCCATAGCTGGATAGAAAGATTTCCTGGTGCTCGGGCCGGAGGATCGGCATGCGGGAGAGGTCCCGCATGCGCTCGGAGAAGCTCGGGACCTTGCCCATCCGGGTGCGGTTCAGGTCGACCAGGTAGAGCGCTCCGTCGCGGATCAGGACGTTGCCACTGGTGAAGTCGCGGAACCAGAAGCCCGCGTCGTGGAGCTTGCGCGCTGTCTTTCCGAGCTCTTCGAGAAGCCAGTCAGGAAACTCGTTCCCTGCGTTGGCTGCCCGAAGGAGATAGCGGGCCTCGGTGGCTCCGTCAAGAAAACGGCTGACGTAGAGGGCGGGGCCGGCCTCGTCGACCGACTCGATCCGCATCACCGGCTCGGGGGTGAGGATTCCTGCCGCGAGCAGAGCCTGCGCGACCCGCCAGCTCCGCTCGGCCTTGCTCCCCTTGAGCTTGCGGTCGAGCCGGGGACGCAGGCGGTCGTGGCGGAACTGCTTCACCACGACGTCAATTCTCTCGAATCGGCTCAGGTACAGGTAGTTCCGCCCCCAGTGGAGCGTCTTGAGGGCCGACGCCGGATCGGCGAGGCGCCGGACCTCCCCCTCCAGATCGGAGGGACGCAGGCCGGCATTCAGCTCGCCGGTCCAGCCCGGAATCGAAAAGGGCTCGCTTTTCACACTTCCACGACGTCGAAGCGCTCGTGGTGCATTTCGGGATCGCTCTGCAGGAGGATGTGGACGCCCAGGGAACGCTCCACCTCGGTGAGGATGGCGCGCTCCTCCTGCTGCAGGGCGCGGGAGATCTCGGGGTTGACCCGTAGCAGGATCTCGGACTGGCCCATCCGGCCGCGCAGGTGGAGCAGCTCCTTGCGCAAATTGAGGCAGATCGTCGCGATCGACTTGATCCGGCCGCGTCCGGAGCAGTACGGGCAGGGCTGGGTGAGCAGCCTTTCCAGGTTGGCGCGGCTGCGCTTGCGGGTGACCTCGACCAGCCCGAACTCGGAGATGTTGAGGACTTTGGTCTTCGCCCGGTCCTTGCGCAGCTCCCCTTCCAGGGCCGTGAACACCTGCTCCCGATGCTCGTGCTCGATCATGTCGATCAGGTCGATGACGATGATGCCGCCGAGGTCGCGCAGCCGGATCTGGCGCACGATCTCCTGCACGGCCTCCAGGTTCGTCTGGAGCACCGTGTCCTCCAGGTTGCTCTGCCCCACGAAGCGGCCGGTGTTGACGTCGATCGCCACCAGCGCCTCGGTCGGGTTGATCACGATGTAGCCGCCCGACTTGAGCCAGACCTTGCTCTTGAGCGCGGCCTCGATCTGCTCCTCGATGCCGAACTGCTCGAAGAGCGTCGCCTCCTGGCGGAAGAGCTTCACCTTGCCCACCAGGCCGGGCTGCACCTGGTCGAGGAATTCGACGATGCGTTCGTAGGTCTCCTCGCCGTCCACCCAGAGGACCGAGTAGTCCGAGCGCAGGAGATCGCGCACCACGCGCAGGGCGAGGTCGAGGTCCTGGTGCAGCAGCGTCGGCGCCGAGACCTTGCCGGCGCGCTGGCGGATCTTTTCCCAGAGCTTGGAAAGGTAGTTGAGATCGCTCTCGAACTCCTCGATTCCCTTGTTCTCGCCGACCGTGCGGACGATCAGACCCGAATTGCCGCTGCTATTGACGGGGAGCTGTCCGAGCAACCCGAGCAGGCGTTCGCGCTCGGTCTCGTCTTCGATCCGTCGTGAAACCCCGAAGTGCTTCACGGTCGGGAGGAGCACCAGATACCGGCCGGGCAGGGTCACGTGCGTGCTGATCCGCGCTCCCTTGCTCGGCAGAGGGTCCTTGACCACCTGGACGATGATCTCCTGCCCGGCCTTGAGCAGCTCGTCGATCGACGGTGCGCCGTGGTGGTTCGCCGGCTCCTCCCCGCGATCACTGCGGGGCTCTTCGATCTCCAGCTCATCCATGGACTCGACGTCCGAGGCCACATCGCTCACATAAAGGAAAGCATCGCGCTCCAGCCCGACGTCCACGAACGCGGCCTGCATACCGGGCAGCACCCGGGTCACCCGCCCCTTGTAGACGTTCCCCACCAGGCCGCGGTGGCGGTGGCGCTCGACGAAGATCTCGGTCAGACGGTCGTCTTCGAGCACCGCGATCCGCGTCTGGTGCGGATCACTCTCGATCAGCATCTTGCAGGTCAAGGTTCCCCTTCCGGTCATCGGTTCACGTAGCGTCGCAGGTCCACTCCCAGCATGATCCCGGTCGAGAGGAAGTTCACCATGGTGAAGGAGCCGCCGTAGGACAGGAACGGAATGGGAATGCCCGTGATCGGCACGAAACCGACCACCATGGCGCTATTGTAAAGAATATGGAAGCATTGCACGGACAGCAATCCTGTCACGAGCAGAATCCCGGCGCGGTCCCGCGCCCGGATGGCGATCCTCGCCGCGCTGGTGATGTAGAGGGCGTAGAGCCCGAGCACCCCCAGCACGCCGAGAAAGCCCCACTCTTCGGCGAGCACGGCCAGGATGAAGTCGGTATGGCGCGCGGGCAGGTAGTGGAGCTGGCTCTGCGTGCCCTGCAGGTAGCCCTTGCCCACGAGCGCGCCCGAGCCAACCGCGATCTTGCTCTGTCGCACCTGGTAGCCCGCGCCGAGCGGATCGCTCTCCGGCTGCAGGAAGGTGAGGACGCGCTGGCGCTGGTAGCCCTGCATGCCGAACGTCCAGACGCCGGCGCCGAGCACGATCGCCAGGACCGCGGCCGTGATGAGCAACCGCGGCCGGATGCCGGCCACCAGGAGCATGCCGGCGATCAGCGGGGCGAACATGGCCGCGCCGCCCATGTCCGGCTCGATCGCCACCAGGACCAGGGGGACCGCCACGATCGCCACCGCCATGAAGATCTGCGGCAGGTCGAGGACGCGGCGGTTCAGGCCCGCCAGGTAGCGGGCCACGAGCAACCCGGTCGCCAGCTTTGCGAACTCGGAGGGCTGGAACTGGAACGGCCCGATCTGGAGCCAGTTCGCGGCGCCGCCGCGCTCGACGCCCATGAAGAGCACCAGCACCAACGATGCGATTCCCACGACATAGAGCACCAGAGATAGATCGAGGAGGATGTGGTAGTCGATGCTCACCACAATCATCAGCAGGACGAAACCGATCCCCACCCAGAGCGCCTGCCGCGGCAGGTAATCGACCGGCATCTCGGCGCTGGCGCTGTGCACGGTGAGCAGGCCGATGGCGGCCAGGAGCAGGGCCGACAGGGTCAGGCCCAGGTCCACCGAAGAGAGCAGCCGGAGCCGCGGCTTCTCCTCAGCGATTGGGAGGATGCTGGAGATCGATCTTGAAGTACTTTGCATGGAGAGCCTGCGCGATGGGAGCCGCCACGCCGGAGCCGGAGCCGCCGTGCTCGGCGAAGACCGACACGACGATCTCGGGGTTCTGAGCGGGAGCGAACGAAGTGAACCAGGCGTGGTCCCGGAACTTGAACGGAAGTGCCTTGGCTTCGGTGCGGGCGGACTGCGCGATGACCTGCACGGTGCCGGTCTTGCCGGCCATCTCGGCACCCGGAACCCGGGCCCGGTGGTAGGCCGTGCCGCCGGGCTCGTTGACCACGGCCCAGAGGCCCTCGTGCACGATGCGGATGGCGTCCTCGTTCAGTGCCACGCGCTCGGGCTCGGGGAGCTCCGCGCCCTTGATCAGGTGCGGGATCACCTTGCGCCCGCCGTTGGCTACGATGGCGGTCATCTCGGCCATCTGGAGCGGCGTCATCAGCACCGGCCCCTGGCCGATCGAGACCGAGATGGTCTCGCCGGGGTACCACTTCATGCCGCGGACCTTGAGCGCCCAGTCCGGATCGGGCACCAGCCCCTTCTTCTCCCCCTGGATGTCGACCCCGGTCAGCGAGCCGAGCCCCAGCAACCGCGAGAACGCGGCGATGCGCTCGATGCCCATCCGCTGGCCGAGGCTGTAGAAGTAGACGTCGCAGGAGTTCTTGAGCGCGCCCCGCGCATTGAGGGTGCCGTGCCCGCCCTTCCTCCAGCAGCGGAAGTAGCGGCCGTAGAAGCTGGCTCCGCCGCCGCACGAGGTGCTGGTGTGCTCGTTGACCAGCCCTTCGGTCAGCCCGGCCGCGGCCATGACGATCTTGAACGTCGAGCCCGGCGAGTAGGTGTTCTGGATCGCCCGGTTCTGGAGAGGATGGTTGGGGTCCTCGATCAGGGCCTGCCAGTCCTTCTTCTGCAGCCGGCGCGCGAACAGGTTCGGGTTGAACGACGGCGAGGAGACCAGGGCCAGGATCTCTCCGGTCCTGGGGTCCATGGCCACGATCGAGCCGACCTTCTCCGGGCCGGTGAGCCAGCGCGCCGCCTCCTGCTGGAGATCCAGGTCGATGGTCAGGACCAGGTTCTTGCCCGGCTCCGCCTCCCGCCGTCCGTACTCGTCGAGGAGACGGCCGCGGCTGTCCACGACCACCGCCCGCTCGCCGTCCTTGCCGCGCAGAATGCGGTCGTAGGTCTGCTCGATGCCCTTCTTGCCCACCAGGTCGCCCGGCTCGTAGAGCCCCTGCGCCTCCTCGATCTCCTTCTCGGTGGCCTCGCCCAGGTAGCCGAGGACGTGCGCGGTCTGTTCGCGGTGGCGGTAGAGGCGCAGGTGCTGCACCTCGACCTCGAACTCGGGGAACTCGAGCCCCGACACGCCGAGGCGCGCCACCTGGGAGAGCGTCAGGTTCTCGGCCAGGAGCACCGGCTTGAAGTCGGGGACGGCGTCGTAGCCCGCCATCAGGGTCTGCAGCTCGGGCAGCGGCCTGCCCAGCACTCCGGCCGCGAACGCCAGCGCGCCGGGCAGGTTCTGGGCCCGGCTCCGGTCCACCATCAGGTTGTAGCTCGGGATGTTCTCGACCAGCAGCCGGCCCTTGCGGTCGTAGATCAGGCCGCGGGGCGCCTTGATCGGCAGCTTGCGCAGGCGGTTGTTCTCGGCCAGCTCGCGGTAGTAGTCCCCTTGGACGAGCTGGACGAACCAGAAGCCGACGGCGATGAGCACGAGCATGCCCGTCACCAGCCGGCTCAACAGCTTGAGGCGGAAGACCAGATCTTCACGATGCTCGCGGACCACCTGCATACGTCTGGTCCTAACCTAGAAAGCGCAACCGGCTCATCCGGTTGCGGCGACGGGACTCGGAGCCTTGCTGCCACCGGCTGCCGGCGATGTAGAGGACCATGCCGAGCACCCCGCACAGCGCCGCCTTGAGCGCCACTCCGAGGGGCGTGGGGAGCTGCGGGTCGGGCAGCAGCATGACCATCAGGCCGACCACGATCGCCTCCTGCAGCGCGGCGGCGAAGCTCACCACCGCCAGCACCCCGGTGACCCGCTGGATGACCAGGCGCTGCGCCAGCCGGGCCGCGCTGTAGCCTACGATGGTATCAGCGAAACCAAAGAGTCCGAAGGGGTTGTTGGTCAGCGTGTCGTGCACCAGGCCGACCAGCATGCCGGCGAAAAGGCTGGCCAGGGAGTTTCCACCCAGCCCATAGAGCACGACCACGACGAGGAAGACGTCGAGGGGCCGCGCCAGCTCCGGCCAGAGCTTCATCAGGCCGAGGTGGAACAGCACGGCGGCGGCAAGGCCGGCCAGAAGCTTAAGGGCGGGCACCGGGCACGGCCTCCTTGATCTCGGGCGGAATCGGCGAATGGTCGAGCAGGTAGACCTGGTCCAGGGCTCCCAGGTCCACGGCGGTGGCGACATGGATGCGGTGGAAGAGCTGGCCGCCGCTCTCGACCCTGACGACGGTCCCGATCGGGATACCGCGCGGGTAGACGCCGTCGATGCCCGCGGTCAGCACCCGGTCGCCGGGCTTCACGTCGGCCTGGCGCGGCACGTAGTCGAGCTCGAGGCCGCCCTGACCCAGGCCGCTGCCGCGCACCACCCCTTGCCGGCGGGTACGCAGGAGCATGGCCCCGACGCTCGCGGCGCGGTCGGTGATGAGCTGGACTTTGGAATAGGGGCCCGCCACCGTGACCACCCGGCCCACCAGGCCCGAGGAGGAGAGCACCGGCTGGTTCGGGCGTGCCGGCCGGTCCCCGGTGTAGATCACCAGGGTGCGCAGCCAGGAGGCGTGGTCCACGTAGACCACGTCCGCGACGCGGATGTCGCCGACCGGAGGGGTGGTGTACTCGACGGCGGCGCCGAGCCGGCGCATGTCGTTCTCGAGATCGGAGAGCTGGAGGAGCCGCAGGCGGAGCTCCTCGTTCTGGCGGCGCAGCAGGGCATTCTCTTCCTGGAGGCTGCCGCGCAGGCGCAGCCCCTCGCGGAACTCGCCCAGATTGTTGGGAACCGAGGTGACCGTGCGGGCGGCGGGGCCGAGGAAGCGCAGGCCGACCGACTCCATCCACGTATCGCCGGCCTGGGCACCCCGCACCGCGAGGTAGACGAGCTGGGCGACCAGCACGACGATCAGCACCCAGCCGGTGCGGCGCTCGTCCACGTTCTGCCTCGGACCTGCTCCGCCAGAGGGGCGCTAGCGGATCGACACCTTGCGCAGCAGATCGATGTCGGAGAGCACCTTGCCCGTGCCAAGCACGACCGAGGCCAGCGGATCTTCGGCGAGCACGACCGGCAGGCCGGTCTCGTCGCGGAGCCTCTGATCCAGATTGCGCAGCAGAGCGCCGCCGCCGGAGAGCACGATGCCCTTGTCCATGATGTCGGCGGACAGCTCGGGCGGCGTGCGCTCGAGCGCCATGCGCACCGCCTCGACGATCGTGGCCACCGTTTCGGCGAGGGCCTCGCGAATCTCCTCGTCCGTGATGGTCAGGGTCTTGGGCACGCCCTCCACGAGGTCGCGGCCCTTGATGTCCATCTTGAGCTCCTCCTTGAGAGGATAGGCGGAGCCCAGATCGATCTTGATCTGCTCGGCGGTGCGCTCGCCGATGAGCAGGTTGTACTTGCGCTTCAGGTACTGGATGATCGCCACGTCCATCTCGTTGCCGGCGATCCGCACCGAGCGGCTGTAGACCGTGCCGGCCAGCGAGATCACCGCCACGTCCGTGGTGCCGCCGCCGATGTCGACGATCATGTTCCCCGAAGGCTCGGTGATCGGCAGGCCGGCGCCGATGGCGGCCATCATGGCCTGCTCGACCAGGAAGACCTCGGAGGCGCCGGCGCGCATGGCCGAGTCGCGCACGGCGCGCTTCTCCACCTGCGTGATCTCCGACGGCACGCCGATGACGATCCGCGGATGGACGTACATCTTCCGTCCGTGGGCCTTTTTGATGAAGTACTCGAGCATTCGTTCCGTCACCTCGAAGTCGGCGATGACGCCGTCCTTCATCGGGCGGATCGACTCGATGTTGCCCGGCGTGCGGCCGAGCATCTCCTTGGCTTCGCTCCCGACCGCTTCGATGCGGTTGGTGAGCTTGTTGATGACGACGACGGACGGCTCGCGCACGACGATGCCCTGGCCGGTGGCGTACACCAGGGTGTTGGCGGTGCCGAGGTCGATGGCGAGGTCTTTCGAAAAGTACCTGAGCAGCGAGGCGAGGGGCATCTGGACTTGGAATCCTTTTGACTTGACGGGCCGGCGGCGCAGGCGCACGGCGGCAGAGTTACGGCTCTTTACGGCAAACGGCTACGACATTCTACGGGTTTTCTACGGGTTTTCTACGAACACGCGATGCCTGCGGGAAGTTTGGTTCCCCCAACTGTCGCGCGCCCGGATCTCGATGAAGCTCCAGCCCTCCTTTTCGAGCTGGACCGTCTTCATGAAAGACCCGTCCGCGGCGACCTTGACCTGCTCTCCGTTGATCTCGACCTGGGCTCCAGGATCGCTGTTCCCGGCGACGATGAAGATACTACCGTAGGATTTCACGTCCTGCAGGTCAAGCGCCGGCGGCGTTTCGTCCTTTTCGCCCATCCCGGAGCGGAAGGAGGCCACCCGGAACTTCCACGGCTTGCTCCACGGGCCCTGCACGCCGCCCTTGTCGAAGGCCGCCACCCGCCACTGGAAGGTGCCCTCGCCGCGCAGGCCCAGGGTGGCCTTGGGCGCAGTCCGGTTCTTGACGTCGATGATGTTGTCGACGAAGAGATGGCTGCGCGAGACCTGCAACGCGTACCTGGAAGCGCCCTGCACGGGGTCCCAGATGAGGGGGACCTGCGGCATGTGGTCGAGGTCCAGGTCCACGTTGTCCGCGGGCGTGACCAGGGCGGGCCGGCCGGGCAGCGGAGCGGCCTCGGAGAGCAGGCCGCCGTTCTGGACCACCTGCTCCAGGGGCTTGACCTCGCGCTTCACTCCCCCCTTCGCGGTCAGGTCGATGCCGCCGCTGTAGGCGCCGAAGCGCCCCTGGTTCGTCTTGGGGTCCACGGCCACGAAGGCCTCGGAATCCTGGCGCACCCGCGCGACCGCGTTCGGCGTCTTGACGTTGCCCGCGCCCTGGGCGGTGTTGAGCTCCACCCAGCCGAACTCCATCTGGATCGCCTGCTCCTCGCGGCCCTCGGGGGTGCGCGCCGAGGAGACGATGAACTGGGTGTTCGGCCGCACGGTGTAGAGCGTGCCGTCGAGGAACCCGATCTCGGCCGAGCCGCCCTCGGATGTGCGGACGTAGTCGCCGCTCTGGAGCGACACCCGGCTGCGCGCCTCCTGCCATTCGCCGCCGTCGCCTCGACGGTACTCGACATCCCCCTGGATCGAGGTGAACTGGGCCTGTCCGATCGTATCGGACAGGTGCAGGGCCTCGAGGATCGACAGCAGCACGTTGCGGCTGCGACCGGCGTTGTCGAGTGCGCCGCGGAAGTCCTGGTTGGAGTATTGGTTGCGCGCATCCTGGAAGCCCTGCCAGGCGTCGTCGAGCTCGGTGCGGAAGTCGGCCGTTGCGCGGGGCTCGTCCTGGAGGCGCTGGAGCAGCCTCTGGGTCTCGTCCAGGACCTCGCCGGCCTGGCGCTCCAGGGAGTGGCTCTCCCAATACCGGTAGGCTACGAAGCAGCCGGCGGCGACCACGATCATGGCCAGAATGATGGCGAATGCCCGCAACGTCTCTTCCGAGACGCTGTACCAATCCCGCTTCCGGCGCCCGGTCCTCGTGGCGTTCAACTCGCTAACGACCTCTCATGTAGGAAGGCGAATATATCACACGGGCGGCTTGGGGGAGATGACCACGGACGAGCACGGACAAACACGGACAAGCCTGGGGTAGGGGCAGTCCGTGCAGGTCCGTGAGAGTCCGTGTTCGTCCGTGAGTCCGTGTTCGTCCGTGTTAAACTCCCCGGTCCCTTGCGGGAAAGGAGCTTTTCCGATGTTGAAAGTGTTCCGCGACAACCTCAAGCACCTGAAGTGGATCCTCGTCTTCGTGGTGCTTTTGTTCATCTTCTTCATCTGGGCCGACTTCGGCACCGGCATCGGCAATCGGGGCCAGGGAGCCGGCGGACCCCGGGTCGCCGCCTATGTGGGCGACGGCGAGGTCACTCTGACCGAGTTCGAGCGCCAGTACCGCCAGCTCGAAGGGCTGTACGGCCAGATCTACGGCGACCGCATGACGCCCGAGATGGCCCGCCAGATGGGCCTGCCCATGCAGGCGCTCAACCAGGCGGTCAGCCAGGAGATCCTCCTCGCCGAGGCCCGCGACATGGGCCTGAAAGTCACCGACGACGAGCTGCGCGACAACATCCTCCAGGAGCAGACCTTCAAGGACGAACAGGGCCGCTTCATCGGCGAGGAGCGCTACCAGGACATGGTGCGCAACCGCCTCGGCTATGCCAGCTCGGCCGCATTCGAGCAGAGCCTGCGCGAGGAGCTCCTGGTCCGCAAGCTGATGGACATCCTCAAGGCCAACCTCTACGTCTCCGACAAGGAGGTCGAGGAGGCCTACCGCGAGCAGGTCGAGCGCGCCCGCATCCGCTACATCCAGCTCCCGCGCTCGCGCTTCGCCCAGAACGCCCAGGTCACGGACGCCGAGGTCAAGGACTACTTCGCCAAGCACGCCCAGGAGTACCGCCTGCCCGAGCAGCGCGAGGCTGCCTACCTCCTGGTCGACCCGGCCCAGCTCGCCGCCAAGGTCCCGGCGGACGAGGCGGCGCAACGCGCCTGGTACCAGGAGCACAAGGAGGAGTACACGCAGCCGGAGCAGGTCCACGCCCGCCACATCATCGTCAAAACCGAGGGGCGGCGGACCGACGCCGACGCGCAGAAAGTACTGGCGGACGTCCGCGCCCGCCTGGCCAAGGGCGAGGACTTCGCCGCCCTCGCCCGCGAGCTGAGCGGCGAGCCCGCTGCCAAGACGAGCGGCGGCGACCTCGGCTTCTTTGGCCGCGGCCAGATGGATCCCGTGTTCGAGGAGGCCGCCTTCGGCGCCCAGCCCAACGTACTGGTCGGTCCCATCAAGTCCAGCTTCGGCTGGCACCTGATCCAGGTGCTCGAAAAGCGGCCCGCCGGCACCCAGCCGTTCGAGCAGGTCCGGCCGATGATCGCCCAGCGCCTGTCCGCGGACCGCACCGCCGAGATGGCCGAGGCCAAGGCCCGGGAGCTCGCCCAGCGCCTGGCCAAAGACAAGCCCGCGAGCGCCGACGCGCTCAAGCCCCTGGCCAACGCGGCCGAGGGGATCTCCTTCGGCGAGACCGGCCCCTTCTCCCGGCAGGAGCCGGTGAGCGGGATCGGCTTCGCCCCGGCCCTCAACAGCGCCGCCTTCGCCCTGCAGAAGGGCGGCATGTCCGAGGCGATCCAGACCCCCCGCGGCTGGGCCGTGATCTACGTGAAGGACGTCAAGGCGCCGCGCGCGCCCGAGATCAAGGACGTGGAGCCGCGCGTACGCGCCGCGGTCGCCCGCAAGAAGCAGCAGGATCTGACGATGCAGCAGCTCCGCCAGGCCAAGAAGCCGGGCGCGACCCTCGACCAGATCGCCGCCGGTCTCGGCCTGGAGATCAAGGAGAGCGCCGAGTTCGGCCTCGACGGCCAGATCGCCGGCATCGGCCGGAACCCCGAGCTCGCCAAGGCCGCCATGGCCCTCAGCCCCGGCCAGCTCGGCGAACCGGTCGGCGACGCCCAGGGCGCCGTGCTCTTCGAAGTCAAGGAGCGCAAGAGCTGGGACCCCATCCAGTTCGCCGCCGCCCGCGAGCAGACGCGCGAGCAGGTCAGCCGCACCAAGCTGGACGCGCTGGAGGCCGCCCTGCTAGAGAAGCGCCGCCGCGAGCTGGACGTGCGCTTCGACCCGACGGTCCTCGAGGAGTTCGGAATCACCGAGCCGCCGGCGAACCCGGCCGGCTGATGATCGGCTACTTGCAGGGCAGCCTCCTCAAGGCCACGCCGGAGCGGCTGCTCCTCGACGTGCAGGGCGTGGGCTACGAGGTCCACGTCCCTCTCTCGACCTGGTACGAGATCGAGAAGCGGGGCGGTGCCGGCGCGGGCAAGGTCGCCCTGTTCATCCACACCCAGGTGCGCGAGGACGAGATCGCGCTCTTCGGGTTCTGGACCGAGCGCGAGAAGGCGCTGTTCGAGAAGCTGATCGCGGTGGGCGGCATCGGGCCGCGGCTGGCGCGGGTGATCCTCTCGGGCATGGCGCCCGACGACCTGCTCGGCGCCATCGCATCCGGGGACCTCGCTCGGCTGAGCACGATCCCCGGGATCGGCAAGAAGACCGCCGAGCGCATGGTGCTGGAGCTCAAGGACAAGATGCGCGAGCTCGCCGCCGAGCTGCCGGAGAGGACATCGGCGACACCGCCCGCCGGCCAGGACGTGGTCTCAGCCCTGGTCAACCTCGGCTACAAGGCCGCCCAGGCCGAGCGCGCCGTGGCCGACGCCCACCGAGAGAAACCCGACGCCGCCTTCCACGACCTGCTGCGCGCCAGCCTCCACCGGCTGTCGCGGGCATAGCTTTTCTCCCTCTCCCCCGGCAGGGGGGAGAGGGAGGATGGGATCAAGGAGCGAAGTAACCGAAGACGTCGATCGTGGCGTGAACGGCCCCGTTGCCCTGCACCGTCGCCAGAATGGCCAGCTTCCCCGTACCATCCGCTGAGAGCGGAATGATCGAGTTGTTCGCCCGGGTCGCGCCGGCCGCGAAGTTGATCGTGCTCGTCCCCGGGATCGGGTAGTTGCCCGGGAAGAGCACCATGCCGCCCGGACCCGAGCCGGTGATCGCCGTGACGTTCACCGCCAAGGCTCGGGCATTGGCTGGGATGTCGCAGGCGCCATCCAGGGTCACCAGCCGGGTCACCCCGGACTGCAGCGGCGAACCGATGCGGGTGTCGAGGAAGCGGCAGGGGGTCAACGTGTAGAAATCCGTCGCCGCCGGCGGGAGGAGGACCAGCGCCGCGGGCAACGAATCGGCCAGCCCCGAGGCGTTCGAGATCCGCAACACCACCGTGTACACGCCGGGTGCCAGGTCTGCCGTGTCCAGCCAATCGAGCGCGCCCGGGACCTGCCGCACCAGCGTCGTCCCCTGAAGCAGCCGCCAGGTGTAGGCGAGCGGCGGCTTGCCCTTGCCGCTGCCGGAGAGCGAAATGAGCTGGCCGACCTCCGCCGTGGCGACTCCGACCACCGCCGACACGATCGAAGGCACCGGATTGAGCACGTTCACCGTCTTCGTGACCGTGCTGCATCCAGCCCAGTTGCAGGTCGTCAGCGTGACCTGCTGCGCTCCCGGTGTGGAGAACGTCTGTACAGGGTTCTGCTGGTTGGACGTCTGTGCCTGCACGAGCGCAGCCGAGCCAAGCAACAGAACCCCGCCCCAGAAAGCGGCGGCTCTCGCCATGGTCGTCACCTCTTTAATTGCCATTAAGCTATCTTTTTCCGGCTCCCGGGTCAAGCGGAGGGGCGGGAGGCTACAATGCCTCCATGACTGAAGACCGGATCCTCTCCGGCGTTCCCGACCCCGAGGACCTGGGCGTCGAGCCCTCGCTGCGTCCCTCGCGGCTGGAGGAGTACATCGGCCAGAGGCGGATCATCGACAACCTGAAGGTATTCATCCGCGCGGCGAGCGAGCGGCGGGAGAGCCTGGACCACGTCCTCCTGTTCGGTCCACCCGGCCTGGGCAAGACGACCCTCGCCCACATCATCGCCAACGAGATGGGCGCGCCCCTGCGCATCACCTCCGGCCCCGTGCTGGAGCGGGCGGGCGACCTCGCGGCCATCGTCACCAACCTCGACGCCGGCGAAGTGCTGTTCATCGACGAGATCCACCGTCTCGGCCCCACGGTCGAGGAGATCCTCTATCCGGCGCTGGAAGACTTCCGGCTCGACCTCGTCATCGGACAGGGCCCGGCGGCGCGCACGGTCAAGATCGACCTCCCCCGCTTCACCCTGGTAGGCGCCACCACCCGCGCCGGCCTGCTCTCCGCCCCCCTGCGCGCCCGCTTCGGGATCGTCCACCGCCTCGACTTCTACAAGCCCGAGGAGCTGACCACGATCGTCGAGCGCTCGGCCCGGCTGCTCAACATTCCGATCGAGCCCGACGGGGCGACGGAGATCGCGCGCCGCAGCCGGGGGACCCCGCGGGTCGCGAACCGCCTGCTCCGCCGGGTGCGCGACTTCGCCCAGGTGGAGCGCGCCCGCAAGATCGACCTGCGGATCGCGCAGAAGGCGCTCGCACTCCTGGAGGTCGACGAGTTCGGCTTCGAGGACCTCGACCGCAAGATCCTCAGCACCCTGATCGAGCACTACTCCGGCGGACCCGCCGGCCTCAAGGCGCTGGCCGCGGCCGTCGGCGAAGACGCGGGCACCATCGAGGACCTCTACGAGCCCTACCTGGTCCAGGAGGGCTTCCTCCAGCGCACCCCCCGCGGCCGGGTCGCCACCCATCGCGCCTATCGGCACCTCGGCTATCCGCCGCGGCCGGGCACCACCGGCAGCCTGTTCTGAACCCCTCCGTGCGCACCGCCGCCCTGATCTACAACCCGACCGCGGGCCGCCAGCGCCATGCGCAGGTCCTCGAACCGGTGCTCTCCGCCCTGCGGGAAGGAGGGTTCGACGTGGAGCCGGTCCCCACCCAGGCTGCCGGGGACGCCACCCGGCTCGCCCGCGACCGGGCAGGGAAGATGGAAGTGGTCTTCGCCTTCGGAGGGGATGGCACTGTGCGCGAAGTGGCGGCCGGCCTTCTCGGGACGGAGACGGCCCTGGGCATCGTGCCGGGCGGCACGGTCAACGTCCTCTCGATGTCCCTCGGCCTCCCCCGCGACCCGCTGACTGCCGCCAAGCTGGCGGGGAGGCTTGAGCCGCAGAAGCTCGACGTCGGCCTGATCGGCGAGTCGCCGTTCCTGATGATGGTCTCGGCCGGGCTCGACGCGAGCGTGATGGCCGGGCTCGACACCCGGCTCAAGTGGCGGATCGGCAAGGCGGCCTACCTCTGGCAGGGGCTCCAGGAGTGGTGGCGCTACCCGTATCACCGCTTCGAGGTGATCGCGGACGGAGCTCCCCTGGAAGCCTCCTTCGTGGCCGTCTCGAACATTCCTTACTATGGGGGCGCCTACGCCCTCGCCCCGGGCGCGCGCCCTCACGACGGGAAGCTCGACCTGGTGCTGTTCCAGGGGCACGGGCGCCGCGAGACCCTCAGCTTCGCTCTCGACCTGCTGCGCGGCGTGCACCTGCGCCGGAGCGACGTGACGGTCCGCCACGTGCAAGAGGTCGAGCTGCGGTCCCCGGCCGGGGCCGTGGCGCAGATCGACGGCGACGTCTGCGAAGAGCGGCTCCCCTTCACCGTCCGGATCGCGCCGGACCCGCTCCTGGTGCTGTCGCCGGAGATCCCGGCCACCTGAAAGGAAGACATGCCCTCCAGACCCCTCGACCCGATCTTCTCCCCGACCTCCATCGCCGTGGTGGGCGCCTCCCGCCGCCGGGAGTCTCTGGGATTCAGCCTGCTGCACAACCTGGTCGGCAACGAGTTCAACGGCGCCATCTACCCGGTCAACCCCGAGGCCCGGGCGATCCACTCGCTGAAGTGCTACCCCAACGTCCAGGCCATCCCCGACCCGGTCGACCTCGCCGTCATCCTCGTCCCTCGGCAAAAGGTGCTGGGAGTGGTGGAAGAGTGCCTGGCCAAGGGAGTCAAGGGACTGATCGTCATCACCGCCGGCTTCTCGGAGATCGGCGAGGAGGGGGCCGAGCGCGAGCGCAAGCTGCGCGAGATCGTCCGCCCCGCGGGCGTCCGCATGATCGGCCCCAACTGCATGGGGGTCATCAACACCGCCCCCGAAATTCGCCTGAACGCCACCTTCGCGCCCACCCCGGCGCAGGCCGGAGCCATCGGCTTCGTCAGCCAGTCCGGCGCGCTGGGAGTGGCGATCCTGAACGTCGCCCAGGACCTGGGGATCGGCCTCACCCAGTTCGTCTCCATGGGCAACAAGGCCGACGTCTCGGGCAACGACCTCCTGGAGCACTGGGAGGACGACCCGGAGACCCGCGTCATCTGCATGTACCTGGAATCGTTCGGCAACCCGCGGCGCTTCACCGAGATCGCCAAGCGGGTGACGCGCAAGAAGCCAATCCTGGTGGTCAAGTCCGGGCGCACGGCCGAGGGGGCGCGGGCCGCCTCCAGCCACACCGGCGCCCTGGCGGGGGCGGACGTTACCGTCTCCGCTCTTCTCGAGCAATGCGGCGTGCTCCGGGCCAACACGATCGAAGAGCTGTTCGACGTCTGCCGAGCGCTGGTGCGCTGCCCGCTGCCGGACGGCAACAGGGTGGGGATCGTCACCAACGCGGGAGGCCCGGCCATCATGGCGACTGACGCCTGTATCAACCAGGGTCTGCGCATGGCGGAGCTCTCCGAGGCCACCCGGCAGGGTCTGCGTTCGTTCCTGCCGGCCGAGGCAAGCGTCAACAACCCGGTGGACATGATCGCCTCGGCCAACCCGGACTCCTATGCCCGCACCCTGGCCGCGGTCCTCGACGATCCCGGGGTGGACATGGCCATGGTGATCAACGTGACCCCTGTGCTGTCGAGTCCCACCGACATCCTGGAAGTGGTGGGTGAAGTGGCGCGGACGCGCTCCAAGCCGGTGCTGGCCGTGATGATGGCCACGGACGAGTTCTACGAGTCGGTCAAGCACATCCGAGACCTGTCCCCCGTCTACCGTTTCCCGGAGCCGGCCGCGAGGGTCCTTCGCCTCCTCTCCAGCTACGGCGCCTGGGTGCGCCGGCCCGTCGAAGAGTCCGCTCCCGAGTTCGAGACCGACGATGCCGAGGTCGCATCCATCCTCGACCGCACCGCCGATGGCTATCTGGATCCCGGGGACGCCTTCCGGGTGCTCGACCTCTACGGCATCCCCCTGGCCCGCTGGCGCCGGGCCTCGACCGCCGAAGAAGCACTGGCTGCAGCGCGGGAGATCGGCTACCCGGTGGTGCTCAAGGCGGTGGCGCCCGACCTGGTCCACAAGAGCGACGTGGGAGCGGTGCAGGTGGATCTGCGCGACGATCACGCCCTGAACGAAGCGATCCGAAAGACGACTGAGTCAGTGACGGGCGCCGGCCATGGCATCGAGGGCTGGCTCCTCCAGGAGATGGCGAAGGGCGGGCACGAGGTCATCTTCGGCATCACCACCGATCCCCGTTTCGGCCCGCTGCTCATGTTCGGCCTCGGGGGAAAGTACGTGGAAGTCTTCCAGGACGTCCGCTTCGGAGTCCTCCCCCTGGGCAGGACCGACGCCCTGGACATGGTGCGGGGCATCCGCGGCTTTCGGCTATTGGAGGGAGTGAGGGGCGAGCCCGGTGCCGACCTGGACCTCCTCTGCGAGATCCTGCTGCGTCTTGCTCAGCTCGCCCAGCGCCATCCACGCATCCGGGAGGTGGACATCAACCCCTTCCTGGCCGGTCCGGACCGGTCCTCCGCTTTGGCCGTGGATGCGCGGATCCGGGTGGGTGATCTGTAGACTCTAGCCATGGAATTGGATGAGCCTTCCACTGGAATTCCTGATTACGGAGGGTTGATCCATGCGCCCGAAGTTGACTCCGCAGATCAGTGGGGATGGGATGGTTCGCTGCTAGCTCCTCATGACGTAGAGGATCGCCCGGATGATGTTCCGGATCAGGAAAGGGAGCACGAACAGGCCGACATAGAAGCCCGCGGTGTAACCGCGGCCCGTGTTCAAGGGGGCCCAGACCTCCCGGTCGGTGAAGCAGAACAGAATCAGGTTCTGGAACCCGAAGAAGCCGTGGAGGACTCCCCCTCCGAAGCCGTACTCGCGGGCGGGGTCGATCTCGACCCAGAAGTAGGCGATCGCGATAAGGACGGCGACTAGTAGAAGAACCAGCCGTAGGCGAAACAGGACGGTCAGTACAGCGAGTACAAACCGCCTCATCGGCTACATGGCCTCAGATCCTCCGGCGCATAGCGGTAGTGGCCCGTAAGGGTGAAGGCGAACAGCGAGTCCTCCTCCTGGGTGCCCTGGCCGATGTTGTGGATGACGAGCGGGACTCCCGCCGCCGTCTTCTTGTCCGAGACGATCCCAATGTGGGGCACGCCGGAGGGCAGCCGCCAGGTCACGAGGTCGCCCGGCACGTAGTCCTTGGCGCTTCGGGTGACCGGGAACGACTTGCCCTTCCGCGTGAAGAAGGCCCCCAGGTTGGGGACGCGCCGGTGGTCGATGTTCGAGTCGGGCCGGCTGAGTCCCCAGTTCTTCGGATAGGCCCGCCACGCCGCAGACATGTCCTCGTGCACCCGGACTTGAAGGTCCACCCCGAGTTGCCGATAGGCCCGGACCACGACGTCCGTGCAGACTCCGCGGTCCTGAGGGACATCGCCGTTCGGGTAGGGAAGCCGGCGGTAGCCGGAGTCGTAGAGGATGGTGACGCCTATCTGCTCCCGGGCGGCTTCCACTAGGCAACTTCCGGAGTCGGCCATGGCCGGCTGCGGGAGCAGCAGAATTAGCGATAGGAAGAGAAGCCGGCGCATTCCGCTGCACTCTCGAAGCTGACGAGCCTGCGCACCAGGGCGTTGTAACGGCCATGGGCGGAGTCGGAGTCCTCACCCCGGGCGAGATCCGCGAGCCCCTCCTGCACGAGGTCGCCACCGGGAAAGGCAGTCAGGTCCATGAGCCAAGTATATGACCCGGGGCGGGGAACCGACTTACCTGCGCCAGGAAGTGAGCTCCGGGCGCGGGTAAGTCACTTCCGGATACCGGGAAGTCACTTATGGACCGCGGGGTAAGCGACTTCCCGGCACAGGAAAGTGAGCTCGGGGCACAGGTAAGTCACGTCAAGACGCGGGTAAGTGACTCCGAGGGCGGGAAAGTGACTTGCGGACAACGGGTAAGCGAGATCCGGACAGGGGGAAGGGAAGTGACTTACGGGGCCGGATCAGCTCGCCTGGCGCATGAAGTGCCAGCGGAGGTCGCCCTCGATGGGGCGGAAGACCTCCGGGTGGATCTTGGACTCGAAGCGGCGCAGGAGAGAGGAGAGGTGCTCGCCGCGGGCAGCCAGCTCGAGGGCTTCCGCCGCGTCGCTGCCCGCCTTGCTGATGTAGGTCTGCCAGACCGCCTCGCGGATCGAGACCGAGCCCACCGAGACGTTCGGCAGTCTCGACACGCCCTTCTTGAGCAGGCTGAGCTTCTCCTTGAGGCTGCGCTCGTCGTCCATGGGCTCGCGCTGCCAGGGGGTGTATGGCTTCGGCACCAGCACGCTCACGCCCAGATGGACGTGCCCGATGATCCCCTTGGGCGCCAGCTCCTCCAGCATCACCGAACGCGCCCGGGCTCCCAGGTCGACGATGCCCTGCACGTCCTCCATCGTCTCCCCGGGCATCCCCACGATGAAGTAGAGCTTCAGGTTGGTCATGCCGTGGCGGAAGATCAGCCGGATCTTCTGAAGCAGGAAGTCGTTGGTGATCGGCTTGCCCATCTTGACCCGCAGCTCGTCCGTGCCGGTCTCGGGGGCAAGGGTGATGCTCCTGTCGCCAGAGGCGTGGAGGGCGTCCAGCACCCCCTCGGTCACCGCCGGGATGCGGATCGAGGAGACCGCGGTGCGGAAGCCGAGGGCGTTCGCCTCGCGCAGGATCTTCTCGATGTCCGGATGGTCGCCCACCGCCGTGGCCACGAAGCCGAGCTGGTTCGTGATCGGACGCGCCCGCTCCAGCGAGGCCAGGATGTACTCGGTCGGGTGCCAGCGGAACTTGCCCATCCCGAAAGTCGCCCAGCAGTACCGGCACTTTTCCGGACAGCCGCGGGACATCTCGATCAAAAACTTTTCCGAGAACTCCGTGCGCGGCGTGACGATCGAGGTCGTGGGCAGGAAGCCCGGCTGCTGCATCTGCGCCTCGGTCAGCTCCAGCTTGTTGAGCTTGGCGAGGCCGTCCGCGTCCTCTTCCGGATGATGGAACGCAGGGACGTAGAAGCCCGCCTGCGCCGCCAGCCGTTCGATGACGGCCTCGCGGTCGTTCTCTTCTTCCAGGGTGGAGAGCAGCGGCGGCAGGCAATTTTCGGCCGCGCCGATGGCGAAGACATCGACGAACTCCGCCATGGGCAGCGGGTTGATCGAGGCGCAGGAGCCGCCCATCACGATGACCGGGTCCCACGGCCGGCGTTGGCTTCGGCGCAGAGGGATGCGCGCGCGGTCGAGCATCTGGAGGAGGTTGACGTAGTCCTGCTCGAAGGAGACCGAGAAGCAGATGCAGCCGAAGTCGTCGATGGTGCGCCGGCTCTCGACGGAGAGGGGCATGCCCTCGCCGTCGGTGAAGAAGCGCTCGCAGCTCCACTCCGGCCGGCGATGGACCAGCTCGTAGACGCGCTGGAACGCCAGGCTCGACATGGCCACGTGGTACGTGTTCGCGTAGGCGAGGGCCAGGCGGTACGTCCCGTGAGGGGAGAAACGCTCCACCGGCCGCTCGTCAGCGACAAAGGGAGACCAGTCGTGGGCTTGCTGCTTCCTCATTCGTAACTTAAACCCTTCCGGAGCTCCCTGAATTCCTGTCAGGCCGCGACCAGCCGCCAGGCGAGCTTCAAGGCGCCGTCGAGCCCCAGGCGGCGAGGCGGGAGCGTGCGGCCGTGGATGCCGAGGAGGCGGGAGAAGAGCGCCGGCTCGGCCGCCAGGGCACGGAGCGCGCGGCGGCGGAGGGCGGGCCGCCGCTCCATGCCGAGCACCAGGGAGGTCATGAAGTCGGGCAGGCGGGCGATCCGGCGGTGGGCCGCGGCGTAGAGGGAGAGATCGCCCGCGACCAGCGCTTCGACCAGGGCGGCGGAGTGGTGGAGCGCGACCGCCATGCCCTCGCCGGTGATGGCATCGAGATAGCCGGAGGCGTCCCCGATCAGGGCCACGTTCCCCCGGTGGACCCCGAGGACTTTCTGGTGCAGGGGTCCGGCACCGCGGTCCCGGGAGCCTACCGGCGCATTCGCGAGCCGCTCCTGCAAGGCAGGAAGGCGCTCTAATAGATCGTCGAAGTCCGACTTGCCGTCGCTCCAGAGCAGGGCGACGCCGATCTCGTCCGCTCCCACCGGGGTCACGTACGCCTCGCAGGAGGGACCCCAGTGAACCTCCACGAGATCGGTCCAGGGGGGCATCGCATAGTGGCGGCGTACGCCGAAGCGCCGGAGCGGTCCCGGTCCGCCTTCGAGGCCAGCCCACTTCCGCACCCTGGAGAGGAGACCGTCCGCTCCCGCAATCCAGCGCGCCTGGATCTTCCCCTGGTCGGTGAGGACGCCGTCGGGTTCGAGCCCCAGGGCGGAGACGCCCCAGAGCAGCTCGACCCCAGCCTCCTCCGCCCGGCGGACCAGGGCCTCATGGAGTTGGACGCGGCGAACGCCGAGCCCTCCCGCCTGGGGAAAGATCCCGTCGGCTACGAGGTCGCCGTCCACGTAGCGAATGCCCCGGAAGGGGAAACCCGCCGGATCGACCCCGATTTCCCGGAGGCGGGCCACGGCGTCAGGCATCAGCCCCTCGCCGCAGGCCTTGTCGATCGGGGGATGGAAGCGCTCCAGGACGGCCACGTCGAGCCCGGCGAGCCGGGCGCGGATGGCGGTGGCGAGCCCGGATGGGCCGCCGCCAATGACGAGAAGGTCGAGGAGGTCAGCCATTGCGGCTCCACCGATACCGCGCATAAGCCAACCCCGAGCGAGCCATGGCCCCCGCCATCCGCAAAGGGGTCACCGGCTCAGGCGGTTGGAGCTCGCCGGCAAGCCAGAGGCGCAGAGCCTCCTGCCGCCGGAGCTTTCCCGACGAGGTACGGGGAATAGTCCCAGGCTCCAGCACGACGACCTCGTCGACCGCGAGACCGACAGCTCCGAGCACGGCTTCGCGGCAGGCCTCCGGGAGCGCTTCGAGCTGTTGGGGAGTTGCATTCCGTGCCTCTTCCACGAGGAGCACGAGGCGTTCGCCGTCGGCGTCCTCAGGCAACCAGCTCACGGCCACGGCGCAGCCGGTTCGGACCCCGGGGACGCTTTCGAGAGAGCGCTCGATCTCCTCGGGCGCGTAGTTCCTTCCCCGGAGGATGACCACGTCCTTGGCGCGTCCGGTCAGGTAGAGCTCGCCGCCGCGCAGAAAACCGAGGTCTCCGGTGTCGAGCCAGCCGTCGCGCAAGGCTCGGGCGGTGGCCTCGGGCGCGTCCAGGTATCCCTCCATCAGAGACGGACCCTGAATCCAGATCCGTCCCACCCGGCCGGGCGGCAGCACATGACTCTCCTCGTCGCGGATCTCCAGGTCGAACCCGGGCAGCGGCCGGCCCACGGAGACAATCTCGCGGCCCTCCTCCGCTTCCAGGACGAGCCCCTCACGGGCCAGGGCCTCGCGCTCCACCCGGATGGAGCGGAACAGGCGGCCCGGATCGGAAAAGGTCACGGCCAGGGACGCTTCCGAAAGGCCATAGACGGGAGTGAGCGCCTCGGGCCGGAAGCCCCAGCGGGCGAAACGCTCGCAGAAGGCGCGGAGCACCGGGGGAGAGACCGCCTCGGCGCCGTTGAGCGCGGTATGCCAGGAGGAGAGGTCGACCCCCTCCATCTCGGCGTCGGAGATGCGGGCGAGGCAGAGCGCGTAGGCGAAGTTGGGGGCCGGCGAGATCGTCCCCCGCCAGCGGGAGATCGCGCGCAGCCAGACGGCCGGGCGCGCCACGAACTGCTCCGGGCCGAGCAGGGTCAGGGAGGCGTCCCGGTCCAGGGCGCCGAACACGCAGCCGATCAGCCCCATGTCGTGGTAGAGCGGGAGCCAGGACACGCCGCTCTCCCGATGACCATCCGTATCCTGCCAGCAGCCGTTGATGGCGTGAACCTGGGCGACCAGGGCACGATGGCTGAGGGCCACCGGCTTGGGCTCGACCGTCGTTCCCGAGGAGAACTGAACCAAGCCGAGGTCGGAGGGATCGACCCGCACCGCTTCTCCATCCTTCCGGCGGACCTCGTCCACCGTGCGGCAACCGAGCGGCGGGCGGGCCGCGGCGACCGCCTCGCCCAGGATGCGGCGCACCCGGGCATCCGCCAGAACCAGCCGGGCGCCCGAGACCTCCAGCATCCGGGCCGTGCGCCGGAAGTATTCGTCCAGACGTCCGAGCCGGACCGGAGGGTAGAGAGGGACCGGGACGGCTCCGGCCAGGAGGATGCCAAAGAGAGCTTCGAAAAACTCCAGCCCCGTCGGGAAGACGAGAGCCACCCGCTCGCCGCGATGGATCCCGAGGTCGCGCAAACCGCCGCAGACACCCTGGGCCCGCTCCCGGATCTCCGCCCAACCGACCCACCGGTCGCGCTCAGCCCGATCCAGGAAGCGAAGTCCCCCGTCGGGGTGCTGGCCGGCGCGTTCCAGGAGGTCGATGAGCGTGTCAGGCACCGAGCTTCCTCCGGACGATCGCGACTAGGTCGCCTACCGTCTCGATGGCGAGCTCGTCCGCCTCGTCGAGGAGGACGCGGAAGCGGTTCTCGACCTCGGCGGCCAGGGTAAGCAGCCGGATCGAGTCGAGGCGCAGGTCTTCCACGAGCCGCATGTCCGCGGTGAGCGGACCCTGCCATCCCAGGTGCTGCTGCGCCACCTGCGCGATGCCTTCGAGAATCGTCGCGTCAATCATGGAATCAACCGCGGTCGGCCCGCGAACACCTCATCATAGCTGGACAGCCGTGAGAGCCCCTCCTCCTCGGCCCGGATGCGGACGCTCAGCAGAAGTGCATTCAGCAAGGAGAAGGCCAGGGCGGTCAGCCAGGCTGTATGGACGAGCGGCAACGAGACGATCTCCAGGATGACGGCGAGGTAGTTCGGATGCCGCAGCCAGCGATAGGGTCCGCCGGTGATCGGGGCAATGCCCGGCAGGCAGATGATGCGGGTGGTCCAGCGCTCCCCCAGAGTGGAGATGACCCAGTAGCGCAGCGCGAAAGCGGCAAGGAAGAGGGCCAGGGCGGTGAATCCCAGCCAGGGGATGAACGGCCGGTCGAGGAGCCAGACCTCCGCCACGCAGGCGATCAGCCAGATGGTATGAAGAGCGACCATCCAGGGGTAATGGCCGGGCGAGACCTCGATCCCGCCGCGCGCCAGGAGCAGCCGCCGGTTGCGGTTCGCGATCCGAACCTCCAGCAGCCGGCCCACCGCGGCCAGGATCACCAGCGCGGTGAAGAGGGTGCGGGAGTCCATTGTCTTACCTGGCGGGATTACCAGCGGAGCAGCACCAGCTCCGAGCAGAAGCCGGGGCCCATGGCCGTGATCATGCCCCAGCTCCCTGGAGCCGGGCGATGGTTTTCCAGAGTCTCGGCCAGGACCAGCAGGACCGACGTGGAGGACAGATTCCCGACCTCTTGCAGAGAGCGCCAGGTCACGTCGAGCGCGCCCTCGGGGAGCTCCAACGAGTCCTGCATCGCCTCCAGCACCTTGGGGCCTCCGGGGTGGCAGACCCAGGAAGAGATGTCGGCTCGGGTCAAGCCCTGGTCGGCCAGAAAGGCGTCCACGTCCCGCCGCAGGAACTGCCGCACCACATCCGGCACCTCGGCCGAGAGAACGATCTTGAAGCCGTCCTGGGAGATGTCCCAGCCCATGACCTGCTCCGAGTCGGGGTAGAAGATGGAGCGGGTTGCGATGATCTCGGGGCCGTCCGAGGGGCGGTCGTCCCCCACCACCAGGGCGGCGGCGGCGCCGTCGCCGAAAAGGCCCGAGGCGATCAGGTTGGGGATGGAGAGGTCCTCGGCCTGGAGCGTCAGGGAGCAGAGCTCGACCGAGAGGAGGACGGCCACCTGGTCCGGAAAAGCGCGGACGTAATCAGCCGCCCGGGCGATCCCGGCCGCGCCGGCCACGCAGCCGAGCCCGAAGATGGGCATCCTCTTCACCCGCGGCGGCAGGCCGAGCTGGTTCATGAGACGGGCATCGATCGACGGGGTGGCCACGCCCGTGACCGTCACGAAAATCAGGGCGTCCACATCCTCCGTGGAGAGATTGGCGCGGGAGAGGCCGTCGAGCACCGCCTGGCCTCCGACCTCCTGGGCGACCCGGATCCAGGCGTTGTTCGCGTCACCCCAGGTGGCGAGCTGCTCGTACTCCTCGATGGGCAGCGCCAGATGGCGCCCACCGACCAGGACGTTGCGGTGCAGCCGCTCCAGCCTGTCCGGGTTGAAATACCGGTCCGCCCAGCGTCGCTGGAGAGCGGCTAGCAGGGCCGTCTGGTCGTAGTAGTGGGGCGGCAGAGCCCGCCCGACAGCAGCGATCTTCAAGGATGCGCGACCTCCCGACGAAGAAAACCGTGGTCGAGGCTACTCTTGTTCCAGGTGGTCGATCCGCTCCTCGGCCGGCTCCGACCGAAATTCGGGAGCCGGCTGACGGATCGGGACCGGCTCGGCCGCCGGCAGAGGCTCGACGCCGAGCCCCAATCCGGCTGCCACCCCGCTCAGCAGCAGCCCGCAAAGGGAGTAGAGCACCCACCAGGACAGCACGAGCAGCCACCAGGGCCGGGGAGACAGCCCGGCGAACCCCACCACCGTCACCACGAGGAGCGGACCCCGGAACACCCAGGCGATCCAGCCGGTGAGCAGGCCGGAGGTCCATCCCCAGCCACGCCCATGCACGAGCAGGAAGAGCGCGGCCAGGCCGAGGGCCTCCAGAGTCCAGGTCGCCAGGCTCACATAGCCGGGCAGGGCGATCCCGCCCCCGAGATCTGACGGGTCCACCTGGAGCCCGAGCATCTCCATGGCGAACTGGAACAAGGCCATCGTCAGGATCAGGAGCGGGAGGGCGAGGAGGAGGAAGCGTCTCAAAGGATGCCGATCATATCGCAAGGGCTCAAAGGACATCCGCACCGCGATGCAGGGCGTATACACTGGTGGCGCATGAGATCCGGCAGCCCCACCCTCGTCGTCTTCACCCTCGGCCCGGGGGTGGAGAGCGCGCGCCGCGGCCTGCTCCCCGACCCACTGCGCGGCGTGGAAGGAGAAGTCTGGCAAGGCTGCCTGTCCGCCACCCTCGAAGCGGGCCGCGCCGTCGGATGTGAGCTGGAGGTCTGCTCGCCCGCTCCTCTCGACCTGCCCGGGGACGCCCGGCACGTTCCCCAGATGGGCGACGGCTTCGGCTCCCGTCTCGAAAAAGCAATGACGCGATCCTTGGGGTCCTTCTCCGGACCCCTCCTCGTGGTCGGGACCGACGTCCCCGGGTTGGCGGCCCGGCATCTGGCCCAGGCCCTGAGCCTGCTGGCCGAGGACCCCGACCGCGTCGTGCTCGGTCCGAGCCCGGACGGCGGCTTCTACCTTCTGGCGGCGAGCCGTCCGATCGCGGGCCTCGCCGGCGCGACACGCTGGTGCCGGCGCGACACGCTCCGCGGACTGATGCGCGCGCTCCGGATTGCCGGCCGGCCGGTAGTCCTGCTCGAGCCCCTCGCGGACCTCGACCACCGCGCCGACCTGGAGACCTGGGTGGCAAAAAGGGACGTGCGCTGGCAGGTGGTGATCCGCCTGCTGCGCCGGCTCCTCTCCGGGCTCCGCCGCCCCGCTGTCCCCCTGCTCGTCGGCCGTCCTCGGCCGGCGCTCGTCCCGGTCCGCGCCGGGCGCGCCCCGCCTCGCCCTCTCTGATCTCCAAGCCGCCGCTTTCTGTTTTCTTGATCCAGACCGCTGGAGGAGATCGTTCATGGCGATCGAAGTGGAAACCATCGTTCGAGATGCCGAGCTGAGATGACCGCGCCTCAGGTCTCTCTCCTGTCGCTCGACACCCTCTGGTTCCAGGTGGGAGGCACAGTCTGTAACCTGGCCTGCACCCACTGTTTCATCTCCTGCTCCCCGACGAACCACACGCACGAGTTCATGCCGCTCGGTCAGGTGAAGACCTACCTCGACGAGGCATCCCGGCTGGGAGTCCGCGAGTACTACTTCACGGGCGGCGAGCCCTTCCTCAATCCCGATATGGAAGCGATCCTGGAGGCGACGCTGGAGGTCGGCCCAGCCACCGTGCTGACGAATGGGCTCCTCCTCGATCCGGCCCGCTGCGCCCGGCTCAAGGAGATGGAGCGGAGGTCCGACTACTCCCTCGACTTCCGGGTCTCGCTGGACGGCTACGACGCCGCCACCAACGATCCGATCCGCGGTGAGGGGACCTTCGAGCGCATCCTGCGCGGGGTCCGCAACCTAGCCGAGGCCGGGCTCAACCCGGTCATCACGGTGACCGAGGTCTGCCGGGAAGCGGGGACCAACGCGGGCAAGGAGCGGTTCTTCCAACTCCTTCGATCTCTGGGGATCGACCGGCCTCGGCTCAAGATCCTCCCCGTCTTCCAGATCGGCGCCGAGGCCGAGCGCGGCGGCGCGTATGAAAGCTGGCAGCGATTGCGCGAGGGGGACGTGCCCGAGGGGGGCTGGGACCATCTTCAGTGCAGCGCATGCCGGATGGTCACGGACCAGGGCGTCTGGGTCTGCCCGATCCTGGTCAACGAGCCCTCCGCGCGGATGGGCGAGACCCTGGCCGACACCCTCGGGAGCTTTCCCCTCGACCATCCTGCCTGCTGGACCTGCCACGCCTACGGAGTGAGCTGTAAGACATGACGAAGCTGACGATTCATCGCGGAATGGCAACCTGGGGGGAGAAGCTGGTCCCTCTGGGCGAGTTCCGCCAGGCCGCCGCCGAAGCGGGCCGGGTGCTCGCGGCCGGGGAGCGGGAGGCGGCGCTCCGTTCCTACCGCTCCTCGGAGCCGGACCCGACTCCCGTGGAGGGGCCGTACTCGCGCATCGCGGTCTTCGGCGGGATCTACAGCAATCATTACTCCCTGGCCGCTCTCCTGGAAGACGCCGCGCGCCGGGGAGCCGAGGCGGTCTACTGTCTGGGCGATCTGGGCGCCTTCGGGCCGAATCCCGAGAAGGTCCGGCCGCTGCTCGAGCAGGGGGGAGTGCTCTCCATCCAGGGCAACTACGAAGAGTCTCTCGCCTCGGGCCGGGAGGACTGCAACTGCGGCTACACCGATCCGCGGGACAATCACTTCGCGGAGATCTCGTATCGCTACACCGAGCGGCACTGCTCGCCGGACTTCAAATCCTGGATGGGTACGCTGCCGCGCCGGCGCCGGGTCAGGGTCGGAAACCGCGAGCTGCTCCTCATCCACGGCTCGCCCCGGCGCATCAACGAGTTCCTGTTCCAGAGCACCTCGCCGGTGCCGTTCCTCGAAGTGCTGCTCGATCAGAACGGCTGCGACGGAATCCTCTGCACCCACACCGGCCTGCACTGGCATCGGTATCTGCCCTCGGGGCGGGACGTGGTCAACGTGGGAGTCATCGGCCGGCCGGCCAACGACGGCAACACCCACGTCTGGTACTCGATACTGGACGAAACAGGCGTCGAGCTGATTCCTCTTGTCTACGACTACAGGTCGTTGGCCGCCGAGATGCGAAGAGAGAGGCTGCCGGACGAATTCATTGAGACCGTCATGACCGGCTGGTGGACCACCTGCCTGGAAATCCTGCCCGCCCGCGAGAGGGCGGCATCTAGATACTGAGGAGACAAGACATGAGCAAGCCCCGCATCGCCATCCTGGGAGCCGGACCCGTCGGGTTGGAGGCCGCCCTGGCCGCCGCCGAAGGTGGATACCCTTTCACCGTCTACGAGGCCGCCCCCTCGGCCGGGGGCAACGTGCGCTCCTGGGGACACGTCCGGATGTTCACCCCCTGGGACCTGAACGTCTCCCCTCGGATGCGCCGCCGGATCGAAGCGCCGTCCGGCTCCGAATGCCCCACGGGGCAAGAGCTGGCCGAGCGGCTGCTCGATCCCATCGCCACTCTCCGCGACATCGAGCCAAACCTCCGGCTAGGAACCCGGGTGCTGAGCCTCGGCCGCGAAGGCCTGCTCAAGCATGAAGAGATCGCCAATGCCGAGCGCGGCCGGCGCCCCTTCCGCATCCTCCTCTCGGATGGCGACCGGGAGTGGACAGACCGGGCGGATGTCGTGATCGACGCCACCGGCACCTATGGCAATCCCAACCGGCTGGGCGACGCCGGCATCCCGGCCCCCGGCGAGCGCTCGCTGGACGGCGAGATCCGCCGGCAGATCCCTGACTTCATCCGCGAGGCCTCCGACTGGGCGGGCAAGACCGTGCTCCTCGCCGGAGCCGGCCATTCGGCCCAGACCGCCGTCCGCGAGCTGGCCCAGCTCCCAGGCGCCCGTGTCATCTGGGTGCTGCGCAACCCGGAGCCCGGCTGGGGAACCCACGAAGGAGATCCTCTCCCGGAGCGTGCGCGTCTGGCCGCCGAGGCGCAATCCCTGGCGAACGGCTCATCCCCGGCGGTCGAGGTGCGTAGGGGCATGGCGATCGAGGAGCTCTCGCGGCCGAACGGCAAGATCGAGGTGACCCTGCGCAATGGTTCCGACTCCGAGCGGATCGCGGTAGACCGCGTCCTCTCCCTCACCGGCTTCGTCGGCGACCACGAGCTCTACCGTCAGCTCCAGGTCCACGAGTGCTACGCCACCTGCGGCCCGATCAAGCTCTCCGCGGCCCTGCTCGGAGCGGCGGCAGGCGACTGCCTGGCCCAGACCAGCCACGGCGCCGACACCCTGATGAACCCCGAGCCCGGCTTCTTCATCCTCGGCATCAAATCCTACGGGCGAAACAACACCTTCCTGATGCGGGTGGGATGGGAGCAGGTCGCGGAGGTGTTCGGGACGCTGGGGTAGACTGCGCGGGCCATGCGGTACTTCGGTCAACCCGACTACAAGCACTCCGAGATTCCTGCCGTCGGCGTCCTCCTGGCCAACCTGGGGACGCCGGACGCGGCGGATACTCCCGCCCTGCGCCGCTATCTGCGCGAGTTCCTCCTCGACCCGCGGGTCATCGAGATGTCGCGGCCGCTCTGGTGGCTGATCCTCCACTTGTTCGTCCTGCCGTTTCGCCCCAAGAAGTCCGCCGCGCTCTACAAGAAGGTCTGGACGCCGGAAGGCTCGCCGCTCCTGGTCATCAGCCGGCGGCAGACTGAGGCGATCGAGAAGGCACTGCGCGAGGCCGGTACGCCTGTTCATGTCGCCCTGGGGATGCGCTACGGCAATCCATCCCTCAAGGCGGCGTTGCGCGAGCTGGCGGAAAAGGGATGCCGGCGCATCCTGGTGCTGCCGCTCTATCCTCAGTACGCAGCGGTCACCAGCGGCTCCACGTTCGACGGTGTCGCGGCCGAGCTCCGCGCCTGGCGCTGGGTGCCGGAGCTGCGGGTCCTTCAGCACTACCACGATGAGCCCGGCTACATCCGCGCACTCGCCACGACCATCCGCGAGGCCTGGGCCGACGGCTCGCAGGCCGACAAGCTCCTCTTCTCCTTCCACGGCATCCCGCAGCGCTACTTCGAGGCGGGCGACCCCTACTTCTGTCACTGCCAAAAGACGGCGCGGCTCGTCGCCGAGGAGCTCGGACTGCCTCGCGACCGTTACCAAGTGTCCTTCCAGTCTCTCTTCGGCAAGGAGGAGTGGCTCAAGCCTTACACCGACAAGACAATGCAGGCCATGGCGCGGGCCGGAGTGCGCAGCCTGGACGTGATCTGCCCCGGCTTTTCCGCCGACTGCCTGGAGACCATCGAAGAGATCGACGAGCAGAACCGCGAGATCTTCCTCCACGCCGGCGGCGAGCGCTACCGCTACATCCCGGCCCTCAACGACCGGCCCGACCACGTGCGCTTCCTCACCGACCTGGTGATCCGCAATCTCCAGGGTTGGGTGGGAAAGGATGCAGAGTCGGCGCAGCGCGATCCGGAGGCATCCGCCCGGCGCGCCGAATCCAGGAAAGCCGCTGCCGTCGGTGCCGACGGCGGCTACTGATAGATTTCGTTCTCACAGATGTCGATAGGAGGAGCAAGATGAAGAAGCTTTGTATCCTTACGGTCGTCGGGCTTTTGCTCGCATGTATTCTGGTACCAGCGGCCTTCGCCCAGCAGCCGCAGCTCCAGCTTCCCCGGCCGAGCCCCAACGCCACCGTGACCCAGACCGTCGGGATCACCGACATCTCGATCCACTACAGCCGCCCGGGGGTCAAGGAGCGGAAGATCTGGGGCGAGCTCGTGCCGTACGGCGAGGTCTGGCGCACCGGCGCCAACGAGAACACTACGATCCGCTTCAGCACCCCGGTCAAGGTCGAGGGCAAGGATCTCCCCGCCGGCCTCTACGGCCTGCAGACGATCCCCACCGCGGACCAGTGGACCGTCATCTTCAGCAAGGACGCTGATCAGTGGGGCGCCTTCACCTACAAGCCCGAGAACGACGCGCTCCGCGTCCAGGTCAAGCCGCAGCCGGCCGACTTCCGGGAGCGCATGGCCTTCGACATCGAGGACGTGACCGACACCTCCGCCAAGATCGTGCTGCACTGGGAGAAGCTGCGGGTCCCCTTCGCCGTCGAGGTGGACACCACGAAGCTGACCGCGGATGCGGTGAAGAACACCATGCGCTGGCAGAATTTCGTCCAGGCGGCCAACTACTGCATCCAGGCCAACGCCTGCCTCGACGAAGCCGGCCGCTGGCTCGAGGCCTCGATCGCCCTGGAGCCGGCCTTCTCGAACCAGCGCGCCAAGGCCATGCTCCTGGCCAAGCAGAACAAGTTCAAGGACGCCGTGACCTGGGGCGAAAAGGCCCTGGCCGCCGGCAAAGCGGCGACCCAGCCGCCTCCGCCGCAGCAGGTGACGGACCTGGAGACTAGCCTGGCGGATTGGAAGAAAAAGGGGTAGTTGATTCCTGGGGCGCGTTGCCTATCGCGCCCCAGATCTCTCGCTGTAACGCCTATTCCTCCCTGCTTATGCAGTTGCGGCATATAAGACATTCTGTCTAAACGTCCACTCGATCTGAGTCGTATGTACATGGCAACCGGGCCAATTCCGGACCCGGCGATCTTCCCCGGAAAGGGGAAGGAGGTCGAGATGGCGAACGAGTGGCTGTATATGAACACGGTGAACGGGTGGGACAAGATGGACACGGCGGTGACCGCCAACGCAGACAAGGTGCCGGAGTTGGAGGTCAACCTCGGCGCCCTGCGGACTCGGTCGCAGCGGGCTCGCCAGCTGTTCGCGCAGCAGGCGGCGCTGATGGCGGCGAAGCAGGAGGTCACGAAGGAGCTGCAGCAGGTGATCCAGGAGGGAAACTCGCTGATGAAGTTTCTCCGGGAGGGCCTCAAGGCCTACCTCGGGAAGTACAGCGAAAAGCTGACCGAATTCGGGGTGCAGCCGTTCCGCGGCATCACCCGGAAGGTAGCGGAGAAGCCGCCGCTGCCGGAGACGGTCGCTCCCTCGGACCTGACTCCTGATTCTGTGAAGTAGCCTCTCTACCGGGGGCGCGCTGCCAAACGCGTCCCCGCCTTTTTCCCGCAGTCGTCGTCCCTCGGATCCAATCTCTGAACCGTCGATGGTGCACCCGACAGCAGGCGCTATCCTTGTCGTACCGTCGCCTTACCGGCGCGGAGACAAGGAGGTCAGATTGGGCTCTCAGGCGTTTTCGGTTCGGCTCTCGACGAAGGGCCAGATCGTCATTCCCAAGGAGATCCGGCAGCGGCACGGCTGGACGGTAGGAACGGAGCTCGCGCTCGAAGTCCGGGGCGACGTGTCTTGGTGCGCACGGCCCGAAAGCTGCCCGAGACGACGCTCGAAGACCTCGTAGGTTGTAAGGGATACAAGGGACCTGCCAAGACCTCGGGACACGGAGAGTGACCTGCCGGTACTTCGCCTTGACCGGCCTACCCTTCCCGACATGGACGCCTGGGTCGTTGCCGTGCTTCAGACGGCGGGTGCGGGTGATGCACTCGGGCTTGTAGGTCAGGGCCATACAAACCCCTCCGACTCGCGTTCCAGGGGGGTCCTCGA
Organism: Acidobacteriota bacterium; assembly: GCA_034667225.1. GTDB lineage: Bacteria > Acidobacteriota > Thermoanaerobaculia > Multivoradales > UBA5704 > DATMER01. The sequence goes on from JAXDKG010000055.1 coordinate 171,026, forward strand.
ACCTGTCCAGCGCGTCCTTCAGCTCGTAGCGGATGTTGCGGGGGCGAGGGTGAAGGAGGTCTGGCAACGCTCGGGCAGGAAGCTCACGGCATCCCGTGACGACTTCAGGACCTTGCCTACTCACTTGCTGCCTCTCTGGAATCAGGCTTCCGGGAGTCTCTGCCGCGGCTTGCCGGAGCAAGTCTTCCAGGGGGCTCGATATGGTCTGTCACTTAGGGAAGCCGCAGAGCTACGTATCCAAGGTGGAGCGAGCCGAAAGGCGGATCGACCCGCCCGAACTCGCCCGGTTTGCAGAGGTCTACGGGCGGGATGTGTCTTGGTTCTTAGCCTGACGGCGGTGCGTAATCTCCGCGAGTGTTTCTGCGTCCTTCCTATCTTGTTCTGGAAGCCAGTTCCAGTAGACCTCCAGAGCCTCGTCCACCAAAGCGTACTCGTTCTGACTCTTCACCGTTGCCAAGGCTTTTAGCCGCTCACGGTGAACAGCGAGAATGCGGACACTGATCTGCGACCGTTCTTCTTCTGGTTCTCTGGACGGCGGCTTCTTGTTGGCCATCAGCATTCTCGCCTCCCAACATGCCACTTATCTAGCATGCCTGCATGCCCGCATGATCGCTATCTGACTAACTAGACTGTCTGCCTACTATCCACCTCTCCAAATTTCTTGGCAGACTGTAAGCATTGACCCTGGCTGGCATTTCTGCTGTCAAGCTAGTCGCCATCCGAATATCCTAGCATGGTCAAAATCCGTTTCAAATCGACTAAGTACTCTATCGTCAACACTCTGGCGCACCAGATTTCCACCTGTTTTCCACTGGATTTCCACGGAAATACCACTATATCTAGGTATGTCGCGCCCATTGACACCCACAGCTAGTGGGATTACGATGGTTGGCATACCTAGGAGGGACCGTCCTTGCTGAACGAAGCGTGCGAGAGGTTGTTAGCAGAGGCCGAACGAAAGCGAGACGAGGCGATTGCTGCGGCAGAGGACGAGTATCGGCGGGTGGTGGAGGCCGTTGCGCTTATCCGATCCCTTGACCAGCGACCAAGATCGGAGCGTCGCCTAAGCCACGGAAGGCTCTCGTCCGCAGTCCTGGCGGCGATTGACGAGCTCGACGAGCCTTTCACCGTCCGCGATGTTGAGGCGCGTATTCAGCGTCTGGCGCCAGATGTTGCCGGGCGCGTGTCGAGTGCCACCATCTCGACGACCCTGCGGCGCTTGATCGGAAGGCAGCTTCATCTTGCCGAGCCGGGCAACGCGACGCGGCCATCGAGGTACAGGAAGGCGAGTTAAGTAGGAGAGGGAAGGGAGGAGGGGATTGGAGCCCCGCTGGCGGGCGGAAGCTCCTAATCCGACGAAAGTTGTAAGGCAGTCCCCCCTAGAGCAGGGATGGAAATCGTTGGGATCTCCATCTTGCCAGATAGGTTGCTCCAGGTCAAGGATCTGTCCGTTTACAAAGGAGCAACAGGTTATGGAGCTTACCCTCGCAGACATCCGCAAAGCGAAGCTAGTCCTGGAGGAAGCCGTCCGAGAGGCGGACATCGCCGTCAAGGCTTCCTTTCCGAGCCTGGAGGAGCTGGACAAGATCCAGAAGGCCTTCGACGAGTCGGTCGGGCATGTAGCGAGGATGATCAATCCGAGTCCCGCACCCGCAGCATGCCCCAGAAAGCCCGGCGACCACTAGAAGCTAGGGCGTCCCGGGGAGCGTTTGTCAGCGCTCCCCGGACCTCCGGGAGGGTACAGCAGATGTACAGGGTGAATCGTGTCTCGCTTCACCCCCGCTCCCAAACTGCACAGGCTCAAGGCTCATGTTAATATGACAACTTTTGCGCCAGCCCACAACATTAAAAACAGAGGATTGGCCACTAATGACTGACCCTAAGACCACGCATATCCCCGTCAAAGACATGTGGCGCATGGTCTTTGGCATTATCTATATTTACCTCTGGATTAAGCGGACTAACTTTCGCCGCATCCTTGAAAAGTATGCCTTTGGCTTTTTGAGCCTCTCGCTTGTATTGTTACTCATTGAGTTAGGTTTGGAGATCGTTGGGCGGCACTTGGCAACGGGCTCGACCGTACTCAAGGTGCTGTTCGGGATTAGCTTTACCATCGCGGCCTGGGGAAAGTACCGCGAATGGAAGGAAGAGCGTGATGACTTCTACTTCATCGGTGCAGCTCGGGCGATCGCCTTGGCGCTGAGTCGCCCGATCGAGTCTACAGACGTGGCGTTGGATGCACTCTTAAAGATCTTCCATACGAATTTCAGCGGCCCGGGCGAGGTCAATGTGACCTTAGCGCTCAAGGACGAAGATACGAAAGGCGTGCTGCGCATTACCCAGAGGTATCCAGCCACGCCCGAGGATCGCCCCACAAGGTTCGAGATCGGCCTCGGTGGTGCAGGCTATGCCTTCAAAGAGCAGTGCCTCGTCTACATCCCCAGAAAGAAACTGGGGCACGCCGTCGTTCAGCGATTCGACGACGACGATCCCTACGAGATGGTAACGAAGCTTTTTTTCGCGTTTGATGAAGAGGACAGGCCATACCGGGCCATTTTGTCAGTGCCTGTGATCCTTTTTGGCACATGCTCTGGGGTGCTGAACTTCGATTCAACTAAGCCCAACGCGTTTAGAAAGAAGCACATACAGCAGGCATTCTATTTCGCCACTGTGGTGGCTCAGGTTTTGCAGTCCACTCGCCCGACAGCGGCGAACATTCGCTCGCTTGACAGAAAGGTAGACAGAGTGTAGTCTGCCGCGCCATAATGTAATAGAAGGGGCGCCTTCAAAGAGAGGTGGACAATGCACCACGCCATAATGACACCTCCTAGCACCGAAGCTCCCAGCACGCAGCGCACCGCTAATCACGAGCGGACTCCGGTAAGCTCGGCTGTCGCGGCAAAGTATGCCCGCCAAGCACGCCAGATGTACGAGGCTCAGCCTCATATGTCGCTGCTTAACCTCATCAGGTTGGTTGCCCAAGTACTAGTAACGGGGAAAGCTCCCCGAAGATACAAGCTATAGGGGAAAAGCGGACGGCGCCAAGGCACCGTCCGCTTTTTCTCTCCTCCCTACCCACCTTCCTTGTCACCCGAGGCTCCCGGCTGCTTCCGCCGGGTGTCACTGCTCTGCACGGGCGCTCCAAGCAGCGCATCCATGGCTTGTTCGAAGTCCAGCGGGTACAGCGACACCGGCGGGTCTACCTTCCGGCGTGGTCGTCCTGGCCGCGCCTCTTACTTCTCCGGTAGCGCCCCCGCCTCTTCTTTGGGGCTTCTTAATCTTCTGCCATCGTTCGATCCCCTGCAGGGGGAGGAGGAGCTGTACCGGCTCCCCCGTCCCCTCGTCTTTGGTTTCTACCGAACTAGCCCGTATCAGGCATTCAGCATCTTGAGCCACTTTGGGGTGCGGTAGAACAGGCGCTGCCTTCCACGCCCGCGACCGCCGCAAGTATGCGCTCCGCGTCCGTGATCTTCCGGCGGGTCCAGCGGAAGTCGAACTCCTCGAGGTAGCGCTAGATGTGCCTGCGGGAGATGTGGTGGAAGGCACCGACGATTCCCCGCTTGAACAAGCTGAATTAGGACTCGGAGAAGTTGACGTGGATCATGCCCCGGGCGTACTCCCCCGCTGAGTGGTCCACGGTGCCATGGGACCACCCGAGATCCCCCCGTCCCCTTGCCGCCTACGTAGGTCTCATCCGCTCGCCTCCGAGCACTCGGAGCCATTCTGAAATCTCGGAGCGGCTCTGATCGGCTGAGAATGATTCCGAGACGGCTCGGCACCCTTCTCAGCGCCTCAGAATCATTCTGAAGTCCTTCGGAACGGCTCCTAACGGCCGAGAAGCCGCCCTGAGATCCTGAGAACGGCTCTGAAACTCTCAGCACCGCTCCGAGCGGCTGAGTATCATTCCGAGGCCGCTCGAAGCCATTCTCAGCGGCTCAGAGCCATTCCGAAGTTTCTCGGAGCCATTCTGAGGATCTCAGCATGATTCTGAAGTCCCTCGACGTCATTTTGAGCGCCTGAGAACGGCTCTGAAGTCCTTCGGAGCGGCCCTGAGCGGCTGAGAATGGCTCCGAAAACTTCAGAATGGCTCGTTTCTCCTGGGAGCGCTGGCGTCCCCGCCGGCTTGTCCGGAGAGATCGGCGGAACGCCGGCATTTGTTGGCAAGAAGGCCGGCGAGACGCCGGCGCTCCCAGGGAAGACCCTAACGGATCGCGGGCTCCCGCGCGGCGGCCAGCCAGCCTGGGAGATCCACCACCCGTTCCAGGCAGGCGATCGGCTCGAACCGCTGGAGATCCTCCCGGCTGTGTGAGCCGGTGCAGACGCCGATCCCCCCGGTTCCGGCGTTCCTCGCCATCTCCAGGTCGAAGGTCGTGTCCCCGATCATCAGCGCGTCGGCCGGGCGCACACCCAGATCGTTCAGGATGTCGAGGAGCATCTGCGGATGGGGCTTGGAGAAGGCCTCGTCGGCCGTTCTCGTCGAATGAAAGAGACTGCGCAGCCCGGTCTGCTCCAGCGAGAAGTTCAGGCCCCGCCGGCTCTTGCCCGTGGCTACCGCCAGCAGATAGCCCTCCTTCGAAAGATCGCGGAGCATCGTCTCGACCCCGGCGAAGAGCAGCGGCGTGTCGCGGAAGGTCAGGTGCCAGTGCCGACGGTAGGACTCGATGATCGTCCCGAAGAGGTCGTCGTTACAGCCGGGGACCAGGACCTCGACCGTTTCTCGCAGGCCGAGCCCGATCGTGCCGCGGATCGTCTGCTCGGGCAGCTCCCCCAGTTCCAGTTCCCGGATCACTGCCTGAGTGCAGGCGGTGATCGTCCCCACGGAGTCCATGAGGGTGCCGTCCCAGTCGAAGACGAGAAGGCGCGGAGGGTTCAACTGACGAGACCTCCACCCCCACCGATACTGAAAGGAGTGAATACCGCCCCGCCTACGACCGAGTCGTCGAGCCCCGGGGTGTAGCCGGCCCGCTGCGGCATGATGATCCGGCGCTCGACCCAGGTGCCCGGCGGGACCGCGGCGCCGAAGCCGAGGATCGACTCGCGCACCACGCTCCCCTTGCCTACCCGCGAGCCGGGCAGCAGGACCGACCTCTCGACCACCGCGCCCTCGCCCACCTTCGAGCCCGCCTCGATCGCGGAGCGCCGGACCTTCGCGCCGGGCTCCACCACGGCCTCCGGTGAGATCCAGGCCTGCCGCCAGAGCCGCTCCGGCCAGCCGGCCCGCGCCCAGTCGACCACCCCTTCGAGGAAGCGCTGGGGCGTCCCGAGGTCGTGCCATGGCCGCGTGGTGACCAGCGACGTCAGCTTTCCCTCGGGCTCGGCCAGCAACGGGATGTAGAGGTCGTGGACGATGTCCGATCTCCCCGGACCTACCCGCTCCAGGAGCCGGGGCGAGATCACGTGGGCACCGGCGAAGACATGGCGCCGGACCACCTCGCCCTTCTCCGGATCGTTGGGACGGAACGACAGGATCCGGCCGTTGCGGTCGAGCCCCACTCCGCCGCCGAAATCCGCGGGCGGAGCCTGGGCTGTGAAAAGGAGCGCGGCCTGGGCACTGTCTGCCTGGAAACGCCGAATCAGCTTCTTGAGCGGCCAGCGGCAGAGGCTGTCGCCGTTGATCAGCAGGACCATGTCGGCCCCGGCGAGGAACTCCTTGAGCGGATGGAGCGCGCCCAGGGTCCCTAGCAGCTCGGGCTCCTCGGAGTAGACGAGCGGCATGCCGGCGAAGCTCTCGCCGAAGCGCTGCCGGATCTGGTCTCCTCGATGATGGAGGTTGACCGCCGCGGCCTCGCAGCCGACCGCGGCGAGCTGCTGCAGGGTGTGCCCGAGGATGGGCAGCCCGGTGACGGGAAGCAAGGGCTTGGGAGCGACGTCCGTCAACGGCCGCAGACGCGTGCCGAGCCCCGCCGCCAGAACCAGGGCCCTCAAACGACTCCCTTGCATGTTTGTCAGCGGTCCCCGAAAACCATCTCGGGAGGCGCGTCCGGATGCTGCTTGAGGTAGTCCTCGTAAAGACGCAGATAGGAGCGCCGCTCGGCCTTGTCGGGATCGAAGCCGCAGCGCTTCGCCACCACCTCGGCGCGGTCGCCCTCGAACTCGGCGAAGTCGCCGATCGGGGTATGGTCGAGGGCGATGGTCACGCCGCCGAGCTGCCACTCCTCCCGCATCTTCTGATAGCGGCGGACGGCGGCGAAGCCGAGGTTTTCGAGCAGCGCCCGCGCCTGCTCGGCGTTCTCGACCTCGATCTCGTGCTCCTGCCGGATCTTGAGGTTCCCCTCCAGCCGCATCGGTCCCTTGTAGGTGAGGCGGGCTTTCCCGCCGTCGGTGCGCAGCCGCAGGATCTTGCCCTCCTGCATCAGCTCGGTGCCGCGGTCGAGGATCCAGTTGTCCTCGAATGCAGATGGCCCCTTCCGCTCGGCTTCCAGCTCGATGAGGCGGTCCCGGAGCTTCTCCAGCTCCACGTGCGGAAACTTGATCTCCCGCTCTAGATTGTCCTTACTCCTCATAGCTCGCCCAGGCGATCCAGCAGCCGCGCCACGGAGCGGATCCCGTTGTAATAGTGACTGATGTTGAATTTCTCATTCGGAGCATGCAGGCCGTCGTCGGCCAGGCCGAAGCCGAGCAGCAGCACCGGCGCCTTCAGCTCCGCGGCGAAGGTGGCGACGATCGGGATCGAGCCTCCCTCGCGGATGCGCACCGGCCGCGCTCCCCAAACTTCCTCCATGGCATCCATGGCGGCCTCGACGATCGGCCCCTGGGCCTCGACCACCACCGGATCGGCCCCGTGCAGGGATTCCACCTCGACCTTCACCCCCGTCGGAGCGATCGAGCGGACGTAGTCGGCGAACAGCTTCGCGATCTTTCTGGGATCCTGGTCGGGCACCAGCCGCATGGAGACCTTGGCGCCGCCCCAGGAGGGCAGCACCGTCTTGGCGCCCTTGCCCATGTAGCCGCCGAAGATGCCGTTGACATCGCAGGTCGGCCGCGCCCAGGTGCGCTCGCGGGTGGAGTAGCTCTCCTCGCCGAACAGCTCGGGCACGCCGAGCTCGGCCTGGTACTCCTTCTCGTTGAACGGCAGGGCTCCGAATTCCTTACGCTCCCAGTCCTCCAGAGGCCGCACGTCGTCGTAGAAGCCCGGGATCAGGATGCGGCCGGTCTTCTCGTCCTGCAGCTTGGAGATGATCAGGGCGAGGGCGTTGAGCGGGTTTCTCACCGCGCCGCCGAAGGTGCCGGAGTGCAGGTCCCGGTTCGGGCCGGTGACCTTGATCTCCATGTAGGCGAGCCCCTTCAAGCCGTAGATCAGCGACGGCTGGCCGGGCGCGTAGAGGGAGGTGTCCGAAACCACGACACAGTCGCACTTGAGGCGCTTGCCCCCATCCTTGCGGACGTACTCGTCGATGGCCTGCCCGCCCGCCTCTTCCTCGCCCTCGACCAGGAACTTGACGTTCACCGGCAGCTTGCCGCGCTCGGCCAGCAGCGCCGCGACGCCTTTGAGGTGGGTGTACGACTGCCCCTTGTCGTCCGTGGAACCGCGGGCCACGAGCTTGTCGCCCTCGACCGTCGGCTCGAACGGCGGGTTGCGCCAGAGGTCGACCGGATCGACCGGCTGCACGTCGTAATGGCCATAGAAAAGGACCGTCGGCTTGCCCGGCGCGCCGAGCCACTCGCCGTAGACGAGGGGATAGCCGTCGGTCTCGATGCGCTCGGCCGTGAGGCCCGCGTCGCGCATCTTGCCCAGCAGGAACTCGCTCGCCCGCCACACGTCGTCGCGATAGGCCGGGTCGGTCGAGATCGAGGGGATGCGGATATAGTCCTTCAGCTCTTCCAGGTAGCCTTCTTTTTCGGCCTCGATGCGATCGAGCACGTCCTGCGAACTGTTTGCCACGTCTCAGCCCTCCTCTTCACTCCGCGGGAGTCTAGCAGAGTCAATTACCCGGCTGGCCAGGCGCCGGAGGTTCACCCCATTGACGACGAAGTGCCCGATCACCGGCGCCAGAAGGTTGCCGCGCCACTCCATCAGCCCTCCGAACAGCCCCCCGGCCACGACCGCGAACAGGGTCCAGACGCGGAAGGCCTTCCCGGGTCCCGTATGGAGGACGGCGAACAGCACGGTCGCGGCGAGCCAGCCCCACTGTCCCTGCACCGCGCCGCGGAAGAACAGCTCCTCGGCGAAACCCGAGAGCACGGCGAGCGAGATCGCCTCCGCGACGGTCAGGGGACCCAGCACCACGGCGAGCTGCTCCTCGAGCTGCTTCGCCAGGGGGGAGATCCGCTCGCCGGCCCACCAGAGCCCCAGGAGCAACAGGCCGGACCCGATCCCGAGCAACAGGTCGATCCACCAGCCGTCGCGGTCGAAAAACAGGCCGAGGGGGATCGGACCGTCGATGCGGAACCCGATCCACAGGATGCCCGCCACGGCCATCAGCAGGTAGATCACCCAGCCGAGGCGGTAGAGGCGCCCCGGCTCGGGAGGGGTTGGGGACAGCGGCTGCAACGGCCCTACTCGTCGAACTTCTTGCCCGTCTTGTTCCAGTCGGAGAGGAAACGCTCCAGGCCGGAGTCGGTCAACGGGTGCTTGTAGAGCTGCTCCAGGACCTTGAACGGCAGCGTGGCCACGTCCGCCCCGAGCTGCGCGGACTGGACAATGTGCACGGGATGGCGCACCGAGGCGACCAGCACCTTGGTGTCGAAGTCATAGGCGCGGTAGATGGTCACGACCTGGTCGATGAGGAGCATGCCGTCCTCGGCCACGTCGTCCAGCCGCCCGATGAAGGGAGAGATGTAGGCCGCGCCGGCCTTGGCCGCGAGCAAGGCCTGGGCCGCGGAGAAGCAGAGGGTCACGTTGCAGCGGATCCCCTCCTTGAGGAGCTCGCGCACGGCGCGCAGCCCCGCCGGGGTCAGCGGCACCTTGACGATCACGTTCTCGGCCAGGCCGGCGAGGCGGCGGCCCTGCTCCATCATCTCGTCGAACTCGGTCGCCAGCACCTCGCCCGAGACGGGGCCAGGCACCAGGCGCGCGATTTCCTGGACGGTCTGGAGGTAAGGCCGGCCCATCTTCGCGATCAGGGTCGGGTTGGTGGTGATGCCGTCGACCATGCCCCATTCGAGGCCGGTCTCGATCTCTTTGATGTCCGCGGTATCTAGAAAGAACTCCATCTGGGATTTCCCTCCGTGTCGGGGTGAATGGCGGGGAGGCCCGTGGCCTCCCGCCGGGCAAGTCTACACGGAGGACGCCACCGGCAGGATCAGGGCGCCGTGAAGTTGTAGGGCTGGCAGTTCGAGCAGCCTCCATCCGACACGCAGGTGGCCCACACGTACTGGTGCCCGGAGACGTGAGCACCCGGAGAGGGAAAGCTCGTCGTCCAGTTCACGAAGTACCGGCTGAAGCGGGTCAGCGTCGCCGAGACGACCTTGTAGGAGGAGCTGTAAGTGCCAGTCGACGGATTCCAGTAGAGGCCTGTGGTCAGATTCTGAAAGGTGCTCTGGCCGGAAGCGCTGAAGTCGAAGCCCGCTCCCCACATGGCGTCCGAGGCATTGCCGGCCCAGGAGGTCGGAGGCGTTCCATTCGGCGTGGTCCGGTAGGTCTGCGCGCAGGTCTTGTCCCAGATGTGAATGGCGTTGTTGGTGGTATCGCCGTTCGGCCAGCGGATATAGGCAGGTTCGTCCGTCTGGTCGGACGGGGTGCCCGCCCAGGTCCACGGCCCCTTGGTCGCGTTGCCGGATGCATCCGTGCAGAGCCAGTTGCCGCCATAGAGCCATGACCCGTTCCGATAGGTGTTGAGCTCGCCACAGGTGTTCGGCGGACCTCCGGTCACGGTGTAGTAGAGGTTCGACGGCGACGAGTATTGAAAGTTGACCAGCCGGTTGAACTGAGCGTAGCCCACAATCGCCGCCGCGGTGATGGGCCGCAGACCTCCCCCTCCCGCGCGGATCACGCCGCCCGCGGCACGGCCGCGGAGCACCCGCAGCTCCACCCGCGTTCCACCCTCTGCCGTCCCCAGGTCGGCCATCCAGCGCACGGGCGTCGAGGTGGCCGCGGTGAGCGATTTCAGCAACTCTCCCCTGCCGCCGATCATCGCCACCTCGACGGCGCTGTCCGCCTCGAGAAGATTCACGGCCACTCGGACCGCCTCATCCGATGTCTCCATGGAGAGCTTGCCCGTCTCCCCTGCCGCGACCTGCAGCTGCGCGCCGAGCGCGATCACATCCTGAGCCCATTCAGGCCGATCGACGTACATTGTCAGCTTCCGGCCCGTCCTCTCCATCCGGACCGTGCCGTTGAAATCGACCTCCATGGCACGGGGGTCGAAGTCGTCAGGCGCCGCCACGACCAGCTCGGCCGCCTTGTCGCCCAGATTCCAGACCCAGGTCCGGCCCGCCGCGCCTCTTTCCTTCTCGACCGGCCTCTCCTCCCGGCCGCCGGCATAGACGATCCCTCCGTGCAAGAGCAACACGGCCATTGACGAAAGCAATAGCTTCCTGGACATCCCTCCTCCTTTCAGAGGTTCAAGAAAGTGAACTTCTGAGGGAGAGTGACCAAGTCGAGAAGAGTGTTTCTATATAAAAGGCGAAAGGCCTCGGGAAGGGGCCTTTCTCGATCAGTGCACGGTCTCGGGGTCTTCCTCGTCGTCGAGGAGCTCGTCGTCGTCCAAGTCCGGCTCGGCCTCCAGCTCCAGCTCGGGCGCGAAGACCTCGGCGAGAGGATCGACATCGGCTCCGTTGCCCTCACTGTCCCCTTCCACCATGCCCTCGGTGGCCTCGACGAGAACTTCCTCCTCGCGCTCCACCTTGGCGATGGCGACGAGGCGGTCCTCGCCGTAGAGGTTCATGAGCCGGACCCCCTGGGTCGAGCGGCCCACGAGGCGCACCCCCGAGACGTTGATGCGGATGATCATTCCGTCCTGGGTGATGAGCATCAGGCCGTCGCTGTCGGTCACGAAGCGGGCGCCGACGACCTCGCCGGTCTTGGGGGTCACCTTGAGGTTGATGATGCCCATGCCGCCGCGGCTCTGCCTGCGGTAGTCCTCGATCGGCGTGCGCTTGCCATAGCCGCGCTCGGTGACCGTGAGGATCTCGCCGTGCGGGTCGAGCGCCTCCATGCCTATCACCCGGTCGCCCTTGCGCAGGGTGATGCCCCGCACGCCGTAGGTCGCGCGCCCCATGGGCCGCGTGTCGCTCTCCGGAAAGCGGACGGAGAAGCCCTTGGCGGTCGCCAGGAGGATGTCCTTGGTGCCGTCCGTCTCGCGCACGGCGAGCACCTTGTCCCCCTCGTCGATGTTGATGCCGATGATGCCGCCCACCCGCGGGTTCGCATAGGCCGAGAGCGCGGTCTTCTTGACCGTGCCGTTCGCCGTGCAGAACACGAGATAGCGGTCCTCGGGGAAGGTGCGCACGGACACGGTCGTCGCGACCCGCTCCTTCGCCTCGAGATTGAGGAGGTTCACGATCGCCTTGCCGCGCGCCGCCGGGCCGGCCTCCGGGATCTCATGCACCTTGAGCCAGTGCACGCGCCCGCTCTCGGTGAAAGCCAGGATGTAGCTGTGCGCCGAGGCGACATAAAGATGCTCGACGAAGTCGTCCTCCCGCGTGGCCATGCCGGTGCGGCCGCGGCCGCCGCGGTGCTGAGCGCGGTAGAGGGTCAGCGGCGAGCGCTTCACATAGCCGGTCTTGGTGACCGTGATCACCATGGGCTCGTCCGCGATCATGTCCTCGATCGAAATATCGAGCATCTCGGGGATGATCTCGGTCCGCCGCTTGTCGCCGTAAAGCTCCTTGAGCTCGCCGAGCTCGTTCTTGATCTCCTCCAGCACCAATTGATCGGAGCCGAGGATCGCGCGCAGCCGCTCGATCGTGATCATCAGCTCGCGGTACTCGTCGACGATCTTCTCGCGCTCGAGGCCGGTCAGGCGCTGCAGGCGCATGTCGAGGATCGCCTGCGCCTGGACCTCGGACAGCGCAAAGCCACTCATCAGGTTTTCGCGCGCTTCGCTCGGTGTCGCGCTGGCGCGGATCGTCGCGATCACTTCGTCCAGGTGATCGAGGGCCTTGAGGATGCCCTCCAGAATGTGAGCGCGCTCCTCGGCCTTGCGCAGGTCGAAGCGCGAGCGCCGGATGATGACCGTCTTGCGATGATTGATGAAGTGGTAGAGCAACTCCTTGAGCGTCATCACCCGCGGCTGGTTGTCCACGATGGCCAGCAGGATGATGCCGAACGTGGTCTGCATCTGGGTCATCTTGTAAAGCGAGTTCAGGATGACCTCGGGCACCTCGTTGCGCTTGACGTCGAGCACGATCCGGATGCCTTCGCGGTCGGACTCGTCGCGCAGGTCGGAAATCCCTTCGATCTTCTTTTCGCGGATCAGCTCGGCCATGCGTTCGATCAGCCTGGCCTTGTTGACCTGGTAGGGAATCTCGGTCACGACGATCGACTGGCGCTCGCCTTTGGCATGGGTTTCGATCCCGGCCCGGGCGCGCACCTGCATGATGCCGCGGCCGGTGGTGTAGGCCGCGCGGATGCCGGCCAGGCCGTGGATGTAGCCCGCGGTCGGAAAGTCCGGGCCCGGGATGACCTGCATGAGCTCGTCGATCGTGATGTCCGGGTTGTCGATCATCAGGAGCAGCGCATCGACCACCTCGCCGAGGTTGTGCGGCGGGATGTTCGTGGCCATGCCGACCGCGATGCCGGAGCCGCCGTTGACCAGGAGGTTGGGCACGCGCGCGGGCAGGACCATCGGCTCGGTTTCGGAGCCGTCGTAGTTCGGCACCCAGTCGACCGTGTCCTTGTCGATGTCGTCGCGGAGCATCTCCTCGGCGAGCTTCATCAGGCGGACCTCGGTGTACCGCATGGCCGCCGGGTTGTCGCCGTCGATGGAGCCGAAGTTGCCCTGGCCGTCGACCAGGGGATAGCGCAGGGCGAAGTCCTGGGCCATGCGCACGACGGTGTCGTAGATCGCCGAGTCGCCGTGCGGGTGATATTTGCCCATGACGTCGCCGACGATGCGCGCCGACTTCTTGTAGGGCCGGTCGGAGCGGTTGCCGCTCTCCCACATGCCATAGATCACGCGCCGGTGCACCGGCTTCATGCCGTCGCGCACGTCGGGCAGCGCGCGGCCGATGATCACGCTCATCGCGTAATCGAGATAGCTGCGCTTCATCTCCTCTTCGATGTCAACCGGGATCGGCTGCTCGAAGGGGAGGTTCTGTTCGTTGTCGCTCATCGATTCGCTTTTCTTTCCTGGGTTAGGCGACCTGCTTCTCTTCCCTGCCGATCTCGTACAGGAACTCGGGAGCGAAGTCGGCTCCGTTCGGCCACTCGATGGTTCGGGTCTCCTGACTGACTTTTACTTTGCTGAAGAAGCCCGGCTCCCGGAGAGGCTCGAAGACCTCGCCATAAAGCTCACTGCTCAGATCGACGTCCTTCACGACGCCGTCCGAGAATTGGAGCCGGAACTCGTATCCTTCTTTCAGGGCGACCTGTTCTACGTGCAAGAACATTAAGCTTCCCGAAGCCCCTCCAACACCCACTGACGCAGGAGAGTCCTCTTGTCCAGCCCTTTGGCCTTTGCGATCTTCTCGACAGCTTCGACCTCCTTGGGCTCCAAAGGGACCACCATCACAGTGCTCCGTTTCCTTTCGAAGACGGGCTCGGTGACCTCTTCAAACTCGTCGTCGAAATCTGTCGCATCGTGGGTGTCCCAGAAACGAGCCATCTCTGCGATCGAGTCGGTGTCGGGGACTTTTACCTTTCTGTTCATCTTCTATCCTGCCGTCTGGCCAACTGGAGAAATCGTTGTTCTTCTCTCCTCGTCATGGGACGAGCCGTCACAGGGAACCCTCTTCCATCCGCAAACTGGACCACGACGCAGAAAAGCAGCCGGCCGGCGTCGGTTCTCCCCAACACTTGGTAAAGAGGGTTTCTCCCTGTCGCCTTGGCTCGGCGGACCAGCGGCCGGCCAAAGCAGACCTCTTCAAACTCCTCCGGCTCAATTGCATGCCGGGAAATGTGCTCGATCCTGTCTTCCGTCCAGACGAACTCATTAATTTTCACTCTCTGAGTCTATCGCGACCCGGAGTTCCGCGTCCACGGAATTAAACGTCCAGGTTGCGCACGTCGAGCGCGTTGTTCTGGATGAACTCGCGGCGGGGCTCTACCTCGTCGCCCATGAGAATCGTGAAGATCTGATCGGCTTCGACGTCGTCCTCGACCTGGACCCTGAGGAGGCGGCGCTTGGTGGGATCCATCGTGGTCTCCCAGAGCTGCGTCGGGTTCATCTCGCCGAGGCCCTTGTAGCGTTGGATCGAAACGCCCTTCTTCGCGCCTGCGTAGAGCTTGTCGAGCATCTCTTCCAGAGTGTCGTGAGTTGTGACGTCTTCACCTTTGACCAATGTAAAACCGTCGGCGAGGTGGGCGTCGATCCCCATCTGGTTGTGAGCCATGGCGCGGTACTCGGCGCTGGTCACCAGGTTCCAGTCGATCTTCCCTTCGCGGTCGACGCCGTCGCGCCGGCTCGAGAAACGGACGAAGCGGGTGCCGTGCTCCTCGTCGAAACCGAGATTCACGTCGCGGTAGCCGGCCGCTTCGAGCTCTCCGGCAATCCGGGCCAACCGCGCCTCGTCGAGGAGCGAGCCTTTGTCACGCACTTCGTTGCGCAGCGCGATCTTGACCGCTTCCGTCGGCATGCCGCGCGACATCAGCCGCTCCAGGTTCTGGCGGAAGGCGTCCACCTTCTCCAGGAACGCGGCCAGCCGAGCTCCCGTCAGCTTTCCGTCACCATTTGCGTTGTTGCGGCCGACCTCGAGCTCCCAGATATCTTTGATGCGGTTCACCAGGAACGCCTGGTACTCGCGGTCATCCTTGAGATAGGTCTCGCTCTTGCCGTGGCTCACCTTGTAGAGCGGCGGCTGCGCAATGTAAAGATAGCCGCGCGCGATGATCTCCCTCATCTGACGATAGAAGAAGGTCAGGATCAGCGTGCGGATGTGGCTGCCGTCGACGTCGGCGTCGCACATGATGATCAGTTTGTGGTAGCGGACCTTCGAGGCGTCGAAATCATCCTTGCCGATCCCGGTGCCGAGCGCCGTGATTATGGTCTTGATCTCGTCGGAGGAGAGCATCTTGTCGAAGCGCGCCTTCTCGACGTTCAGGATCTTGCCCTTGAGCGGCAGGATGGCCTGGAAGCGACGGTCGCGCCCCTGCTTGGCCGAGCCGCCCGCGGAGTCGCCCTCCACCAGGAAGAGCTCGGCGATTTCGGGATTGCGCTCCGAACAGTCGGCCAGCTTGCCGGGCAGGTTCGACGCGTCGAGCGCGCCCTTGCGCCGGGTCAGGTCCCGCGCCTTGCGTGCCGCCTCGCGGGCGTGCGCCGCCTCGACGCACTTTTCCACGATCCGCCGCGCCTCGCGCGGGTTCTCTTCGAGGAACTGGGCGAGCCGGTCGTTGACCGCCTGCTCGACCCAACCCTTGATGTCGGACGAGACCAGCTTGTCCTTGGTCTGGGAGGAGAACTTCGGATCCTTGATGCGCACAGACACCACGGCCGTGAGTCCCTCGCGGACGTCGTCGCCGGTCAGGTTTTCCTTGAGATTCTTCGCCTGGCCCGAGGCCTGGGCGTAGTTGTTGATCGTCCGCGTCAACGCCGTCTTGAAGCCCTGGAGGTGGGTACCGCCGTCCCGGTTGTTGATCGTATTGGTGAAGCTGTAGATGATTTCCTGGTAGCCCTCGTTCCATTGCAGGGAAACCTCGATCATCTCCGGCCCGGTGCCGTCGTCCCGAATGTCGCTCAGATAGATCGGCACCGGATGGAGCGGCTGCTTGTTCCGGTTCAGGTGCTCGACGAAGGAAGCAATACCGCCGGCATAGGCGAACTCGGCCTCTTTGTCCGTGCGCTCGTCGCGCAGCCGGATGCGCACGCCCCGGTTCAGGAACGACTGCTCGCGCAGGCGCTGAGCCAGCGTGTCGTAGGTAAACTCCAGGATGGCGAAGATTCCCGGGTCCGGCCAGAAGCGGACCTTGGTGCCGTGGGCCGCGGTCGTGCCGATCGCCTTGATCGGCTCCTCGGGCAGGCCCTTGTGGTAGACCTGAAACCAGACCTGACCGTCGCGCTTGATCTCCAATTCCAGGGTCTCGGAAAGCGCGTTCACCACCGACACGCCCACGCCGTGCAGGCCGCCGGATACCTTGTACGAGTTCTTGTCGAACTTTCCGCCCGAATGGAGCTCGGTCATGATGACCTCGGCCGCCGAGCGCCCCTCTTCCTTGTGCAGGTCCACCGGAATGCCGCGGCCGTCGTCCTCGATGGTCACCGAGTTGTCGCTGTGAATCACGACGTCGATGACCGAGCAGTAGCCCGCCTGGGCTTCGTCGATCGAGTTGTCGACCACCTCGAACACCATGTGGTGAAGGCCGGAGGCATCGTCCGTGTCCCCGATGTACATGCCGGGGCGGGTACGGACCGCCTCCAGGCCTTTGAGGACCTTGATGTTCTCCGCCGTATAGGTAGGAACAGGGGTAGGTGTTGGGTTCTCCAAGTCAGATTCTCCGCGCAGGGTTTGCCCGTCGGACATCACGGGCAGGAATGTACAAATTATAGCACGCCGGAAGGCTTTTTTCGAGCCCTCTAGCCCCGAAAATTCAAGGGTTTACGGCTCATGAACTTCAACAGGAAAACCGTGAAAAAACTTCCCTTAAGAAAGTAGGGAGAGCTTTCCCTTCTCCATCTCCCAGATCTTCCCGACTTCAAGCGTGAGCCATACCTGTGGACGGTTCGAGCTGGCGAAGATCTGGCGAGTTCCGTCGCCTTGGAAGACCTTCCAGACCGAGGAGTGAGTCGACGGCGCCAACTCGGCATCGGCGTCGTCCAGCAGGTAGACGGGGCGCCTGTCCATCCCCTCCAGAGTCCGACCGTGCGCGGCCAAGAGCAGCAGGGAGAGTGACTTGCGCTCGCCGGCCGAGGCCACACGCCGGATGTCGTGGCCTCCCCAGAGGATTTCGAGTTCGTCCCGGTGAGGTCCCAGAAGCGGCATCTGCCGACGGCGTTCCCTCTCGGCGATGGAATCCAGGCTGTCCGCAATCGACGCCGCGCCCTCCAATCCTGACGCTGGAGAGGGCCGGTAGCGGAGGTCTACGGGAGGAAAGGGGAGACCGGATTCCTCCAGGACGGTCAGCAGCATCACCCTGAGCCTTTCCGTGTACTCGTGGCGGAGTTGGATGACTTCCGCCGCCAGCGAGGCGAGCAACTCGTTCCAAATCTCGATGCCAGCACCCTCTTGCAAGAGGAGTTGCCTCTTCTGCCGCAGGGCTTCGCGGTAGCGGCCCAAAATCTCCAGGGCAGCCGGTCTGCCGCCGACGATCCCGCGGTCGAGGAACCGCCGGCGGGCCTTGGGCGCTCCGATCAGCACCTCCGCCTCGGCCGACGTCCAGGCTACGACGGGCAGAGCGGCCAAGTGATCTGCGAGTGGGCTTATCTTGGCGTTGAGGGACCGTTCGCGCGTGCCCCCGGTCCAGGAGACCTCCAGGCTCGAACGGTGGTCGGTGTCGACCTCGGCATGCACCCTAAATGAGTCGCTGCCGTGGCGGACACAGTCGCCGATCTGGGCGGCGCGGAAGCTGCGGGTGGTGGCCACGACATAGATCGCCTCGAGGAGGCTGGTCTTGCCGGCGCCGTTGCCGCCCAGGAGGAGGTGCGAGCCGCGGCCGGGCCACCAGTCGAGCGGCTCGAGATTGCGGAAGTCGCTGGCCAGAAGTTGTGAGATCAAATCCGCATGGGCATGATCACGCAGAGATAGCGGGTGTCGGGCCCATCCTGCGGGTAGCCGACGCACTGCGTGTTCTCGTCCTTGAGCTCCAGGCGGATCTTCTCGGTATCGACGGCTCCCAGGAAGTCGCGCAAATAGTCGGGATTGATCCCGACGCGGAACTCCGGCCCGTCATAGTCGCAGGAGACTTCCTCGACCGCCTCACCCAGATCCGAGTTGGCGGCAGAGATCACTACCTGGTCCGCCGTGAACTGGAGCCGCACGGCGCGGGCCCGGTCGCCGGTCATGAGCGCGGCGCGCTGCACTGCCTCGGAGAGGGCCTTGCGGTCGAACATGACTTTCTTGTCGTTGTCCTTGGCGATGACCCGCTCGTAGTCGGGGAAGGTCCCTTCGAGGATGCGGCAGATGAGCTCGCGCCGGCCGAGACGGAACGAAAGGTGATGCTCTCCCCGCCGGTAGCCGAGCTTGCCGTCGCCTTCGAGCCGCTGAAGCTCCTGCAGAGCCTTGCGCGGCACGAGGACCGATTCCTGTCCCTCGCCGTTGCCCTCCAGACCGCCCTCGACGAGCGCGAGGCGATGGCCGTCAGTGGCCACCATCTCCATGCCGCCGTCCTTGAGCTTGAGCAGGGCACCGTTGAGCTGGAAGCGCGACTCCTCGGCCGAGACAGCGAAGAGGATCTTGGAGACCATGCGCCGGAAGTCCGCGAAGGGAATTTCGACTTGAGTGCTGTCCTCGACATTGGGCAGCGTCGGGAAGTCGTCGGGCGCGAGGCCATGGACCTTGAAGCGCGATTTGCCCGCCCGGATGGTGAGGACGCGCGGCTCTTCCTGGACGAGGTGGACTTCGTCGCCGGTGAGCGAGCGGATGATCTCCATCAGCTTCTTGGCCTGGACGGCGATGCCGCCGGTCTCCTTGACGTCGGCCTCGCACCACGAGGTCAGCGACACGTCGAGATCGGTGGCGGCGAGGTGAAGGCGGTCCTCGCGGGTCGTGAGGAGCAGATGTGAGAGGACCGGAATGGTCGTCTTGCGCTCCACGATGCCCTGCATCGGGATCAGCTCACCCAGAAAGTCACTGCGGTTGACGCGGATTTCCATTCCCTCTTCTCTCCCTAGAAGACACCTGAATATAGCATAGCCGTAGTAGTAGCAGGCGCCTGTGGAATTTCGGCGAAGAGGCTTAAGTCCCCTGAGACCAGGGGCTTGGATTCAAAGCCGCCCTGCGGACAGGCTGTGGACGACCTGCGGAGGAATGCGGAGAAATCCCGAAGGGCAGAAAATATCCGCAGCCCCTCCACAGCGGCTCAGAAGAGTTCTCCGCAGCCTTTCTCAGGCCGCAGGAGACCCTACCCAAATGAATGCACGCTCCGTGCCCGCTGGGGCGAGATCAAACGAAGTGGTTCTCGAAGCCTGAGAGGATGCGGTCGAGGTCGGCGTCAGTCTTCCTCAACTCGGCCACCTTGTCGGCCGAGTACATGACCGTCGAGTGGTGTTTGTCGTTGAAGAGCTTGCCGATCTCGGGGAAGGAGAGGTCCGTGAGCTTTTTGCAAAGGTACATCGCCACCTGGCGCGGGAAGACGATCTGGCGCGCGTTGCTCTTGCTCTTGATGTCCGTGACCTTGAGGCCGTAATGGCGCGCCACGGCCTTGACGATCTCGTTCGCCGCCGGCTTCTTCCCCTCTTCGGGCAGGATGTCCTTGAGCGTCTCGCGGGCGAGCGCCGGCGACAGCGGCTTGCCGGTGAGCGATGAGAAGGCCAGGACCCGATTGAGGAGCCCTTCGAGCTCGCGGATGTTCGACTTCACCTGCTGGGCGATGAACTCGGCCACATCGTCCGGCAGGTGGACGTTCTCCAGGTAGGCCTTGCGCTGCAGGATCGCCACCTTGGTCTCCAGGTCGGGCTGCTGGATGTCGGCGATCAGACCCCACTCGAAACGGCTGCGCAGCCGCTCTTCCAGGGTGGGAATGTTCCGCGGCGACGAGTCCGAGGTGAGGATGATTTGCTTCTGGCTCGTGTAGAGCGTGTTGAACGTGTGGAAGAACTCCTCCTGCGTCCGTTCCTTGTTGGCCAGGAACTGGATGTCGTCGATGAGCAGCACGTCGATGGTGCGGTAGCGCTCCCGGAAGTCGGGCATGCGGTCGAAGCGGATCGAGTTGATGAGTTCGTTGACGAACTGCTCGGCGGCCAGGTAGAGCACCCTCATCTGCGGCCGGGTACGCAGGATCTCATGGCCGATCGCGTGCAGCAGGTGGGTCTTGCCTAATCCAACACCGCCGTACAGGAAGAGGGGGTTGTAGCTCTGCGACGGGTTCTCCGCGACCGCCTTGGATGCGGCATGGGCGAACTCGTTCGACTTGCCCACCACGAACGTGCTGAACACGTACTTCGGGTTGAAGTGGGAAGGAGTGATGAGCTCGACGCTCTCCACCTCCTCATTCTCCTGGAGGGTGAAGAGCACCTCGAATGTCGCGTCCAGGCCGGCGAGAGCGCGGTCCACGGTCGAGCGGTAGCTCTCCTCGAGAGTATGGAGGAAACGGGCGTTAGGAGCCTGCAGGACGAGCCGCTGATCCGACTCGCCGCGCACTTTCAGTGGCAGGAACCAGGTGGCAAACTCCTCGGGGTCAAGCTCGTGCTGAAGCTGTCTTTGAAGGAGCGGCCAGAGAGATGGGGGCATGAAACCTCGGTCGGCTAAACAGTCGAATTCCACAGAATTTCCACAGGGTGTGGAAATCTCTTCCGCGAGGGGGACCTTCGGGAGCGGTCGGCTACGACTTCACAGCTACGGCTGGAAAGGATGATAGCAACACACTGCGCACCCCGCAAGCCCCTTCTCCTCGCAAAGAGGAAGTAAGTCCTTTTTCTCGGCACGGCACCGGGTGAAAAGCGGGATGAAAATCGCCTTCGCCGGCCATCGGGATCATACCTGGATTGGACCCGGTTTGGGGGGATTCGGGGGTGCTGAGAGCCAGTGGGATTCCCAGGCTTCGAGCTCTCCGGCCTCCAGGCGGGCGATGTGGCACACGGGATCTCCCGAGTGCACGAGGGGGAGTTGGGTGAGGCCGAGCACGAGCCCGCCATAAGGCGATTTGAGCTGAGTCCGCCCGCGGCCGAAAGGGTTCGTATTCAACGAGATCGGCGCTCCCCGGCGCACCGGCTGGCCGAGCGCGACCTGGAGATCCAGAATGCCGCCGGCCTGGGCGCGGACCCAGTGGGTGCGCTCGATCCGCAGGCGCAACGGCGGCTCGACCGTCTCCCCGGGCATCATGCGCAGGAAGCGCAGGACATTAAGGATGCCGGCGATCCCCACCTGAATGAATGGCCGCTCCAGCCGGCGGGCGCTCCCCGCCTCGTAGACCACCGTGGGCACGCCCGCGGCCGTGGCCACACTGCGCAGCGACCCCTCCGGCCCGACACCGCCCACGATGAGCGGAATGCCGAAGGCGTCCGCCAGCTCGGCCACCCGGGGGTCGGAGAGATCGGCGCGGATCTGCGGATAGTTCGTGCGCTCGCCGCCGCCCGTATGAAGGTCGAGCCCGAAGTCGCTCTGCCGGATGATCTCGCGGAACAGGGTGTCGGCGAGGCGCGCGGTGAGCGACCCCTTGGGGCTGCCCGGGAAGCTGCGGTTCAGGTCGCGGCGGTCGGGCAGGCGCCGGTCCTGAACCAGGAAGCCGGGCACGTTGACCACCGGCACCGCGATCAGCGTGCCGCGCAGGCCGGAGAAGTCGGTGTCGTTGAGCAGGTCACGGAGAATCCCGACGCCGTTGAGCTCGTCGCCATGCACCGTGGCGGTGACGAAGAGGGTGGGACCGGGTCCGCCGCGCACGACGGTCACCGGCAGGGAGACCGGCTCGGCGGTGTAGGACTCGCCCACCCGCAGCCGCAGCTCGGCGGTCTCTCCGAGGCCGACCGGGTTGCCGCAGAAGATCAGCGCGTCAGCCTTTCGAGTGCGGTTGGTCTTTTCCATGGTGGTGGTGGTGTACGTGGGTGAGGACATAGTCGATCATGGCGCCCGCGACGTCGACGCCGGTGGCGCGCTCGATGCCTTCGAGGCCCGGAGAGCTGTTGACCTCCAGCACCATCGGGCCGTCCTTGGAGTGGAGCATGTCCACGCCGGCGATGTTGAGGCCGAGGACCTCGGCGGCATGAACCGCGGTCTGCTCGTAGGCGGGCTCGAGGGTGACGCCCAGGGCCGACGCCCCGCGGTGGAGGTTGCTGCGAAACTCTCCCTCGCCTGCCGTGCGCTCCATGGCCGCCACGACTTTGCCGCCGACCACGATGGCGCGGAAGTCGCTCCCATCGGATTCGGCGACGAAAGCCTGGATGAGGATGTTCTGGCGCAGGGAGCTCATGGCGTCCAGGACCGACTCGGCCGATTTGACCGATTCAGCCAGAATGACACCCATCCCCTGGGTCCCCTCCAGCAGCTTGAGGATCACCGGCGCGCCGCCGACCTTGCGGATCGCGGAGCGGATGTCCTCCCTGCGGCGGGCGAAGGCGGTGGGAGGGATGCCGATGTCGTAGCGCGAGAGGAGCTGCAGGCTGCGCAGCTTGTCACGGCTCCTGGAGATGCCCTGGCTGCCATTGGCCGCGAAGACCCCCATCATCTCGAACTGGCGCAGCACGGCGAGGCCGTAGAAGGTGATGCTCGCCCCGATGCGCGGCACCACGCCGTCCAGCCCGGTCACCCGCTCGTTGCCGTGGAAGACCTCCGGCCGCTTCTTTGAAAGTTTGACAATGCACTCGAGCGGATCGAGGACCATGACGTCCGCGCCGCGGTGGCGGCAGGCCTCCACGAGCCGCGAAGTGGAGTACAGGGTGGCCTTGCGGGACAAAATGGCTATTTTCATCTTTGCTTTCGCGGGTGGTGCTTTCGCTGGAGGTACTTGTGCGAGATATCCACGAGGAAGTCCCCCTCCAAGGCCTTGCGGGCCAGAATCATACGGAAGAGCATGCCCGAACGGTTGGTCAATGTGAGGCGGATGCGTTTGCGCACCGGTCCGAGGACGAGCTCTGTCTCTATATAAGGACGTAGCTCCGGGTGGCCGCCCGAGTCTTTCACGCGCAGCCGGCCGAGCACCGGCACCCGCGCCGTGACCCGGCGCTCGGGATGGCGGCGGTCGACCCCGATCTCCACCTCGGCGATCCCGGTGCCGTCGGGCAGGGTCTCCACCACCTTGAGCGAGTCCACGTGGAGGGCCGAGGTACGGGCCCCTGTGTCGATTTTGGCCTTCAGGCGGAAAATCCCCATCTCCGGCAGATCCAGGTATTCCTTCCAACCGATCCGCAGGAGCTCGGAGCCCGCCATCAGCCCGGCACCGATTGAAATTGTAGAAATGCCATGAGAGACAGGAAGCAATTGCACGAGAGAGGCAGGCCAGATGGGATCCCCTCCGGGGGTGAGGCCGGCAGGCTTCCAGGTAAACTGCTGATTCTGCACGGAGCGTCGAGTTCACCCCGCTTTGGGCATAAGCATTGCATAGAATAGAGACACCTTAGTAAGTGTACAGAGGGGGAGGTTGCCGTCCAGCCAGAAATCATCCTGCCATCAGTGGAGATCTCTGATCTCATCCTTTCTCATGTTCTTTCCTGAAGCCCCTTTGCAGGGGTAGATCCAAAAAACCCAACCGGATCAAGGCACCTCCCCCGTTAGCCCCTCGGCTCAAACCGAGGGGCGCAATTCTTTTGGGCAGATTTGCTGCGGAGAGTTGGCTGGGCATGGGTGTTGCAGTGGATGAGAGACGAAAAGAAACACGGGAGGCTCCGACCAACCAAACTTATCCTACCAAACCGAGACCCGCGTGGTCTCAACCTCTTTGAACCTTCCTGAATCCCCTCATCCACAGGGGTATATCCACGGAAACCCAACCGGAGAGACGGGGCCTCCCCCCAGACCTCCCAGTCGAAAGGCTGGGAGGTTTTGCTTTTGGGGCGACGGCTCAGGAACGGCTCAGGAACGGCTCAGGAACGGAATACCGAGACCGGGCATGAGCGTTGCAGAGAGGTGATGACAGAAACAAGTAGGGGAGGTTTCCAACCCACCAAAATTGTCCTACCTGTTTGGAGGTCGCTAGACGACCTCACCCTCTCAACAGCTTCCTGAATCCCCTTTCTACAGGGGTAAAAACATAAAATCCAACCGGAGAGATGGGGCCTCCCCCCTTGTTCTCCTCTTTTCAAAGAGGCGGCCCCGGTCGCCCCCTGAAAGGGGGGCGCGCCGTCCAGGCACTGCCAAAATGACCCGGTATATATAGAACAGTGTCGATACGGCAGGCATCCGACCTTCTGGCCTGGTTCGACCGGCATCGCAGGGACCTGCCCTGGCGCCGGACCCGGGATCCTTACGGCATCTGGCTCTCCGAGGTCATGCTGCAGCAGACCCGGATCGAGACAGCCCTCCCTTATTACCAGCGCTTCCTGGAAAAGTTTCCAACGGTGGAGGACCTGGCCCGCGCCGAGGTCGAGGAGGTGCTCGCCCTCTGGTCGGGCCTCGGGTACTACCGCCGGGCGCGGCAGCTCCACGCCGCGGCGCGCAAGGTGGCGGAGATCGGCGGCTTCCCGCGCACGGTCGCAGGGCTGCGGGAGCTGCCCGGGATCGGACCGTATACTGCGGCAGCCGTGGCGAGCATCGCGTTCGGGGTGGTGGAGCCGGTGCTGGACGGCAACGTGGAGCGGGTGCTCTCCCGCTGGCTTGCCTTGGAGCTGGACCCGAAGAGCCGTCCGGCGCGGGAGCGGATGCTCGCCGCCGCGGCCAGCCTCCTCGACCCGGAGCGGGCCGGGGACAGCAACCAGGCGCTGATGGAGCTGGGCGCCACGGTCTGCGTGCCAAAACGGCCCCGCTGCCTGCTCTGCCCGATTTCTCCGAGCTGCCAGGCCGCCGGAAACGATCCGGAGCGCTTCCCCGTGGCGAGGGCGAAGCGGGAGCGCGAGCTTCATCGCCTGCTGGTCGCGGTGGTGGAGCGGGATGGAGGAGTGCTCCTCTTCCGCCGGGCGGAGGACAGTGCCCTTCTGGCCGGCACCTGGGAGCTGCCTTGGACGAACCTCGAGCCCGCTCCTGAAAAGGGACTGGCGGAGCGCTACGGCGGCCGCTGGTCCCTCGGGCCGAAGGCCGGAGCGGTTCGGCACTCGATCACCTTCCGAGACTTGGAGCTGGATGTCCACCGGGCTGAAGTAATGGCTCCGGAGGGCACATGGGGGTGGTTCGGGGAGCAGGAGCGGGCAGGGATGCCGTTGTCGTCGTTGGTAAAGAAGGTGCTGCGGGTAGCGGGTTGACACGGACAGGCACGGACGAACAGAGACAGACACGGACCCGGAGCCTTCGTCCGTGCTCGTCCGTGCCTGTCCGTGTTCGTCCCTGTCAACTCCCCAGAATCTCGGGCAACCGGCTCCCGATAGCCGACCGCCGGCCCTCCTCCCGCGCCCAATTGGCGCGCTCCTCATCTCCGAAGGCGGCCCAGAGCTCCGCGGCTTGGAGGAACCACTCCGCGAACAGCGGCTCGCCGCCGCCCAGGTCGGTGCGCAGCTTGTTCTCCAGCGAAGTCTCGACCTCGTCGAACAGGTGGCGGGCCTCCCGGACATCCTTCTTCTTGAGCGCGACCCAGGCGCGGTGGAGGGTGATGGACTCGGCGAGGTCCGACCGCCGGGCCGCGGCCTCGGTAAGGGCGCGGTCGGCGGCGGGCCAGTCGCCCGCATAGGCCGCGGCGAGCCCGGCCTCCAGCCAGGCCTCGCCATCGGAAGGATCGCGGACGAGGACGCGGGCGAGCAGGGCGCGGGACTCGTCGAGCCGGAGCAGGTGCTTGGCGGCCACGGCCGCGGCGACCAACTCGTCGCGGCCCGCCTTCGCGCCGGTCCGGGCTGCGGCCAAGGCGCCCTCGAAGTCGCCGCGCCCCACGGCCTGGACGGCCGGGCTCACCGGGGTCCGCCGGAGCACGGCAAAGAGGGCCAGGGCGCCGACGGCGATGCCCGCGATGATCACGAAGGTGAAGAGGTCTTCGAAGGACATGTTCAGACACCGAGCAGAGGGAGCTGGGCAGGACGCAGCCGCAGCCAGACCTCCTGCTCGACCGCATCGAGCCACTCGGCTCGCCGATCGGGATCGAGATGGAGAGCTTCGAGTCCACGGTCCCCCAGCTCGCGGACGAGCCGCTCGTCCACCGCCCGCTGGAAGGCCGGATCGGCCGACCGGATGCCATCCGGCGACGGCTGCTCGATCAAGGGGACATGGACCAGGAAGTCATAGCTCCGGATCCAGAACTCCATCAGGTCTTCGAGCGCCTGCTGCCGTCCGGCAGCCAGAAGCAGGTATACGTAGTTGTCGAGGACGCTCCTGTCGCAGATGACCACCGGGTAGCGCGCCTGGGCCACCAGCTCCTCGGCAATCTGGGTATGGAGGATCCACGACTGGGCCGCGACCGACGTCTCCTCGTTGATCGGCAGCGGGCACCGCCGCGCCACCTCATGGACCACGTCGATCGACACATCCCGCCGCTTGAGCCGGGAAGCCAGCCCGTAGCACAGCGTCGTCTTGCCCACTCCGTGGGTGCCGATGAAGGCGATCTTGGTGTTGGGGGAGCTCAAGGCAGCTCCATACCGCTGGCGAGGAGCGAGATCAGCTCGACCTGGTCTTCATCAAAGCGGTAGTAAGCGACGTGCTCCGTGTCTCGAACGTAGACTGGCCAGATATGAAGAGGGCCATCATCGACGGGGAAGCCGCGCTCCGGGCGGCGCGCCAAAGCGAACTCCAGGGCTGCGGCCACATCGTCGGCCCGCCGTGGGTCCGGCTCGGCTTTTCTCAGCTCCCGCTCGAACCGATGACTCTGGATGACGACTCGGAACCTATCCACCCAGCTCCTCGGCCAGCTTCCTTCCGTGCTCAACCTCCGCAGAGGTCGGCGGCCTGGGTCGGCCCAGGAGTGCGGTCGAGTAGGGGATCTCCTCGCCTTCCGCAGCGAGCTGCCAGCCGAGGAACTCGTGGGAGAGCTCGCTTACTCCGGTGGCATTGAGGTCCCAGAGCTTCCTGATCACGTCCTGGACGATCGCGATCTCTGCGCCCGAGAAGAGAGAGAGGTCGGGCTCCCGAAGGGCGACCAGGATTTTCTGAGTCCGTCCGAAGAAGTCTCTCTCCGCCGAGGCGCAGATTCGTTCCCTCTCCATCTTCCGGACCACCGGCACCAGCCGTTTGGGAGCGGGACCATGGGCGAGCTTCTGGTACTTCTCTCCGCTGATGGAGTGGCCGAGCTTCCGGTAAGCCCAGAAGTCCGAGTAGAAGAGGATCTTATTCAGCTTGGTCGCGCCGAAGTGCTCGTCCCGTTCCGAGACACGTGCGATGAAAAGGACCAGCTCGCGCAACTTCCGATCGTCGGTGGGGTTCGCCTTGGCCATGGGCATGTTCCTTCATAGAGGAGTATACACTTCGGCGGTAAACAGGCGAAACTCAGCCGAGCGTCTCCTCCAGAATTTCCAGCGCCGTCTCCAGCAGCTCCTCCGGAATGTTCAGAGGAGGCACGATCTGGGCGACGCGCCCCTCCGGCCCCCCTGCGAGGAGGATGATCCCACGAGCCAGCGCCGCAACGGTCCATCGCTTGGCGATCTCGGCCGAGGGCAGCTCGATCCCCCAGAGGAGACCGCGTCCCCGGACGGCAACGCCGGGCCATTTCGACAGGCGATTGGCAACCCACTCTCCCATCCTGGCAGCCCGGGCCGCGAGGTCCTCCTCCTCGATCACGTCGAGCACGGCCAGGGCGGCGGCGCAGGCGACCGGATTGGCGACGAAAGTGGCAGTGTGCAGTGCCTCCCCTTCCGTCTCCCAGCAGCGGAAGAGCGAGCGCCGGCCCAGCACGGCGGCGATGGGCAACCCCCCTCCCAGCGCCTTGCCGCAGCAGAGAAGGTCGGGCCGGACACCCTCGTGCTGCACGGCGAAAAGCCTGCCGGTGCGTCCGAAACCGGTGAAGATCTCGTCCGCGACCAGGAGAGCGCCGGTCTCCCGGCAGAGGCGCGCGAGCTCTGCCAGCCAGCCGGGCGGCGGGAGAATGACCCCCTCCCTCCCCACGATTGGCTCGACCAGCACGGCTGCCTCGTTCTCCAATTTCACAGGGGAGCCATATGGGAGGCGGCGGACATGGCCGTGAAGGTGAGCGGCAAATGGCTCCCGGAAGCCGGGTCTTGAGGTCACCGCCAGGGATCCCATGGTCATGCCATGGTAGGAGGGCTCGAAAGCCACGATCCCCGAGCGACCGGTGGCGGCGATCGCGGTCTTGAGCGCAATTTCCACCGCCTCCGAGCCGGAGATGGAGAAGAACACCTGAGGGTCATCGACCGGGGCAAGCTTCACGAGTCGCTCCGCCAGCTCGACTCTCAGGGGATGGCCATGGACATCCCCGAGCCCGTGAAGGAGCCGGCCGGCCTGGGCGCGGACCGCTTCCACCACCCGCGGATGGCGATGGCCTACGGCTGCAACCCCGAAGCCGGAGGTCAGATCTATATAGAGATTGCCGTCGACGTCCCGGACGTGTGCCCCTTCAGCCTCGTCCCAGAAGAGGGAGACGGCACCGGGGGCTGATGTGAGGGTGTTGATCCCCGGCGCCTCGACCTCCGCTATTCGGCGCGAGAGCTCGCGGGAGCGCGGACCGGGGGGCGTCACATCTCCCGCCGGCCGGCGAGCGACCGGGCCAGCGTCACCTCGTCCGTGTACTCGATGTCGCCTCCGACCGGCATGCCGAAGGCGAGGCGGGTCACCCGCACGCCACGAGGCTTGAGCAGCCGCGCCAGGTAGAGCGCCGTGGCCTCCCCCTCGACGTTGGGGTTGGTGGCGATCACGACCTCCTCCACCCCTTCGAGGCGGGCCATCAGCCCCGGGATGGCGAGGCGGTCCGGGCCGATGCCGCGGTGCGGGGAGAGGGCGCCGAGGAGGACGTGGTAGACGCCCTGGTACTCCCCGGTGCGCTCGATAGGCTCGATGTTGAACGGCTCCTCGACCACGCAGATGCGGGTGCGGTCGCGCCGCTCGTCGGTACACCAGCGGCAGGGATCGACGGCGGTGATGGCGTTGCAGGAGGAGCAGTGGAAAAGCTTCTCCTTCACCTCGACGATCGCCTGGGCGAGGCTTTGCGCCTCGCCGGCGGACACCTTGAGCAGGTAGTGGGCCAGGCGTGTCGCGGTCTTGGGCCCGATGCTCGGAAGCCGCGACAGCTCGCCGATGAGACGGGCCAGCGGGTCGTTCATCTCGTTCAGGGCTCGTCTAGAACAGGCCCGGGAGGCTGGATGCCATGGAGCCCATCTTGCCCTGCATCGTCTCCTCGACCTTGCGGCCCGCCTCGTTGATCGCGGCGACGATGAGGTCCTCCAGCATGGAAGGATCATCCTTGTCCATGGCCTCGGGATCGATTCTGACGGAGACGACCTGCTTGTGGCCGCTCATCTTGACGGTCACCATGCCGCCCCCGACGCTCGCCTCGACGATCAGCTCGTTGAGCTCTTTCGCGAGGCGCTCCTGCATCTCCTGGGCCTGCTTCATCAACTGACGCATGCTGCTCATTTCATTCCTCCCTGGGACGCTCTTCAACCCGTTCCACCCGGCCCCCGAAGATGTCGAGGACCGTCTGCACGGTGGGATTCTCGCTCACCACGGCCCCGGCCGCGGAAGCGGCGGAGACCTGGGCCTGCAACTCGGCGGCCTTGCGGCCGTCGCCCTGGATCGTCTTCCAGGTCGCTCCCTCTCCCCAGACCGCCGCGACCGCCTCGTCGATGATCTGCCGGTTCGCCGACTGTCCCAGCCGCGATTCCAGCCAGGTGTCGCCGGGCGCCCGCGCGATGGTCAGCCGGCCCTCCTCGAAGCGGATCTCGTCCGCGTCGGAGAGATAGGCGGCCAGAGGCTGCTTGCGCCGGCTCACCTCGTCAAGGAAAGCCTGGACCAGATCCTCGCCAGAAGCACCGTTTGACCGGGGCGCGGGAGCCGGAGCCGCTGCCGGTGGAGGGGCCGGCGGCGGAGCGGGCACCGGTGCTGGAGCCGGGAGCGGAGCTGGACGAACCGGCGCCGGAGCCTTCTCCGTCTGTTCTCCCCCCCTCCCGGCCGGGCGGGAGGGGATGGGAGAGGGGGCCGGGGGGTGAGGGGTCCGGGCCGGAGCCGCAGCACTCATCCCCCCACCCGCCAAAAGCTCCTCCACTCTTCGCAGCTTGGGCAGCTCGGCCGCACGCAGCCAGGCGATTTCGACCGCCAGCGCGCCGGTCTCGCTGCGCCGCACCGTGGTCTCGCTGTTCAAGAGCTGGTGCAGAAGGCGCAGCATGTTCTCGTACCCGGCCCCCTTCGCCAGCGCGGTGAGCGCCTGGGCCTCCTCGACGGGCAGGTCGGACTGATCGGGATCGCCGCCCATGGCCAGGTGGAGCGCGTCGCGGCAGAAGACCAGGAAGTGCCCGTAGACATGGCGCGGGTCCCAGCCCTCGTCCTCGACCCGCCGCACCGCGCGGGTCACCGAGACCCCGTCGCCCTGCAGGATCGCCTCGAGGAGCCGATGGAAGAGCGCCGTATCCAGCCCGCCCAGGAGCCGGACCGCGTCTTCATCTGAAATCGTGTTCGATCCGAAGGTGGCGAGCTGGTCGAGCAGGGCGACGGCATCGCGCACGCTCCCCTCGCCGGCCCGGGCCACGAGCCGGAGCGCCGTGTCGGTCGCCTCGATCCCCTCCTTGCCGCAAATGTGGCGCAGGAGGTCCGCCACGTCCTGCGAGCTCACCCGCCGGAAATGGAACTCCTGGCAGCGGGAGAGGATCGTGGCCGGGACGGCGTCGATCTCGGTCGTGGCAAAGATGAATACCAGGTGAGGCGGCGGCTCCTCGACGATCTTCAGGAGCGCGTCGAAAGCCTGCCGCGACAGGCGGTGGATCTCGTCGAGGATCACCACCTTATAGCGGTCGCGCGCCGCGCCGTATCTGAGGCTCTCCGTCAGCTCGCGGACCTGCTCCACCTTGGAATAGGTGGCGGCGTCGACCTCGATTACATCCAGGTCCGAGCCGCGGGTGATCTCGATGCACGGCATGCACTCGTTGCACGGATCAGCCGCGGGACCGCGCTCGCAGTTGAGCATCTTCGCGAGCAGCCGGGCCGTGGTGGTCTTGCCGACGCCGCGGATGCCGGAGAAGAGGTAAGCCTGCGCGATGCGCCCCTCCTGGACCGCGTTGCGCAGGGCCGTGACGATCGGACCCTGGCCGACGAGGGTGGAGAAGCTCTGCGGGCGCCACTTGCGGGCGAGTACCTGGTACGCCATGGTCGCGGTATTAGATAGACCTTAGATAGGGAATGTTACGACAGCGGCCCACGAAGGGTTCCGGTTTGTCTGCGGCACTCGACCGGATACCTTATCGCTGCTCCCTTCCGGGCCTGACGAGGTTCGGTAACGACCGATGCACAGGACCCGAACCCTTCGCGGGCCGCTGCCAGGAGCACATGCTATGTCCTGGTGTCCGGTAAGTAAAGGCGACGGAGGGTGGCGGATATTCCCCCGCTGCTCGTGGACCGTTCCCCCGTCGGCGCGGACGGTCCCGCTGCCGATATGAGTCGTTCCCGGACCCTCCCGGACCATTCCCCCGTCTCTAGCTACCGTTCCCTCATCGATCTGAGCCGTTCCCCTGCCGATCTGAGCCGTTCCGCCGTTGAGGGGAACCATTCCGCTTCCGGGGGGAACCGTTCCCCGGCCGGGACGGGAAGAAACCGGGCGGCTCCAGCCGTTTCCCAGGTGCCGGGGGATCGTCCGGAGCCGGGATTTGCCCGTCTGCCCGCGTTCGGGTAAGATACGCGGCCTGCCTGGAACCGGCGGAGGCTCGTGCGGACAGAAAGACCGGAAGATCGGATCTGGATGCAGGAGGCTCTCGCCGAAGCGCGGCGGGCGGCGGAGATCGGAGAAGTGCCGATCGGCGCCGTGATCGTGCGGGGGGAGGAGATCGTCGGCCGCGGGCACAACCGGCGCGAGATCGACCGCGACCCCCTGGCTCATGCCGAGATCCTCGCGATCCGGCAGGCGGCCGAGCGGGTCGGCGGGTGGCGGCTCACGGGATGTACCATGTACGTGAGCCTGGAGCCGTGCGCCATGTGCGCCGGCGCCCTGGTCAACAGCCGCATCGAACGGCTGGTCTGGGGAGCTCCCGATCCCAAGGCAGGCTGGTGCGGGACGCTGGGCAACCTTGTCCAGGACCCGCGCCTCAACCACCGGCTGGAAATGACGGCCGGGGTCCTTGAAGAAGACAGCGCCGCGCTTCTGCGCGGCTTCTTCGCGTCGCTCCGGAAGAGGTTCTGAGCGGCCCCTCTTCTTCCGAGGGAATTGTTCTTTGCAGAGTTCCGGAGAGATGTCCGAGTGGCTTAAGGAGCACGCTTGGAAAGCGTGTGTAGGGGAAACTCTACCGTGGGTTCGAATCCCACTCTCTCCGCCATCGATATAGATAGAACCGGAGAGGTGCCAGAGTGGTTGAATGGGACGGTCTCGAAAACCGTTGACCGGGCAACCGGTCCGTGGGTTCGAATCCCACCCTCTCCGCCAATGTTTTCAGTTGTGTTCGACGAACCCGGGGTGGGCCCGAGCCCTCTCCTCAGCCGGAAGGAAGCACGAACGTGAAACGGACTTTTCAGCCCAACAACCGTCGCCGCAAGCGGACCCACGGCTTCCTGGTGCGCATGCGCACCAAGAACGGACGCGCCGTGATCGCGCGCCGGCGCCAGAAGGGCCGCAAGCGCCTCTCGGTCTGATGTCCGGCTCCGGGCTTCCGGCGAAGCACGGAAGCCAGCGCCTGCTCCCCGACGAGCGGCTGCGGCGGCGAGCGGACTACCTCAGGTGCTACCGGACGGGACGCCGGCGCCATGGTGCGCTGGCGATTCTCTATTTTGCTCCGAACGAGCTCGGGCATCCCAGGATCGGGATCACCGCCAGCCGCAAGGTCGGCCCGGCCGTCGTGCGCCACCGTATCCGGCGCCGGATCAAAGAGGTCTACCGCCGATGGAAGGATCGAGGCATGCTCCCCGCGCTGGATCTCGTGGTGCATCTGAAGCCCGAGGCCCGGCAGTCGGACTTCCGGACCCTGCGGGCCGAGCTGCTGCGACTCTTCTCCGGGCTGCTGCCCCGGCCGGAGACCCGGGCCTCGTGACAGGTAAACCATGATTCGCATCATCATCCGCCTGCTGGAGCTGTACAAACGGCGCATCTCGCCGCTCCTTCCGCCGGCGTGCCGCTTCACCCCCACCTGCTCGGAGTACGCGCGGCTCGCCCTGCTCAAGCACGGCTTCGCCCGCGGCAGCGCCCTGGCTGCAGGGCGGCTCCTCCGCTGCCAGCCGTTCCATCCTGGCGGGGTCGATCTTCCATGAAACGATACCTTTTCGCTACGCTCGATCTCTAGAGAGGGACTCAATTTCCGTGGACATGCGCCGGTTTCTGCTTTTTATCGTCCTGACCGTGGCGATCATGGCCACCTGGACGTATTTCTTCCCGCCTCCGAAGCCGGTCCCGAAGCCGGCAGCCGTGCCGGAGGCTTCGGGCTCACCGGGCTCCCAGGAGATACCGGGGACGACCGCCGGGACCCCAGCCCTTCCGGATGAATCACCAGGTCCCGCTCAGCCGGGCCTGCCGGCAGCGAACCTCCCCCCCTGGGCGGGCCAGCCGGTCCAGGCCGCGGCCGAGGAGCAGGTCACGCTCGAGGACGAGACCACCCGCGCGGTGTTCACGAACCGCGGCGCCCAGCTCGTCTCCCTTCAGCTGAAGAATCAGAAGACCCACCAGGGCGGCGCCGTGGAGCTGGTGCGCAAGCGCGCCGAGGGTCCCTACCCCTTCAGCCTGGTGCGCAGGGAAGGCTTGGCGCCCCACCCGCTCGATCAGGTCCTGTTCCAGGTCCAGCGCGGAGCCGACGGCTCCCTGAGCTTCCGCTATCGCGGCCAGGCGGGCGTGGCCGAGAAGCGCTTCCGGTTCGACGAACAGGGCTTCCTGGAGTCCGTGATCAACGTACCGGGCGGCGATTGGGCCCTGGCCATGGGACCCGGCCTCGGCAACCCGACGGCCGAGGAGATGGGCAGCCGTTATGGCCGCAGGGGCGCCGTGTACAAGCAGGGGAGCAAGGTCGAGGTGCTCAACGCCCAGCGCGAGGACGAGGTCAAGACCGTGTCGGGCCGCGTCCTCTGGATCGGCCTGGAGGATACCTACTTCCTCTCGGCCTTGATCCCGCGCGCCGGGCTGGACGAAGTGGTGATCCAGCCGCTGATGACGGAGGGGAGCGCGCCGAAGGCCCGCTTCCTGCCGCTCCCCGGGAAGGACGACATCACCTCGGACCAGAAGAAGCTCCCGCGGGAATTCCGGGTGATCCTGGAGCCCGAGGGCGGCAACCTGACGCTGCTCTCCTACTGGGGGGACAAGAACTACGACCGGCTGGCCTCGCTCCCCTACGACCTGGAGGGCGCGGTCAAGCTCGGCACCTTCGCGTTCCTGGCCAGGCCGCTGCTCGTGGCGCTCCACTGGATCCACGACAACGTGGTGGCGAATTACGGCTGGGCGATCATCCTGCTGACGATCGTGATCAAGATCCTGCTGCTGCCGCTGACGCACAACAGCATGAGGTCGATGAAGCGGATGCAGGAGCTGAACCCGAGGGTGCAGTCGATCCGCGAGAAGTACCGCACCAAGCTCAAGGACAAGCAGGGCCGGCCGAACCTCGAAGTGCAGCGCAAGATGAACGACGAGGTGATGGCGATCTACAAGGAGGCCGGGGTGAACCCGGTGGGGGGCTGTCTCCCCATGCTCCTGCAGATGCCGATCCTCTTCGCGTTCTTCAACCTGCTGACGGCGGCGGTGGAGCTGCGCAACGCGCCCTGGATGCTGTGGGTCATGGACCTGGCGTCCAAGGACCCCTACTACGTGCTGCCGATCGTGATGGGCGCCGCGCAGTGGTTCCAGGTGCGGATGGCGCCGCAGTCCGGCGACCCGATGCAGCGGCGCATGTTCGAGCTGATGCCGATCGTCATGACCGTGATGTTCCTCAGCGTGCCGAGCGGCCTGGTGCTGTACTGGCTGACCAACAACATCTTGACCATCCTGCAACAGGCGGTTTACAAACGCCTCGAGAAGCGGGCGGCCTGAAGGCCGGCGAAGGGACCCAAGCGGTGGATATGAACGAGCCTAAGAGACGCTTCTTTTCCGGTGACACTCTGCAGCAGGCCCTCATGCAGGCCGCCAACCATTATCACCTCCCTCCCGAGGAGATCGCGTACCGCAGCATCGAGAAGCGGCACGGGTTTCTGAAGACCCGGCGGAAGTTCCTCATCGAGGTGGATCCCGATGCTCCCCGGCGCAAGCCTGGGGTGGCGGTATCTCCTCCGGCCCCGCCGGTATCAGCTCCGAGCCTGCCTCCGAGCTTGCCTCCGGCCGTGGCCCTGCCCACCCGGCCGATTCCAGCGGCGCCCCCCTCGCCTCGTAGCGAGGACAAGGAGCCGTCCGGGCCCGAGCCCGGCAACGAGCTCCGTCCGGAACGGGGTACCGGTGCCGATGATCGGGGGAATCGCACGCCGCGCAGCAGTGATCGGCTTCCGGAGCGGGGTCCAGAGCGGGCTCCGGACCGCGGTCCTGCTCGGGGTCCGGCTCCAGCGGGCGGCAGGGACCGCGGCCCGGGAAGGCCGCCGGGTGGCCGGCCTCAACGGGGGGGTGGTCGCGATGATCGTGGGAATCGAGGCGGTGATCGCGGCGGTGATCGCGGCCCGCGGCAGGACCGGGGCCGGGGACCGCGGACGGAACAGCCGCGTGGAGATCGACAGCCGCGGTTCGACGGGAACGTCCGGCCCCCGCAGCCTTCGGCGGACCGGCTGACCCGGGTGGAGGCGCAGCCCTACGACATGTCGATCGCAAACGGCTTGATTCCGCTGCCGGAGATCCCGCGCCGGCCCTCGGAGCGTTACCCCGAGGCGGCTGGCCCGCAGGCGGAAGCGGCGGCGAAAGGAATGGAGCTGCTGCTCCGGATCGCAGGGCTGAGCCTGACCCCTCGTATCCTGCAGGGGGAGGACCGGCTGGAGGTGGACCTCTCCGGCGAGGACGTGGACTGGTGCTTTGCGGACGACGGCGAATTCGTGGTCTCGGTGGAGCACCTGCTGCCGCGCATCATCCGCAGTCTCTCGGGCGAGGCGCCGCTGGTGCGGGTGGACTGCGACAACTTCCAGGAGATCCGCGAGGAGCGGCTCCGGAGCCTGGCGCAGCGGGTGGCGGAAGAGGTCCGGCGCAAGGGCCGGCCCTACACGCTGGAGCCGATGAACCCGGCCGACCGCCGGATCGTTCACATGACGCTGGCGGACGACCCCGGCGTGGTGAGCGAGAGCAGCGGCGAGGGATACTTCAAGCGGGTGACGATCCGGCCAGCCTGACGTTTCACGTGAAACAGTAGTTCATCCGGAGGGGCCACGTTCCACGTGAAACGTGGCCCTTTCTGTATCATCTCCCTCCCATGCCCTTCGCTCTTCCACCCATCTCCCGGAAAAATCTCGCCAAAGGTCTCGCCGCCCTCTCGCCCGAGCCGCTGGATGGCCGCGCCCTGGACGCGCTCCATGCCCACTATCAGGAGCTTTCAGCCTGGAACCGGAGTCTCTCCCTGATCGGCCCAGGCACGATCCGCGAAGTCTTGGAGCGCCACTATGGGGAATCCCTCGCCGCGCTTCCTTTGGTCCCGAGCGAGGCCAGATCTGGTCTCGATATCGGCTCGGGTGCGGGGTTTCCGGGCTTGGTTCTGGCCGCCGCTCGGACCGGTTTGGAGATGACTCTGGTGGAGGCGCGGGAGAAGAAGTGGGCCTTCCTCTCTGCTGCGGCGCGCAAGGCGTCGTTGCCCTGCCCGTGCCTGAATGTTAGAGTGGCGGTCCCCCTTCCCGCCGGCATTCCGGCGAGCCTGGACCTGGTCACGGCGCGGGCTCTGAAGCTCGATTCCGGCGTGCTCGGTGCGCTCGCCGAGCGCCTGGGACCTGCCGGCCGGATCCTGCTCTGGCTGGGGGAGGAAGACCCCGCGCTGCCGGCCACGCTGGCGCCGGGAAGGAGCGTAAGCATCACAGGGAGTCAGAGGCGCCGCATCCTGGAGCTGAGGCGCACGATACGGGAAGCTGAATGAGCACGATCCTCGCCATTGCGAACCAGAAGGGCGGCGTCGGCAAGACCACCACCGCCATCAACCTCGGCGCCGGCCTCGGTGCCCTGGAGCGCCGCGTCCTGCTCGTGGACTGCGATCCCCAGGGCAACGCCACCCGCGGGCTCGGCGCCACGGCCGAGTCGCCGCACCTCTATCACGCGATCATCGGCGAGGCCTCCCTCGAGGAGACGATCCGCCCTTCCGGCTTCCCCAACCTCGACCTCGTCCCCACGCAGCGCGATCTGGTCGGAGTCGAGGTCGAGTTCGTGGGCGAGAAGGGCTGGGAGGGGCGGCTCAAGAAGGTGCTGGCCGGAATCTCCGACCGTTACGACACGATTCTCCTGGACTGCCCGCCGTCCCTCGGCCATCTCACCGTGTCCGCCCTCACCGCGGCCGATGGTGTCCTGGTCCCGCTCCAGTGCGAGTACTTCGCCCTGGAGGGGATCTCCGAGCTGATGTCCACGGTGAAGCGCGTTCAGGGCGGGCTCAACACCCGCCTCGCCATCTCCGGCATCCTCCTCACCATGTACGACGACCGGACGAACCTGTGCAAGGACGTCGCCGACGAGATCCGCCGTCATTTCGGAGCCAAGGTGTTCAAGACTGTAGTTCCCCGCAACATCCGCCTGGCCGAGGCGCCGAGCCATGGCCTGCCCATCTTCCAGTACGACATCAAGTCGCGCGGCGCCGAGGCGTACCTCGCTCTCGCCCGGGAAGTCCTGCGGAGGGCGGCATGAAAAAGAGTGGTTTAGGCCGTGGCCTGGATGCCCTGCTCCAGAAGGAAGAGGAGGCCCCGGCACCGATCCAGTCCCTCCCCATCGGGCAGCTCAAGCCGAACCGGTTCCAGCCGCGGACGCAGTTCGACGATGCAGCGATCGAGGAGCTGGCAGCGTCCATCAAGACGCAGGGGGTCGTGCAGCCGCTCGTGGTCAGCGCCGACAAGGACGGCACCTACGTCATCGTGGCGGGCGAGCGCCGCTGGCGCGCCTCCCGCCTCGCCGGGCTGGAAACCGTGCCCGTGGTGGTGCGCCAGGTCACGGACGACCGCGAGATGCTGGAGCTGGCGCTGGTCGAGAACCTTCAGCGGAGCGATCTGAACGTGCTGGAAGAGGCCGAAGCCTACCTCTCCCTGCAAGAGAAGTTCGGGCTCTCCCAGGAGGACATCGCCACCCGGGTGGGAAAGGCGCGGACCACGGTGACCAATGCGCTCAGGCTGCTCCGGTTGCCGGACGAGGTCCAGGACCTGTTGCGAGAAGGCCGGCTCACCGCCGGACAGGCCCGTCCCCTGCTGGGGCTCCCGAGCCGGGATGCCCAGTTGGCCCTGGCGGACCGGGCAGTGCGCGAAGGGCTCTCGGCCCGGGATCTGGAGCGCCTGTCTTCCGAGCCCGCCCGCGACTCCGGGCGCGAGAAGCCGAAGAAAAAGCCGAGGCCGGTCGAAGTTCATACCGCCGCCGCGGAGGAGAAGCTCACCCGCCGCCTCCAGACCCGTGTGGAGATCCGGAGGCGCGGCAAGGGTGGGATCCTGCACATCCACTTTCACAGCGAGGAGGAGCTGATGAGGCTCTACGAGGTGCTGGTCGAGCGGGGGGACGTCCAATGAAATTCAAGTCCGATGGCGGCGGCAAGCAGAATGACCTCAACGGCTTCCTCGATACCGGCAGCCATGTGGAGGGGGAGCTCCGTTTCGAGACCTCCTTCCGGGTGGATGGCAAGTTCACTGGCAAGGTCAACACCGCGGGCGATCTGATCGTCGGCGAGGGCGGCGAGGTGGAGGGGGATCTGCGCGTCGGCCAGATTTTCATCTCCGGCACGGTAAAGGGCACGATCCGTGCCGCGAAGAAGATCCAGATTTCCCCACGCGGCAAGGTATTTGCCGACATCGACACGCCAGCGCTGGTGATTGAAGACGGCGCTTTCTTCCAGGGCCGCTGCACCATGGCCCGCGAGGAGCGCGAGGCCAAGGCTGCGGGTCCCAAGCTGGTGGCGCAAAAGGTAGCCGGCTGAGGAAAGGGACCTACTGCTTCGCCAGCCCCTCATACGAGGGCAAGATCGTGAGCGGGTGCCGGGCGAGGAAGCCCCTGTCGAAGGCTGCCCGGAGCACCTGGCCATCCAGATCCTGGGCCACGGGGAAGCCCAGGGCGTAGAGCAGGGTCGGGGCGACGTCGACCAGCCGAGCTCCGGTCAGGAGGGCTCCGGGCTGGATGCCCTCTCCGTAGAGGAGCAGCACGCCGTCCGGCGCGCCGCCGAAGCTCCCCTCAACCGCGGTCCGCTCGCGCCGCAGCGGATCCTGGCGGCTCTCGGTGCCATAGGCCGAGACCACGGCGAGCACCCGCGGCCCGTCAACCCGCGACCAGATCTCGCCGAGAAAGCTGTCGAGCAGCGCATAGTACGCGGCCAGCCGCTCCGCCGCCGCCCTGGCGGCCGGCGACTGCTCGCCCTCGAACTGCACTGCCTGGAAACCCCCGAACGCCTGGCGTGACGCCTCCCGCAGCCCGGGGAGGACCATGAAGAGCGCCCCGGTCCCGGGGTGCTGATCCAAGAGCGTCAGGGACAGGGACTCGCGCCAGGCGTCCGCCGCCAGGGCATTGACCAAGTGCGCCGGCGGGTTCGGGCCGAGGCGGGCCCTCAGCGCGGGATTGAGGGCGGGGCCCTTGCCAGCGGTGAAGAAGAATTGCTCCGACAGAGTGAACTCGGTCTCCTGAGAGGGTAGCCAGGAGGCTGGCCAGCCCACGGACCCGGAGGACATGCCCAGGCGGGGGAGGATCTCCCAGAGCGCCGAGGCCTGGCGGGGGAACGCCCGCGGCGTGCGCGGCTCCGCGCCCAGAGTGCCCCAGTCGCGGAAGCGGATCCCCACCGGCAGCAACCGCAGCTCCGCCGGCGGACCGGAGGGTGTCACCCAGCCGGCGTCATAAACCTTGCCCCCGGTCACTCCGTGCTTGAACGGATACTTGCCCGTGGCGAGCGTGATCCACACCCCCTCGCGCCAGGCCGGCACGAGCGACTCCAGGCGGCCATAAGCCCCTTGCTGCAGCGCGGTGGCGAGGAACGGGAGCCGCCCCTGCCCTGCCAGGGGGAGGAGAGCATCGAGCGTGGCGGAGTCGAGGCCGATCACGAAGAGGGCCGGCCGCGGCCCGGGTTCCACCATGGCCGCCCGATGCACCGGGGCCGGCCGCGCGTGGAACGTCTGCCGGCGCTCGATCATCGCGAAAACGGACAGGATTGCCCAAAGCACGTAACCGCAGCGGCTCTTCCATCCGTATCGTCTGCGATGCAGTGTGTGGAGCAGCGCCGTGTAGAAGGAGATCAGCGCGAAGAGAGCCAGCCAGGCGGCCGTGCGGACGAGCCGGTCGTTGATCCCGGCGGGCAGGTAGAAGGCGTAGAGCGAGGCATGGCTGGCGTCGAGCCAGGCGGCGGTCGCGAGGGCAAGGGTGAGCGCCCAGGGGAGCCACCGCCGGGCGCGTGCAGGCTGCCTGGTGAGCGTGAGGTGCAGGACGAGGGAGGCGAGCCCCACGATCCCGCCGTACACGAGGACGCCGCGCGCCACCGGCCCGGGGGCGAAGGGCAGGTGCGGGTTGAGGAAGAAGATCAGCCCGGCGATGTGAGTGCCGAGGAGGATCCCTGGAGCGAGGCCCGCCAGGAGGGTGTTGATCCAACCGGGACGGGCCATGCTCAGGTACGGCGAGACGGGGGCGTCCCCCCGGAAGTCAGACGATGAAGATCGGGCGGTCCATATCGTGGACGAAGTTCCATTGGTAGGTGTAGCCGGGGAACTCCACCGGCACGGTGTACTCCACGTGCATCCGGAGCCGGTCTCCATCGCGGA
The DNA here is from genome assembly GCA_034667225.1 of Acidobacteriota bacterium. GTDB lineage: Bacteria > Acidobacteriota > Thermoanaerobaculia > Multivoradales > UBA5704 > DATMER01. The sequence continues at coordinate 211,712 of JAXDKG010000055.1, forward strand.
CCACGGTCACATGGTCCTTGTCCACCGGCAGCTTCAGGTCGGCGGCGCGCCGCAGGATGGCCTTCTCGGCGTCCTCGGCCGTCGAATTGACACCGGCGGATCTGGCCACCTCGTCCATGTAATCGTACAACTCGGCGCTGGCGATCTTCACCGGGACGACCTTCACGCAGATCATCACGGCGAGCCCGAGCACCAGCAGCCAAACGATACACCCGAGGTTGCCCTCGCCGCGCTCGGCGATCCTCCTACGCATACGAACCTCCTTTGAAATCGCGCGACTAGTCTACCGCACGATGCGGAAAGTTCGCTCCCATCTCGTGCTGGTGAAGAAATGAAGGGCCACCTGGGAGATCTGGCGGAGCTTGCCCGCGAAGCCCGGCCACTCCACCGGCTCGGGCCCCTGGCTGTCGAACGACCAGTAGACCATGAAGGCGCGCCCCTTGACGTACTCCCGGGGCACCGCCCCCCAGACGCGCGAGTCGTTCGAGTTGTCGCGGTTGTCGCCCATGCAGAAGTAGTGGCCCGCCGGGACCGTGTACGGCCCGAAGTTGTCGCGGGTGCGGTTGTTCTGGAGGAACGGGCTGCGCGGGATGATGAACGGGTCCACGTGCCACGTGTAGCTCTCGTCGTCGACCGGCTCGCCGTTCAGGATGAGGTCCTTGTCGACGACCTCGATGGTGTCGCCGGGCAGGCCGATGCAGCGCTTGATGAAGTCGCGGTAGGGGTCTTCGGGGAACTTGAAGACCACGATGTCGCCGCGCTGGATGTCGCGCACGGGAAGCAGCGAGTGCTCCAGGCCGAGAGCGGTGGGGCCGAAGATGAACTTGTTGACCAGGATGTGGTCGCCGATGAGCAGGTTCTGCTCCATCGAGCCGGACGGGATCTTGAACGCCTGCACCACGTAGGTGCGGGCGAAGGTGGCGAAGATCACCGCGATCAGGAGCGCCTCCAGGTACTCCCGCTGCCAGGACTTCTCCTGGTAATCCCCCGGAGCGCTCGCAGCGGCCGGCGGATCATCAGGCGCGGTGATCTCAGCCTGCGGCGCTTGCTCAGCCTGCGGCGCCTGCGGTTCCTGCGGAGGTTGGAGAGTATCGGCTTCCATCCGGGGTTCCATGCCGCTAGCGGATCAGGCGGAACGACCGGTCCCAGCGGGTGTTCGAGAAGAAGCCGAGCGCCGTGCGCAGCAGGCCGGCGATCGGGTTGGTCCCCTCGGGCGGCTGGTTGCCGTTGGACCAGTAGATGAACAGCGCCCGGCCCTTGACCAGGTGGTCGGGCAGGAAACCCCAGAAGCGCGAGTCGAGCGACTCGTCCCGGTTGTCCCCCATGAAGAAGTACCGGTGCTCGGGGACGGTGACCGGGCCGAACCAGTCGCGCGGCGCGAAGGGCGGGTCGGGCCGCTTGTGGATGGCGTACGACTCGTCGGCCACGTCCTTGCCGTTGAGATAAAGATCGCCGCTGTCGACCTGGATGGTGTCGCCCGGCACGCCGATGGCGCGCTTGACGATGTCCATCCCTTTGTCGGTCTTGGAGCGGAAGATGACGATGTCCCCCCGGTGGACCGCCCGCAGAGGGAGGAGCTTGCGCTCGAGCTCGGTGGCCGCGGGACCGTAGATGAACCGGTTCACGAACAGGTGGTCCCCGATCAGCAGCGTGTTCTCCATCGAGCCGCTGGGGATGTAGAAGGTCTGCACCACGAACACGTTCGTGAAGCGCAGGAAGATCGCGGCGATCAGGATCGCCTCGAAGTACTCCCGGAAGACGGACCGCTCCGCTCGCTCAGTCATGGCGGCCTAATCTACCCTCGCGGGCCGATCCCCGCAAGCGAACGCGCAGGGGCGCCAGAACGCTTGACACGCCTCTCCCCGAGGGAGGCCGCCCTCTACCCCGCCGGAACGCTGGACGACCCGCTGCAGCTCCGATCCCTAAGCCATTGATTCTTCGACCTTTCCGGGTTGGCAGCGGCCTTGCCCTATGAGGCTGCCGTCCAACCTGGAGAGGAGGTGGCGAGCGCAGGACGGAAACCAACGCAAATCAAGCAAGGGGATAGGCAAAAGCGAAGCAAGTGAATTCAAACCCTGTAAGGAGCAAGCAATATGAACCGTTCCAAGCGTCTCATCGGCAGTGTGATCCTGGCGGGGCTCGTCCTCGCCGCCCTTCCCACCTTCGCGGCGGAGGCCCGCCGGGTGGTCAACGTCAACACCGCGGACGCCTCGCAGCTCGCCCTGCTGCCCCGCGTGGGTCCCAGCGTCGCCCAGAAGATCATCGACTTCCGCAAGGAGAACGGCCCGTTCAAGTCGGCCGAGGACCTGATGCTCGTCCAGGGCATCGGCGAGAAGACCTACCAGCTCCTCAAGCCCTACCTGGCCATCTCGGGCGAGACGACGCTCAAGGAGAAGGTCAAGGCGGGCAAGACGAGCCCGCCCGCGAAGGAGAAGCCGAAGGAGAAGTCGAAGGAGGGCGAGCGCTAGGAGGAAGGCGCGGGGCGGCCGGCGAACGGCCGCCCTCTTCTTCTTCCTGGAGACAAACCAATGGGAACAATCGCATGAAGAGATCCGAACAGGGCTTTCAATTTGTGGAGCTGCTGGTGGTGCTCGCGCTGTTCATGCTGCTGGCGGGGATGACCGTGCCGTCGATCCTCCGCATCGCGGGGCAGGGTCGGCTGCGCTCGGCGGCCGGGGAGGTGGTGGGATCGATGCGCCTGGCGCGGGCGCTCGCGGTCCGCCGGTGCACCAACGTGGCGCTCAAATTCCGGCCGCGGGCGGACGGCCATGCCACCTACTCCCTCTACCGGGATGCCGACGGCGACGGCGTCCTCACCCAAGACATCGACCGCGGGGTGGATCCGATGATCGCGCCGCCGCAGCGGCTGGAGCAGATCGGCAACCAGGTGCGTTTCGGGTTCCCGCCGGGACGGCTCGCCCGCGATCCGGCTGCGCCGAGCAAGTGGCTGCGCAACGGCGACGACCCGATCCGGTTCAACAACTCGAACCTCGCGTCGTTCAGCCCGCTGGGCACGGCCACTCCCGGCACGGTCTTCCTGACCGACGGCCAGCGCGGGCTCGCAGCCGTGCGGGTCACGGGGCGGACGGGCCGGGTGAAGGTGGTGGTCTACGACTTCGACGAAGAGGTCTGGAAGTGACACGGCCGTTGGCCGTCTTTTGATTGACTCGCCCGGGAGGAGCATGTAACGTGAAACGCGATGCAGGCGATCGTCGTCGTCACCACCGTCGGAACCGAAGAGCAGGCCTTTCAGATCGCGCGCGAGCTCGTGACACGCCGTCAGGCCGCCTGCGTCAACGTGCTGCCCGGCGTGCGTTCCGTCTACCGCTGGAAAGGGAAGATCTGCAAGGACGGCGAGCTCCTGCTCGTCATCAAGACCCTCGAGGAGGAGTTCGAAGGCGTGTCGGCGACCATCCGGGAGCTGCACAGCTACGAGCTCCCCGAGATCCTCTCCTTCCACGTCACCAAGGGAGAGGAGAACTTCCTCGACTGGATCCGGAGCAGCGTGGACAAGCAGGCCGACTTCTCCGACGAATCGGAAGAGGAGCTGTCCTACGCCGACCCGGACGATTCCGAGTTTTGACTAAACCGCTTCCAGCGCCTGATCGAGATCCTCCAGCAGATCCTTGACGTCCTCGATCCCCACCGAAATCCTGACCAGGCCTTCCGTGACGCCGATCTCGGCCCGCCGCTCCGGCGGGATCGAGGCGTGCGTCATGGAGGCCGGGTGGGAGATCAGGGTCTCGACCCCGCCCAGGCTCTCCGCGAAGCTCATCACCCGCACCCGGTCGAGCATGGCCTTGGCCGCCGCGAAGCTCCCCATCTCGATCGAGACCATGGCGCCGAACCCGGACGCCTGCCGCTTGTGCAGCTCGTGCCCCGGATGGTCGGGCAGCCCCGGGTAGAGCACCTGCTTCACCTTCGGGTGCTTCACCAGGTAGTCCACCACCTGGCGCGTGTTCTGCTCGTGGCGGTCCATGCGCACCGCGAGCGTCTTGATCCCGCGCAGCACCAGGAACGAGTCGAACGGCGAGAGGATCGCGCCCACCGACTTCTGCACGAAGTAGAACCACTCGCTGTGGTCTGCCCGCGAGGGGATCAGCGCGCCGCCGATCGAGTCGCTGTGCCCGTTGATGAACTTGGTCGTGGAGTGGACGATCACGTCCGCCCCGTGCTCCAGCGGGCGCTGGAAGTAGGGAGAGAGGAAGGTGTTGTCCACGGCCAGGAACGCGCCGCGGGAGTGCGCGAGCTCCGCCGAGCCGGCGATATCCACGATCTCCATGACCGGATTCGTCGGCGACTCGATGTAGACCATCTTCGTCTGCGGCGTCATCGCGGCCTCGATATTTGCGAGGTCCGTGGCGTCCACCCAGGAGAAGGTGAGGCCGTAGTTCTCCATGATCTTGGAGAAGTAGCGGAACGTGCCGCCATAGACGTTGCGCGAGGCCACCACGTGGTCGCCTGACTTGAGCAGCGTCACCAGGCAGGAGATGGCGGCCATGCCCGACGCGAAGGCGTGACCGCTGACGCCGCCTTCGAGCGCCGCCAGATTCGCCTCCAGGGCGAACCGGGTCGGGTTCTGCACCCGGGCGTACTCATACTCCACGGGCTCGCCGAGCCCCTTCTGGACGTAGGTCGAAGTCTGGTAGATCGGGACCGCGACGGCCCCGGTGCGCGGATCGGGCTCCTGCCCGGCGTGGATCGCACGCGTGGAAAACCCGAGATTCTTTGGATCGCCTTTCACTGGAACCCTCCCCAATTTGCCGGCGGATTCTAGCACCCGTAACATAGTCCTCCCATGAACGAGCCCTTTACCCCCATCCGCTGGCATCAGGACACCCTGCAGCTTCTCGACCAGACCCGCCTGCCCATCGAGGAGACGTGGCTCGATTGCGAGACGCCCGAGCAGGTCGCCGACGCCATCCGCTGCCTGGCGGTGCGCGGCGCGCCTGCCATCGGTGTGGCCGCCGCTTATGGCCTGGTGCTCGGCTCGGCCCGTTTCGACGAGGTCTCCAAGTTGCTGGGCAGCACCCGTCCGACGGCGGTGAACCTGCGCTGGGCGCTGGACCGGGGGCGGCAGGTATACGAGCGGAACCGGGACGGGGGGCCGGAGGCGGCCCGGCAGGCGCTCTTGGATTGGGCGCACGAGCTGCACGCCGAGGACATACGGGTCAACCGCAGGATCGGGGAGCACGGCGCCGAGCTGTTCGCGCCGGGCACCCGCGTCCTGACCCACTGCAACGCCGGGGCGCTCGCGACCGCCGGCTACGGCACGGCGATCGGGGTGATCCAGTCGGCCTGGGACGGGGGCAGGGTCGGGATGGTCTGGGTGGACGAGACGCGGCCTCTGCTTCAGGGGGCGCGGCTCACGGCCTGGGAGCTGAAGCGCCTGGGCATCCCCTTCCGGCTGGTCACGGATTCGAGCGCCGGCACCCTGATGGCGCAGGGCCTCGTCGATAGGATCGTGGTGGGCGCCGACCGGATCGCCGCCAACGGCGACACGGCCAACAAGATCGGCACCTACACGGTGGCGGTCCTCGCCCACCGCCACGGCGTCCCCTTCTACGTGGCGGCGCCGCTCTCCACGATCGACCGCAATACACCCAATGGCGCGGCGATCCCCATCGAGGAGCGCAAGGGGGTGGAGGTGACGGAGGTGTTCGGTACCCAGGTGGCGCCGGACGACACGCAGGCCATGAACTTCGCCTTCGACGTGACCCCCGCCGAGCTGATCACGGGGATCGTCACCGAGGTGGGCGTGCTGAAGGCGCCGTACGAAAAGAGCATCGCCGAGGCTTTCGAGAAGAGTTGAGATCGGGAAGCTCGGGCTGTGCGCGAGCTTCTCGGGCAGCGCCCGAACGCCTCGGGCTGTGCGCGAACGGGAAAACCATAAGCTGGGCGCCAGGGGCCATGGATCTCCGGCTGGTGCATAGCCTGGGCGCCACAGGCTGTGGATCCGCGGCTCGCGCATTGCGCGAGCCGCAAAAGCGCCGCTTTAGCCGTTCGCGTACGGCACGAAGCGCTCGGCTACAGTCTGAGGTACTCTTGTAAGGATGACGAGAACCATCATCTCCCAATCCGACCTGTCCCAAAGGACCGGCGAGATCCTGGACCGGGTCCAGGAGGGAGAGCTTGCCGTCGTTGCAAGCGGAGGTGAGGAGCGCATCGTCCTCCTCGATGCTCTCGACTACAGGATCCTGCGGGCTCTTGCCCTCTGCGCCACCGGAGAAGAGGCCGACTCCCCCGAGGATCTCTTCGAAGCCCGGGTTCTCAGAGATTACCTGGACGAGAGAATCAATCTCGGGAAGACGGCCGAGCTGCTCCATCTATCCCGGGTCGAGCTCGACGAAAGCTTCCAGCGGATCGGGATCCCTCTCCGCCGCGGAGCCCGCTCGGTCGAGGACGCGCAGGCCGAAATCGCCGCAGCGCGCCGGCACGCCTGAAGATCTCCTGCTTCCCGCATGCCGTCCCTTGCAGACACGACGGTCCTGAACAACTTTGCCCAGATCCGACGGCCGGACCTCCTGAGGCTGGCTTGGCCGGATGTCGCGGCTCCCATCCCGGTCTGGACCGAATTGGAGCTGGGCGTCCGCCGTGGGTTGGTTCCTGCGTGCGACTGGTCCTGGCTGAACCGCCTTGAGCTTACGGAGAGTGAGCAGGTCCGGGCAGAGGAGATCGGCCGCGATCTGGGCCCCGGAGAAGCTGCCTGCATCGCGGCAGCACTTTCCCGTGGGCTCCTCATGCTTTCTGATGATTGGGACGCGAGAGCGCTCGGCCGTTCGCTGGGCGTCGAGGTCTCTGGTTCCTTGGGTGTTCTCCTCCGCCTCGTATGGAAGAAGATCCTCAGCCTCGAAGAGGCGGACGCTCTCCTGGCGGAAATGGCGCGGCGAGGCTTTCGCAGCCCCTATCAATCCCTTCGCGAAATACCCCGTTGACGACTCGTTTGACTCCGATCACCCCCAAGGCCCGCAAGACGAGCGGAGGCTCGGACAGGTGTCGGAAAAGTTGTCCTGGATGAGATGAATGGTGGAGGCGGTGGGAGTCGAACCCACGTCCGAGAAACGCGTATCGAAGGCTTCTACGTGCGTATCCCTGATGTTTTGGTTCTCGCCGTTCGCGTTTTGGAGCAGGGCACTCCGACGCGGCGGCCAGCCTCTAAGTTATCCGGAAGCGGCTCGAGGCTGCCGCGACCTTAGATCCACTTTAAGTGTCGTCCTGGAAGAGCGCCGTGGATCAGGGCTCCCCAACTGGACGTCGCGGTTATTTAGGCCGCGAGGGCGAAGTTATCGTTCGCAGTTACTTTTCCGCCTTACGGGCGGCATTCGACACGCTACCCTCGCTCCGCTCTGTTCCCCGTCGAAACCGGTACGCCCCCAAGTTTTGAAAGAACCGTGCTGCCTTCAGTATAACCGCAGACGCCAGCCGGAGATTCCTAAATTGCCTCGGAGCGGGCCGGCGGCCCCGCCTCGGCCTCCACCCCCACCGTGCCCAGGAACTCCTCCGCGCCGCTGGTGCGCAGCCGGGAGAGGACCAGGAACCAGCCGCCCAGCGCCAGGATCGCTCCGAACGGGGCGAGGGGCAGGAGATTCGGGAAGAACGGCCAGAGCATCGCGATTGCCGCTCCGCCCACCGCCAGGAGCAGCACGATCACTGGCGACGCCTGGACCGACAGGTCCGACTCCTCGGACCGGAAGACGATGCGGGCGCCGTCCGCGGCGGGCTCGACCTGCACCGGCCCGGCGATCAGCCCGCGGCGCAGGCCGTGAACCACGGGCAGGTAGAGCCAGAGATCCGAGTCCTCTTTGCGCAGCTCGGCCCCCCAGTCTTCCGCGGCGCGGCGGAGGGCGGCGAGGGCCGCGTCGGGGCGCTCCTCCAGCGTGAGGGTGTGCTCCGGCATCAAGCCGCCTGCTCGACCAGCAGCTCGGCGAGGAAGGACTCGACGGTGACCAGGAAGCTCTCCACGTCCGGGATCTGGTTGATCGCTTGGCGGAGCTTGCGGCCGTTCGGCAGGCCGTGGGTGTACCAGCCGGTGAACTTGCGCAGCTTGTGCAGGGCGTAATGCGGGTTCTCGCGCCCGGCCACCATGTGGAAGTGCTCGAGAATCAGATCGCGCCGGTCCTCCAGGGTGGGCTCGGTGACCTTGGCGCCCGACATGCGCGCCGCGATCTGGCGGAAGAGCCACGGATTGCGGGTGGCGCCGCGGCCCACCATGACTCCGTCGCAGCCGGTCTCGGCCATCATGCGCAGGGCATCTTCCGGCTCCCGCACGTCGCCGTTGCCGATCACGGGGATGGAGAGCGTCTCTTTCAGGTGCGCCAGGTGCGACCAGTCGGCCTGGCCGTCGAACATCTGGCGGGCGGTGCGCGCGTGCATGGCGACCGCCGCCACCCCGTTGGCCTCGCAGATCCGGCCCAGGTCCAGGTAGTTGCGCCGGCAGTCGTCGAGGCCCAGGCGGAACTTGACCGTGAGCGGGATGCTGATCGCATCCTTGACCGTTCGGACGATGCTCTCCGCGAGCTTCAAGTCGCCCATCAGCGCCGCGCCCGCGCAGCCCTTGAGGACCTTGTTGGCCGGGCAGCCCATGTTGATGTCGCAGATATCGGCGCCGATGCCTTCGACGACGATCGCAGCCTCGCGCATGGTCTCGGGATCGGAGCCGTAGATCTGGATCGCCAGCGGGCGCTCTTCCTCGGCGAAGTGCATCAGCTCCCGGGTCTTCTGGTTGCCGTTGACGATCGCCTTGGAGGAGATGAACTCCATGGACACGACGCCCACGCCGCCGATCCGCCGCACGAGGAGACGGAAGTCGCGGTCGGTCACCCCCGCCATCGGCGCGAGCCAGAGAGGGGGATCGACGAGGATGGAGCCCAGTTGCACCATGGCGGGTATTCTAACCGGGCCTGGGCGGGCGGACATTCCGCCGGTGGGTCGTGCTCCCCACCCACAGCGTCAGCAGCGCCGCGATGGCCGCCCACTGCAGCCCGCCGGCGACCAGGCTCCAGGCGAGCATCGCGTCCCCGTCCAGGTCCAGATAGGCCAGGGAGGTGGGGAAGTCCATCCAGACCACGAAGTTCGCCCGGCCGAAGTAGCCCCAGAAGCGCCAGACCCAGAGCGCCGTGAACGTGTGGAGGATCACCCCAATGATGACGGCGGCGAGGACCGCCCGGCGCGACGGCTTCATCGTCTTCTTCACGATGCTGCCACCCGGAAGCCGTAGTCCGAGTAACGCATGTGGGGCGGGATGGCCGAGCGTGCGGCGCAGCGGCTCACCTTGATCTGATGTCGCCACGAGCCGCCCCGGGAGGAGCGGCGAGTGCCGGCTTCCGGCCCCCGGGGATCTTCGACCGGGGAGACCTCGTAATACCGCGCGTCGTACCAGTCCGAGCACCACTCGTGGACGTTCTCCCCCACGCCGAGGAGGCCCAACGGGTGAAGGGAGGGATAGGCATCGACCGGCTCGGGGCCTTCCTGCCAGCGCCGGCTGTAGTCGGGGAGCGCCTCGGGCGGATCGTCACCCCAGGGGTAGAGGACTTCCCGGTCCAGCTTGGCTGCCCTCTCCCATTCGGCCTCGGTGGGCAGGCGTGCTCCGAGCCAGGAGCAAAAGGCCGTGGCATCCTCCCAGGAGGGTCCGACCGCGGGCATGCGCGGGTGGGTAAAGGCGGGCTCGTGCCAGAATGGCGGAGCGGGGTGGCCGGTCTCGTCGAGGAAGCGCTGGTACTCCTCCCGGGTCACCTGGGTCCGCGCCAGCCGGAACGGCCGCACGCGCACCTCGTGCCGGGGGTTCTCGTTGTCCCGCGGGCCGCCTCCCATCCAGAAGGTCCCGCCGGGGATCTCAATCCAGTCGAGGTCCATGGGTGTAGCATACCGCTGCCTCGGGAGGGTCGATGCCCTGGTACAAGGAATGGTTCGGCGAGGAGTACCTCGAGCTCTACTCCCACCGGGATGCGTCGGAGGCCGAGGAGCACGTCGATTTCGTGGTGCACCGGCTGGGTGAAGGGCCAAGCGCCTGCGGCCAGGGGAGAAAGCCCAGAGCGGTGCTCGATCTCGCCTGCGGGACCGGCCGGCACACCGCCGCTCTCCGGCAGCGCGGCTATCGTGTCCTGGGCGTGGACCTGTCGCTCACCTTCCTCGCCCGGATGAAGAAGCGCGGCCTGCCCCCGGTCGCGGGCGACATGCGCCGCCTGCCGTTCATGGACGAGAGCTTCGACTGGGTCCTGAACTTCTTTACGTCCTTCGGCTATTTCGAGCGCGAGCGGGAGAACTTCCTGGTGCTGGAGGAGATCGTCCGCGTCCTGGTCCCGGGGGGCCGTTTCCTGATCGACCTCATGAACCCTGGGCCCGTGCTCGCGAACCTGAAGCCCCGGGACGAGCAGGAGATGGACGGCGGCCGGGCGGTTATCGAGCGCTGGTACGATCCCGCGGCCCAGAGGGTGAACAAACGGATCGTCGTGGAAACCCCAGGAGACCGGCCGCGTACCTTCCGGGAGAGCGTCCGTCTCTATCGGCCGGAGGAGGTGACCATCGGCCTGCGCTGGGCGGGCCTGGAGGTCGACGGCCTCTACGGCAACTTTCAAGGAGACCCTTACGAGCGTGACAGCGAACGCCTCATCCTCCTCGGCCACAAGCCGGCCTGATCTGCGGGTCGACCTCGCGCAAACCGGGCTGCTCCCGGCCCTGCCTTCCGCCTACCTGGCCGGCCGCGACCTGGACCTCCTCGCGCCTTTGCGCTTCCTGGCGCCGGGCCAGACGCCGTCCGGCCCGGCACTTCCTGGAGCCCGGCGCGAGCTGGCGGACGCTCTGGCCATTGCCAACCGCGGCTATGGCAATCCGCGGGCCGACGAGCTTGCCCGGAAGCTGGCCGATCCCGCCACCCGCGTGGTCATCACCGGGCAGCAGCCGGGCCTCCTCGGCGGCCCGCTCTACGCTTTTTCGAAAATGGTCGCCGCGTCACGCTGGGCTGCCGCTCTCGAAGCCGAGGGCGAGAGCGCCGTGGCGGTGTTCTGGGTCGCGACCGAGGATCACGACTGGGCCGAGGTTTCCGCCGCCACCGTGCTCACCCCGGAAGGGCCGCGCACCTTCGACCTCGGTCCCGATCCCGAGCCGCTAACGCCGGTCGGCATGCGCGCGCTCGGTCCGGGAGTGGACGACGTGCTCCGCGCGATCTCCGAAGCCGTGCCGGGAGACCGCTACGCCGAGTGGGTAAAGACAATCGGCCAGTGGTACCGGCCCGACGCCCGTTTCGGCGAGGCGTTCTGTCGACTCATGGCGCACCTTCTCGGACCTCACTGCCCCCTCCTCCTCGACGCCATGCTCCCCGCTCTCAAGTCCGCCCAGCGCCCCTGGCTGAAACGCCTCGTCGAGCGGCGCAAGGAAGTGGAGCAGGCGCTGGAGCGCCGGGACACGGAGATCGAGCGCCGCGGCTATGCCCTCCAGGTCAGCCCCCAGCGCGGCACGAGCCCGCTCTTTCTTCTCTCCCGCGGTGAGCGGCGGCGGATCGAGTGGCGGGGCGAGTCCGGCTACACCCTCCGGGGACGAAACGAAGAGGCGGATGCCCGGGATCTCCTGAGCATCGCGGACGACAACCCGGGCGTCCTCTCTCCCGGCGTGCTGGCCCGGCCTGCGATCCAGGACGCGGTGCTCGGCACCTTTCTCCATCTCCTCGGCCCGGGCGAGCTCTCCTACATGGGCCAGTCGGCCGCGGTGCACGAGGTGCTGGAGGTCGAGTCCCCCTGGGTCGGGCTCCGTCCTCAGGCTCTGGTGGTGGAGCCCAAGCAGATGGACCGGCTCGGCGAAATCGGTCTCCCGCTCGCGACGCTGATGGGAAGCCGGCAGGACCTCGACCGGGCTCTCGCCGCGTTGGAAGGAGACGCCGGCATCGAGCCCGTGCGCCGCAAGATCGAGGAGGCTCTGGCCGAGCTGCAGCCCGCGGATCCCAACCTCGAGCGTCCGCTGGAGAAGACGCGCGAGCAGATCCTCCGTGCCCTGGACACCTTCGCGGAGAAGACGACCGCGGCGGCCGCCCGCCGCAACGAGACCTTGAACCGGCGGGTGGACCAGATACGGGAGAGCTGCCTCCCTCTGGGCAAGCCGCAGGAGCGCGTCATCGCCTCCGCCCATTTCCAGGGCAAGTACGAGGACCGTCTCGTGCAGAGCTTCTGGGAGCAGATGGGCCTCGATCCCAGACGGCTGCAGATCGCCTGTCCCGATTGCATGGAGCCCCGTATGGAGCAAATACCGTGAAGCTCGACGTCCTCGCGATCGGCTCCCACCCGGACGATGTCGAGCTCGGTTGCGGCGGCACGCTCGCCCTGCTCGCGAAGCAGGGGAAGAAGACCGGCATCCTCCATCTGACCCGCGGCGAGCGGGGGACCCGCGGCACGGCCGAGGAGCGGCAGCAGGAGGCCGGGGACGCGGCCAAGGTGCTGGGAGCGGTCGAGGTCGGCTTTCTGGACTGCGGCGACGGCGCCTTCCGCACGGGAGAAGCCGAGGAGGATGCCCTGATCGAGCGCCTCCGCGCCTGGCGGCCCGATCTGATCCTGGCGCCGAGCCCGAGCGACCGCCACCCGGACCATCACCGCGCCTCGCAGCTCATCCAGTCGGCCAGCTTCTATGCCGGGCTCAAGAACCGGCATCCGGAAGCCGGGCCCCCCTACCGTCCCGGCGCGGTCTTCTCCTACATGCAGCATGACCCGTTCGAGCCGAGCTTCATCATGGACGTGTCCTCCGTCTGGGAGACCAAGCTGGAGGCCATGCGCGCCTACCGCAGCCAGCTCTACCAGGGGTCCGAGCAGAAGGGCGCCCAGACGAAGGTCGCCTCGCGCGAGTTCTGGCTGGCGATCGAGGGGCGCGCGCGGCACTTCGGGCTCATGATCAACGCGGAGCTGGGCGAGCCGTTCTGGAGCCGGCTCCCCCTGGCGGTGCCTGATATGTCCATGCTGGTTCCGGGAGGGTTGCGGTGAAGATCGGCATCAGTTGCTATCCCACGTATGGCGGCTCGGGGATCGTCGCGACCGAGCTGGCCATGGCCCTGGCCGAGGGCGGGGACGAGGTCCACGTCATCAGCTACGCGCTGCCCTCGCGCCTGTCGCTCAACAGCTCGCGGATCTTCTTCCACCAGGTGGTCACCCCGACCTATCCCCTGTTTGCGGAATACCCGCCCTACTCGCTGGCGCTCTCGACCAAGATGGTCGAGGTGGCGCGGCATCAGCAGCTCGACCTGATGCACGTCCACTACGCCATTCCCAATGCCGTCTCCGCGGTCCTGGCCCGGCAGATCGTGGCGCCCCATCCGCTCGCCGTAGTCACCACCCTGCACGGCACGGATGTGACTCTGGTGGGCAACGATCCGGCTTACCTGGAGACCACGCGCTGGGGGATCGTCCAGAGCGATGCGGTGACCGCGGTGTCCGAGTCGCTGCGTCAGACCACGATGCAGCAGCTCGGCATCCGGAACCGCATCGACGTGGTGCCCAACTTCATCGATCCGGCGCGCTACGAGCTGGCCAAGGATTCGCCGGGCGCCCGCAAATGGGCCAGGCCGGGCGAGCGCACCCTGGTGCACATCTCCAACTTCCGGCCGCTGAAGCGGGTCATCGACGTGGTGGACGTCTTCCTGCGTCTGCGCGCCCATGTCCCCTGCCGGCTGCTCATGGTTGGGGACGGCCCCGAGCGCGGCCGGGTGGAGCAGCACTGCCGCGACACCGACGCCTGCAACTCGATCACCTTCATCGGCAGCCTGCCTCTGATTGAGGAAGTACTGGTGGGAGCCGATCTCTTCATTCTGCCTTCGGAGACCGAATCGTTCGGCCTCGCGGCGCTGGAGGCCATGAGCTGCAAGGTGCCGGTGATCTCCACCAACGTCGGCGGCCTCCCCGAGGTGGTGGTCGACGGCGAGAACGGCTTCATGCATGAGGTTGGCGACGTCGAGGGCATGGCCGCTTCCGCCCTGAAGCTCCTCGCGGATGAGCCGATGCGGAAGGCGTTCGGCGAAGCCGGCCGGCGCCGGTCGGTGGAAGTCTATGGCCAGGAGCCGATCATCGCGCGCTACCGGTCGATCTACGAGCGGGTGGTGGAGCAGGCCCGCAGCCGATGACCTCCTACCCATCTCCAGCCGGTGAGTCCTGGGGCGAGATCCGCGAGAAGGGCTCGCGCTTCCTCGCCTGGATCGGACCCGCTGCTGGAGAGGACGACGCCAAGTCCGCGCTGGAGGGCCTCGCCCGCCAATATCCCGATGCTTCCCATCATTGCTGGGCGTGGCGGCTCGGCTCTCCTCCCCGCGAGCGCAGCTCGGATGCGGGCGAGCCGTCCGGCACGGCGGGGGTGCCGATCCTCCAGGTCGTCCGCGGCGCGGGGCTGTCCGATGTGCTCGCGGTAGTGGTGCGCTGGTTCGGCGGCACCAAGCTCGGCAAGGGTGGACTCGCCCGGGCGTATGCCGCCGCGGCGCGGGAAGCTCTGGCTGGATTGCCGGTCGCGCAGAGGGTGACCACCGTCCGGATTGCGCTGCAGGTCCCTTATGAGCGGGTGGGCGCGGTCAAGCGGCTGATCCACCCGCCGGAGGTCGAGCTGGAGAGCGAGGAGTACGCAGAGGCTGCGCAGCTGGTTCTGGCTGTACATGAAGAACGCCGGGATGCCTTGCGCGAGGCTCTGGCGGACCTCGGTATCGTTGTGTAGACTGCCCCGTGCATGAACCAGACTACTCTTCTCTGAAAGGAGAGGCCTCGATGAGCGAGCCGACAGTCCCGCCTCCTCCGTCGTACAACCCGCCGCCGCCGCCACCGCCGCCGTCCTCCGGAGGTCCAGTGGGGCCGGGCTCGGTCAGTCCCAACCGGTCGATCATGATCGTTCTCTCCTACCTCTGGATCCTGGCTGTGATCCCGTTGGTGGCGGAGAAGGACGACCGCGAGGTCCAGTGGCACGCCAAGCACGGCTTGGTTATCCTCGTCGCCGAGATCATCTTCTGGGTGGCTCTGTCGATGCTTTCCATGGCGACGTCCGGTATCGACTGCGGCCTCACGGGCTGCGGGCTGCAGGGGGTGGCGTCGCTCGTGTTCCTGGTGATCCGCATCCTGGCGATCGTCAAGGGTCTCAACGGCCAGCGGCTGATCATCCCGGTCCTCAGCGACTTCGCGAACCGCTTCTAAGGAGCCGAGGTCGACATGACGGTCCAGGGCGACGGGGTCACGCCGGAATCCGCCAGCAGCCAGGCGATCACGGCCATCATCCTGTCGCTCCTGGGCTTCGTCAGTTGCTGCCATCTGCTGTCGCCGATCGCCTGGTACCTGGGCCGGCAGGAGCAGAAGGCGATCCGGGAGGGGCGCGCGCCCAAGCAGGGCGAGGTGCTCGCCCAGATCGCCGTGGTCCTCGGGATCATCGGCACACTCATCCTGACCGTCTTTCTCTTCTGGCTCATCTTCCTGGGGGGCCTGGCGGTCCTCACCGCCTTGGCCAACCGCTGACATGATTTCCCGCCGGAGCGCCTGGCTCTGGGCTTTGGCGGGTCTCGCCGGTCTCCTTGGCACGGTAATCCTCCATTTCTGGGTACCCGCCTCCGGGCCGGAGGGCTCGATCTGCTTCTCCCGCCGTGTGCTCCACCTCCCCTGCCCGGGCTGCGGCCTGACCCGTGCCTTCGCGCATCTCGCCAAGGGGGAGTGGACCGCCGCCCTGGCTGCCCATCCGCTCGCCCCGGTCCTGGCGATCGAATTCCTGTTGATCTGGCTCGCCTGGGGTCGCGCGGCCCTGCGCGGTCTGACGTTTCCGCGCACGGATTGGGTGGAGAGGGCGGTGATCGCCCACCTCGCCGTGCTCTGCGCCCTCTGGGTCGGCCGCCTCTCGACCGGCAGTCTTCCTTGGTAGGTCCCTTGTGACCCGCAAGCGGAAAGCGGCGATCGCCGCGCTGATGCTCCTCTTGTTGCTGGCCCTCGATTTCTCCCGGCCGCCCTCGGCCCAGGTCTCGGCCCAGGTCCTGCTCGGGGCGATCGACGTCTACCAGGCCACGTTCTCCATCCTGAACCGCAAGGCGGGCGTCCGCTGCCGGTTCACGCCGACCTGCAGCCACTACGGCGAGGGGGCGATCCGCAAATATGGCGCGCTCAAGGGGACCGGCAAGGCCATCTGGCGGGTCCTGCGCTGCGGGCCGTGGACTCCGCGGGGCACAGTGGACCTTCCCTGAAGTATGCTCCCGCCGTGGCGGACGAGACCGACGACAGCATCGACTACCCGGGCTTCCTGCAGGATGCCCTGCGCGACATGGTCCGCCGGGTGCTCGCGCATGTGGCTGAGAACGGCCTGCCCGGCGAGCACTTCTTCAACATCACCTTTAGCTCCGATTACCCCGGGGTCGTGATCCCCGCCTTCCTGCGGGATCAGTACCCGGAGGCGATCCGCATCATCCTGCAGAACCAGTTCTGGAACCTGGAGGTCGACGACAGGGCCTTCTCCGTCTCGCTCAGCTTCGCGGCGGCGCGCCATAGGCTGACCGTTCCCTTCGCCGCCCTGATGGAGTTCCAGGACCCGGCCGCCAACCTCGGCATGGCGTTCGAGCCCGGACGGGTAGCCGGCCATATGCCTGAGCCCGAGCCGGATCCGGAGCCGACCGAGCCGGCCAGGCCGGCCAGCGTCATCCCCTTCCCCCGCAAACGGCCGAAGTAGTCGTGCGTCCATCGTGCGTCCTCGGCAGAGGACGAATTCGCGCCTCTCCGCCCTGGAAAGGCATGGCACCGGCCTTGCTCTACCCTCCTGTCGGATGGACTTGCAGCGAGGTATCACCATGCGAAACGTCAAATTCCAACCCTTCCTCCTGGCCCTCCTCCTGGGTCTCTCGGCGTTCGGCATGGGCTGCCGGCAGTCCGAAGAGCCGGAGAGAGGCCAGGTTGCCGTCGAGCAGAACGCTCAGGATCGAGACACCGAGTCCGGGCTTGTCCGCGAGGACCCCGAGCTTCAGCCCGAGGAGCGGGTGGTGGTGGTCGAGCCCGAGACAGGAGAGGACGCGGGTGCGCGCCAGGATCTAGATGAGCGGGAGCAGCGCCTCGCCGACCGCAATGCTGAGTTGGATGCCCGCGAGCGGCGGCTCAGGGAGCAGGACGCCGCCGAGCGCCAGGCGCGCCTGAAGGCTCGGGAGCGGGAGGATGCCCGCGAGCCCGAGCCGGTGCGCCAGGCTCAGGCTCCCAAGCCGGCCCCGCTAGTGAAACCGGCTCCGCGGGTCGAGCGCGAGGAGCCGCGCCAAGAGCCGGTACCGACCGAGGAAGTGGCCGAGTCGCGCCGCCCTGATCTCCAGGACGAGGAAGCCGAGCGCGAGGCGGCCGAGCTCGAGCAGGAGCGGCAGGCCCGCGATCGCGAAGAGGAGGCACAGCGTCCGGCTCCGCTGGTCGTGAACGTCCCGGCCGGAACGGTGATGGAGGTGGAGCTCCTCGAGGGCCTTTCCAGCCAGACCAGCGAGGTGGGCGACATCTTCCGTGCCCGTGTCGCCTCGGATGTGGCTTCGGACGGCGCGGTCGGCATTCCAGCCGGTTCCGAGATCGTCGGCGTGGTCGCCGAGGCCGTGCCGCTCGGCAAGGTGGGCGGCAGGGCGAAGCTCGTCCTGAAGTTCACCGACCTGGTGCTCCCCAACGGCAAGACCGTCCCGATCGACGCCTCCCTGGTGCAGCAGGGGACCAACGAGACCCGCAAGGACGCGGCGACCATCGGCGGCGCGGCCGCGGGCGGCGCCATCCTGGGCCGGGTCCTCAGCAAGAAGGACCGCTCCAAGGGCACTGTGATCGGAGCCATCATCGGCGCGGCGGCCGGAGCCGTCCTCGCCTCCAGGAACGGCGACGAGGTCGTCATCCCCGAAGGGACGAGACTCGACCTGAAGCTCGACAACGAGCTCGAGGTGCGGGCTCGGGGGCAGGCGCGCAGGTAGGCAGACCCCCTCCGGCTCCCTCTCCCCCGGCACGGGGGAGAGGGCAGGGGAGAGGGGGAATGGGATCAACCCCTGTTATTCTGGGCAGTGCTATGGCTGCCGAACCTACCGCCGCCCCTCCACCCTCGCCCCCCCGAGCCTCGCGCGCCGGACTCTTCGGGGGCCTGGTCTCGTCCAAGCAGCGCCGCTCCGGCCAGGAGCCCGGCGAGAAGGAAGGGGACAAGAAAAAGCCCAAGAAGCCGCTGACCTTCCGCGTCGTCCTGGCCGATGCCGCCGAGCTGGTCCGCGCCCACAAAGGCCGCCTCGCCCTCGGGCTCGGCCTGATGCTGATCAACCGCTTCGCCGGCCTGGTCCTCCCGGGCACCACCAAGTACCTGCTCGACGAGGTCATCGGCAAGGGCAACCGCGAGTTGCTCACCCAGCTCCTCCTCGCCGCGGGCGCCGCCACCTTGATTCAGGGAATCACCTCCTTCGCCCTCGCCCAGGTGCTCGGCAAGGCCGCGCAACGCTCCATCACCGAGATGCGCCGCGGAGTGCAGCGCCATGTCGGCAGCCTCTCCGTGGGCTACTTCGAGCAGACCAAGTCCGGCGCCCTGCTCTCCCGGGTCATGAACGATGCCGAAGGCATCCGCAACCTGGTGGGCAACGGGCTCGTCGAGCTGGTGGGCGGCTCCGTCACGGCCGTGCTCGCGCTCGGCCTCCTCCTCTACCTGAGCGCCAAGCTGACCCTGATCGCCGTGGGCGTCCTCTCGCTCTTCGCGGTCATCATGGGCTGGGCGTTCAAGACGCTGCGCCCGCTGTTCCGCGAGCGCTCCAAGATCAACGCCGAGGTCGCCGGCCGGCTCACCGAGTCGTTCTCCGGCATCCGGGTCGTGAAGGCCTACGGCGCCCAGCGCCGCGAGAACCTGGTCTTCGCCAAGGGCGCGCACCGCCTGTTCCGCAACATCGCCAAGACGATCACCAGCTTCTCGCTGATCGGCGCCGGCTCGACTCTGCTGCTCGGCATCGTGGGCGTGACCATGATGGCGGTAGGCGCGAACGAGGTGCTCTCGGGGCGGATGACGGTCGGCTCGTTCTTCGCCTTCACCCTCTATCTCGGCATGCTCGTCGGACCGGTGATGCAGGTGGTCAACATCGGCAGCCAGCTCACCGAGGCCTTCGCGGGCCTGGAGCGCATCCGGGAGATCCGCAACGAGACGCCCGAGGACGCCGGCGAGATGGAACGCAGGCCGCTGCCCCGCGTCGAGGGCCGGATCGAGTTCCAGGACGTCTGGTTCGAGTACAAGGAGGGTACGCCGGTGCTGCGCGGAGTCTCCTTCCTGGCCAGGCCGGGAACCTCGACCGCCCTGGTGGGATCGTCGGGCTCGGGCAAGAGCACGCTGATCGGCCTGGTCGCCGCGTTCCACCGTCCGGCCTCGGGCACGATCCTGGTGGACGGCCAGGACCTCTCCGCGATCCGCCTGCACGACTACCGCTCCCATCTCGGAGTGGTGTTCCAGGACAACTTCCTCTTCGACGGGACGGTGCTGGAGAACATCGCCTATGCCCGTCCGCACGCCTCGAACGAGGAGATCCTGCGCGCCGCCAAGATCGCCCATTGCGACGACTTCGTGCAGCGACTCCCCGACGGCTACGAGACGATCGTGGGCGAGCGCGGGGTGAAGCTCTCGGGAGGCGAGCGGCAGAGGGTCGCGATCGCCCGCGCCATCCTGGCCGATCCGCGCATCCTGATCCTCGACGAGGCGACCTCATCCCTCGACAGCGAGAGCGAAGCGCTGATCCAGGAGGGCCTCGCCGTGCTGATGCGCGGGCGCACGACCTTCGTGATCGCCCACCGGCTCTCGACGATCCGCAGGGCCGACACGATCCTGGTGCTGGAGCACGGCCAGGTCGTGGAGCGCGGCCGGCACGAAGAGCTGCTCGCCCTCGGCGGCCGCTACCATGCCCTCTACACCCGGCAGTACAACCTGGAGTCGAACCTCTTCCGCAACCCCGGCGAGGCCGAGCCAGAGGAGGAAGAGGAGAAGGCCGTCACCCAGGCGGATGCGGCGGTAGGGCGGTTGCCCCTCGTGGGCGGCGGGCGGGGAATGTAGGGAAAAGCCCTACAGCCGGTTGCTCCCGATCCGGGTCATCTTCATCGGCTTGTCCGGCGTGCCGAAGTGCCCCTCGTTGCCGGAGATGTCCCTGGCCACCACGTAGAGCTCCACCGTGCCGTTCTGGTGGAAGCTCGACGGGAACTCCGCCGTGTACACGCCATTGGTGCGGGAGACTTCCAGCGGATACTCGCGCATCTTGCCGCCCGGGGCGCGGGCCATCAGCTTCACGCCGCGGACCTCGTAGTCGTCCATGACACGGAAGCTCAGCTCCACCACCGTGCCGCGCGAGTACTCGAGGAAGAAGCCGTCCCGGAGCACGACCTCCGGGGGCGTCTTGTCGAGCTGGGCGAGCTGCGCCTCCAAGCGCTTGCGGGCCTCCTCGATCTGCGGCCGGAGGTGCGGCGTGGGCTCCACGCCGCGCAGCAGGTCCAGCGCCTCGTGCGGCTTCTTGCGCCGCTCCCAGGCAGGGATCGAGGCGAGGAGCGCCTGCTGCTTCGACTCGTCGCCCTTCGACTTGCGGTAGGCCGCGGCGCGGGCGGACAACCCCTCCCGGCCGCTCCATGTGGCCTCCAGCGGTGCCAGCTTCGCCAGGGCCTCGTCGTAGCGCGCCTGGCTTGCCAAGGCCTCGGCCTCGGTCTCCACCGCCTGCGCCGACTTCGCCCGCAGCTCGAGAGGATCACTGATCCCGGGAGCGAGCGCCTCCAACTCCGCGAAGCGTTTCAGCACCGCGGGGTGCCGCCCCTCGGCCGCGTCGGCCTCGATCAGCCGGTGAAGCTCGACCAGTTTGCGCGCCCGCTCGAAGTCCGCCGTCAACCCGCTGGGAAGATCCGCGCCGAGACCCGAGCCGGTGGCGACCGCGGCGCGCAGCAACCCGAGGTCCCCCTCCTTCAAACCGCGCGCGAGATCGGCGGGGAAACGGTCCACGGCGAGAAGGGCGAGCATCTCCTCCAGCTCGGCCAGCCGGGCGCAGGCCTCGGGCGGGAGCGTGCTCTGGTCCACGGAAGAGAGCGCCCGCACCGTCTCCTCGGCCCGCCGGTCCTCGCCCTGGGCGAGAAGCATCCGCGCCTCCTCGATCTTCGCCATGACCGCCTGGGGCGAGGGCGGTTGGGGAATCGGCGGCCCCGCCGGCACTGCCGCTTGCTCGACCGGCTTGCGAAGACCCCAGAGACCGCCGAGAACCGCGACGACTACCGCCGCCGCGATCGCGGCGAACAGGACCGCGCGATTCGACCGGGCGGGTGGCGGAGGAGCGGCAGCGACTTCGACGGGAGCCGGAGCGGGCGGCGGAGGCGCGCTCAAGGCATTCAGCACCTCGTCGTTGATCTCCCGCAGGACGTCTCCCTCCGGGATGGGCTCGGGTACGACCGGGATCTGGATGGGCATCGTCGCCGCAGGCGAGATCGGAGAGACGGATGCCTCCTGCCCGAGCGCCTGCTGGAAAGCCGCCCGGACCTCGCGCAAAGCGGGCCGCTCGGCAGGATCGCGCCGCAGCATGCGCTCCAGGATGGTCCGCAGCGCCTCGTCGTTCTCGACCTCGAGGGCCAGCGCGAAGGGGAGCTGCACTCCGGGAGAATCTCCGGGTGAAACCGCACAGCCGAGCAGATGGCAGGCAGTGAGACCGAACGAGAAGACGTCCGAGCGGGCCGTGGGCGTGCCGCCCTGGGCGAGCTCGGGAGCGAGGAAGCGCGCGGTTTCCGCCGAAGCCGCAGCCCCGGTCCGAAAGATCGGGCTGCCCAATCCCAGCACCGTCACCCGCGGAGCGCCAGCCATACCGGCCACGGCGAACAGGTTGTCCGGAGAAACGTTGCCATGGGCGAGCCCGCGCGACGCCAGCGCCTCCAATCCGTCCAGGGTCTGACCGAGGAAGGCCATGCCGGCGTCGGGGGGCAGCTTGCCCGCGAGCGAGTCGAGCTGGCGTCCCTCCAACAGCTCGAAAACCAGGAAGGCGCCGCCGTCCTGAGTGAGGCCGGAGTCGACGACCGAGGGGAGCGACGGGTGGCGCAGCGCGGTGAGAGCAGCCGCGAAGGCCTCGAAGCGAGCCGCCGCCTCCTCGAACCCGACCGGCGAGGCTTGAATCATCTTGACCGCGACCGCCTGCCCCGACCGCTTGTCCGTGGCCCGCATCACCGTGGCGGAACGTCCGGAGTGAAGGATCTTGGCGAGGTCGTAGCGCTCGGTGAGCTCACGGAATTCCATGGTCTCGCTCCCTAGGGTCCTAGCAGTACTGCAGTTGAGCCTAGTATAGAGGAGGCTCTATGGGGGTGGGGAGTGGGGAATGAACGCAACTTGTGATACCTTCCGCCGGATCGGCTCGCCCGGCCCTCCGGCCGGCGGCCCTGAATCTCAGCAATAGCCCGGTCAGCGCAGCCTCCCCGCCTTCCGGTATCGACTGCCGGCGGCTCGCGGCTCGTGCTGAGTCTTTCTTTCCCGGAGGATTCGGAGGAATACCATGTTTGTATCCAACAAGAAGCTCATGCTCTTCGGCATGATGGCGCTGCTCGCGATCATGGGCGCGGCGCCCGCCGCGGCCAGCGAGGCGGACCTCGTCCTCCCCGACTTCGACAATGTCTCATTCCTGGGCGGCATCAGCGGCTCCGCGCTCCTGCAGGGCGGCCTGCTCGTCTGCGTGCTCGGACTGCTGTTCGGGCTGATGATGTATGTCCAGCTCAAGAACATGCCGGTGCACCGCTCCATGCGGGAGATCTCCGAGCTGATCTTCGAGACCTGCAAGACCTACCTCGTCACCCAGGGCAAGTTCATCCTGATCCTGGAAGTCTTCATCGGCGCGGTGATGATCTTCTACTTCGGATGGCTGCGCGGGTTCGACGCCGCCAAGGTGGTCACGATCCTGCTCTTCAGCCTCGTCGGCATCGCGGGCAGCTACTTCGTGGCCTGGTTCGGCATCCGGGTCAACACCTTCGCGAACTCGCGCTCCGCGTTCGCCAGCCTCCAGGGCAAGCCGTTCCCGACCTACGCCATCCCGCTCAAGGCCGGCATCAGCATCGGCATGCTCCTGATCAGCACCGAACTGCTCATCATGCTCGCGATCCTGCTCTTCGTTCCGCGCGACTACGCCGGCTCCTGCTTCATCGGTTTCGCCATCGGCGAGTCGCTGGGCGCGGCGGCCCTGCGCATCGCGGGCGGCATCTTCACCAAGATCGCGGACATCGGCTCCGACCTGATGAAGATCGTCTTCAACATCAAGGAAGACGACGCCCGCAACCCCGGCGTGATCGCCGACTGCGTCGGTGACAACGCCGGCGACTCGGTCGGCCCCACCGCCGACGGCTTCGAGACCTACGGTGTGACCGGTGTGGCGCTCATCACCTTCATCCTGCTCGCGGTGGCGAACCCGGCCAACCAGATCCAGCTTCTGGTCTGGATCTTCGTCATGCGCATCATGATGGTCATCACCAGCGGCGTGTCCTACATGATCAACGAGGCGATCGCCCGCTCGCGCTGGGCCAACGCCGAGACCATGAACTTCGAGACGCCGCTGACCTCGCTGGTCTGGCTGACCTCGATGCTCTCGATCGCGGTCACCTACCTCGTCTCCTACCTGCTGATCCCCGAGCTCAACAACGACCCCACCCTGTGGTGGAAGCTGTCGACGATCATCTCGTGCGGCACGCTCGCCGGCGCGGTGATCCCCGAGTTCGTGAAGGTCTTCACCTCGGTCGAATCCGGCCACGTGAAGGAAGTCGTGATCGCGTCCCGCGAAGGTGGCGCGTCGCTCAACATCCTCTCCGGCTTGGTCGCCGGCAACTTCAGCGGCTACTGGATGGGCCTGACCATCGTCGCCCTAATGGGCATCGGAGCCGGCGTGGCCGGCACCCTGCCGGTCGGTCCCGAGGCCCTGATGATCGCTCCGGCGGTCTTCGCGTTCGGTCTGATCGCGTTCGGCTTCCTCGGCATGGGCCCGGTGACCATCGCGGTCGACTCCTACGGCCCGGTGACGGACAACGCCCAGTCGGTCTACGAGCTGTCGATGATCGAGACCCTGCCCAACATCAAGCAGGAGCTCAAAAAGGACTACGGCTTCGACGTCGACTTCGACCGCGCCAAGCACCACCTGGAGGCCAACGACGGCGCCGGCAACACCTTCAAGGCCACGGCCAAGCCGGTGCTCATCGGCACCGCGGTGGTGGGCGCCACGACGCTGATCTTCTCCATCATCATGGTGCTCACGGAAGGCCTGAGGCCGGATCTCGTCACCAACCTCTCGCTTCTCCACCCGCCGTTCCTGCTCGGCCTGATCACCGGCGGCGCCATCATCTACTGGTTCAGCGGCGCCTCCATCCAGGCGGTATCGACGGGCGCCTACCGGGCCGTCGAGTTCATCAAGCAGAACATCCGGCTCGATTCTGGCTCCGAGAAAGCCTCGATCGAAGACAGCAAGAAGGTCGTGGAGATCTGCACCACCTACGCCCAGAAGGGGATGTTCAACATCTTCCTGGTGGTCTTCTTCTCGACGCTGGCGTTCGCCTGCCTGGAGCCGTACTTCTTCATCGGCTACCTGATCTCCATCGCGATCTCCGGCCTCTACCAGGCGATCTTCATGGCGAATGCCGGCGGCGCCTGGGACAACGCCAAGAAGATCGTGGAAGTGGACCTGAAGGAGAAGGGGACCCCGCTGCACGAGGCGACGGTCGTCGGCGACACCGTCGGCGATCCGTTCAAGGACACCTCCTCGGTGGCGATGAACCCGATCATCAAGTTCACCACGCTCTTCGGCCTGCTGGCCGTCGAGCTGGCGGTCGAGATGCAGCGGACGCCGCGCCTGGTTGCGGCGGCGATCTTCTTCGTGATCTCCATGTTCTTCGTCCACCGGTCGTTCTACGGCATGCGGATTCCCGTCCAGGAAGCCGAGCCCACGAGCGCCAAGCGGGCCGTCCAGGCCTGATTGATTCCCCTCGGGGGCGCCACTCTCGTGGCGCCCCGCCGTCGTTTTCTCTCTTGACAAAAGACTCCTGGGTAGCGCAGCCTCCGAAAGTTGACGCAAACTTGACAGGAGGCGCCGCATGAGCACTCTCAGCCGCTGGATTCGCCTTGTACCTGCCCTGGTCCTCCTGCTCGCCGCGAGCCTGGCCTGCCGCCCGGACGATCCGGATGTCAACCCAGCGGAGGTGAGCCCTTCTCCCCCTCCTGCCGCTTCTTCCGTGAGCTGCCCGCCGAACGGCGGAGCGCTCTATCTCGGCTGCCCGTCGTTCCCGAACACGTCGCCCACGGCCCAGCCGCAATGGGACTACTTCGCCTGGAACAGCTTCGCCGCCGCCAACTGGCCGGCTCTCGATCCGGCGAAGAACAACGAGCAGCGGGGCTTCCCGGACCTCAACCAGCGCTTCACGTCCGCTGCCAACACGTCCCTGCTCGTCTGGGAAACGTTCAAGGAGAAGCGCGAGGTTTTCTTCTATCCGCCCACCACCAACATAGACCCGGGACCCTGGAACCAGGCGCCGAACTACGGACCGCTCCCCAACCCGCCCCTGTGCTCCGACAGCCAGGGCAAACCTGCCGTGCCGCGGCGGCTCTTCGGCCAGGGCGGCAAGCTGGTCTACGACAGTCTCGACGAGACCGTCGAGGTGCTCTCCGAAGCCCTGGAGCAGCCGGCCGCTCTGTGCGGCGGCTTCACCAAGAACCCCTGCAGCCAGACCGGGACGGGGACGCCGAACTGCAGCTGCGTCGTCGGGCTGCCGGTGGCGCCGCGCGTGTGGAAGGGGAGCCCGACGAAGCCGAACCCGCAGCCGGTCCTCTATGAGGTCAAGGTCAACTACGACTTCTACAACTACGTCCAGCAGAACAAGTACTACCTGGATTCCACTGCGCAGGCGGCGGCCAACAACTCCAAGGGAACGAAGATCCAGCTTCCCTACCGGACCAGCGCGCCGCTGGGTCCCGGGGGCGGTGGCTCCGGCCCGACCGCGGTAACGTCGTATGACGCTCAGAGCTGTATCGCCAACTACCTGAAGGCCGGACCGAACACCAATGTGTTGCCTTGCCTGGTCGGCTCGATTCACATCAAGACCGCCTGGATCCCCCTCCAGAACGAGGATCCCTCGAAGTACCACACCGCGGAGGCTGCCTACTTCAAGACCGAGAACGGCAAGGCATGTATGAGCTACGCGACGTTCGGACTCGTCGGAATCCACATCATCCAGCGCGTCCACCAGGGATCGGGCGGGGTGAGCACTGGCTCGACTCCGAAGGGCGGAACCTTCATCTTCTCGACCTGGGAGCACGTCGACAACGACGAAGCCGGGTTCACGTACGCCAACTACTTCCCCGGTCAGCCTTTCGCCGGCCCGCCGCAGCGCGCCACCTTCTATCCCCAGCCGTCGAACGCTATTCCGGTGGTGCGCAAGTACCCGATCCTCCCGGGCACGCAACAGGTCAACAACCAGGTTCACGCGGCGATCAAAGCGGTGAACCCGAGCTCGGTCTGGTTGAACTACGAGCTCGTCGGCACCCAGTTCCAGGCGATCGACATCCAGAGCCTGCCGCCGAACCCGTCCAATCCGAACGATCCCACGGGCATCGGTCAGCCGCTCTACCTGGCGAACCTCGTCATCGAGACCAATGAGGGATTGCAGCACTTCCAGGGCCTCCCGCCACTGGTAGCCCCAGTCGCCCCGTTCAACAAGGCCGTCGCCAAAAACGGCACGCTCGCCTTCAACCGTGCCACGAGCAACGTCGCTTTCTCGCCGACAGGGAATCCATCCGCGATCAAGGGTTTCAACATGGGCGGCTGCATGGGCTGCCACGGCGTGGCCCAGAACAAAGGCTACTCCTTCAGCTTCGTGCTCTTCGACGGACAACGGGGAGCCGACGTTGACACGCAGTCGAACTTCGCCCTGGCGCCGGTCTCGCGCTGAGGGTGACATCGAGCGCTACAGCAGCGGCCCAGGCTTCAGGCGGCAGGCGTCTTGGTCTGCCGCCGCAGCAGATAGAGGGCGGTTGCGCTCAGCAAGGCTCCGAGGGCGAGCAGGCCCGAGGGGGATAGGGCGGGGATCTCCGTGGGTGGAGCGGCGCAGAGCGGAGGCGCGGTGAGGAAGGGGCTGAAGACGACCCGGTCGTCCACGACGTCGCCGGTGCCGCCAGGATTGCCGGGATTCGTCGGCCCCGTTGGGCTGCCCCACCAGTTGAGCGTTGCGTCGGCGTCGTTCCCCTCGTAATAGGAGCGGGTGAAGAGCGCCGCCCCATTGGGCGGCGTCGCGGTGTTGCCCGCGAACGAATTCTCCTTGATCACCGACGTGTCGTTGTCGATCGACAAGCCGGTGTCGTTGCCGTGGATCTCGTTGCAGCGGAACACGTTGCGGAGGTTCTCCTGAGCTCGCGGCACACACGCCGCATCCAGAAGCCCGACGTTCGAAATGCCGAAGTTGGAATCCAGCGCCTGGTTGCCGATCACCTGGGTGTCCCGGCTCGAGGCCAGGATGATGGCGGAGCCCAAGCCCGCCGCGGGGTTCCCCGTGAAGCGCATCCCGGAGACGAGATTGCGTTCGAGGCGAACCGCATTTGCTCCGCGGGAGACCTGAATCCCGTTACGGGCGACGAAGGGGCTCGGCTCGGAGACGACGGTGCTCCGCACCACGCTGCCGGTCGGCCCGAAGCCGGCGGCACAGCCGCAGCCGGTGAACAGGATCCCGGTCTTCTGGAAGTCCGTGATCGAGACCCCCAGCACGTCGACCCGCGGGAGGGCCACGCCCGACGGCTCGGTCTGGACGATGATCCCGATCCCCGCCACCTGATTGCCCGAAGCGGGCTCGGTCCGCACGTGAGCCACGCTCGCTCCGTAGATCGTTCCGGAGGAGCTGCGGTAGTAGATGCCGGCCCAGCGCGCGGTTTCGCCGGGTGCCATCAAGGCAGCGCTGCCGTCCACGATCAGGCCGTTGAGCACGATGCCGGTGCTGTCGCGAACGAACACGATCGCCCGGCCGGGCGAACCCGAGCAGGGGCTCCCGCGGTCGGCGTCCGGCGGGCCGACAGTCGCGAGGTCCGGCCGCAGCGTGGCGCCAAAGCCGTTGAGGGTCAGATCCTGCCGGCTTTCGATGCGGACGGTCTGGTTGTACACGCCGGGAGCGATCTGGATGAAGTCGCCGTCGGTGGCCTGATCGACGGCATGCTGGACGGAGGCGCACGGGAGCGCCGGGTTGGAGCAGCCGTTTGCGGCGTCGCTCCCGCCCGTGGCCACGTAGCGGGTCACCGCCCCGGCGGGAGCGACGAGGAGCAGGAGCTGAAGAGGCACAAGCCAGGTTTTGATGCCCGCGACTCCTTCTTGGAACAGCTCGATCCAGACAAGGATACAACGTTTGCGAGGTCACTTGGGAGTGATGGCCCGCTTTTTCGCTCCCCCTGCCTTTTTTCCGGTCTTCGCCTTCATCCGCCGTGTCGCGGCCAGCGACTTGCGGGCCCACTCCACCAGTTCGTCCGGATCGTCCATGACCTCGTCCGGGACGGTGTAGAACGGCATTGAGCGGCCTTTGTCCGCATAGGGCTGGAACGGCCCGATGCCCAGCGCCTCGTAGTCGGGCCGGTTCTCGTCGTCCGCCCGAAGGAGGAGCTGGTCGTCCGCCACGATGGCGATCATCAGCTCGTCCACGTACACCCCATAGCCGCCGAACATGAACTTGTACGAGGTCTGCCCCAGCGGCGAGAGCAGGTCAACGATGTAGTCGCAGAACTCGTTCGTCCTGGCCATGGAAGCGAGGCTAGCACGGCGGGAAGTGACTTACCTGCATCCCGGAAGTCAGTTACCCGTGCCCGGAAGTGACTTCCCCGAGTCTCGTAAGTCACTGACCCGCGCAGGTAAGGGACTTACGGATGTCGGGAAGTCACTTACCTGCCTCCGGATCTCACTTTCCCGCCGTTCGGAACTGACTTCCCGGGGTGAGGACCCTTCCGCGAGACGCGCACTTTGAAAGCTATCCCTGTTGGATTTTGTAGGAGCATATCCTTTCGAGGGGAGAACAATCCATGCCGATCGAAATGCTCAAGACCATCCCGATCCTTCGCATCTTCAGTGTCGAGAAGGCCAGGGAGTTCTACGTCGACTACCTCGGATTCCAGGCCGACTGGGAGCACCGTTTCGAGGACGTGGCTCCGATCTACATGCAGGTGTCGCGGGGCAACCTGACTCTGCACCTGTCCGAGCACCACGGCGACTGCTGCCCGGGATCGACTGTGTTCGTCTGGATGACCGGCATCGACGAGTTTCATCAGGAGCTCGCTGCCAGGAACTACAAGTACTTGCGGCCGGGGCTCGAAAAGACGTTCTACGGCACCAGGTCCGTGGAAGTGATCGATCCGTTCGGCAACCGGATCCGCTTCAACGAGGAGTTGCCGGCCGAAGAGCCCCCTGCGTGAGGCTCAGGCTGCGAGATCGGCGGCCTGCAGGACGCCCTCGGTGGCCAAACCCAGCACGAGATGCCCGGCGAGGCCGCGCGCGTGGGTCTGCCAGGGAAACGCGGCAGGCCCGGGGGTGAGCCCGAGCGCGGCGTTGCCTACCTCGTCGAGCAGCAGCCAGACAGCGGTGCCGAAGAGCGCGCCTGTCGCCAACTGGCGGCCGGGACCCCCGCCGGCCAGGCGGCGGCGCAGCAGCGCATAGAGGGCACCCGAGCCGATGCCGACGCTCCAGTGGATCGCCGAGCCCAGCTTCTTCCTCTCGTCCTCGGAGAGCTCGCTGTATGCGAAGTGGGCTGCCTTCTCTGCCGCCACTTCATAGGCGGTCTTGTCGCCCCGCGCCTGGTCCTCGCGCCGACGGGCCTGTGTGTCCTCCTTCTCGTAGAGGTAGGAGGTGGTCTTCCCCATGATCCAGGTCGCCGCGGCACCGGCAAGAGCGCCCAGAGCCAGGTCTGTGCAAAGGTTGCGGTCGGATTTCATCGTTCTTCCTCCCCGACCACCAGAAGATGCGGGATCGATGCCATTCGTCGAAGTCAGGCGGGCGACTCCATCCGCTGCCTCACGGGTCGCTCGACGACCGGCTTCTCCCGCTTCCACCCGCGGCCGAAGTCCACCAGCCCGCCGCGGTCCGCCAGGACCCAATCGACGACCTCCTGCGAGCGACCTGCCACGGGGATCTTCTCGATCGTCGCGAGGAAGCCGCCACCTTCGAACTGCTCCACGACCATCCTGGCCCGCAGCTTTGGAAGCCGGTCGCGGTCAGGCTCAGGAAGGGCCTTGAGCGACTGGAGATGCGAGGCGATCTCCGCGCCGAGGAAGAAGCGATCCGCCTTGCGCTTGGAAGTAAGCCTCAGATTCTTGCCCAGGGCCGCCTGGTAGATGAGGTCGCGGACAGGGGAAATGGGCTCAGCACCGGACTTCACGCGAAACCCGGGCATGAAGACATTGCCGCCAACCGCGCAGGCTGCACATGTCGCGAGGAAGTCGCTCACCCACCGGAGCCCAGCCTTCGTCATCTCCCGATCCTTCAGCTCGATGCCGGCGAAGTAGGCGAGCAGGTGGGCCGCGTAGTGCATTTCGGCGTGCGGAGAGTTGGTGCCCTGCTCGCCGCGCAGGAGTCCCTCCTTGCGCTCGCCCTCGAAGTAGCGAAGCACCTCGTCGCGAGCCAGTGCTGCCTCCGCGGCGTCTCCTTCGAGGTGCCGGTAGAGCCACCTTCCTACCCGGCCCATGATCTTGTAGTTCTCGCTCGCTCCCCCTTTGGTCGTCCGGCCTTCCCGCATCTCCTGGTAGAGGGTGGGAGGCGGGATGTCCGGAGCCGCAATGTCGCCGAACAGCACGGCAGCCAGCCGGTCGAGCCGGTGCAGCAGCGTCTGGGCTACTTTACCCGTGGGCGGTTCTTGGACTGGCATGGCCAGGATCATATCCCTTTCATGCGCTCGTACCTGGTTTGATTTATGCAAGCTGTCGCGGTGGAGGCGCGGCATGGCTACCGAGACGCTTCACATCGAACGGCGCACGGCTCGCCCGCTACGAACGAGCAAATCATCGACAGGTGCCCTGCGCTGCCGCCGCAAGTTCCTGCGGTTCTTTCCGGAAGGTTTCCACGACGAGACCTATATTGACTGGGAACGCGGCTACAAATGGGAAGCGCACGAGCAATGGAATGATCTCCTGGATCGCGCCACGCTCCGCAAGCTTCTTCGCGAGGATGGGCACGCCGAGATCGCCGCCCGCGCAGTGCGGATCGAATCGCGTACCAATCTACTTTTCTCTTTCGAAAAGATGGCTTTGCGGGACGCCGTGAAGTCGCCGGACGGCGCCCGCTCTTTCGCAACAGGTCTCTACGATTTCCTTCATGGCTCCGGCGACGTGGCGGCGAAGTTCCGGCGCTGGTGCGCGGTCGTCGAAGGGTTGCCACGGAAGCAGACGCGCGTCTTCACCTGGCCGGCGGTCACCGTCTTCGGATTCATCGCGCAGCCGGACACGCATATCTTTCTGAAGCCGAACGTGACTCGCGTGGCAGCGCGCGAGTATGGCTTCGACTTCACTTATCAATCCAGGCCCTCCTGGGAGACCTATGCCAACCTCCTGCAGTTTGCCGAGGTCGTGCGGCGCGATCTCCGCGACCTGAAGCCGCGGGACATGATCGACATCCAGTCGTTCCTCTGGGTGCAGGGTTCGGACGAGTACGAGGAGTGATAGCCTCGCTCCCATGAACACCAACCCTGCCGATCTCTTTCTGCAAGACATCCGCATTCAGGCCCGCAAGCTCAAGGAGCTCGCGGACAAGGCCCTCGCCCAGGTCCGGGATGAGGACCTCACCGTCATTCTCGATCCCGAGTCGAACAGCCTGGCAATGATCATCCAGCACCTGGCCGGCAACCTTCGCTCCCGATGGACCGACTTCCTCACTTCCGATGGAGAGAAGCCGGACCGTCATCGCGACTCCGAGTTCGAGTCCCATGAGGGAACCAGCCGCGCCGATCTCCTGGCCTCCTGGGAAGAGGGATGGAGCCGCCTGTTCGGGACCCTTGACAGTCTCACCGTGGAGGATCTCGGAAAGACGGTCCTCATCCGGTCCGAGCCCCACACAGCGGTGCAGGCCGTCAACCGAGGGATTACCCACGCCGCCTATCATGTCGGGCAGGTCGTGCTGCTTGCGAAACACTTTGCCTCGGATGGCTGGAAGACGCTTTCCATCCCTCGTGGAAAGTCCCACGAATTTACGCAATCGATGCACCGCAAAACATAGCGTTTCGGGTCTCCGGTCGTGTGGCGGATCTTTCGCCGGTCCCGCGTATCTCTGAGCGGGTAAGACGAAACGATCCAACAACCAAGCACGATTCGGAGATAGACATGTTCACCAGGAAGATCACCTTTGCTGCGACCTTCGCCCTCTCGCTCCTTACGATCGGTTCTGCCAATGCGCAGACCGCCACCTTCGGTGTCGAGGCGATGGCCGCGACCTCGGGCTACAGCGGAACCTACACGGACAATCCCGGCCCGGTCTCGGGCGGTCAGTCGACCGGCGCTACCACGGATCCGGCGGGTCTCCAGTACAACAATGGTTACGGCCCGGTCTACGGCGATGCCGCCGCGAATGCCACCGCTTATACCCACTACCTCTACGGCAGCGCGTATGCCCTTGCCGATCGGATCTCGGCCACCGCGTTCGGCAACGCCTCCCCCACCGGCAACACGGAGAGCCGCTGGTGGGACTACATCACCGTCCGCTCGAACACCCTTCCGAACGGCACGCTCGTCGAGCTCGTGTTTCGCAACGCCTTGACCACCAACTGGACCGCCTCGGGCGTGTACAAGGGCAATGTCTTCTCCGAGCTGCAGGTCGGCGGCTACAGCGCCTCGACGCAGTCGAAGATGGATTCCACCTGGGGGACGACCGAGGTCCCCGGGCCGGAGCTGCGCATCAAGTTGAAGGTGGGCAGCCGCTACTCCCTGAGCTCCAAGCTGCGGGTTTACGGCCGGGCCTTCTACTTCACCCAGGGCCCGGTCTACGACGGAGAGATCAACATCGAGACGGCCGCGGAGGTGCAGATGGACCCGGGCACCCAGGACGTCTGGCTCGACTTCGATTCCGATCGCTGATCCCCCCTCCTGCCTGTCCCTGCCGCCGCGGTTCCCCCAGGGCCGCGGCGGTTTGCGTTTTATACTGGTGGCATGACTCAGCCAAGCCCACCCATCGATCCCCGCGTCGGCATCGGACATGTCCATCTGAAGGTTGCGGACCTGGAGCGCTCGCTCGCTTTCTATTGCGGCGTGCTCGGCTTCGAGCTGATGCAGCGCTGGGGTGGCCAGGCCGCGTTCATCAGCGCGGGCGGATATCACCATCACATCGGTCTGAACACCTGGGAGAGCCTCGGAGGCTCTCCGCCGCCCCCGGGTACCACCGGCCTTTATCACGTGGCCATCCTCTACCCCGACCGCGCCACCCTTGCGGACGCGCTCCGGCGGCTGGTCGAAGCGAACATCTCGCTGGATGGGGCCGCGGACCACGGAGTGAGCGAGGCGCTCTACCTGCGGGACCCGGACGACAACGGCGTCGAGCTGTACCGCGACCGGCTGCGGGAGGAGTGGCCGCGCGCGGATGACGGCGGAGTCGAGATGTACACGCGCCCGCTGGACCTGCGGGCCTTGATGGCCGAGCTGAAGTGAAAAGGAAAAGGGCGCGGCGAAATGCCGCGCCCCTTTCGACAGCGGGAAGGACCGATCAGATTTCGTACTCGCCGCCAGGGTAGACGAACGAGTCGCGGGGTGCGAACCAGGAGGAGGCGGTCACGGGCTGGAACGGCTGCGCGGGACGAAGCGCCCAGGCCGGATGGTCCTTGGTGAGGAACTCGACCGACTGCAGCTCGAAGGGATCGACCAGGTCGCCGATGTAGGCGTAGTTGCCGCCCACGATCTTGCCATTGAGCTGCGTGACGTAAGCCAGATGTCCGCGGGCGACCACTCCGATTTTCTTGCCGACGCGCGCCCGGGTGCGGATGATCGGCACTCCATCGACCGAAGTGACGGCTTCGAGCTCGTGGCCGTGCACTTCGACCGTGGTGGTGCCCGGGGTGGCCGGCACGCCGCGCTCGAGGACGTACTGCCGCATTACTTCCGACGAGTTGAAGTAGTTGGTGAAAAAGCGCCCGGGGGTGACCCCGTCCGGAGCCTTTACGTTGGCCAGGTCGAGGCCCATGTAGGTGAGGGAGTAGGCGCCGAAGCCGGAGGTCTGCTCCTCGGAGTCGACGACGTACTGGTTCATATAGATCGGACCGGCCGGCTGGAGACGGCCCGGCAGAAGCGCCGCGGCAGCCTTGGGGTCCGCCGGGATCCAGCTCGAGTAGATCATGCGGCTGTCGATCACGAGCTGCGGCGCGGCTAGAACCGACCGGGAAACGCGGCTGTCGACCTCGAGCTCCGGGGCGGCGAGAGTGGATTGGGACATTGGATCGATCTCCTTGATGTTGTGACTCTGGATGTGACTTGCTTCTGTTCTCCATTCGGAGGTACGCAGGATAAACCGTGCCACCGCCATGGGGCTACTGGGCTAGACTTTTCGCTACCATGACTACGGAGAAGATAAGAGTTTTATTGCTGGCAGGGATCTGGATCCCGGTCGTGTACTTCGGCCTCCTGATCGCCGGTCCCCTGCTCTATCCCGGCTACAGCCATGTCACGCAGTACGCCAGCGAGCTGGGCAGCGCGAGCGCACGCTACCCGGCGGTCTTCAACACGGCCATCATGTTGAATGGTGTGGCAGGCATCCTGGCGAGCTTCGGGTTTTTCTACGCGATCCGGCGGCTGGGCGGGAACGCACGGCTTGCGGCACTGACCGGGCTTACCCTGCTTCTGTTCGGGATCGCCGCCTTCATGGGCGGAATGTTCCCGATGCCGGATGAGCGGCACGGAGGCTACGGTCTCGGCTTCGCCTTCCAGCTCACGCCCCTGCTCCTCGCGCTGGCGCTGTGGAGGCGGAAGAGCCTGCGTGGATTGTGCATCTTCCTCCTCGCCATATTCGTGATGATGAGCTTCTTCATTGCCGTCATGATGGGGGTTGGCGGTTTGGTGACGCGTGCGAACGTCGGCCTGTGGCAGCGCGGGAATGCCTTGGCCGGGTTCCCCTGGCTCGGCATCGCCGCCTGGCGGCTCAGGCGGGAGCTATTGCTGCGATAGATCGACTTCGATCCGGTTGCCGTTGAGGCGGACCACGCTGGCATTGACGAGCTGCTGGCTGGTGATCTCGTCGTCGGCGAGCTTCGCGAGCTCGGCGCGGGGCACGAGGATCTCCAGCCTGTCGAGCCCCGCCTCGGCGTTGTCCGGCTTGAGGAAGTTCTTGTAGGCGATCTCGACCTCCAGGGCTACTCCCTGGATGGCTTCGGTGCCGGCAAGGCCCCTCTCGATCTCGCGCAGGGCCGGGATGAGCTGCTCGGTCGTCACCCGGGCCACCCGCTGGGTGCGGTTCATCTGAATCGTGTTGAAGACGTTGCCGTGCGGTCCCAGGGACACCGACAGGTAGAGGGCGTCGCGGTAGGCAAGGGGCTCGACCCCGCCCGCGCCCACCTTGCGCAGGGCGGCGACGAGACCGCTCCGCCGCTCTTCCGGCACGGAGGCGAGCTCTTTGGCGAAGAGCGGCGCCATGACTCGCGCCACCGCCTTTTCGAGCAGGGC
The DNA here is from genome assembly GCA_034667225.1 of Acidobacteriota bacterium. Classification (GTDB taxonomy): domain Bacteria; phylum Acidobacteriota; class Thermoanaerobaculia; order Multivoradales; family UBA5704; genus DATMER01. The sequence goes on from JAXDKG010000055.1 coordinate 247,277, forward strand.
CTGGGCGGCGGGGCTGTCCGGCGGGCCGGCCACCACGAACTGGTCGACCAGGGCCTCCGCAGCCTTGAGGTCGCTGGTGGGGGTGAAGAGGTGCCAGATGCCCTCCCCGGGGCAGATGACCTCCAGACGGGACTGGTCGGGCTTCTTCCGCGGAACCGCGGGGCCGCTCGCGGTGCATTCCCGGAGCCGGGGGATGCGGCTGGCCGGATCGACCCCCGCGAACCGGACGCCGCCCTGGCCGTCGCTCTCGAAGGTGGAGGTGAGGACGGGGAAGGCCATGAACTTCTCCGGCGTGAGCTCGATGCCGTCGGGGATCAGGACCGTCACCTTCTTTCCCACGTACTTGAAGCGCGCGCCGGCGGCAGGCAGGGCAATGAGCAGGAGGGCTACACAGAGCGTCTTCATTCTGAGCATGCCTGATTTTATCCTCTTGACAGGCGGAGTCGTCGGGGAAGACAGTAGCCCCCGATGGGCATCACCTCCTTTTTCATCGAATCTCCACTCGGCCGCTGGACGATCACCGGCTGGAGCCCTCCGCACCTGGCCGGGGTGGTGGAGTCGATCTGGCATTTCGATGGGATGGTGACCTGCCTGCGTGAGCGCACCTTCCCCAACGGGCTGCTGCAACTGATCGTGCACCTCGGCGGGCGGTATAGGGTGGTGGAGAAGGGCGAAGCGGAGCTCTGTCCGGAGGTGTGCGTCGGGGGGATGCAGACGGGCCCGCTTTTGATCGAATCTCCGGGGGCCCACTGTCGCGTGATGGGAGTGCAGCTCCATCCCGTGGGCGCCTACCGGCTGTTCGGAACGCCGCTCGGGGAGCTGGCCGGACAGTCCAACCTGGACCTTCAGGATGTGGTGGGGCCGGAGGCGCGCGAGCTCCAGGAGCGTTGCCAGGAGGCGGGTTCGGCCGAGGAGCAGGTGCGGCGCGCGGCCGATTGGATCGCGGAGCGCCTGGCCCGCTCTCCGGTTTCGGACCCGGCCATCGCATGGACCGCGGCCGAGATCAAGCGCCGGCAGGGAGCGGTCTCGATCTCCGAGCTGCGGGACCGGACGGGGTTGAGCAAGACGCGGCTGGCCACGGCTTTCCGCGATCAGGTAGGCGTCACGCCCAAGCTCTTTGCGCGCATCCACCGGTTCCGCCGGGCTCTGGAGCTGATCCATCAGGGTTCCGATCCGCTCGTGGATGTGGCTCTGACCGCCGGTTACTACGATCAGCCGCATCTGAACGCTGAGTTCCGCGAGCTGAGCGGCCTCGCCCCGGGCGAGTACCTGTCCGCCGCCCGCTATCCGAACAGCGTCAGCCTGGCGGAAGCGGGCTGACTTTTTTCCAAGACCGCGCCCTTCCCTCCGGGTATCTTCGGTTGGAAAAGGAGGAGCAATCCATGGCAGTCAAACCCATTCCCGACGGTTTTCACACGATCACTCCCTACTTGCTGGTCTCCGACGCGGGAGGTCTGATCGATTTCCTGAAGCGGGCGTTCGGCGCCGAGGAGATCCATCGCAGCGCGGGACCGGACGGCAGCGTGGTGCACGCGCAGATGCAGATCGGCGACTCGATGATCATGATGGGGCAGGCGAAGGACGAGTGGAAGGCGATGCCCTGCATGCTCTACCTGTATGTCGAGGACGTGGACGCCTGGTACCGGCGCGCGATCGAGGCCGGCGGCACTTCGGTGCGGGAGGTCAACGACGAGGCTTACGGCGACCGCGCCGGAGGCGTGCTGGACCCGGCCGGCAATCAGTGGTGGGTCGCCACCCACAAGCAGGATACGCCGCTCACTCCGGCTTGAGGCCGACCAGCTCCATCAGGAGGAGGGCGTTGGTCGTCGTGGCCACGCCCGGCCTCATCTGGTAGTCGAAGGTCATGGGCGGATCGCCCCCGGGGTGGAGGGTCTCGCGGAAGTGGACGGGCCGGACGGCCTCGGCCAGCTCCGGGATCTCCGCGATCTGCAGGTCGTGGGTGGAGACCGCGCCGATCGCTCCCTGCCGCAGCAGGTGGAGGATCACCCGCCGCACCGCCACCTGCCGCTCATGGCTGTTTGTGCCGCGGAGCACCTCGTCCAAGAGGTAGAGGAGGGTCCTCCCCTCGGCGTGGCACCTGTCCGCCATGTCCACCACACCGCGGATCCGCTTCAGCTCGGCGAGGAAGAAGGAGACGCCGTCGGCAAGCGAGTCCTCGACGAGAATGCTGGTGGCGAGGGTGACCGGCGGCATCCGCAGCTCTTCCGCGCAGACCGGCCCGCCCGCCTGAGCCAGCACCGCGTTGACGCCGATCGAGCGCAGAAGCGTGCTCTTTCCCGACATGTTCGAACCGGTGACCAGTAGGAATGTACCGGGAGGGCCGAGCTCGACGTCGTTCGAGACCCGCCGGTCAGCGGGCAGCAGCGGATGCCCCAGCACCCTGGCGGCGAAACGGTCCTGTCCTTCCTCTACCCGGGGGAAGACCCAGTCCGGATTGTCGTGGCGCAGCCCGGCCAAGGCAGACAGAGCCTCGAAATCGCCGAGGGCCTGGACCCATTTCCGGACGTGAGGGCCGGCATCTCTCTGCCAGGCCTCCAGCAGATAGAGGCTGTGGAAGTCCCACAGCAGGAAGCTCTGGAGGAAGAAGTGGAGGATGCCCGAGTGGCGGGCGTCGGCGAGCCCGATGCGCCCTTGCAGGATCTTCATCCAGAGGTGAGCGGGCCGGCCCTGAGGCACTAGGTCCGCCGCGATCCGTTGGAGGACGGACGCCGTGTAGCCGCGCTCCGGGATCAGCGCCAAGGCATCGGCGTAGAGCTCGAACTCCTTCTGCCGTGCCTCAAGCCGGTCGAAGCTCGCGAGAACGCGCGACCCCAGCAGATAGCCGACGGTGATGTTGACCGTCAGCAGCAAACCCAACTCCCAGGAGGGGATGAGGGTCCCCAAAGCTGAAGCTCCGGGCTGGACGGTGTCGATCGTCGCTCCGAACCGCAGCAGGCACAGGATCAGCGCTGCGATCGTGAGGACCGGCAGGATCCGCGTCAGCCAGACCAGCCAGGGGCGCGCGAGAAGCCAGGGCCGGTCCTCGGCCCAGGCCAGAAACTTGTCCACGCTCGGGGCGTGCTTTTCCATCGGCCGCGTGCGAACTTCGAGCTGCTGCCGCAGGTCGAGCTCCGGCGCGAGCTCCACGACTGCCTCTTGTCGCCGGACGATCTCCGCGGGCAGGGCCGGCTCCAGCAGCCAGCCGGCCAGCTCGCTCTTGCCAGCCGGCGTGTGGGCGGTGCCCAGGAGGTGGAAGAGTGAAGCGGGGCCGAAGAGGTCGAGATCGCGAGCTAGAGGATGGTCGTCATGGAAGCTTGAGACGGGCAGGCGCTTCCAGTCGCGCGCGATCCGCAGCAGCGCCTCCTCGTTGATCCGCGCCAGATCTCCGGCCCGGCGCTGGGCGGCGACGATCCGGTCATGGCGAGGAAGGATGGCCATAAAGGCGACGAAGAACAGAGCCGCTGCCCCGAATCCCACCTGCTTCGGGGAGTCCGGATCGAAAAGGACCCAGAGGAGGCAGCCGGCAAAGGCCGCGAACAGGATTCCGCGGACGATCGAGAAGCGGAGGGAGATCCGGGCGAGGCGCCGCTCCTCCTGCTGGAAGGAGTCGCGGCGCTGGTGGTAGGTCGCGGAGATCTCGGTCACGCCGCGGATCATATCTGTCAAAGCCCTGGGACCCTCTCACCCCCTGGCCAGCGACTCGGGAGTTAGGGCTCGTCACGAAACAAGTAGCTCATCTGTAGAGGGCGCGGCTCCCTCTCCCGCGTAGCGGGGGAGGGCTGGGGAGGGGGTGCTGCGAAATCCACGGTCGTGGGACAACGCGAGGATGACGATCTTCCAGCCGCCGCGGCGCGAGGTCTGGACGCACCCACGCCAGCTCCGGTGCGAGTCGCCGAAGGTCCGGCGGCATCCACGCAAGCTCTAGCGCGCGCGGAGCCGGGCGGCGGTCGTCCGGGGTCCGGCGGATGCCGCCAAGGGTCGAGCAGGTGCCGCCGGGGGGCCAGCCGATACTGCCGGACCTTCGGCGGCTGCGCCGGAGCCCGGGCGTCACGCACTCGAGCCTCAGCGAGACGCGCCGACGGTCCAGCGGGACGTGCTGGAGGTCAGGCGAAATGCGCTGGAGCTCGGATGGCGGCATCGGAGTGCGGGCAGGACGCGCTGGAGGCTCAGCGGCAGTCGGCGGATGGCGAGCGAAATGATCTGGAAGGCGAGCGAGGGAAGGTTAAGGTCGAGCGGTAGGCTCCTAGGGTCGAGCGGATGCCGGAAGACCCCCTCCCCAGCCCTCCCCCGCTACGCGGGAGAGGGGGCCGGAGGTGAGGAGCCGACTGTTGCACAGTTATTCCGTGACGAGCCCTTAGGGGGACGGCGTGGGCGAGCTCGTTGGGGGTCGCGGGGTCGCTCGGGGGCTTGCGGTCTGGCATGCCACCAGGGCACCACTATTTCAGTCGATGTTCCCAGGGGGCGGGAGAGGGACCTCTGGCCCGAACCGGCGAAGAATTGACCTCATCATCAACTCGACGCTGAGGTCAAGAAACCGGCTACCTTCAGGGGTTTGCCAAAAGCGTTCGAGCCATTCGACGTCGGCGTCAGAGCGGAACCAGTGGAGGATCACCTCGATGTTCTCAGCCTGCAATCCTTGGTCCTCGACTTCCCTGTCGGCAGTCTCGGTGATCTGTGCGGCGAGTTCCGCCGGAAACAGTCGGTGGGTCAAGTCGAACGTCTTGTTTCTGGTGGCTTGCAGGAAGCGGCCTGCAACATCGCGCCGATTGTTATCTGAATCAGGCATTTTCGCTCCTTCCTGTTGGCGGGGAGTCATGCTAGCACGACCGGGTGGCCCGGACAGGTGCCGCCCGTGAGTCTAGGCTTGCTCTGGAACCCACCGCAGAATCAGTAGGTTAGGGGCGGGAGGGGAAGTATTTCCAACTAGGCCACTACCGACAAGGGTCACCCGACTGACTTGGGAGTCACCTGAGGTCTCGGGTGGGAAGTCCTTAGCGGCGAGGGGACTTCCCCAGATAGGCGTCATGCCGGTCCGCCCAATCGGTTCTCTGACTGCTGAGCGCGCCGATGAATGGTTCCAAAGGATCGCTGACGCCCGGACTGGTGGCTGCCTTCAAGAGTTGGACGGCCAACGATTCCGGCTTCTGGCCGACCTCCTCCGCCCTCTGGATCAGGGATCGATACAACTCCTCGGGTACGTTCAGAATCAGGGCATGGCCCATGGGTTTCTCCTCAACGACACGGTAGCACAAGGAGGAGTTGGAGCCATTTTGAGGCGCTTGGAATACCCGTCAAGCGACGATCGCTACCCATCGAGCCAGGGCGGCCCGGTCTGAAGCGATGGCTGCTTGGCTTCTAGCCACGGCCGCTCGGTTTTGATCTTCCGTTGCTTGGCTGTAAGCCGCGATCGCCTGGTCTCTAGCCACGGCTGCTCGACCTGGAGCGAGGTTCGCTCGGCGTTGAGCGGCGTCAACCGGGCTTCGAGCGGCGGTCGCCCAGGAGCTAGAAGACCGTGCCGATCTTCGAGCCGCTGCCGCGCGAGGTCCAGACGCGCAAGCTCCGGCGCGCGCGACCGTGGCCGGGCGGCTGCCACAAGGGGGTGGAAGACTGCCGCCCAGGGTCGAGCGGAACACGCTGGAGGTCGGGCGAGGGACGGTGAAGGTCGAGCGGCAGGCGTAGGATCGGGGAGTTCGGAGCACCCCCCTCCTAGCCTCCCCCCAGACCCAACCGTCCCCCTCCCCGGGGGGAGGGACCGGACCCCCCTCCCGGGAGGGCGGGGCAAGCCCCCCAACATCAGGGATTACTCGACGGTCACGCTCTTGGCCAGGTTTCGCGGCTGGTCCACGTCGGCTCCGCGGCGGACTCCCGTGAAGTAGGCGAGGAGCTGCAGCGGGATGACGTTGACGATCGGCTGGAGCAGCGGCGAGACGGTCGGGACTTCGATGACCTCGTCGCAGACTCCTCCCAGCTCCTCGGGGTCGCGGTCGGTCAGGGCGATGACCACGCCGTCCCGCGCCTTGACCTCCTGCAGGTTGCTCTTCGCCTTCTCGAACACGACGTCGCTGCCCGTGGCGATGGAGACCACCGGCATCTCGTTGTCGATCAGGGCGATGGGGCCGTGCTTCATCTCGCCCGCCGGGTAGCCCTCGGCGTGGATGTAGGAGATCTCCTTGAGCTTGAGCGCGCCTTCGAGGGCGATCGGGTAGTTGATGCCGCGCCCCAGGTAGAGGAAGTTCTCGGCTCGAAAATACCGCCGGGCGAGCGCCTCCATATTCTTCTCCTGCCGGCGGATCACCTCGTCCACCGCCTGCGGCAGCCGGGCGAGGTCGTCCAGGTATTGGTGCTCGATCTTCCCGGTCTTCAACTGGCGCAGGTAGAGGGCGAGCAGGTAGAGGGCCACGAGCTGGGTGGTGAAGGCCTTGGTCGAGGCGACCCCGATCTCCGGGCCGGCGTGGGTGTAGATGACCCCCTCGCTGATCCGGGTGGCCTGGCTCCCCTGGACGTTGCAGACGGTGAACAGGTTGGCGCCCGCGTCGCGGGCGGCCTCCATGGCCGAGAGCGTGTCCGCGGTCTCGCCCGACTGGGAGATGCCCACGGCCAGGACCTTGCCGTTGACGATCGGCTTCCGGTAGCGGTACTCGGAGCCGTAATCGACCTCGACCGGGACGCGGGCGAGCTCCTCGATCATGAACTTGCCGACCAGGGCCGAGTGCCAGGAGGTGCCACAGGCGAGGATGTGGATGCGCTCGACCGACCGCAGCTCGTCCTCGGACATCTTGATCGTGTCGAAGAGGATCTCTGCCCGCTCGAAGTCCACGCGGCCGGCGAAGGTGTCCTGCACGGCCTGGGTCTGCTCGTGGATCTCCTTGAGCATGAAGTGCTTGTAGCCGCCCTTCTCCGCCTGGATGGGGTCCCAGGTCAGGTGCTGCACGGGGCGGTCCATCTTGTTGCCCTGGCGGTCCCAGATCTCGATGCCCGACTGCTTCAGCAGCGCCAGGTCGCCGTTCTCCAGGAAGATCACGTCCTTGGTGTGGACGAGCAGAGCGGATGGATCGGAGGCGAGGAACTGCTCCCCCTCGCAGAGGCCGATGACCAGCGGCGGACCCTGGCGGGCCGCCACGATCTCCTGGTCCTCGGACTCGGTGGTCACGGCGGCGAAGGCATACATCCCCTCCAGCTCGCGGCAGGCCCGGGCGACCGCGTGCCGGAGGTCGGGCTCGTGATCGAGATGGGAGGAGATCAGGTTCGCGATGACCTCGGTGTCCGTGTCCGAGGTGAAGGTCCAGCCCTCGGAGATCAGCCGCTTCTTGAGCGGCAGGAAGTTCTCGATGATGCCGTTGTGGATCAGCGCGACCCGGCGCCGGGAGTCCACCATGGGATGGGCGTTGCGCTCGCTCGGCGGACCGTGGGTGGCCCAGCGGGTGTGGCCGAGGCCGTAGCGGCCGGTCAGGGGCTGCTTTTCGAGCTTTTCCTTGAGGCGGTCGAGCTTGCCTTCCGCTTTGGCGGTCTGGAACTCGCCGTCCAGGACCGCGACGACTCCGGCCGAGTCATAGCCGCGGTACTCCAGGCGGCGGAGCCCGTCCATCAGAAGGGGCACGACCTCACGGTTGCCCACGTAGCCGACGATTCCGCACATTCTCAGGGTTCCTCTTTTTTCTTTTTCCGCTTGCCGCGCAGGCCGCCGGCCCAGCCTTCGAGGTTCTTCTGCCGCACCCGGCCGATCGCCAAGGCGCCGGCGGGAACGTCCTTGGTGATCACCGATCCCGCCGCCGTGCTCGCCCCCTCGCCGACTTTGACGGGAGCGACGAGCATGGTGTCGCTGCCGATGAACGCGCCCGGCCCGATTTCGGTGGGGTGCTTGCTGGTGCCGTCGTAGTTACAGGTCACGACCCCGGCGCCGACGTTGGCCCCCTCCCCGATCGTGGCATCCCCGATGTAGGAGAGATGGTTCGCCTTGCTCCCTGGCCCCAGCTCGGAGTTTTTGACCTCGACGAAGTTGCCCACTCGGGCACCCTGTAGCAAGCGGGATGCCGGGCGCAACCGGGCGTAGGGGCCGACCCGGCAGGCGTCTCCCACCTCCGCCCCGTCGATCACGCTGTAGGGCTCGACCCTGACGTCGTCGCCCAGCGTGCTGTCCCGGATCCAGGCCCCCTGGCGCAGCGTGCAGCCCTCGCCGATCACGGTCCGGCCGAGGAGCGATACGTCGGGGTGGATGATCGTGTCCGTCCCCACCTTGACCCCGGGCTCGATCGAGGTGCGGGAGGGCTCCAGGATGGTCACGCCCTGGTCCATCAGGTTTGCCAGGTGGCGGTCCAGCAACCGGCGGTGGACTCGGGCCAGCTCCGCCCGGGTGTTGACCCCGAGCGCCTCGGAGGGATCGGGCAGGGGCACGAGCAGGACCAGCTTGTGATCGGCGGCTGCTGCCGTCACCGCGTCGGTCAGGTAGAGCTCCCCCTGGGCGTTCTCGGTGCCAATCTGGCGCAGATAGTCGAAGATCTGGGGTGCCGGCAGGGCATAGAGGCCGGCGTTGACTCGCTTGACCGCGAGCTCTTCGGGAGAGGCGTCGGCAGCCTCGACGATGCGCCGCAGCGCGCCGTAGCCTCCGGCGAGCACCCGGCCGAGCGAGCCCGGCTCGTCGAGCTCGGCCACGGCCATCGCCCCCCAGCCGGCGGCGGCGCCGGCCGTGAGCGCCTCCAGGGTCGCGGGGCTGACCAGGGGAACGTCGCCGGAGAGGACCAGCAGGTTGGCCTCGCCCTGGACGTGCGGCTCCGCCTGCATGAGGGCATGGCCGGTCCCCCGCTGCTGTTCTTGGCGCACCCACTGGATGTCGTGGCCGTCAATCTCCTCCATCACCTGGTCCGCGCCGTGGCCGATGATCACCAGGATGCGCTCGCAGCCGGCGGAGCGGGCGGTGTCGATCACCCAGGAGAGGAGCGGCCGGCCGGCGGCGTAGTGGAGGACCTTGGGCAGGTTGGACCGCATGCGGGTCCCCTTGCCGGCGGCGAGCACGACTGCAATCCGAGGGCGTTCAGACATGGTCGAGCAGCTCCATCACCGCTGCGGCGAGCTTGGGCGAATCGTGGCGGACGAATTCGTCTCCGGGCGCGAGCAGGTCGGCCTCGACCACCCGGATGCCCAGGGCTTCGACTTCAGCCCGGTCGATGAGCACGGGCTCGGAGCCTGTTTCGGCGTAATGCTCCAGCAGCTGGCCGGGGATCTCGGAGGAGCTGACCAGGACGTCGTCGACCAGCCCGCGGCCGGCCAGGCGCTCGACCGCGCGCAAATGATCGATGCCGGTCATGCCGTCGGTCTCCCCGGGCTGGGTCATCAGGTTGAGCAGGAGCACGGTCCGTGCCGGGCTCTTGTTGACCGCCTGGCGGATGCCCGGAATCAGCAGGTTGGGGAGGATCGACGTGTAGAGCGAGCCGGGGCCGAGCAGGATCAGGTCGGCCTTTTCCAGGGCGGTGACCGCCGGCGGAAAGGCGGGGGGCGAAGGCGGATCTAGCTCCAGGCGCTCGATGGCCTCGCCCGACGTGCCGATCGCCGACTCGCCTTCGTAGACCTGGCCCGAGGCGCCGCGGCCGCGCAGCCGCACGTCCTGGACGGTGGCCGGGCAGATCTTGCCGCGCACCGAGAGGATCGACTCGGCGGTGAGGATCGCCTGGTGGAAGTCGCCGGTGATGCCGGTGAGCGCGGTCAGGAACAGGTTGCCGAACGAGTGGCCGAGCAGGCCGCCGCCGTTGGGGAAGCGGTACTGGAAGAGGCGCGCCAGGAGGTCCTCGTCGTCCGCGAGAGCCACGAGGCAGTTGCGGATGTCGCCCGGGGGGAGCACGCCGAACTCGCGGCGCAACCGGCCGGAGGAGCCGCCGTCGTCCGTGACCGTGACCACGCCGGTGAGCTGGCGCAGGCGGTCGGTCCCGGTGTAGTGCTTGAGCCCGCGCAGCAGGGCGGACAGGCCGGTGCCGCCGCCCACCGCGACCAGCCGCTTCCCTTCAGGAGAGTCCGAAGAGCTGGCGGTGGTCGCGGTCTTTGCGGAGCTCGGCGAAGTCGGGGTCGTGGAAGGCATGGACGCGGTTCTTGGGATTGAGCTCGATGGCCCGCGACAGCGCCTGCACGGCTTCCTCGGTCCGGCCCTCGGCGGCATGGATCGACGCCGCCAGATAGGCGAAGCGCTCGTCCTTCTGGTCGCGGCCTCCCTGGCGGCAGATCTCCTGGGCGGCCGCGGCGTCCCCCCGGTTCTTCTCGTAGACGGCGCGCAGGAAGGGGTCCCCTTCCTCCTCCTTCGCCTTGTCCACCTTCTGGCGCGAGGCGGCGAGGTACTGGCGGGCGCGGGCGGAGAGGTCGGGGCGGTCGCTCTCGGCGAGGACGCTCTCGAGCAGCTTGGAGGCCTTGGCCCAGTCCTTCTTGTGGAAGGCGTCCAGGGCCTTGGTGAAGGCGTCGAGCGCCGGATCGATGGCGGCGGCCGCCTTGGCGGTGGCGCGCGCTTTCGACGACAGCGTCTCCGTCTTCTCGATCTTCTCTGTCTTCTCTGCCTTTTCCGGCTGGGCTTTCGGCCGAGGCTTGGCCATAGGGTCGTCCCTCAGCGTTTCTTGAGCTCGATCAGGATCTGTTTGGCTACGGACTTCAGGGTGTCGAATACCCCGACGCCCGTGGTGGCGACGGCCTCGAAGGTGGGCTCCCGCTTGAAGTTGAGGGTGCGGTACATCTCGTCTACCGGCACCACGTTCGCGAGGTCCCGCTTGTTGAATTGCAAGGCGTACGGGATCGTCGAAAGATCGAAGCCGTGCTCCTTCAGGTTTTGCTCCAGGTTCCGGATGGACTCGATGTTCGCCTCCATCCGCTCCTCCTGGCTGTCGGCGACGAAGATGACGCCGTCGACACCCTTGAGGATCAGCTTGCGGCTGGCATCGTAGAACACCTGGCCCGGGACGGTGTAGAGGTGGAACCGGGTGGTGAAGCCGCGGATGCTGCCCAGGTCGAGAGGCAGGAAGTCGAAGAACAGCGTGCGATCCGCCTCGGTGGCCAGCGAGATCATCTTGCCCTTCGATTCCGGCGCGGTCTTATTGTAGATGTACTGCAGGTTCGTCGTCTTCCCGCACAGGCCGGGACCGTAGTAGACGATCTTGCAGTTGATCTCTTTGCTGGCGTAGTTGATGAAAGTCATCTTGGCTGCCTTGCTCCGTTGCTCACCGGACCGCCGGGGTGCCTTGCGCGCCGGCCTGCCGGCGTGCCGCCCCGCCTGCGATCTCTGCGGCTACTCGCCGAAGAGCGCATCGATGTCGTCGTCGGTGATCTCGGAAAAGGGGCTCGCGTGCGCCGTTCCGGCTCCTCGTTCACTCTTCTGCAACATGATCTCGAAGATCTTCTCCAGGTCCACGCTGGCGCGCTTGACGCGCAGGCGGACCAGACCGAGGGACGAGCGGTCGTCGAAGATGACCACCAGGATCGCCCGCTTGGCCACGATCGAGATGTGGATATGGTCCTGCTGGCCCTCATGGAACAGCACCGAGAACTCGCGCTCGCCGATCAGCTTCGCGAGGCCGTCGGTGGCGGCCACGTTGCCGGCGGTGAGGGAGGCGAGGGAGGTGGTGTCGAACTGGTCGACCTCACCTGCCGAGGCGATCTGCTGGCCGTTCTTGTCGATCAGGAACACGGCCTTGGCATTGGCCTCCTGACGAAGACGGCGCAGAGCCTCTTCCAGATGCTTGAACTCCTCTTCGTACATCACGAAGTCGGCTGAGGACATAGCTAACCTTTCCGGACCGCGCGAAGATACACTATCGCGCCCCGTCCGTCAAAGCGCTGATTCCACGTCAGTTGCCCCCAGCCCGCAAAGACTGGAGCTCCCTCTAACGGAACAGGCGCCAACCTCCGAGGATATCGGCCTCGGCAATGACCAATTCTTCGCCTTCCACCGCGTGGCGCAGCGGGATCGGATTGCATCCGCCGCCGCCGGCATTGACCTCCGCGACGCGGAAGGATTTCTCGCACTTGTTGCAGACCAGCCACTCCCCTTCGTGCCGGAACCCCCGCTTCGTCTTGGCGCAGGTCTCGTTGGCATCGAACGCCACCTGCACGTGGCCGCCGGAATCGCGGCCGACGAAGAACCGGACCTCCTGGTTCCCCGAATTGAGGAACTGGTAGAAGCGGACCTGCTGAGGCTCGAGCTCCGCGAGGGCGATCCGCACTTTGCCGTCGCGGCCGGGCGAGACCCTCTCGGTGTCGCCGCCGCGCTGGCTCTCAAAGACGTATTCCGCCGTCAGAATGGCGGCTACGAAGAGCAGGACAAGGAAGACTCCATGGATCGGCTTGAAACGGCGCATCGCGCTATTCTGGACCAAGCCCAGGAATGCGGCAAGTCCGGGATGTGCGAAGATACCCTGTCTTACCCAGATACAGGGCCACGAACATGGAAAGCGTCCGGACGCCATATGCTCCCGGTGCGGCTGCGCTCTCTGCCGCCAGGGGAGTCTCGACTCTCGCCCTCGCCGGCTTCGGGCTGCTGGTCCTGGTGCGTGCCCTCACGCTGCCGGGCAGCCTCTGGGAGATCGACGAGATGCTCTTCGCCTCCGCGCTCGAGCGCTTCGACCCCTTGGCCCACCATCCGCATCCTCCGGGCTATCCGCTCCTGATCGGGCTGGGCAACCTGTTCGGGATCGTCTTCCAGGATCCGTTCCGGAGCCTGGTCGCCCTCAGCTTCGTCTCCTCGCTGGCCAGCTATCCCGCGCTGGTGTCAGCCTTCCGCCGGATCGCGGGAGAGGGCACCCAAGCGCCCTCGGAGCGGGTGGCGGTCGCCGGGGCCCTGCTCTTCCTGCTCTCCCCCGTGATGCTCGTGCAGGCGCCGCTGCCGATGTCCGATCCGCCGTCGCTGATGTTCCTGTGCTTCGCCTTGGCGGCGGCCGCCAGGCTCGCCGGAGGAGGCGGGGCCGGTTCGGCGGTCCTTCTGGGAGCTTGTGCTTCGGCGGCCATCGGCTGCCGGCCGCAGCACGCGGTGGCCGTGATCCCCCTGCTCGCCGCCGCGCTCTGGCGGGTTCCGGGCCGGCGGCGCGCCCAGGCCCTGACCGCCTTCACGCTCGTCTCCCTCCTCTGGCTCATCCCGCTCGTCCGCGCCACCGGCGGCTTGCAGGGCTTTCTGGACTACCAGGTCAAGCAGGCCGCGCACGTGGCGGAGCAGGACGCGACGGCGTCGCGCAAGGGCCGCGATCTTTTCGCGGTCGCAGCGCATTTCGTCCTCAATCCCTGGGGGTCCCGCTGGCTCGCCCTGCCGGTGCTCGGCCTCGCCATCGCCGGCGCGATCCGCCTCCGGCGGCGGCGCGAGAGGCTGGCCCTGCCGCTGGCGGCGCTGAGCCTCACACACCTGGCCTTCTGCCTTGCCGCGATGGACCCCGGGGACGGCGCCCGCTATGCCCTGCCGTTCCTCCTCGGTATGGCATTCGCCGCGGCCATGGGCTGCGAAGCGGCGGCGGAGCGCGCGCGCCGGCCCGGGCTGGGCTGGGTTCCTGCCGCGGCCATCGTCGCGGTCTCGATCCTGTACACCTCCCCGGTCCTCGCGGCTCGCGCCTCTCCTTCGCCGCCGGCCCAGGCCGCGGAATGGGCGAACCGGCACCTCCGGCCCAAGGCGATCGTCCTCGTCTCCGAGGAGATGGCGCCGCATGCCGACTATCTGTTGAGGAGGTTCAAGCACATGCCGGTCGAGGAGGGGCTGCGCAGCGCCTCCCGCCATCCCAAGGCTGCCGTCTATCTGCTGACCGAGGGCGAGAGCGGATGGGAAGGCGCGCTCACCTTCGAGTGGCCGGAAAGCAAGGTCTACTGCCGGCTGACCCGCAACCACTACCGGCTGGTCTCGCTGAGCCCTGTCCCGGCGAACCGGCGTTTTCACATCCTGCGCGGCGTTTCCGGCTGGGGGCCTGACGGCGACATCCGCCGCGCCAGATGGCGCTGGATGGACGCGGATGCCGCGATCCGGATCCATCCTCGCGGCGCCCGCGCGGCCACCGTGACCCTGGGGCTCGACCGGTCGTGTCCCCAGCTTTCGAGCACGGTTGCCATCTCCGTGAACGGATCGCCCGCGGCCCGCGTCGAGATCGCCCGCGGCACCCGCAAGCGCGTCGAGGTGGCTCTGCCGCCGGCCGCGAAATCCGTGGAGATCGCCTTCCGATCGACCGGAGCGCCCCTTCAACTCTTTACCGTCGACCTTTAGAACAGCGTATAGATGAAGGGCGCCGCCGCCTGGCTGGTCACCACGAGCACGATGACGAGCGCCAGGACCAGGATGAAGGGCACGATCCAGTACACCTTGTTCTGTTTGGCGAACTGGATGATCTCGCCGAACAGCGAGCCGATATAGCCGAACCTGCGCATGACGTCTTCTCCTACCTAGTCGAGCTGGTAATCCTGGCGCCAGTCGCCCTTCTCCTCGAATCTGGGCTGCGCCTTCTTGTCGAGCAGGAACGAGCCGAGCACCAGGTAGTCCATCTCTGTCCGCATGAAGCAGCGGTAGGCGTCCTCCGGGGTGCAGACGATCGGCTCGCCGCGCACGTTGAAGCTGGTGTTGATGATGACCGGGCAGCCGGTTCGGGCTTCGAAATGCCGCAGCATCTGATGGTACGCCGGATTACGCGTGGCGTCGACGGTCTGCACCCGAGCCGAGTAGTCGACATGGGTGATCGCGGGTACGTCCGAGCGCTTCTGCTTGAGCAGCTCCAGGCCGTGGCCGCCGGTGTTCCCATTGGCGACGCGCCGCTGCTCCTGGACGCCGGTGACCAGGAGCATGTAGGGGCTCTCGACGCCGGCCGCCATCTCGAAGTAATCCGATACGCGCTCCTTGAGCACCGAGGGGGCGAATGGACGGAACGACTCCCGGAACTTGATCTTCAGGTTCATGACGCTCTGCATCGCCTCGCTGCGTGCGTCGCCGATGATGCTGCGGTTGCCCAGGGCGCGGGGACCGAATTCCATCTTTCCGTGGAACCAGCCGATCACTTTTTCCTCGGCCATCAACTGCGCAACTCTGGCCAGCAGTTCCTCTTCGTCGTCATAGTGCTCCGACGTTGCCCCCAT
>JAXDKG010000056.1:0-31419 GCA_034667225.1 Acidobacteriota bacterium
TGGGACTGGCAGATGCGCGGCGCGTGTCGAGGCCTTGACTCGTCGACCTTCTTCCATCCCGAGAACGAGCGCGGGCCGTCGCGGCTGCGCCGGGAACGGGCTGCCAAGCAGGTCTGCGCCGGCTGCCCGGTGACCCAGGCCTGCCTGAACTGGGCGTTGCGCACCCGAGAGCCGTACGGTGTCTGGGGCGGCAAGTCCACCGAGGAACGCGCCCAGCTGATCCGGATGCAGGCCAGTCACGCCTGTTGACGGGCGAGCCTGCTGAAAAGCCGACTCCCCGCTCGCATGGCCGACGATGCGAGCGGGGAGTTCTCTACGGCAGGTGATCACCGCCCCGGGCTGCCGATGAGGGCGCCCGGGACTCGGCGATCAGTGATTGTGCGAGTGACCGCCGTGTGAGTGCGCCTCGGGCTCCGCCTCGGCCGGCTACTCCACGATGGCGGACTCGGTGGACAGCACCAGCCCGGCGACCGAGGCCGCGTTGGCCAGCGCCGCCTTGGTGACCTTGACCGGGTCCACCACGCCGGCTTCGAGCAGGTTCTCGTACTTGCCGGTCGCGGCGTTCAGCCCGAAGTTGACGTCCAGCTCGCGGACCTTGCTGACCACCACGTAGCCCTCGTGGCCGGCGTTGGTGGCGATCCAGCGCAGCGGCTCGACCAGGGCTTCCCGGACGATGCTGACGCCGGTGGCCTCGTCACCGGTGAGGTCCAGCTTGTCCAGAGACGGCAGCGCGTGCACCAGCGCGGCGCCGCCGCCGGCGATGATGCCCTGCTCCACCGCGGCGCGGGTCGCCGAGATGGCGTCCTCGATGCGGTGCTTCTTCTCCTTCATCTCGACCTCGGTGGAGGCGCCGACCCTGATCACGCCGACACCGCCGGCCAGCTTGGCCAGCCGCTCCTGCAGCTTCTCGCGGTCGTAGTCCGAGCTCGTCTCTTCGACCTGGTTGCGGATCTGCTTGACCCGGCCCGCGATCGTCTCACGGCGCTTGGCGTCGTCCGAGTCGGTCACGATGGTGGTGTCGTCCTTGGTCAGCACGACCTTCTTGGCGTCGCCGAGGTCTTCCCAGCGGACGTTCTCGAGCTTGATGCCGAGGTCGTCGGTGATCACCCGGCCGCCGGTCAGGACCGCGATGTCCTCCAGCATGGCCTTGCGGCGGTCGCCGAAGCCCGGGGCCTTGACCGCGGACACGTGCAGGGTGCCGCGCAGCTTGTTGACCACCAGGGTGGCCAGCGCCTCGCCCTCGACGTCCTCGGCGATGATCAGGAGCGGACGGCCCTGCTTGGCCACCTGCTCCAGCACCGGAAGGAGGTCCTTCATCGAGCTGATCTTCTTCTCGTTGAGCAGGATCTTGCAGTTCTCGAGCACCGTCTCCATGCGCTCGGCGTCGGTGACGAAGTACGGCGACAGGTAGCCGCGGTCGAACTGCATGCCCTCGACCACCTCCAGGGTGGTCTCCAGGCCCTTGGCCTCCTCGACCGTGATCACGCCGTCCTTGCCGACCTTCTCCATCGCCTCGGCGATGATGCGGCCGATCTCCTCGTCATTGTTGGCCGAGATCGTGCCGACGTGGGCGATGTCCTTGCCCTCGACCGGCTTGGCCAGCTTGTCGATCTCCGCGACGGCGGCCTTGACCGCCAGCTCGATGCCGCGCTTGATCTCCATCGGATTGGCGCCGGCGGTGACGTTCTTGGAGCCCTCGCGGTAGATCGCCTGGGCGAGCAGGGTCGCGGTGGTGGTGCCGTCGCCGGCCACGTCGGAGGTCTTCGAAGCGACCTCGCGCACCATCTGAGCGCCCATGTTCTCGAGCGGGTCGCCCAGCTCGATCTCCTTGGCCACGGTCACGCCGTCCTTGGTGATGGTCGGCGAGCCGAACTTTTTCTCGATGACGACGTTGCGTCCCTTGGGGCCGAGGGTCACCTTGACCGCGTCAGCCAGCTTGTTGACACCCCGAAGGATCGCGGCGCGCGCGTCCCCGGAGTAGATAATCTGCTTAGCCATGTGTCTAACCTCCTGAATTTACTGAATATTTGGCGAAAACGGATGCGTGACCAGCAGCGATCGGCGTTATTTGTTGCCGTTGCCGATCACCGCCAGGATCTCGTCCTCGCGGCAAATCACGTAATCCGTGTCGTCGATCTTGATCTCGCTGCCCGAGTACTTGCCCATCAGGACGCGGTCGCCCGGCTGGACTTCCAGCGGCGTGCGCTTCCCGTCGTCGGTCAGCTTGCCTGGGCCGATGGCGACGACCTCGGCCTCTTGCGGCTTCTCCTTGGCGGTGTCCGGGATGATGATCCCGCCCCGCACCTGCTCCTGCAGTTCAATACGCTTTACCAGGACACGATCGTGTAGCGGACGGATGTTCACGGCTTTGTACCTCCTTATGGTCGCGATCCGAATTGGATGGGGAGTGTCACGAGCGCGGCTGTTAGCACTCGCCCTCGATGACTGCTAACAGTGTAGGAAGATGGCAATTGCCTGTCAAGGGGTTAGAATGATGCGGTGCCCAAAATAGAGATCCGCCTGCTCGGCGGTTTCGAGGTGCGGGTGGATGGCCACGCGGTCCACGGCTTCGAATCCCAGAAGGTCCGCGGCCTGCTGGCCTACCTCGTCATGCCCCGGGGCGTCCCCCAGGGGCGGGAACGCCTGGCCGCCCTGTTCTGGCCGGAGCACGAGCCGAACAGCGCCCGCAGCAGCCTGCGCCAGGCGCTCTACAACCTGCGCTCGACGCTGGCCCCGGGCAAATCGATCGTCTCCAAATTGATCGCCTCCAATCATCAGACGGTCACCTTCTCCAAGGACCTCGACGTCCAGCCCGACGTCCAGGTGGACGCCGAGGACTTCGAGCTGGCCCTGCGCCGCGGCATGGAAGAGGACGCGGCGCACCTGCTCTCCCAGGCCGTCCGGCTCTACCACGGCGACTTCCTGAATGGCTGCCCCGTGCGGGCGGGCGCCGAGCTGGAGGACTGGATCGCCGAGCAGCGGGAGCGGCTGCGCGAAGGGGCGATCCAGGCCCTGCGCACGCTGATCGCCCACTACCGCGAGCGCGGCGACCACCGCCTGGCGATCCAGCACGCGCAGCGCCTGCTCGCCCTCGACCCTCTGGGCGAGGAGGCGCACCGCCAGGTCATGAGCCTCTACGGCCTGTCCGGCCGCCGCGGCCGGGCCCTCTCCCAGTACGAGGACCTCCGCAACCTCCTCGAGCGGGAGCTCGGCGTCGAGCCCGAGGAGGAGACGCACGCCCTCTACCGCTCCATCCTCCAGGAAGAGCAGGTGGCGGGCGAGCGCGGCGAGGGAGTGGAGCCGGTAGGGCCGATCATCCCCCTGGTGGGCCGGGAGCGGGAGCTCGTCCTGCTGCGGCGCACCTGGGCGGCGGTCCAGCGCGGCAGCGGCGCCTTCACCCTGCTCGAAGGCGAGTCCGGCGTGGGCAAGAGCCGCCTGGCGAAGTCCTTCCTCAGCGAGGCGGAGAAGACCGCCGGCGCCGTCCTGCTGGCGCGCTGCCAGGGATTCGAGCCCGAGGTCGCCTACCAGCCGATCCGGGACGCTCTGCGCAACGGCCTGCGCGAGGAGACCGAGGAGATCGAGGCCGCGCGCCTCGCGCTGACGGGCGCGCCCCCCGAGCTGGTGGCCGAGATCGCCCGGCTGCTGCCCGAGCTCGACGAGCTGCCCTCTTCCCCTTTGACCACTACGGGAGACGCGGCATCCCGGGAGCGGTTGGCCGACGCGGTCTGGCAGGTGCTCCGCCGCCTGACCCAGATGGCCGGACGGCGCTCCGCCAGGCCGGTGCTGCTGCTGCTCGACGACCTGCACCTGGCCGACCGCACCACTCTCAGCCTGCTCGAGCGCCTGCTGCCCCGCCTCGCCTCGGCGCCGGTCTGGATCCTCGCGACCGCGGCTACCGGCTGGCGGGCCGAGGCGGTCGATCCTCTCGCACGCCTGCGGCCCGAGGCGCAGAAAGGCCGCGTCGAGGTGACCCAGATCTTCCTCGACCGCCTGGAGGAGGGCCCGGTGCGGCAGATCGCCCGCCGCCTGATGGGCGAGCGCGACTCCGGCGAGCTGGCGAAGCTCTACCTCCGCTACACGGAGGGGCTCCCCCTCGCCATCGCCGAGCTGACCAACCTGCTGGCCGACGAGGGCACCCTGGTGCGCTCGGCCCAAGGCGGCTGGACCGCCACCTCGCGCCTGGACCTCTTCCGCCTGCCGGAGACGGCGACCCTGCGGGAGATCATCCTGCGCCGCATCAGCCGTCTGCCCACCTCGACCCGCCGCCTGGTGACCCTCGCCTCGGTGCTAGGTCACGGCTTCGACGCCGTGCTGCTCCGGGAAGTCGAGCGCGAGCACATGGCAGTCGTCGAATGCGGCCTGGAGGTCATGCTCGACCGCTGGCTGGTGCGGCACGCGACGAACCAGTGGCATGCCAGCCGGCGCGAGCGCGACATCGTGCTCTGGGCGAGCGGCGCCCGCCGTGGCATCTTCGAATTCTCGCACGAGATCGTGCGCCGGACGGTCTACGGCTCCCTTGACCGGACCCGCCGCCGGGTGCTCCACCGCCAGGTGGCCGAGAGCCTGGAACAACGCTCCGTTGAGGACCGGGAGTCGCACTGTGAGCTCCTGGCCTACCACTATGCCCGCGCCGGAGCCTGGGACCGCACCGTCGGCTACCTGAAGATGGCCGCCGACCGCGCCTTCCGCCTCGCCGTGGAAGTCCCGCCGGATCTCGGCCTCGAAGTCGGCCTCGAAGAGGACCGCGCGGAGCACACACCCCTCCCCTCCTGATTCCTCGTACTTGCAGTCCTGACGATCTCCTGACGGTCGGCAGGGAAACTTGCCGTCAATACCCAGCGCATCGGGGAAGAGGAGATGGTCATGGTGTCCATGAAGTCAGGCTTCGGGATTCTTGGAGGATTCGCGCTCTTGTTCATCCTGACGGCCGCGCCGGCTGCCGCCAGCCTCAAATGCCTGCCGACCTGCGACGTCACGGACGGCAGGTTCCTGGCCATCGCCGGGACGGGCTTTGACACGCTGAGCCCGCCCGAACTGGCTCTCTCGATCGCGGTGCCGGCCGGTTCCACCTCGTTCGACCTCAGCGTCTTCGACGGCGACGGCGGCGAGTATGACCCGTTCGGCGATGCCAACTGGGACGCCGGCCTGACCGCCCTGTTCTCCTACTCGCTCTACGCCGACCCCAACGCGAACGGCACCGGCCTGATACCGGTGAACCTGATGCCGCCGGGCTCGCCCACGGTCCTCTCCTCGGACCTGCCGGACAACCAGTGGGCCGACTTCACGGTGAGCACCGGCCCCGCGGCTCTGTCGCCCAGCGGCAACTACTTCTACGTCCTCAAGGTCCGCCTCGAAGATCCCACACTGGAGACGGTGAACTCCTTCAAGGTGCGGACCTCGGCGGTGCTGAGCGGAATGACCCTCGACCCTGTGGAGCGCCCCTTCTCCTACATCGCGCCATGGACGGCGCTCACCGACCTCGCAATCGTCTACCCGAACTACCCGGACCCGCTGCCGACGACGTACGACGGCACGTTCCGCTTCTTTTTCGACGTGCCGGTGTCGCAGAGCCAGATCGTCCTCTGGGACGGCGACTTCGACCATGGCAAGTTCAACCTGACCGAGCAGGACACCAACGACCCCGACACCCCCGGCTTCCCCTTCGTCCCCACCTGGGCCACCCTGGACACCTTGCCCGAAGGCGTGGCTATCGGCGGGTTGGGGACCGGGAGCCCCGCCGACGATGCGAGCGCGGCCGGCTTCGGGGCGTACATCTTGAGGGAACCCTCGGTACGCTACGAGCTCACCACCCCTGGAGGGACCGTGCTCGCCAACGAGAACCCCTCCGGCAACAAGGAGTGGGAGCGGTTCGCGATCTCGACGGCGCCGTTCGACCCCTCGCAAATGGATTACAGCGTTCCGAACATCCCCCCAGGGGTCTACAAGCTGGAGGTCCTCGGGGTCGACATGCTCAACCTCAACGCGCTGCTGCTCCCCTTCCGGGTGCTCTGCGTGGAGGAGACGGGCGAGCCTTGCACGCCGCTGCGCCCCTACCTTCTGGGCGACACGGTCTTCCTCGACGCCGACGGCGACGGCTCGCAGGACCCCGGCGAGCCGGGCATCGCCGGGGTTCTCCTTGAGCTCTACGACTCCCTCGGGACGCTGCTCGCCTCCACGACTACGGACTCGGACGGCCACTACTCCTTCGGCGTCGAGAGGGAGGAGTACGAGGTGCGCGTAGCGGCCTCGAACTTCTCCGGCCCGCTCGCCGGCACCGCCTCGACGACCGGCGGCGACAGCCGCGAACGCACGGTCACGACCGGCAACAACGCACTCGACGTCGACTTCGGCTACCGCGGCACCGGCAGAGTGGGCGACCGGGTGTGGAACGACCTCGACGGCAACGGCGCCGAGGACGGCGGCGAGCCCGGCCTGGTCAACGTCACCCTGCAGCTCCTCGACGGCTCCGGCAACGTGATCGCCATGACGGCCACGGACTCGAACGGCAACTACACCTTCACCAACCTGACCCCGGGCGCCTACAGCGTCCGCGTCATGACCTCGACCCTGCCAGCCGGGGCGACCCCGACCCACGATTTCGACGGCGCCGGCTCGGCGCACATCGCGACCTTCACGCTCACCGCCGGCCAGAACCGCGCCGACATCGACTTCGGCTATCGCCCGACCCCCACCACCTGCACGACGGGCACCTTCAAGGACACTCTCACCACCGCCAGCTTCTCGAACAACGACGGCACGTTGAGCTGGAGCGGCTCGTGGGTGGAGTCCGACGTCGCCGGGGCGGGAGTGAGCAGCGGCAACGTGACCGTGGGCACTCCGGTCAGCGGCTACATGATCTTCCGCGACAGCCCCGACACCGGCACCCAGCCGAGCGCGGCGCGACAGGCGAATCTCGCGGGCTACGCTGCCGCCACGCTGACGGTCGACTTCCACATCCGGGGGGTCGAACCCGATGACGCGGCGGTCATCGAGGTATCGAACAACGACGGTACCTCCTACACCGTGCTGGAGACGCTGACCGGCTACACCGGCACCTACATCAGCTCGCGCACCTTCAACATCTCGGCCTACATGGCCAGCAACACCAGGGTCCGGTTCCGGATCAGCAGCCTATACGGCGGTGACGACGACTTCTTCAAGATCGACCAGGTGCGCATCGAGGCCAGTTGCACGCCGCTGCCCCAGACCGGCTCGGCCGGCAACCGGGTGTGGAGCGACACCGACGGCGACGGCGTCCCGGAGAGCGGCGAGCCGGGGCTCAACAGCGTGACCGTCCAGCTCCTCAACTCGGGCGGCACGGTCATTGCGACCCAGGCCACGAGCGGCGACGGCAACTATCTCTTCAGCGGCCTGGCCGCGGGCACCTACAAGGTGAACGTCGTGTCGAGCACCGTGCCCTCCGGGTCCACCCCGAGCTACGACTTCGACGGCACCGGCACGGCGCACATCGCGACCTTCACGCTGACCGCCGGCCAGAACCGCACGGACATCGACTTCGGCTACCGCCCCGCTCCCGTGTGCACGGCGGGCACCTTCAAGGACACCTTCACCACCGCGAGCTTCTCGAACAACGAAGGCACGCTGGGCTGGAGCGGCTCGTGGGTGGAATCCGACGTCGCCGGGGCGGGAGCGAGCAGCGGCAACGTGACCGTGGGCACTCCCGTCAGCGGCTACATGATCTTCCGCGACAGCCCCGACACCGGCACCCAGCCGAGCGCTGCGCGCCAGGCGAACCTTTCGGGCTTCGCCTCCGCCACGCTGACCGTCGACTTCCACATCCGGGGGGTCGAGCCCGACGACGCGGCGGTCATCGAGGTGTCGAACAACGGCGGCTCCTCCTACACCGTGCTCGAGACGCTGACCGGCTACACCGGCACCTACATCAGCTCGCGCACCTTCAACATCTCGGCCTACATGGCCAGCAACACCAGGATCCGGTTCCGGATCAGCAGCCTGTACGGCGGCGACGACGACTTCTTCAAGATCGACCAGGTGCGCATCGACGCCAGCTGCACGCCGGCGCCCACGACCGGCTCGGCCGGCAACCGGGTGTGGAAGGACCTCGACGGCGACGGCATCCAGGACAGCGGCGAGCCGGGGCTCAACGGCATCACCGTCCAGCTCCTCAACTCGGGCGGCACGGTCATCGCGACCCAGACCACGAGCGGCGACGGCAACTATCTCATCGGCGGCCTGGCCGCGGGCACCTACAAGGTGAAGGTGGTGTCGAGCACCGTGCCCTCCGGGTCCACCCCGACCTACGATCTCGACGGCACCGGCACGGCGCACACCGCGACCGTCACGCTCGCCGCCGGCCAGAACCGCACCGACGTCGACTTCGGCTACCGCCCGGCCCCCACCTGTACGGCGGGCTATTTCAAGGACACGTTGACAACCGCGGGCTTCTCGAACAACGAGGGCACGCTGAGCTGGAGCGCCGCCTGGGTGGAGTCCGACACCGCGGGGACGGGAGTGAGCAGCGGCAACGTGACCGTGGGGATTCCGGTCAGCGGGTACATGATCTTCCGCGACAGCCCCGACACCGGCACCCAGCCGAGCGCGGCGCGCCAAGCGAACCTCTCGGGCTTCGCTTCCGCGACGCTGACGGTCAGCTTCCACATCCGCGGGGTCGAAACCGACGACGAGGCCGTCATTGAGGTGTCGAACAACGGCGGCTCCTCCTACACCGTGCTGGAGACGCTGACCGGCTATACCGGCACGTACATCAGCTCGCGGACCTACAACATCTCGGCCTACAAGGCCAGCAACACCAGGATCCGTTTCCGGATCAAGAGCAACTATGGCGGCAGCGACGACTTCTTCAAGGTGGACTGGGTGAAGATCGACGCCGCCTGCCAGTGATGTGGAAGGAAATGACGGCTCGGCGCATCCGGGCCCACTTTGGTACAGGAATGGACACATCGGGTAAACTCCTGGCGGAAGTCATGACGACGTTGGACACTCAGGTGACCGTCCCCTCCGGGGTGATGTTCCGCGACCTGGAAGGAGAGGCGGTAGTGCTCGCGCTGGAGAGCGGCCGCTACTTCGGTCTGAACGAGACCGGCACACGGATGTGGCTGCTCCTTCTCGAGCACGGCAAGGTGGAATCGGCATACCGCGCGCTCCAGCAGGAGTACGAAGTGGCTGGCGAAAGGCTGGAGCAAGAGCTGCTGGAGTTTGTGAACAGCCTCGCGGCGGAAGGGCTCGTGCTGATCCATGAGGATTGAGCGCTCCTCGCTGCGGGCTCTGCGCTCTCTTTCCGGCCGGGAGCTCGGCAGCCTGATCCGCGCCTGGGTGTACCTGCTGACGGCGGACATCGCGCTCCGCTTCATGGCGCTCCCACGGGTGGAGCGGCTCCTGGCGGGCGGCAGGCGGCGGCAGGCCCTCCCGGCCGGGCGTCTCGCCGCACTCGTGACGGCCGCCGCCCGGCATCATCTCCTTCCCATGACCTGCCTGCCCCGCGCCCTGGCCCTGCAGGCTTTGCTGCGCCGGAACGGGATCCCGGCCGAGCTCCGCATCGGCGTGCGCCGCGAAGCCGGCGACTTGCAGGCCCACGCCTGGATCGAGGCCGCCGGCTCGCCGGTGGGAGAGCCGAGCCCATCCTACCTTCCTCTCGTGCAGATCCGGAGTGCCCGCTGAGCCTCGACGGATCGCATCTCTGCCTGGCTTGCGGGCTCTGCTGCCACGGCCTTCTTCACGATTGGGCGAAGCTCGAGCCCGGCGAAATGGAAGGCGCGGAGCGGCTCGGGCTGAGGACATTCGTGCATCCGGACGGGCCGGCCTTCCGGCTCCCCTGTCCTCGCCATCAGGGTGGCTGCTGCACGGTTTACGAGGAGCGCCCCGGCTCCTGCCGCGGCTACCAGTGCAAGCTGCTGCGCCGCTACCTGGCAGGCGAGATCACGACGGAGGACAGCCTGGGCCGGATCGAGCAGGTTAAGCGGCTCGTCGCCGATATCCGCCGCCGCATCGACGCCCGGGAGGACGGCATCAGTGTCTGGCACCAGCTCCATGCCTTTGACGAGGCGAGCCCGGATGCACTCGACGCGGATCTCCAGCTCGATGTAGTGGCCCTTCTGGTCCAGTGCCAACGCCATTTCGCCAATCGGGCGGAGCCGAAGAGGGTCTGGAGGTGAGCACCTTCTGCGGCTGGGTCGATTTCTCGGGCGCTCCGTTCCGCAGGCCGGAGACGCAGCCGACCCGCAGCCGCGACGGAATGCTCTATCTCTGGGCCGATGTCCGCCTGGACAACCGGGAGGAGCTGATCGAGAGCCTTGGCGGCCTGTTCGAAGGAAACCGGCCCGGCGACGACGAGCTGGTCCTCGCGGCCTATCTCCGCTGGGGGGAGTCCTGCCCGGAGCGGCTGCTGGGGGACTTCGCCTTCGCCGTCTGGGACGTCCGGTTGTGCCAGCTCTTCCTGGCACGCGACCCGCTCGGGATCAAGCCGCTCCACTACAGCCGGGCTGGCGCCCTTCTCAGCTTCGGCTCGGAGGCCCGGCAGGTGCTGGGGCATCCCGCCGTGTCCCGTCGCCTGGATGAGGTTTCCGTGGGCGACTACCTGGCCGGCTGCTTCAGCGATCCCGGGCGCACCTTCTTCCGCGATGTGCGCCGGCTTCCACCGGCTCACCGCCTTGTCGCCACGCCGGCAGGCGACCGTGTCGAGCGCTTCTGGGACCTGGACCCGGAGGCGCGGACCGTGTACCGCCGCGAGGAGGAGTACACCGAGCACTTCCGCGAGTTGCTCTCCAAGGCCGTGGAATCACGCTTGCCGGCAAGCGGGCCCGCGGTCGGAGTCCTGATGAGCGGCGGCCTCGATTCCTGCTCGGTGGCCGGCATGGCGCGGCAGCTCCTTCCTCCGGGAAGCTCGCCGGCGCTGTTCGCCGGCTCGTTCGTCTTCGACCGGCTCCGGCAGTGCGATGAGAGGGAGCACATCCGGAAGGTCGCGGCGCACCTGGAGATGGATGTCGAGCTGGTGCCCGCGGAGCGGTTTCCGGTCTTCGGTGACCCCGAGGCGTACCAGCCGCAGCTCGAGACACCGTTCCTGGCCTGGGAAGGCTGCTTTCAGGAGATGCTGAGCCGGGTTCGGGACCGGGGCGCGCAGGTCCTGCTGACCGGCCATGGCGGGGACGACCTGATGGCCGGAAGCGCGCTGGTGTACGCCGACCGCATCCGGCGCGGCGATCTGAGGGCCCTCCTCGCCGTGCTGCGCCACGCGGCCTCCCGGGGTAGGGCCTGGCGCTGGACCCTCTATCACTTCCTGGCTCGTCCGCTGCTCCCGGGTTCCATCGATCGGATTCTGAGACGGTTGTCGGGCCGGCAGCCCGGTCCCGGGCTTCCCGACTGGATCGATCCCGGCTTCGCCCGCCGGACCGGCCTGGCGGAGCGGTTGGAGGCGGCGCCGCAACGCCGGTTCCGCGAGTTGGCCCGGCAAGCCCTCTACGATCACTTCCGAGAGGCCAGCTGGGATCAGATCGTCCACTGGTATGACCGCAACGCCGCGGGCTTCGGCATTGAGGTGCGACATCCTTACCTGGACCGGCGGTTGGTCGAGTACCTCTTCTCGATCCCGACGGACCGGCTCTTCCGGACCGGCCTTTCCAAACCGCTGCTGCGAAGCGCCGCGGCCGGCCTCCTGCCGGAATCTGTGCGGCTGCGCCCGGACAAGACGAAGCTTGGGGCTTTCCTCGATGCCGGATTGCGCGATCAGAGGCACCGCATCGAGCCCCTGCTGGCCGCGCCGCTCGCAGCCGATCTGGGATACGTGGATGGAGACCGGATGCGAGCCGCGTATCGCCGGTATCAGCAGGAGGAGCCCAATGAGGCCCTGCGAACGTTGTGGTACGCCTTGACACTTGAAGTATGGTTGCGCAAGTACAGCATGCCGTTGGACGAGAAAGCGGCACCGGTCGAGTCCAGTTCTGCGGCTTGACAGGCTCGGGGCGAAAAGGATGCAACCCATGAAGAAAGACCAGCACCCAGGTCCCGGCTCCGAGAGTCAGCGCCCCTCGGAGGCACCAGTCCAGAAAAAGACCTACATCTCCCCCGAGCTCCAGGAGTGGGGCTCGGTCGTCGACCTCACGCAGGGCAAGAAAGCCCAGCTCCAAGACTCGCCTGCCAAGGGTGGCAGCCCCGGGATCTAGGGCTTTAGCCCCCTTTGCGGACGTACCGCCTATACGGTCTCACCCTGGCGAGCGACTTTCCGTTCGCCCACCGGTTGGGCGATGGCGACGGCGCACCCGACCTGACCTTCTTGCACGCGCACCATCCAACCGTTCCGGAAGGCCGCAGCTCACGCCTCTACAGCAGCCCCTGGCTCGATGAAGCCGGAGAGAGCATTGCGCACCTGGATCGTTTCCCTGGGACCGAGGTTCTCCGCTTCCCGGGAACGGCCGACTTCTACATGGAGCCCGATCGTATCCAGGTCCATCTCCTCGACCCGCGCCATCGGGACCTGATGGAGCTGCGGCTGCTCGGCTCGGTCCTTTCTTACTGGCTGGAGCGGCTGGGTATCCCCGCGCTCCATGCCTCGGCCGTCCGCCTCGATGCCCGAGGGGCCGTGGGGTTCCTCGCAAACCCTGGCGTCGGCAAGAGCAGCCTGGCGGCGGCGCTCATCCAGGCAGGAGCGGCGCTGCTGACAGACGACATCCTGCCGATCGAGGAGGCTGGCGGGACGTTCCTGGCGCGGCCCGGCTTTCCTCAGATGCGCCTGGAGCCGGATACGGCCCGCTGCTTTCGGGGCAGCGCCGACGGCCTGACCGCCATCAGCCCGGATGACAGCAAGCTCCATGTGCCGGTCGATGCCTTCTGCGACGCCACCACCCCCTTGGCCGCCCTTTACGTGGTCGAGCGCCGGCCGGGGCCGCCGGAAATCCTTCCGCTGCCCAAGCGGCAGGCCGTCATCGAGCTGGTGCGGCACTCCTTCTCGCCCTACCTTGTCGAGGCCGTGGGCCTTCAGCCCCGGCGGCTCGACCTTTTCGCCCGCCTCGTCCGCCAGGTCCCGGTAAGCAGGCTCTACTGCCCTCATGGTCTTGAGCACCTGCCCGAAGTGGTCGAGATCCTCGAAACAGCAATGTAAAAACGACTCTTCGGAGAATAGATCATTGAGGTTGCCCATCAAAGAGGCAACAAGCTGCACCCATCATGAGCACCCGGATGGTAACGCAGCATAAAGCTTTGACTTACCTCATTTCCTACCACGGTCCGTGTCCCTTTGTATAGGCGCTTCGTCAATCGAGCGGTTTTCAGACGACGGCGCTATTGAAAAAATTCTCTCGCAAAAAGGTTGACATTGTCAGTTCTCCCCTGTTAAGGTCCCTCCAACGAACTCAAAGAATTTTAGCGAGTCGTTGTAGCCCGACGCCCGGTGTACCGCCACAGGTGCGTCTCCACACCGGGAAGGCAGTCCATACCTCCACCGATGTGGTTATTAACAACCTGGGAGGGTGGATGGTGGTGGACCGTATATAGGGGTCTGTGCACATGAGTATTTTTGTTCCGAGCCTGTCCCGCGCCTCACGTACCCTTCTCCTCGCCCTGCTCGCGCTCACAGGCCCTCTGCGGCCCGCCTCTGCAACCTACTCCGTCCCCGTCCCCACGCAGCTCATCCTCACCGTCCGCGAGACCGCCGGCATTGCCCGTAGCGGCGAAGTCATTCGGTCGGGCGTGCCGATCCCCCGTATCCTCAACCTGCGCAGCACCAGCACGTTCGCCATCGTCGACTCGACCGGCAAGCCGGTTCCAGCCGACTTCCAGATCACGGCCCGCTGGAACGCCGCCCTCAGCGATATCACGGCCCCCATCCAGTGGATCCTCGTGACCTTCCCTGCTTCGGTTGCGGCCAACGGCAGCACCACCTTCAGGGTGTTCACCAACGGCTCGGTGGCAAACCCAGCGCCGGTCCGGCCCCTGCGGCTCACGCAAGCGGGCGACCTGATCACTGTCGACACCGGCGCGGCCGTCTTCCGCCTCGGCGCCAATCCCGGAGCGCTGTTCGACGAGGTCCTGCTCGACAACGGCACGCGCCTGATCGGCGGCAGTGCCATGACGATCCGCGCCAGCGGCGGCTCGGCAGGCCACTCCACGACGCGCAAGGTCCGCATCGAGCACTCCGGACCGCTCGCGGCCGTGGTCGTGGTGCACGGCGCCTATGATCTGGCCCCGGTGGGCAACGGGCAGGTCGGCTCGGTCCGCCGCTACGTGTTCACCGCCGGCTCCCCCACCGCCGTGGTCCGCCACGTAACTCAGTGGGAGGGGAACCTCAACCCCGGCTGCAACGGCTGCACGAAGACCTCCGCGGGAGCTCCGAACGGCGTGCGCATCGAGCAGGTGCGGGACACGCTCGCCGTTTCCCTGGGAGGTACCTCTGCCGCGATCACCGCCGTCGGCGACTTCGATACCGCCGCCTTGACGGGCAACGCCGGCGCCGGCCAGACGGCCGAGGTCCGCCAGCTCCTGCGCGCCAGCCGCACCGCGCCGCACAGCTTCCGTCTCGGCGTGGGCCTCGCTACCGCCAGCGGCAGCGAGGCCGACGGCGGCATGCTCGCCGCGAGCGGCCCCTCCGGTGCCGTGGCGATCGGCCTCTCGCGCATGCACCGCTACGAGCCGCAGGCTCTGCGCCGCCTGGCTGACGGCAGCCTGGCCGTGGACGTGGCCGACGGCAGCGTCTGGCTCGCGCATCACCAGGGAATGTTCGCGGAGCTTGCGGTCTCGGCTCTGCCTTCCAATCCGACGCGCTCGCAGCTCGACCGGGTGGTCTGGGCACCGCTCAACCGGCCGTTGCGCGCCTGGCCTTCCGCCGCCTGGTTCGCGGCCTCGGATGCCGTGGACGAGATCCCGGTCGGCCCCCTGCCCGCGGCGGTGGCGTCCTACGACACGGTGGTGCCGTCGATCCTCGAGCGCACCCTGGTGCAGACCGACCTGCTGGGGCTCTCCGGCCTGACGACGTTCGGCCTCTTCCCCCGCTACTGGGGCCAGGACCGCTCCCCCGGGGAGATCGACTGCTCCGGCACCAATGACCCGACTCCGACGGAGACCTGGGACGACAAGTTCTGGTGCACGACCTGGACGGACTACCACAGCACCTCCTCGACCGCGCCGATCTGGGCCATGCGCTCGGGCGAGGTCGAGTGGCTGGACGAGATCTCCGTGCCGGCCGCGCTGCGCATGCTCCACACCCAGGTCATGCGCTGCGGCCCGGCCGAGAAATGGTTCTACTGCGGCCAGGCGCCGGCCGGCTACGGCGCCTACCGGTCCGACTTCAACAGCTCCCACGCTTACTGGGAGAACCTCTACCTCTATTACTGGCTGACCGGCGACTCCACCGTGGTGGAGACCCTGCGGCGCGGCGGCGAGAACATGCGGCGCATGCAGTGCGACACGCGCGGTCCCAAGCCGGTCATCGAGCCCCTCACCGGCCCCGGCGGCCCGGCCTGCGACGCGGATCGCGTGTCCACGACGTCCGAGTTCACCGGCCGCGTAGCGTCGGAGTGGATCAACGCCTTCCGCTTCATCGGTCTCGCGAGCGAGGACGGCAGCTTCCTGGAGGACTACCGCTCCTCCCTGGCCCGCGCCGTGACCCAGTTCTATGTGGAGGCGCGCCGCAACGGCGTCTCTTATGGTTTCCTCGGCGAGCGCGCGGTCACGGCCGGCACCTACATCGCCGGCCCCGTGTGGATCCAGGGGTTCTACGACGCGAACAACCTCTACCACCTTCTCCGGGACACGAACGACGCCGCGCTGGGGAATCCGGCAGTGCGCCCGAGCCAGGTCCTGACCGCCGTCGCCCGTACCCTCAAGGACATCGAGCCCACGGTCATGGGCGATGGCACCCCCTCCGGGGAGTGGCCGCGGAACATCGAGTACGCCTACTCCGGCGCGCGGGTCGGCGGCACCCTGGTCAGCACGGTGCCGAATGACCGGCCGATCTACACGCCGGAGAAGGTGAGCGTCATCGCTCTCTTCCTGCGCATGGGAGAGCTGAGCGGCGATGCCGCACTGCGCGCCAAGGGCGAGGAGATGGTGCAGGTCGCCCTCAAGGCCGCGGCCGGTGAGGGAGCTCCCCTGTGCAAGGTCCAGGGCCAGCTCCTGGGTCGCCTGCACGCCGCGGTCGCCCGCATTACCAACCAGGGCACGACGCCCCCTCCGCCCCCCCCTCCAGGAAACGCCCCGGTCGCACCCGGCAACCTCCAGGCCCAGGCCTCGCAGAGCGCGATCCAGCTCACCTGGAGCGACAACTCGAGCAACGAGGTTTCCTTCCGCGTCGAACAGAGCATCAACGGCTCGTTCCAGGAAATCCTGGTCACGGCTGCCAACGCCACCACCCTCCAGGTCACCGGCCTCCAGGCCGGCACCGCCTACACGTTCCGGGTGCGAGCGGCGAACGCCAACGGAAATTCGGCGTACAGCAATCTGGCCACCGCCACGACGTCCACTGCCCCCGCTCTTTCGGCTCCCAGCGAGCTGGCAGCCACGGCCGCTTCCACCACCGAGATCCGGCTCACCTGGAAGGACAACTCGACGAACGAGACAAACTTCCTGGTCGAGAAGATCAGCGATGGAGTCTTCAAGCAGTTCAAGATGGTGGGTGCGAACATCACCTCGGTCAAGATCACCGGACTGACGCCGGGCACGTCGTACACGTTCCGGGTCCGGGCTTCCACCGGTAGCGCCTACTCGGCTTATAGCAACAACGCGGTGGCCATCACACCCAAGTGACCTCCAAGAGGGGCCGGCATCAGCCGGCCCCTCTTCCCCTTCGGCAACCATATTGCATCGCGCTTCGTTAGGTTGAAGCGCACCTGGCTCTATGTTCCTCTGCTGATCTCCCTTTCCTGTCGCGGCGAGGCATCCCGCTTCGTTGAGCCGGTTGAGCCGGTTGAGCCGGAGGATTCTTACCTGGCCTACATCCGCCAGGCCCCCGAGTTCCGCCGTGTCCGCCAAGACCCCGCCCAGGGGCGCTGGGACACGTGGCTCTACATGCCCTGGCGTTACCGCTGGCACATCGGGACCGGCCAGGCCGGCGGCGAATTCTGCCGGCAGTACGGCATCAACGGCGGGGTCATGGACCACGGCGCCGGACCGCTGGACTGGCTGGAGCGCTGGGGTCTGCGCTTCTACAACGATCACACGGCGGGCAAGGGTGCTCTCTTCCTCATGCCTGCTGGTCTCAAGGGCGACCTGCGCGACCCGCGGGCCGTCCGTCCCCGTCCCATTACCCCCGAGCTGGAGCGCGAGCTCGGCTCCACGATCGCCAACAATCTCGCCCGGGTCCGGCGCAGCCCCCTGCGCATGGCCTGGTCGCTGGACGACGAGATCTCCACCGGCTCGTTCATCCGGCCGATCCCCTGGCGCCTCAACGCGGATGACGGGGCCTACGAGCGCTGGCTGCGGACCTACTACGGCGGCAAGCCTCCGGAAGCCAGGTACGTAGGACCCGACGAGGTGCGGGGCGAGTTGGAAGGGCCGCTCGGAGAGATCGACCTCTCCCCCTTCCTCGACCGCATGACCTACAACGACTCGGTCTGGGCGGACTTCGTGGGCCGGCTCGTGGAGCGCTGCAACCGCGAGGACCCCTCGACGCCCTGCGGTTTCGTCGGCGGCCAGGCCCCCAACCTCTGGGGCGGCTACGACTGGGCAAAGCTCGCGAAGAAGGTCCAGTACGTGGAAGCCTACGACGCCGGCTCCGCCCCCGAGATCGTGCGCTCCTTCAGCCCCGATATCCCGCGGATCTCCACCCATTTCCACGACGACCGCAAGGGCGTGGGCAACGACGTCTGGATGGCCTGGCACCGCTTCGCCCACGGCGACCGGGGCATGGTCGGTTGGGTGGAAGGCTGGTTTTCCACCGACGGCACGCCCCGGCCCTGGCTGGAGCGCTTCCGCCTCACCCTTCGCGAGCTGGGCGGCGTCCAGGGCAAGAAGCTGGTGGGCGCGCGCCGGTTCCAGGACGGGATCGCCATCTACTACTCCCATCCCAGCATCCAGGTCTCCTGGATGCTGGACGCCCAGCCCCATGGCCGCTCATGGCCGAACCGCAACGACGACCACCGGCTCGGCACCTCCCACAACGTGCGCCGCGCCTGGGAGATGCTCCTCAACGATTCCGGCCTGAATTACGACTTCCTGGCCTATGACGAAGTGGCGCTCCACGGCGTGCCGGCGCGGTACAAGGTGCTGATCCTCCCGGCCGCCTATGCCCTTTCCGATATCGAGGCCCGGCGCATCGCCGACTTCGCCGCGGCAGGGGGGACCGTGATCGCCGACTTCGCCCCCGGCCTCTTCGACCAGCATGGCCGCGGCCGCTCCCGCGGCGCGCTCGACGACCTCTTCGGAGTCCACCACGACGGCACCGAGACCCGGAAGGACTTCTTCGGCGGCAAGCTGTGGGTGGAGACGGACCAGGAGAAGGGCTACAAGTACCAACGCCACCGGGAGCTGCTCGACACAGTGGTCCCCAAGCTGCACCAGGGCTTCGCGGTCGCAGAACCGAAGCTCCCGGTCGGAACCACGCGCCAGGCGGGAAAGGGACGGGCCGTGTACCTGAACCTCTCCCCCCAGCGCTACCTGATGTACCGGCAGGAGGGGGCCGATACGGAAGCGCACCGCCGGACTTTTCTCGGGGAGGCGGGCATCGTCCCCTGGATCGTAGTGATTCCCCTCGCCAATTCCCTCGCCAAGGGGCCGAAGCTCGAAACCGTCGCCTGGAGCAAGGGCGGGCGCACGATGGTCCTGATCCTGCAAAACACTTCCGACGAGCTGATCGAAGCCCGCATTCCGGTGCGGGTGCAGCTCGCCGCACCGGTGAAAGGGGTTGTGAACGAGCGCACGGGCCAGCCCCTTCCCGACGGCGACCGCTTCCAGATCGAGCTCGACACGACCGAAGCCGTGTTCTTCAGCTTCCAGGGATGTCCCCCGGGCGCTGTGCTAACATGTGAGTCGCCTTGAGTCAGGACCCTCCGAGTACCCCGTTCCCTTCCATCGCCAGCGATGATCTCCGGCATGGGTCCCGGCTGAGAGGGGCGTGCCTGTGATGCCCTTCAGTCTCTTCCTTCTGGGGGCCGCCGTGCCCGCAGCCGATCCCCTGGTCAGCCCGGGGTGGGGCCTGTTCCTCGCCGTCCTCCTGGTCCTCCTGAACGGCTTCTTCGTGGCGGCGGAGTTCGCGCTGGTCAAGGTGCGGCCGACCCAGATCGAGCCCTATGTGACCGCGGGAAACCGCCGGGCCGACGTGGCGAAGCACATGATCCGCCACCTGGACGCCTACCTGTCGGCCACCCAGCTCGGGATCACCCTGGCCAGCCTGGCCCTGGGCTGGATCGGCGAGCCCGCCTTCGCCTGGATCATCGAGCCGGTGGTGCGGACTGTCGCCCCCGACAACCCCGCGCTCCTGCACTCGGCGGCCCTGACGGTCTCCTTCCTGGTCATCACGATCCTGCACATCGTGCTGGGCGAGCTGGCCCCGAAGTCGATCGCAATCCGCAAGGCCGAGGGCACCGCCCTGATGGTGGCGCTGCCGCTCTTCGTCTTCTACAAGATCACCTACCCGGCGATCTGGCTGCTCAACCACACGGCCAACTCCCTGCTCAAGCTGGTGGGAATCGCGCCGATGAGCGAGTCCGAGATCGCGCACGACGAAGAAGAGCTGCGGCTGCTCCTGTCCTCCAGCAACGCGACCCACATGTCGCTCCAGAAGCGCGAGCTGCTGGACAACATCTTCGAGCTCTCCCACCGGATGGCGAGGCAGATCATGCTGCCGCGCCAGGACGTGGTCTACCTCTCCACGGCCGGGCCGCTCGCCGAGAACCTGCGCCTCGCGCGGCGCAGCGGCCACACCCGCTTCCCGCTCTGCGAGGGGGACCTGGACCACGTCATCGGGGTCATCCACATCAAGGACCTCTTCCGCCGCGAGCGCCCCCTCACCGCGCTGCAGGAAGTGGCGCGGGAGATCGCCTTCGTGCCCGAGACCCTGGAGCTCGACCGCCTGCTCAAGCGCATGCGCACCGAACGCTTCCACATGGCCGCGGTGATCGACGAATACGGCGGCGTCTCCGGTGTCGTGACCCTGGAGGACGTGATCGAGGAGATCGTCGGCCAGATCAGCGACGAGTTCGACGTGGACAAGGCCGAGCTCCTCAAGGTGGACGAGGGCGTCTACGAGGTCAGCGGCGGGATGCTCATCGAGGACCTGGAAGACGAGCTCGACCTCGAGCTGAGCGACCGTGACGAGGACACCATCGGCGGCCTGGTGCTCTCCGAGCTGGGCCGCAACCCCGCCGTGGGCGACCGGGTGGAAGTGGGCCCGATGGCCATCGAGGTCATGGAGGTCCACCTCAACCGCGTCAACACGGTGCGGCTCACGGTCCTGCAGCCGGCCACGGTGCCGGACCCGTCCGAGTAGGCCCGGCACATCGCTTGCACTACCTCCTTGCAGAAAGCTCGGGGCAGCCGCACCGCCCCTCTCATGACACACCAGCAAGGAGGAGACCCATATGGCGACCGCTACCGAGACGAACACCCTGAACAGCCTGTTGCGGGGTGAGATGTCCGCGATCGAGACCTACCGGCAGGCGATCGAAAAGCTGGGCGGCGACCCGCACGACCCCTGGATCGAGCAGCTTCGCGCTCTGCAGCGCGATCACCGCGACGCGGCCGACGCCCTCTGGCATCACGTCGAGCAGCACGGCGGCAAGCCCTCTTCGGACTCGGGCCCCTGGGGCGCCTTCGCGAAGGCCGTCGAAGGCACTGCGAAGCTCCTCGGCAATGCCGCCGCGCTCAAGGCCCTCAAGGAGGGTGAGGAGCACGGTCTCAAGGACTATGAGGCAGCGCTCGAGGACAAGAACCTGCCCGCCGACTGCCAGGCGCTGATCCGCGGCATGATCCCCAAGCAGCGCGAGCACATCACGACGCTCGACGGGCTGAAGGCGCGCGTCTAGCGTCTGAGCCCCTGCCCTCCCCCGCTTCGCGGGAGAGGGCGCCTCCTCCCTCCCCATGGCACGTGCTTGCGATGTGGGTGGGGGCGTCCTCTTCTCCGAAGCGGGGGGCTAGCTTCCCAGCTCCGCCTGGAGCGCCGCCCTCTCGGCCTTTTTGAGCGTCCCACGGATCACCACCACGCGCTTCCCCTTACGCTGGACAGCCCAGCCCCGGCCCAGGTCCTTCGCGGCGGATTGGAACTCGCGGGCATCCGCTTCCGTGTCCCATTCCGTGACCCAGGCCAGCAGCCGCTCGCCCTGCTTCTCGTACACGGCGAAGCGGTCACCGCCCCAGCCCGCCGCGGCCTGCGCCGCGCGCTCGTCCTTCTTCAGAGCGCCGCGGAGCAGGGTACGAATCGTGAGCTCGCCGAGCTGCGCCTCGGTCGCCTTGGTCCAGCCCGGCAGGACACGGGAGAGGTCCGGCCAGGGGAGGACCATCGGGTCGTCCCGCTTCGTGTGCCACTTCTCGGGATGTAGGATCTGCTCGGAGGAGCGCGGCGGGTCCTTGGTAAAGGCGCGATCGAGCAATGCCTGTCCGCCTTTGCGGCGAGCGCTCAGCGAGAACTGGAAGCCCTCGAAGTAGCTGAAGAGCAGCGTGTCCTGGAACCAGGCCGGGGCCGAGGCCAGCTCGGCCACACCGGGGACACCCGGGGCGGATTCCAGCATCTTGCGGGGGTCGCTCAGGAACAGGTCCAGGGTTTCCTCGATGCCGGGCATCGTCGCCAGGCTCATCCCGGCGAAGAAGTCCATCATGACCAGGGTGGCGTCCCCCTCGATCAGGGCGACCTTGGCCACGTCGGCGTCGTCCAGCGGCTGACCGGTCGCGAACGTCTCCAGATGGAAATGCTGGTCCTGGAGCGCATGCGTCAGCTCGTGGACGAGCACCGCCTCCTCGGCTTTCTTGGCGGCGTCAGCGGGCAGGTCGGACGGCACGATCTCACCCTTGCGATCATCGCGCTGCACCAGGGCGAGGTAGTGCCGCTCCGGGTCGTAGAAGCCGGCCACCTGGCTGGTGAGGAGCTCGGGAAAGAATTTCACCAGGTCGAGGCTCTCCGGCACCAGGCCGAAGGCTTTCAACGCCAGCTCGACCGGCCGCAGCTTCTCGGGAGGCAGGTCGGTCTGGAAGGACTCGACCATCTTCTTCTCGAGCGCCGAGCCGTCGACGGTGCCGGAGGGAACGGCCGCCTTCGCTTCGAGGCCGCGGTACTTCTCCGCCTCTTCGAGGAGCGCTTCCACGCGCTTCCCGAGCGCCTCGGGCAGCGGAGCCACGCCGGCGGGAAGGGCCGGCGCCGGCGCATCCGCGAGCAGGGACGCGCAGAGCGCCAGGATCCTAAACATCGCCGTCCTCCGGCTTCACCGAGCTGCGCATCCAGGCAGTATATGGGATGGGTGGCGGGGCTTTCCTTCCCTGGGAGCGCTGGCGTCTCGCCGGCCTGTCCGGAGGAATCGGCGGAACGCGGCAAATTGTCGTTCTATGCCTCAGCGATCCCAAAGTTGACAGGGCAGACCCCGGCCGTTCAGGGTCTGTCCCCGTTTTGAAGGTATACATCGATTGTCAATGAACCAGCGGGACGGGGATGCCAGAGGCCGGCGGGGCCCGGCACTCCCAGGGGTCCGGCTGCGCCGGACCCTCCTCCCCCTCCCTGATGCGCCTGCTTGCCAGGAAATGATCTGCCACAGTGTTCCTATTGGCAGCCGATCGAATGCTATATGAGATGCAAAGAGATGTCAATGACGTCATAGCATCCTTTGACTCCCTCTCCTGAATCAAAGCCGAGACTCGTCCTCCGCACGGGGCGCTCGGGCATCGCGCGAGCCGCTCATCTTCTGCGCGAGTCGCTCGCGCATTGCCCGAGGCGTTCATCTCGTGCGCGAGCCGCTCGCGCACAGCCTTGGGCCATTCATCTTGTGCGCGAGCCGCTCGTGCACAGCCCGAGCCGTTTATCTCGTACGCGAGCCGCTCGTGCGCGCCCTGAGCCGTTTTTCTCGTGCGCGAGGCGCTCGCGCACAGCCCGAGCCACTCCTGCGGGGATGGAACCGTCATTGTCAGGAGATATCTTCCGTTGACTTAACTACATCTCTATGTATATAGTAGCGTCACCAGGACGCAGAAGGAGTGGGTTCGACCCGCTTTGCGTCTGGCGCGCCCCCGGCGGAGGCCGGGCGGCGGGTTCTTTGACAATCGATGCAAATACTTCCAAATCGGGGCGACCCTGCACGGCCGGGGTGCGCCCTGCCAGAACCGGGAACGGGACCTTCACGCCGGGGTCCCGTCCCCTCCTTCTCAATGATCGTCGCCCTCCTTGTGGCCGGCCATGTCGATAACCACGGCGCAGGCCAGGAGGAGGACGTCGTCCTGGCCGGGGGCGATGTCGATGCCGTACGTGTGGCGAATGGTGAACCAGCGCTTCGACACCTGGGCCACGGTCTCGGTGCCGCGGGTGAAGGTGTACTCGTGGGCGAGGAAGTCGCCCTGCGCTTCCAGGTCGTCCGGGCCGGGCACGTCCACGGTGAACTTGCTGCGGAAGACGGTGAACAGGGATTTCTTGACCGTGGCAACTTGCTTCCCGTCGCGGTAGACCTCGTAGGTCGGACCCCAGGCCAGGAGCTTCTGCTCGATGCGCGCGAGCTCGTTGCCCGCCATGTCCTTGAACACCAGCTTGTCGCCGAAGCTGAGAGCCTTG
The DNA here is from genome assembly GCA_034667225.1 of Acidobacteriota bacterium. Taxonomy (GTDB): domain Bacteria; phylum Acidobacteriota; class Thermoanaerobaculia; order Multivoradales; family UBA5704; genus DATMER01. Next base: position 23,666 of record JAXDKG010000056.1, read on the forward strand.
CCATCGACGAAATAGACGTCGCGCCCGCTCTCGTCCTGGATCATGAAGTCCTCGCCGAGGGCGATCAGCTTCTCTGTCATCAGGTAACGCATGTCGTTTCTCCTCGCGGGCAGTATATGGGAACGGAAAGGCGCCCCGGTTGCCCGGGACCTTGGACGCCGCGAGGTAGTGCAAGGTCCTGGCCGATATACAGTGTTCAGGAGGAATCATGGACCGAACGTCTCTCAGGCACCGGACGATCGCTACGAACGGCATCCGTCTGCACGCGGTAGAAGCCGGGCCCGAGGATGGGCCGCTGCTGATCTTCCTCCATGGATTTCCGGAGCTCTGGTACGGCTGGCGCCAGCAGATCGCGCCCTTTGCCGAGGCGGGCTTCCGCGTCCTCGCGCCGGATCAGCGCGGTTACAACACCAGCGACAAGCCCAAGGGAGTCCGCGCCTATGGCAGGGACAGCCTGGCTCGCGACATCCTCGGCTTGATCGACGAGGCCGGTAGGGAGAAGGCGTACGTCGTGGGGCACGACTGGGGTGGGATCGCGGCCTGGTGGCTGGGAATGAAGCACCCGCAGCGGATCGAGCGCCTGGCCGTCCTCAACTGCCCCCACCCCGTCGTGATGCGGCGCCACCTGCTGAAGAACCCGGCGCAGCTGAAACGGAGCTGGTACATGTTCGTCTTCCAGCTCCCCCGGCTTCCGGAGCGGGCGCTGCGCAAGGACGATTACAAAAACCTTGTCAAAACGCTGAGGCGCACGAGCCGCCGAGGCACGTTCACGGACGAAGATGTGGCGGTCTACCGCGAGGCCTGGGCGCAGCCGGGCGCGCTGACCGCCATGCTGAACTGGTACCGGGCGGGCCTCCGCGTCCGTGCGTCGCCCCCGCCGAGTCCGCGGGTGACGGTCCCGACGCTCCTCATCTGGGGAACGAAGGACCGCGCCCTTGGAGAGGAGCTGGCCCAGCCCAGCATCGACTTGTGCGACCACGGCCTCCTCGCCCGCATCGAGGAGGCCACCCACTGGCTTCAGCACGAGGAGCCCGAGCGGGTCAATGCGCTGATCGGAGATTTCTTCCGGTGAGTTGACCTATATCGGAATCCTATATAGGATAGCAGTTATGAAACCCATCTCCCTTCATGTCAACGAGGACATCTACCGAGACTTGAGGTCGCTCGCCGAGCGCACCGGGCGTCCGGTCGCCGAGCTCATTCGGGAAGCGATGTCTGAGTACCTGACTCGCAGGCAGGGCAACGGCGGCTCGATCTTCGAGCTGCCTCCGCACCCGAGCGGTGCTCAGCTCCGCGGCTGGAGCCGTGAAGAGTTGCTCGACGAGATGTACGGGCGGTGATCCTCGGCATTGATACGGACATCCTCGTCACCTGGGTGATGAAGGGTGCTCCGCTCCATGCTGCAATCCGCAACTTGATCAAACGCGAGGTCCAGGAAGAAGGAAACCTATTGGGACTGACGCCGCAGGTGCTCCACGAGTTTCTTCACGTCTCCACGGACCCTCGACGTTTTGAGAGCCCTCTTTCCATGCCGGAAGCGCTCCGCGTCGGCAGGTCTTTGCAGGGAGCCAAGGAGGTCTTGTGGCTCCTGCCAACCCCTGAGGTCGTACCTCGGACGCTGGAGCTCCTACAGGAGCTTCGGTTGGGCCGTAAGAGGATCTTGGATACCGCCCTGGCCGCTGCATTAGAGTGTGCCGGCATCCGACGGCTGGCAACACTCAACAGAAGGGACTATGAGGTGTTTCCATTCCTTGAGATGGTAGGGCCTGGAATCGAGTAACCCATGAGCAAGCCGAAGCTGGTCCACGCCGAAACCCGCGAGGAGTGGCGGGCGTGGCTGGAGAAGCACCATGCCAGTGAGACCGAGGCTTGGCTGGTCTTTGCCAAGAAGCACACGGGCAAGCCCCGGGTCTCCTACGACGCCGCGGTCGAGGAGGCGCTGTGCTTCGGGTGGATCGACAGCATCGCCCGCACGCTGGACGGCGACCATTCCGTCCAGAGGTTCACGCCGCGGAAGGATCGCACGAACTGGTCGCCTTCCAACCTGGAGCGGGTCGAGCGGCTGATGGCGGAGGGGAAGATGACCGAGGCGGGCATCGCCAAGATGCACCCGAACCCGGATTACCGGCCGCCCGAGCGCATCGGCGCCGAGCCTCCCCCCTGGCTGGAGGAGGCTTTGCGGGAGCACCCGAAGGCCTGGGAGAGCTTCCAGCGCCTCGCCCCCTCCCATCGCAAGAATTTTGTGCGCTGGATCACCGAGGCCAAAAAGGAGGAGACCCGCCAGCGCCGCCTCCAAGCGGCAATCCCCATGTTGGAGCGCAACGAGAAGCTCGGGATTAAGTGAGCTTTGTAACTGAGTCACCTTCAGTGGACTGTCGGCGCTGACATATTTTTTGCCATAGCCTTAATCGCCGGATTCACCGATGGGCTCTGAACTATCGTGCTCAGTACCTTAGACCCCTGCCCAGTATTTCTTAATCGGGAAAGATAGCGCCTAGCAAATTCAATAGTGCATTTGGGATGTAAGAGAGCAGCCAACACCACAGACCATCGCCCAAAGAACTCATCCCTTGATAGAAGTTCACGCATCAATTCTCCATTGAGCTCCGGAGTCTTCAGGATCCTCTCGACATTACGTAGATTGATGTGGCGCAAAGTTTCCATTGCAACACGGGTGTCGGGGTGCCCAATGAACCAAAGCAGATAAGGAGATTCTCCCGCCAACCGTCGCTGAATAGAGAGCGGCAAACCTCGTATATTTCTTGGAACGTCCCCACTTGGCGCACCTCGTTCTTTCCGGACTGCGTCCAATTGAAGGCGTATCTTCTCAAAGTAATCCACTTTCAGACCCGCCTTCCTTACACACTGGAGAAAATGCGTCAGCAGATCGTCAAATCTCTCGAAGTAGGCAGTTTCGACCATAAACCCGAATTCGAACAACAATAGGATGATCTTTGTCAGCTCGGCGATATCTTTTTTATCATCAGCCTGCTGAATTTCCTCGAGTATGCTACCTCTGGTGCAGTCGCAAAAGATTTTCTGCAACTCCTCTGATTCTTTTAATTTGAATCTCATTCCCATGCAGTAAATGAGGTTCCTTGGCAGACGGTTGCGTGCTATTACTTGCCACACAGAACTCAAAGAGAGCTGCTCTGCGGCATGCCTCTGCGTCTCATGATCTGGGTGGCCAATCGCTAAGCACTTCCAAGCGATCTCCAAGCTGCCATTATCAGTCATACACCCAGAAGCCTTGAATACCTGCTCAATCTCCTGACCAGAAAGCACCTGAGGCTTCGCCAACAATACTCTAACGGCGCTAAAACAAGAATCGCGCAGAGGCTCCTCGCTCAAAATGTGGCTGAGTCTTCGGTCATTTTTGCGTCGGTAAAAATGTAACGAAAATAGCTCATCCTGCAACAGCAGATCCGCCGAGGCCCAGAGATGCCCCCTTAACTGATTATAATCCTCCTGATCGCCTTGGCTAGCCAGATATTCCACTAAAGGCTCTTTGAAGTTAAGCAATAGATCAGTTAGAATAATCTCCTTTTCCAGTTCATCTGCCGTTATGAGTTCTCTAACGCGAGCGCGCAGGCGATCATCTAACTGCTTTGGTGAATCCGGCGTCCCGGAGTCACCGCTCATTCGTTGCTCAACTTCCGTCCTAAGTCTCTCTAAGAGAAGAACCGGCCGGGACCTCCTGCTCGAGTTGGACTGAACTATTGCTTCAAGCTCATGTTCATCAGCAGCGCCCCTCTTCTGCCTTAGGTATCGGGCTCGTAGTTCCTCCCAAACAACAGCCTCATCGGTCACTAAACCTAAAGCTGAACGAGAAATTTCCTTGAGATAACCAAGAGCCCATCGCTCGTCCACCACAGAAAACCAAGCGCAAAACTTTTGCAGGGAGGAATAGAAGCGATCCAAAGTAGCGCTCAAAACCTCGAGCGCATCTTTGTCCAAGCACTGAGCGTCAGCTAGTATCGACGCCAATATCACGGCGTTTTCTTTGCTCTCTTTACATAAGTTTTCGAGCGCTTTCGTCGTTGGGCGATCTTCTCGAGCAGAGAGCCGAAAAAAGAATATTGGCTTACCTTCAAAGCGTCCCTTGAATGAGAACACTTCGCTTAATCTAGGCTCCACATTGTCGAGCAGTGTGTCAGTAAGACAAAACTCTCCGATACCAGCAAACCTCTCTTGCAGATGGACCGTAAGATTTAAGTCTGGCGACGATATAGAAGTCGTGGGAACTTGGAACACTATAGGTCCTTCGTGCGCAGCCAAGCGAACCGAAATGACCTCACCGAGAATATTCTGCTCAAGATCAAGGTTAAACAGAGTTAGTTCATTCATCATACGTAGACCCGCCAGAATGGCCCGCTCTCGATACCGGCCCCCCTCAAAAATTAGAATTCCTCCGTCCCCCGCCCAAGAAAAAACATCCCCGCGATGCCGCGTTGCCACGTTGACTGCAAAGGTAAAGAAATTTTGGATTAACGCCTGCACGGCAGCAGCATCGTTCTGGTGACTGCGCACTAGCTTACTGTGATCAGCGATATCTACGCTGACAAAGGCTACTTGATAAGAATGACCTTGCTGTAACCTGCTTATCACGGAGTTGGGGTCGAGAGCATTTCTGAAGGAAACCCCATACATGGTTTCCCCAGAGGATTCGTCGACCTTAGTCTTCATCAAAGAGAGAAGACTGCTCAGGTCTTGTTCAAGTTTACTCTCAAAATCACCCCATTCGGAGAAGGCGCTATATAGGCCTGGCGTTGGTCCTTGCGGGCTAAATCGAGAGAAGAATTGGACGATTTTTGACCACTGCTCCGGATCTACGAGGTCCATTCGATCTGGTGGCTTGGTACATCGATAAATCAGAATCTGGGGACGCTGGTTCTCTCGCCAAAGCTTATAGGCTAAGTCGAACTCTTCTTCTGTACCTGAAGCATATTCCTCGCCAGACTCCAGAGACTGGGCTCCAGGAGGAGATCCAAAACGAAGCCACAGGATGCCGATGAAGATGTCCCATGTTTCTGGACGGACCTGCTCTAGAACTACCGCCTGTGGCCTCTTTCCGATGAGGGGGGCGACATGGCTTTCCCAACGAACTACTTCGAGAACTACTCCCGCCTCGTCAGCAGGCCCTCCGCTGCGATTTAGCCTATCCGCAACTCTGTTGACTCTGTCCCTATGCGCCCCAACATCGTTGGGGGATGCAACAAAGAGACGGAGTTTCTTGAACACCTTTCCCTTGGGCATCCGGCACTGGACTCCTTTATATGCGAGTTATTTTAATCGAAAGCACGGCTTGGCACAAGCCCGCCAGGAAGCCGGTGCTCGTATTAGGGAGGAGGCCATGCCGGAGCGCAACGAGAGTTGATGTGGCGAGGGCCGCGCGGGAGGGAATGGCCCGTCTCCGACACGCAAGCAGCCCGCCAGTTTCGAGGACGGCCCACTCCCCGCTGGGGATAACCTCATCCCCAGCGCGCGCGGCCCGGCCAACGTCGGGGATGACCCACCCCCCAGCCATGGCGGCTTGCCCGCGCGCTCACTCCTCCGCCAACACGATGACCTGGTCTGCCCCGGCGAACGCGAGCCGCGCGGACTTCTTCGGGTTCACGGCGACGCCGTAGGACTTCCCGGCATCCTTGGCGAAGGCCATCTGGCGGTAGCCGATGGCCACTTCGCCGCGGCGGCGGGCCGCTTCCACGACGGTGTAGAAGCTCACCTCCACCCCCAGCTCCACGTAATTTGCCGCCGGTTTCAGGTAGATTTCCGAGCCTTCCGGATCGAATACGTCCGCGAAGACCGCGTTCAGCTCCTTGTTCTCCGAGACCTGCGAAAGCATCAGGCTGGTGAGCTTGTTGCTGACGATGAAGTCGTCCGCCTGCGTGACCTCAGCCAGCTCGCGGTTGCGCACGTCCAGCATCTCGCTCACGATCCGGAAGTCGTGCCCGCCCTTCTCCGCCATGTCGCGCAAGTGGAGCAGGGTGATCAGCGTGCGGGCGTCCGCCTCCTGCACGTCGAGCTGATCGGAATAGCAGAGCAGGATCACCTGGTCGAAGGCCGCCACGCCGAGGCTGTCCAGGATCCGGCGGTCCTTGGTGTCAGCCTCGCGGCAGGTCATCTTCTGGTGGACCAGGTCGCCGCACTCCTGCTCAACAATACTGGCAATACCGGGGACGTCCGCCACCAGCATCAGCTCCGAGCCGGGAGCCACGTAGCGGTCCAGCTCGTGGACGATGGCCGCGCCCTGGCCGTTCCAGCCCAGCAGCAGGGTCCGCTCCGGGCGCGACTCCAGGGCAGCGCCGACGTGGATCGCCCGCTCGTCGATCTCGGGCGCCTGGTCGGAGACGCGCACCGTGTCGTCGTCCTCGGAGATGGCGATGACCTTGTCGCCCGCTTCGATGCGCGTGTCCATGGGCGGGTTGAGGCTTATGGTCCCGTCGTGCTTGCGCAGGCCCATGATCGCGGAGTCCTCGTAGGCGAGGAGGGCGTCCCCGAAGGTCTTCCCCACCAGCTTGGGCTCTTCCTGGAAGTAGACCTCGTCGCCGCCGAAGTCGAGCAACTCCGTATAGACGACGGAGAGACCGGACTGCCGCGAGGTCTGGACGATGATGCGCGGGATCAGGTCGCCGGTCACCACGAGCTCCGCCTCGTCCTTGCCGACCATCTTGGCTACTTCGACGTTCAGCGGATCGGCGATCTCGGCCACGATGTGGTAGGGCTCGGAACGCCGGTTCGGGTTGTTGGTGATCGCCAGGATCGTCTTGATGACCTCGGAGTCGGGCTCGTCGCTCTCCGGCGCCAGCACGACGATCGACCGCGCCTGGTGGGGGTTCGCGATCTCGAGGTCGCTCAGCGACAGCGGGGTGCCGGTGCGGCAGATGACCTTGGTCTTGCCGGTGTCCCCCACCTCGTCGCGGATCTCGTCCTCCATCTCGATCTTGTCCTTCTCGGCCAGGATCACGATGCGCGGCTTGTGCCGGTTCTCGTTGGCGAGCACAAGCTCGGAGATGACGGTGAAGATCTTGGGCGACCAGCCGAGGATGAGCGTGTGGTCCTTCTCGATGACGAAGGAGCGCCCCTTGCGCAGCTCGTCGAGCTTGGACTCCAGGCCGCTGTTGAGGACGCCGATGAGCGCGCTCACAATGAAAATACCGCCCAGGGTCACGAGGAGCATGGTGACGCGGAAGCCCCGCCCCTCGTCGCCGCCCATGGTGCCGGAGTCCAGGGTGCGCATGAGGCTCAGCCACATGCCCTCCACGAAGTCCGGCGGGCTGTCCATACCGCCCGGAACGATGCGCAGGATCACAATGATCAGCGCGGCGATCGCGATCAGAGTGAGAGAGGCGAGACCCAGAAAGCCGATCAGGGCCGGGGTCCCGCGGGACATGGCGTTGTCGAAGCCGTAACGCAGCCGGTGCGTCCAGCGGATGCCGTTCATGCAATTCTCCTGGTTGTAAGAAGCGAACGGCAGGATAGCAGAAAAGGACCTCAAGGACACCAGGGACGGCAAGGACGAAAGAAGCCGCCCCTGGCCTGGGGTTGAAACCCCAGGCTAGAAAAGTACAGCCCCCGTCCGGGGGCTGGCTGACGCGGCAACCTGAAGCTCGCCTCCGGAGGAGGCGATACTCTTCTAGCCTGGGGTTTCAACCCACCCTCTTATACACAACTTTTACTGGACAAGCGGGGTCTTTGTCTGTTCTCCTGTTCCGCAGAGTAGGAATCTAGGGAGGGCAGACATGGATCTTCGC
>JAXDKG010000057.1:0-61380 GCA_034667225.1 Acidobacteriota bacterium
GAACGCGGCGGCGTCGAGACTGCTGGCGTCCACCACCGACACGGGGTGGGTGATCTCGCCGGGGGCGAGGGTTTCCAGCGACCACAGTGTCGGCGCGGGACGGCTCAGCCGCAGTCGCAGCATGTCGTGCCTGGCGACGACGGCGTCGAGCCGCCCCTGGACTTCCCGTGCCGTCATGCCCGCCGGGGTGTGGACCAGTTCGGCTTGGTTGTGCCGGTTGATCCGGCCGCCCAGTTCGGCCAGCCGCTGCACGATCGGCATCGGCATGATCTCGCCGACGCCGTCGGACGGGGCCTCGGCCGTCAGCGGCTCGGCCGGATCGGCCAGGGCGGCCAACGCGACCGGGGTTCGGTGCACGAACACGTCGCGGGGGCTGATCCGCATGCCATCGCGCCGGGCCCGGTTGACAAGTTGGATGGCGACGATGCTGTCGCCGCCGAGTGCGAAGAAGTCGTCGTCGGGCGCCACCGCTGCCACGCCGATCACCTCGGCGAACAGTGTCCGCCACGTGGCGACAGCCGGGTCTGCGAAATCCGGGGCAGGCTCGCGCCCGGCAGGCGCGGGCAACGCGGCCCGGTCGAGCTTGCCGTTGACCGTCAGTGGCAGCGCGTCCACCGTCACGAACGCCGTGGGAACCATGTAGTCGGGCAGCGTCGCGGTCAACGAGTCGCGCAGTGCGTCGGTGTCCACGGCCGTGCGGGTCACCAGGTAGGCGACCAGCCTGCGGCGGCCCGGTTCGTCCTCGCGCACGTTGACAGCGGCGTTGGCCACCTCGGGCAGCAGCAGGAGAGCGGCCTCGATCTCGCCTAGCTCGATGCGGTACCCACGGATCTTGACCTGGTCGTCCGACCGTCCTTTGTAGACAAGGTCGCCGTCGTCGGTCCAGTGGGCCAGGTCGCCGGAGCGGTACAACCTGCCAGGCCCGAACGGGTTGGCCACGAACCGGGTCGCGCTCAGCCCTGCCCGACCGAGGTAACCGCGGGCGAGTTGGTCGCCGGACACGTAGATCTCGCCCACCACACTGGGCGGGACCGGGCGCAGGTAGTGGTCGAGCAGGTGCACGGCGAGGCTGGGCAGCGGCCCGCCGACCGCGCTGCCCCCGCCGCCGACCGTGTCCGCCGCGCGCAGCTCCCGGAAGGAGACGTGCACGCAGGTCTCGGTGATGCCGTACATGTTGACCAGTCGTGGCGCGTCCTCGGCGTGGCGGTCGTACCAGGGCGCGAGCCTGGCCAGGTCCAACGCCTCGCCGCCGAACACGACGTAGCGCAGCGAGAGCCGCCGCTCGGCGCCGCGGTCCGCCTCGGCCAGCGGGTAGAACGCCGATGGTGTCTGGGACAGGACGGTGACGCCCTCGGCGCACAACAGTTCGTGGAAGCGTCGTGGGTCGCGGGCGGTGTCGTTGTCGACGACGACCAGCCGCCCGCCGCTCAACAGCGGTCCCCACAGCTCCCACACCGAGAAGTCGAAGGCGTAGGAGTGGAACAGGGTCCAGACGTCGTCCGGACCCAAGCCAAACCAAGCGTCCGTTGCCGCAAACAGGCGCGCGGCGTTGGCGTGGGTCACCACCACGCCCTTGGGACGGCCGGTCGAACCGGAGGTGTAGATGACGTAGGCCGGGAAGTCGGGAGTCACCTTCACCGCCGGGCTCTCCGGACTCTCGCGCTCGATCTCCGCGCGCTCGAGCCACTCCTGCGTGACCACCACGGCGACCCGGCTGTCCTCGATCGCGAAAGCGAGGCGCTCCTCGGGATAGGCCGGATCGAGAGGCAGGTAGGCACCGCCTGCCTTGAGCACGCCCAGGACGGCCACGACCATGTCGAGCGACCGCTCCAGGCGGAGCCCCACAAGATCGCCCGGACGCACGCCGGACGCGATCAGGGCATGGGCAAGCCGGTTCGCCCGCACATTCAGCTCCTGATACGTCAGGTGCTCGCCGGAGCAGGTGACGGCGGTTCTCCCGCTCGCGGCCTGCGCCTCGAACAAGCGGTGCAGCAAGGCGCTGCCGTCGGATGTGGGGCGCGCATCGCCCCACTGGAGGAGCTGGCTGCGCTCGGCCTCACCTAGGAGCGGCAGCTCCGAAAGCGGCAGCTCGGGATGGGCAACGGCCGCAGTCAGCAGCGTCTCCAGGTATCCACCCAGACGCTCCACGGTGGTGGCGTCGAACAGGTCACGGTTGTAGACCAGGCTGCCGGCAAGCCCTTCGGGCGTCTGCATCAGGCCGAGCCGCAGGTCGAACTTGGTCGTGCCGCTGTCAGCGCCCTGAGGCGCGATGGTGAGGTCCGGAAGCTCCAGCGCCTCCGTGGGGGCGTTCTGGAGCATGACCATCACCTGGAAGAGCGGCGAGTGGCTGAGGTCGCGCTCCGGCCGCAGCTCCTCGACGAGCTTCTCGAAGGGCACGTCCTGATGGGCGTAGGCGCCGAGGGCGGCCTCCCGCGAGCGCCCAAGCAGCTCGCGGAAGCTCGGATCGCCCGCCAGGTCGCCGCGCAGCACCAGGGTGTTCACGAAGAAGCCGATCAGGCCTTCGGTCTCGGCGCGGTTGCGGTTGGCGATCGGAGTGCCGACCGGCAGGTCCTCGCGGCCGGTGGTACGGGCCAGCAGCAACTGGAAGCCGGCGAGCAGCACCATGAACAGCGTCGCGCCCTCGGCGCGGACGAGCGTCTGCAATCCTTGAGAGAGCTCCGCGGGCAGCGCATAGCCCAGGCGTCCGCCACGGGCGCTCTGCACCGCCGGACGCGGCCGGTCGGCGGGCAGCTCGATCACCGCCGGCGCGCCAGCCAGCCGCTCGCGCCACCAGCCGAGCTGCGCCCCCAGCACCTTTCCCTGCAGCCAGGCCCGCTGCCAGACGGCGAAGTCGGCGTACTGGATCGGCAGTTCGGGCAGCGGGGACGGACGTCCCTGGACGAACGCCGCGTACAGGGCGGACAGCTCGCGCACCAGGATGCCGATCGACCAGCCGTCCGCCACGATGTGGTGCACGGAGAGAAAGAGCGCGTGCTCGCGCTCGCCGAGCCGCGCGAGTGCCGACCGCAGAAGAGGCCCGGTCTTGAGATCGAAGATCCGGCGCGCCTCCTCGTGGGCGAGGCGAGCGACCTCGGCCTCACGCTCGGCCTCGGGCAGCCCGGCCAAATCTGCGACCGGCAACGGCAGATCCGCGGCAGGGGCAATCACCTGGAGGACCCTCGGCTCCGCTCCGCCGGTCACCGTGAAGGTCGTGCGCAGGGACTCGTGCCGACGGACGATCTCCGTCAGGCAAGCGGTGAGCGCCGGTACGTCGAGCCAGCCTTGCAGACGGACAGCGGCCGGAATGTTGTAGGACGCCCTATCCATGCCGAACCGGTCGAGGAACCAGAGACGCTCCTGGGCAAAGGAGGCACGGACCTCGCCATCGCGCGGCAGCGCCATGATCGGGGGCGCCTGGAGTCCGAGATCCTCATGCCGCGCCTCCTGGATCCGCGCCGCCAGGCTCGCCAGGGTCGGCGTCTCGAACAGGGCACGCAGCGGCAGCTCCACCCCGAAGACCTCCCGCACCCGCGAGACGACCTGGGTAGCGAGAAGCGAATGGCCGCCCAGGTCGAAGAAGTTGTCCTTTGGTCCGATCGTGGACACCCTCAGCAGAGCCGACCAGATCCCGGTCAGCAGCTCCTCGGCCGGGCTCCTCTCCACGGAGGCCTCGACCTCGTGGCTCGCTTGCGGAGCCGGCAGGGCGCGGCGGTCCACCTTGCCATGCGGAGTGAGAGGGAAAGCATCCAGGAAGACGAACGACGACGGCACCATGGGCTCGGGCAGCTCCTGCTTGAGCGCCTGGCGCAGATCCGCAGCAGAACCCACGATGTATGCCACCAGACGCTTGTCGCCCGGCACGTCCTCGCGAGCCAGAACCACCGCCGACTCCACCCCCAGCTGTCGGGCGAGGGCGGCCTCCACCTCCCCCAGCTCGATCCGGAAGCCCCGCACCTTGACCTGGTGATCCAGCCGGCCCAGGTAGTCCAGCTCCCCGTTGGCACGCAGCCGTGCCAAGTCACCCGTGCGGTACATCCGCGCACCCGGCTCAATCGAGAACGGATCGGGCACGAAACGCTCGGCCGTCAGCTCCGGCCGGCCCAGATAGCCGCGGGCCAGACCCGCGCCAGCCAAGCAGAGTTCGCCCGGAACTCCCACCGGAAGACGTTCCATGCGCGGGTCCAGTATGTAAGCCCGTGTGTCGTGCACCGGCCGGCCGATCGACGGCGCCCGATCCGTTGAGCGCTCCACCTCGGTCCAGGTCGAGTAGGTCGTGTCCTCCGATGGACCATAGAGGTTGCACAGCCGGACAGTCTCGGGCCGCGCGTAGGCCAGGTCAGCCAGCCAGCGCGGCAGCGCCTCGCCGGCCAGGTTGATCGTCCGCACCGAGCCCGGCAGGCTGTCGTTGCGGAGCAGCTCGGCCAATGCGGAAGGCACGGTGTTGATCAACGTAACTTCAATGCCGACGGGTAGATCCGCAAGCGCGTTCTCTACCAGCACCACGGTTCCGCCCCAGGCCAGCGTTACGAAAAGCTCGAACACCGAGAGATCGAACGTGACCGCGGTCGACGCGAGCACGCCGCGCAGCTCCTCCGGCGAGAAGGCATCGCGCGCCCACTGCGCGAACACCGCGGCGCTGCGGTGCTCGATCGCTACCGCCTTGGGCCTGCCGGTGGAGCCCGAGGTGTAGATCAGGTAGGCCAGGTTGCCTGGCGTCACGTCCGCCGCTGGAACGGAGGGCGGCTCCGGCTCAGCGAGCAGCTCGCCCAGACGGTCCTGGGTCAGTACGAGCTTGGCGCCGCTGTCCTCCACCAGGAGGCGCAGCCTCTCGGCAGGGTAGCGCGGATCGAGCGGCACGTAGAAGCCGCCGGAGCGCAGAACACCCAGCAGCGAGACGACGAGATCCGCTGTCCTCTCCAGGCAGACCGCCACACCGGTCTCTGGACCGATTCCCAGCGACCGCAGACGCGCCGCCAGCCGGGCTGATTTCTCCTCCAGCTCCGCGTAGGTGAGCACGGCGTCGCCCGCCACGAGTGCCACCGCCTCGGGCGTGCGCTGCGCCTGGGATTCAAAGAGCGCGTGCAGCAATCCCTCGGAATGGCTGCGGCGCTCGACCTGATCCCGGGCAGCGAGTTGCGCTCGCTCGCCCGAGGTGAGGAGCGGCAGCAGCGACAGCGGCGCCTCCGGCTCGGCCACTGCTCCTTCCAGCAGAGTCTGGAAGTGCCCGAGGATGCGCTCCGCCGTAGCAGCATCGAACAGATCGCGGGCATACTCCAGCCGCGCCAGCAGGCCGCCTCCCGGCAGGGGAAAGGCAAAGAGGGAGAGGTCGTACTGAGTCCGGTCCGCGTCGTACGCCAGCGACGACAACGTGAGGCCCTCCAACTCCAGCTGGGAGTCGGGGAGGTTCTGGAAGGCAAGCAAGACCTGGAACACGGGCGCATGGCTCAGGCTGCGCTCCGGCCGCAGATCGCTCACCAAGCGCTCGAACGGGACGTCCTGGTGCGCAAAGGCTCCGAGAGCCATCTCCCGGGCGCGGCGGGCCAGGTCGTCGAAACCTGGATCTCCGGAGAGGTCGAGGCGCAACGCGAGGGTACTGACGAAGAAGCCGATCAGATCTTCCAACTCGGCACGGCTGCGGTTGGCGACCGGCGTGCCCATCACCACGTCGGGCTGGCTGCCATAGCGGCTCAGCAGTGTGGCGAACCCGGCGAGCAGGGCCATGAACGGGGTCACGCCGAGGCTCCGGGCCGTCTCCTCCAAACGCCCCACGAGCTCGCGCCCGATCGTCAGGTCCGCGCGTCCGCCGCGGTAGCTCTGAATGGCCGGGCGAAGGTGGTCGAGAGGGAGGTCGATCACCTGGGGGGCGCCGCCGAGCCGGTCCTTCCACCAGGCAAGCCGGTCCTCCATCACCTCTCCGCTCAGGCACTGCCGCTGCCAGACGGCAAAGTCGGCATACTGGAGCGGGAGACTGGGGAGAGCCGCGGTATCGCCGACATTGCCAGCGTAGAGCGCACCCAACTCGCGCACGAAGATACCCATCGACCAGCCGTCGGACACGATGTGGTGCATGCCGACGAGCAGGGCGTGCTCGCGCTCGCCCAGCCGCAGCAGCGCCGAGCGCACGAGCGGCCCGCGGGACAGGTCGTACGGCCGGCGAGCCTCCGCGGCTGCGATACGGCGCGCTTCCTCCTCCCGTGCCGGAAGGCCAGAGATGTCAATGACCGCCAACAGCAGCGAAGCAGGCTCCAGGATCACCTGCCGCGGCTCTCCATTCTCTTCCTCGAAGACGGTGCGCAGCGACTCGTGCCGTCGAACAATGCCGCTCAGAGCACCGGACAGGGCCGTGACGTCCAGCGTGCCCTCCAGGCGCACGGCTCCCGCGAGGTTATAGGCGAAGCTGCCCGGCTCGAGCTGATCCAGGAACCAGAGCCGCTGCTGTGCGAATGAGGTGGGCAGGGGTCCGCTGCGCGGCACCCGGACCAGCGGCGGCACCAGCGCGCCCTCGGCCCCCTGCCGCGCGCGCTCGGCCAGCATGGCGAAGGCAGCCAGCGTGGGCGCCTCGAACAACGTGCGTATCGGCATCTCCACGCCGAGCACGGCACGCACGCGCGAGATCAGCCGTGTGGCAAGGAGGGAGTGCCCCCCGAGTACGAAGAAACTCTCGTGAGGAGCGACGTCGGGCACACCCAGGACCCTGGCCCAGATGCCGGCCAACAGCTCCTCCACTGGGCTCCTCTCCCCCGAGCGCTCCACTTCGCGGCGCTCCTCGACGGGAGACGGCAAGGCCCGGCGGTCCACCTTGCCATTCGGAGTCAGCGGCAGGGACGGGAGTACCACGAACGCCGTCGGCACCATGTACTCGGGCAGCTTGTCGCGCAGATGGTTGCGCAGAGCCTCCACGTCGCCGCCTTCGAGAGCCAGGTAGGCCACCAGGCGCTTCGCGCCAGGCACATCCTCCCGCACCACCACCGCGCACTCGCGGACCGCGGGATGGGAGCCCAGCACCGATTCGATCTCGCCGAGCTCGATCCGGAAGCCGCGGATCTTGACCTGTTGGTCCGCCCGGCCGAGGAACTCCAGGGCACCGCCCTGACGCCGACGCACCAGGTCGCCCGTGCGGTAGAGGCGGGCTCCGGGCCAGCCTGAGAACGGATCCGGCACGAAGCGCTCGGCCGTGAGCTCGGGCCGCCCCAGATAGCCACGGGCGAGCCCCGCCCCACCGATGTACAGCTCGCCGGGAGCTCCAAAGGGCACCGGCTGTAGCGCCTGTTCGAAGCGGCTGAGCAGATAGAGCTCCGTATTGGCGATTGCCTCGCCCAGAGGCAGCGGCCGCGAACCAACGGCATCGAGCGCGGCGACCGGGTGGACAGCAGACCAGACCGTAGTCTCCGTTGGGCCATAGACGTTCCACAGCTCACCCGTCCTGGCCAGCAGCTCGCGCGCGAGATCCGGCGGCAGGGTCTCCCCTCCGCAAAGCGCCTTGAGGCCGGCGCTCCCCTCCCAGCCCGCCTCCAGAAGAAGACGCCAGGTCGCCGGAGTGGCCTGCGCCACCGTGACTCCGGCGAGCTTTTCCTTGAGCCTGAAGCCGTCACTTGCGGTCTCCCTCCCCACCAGCTCGATGCGGGCGCCCCGAGACAGCGGCAGGAACAGCTCCAGCACCGAAATGTCAAAGGCGATGGTGGTGACCGCGAGCACCACGTCGTCGGGTCCAACACCGGGACGGCTTGCCATGGACGCCAGGAAGTTGACGGCACCCCGCTGGCGCACAGCAACTCCCTTGGGCCGGCCGGTGGAACCGGAGGTGTAGATGACGTAGGCCAGGTTTTCGGGGCCGGCGAGAGGTGTCGGATCGGCCTCGCTCTCTGCGGAGAGATCGGTCTGATCGAGGACAATCCTCCGGCTGCCATGGCTCGGGAGCATGTCCACGAGGCTGCCCTGAGTGAGCAGCACCGAGGCGCGGCTGTCTTCGAGCACCCAGGCTATCCGTTCTGCCGGATACGTGGGATCCAGTGGTATGTAGGCCCCCCCGGCCTTGAGCACACCCAGCAGGGTCGCAAGCATCGCTGGCGAGCGCTCGAGACAGACCGCCACCAAGCTCTCCGGTGCCACTCCGAGCCGCCGAAGCAGGTGGGCAACATGGTTGGCCGAGGCGTTCAGCTCCGCGTAGGTGAGAATTTCTCCCTCGTGCACCACGGCCACTGCATCCGGCCGCTCCGCGGCCATGGCCTCGAAGAGCTGATGCAGCAGACATCCGGGCACATCGGCCGCCATGCGGTTGCCGGCCGCCAGCAACGCCCGGCGCTCCTCGGGAGCGAGCAAGGGCAGATCCGAGAGCCGCTGCTCCGGAGCGTCCACGATTCCAACCAGGAGGTTGTGTAGATGGGCGAGCAGGCGCTCCGCGGTTCCGGCGTCGAACAGGTCGCGCGGGTACTCCAGCCAGCCCAGAAGGCCGCCCTGCTCCGGCTCTGGAAACAGGAACAGGGAGAGGTCGAACTGCGTCCGGCCAAAGTCGATTTCCAAATGCGAAAGCGTAAGGTCCGCCAAGTCCAGACGGACGTCCGGGAGGTTCTGCAGAGCGAGCATGACCTGGAACACGGGCGCGCGGCTCAGATCCCGTTCCGGCTGCAGCTCGCTCACCAGCCGCTCGAAGGGGATGTCCTGGTGCGAGTAGCTTCCGAGGGCCATTCCCCGCACGCGCCGGGCCAACTCGTCAAATCCCGGATCCCCGGAAAGATCGACCCGCAGGGGCACCGTGTTGGCGAAGAAGCCGATCACGTCCTCGAGCTCGGCACGTCCCCGGTTGGCGATTGGAGTGCCCACGACCACGTCGGTCTGGCTGCCGTAGCGGGACAGCAAGGTGGCGAATCCGGCAAGCAGGCCCATGAACGGTGTTACTCCGAGGCGCCGGGTCACAGTCTCCAGGCGGGCCTCCAGCTCGCGACTGATCGTCAGGTGGGCACGGCCGCCACCGAGATAGCTCTGAACGGCCGGACGGGGCCGGTCCAGGGGGAGCTCCAACACCTGCGGTACACCGGAGAGCTGCCCCTTCCACCAGGCGAGTCGATCCTCCATCACCTCCCCGCTCAGCCACTGCCGCTGCCAGGCGGCGAAGTCAGCGTACTGGACAGGCAACTCCGGCAAGGCCGCGGGCTCACCCGTGGTCAAAGCCCGGTAGAGCGCGCCCAGTTCGCGCACGAAGATGCCCATGGACCAGCCGTCGGAGACGATGTGGTGCATTCCGAAAAAAAGGACATGCTGTCCCTGTCCCAGCCGCAACAGCGAGAAGCGAACGAGCGGTCCGCGGGACAGGTCGTACGGCCGGCGGGCCTCGGCGCCAGCCATATGACGCATCTCCTCTTCCAGCGTCTCGGCTGCCAAGCTGGAAAGGTCGATGACCGGCAGTGAGATCGGTGCGGGATCCTCGATCACCTGCAGCGCCTCTCCGTCCTGCTCGATGAAGCGCGTGCGCAGCGATTCATGCCGCACGGCGATCTCGGAGAGCGCCCCGGCTAGAGCCGCAACGTTTAACGAGCCTTCCAGGCGTACCGCTTCAGCCAGGTTGTATGCGAAGCTTCCCGGCTCGAGCTGGTCCAGGAACCAGAGCCGATGCTGGGAGAACGAGGTGGGCAGAGGCCCATTGCGCGGCACCTGGGCCAGAGGAAGCACCAACTGGTCTTCAGCATCCCCCCGGCGCGCCCGCTCGGCCAGGGCCGCGAAGCCGGCCAGCGTGGGTTCCTCGAACACCGCCCGCATCGGCAGCTCTACGCCGAGCACCGTGCGGACCCGCGAGATCATCCGTGTAGCAAGAAGGGAGTGCCCTCCGAGCTCGAAGAAGCTCTCGTGAGGAGCGATGTCGGGCACACCCAGGACCCTGGCCCAGATGCCAGCCAACAGCTCCTCCACAGGGCTCTTCTCCCCAGACCGCTCCACCTCGCGGCGCTCCTCGATGGGAGACGGCAGGGCGCGGCGGTCCACCTTGCCGTTCGGAGTCAGCGGCAGGGACGGGAGCACCACGAAAGCCGCCGGCACCATGTACTCGGGCAGCTGGTCGCGCAGCTCATTGCGCAGAGTCTCGACGTCACCGCCTTCGAGCGCCAGGTAGGCCACCAGGCGTTTCGCACCCTCCACATCCTCCCGCACCACCACCGCACACTCGCGCACCGCGGGATGGGAACCCAGCACTGATTCGATCTCGCCGAGCTCGATCCGGAAGCCGCGGATCTTGACCTGTTGGTCCGCCCGGCCAAGGAACTCCAAGGCTCCGTCCTGACGTCGGCGTACCAGGTCACCCGTGCGATAGAGGCGCGCGCCGGGACGGCCGGAGAAGGGATCGGGCACGAAGCGCTCGGCTGACAGGTCGGGCCGGTCCAGATAGCCGCGGGCCAGCCCCTCGCCGCCGATGTACAGCTCGCCGGGGGCTCCGGGAGGCACCGGTTCCAGCGTCTGCTCGAAGCGGCCGAGCAGGTAGATCTCCGTGTTGGCCACCGCGCCACCCAGGGGCATCGGGCGCGATCCGATTGCATCGAGTGCGGTGACCTGGTGGACTGCAGACCAGACCGTGGTCTCCGTCGGGCCATAGACGTTCCACAGCTCCCCCGTCCGAGCCAGCAGCTCGCGCGCGAGATCCGGCGGCAGAGCTTCCCCTCCGCACAGCACCTTCAGCCCCGGACTCCCCTCCCAGCCCGCCTCCAGAAGAAGACGCCAGGTTGCCGGAGTGGCTTGCATCACCGTGGCACCCGACTCCACAATGCGCTCCATCAGGCGCCGGCCGTCGACTGCGGTCTCCCTTCCCACCAGCTCGATGCGGGCGCCCCGGGACAGCGGCAGGAACAGCTCCAGAACCGAGATGTCGAAAGCGATCGTGGTGACGGCGAGCAGCACGTCGTCAGCACCGAGCCCAGGCCGCTGTGCCATGGAGGCCAGGAAGTTGACCGCGCCACGCTGACGTACCGCCACTCCCTTGGGACGGCCGGTGGAACCGGAGGTATAAAGGACGTAGGCCAGATTCTCGGGACCGGCCATCGGCGCCGTGTCCAATCGACTTTCGCCGGAAAGATCGACGTCTTCGAGGACGATCTTGTGGCCATGGTCCGGCAGCACGTCCACCAGGCTGCTTTGGGTCAGCAGCACCGAAGCCTGGCTGTCTTCGAGCACCCAGGACACCCGCTCCGCCGGGTAGGTCGGATCAACCGGGACATAGGCGCCGCCGGACTTGAGCACACCCAACAGGGCGATCAGCAGGTCGGGAGAGCGCTCCAGACAGACTGCCACCAGGCTCTCCGGCCCGATGCCGAGCCACCGCAGATGGTGAGCCAGGCGGTTTGCCGAAGCGTTCAGCCCGGCGTAGGTGAGGACCTCTCCTTCGAAGGAGACCGCCGCCTCATCAGGCCTCTCCGCAGCCACGGCCTCGAAGAGCTGATGGAGCAGAAGCTCAGGCACCTCGGCCGCTGTGAGGTTCCCAGCTGCCAGCAGTTCCTGGCGCTCTTCCGGCGCGAGCAACGGCAGATCCGAAAGCCGCCGCTCCGCAGCCTCCGCGATTCCGGCCAGGAGGTTGCGCAAATGAGCGAGAAGCCGCTCCGCGGTGCCTGCATCGAACAGATCGCGCGCGTACTCCAGCCGCGCCAGCAGACCGCCATCATGCGGAAAGAGAAACAGCGACAGGTCGTACTGGGTCCGGCCGAAGTCCAGCTCCATGGGCGAGAGCGTCAGCCCGGCGAGGTCCAGTTGAGACTCCGGCAGGTTCTGCAGGGCCAGCATCACCTGGAACACCGGCGAGTGGCTCAGGTCACGCTCCGGCTGCAACTCGCTCACCAAGCGCTCGAAGGGGATGTCCTGACGAGCGTAGGCGCCGAGAGAGACCTCCCGGACCCGGCGGGCAAGCTCGTCGAAACCGGGATCTCCGGACAGATCCGTGCGCAGCGCAAGCGTGTTGGCAAAGAAGCCGATCAGGTCTTCCAACTCGGCACGGCCGCGGTTCGCGATCGGCGTGCCCACGACCACATCGCTTTGACTGCCGTATCGGGACAGCAGAGCGGCGAACCCGGAGAGCAGAGCCATGAACGGGGTCACACCGAGGCGCCGGGCCGTGGATTCGACCTCTCCGCTGATCGTCAGATACGCCCGGCCGCCACGGTAGCTCTGAACGGCCGGACGCTGCCGGTCCAGTGGGAGATCCACCACCTGCGGCGCCCCGGCCAGTTGGCCCTTCCACCAGGCGATCCGGTCCTCCATCACCTCGCCGCTCAGCCACTGCCGCTGCCACGAGGCGTAGTCCGCATATTGGATAGGGAGCTTCGGCAGGACTGCCGTGTCACCTCGGTAGAGCGCACCCAGTTCGCGCACGAAAATGCCCATGGACCAGCCATCGGACACGATGTGGTGCATGCCCACGAGCAGAACGTGCTCGCGCTCGCCCAGCCGCAGCAGCGCGAAGCGCGCGAGCGGTCCGCGGGACAGGTCGTAGGGCCGGCGGGCCTCGGCCGCGGCAATGAGGCGCACTTCCTCCTCCTGAGCCGGAAGGTCCGAGACATCCAGAACCGCCAGCGGCAGGGGAGCGGGGTTCAGGATCACCTGCCGCGGTTCTCCATCCTCTTCCTTGAAGACGGTACGCAGCGACTCGTGCCGTTGAACAATGCCGCTCAGAGCGCCGGACAAGGCTGCAACGTCCAGAGAGCCCTCCAGACGCACGGCTCCCGCGAGGTTGTAGGCGAAGCTGCCCGGCTCGAGCTGGTCCAGGAACCAGAGCCGCTGCTGGGCGAACGAGGTCGGCAGGGGACCGCTGCGCGGCACCCGTACCAGCGATGGCACCAGCGCGCCCTTGGCTCCCTGCCGCGCGCGCTCGGCCAGCATGGCGAATGCGGCCAGCGTGGGCGCCTCAAAAACCGAGCGCAGGGGTATCTCCACTCCGAGCACGGCATGTACGCGCGAGATCATCCGTGTAGCAAGAAGGGAGTGCCCCCCGAGCTCGAAGAAGCTCTGGTGGGGTGCGACATCGGCCAATCCGAGCAGGTCGGCCCAGATCCCGGCCAGCAGCTCCTCCACCGGGCTCTTCTCGACGGTCCGATCGGTTTCATGCTGCTCTTCGGCCGGCGGCGGCAGGGCCCGGCGGTCCACCTTGCCCGTGCGGGTCAGCGGCAGAGCGGGCAGCACCACGAACGCCGAGGGCACCATGTAGTCCGGCAGACGCGAGCCGAGGAAGGCGCGCAGGTCGCGCTGCTCGGGCGCGACGCCCCCTGGCGCAAAGGAGCCCACCAGATAGCCCACCAGCCGGCGGTCGCCGAGCCGGTCCTCGCGAGCGATCACCACGCACTCGCGCACACCCGGGTAGCGCGCCAGCGCCGCCTCCACCTCGCCCAACTCGATGCGGAAGCCACGCAGCTTGACCTGGAAGTCGGCCCGGCCGGCGAATTCCACTGCCCCGTCGGGCAGGTAGCGGCCGAGGTCGCCGGTCCGGTAGACCCGGTCTCCGACCTCGGGGCTCGCCAGCAGCGGGTTGGGCCGGAAGCGCTCCACCGTGAGCACCTCGTCACCGAGGTAGCCGTGCGCGAGATGACGGCTGCGGAGATGGATTTCGCCCGACTCGCCCACGCCCGCCAGGTCGCCTCGCCGGTTCAGCACCAGGAGCTGGCAGCCCTCCATGCCGCGGCCGAGCGGCAGGACCTCCTTGCCGAGACGATCGAGCCCCGGGTGGCGGGGAACCTCGAAGTAGGACACCGACCGCTGCGTCTCGGTCGAGCCGTAAAGGTTCACACAAATCGCGGACGGAGCGAGCTCCTGCAGGTGCTCGACATCGCTCTTCTTGAGCAGGTCTCCCACCACGAATGCCCGGCGCAGGTCCGGAAGCTCGGAGATCGGCTCGGACCCGTTGTCGGTCGAATCGAGCACCATGTCCATCATGGCCGGAGTGAGGTGAAGGACGGTCACCCGCTCGCTCCGCAGCCATCCCGCGAGATAGCCCGGCGCGCCTATCCGGTCAGGATCGGGCAGCACCATGTGGGCGCCGAGCCAGACAGGTGTGAACACGTCGCGCTGCAGCGGGTCGTGCGACAGCGCCGAGAGCATGCCGAACCGATCGTCCGAGCTCAAGGCGAAGCGCTCCGCCATCCAGGGGTAGAAGTGGGTCAGAGGACCGTGCCGTCCGACCACCCCCTTGGGCATGCCGGTGGAACCCGAAGTGAAGGTGAGGCAGGCGGGATCATCCGGACCGATGGGAATGTCCGGGGCTGTCTCCGGTTGGCTGGGCAGCGCATCCAGCTGCACTCGGCAGAGCGCGGATGCGGCCTCCTCCACCTCCGCGGGCGGCGGAGGCGCGCCCGGCACTGCGATCCAGGCCGCGGGACGGCCGATGCGCAGGTAGTCGAGCAGGCGCGTGACCGGGTAGGCCGGGTCGAGGATCATGAAAACCGCGCCGGCCTTGAGCGTGCCCATCAGCGCCTGGACGAGAGGCGCGCTCCGGTGCGCCCAGACAGCCACGGCATCCCCCTTCTTCACCCCTCCCGAGATCAAGTGCTGAGCGAGGCGGTTGGCGCGGACCTCCAAATCTGCATAGGTCCAGACCGTCCCCTGTGCGTCCTGCACGGCGATGCGGTCCGGCTGCTCGGCGGCGGTGCGGGAGAGCGCCTGGTGGATCGCACCACGCCACTCGCCTGCGAGCGGCTGCGCAGGGTCCGGCAGCAAGGCGGCGGCCGTGGGAGTCACCAGCGACATCTCGCCGATCCGCCGGTCCGGATCGGCAGCCGCCTGCACCAGCAGGTGCTCGAGCTGTCGCAGCATCTCAGCCATGCGCTCCGGCTCGAAGAGGTCAGCGTTGTACACCAGGTCAAAGCGGAGCGAGTCCGGCAGCTCGTTGACGTAGAGGGTGAAGTCGAACTTCGACTCGGCCTCTCCGGACTCGATCAGGTCGACCTCGATGCCGGACAGGCTCATTCGGAGGTTCGAAATCGAGACGAAGTTGAACAGGACCTGGAAGATGGGCGTGCGGCTGAGCTGCCGCTCGGGCTGCAGTTCCTCCAGCAGGCGCTCGAACGGAATCGCCTGATACCGGTAGGCGCCGAGCACCACCTCCTTGACCCGGCCCAGCAACTCGCGAAAGGTCGGATCGCCCGACACACTGGTGCGCAGCACCAGCGTGTTGAGGAACATGCCGATCAGCCCTTCGATCTCACCCCGGGAGCGGCCGGCGCTAGGCGAGCCCACGACTACGTCATCCTGGCCTGAAAGGCGGGAAAGCAGGAGCTGGAACGCCGCCAGAAAGATCATGAACGGCGAGGCGCCCTCGTGCAGCGTCAGCTCCCGCAGGCGTGCTACGAGCGCGGGTGGCAGATCGGCGTGAGCGCTGCGTCCGCGATGGGCCTGAACCGCTGGCCGCACGCGGTCGAGCGGCAGCTCCAGCTCCGGGGGAGCCTCCGCCAGCCGCTCGCGCCAATAAGCCAGTTGCTCTTCCAACACGGCTCCCTGCAGCCACTCCCGCTGCCAGACGGCGAAGTCGGAGTATTGGACAGGGAGCTCCGGCAGCGATGGAGCCTGGCCCTCGTGGAAGGACTCGTAGAGCGCTGCCAGCTCACGGAAGAAAACGCCGAAGGACCACCCGTCCGAGACGATGTGGTGCATGTCCAGCAGAAGCAGGTGCTCTCCCGCGGCGAGGCGCACCAGCGCCGCCCGGAACAGCGGACCCCGCTCCAGGTCGAAAGGCCGCCCGCCGGCGACGAGGAGGCGCCGCTCCTCGGCCCGGCGTAACTCCTCCGGCAGGCCGATGAGGTCCGCGACGGACAGTTCGAAGCTTTCCGCGGGAACGATCACCTGCACCGGCTGGGAATCCCGCTCGGAAAAGGTGGTGCGCAGGGCCTCGTGGCGGCGGAGGATTCCGCCGATGGCGAGCTCCAGGGCCACGGTATCCAATGGGCCGCGCAGGCGCACCTGAGCCGGCATGTTGTAGGCCGTGGTGCCCGGCTCCAGACGATCCAGCAGCCAGAGGCGCTGCTGGGCGAACGAGAGCGGCGCCGGACCGGACGGGTCGGGGCGGCGGGGCATCGCCGCGGCGGCCGCGCGCGCGGCCGCGGCTTCGGCGGCCTTCTTCTTCTTCATCTGCAGGACGAGCAGGGCCTGCTTCTCCGGAGAGAGATTGCCCATCCGCTTGGAAACAACGTCGCTCATGCCAACTCCTCGAGCTCGCGGACCGTCTGCTCGATCAGGGCCCGTACCTCTTCTTCAGACATGTCCCCCAGCGCCGCCAGGGCCTCATCGATCTCCGCCTCCCCCTCCCCGGCGAGCACACTCTCCGCGAGAACAGAGGAGAACCCCGCCAGCGTCGGGAACCCGAACAGGGATTGGAGCGGCAGTGTCACCCCGAAGGAAGCCTCCAGGCGAGCGAGCGCCCGCGTGGCCAGCAGCGAGTGACCTCCCAGCTCCCAAAAGTTGTCATTCGAGCCGACGCGTTCCACGCCTAGCACCTCGGCCCAGACCCGCCCCACCTCTTCCTCCAGGGGGGTTCGCGGAGGCACGAACTCGGCGGCGGTCGCAGGATGTGCGGCGTCGGGCGCCGGCAGGGACCGGCGATCGACCTTGCCATGCGGAGTGAGGGGAAGGGCCTCCAGGAAGACGAAGGCCGACGGCACCATCGGGTCGGGCAGCTCCTGCAGGAGAGCATGGCGCAGATCCGTGGCCGAGACCTTGCCGACAGGCGCCACAACGTAGGCCACCAGCCGCTTGTCGCCGGGCACGTCCTCCCGAGCCAGCGCCACCGCGGACTCTACCCCAGGTTGCCGGGCGAGAGCTGCCTCCACCTCCCCCAGCTCGATGCGGAAGCCCCGCACCTTGACTTGATGATCCAGGCGGCCCAGGTAGTCCAGGTCACCATCCTGTCGCAGCCGCACCAGGTCGCCCGTACGGTACATCCGTGCTCCGGGATCGGCCGAGAACGGATCGGGCAGGAAGCGCTCGGCTGTCAGCTCCGGACGGCCCAGATAGCCGCGGGCCAGGCCCGCGCCCGCCAGGCACAGCTCGCCGGGGACTCTCACCGGCAAGCGATCCAAGTTGCGGTCCAGCACGTAACCGCTCGTGCCGTGCACGGGCCGGCCGATCGAAGGCGGACGTTCCGCGGCGCGCTCCACCACCGTCCAGGTCGAGTACGTCGTGTCCTCCGACGGGCCGTAGAGATTGCACAGCCGATCGGTCTCGGCCCGCGCGTAGGCCCGATCCGCCAACGAGCGCGGCAGCGCTTCGCCCGCCAGGTTGATCGTCCTCACCGAGGCCGGCAGCCTGCCGTTGCGCAGCAGCTCGGCCATGGCCGAGGGCACGGTGTTGATCAGCGTGACCTGGGCCTGGGCGCCAGCGGGGAAATCTGCCAGAGCGTTCTCCACCAGCACCACTGTGCCCCCCCAGGCCAGCGTCACGAAAATCTCGAACACCGAAAGATCGAAGGTGACCGAGGTCGAGGCGAGCACGCTGCAGAGCTCCTCGGGCGAGAAGGCCTCGCGCGCCCACTGCGCGAACACGGTGGCGCTGCGGTGCTCGATGGCCACGGCCTTGGGCTTGC
The DNA here is from genome assembly GCA_034667225.1 of Acidobacteriota bacterium. GTDB lineage: Bacteria > Acidobacteriota > Thermoanaerobaculia > Multivoradales > UBA5704 > DATMER01. The sequence continues at coordinate 17,534 of JAXDKG010000057.1, forward strand.
CGGTAGAGCCCGAGGTGTAGATCAGGTACGCCAGGTTGCCCGGCGTCACCTCCGCAGGAAGGTCGGGTATAGAGGCGACCGGCTCCGGCCGGTCCAGGAGCACGGTCCGCGCCATCAGAGGCAGACGCTCCAATGCGGTTTGACTCTCCGTCACGACGATCCAGGCGCCGCTGTCCTCCAGCAGGAAGCTCAGCCTCTCCGCGGGATAGCGCGGGTCGAGCGGCACGTAGAACGAACCGGAGCGCAAAACCGCCAGCAGCGCCACCACCAGCTCGGTCGTGCGCTCCAGGCAGACCGCCACTCCGACCTCAGGCCCTGCCCCCAGGGCGCGGAGCCGGCCAGCGAGACGAGAGGAGCGTTCCTCCAGTTCCGCATAAGAGAGCATGTCCTTGCCAGCTACCAGCGCCACGGCCTCGGGCGTGCGCTCTGCCTGGGCCTCGAACAGGCCGTGCAGCAGCCCCTCGGGATGCTTGCGGCGTCCGGCTTCATCCCAGGCGGCGAGCTGAGCGCGCTCGGCCTCACCGAGGAGCGGCAGCCTCGCGACCGGCAACTCCGGATGAGCCAGCGCCTCCTCCAGGAGGCGGCCGAAGTGCTCACTCAGCCTCAGGACCGTGGCACGGTCGAAGAGAGCAGTCGCGTACTCCGCCCAGATGTGCAGCCGGCCTGCCGCGCGGGTGACGTGAAACGAGAGGTCGAACTTCGAAGTACCGGAGTGCACCAGATCCTCCAGCGTCATCGTCAGGCCGGGAGCGATCGGGGTCCGCTCGCCGCCGTCCAGGAACGCGAAGAGCACCTGGAACAGAGGATTGCGCGATAGGTCGCGCTCCGGCGCCACCTCCGCGACCAGCTTCTCGAACGGGATGTCCTGGTAGGCATACGCCGCGAGCGCCGACTCCCGCACGCGGTCCAGAACATCGAGGAAGGTCGGCTCCCCCTCCAGGCTGACCCGCAGCGGCAGCATGTTGACGAAAAACCCGATCAGCTCTTCGATGTCGACGCGGCTCCGCCCCGCCACGGGAGTGCCTACCAGCAGATCCTCTTTCCCGGTATAGCGGTGCAGCAGGACCAGGAAGCCGGCAAAGAGGGTCATGAACGGCGTAGCCTGGCGGCTCTGGCCAAAGCGTTCCAGTCGGCCCGCCAACGTCTCGGGCAATTCCATCCTTACGACGCCGCCGGGGAAGCTCCAGATCGCCGGCCGGGACCGGTCCATAGGCAGCTCGAAAACCGGCAGCTGCGCCAAGCGCACGCGCCAGTAGCCGAGCTGCCGCTCCAACTCGTCTCCTGTAAGCCAGCTCCGTTGCCAGACCGCGAAGTCCGGGTACTGCATCGGCAGCTCCGGAAGGGGGGAGGGCCGCCCCTCGGCGCAGGCGCCGTAGAGGATCCCGAGCTCGCGCAAAAACAGATCCAGAGACCAGCCGTCGGCGACGATGTGGTGCATCGTGGCAAGCAGCCAGTGCTCGGTATCCTCCCCCAGACGGCCGAGGCGCAGCAGGGCCGTGCGCAGCATCGGCCCGCGCTGGAGGTCGAACGGTTTCTCGGCTTCCTCTTTCGTGAGCCGCCAGGCCTCGGCCTCGCGCTCGTCAGCGGACAGGCCCGCGAGATCGATCAGGGGCAGGGACCAGGGGGCTGGCCGGTGGACCACTTGCACGGGATCCCCGCCCCCCGACGTCTCGAAGGTGGTGCGCAGCGCGGCATGGCGGCTCACCACCCTGGTCAGCACGGCGGCAAGGATCTCCGGCCGCAACGGCCCCGAGAAGCGCAACAGGGCCGGAATGTTGTAGGCCGCCGAACCCGGCTGCAATCGATCGAGGAACCAGAGGCGCTGCTGCCCAAAAGAGAGCGGGTACATGCCTTCGCTCTCCGCATCGCTCTGCAACGCCCCGCGCACGCTGTCGACGTGGGCTGCCAGGGCCTGGAGGACCGGGTTCTCGAAAACGGCGCGCAGCTCCAAATTGATCCCGAAGCGCTCGTGCACTCGGGTGGCCATCTGCGTGGCCGAGAGGGAGTGGCCGCCGAGTTGGAAGAAGTTGTCCTGGGCACCCACCCGCTCCAGGCCCAAGAGGGCGCCCCAGATCCTGGCCAGAGCGCGCTGCGTAGGGGTGGAGGGATGGACAAAGGTCTCGTCGTCCTGCGGCGCTGCCGGGGAGGGCAGAGCGCGACGGTCGACCTTGCCGTTGGGCGTGCGGGGTAGGGCATCCAGGAAGGCCCAGGCCGCGGGGATCATGGCATCGGGCAGGCTCCTGGCGAGCCAGGCGCGCAGAGCTTCGACGGTGACCGCCTCGCGCGCCTCGCGGGTCACCACATAGGCCACGAGACGCTCGTCGCGCAGCAGCACCACGGAGTCGCGCACGGCCGGATGGCGGCCCAGGCTGGCCTCGATCTCGCCGAGCTCGATGCGCTGGCCGCGGATCTTCACCTGATGATCGGCCCGGCCGAGGAACTCGATCTTGCCCGACGGGAGCCAGCGCCCCAGGTCGCCAGTGCGGTACAGGCGCTTTCCCTCATCGAAGGGATCGGGGACGAAGGCGCGCGCGGTCAGCTCCGGCCGGTTGCGGTAGCAACGGGCCAGGCCCTCGCCGGCCAGGCAGATCTCGCCAGGCACTCCGACCGGAACCGGCTGCAGCCAGCGGTCGAGGATGTAGGCCCGGGTGTTGGCGATAGGAGAGCCGATCTCCGGGAGCTCCGCCGTCCCCTTCCCCGCCGGTGCCACACGGCCGCCCAGGGCCATCACTGTGCACTCGGTGGGGCCATAGAGATTGATCAGTGCGAACGGCAGGTCCGGCTTCGGCCGCAGCCGAAGCCGGTCGCCGCCGGTGAAAACGGTGCGCAGGGAAAGCCCCGCCGGCAGCGGCTCGAAGAGCACCGCCTCGGCCAACGGCGTGGGGAGAAAGGCGAACGTGAGCCCCTTCATTGCAATCCACTCCAACAACCTGGGGGGCGACAGCATCACGTCCCGCGGCGGCATGTGCACGGCGGCCCCGGCGGTGAGTGGAAACCACATCTCCCAGATCGAGGCGTCGAACCCCGGGCCGGCCAGCAGAGTAGACCGGTCACCCGGACCGAGCGCAAAGGTCCGGCGATGCCAGGCGATCAGATTGGAGAGCCCGCGATGGCACAGCTCCGTGCCCTTGGGGGTACCGGTGGAACCCGACGTGTAGATGATATAGGCGAGGGAGTTGGGAAAAAGCCCCCTGCCCCGCCCTCCCCTGCGCTGCCGTGCAGGAGAGGGAACCGCCTCACGCTCCAGAGCCTCAAGGGTCTCCGCCGTCAGCAGGAGCGCTGCTCCTGAATCCCTCACGATCCACTCCGCCCGCTCCTCCGGATGCGCCGGGTCAATGGGCAGGTAGGCTCCACCTGTTTCCAGAACGGCCAGGGCCGCGGCCACCAGGTCGGCCGAGCGCTCCAGGCGTAGAGCCACCACGGTCTCCGGTCCCACCCCTTTGCCGAGCAGACGGCCCGCCAGGTCCGCGGCCCGGCGGGCCAGCCCGGCGTAAGTCAGGCTCCCACCCTCCCAGGACACCGCGACCGCGTCGGGCGTGACCTCCGCCCAGCGGAAAATCAGTCGGTGGACCGGCTCGTCCGGGATCTCCTCCGCCGTCTGGTTCCACGCTGTGAGCACCTGCTCGCGCTCGGCCGCGTCGAGCAATGGCAGCTCGGACAAGCGCGCCTGCTCCCCTCCCGCCACGATCCCCTCCACGAGCCGACGGAAATGGCCCAGCAGGCGCCGGACCGTGGACCCGTCGAAGAGGTCGGTGCCGTACTCCGCCAAGAGCTCCAGCGCCTGCGCCGTGCGTTGGGCATGAAGCGAGAGGTCGAACTTGGCAGTTCCGTGGTGAACCCACTCGCCCGTGGAGAGGACCAGATCATCGCCGATCCGCACCGGCTCCTGGCGCTCCTGGACGGTGAAGGCCACCTGGAACAGCGGGTTGCGCGACAGGTCGGGAGTGGGCGCCAGCTCGGCCACGAGCTTCTCGAAGGGGACGTCCTGATGGTCGTAGGCCTCCAGCACGCACTCGCGCACTCGGGCGAGCAGCGTCTCAAAAGATGGATCGCCGTCGAGCGATACCCGCAGGGCCAGGGTGTTGACGAAGAAGCCGATGAGGTCCTGGATCTCCGGCCTGCCGCGCCCGGCCAGGGGCGTCCCCACGACGAGATCCTCCTGCGAGGTGTAGCGCTGGAGCAGCGCCAGGAAGGCCGCGAAGAGCGTCATGAACGACGTGGCGCCGTAGCTCCGTCCCACCTGGTCCAGGCGGTCCGCCAGCTCGCCCGGCAGGAAAGCCGCCTCCATGGCCCCGCGCTGGCTCCAGATCGCGGGTCGCGGATGGTCGGTGGGCAGCTCCAGCGCCGGAGGCTCGGCCAGGCGGCTGCGCCAGTAGGAGAGTTGCCGCTCCAGCTCGTGGCCGGACAACCAGCTCCGCTGCCAGACCGCAAAATCGTCGTACTGCACCGGCAGCTCCGGCAGGAGCGAAGGCCGGCCCGTGGAGAGCGCGTCGTAGAGGATCCCCAGCTCGCGCTCCAGAATCTCCATCGACCAGCCGTCGGAGATGATGTGGTGCAGAGTGGCGAGCAGCCGGTGCTCGCTCGCACCAAGACGGAGCAGGGTCGTGCGTATCAAAGGGAACCGCCGGATGTCGAACGGCCGGCGCGAGTCCTCGGCAGCCACCTGCCCGGCCTCGGCCTCGCGCAGCTCCGGAGGCAGGGCGCCCAGATCGATCACGGGGAGGTGCCAGCCGGCCGCGGGATGGACCACCTGCACCGGCTCGGCGGTGCCCTCGGGCACCTCGAACGTAGTGCGCAAGGTGCCATGGCGGCGGACCACCTCGCCCAGTGCCGCGGTCAGTAGCTCCGGCCGCAGGGGACCGGCGAGGCGGAAAGGGATCGGGATGTTATAGGCCGGCGATCCCGGCTGGAGCTGCTCGAAGAACCAGAGGCGCTGCTGCGCGAACGAAAGGGGCGCCACCTCGCCGGCAAGGCCCGCTACGAGGCTCGGACCGGCGGACAACCCCTGGCGAGCGGCCTCGATCCAGCCGGCGAGGCGGGCGACCGTGGGCTCCTGAAAGATCACGCGCAGCGGCAGGTCGACGCCGAGCCGCTCGTGCACCCGCGCGGTCAGCCGCGCGGCCAGGAGCGAGTGACCGCCCAAGGCGAAGAAGTCGTCGTGGGCGCCGATCCCCTCGACTCCCAAAAGGGTCGACCAGATCCGGGCCAATTCCCTTTCCACAGGAGTCCGCGGAGGGACGTCCGAGACGCTCTCAACGGCAGCCGGCGCGATCCCTGCCAGAGCGCGCCGGTCGATCTTGCCGTTCGCGGTGAGCGGCAGGGCGGGGAGCGCCACGAACCACGCCGGGACCATGTATTCCGGCAGCTCCCTGCGCAACTCGGCCGCCAGATCGGCCGGGCCGGGGATGCTCTCTCCGGCAGGCACGTAGAACGCCCCGATCCTCTCTTCCCGAGCCAGGACGGCCGCCCGCGAGACGCCCGGATGGCGGCAGAGCGCCGCCTCAATCTCTCCCAGCTCGATGCGCAGGCCTCGTAGCTTGACCTGATGATCGATCCGGCCCAGGAAGTCTACCGTCCCGTCCGGCAGCCGCCTCACCAGGTCGCCGGTGCGGTAGAGCCGCGCTCCCGCCTCGCCGGAGATCGGGTCGGGCACGAAGCGCGCCGCCGTCAGCTCCGGCCGCGCCAGGTAGCCCCGGCCCACCTGCACGCCACCGATCAGCAGCTCCCCCGGAACTCCGACCGGCACGGCGCGCAACCCACGGTCCACGACATGGATCCGGGTGTTGGACACGGGACGGCCGATCGGCACTTTCCCTCGGCGGCCGGCCCATTCGCAGGCCCACGAGGTGGCGTCCACCGCCGCCTCCGTCGGGCCGTAGAGGTTGTGCAGCTCCGCCTGGGAAACCCGGAAGAAGTCCGCCACCAGGCCGGGGGACAGCGCTTCACCGCCGCAGCAGACCCGCCGCAGGCTGCGGCAATTCCCGAACCCGCCGACCTCCAGCAGGGCGCCGAGCAGCGACGGCACCACCTGCAGCACGGTCACCTCGTCCTCCTGGATTCGGCGCACCAGGGCGCCGGGATCGCGCTGCTCCCCCGGCAGGGCCATTACCAACAGCGAGCCGGCCATCAGCGGAGCCCAGAACTCCCAGATCGAAGCGTCGAAGCTGAACGTAGTCTTCTGGAGCACCCGATCCAAGGAGCCGAGCGGGAGCTGCGACTGCATCCAGAACATGTGGTTGAGGATCGCCCGGTGCGGGACCATCGCCCCTTTCGGCAGTCCCGTCGAGCCCGAGGTGTAGATCACGTACGCCAGGTTGTCCGGATGCACTTCCGACCGCGGCATCGGCCGCTCCGCATCCAGGCCCGGCTCCGCCACGCCGTCGAGAGGGAGGATCGGCGCCGCAAGCGGCGCCAGCTTCTCCTGCAGCCGTTTCTGCACCAGCACGAGGCGCGCTCCCGAGTCCGCGAGCATGAGGGCCAGCCGCTCCGATGGATGGTCCGGATCGAGCGGAAGGTAGGCCCCTCCCGCCTTGAGCACGGCCAGCAAGCCCACCACCATTTCGAGCGACCGCTCCGCAAGCACGCCGACGACGCGCTCCGGCCCCACTCCTGCCGCGCGCAGACGCCGCGCCAGGCGGTCGGCGGCCTCGTTCAGCTCCCGGTAAGTGAGACTGCGGCCGTCGCAGGTCACCGCCGGTCTCTCAGGCGTGCGCTCCACCTGCCCCTCGATCAACTCGTGAAGGCAGAATCCTTCCGGGAAGGCCGCCGCCGTGTCGTTCCACTCGACGAGCTGCTGTGCCTCGGCCTCTGTCAGCAGCGGCAGCTCCGAGGCGCGCCTCGCCGGGACCTCCACGATGCCTTCGAGCAACCGGACGAAGTGCTGGACGAAGCGCCGCATGGTGGCGGCGTCGAACAGGTCAGTGCTGTACTCGAGATCGAAGACCGTCCGCCCACTTTCGAGCCGCACGCCAAGGGTCAGGTCGAACTTCGCCGTGACACTCGGGATCGCGGCCAGCTTCATCGCCAGCCCCTCGGCGATGCGCTCCTCGGGCGGGGAGCTCTGGAAAGCAAGCATCACCTGGAACAAGGGGTTGCGCGAGAGATCGCGGCTGGGCACCAGGTCCGCCACGAGCTTCTCGAACGGGAGATCCTGGTGGGCGTGCGCCCCGAGCACCGCCTCCCGAACCCGCGCGAGCAGCTCCGGGAAGGCGGGATCGCCAGCCAGGCTCACCCGCAGGGCCAGGCTGTTGACGAAAAAGCCGATCAGTCCTGCGATCTCAGGCCGACCGCGACCAGCCAGCGGCGCTCCGACCAGGAGGTCCTCTTGTGCCGTGTAGCGGTGCAGCAGCGCGAAGAAGGCGGCGAGAAAGGTCATGAACGGGGTGGCTCCATAGCGCTGGCCGAGCTGCTCGAGCCTCCCGGCCAGCTCCCGCGTCACCTCCTCCTCGTAGGCCGCGCCGCGGTAGCTCCACACGGTCGGGCGGGGCCGGTCCGCAGGCAGCTCGAGGACCTGCGGCATAGCCATTCCGTCGAGGCGCCTGCGCCAGTAGGCGAGCTGGCGCTCCTGCTCCTCCCCCGCAAGCCAGTTCCGCTGCCAGACCGAGAAGTCCGGGTACTGCACCGGCAGCTCCAGCAGCGGCGACGGCCGTCCGGCGATGAAAGCCCGGTAGACGGCCCCCAACTCGCGCAGCAGCACCTCGACAGACCAGCCGTCGGAGACGATGTGGTGCATTGTGACGACCAGACGGTGATCGTCCATCCCCATGCGCAGCAGGGCGGTCCTCAACAGGGGCCCGCGTTGCAGGTCGAACGGACGGCTGGCCTCCTCCGTGACGACGCGGACCACCTCGGCTTCGCACTCGGGCCGCCCGGGCAAGGCCGCGAGGTCCACCAGGGGCAGGTTCCAGCCAACCAGCGGGTGCACTACCTGGACCGGATCCTCGGCGCCCTCGGGCACCTCAAACGTGGTGCGCAGCGCGGCATGACGGCGCACCACCTCGGCCAGCACCAGGGCCAGAACATCTGGCCGCAGCGAGCCCGAGAAGTGCAGGAGGATCGGCATATTGTAGGCGGCCGAACCCGGCTCCATCCGGTCCAGGAGCCACAGGCGCTGCTGCGCGAAAGAGAGCGGCGCCGCCGCCACACCCGCCGCCAGGCTGGGACCGATGGCCACATCGCCATGGTGCCGCTCGGCCTCGATCCAGGCGGCCAGGCGAGCTACCGTTGGCTCCTGGAAGATCATGCGCAGCGGCAGCTCGACGCCGAGCCGCTCCTGGATGCGGGCGGCCAGGCGGGCGGCGAGAAGCGAATGGCCGCCGAGCGCGAAGAAATCGTCGAAGGCGCCGATCCCCTCGACACCCAGCAGGTCCGACCAGACCTCGGCCACCGCCGCCTCGGTCGGAGTGCGCGGCGGCGCGGACGCAGCGTGCGCTTCGGGAGCGGGAGCGATGCGAGCCAGAGCACGGCGGTCCACCTTGCCGTTCGGAGTGAGCGGCAGCGCCTCCAGGAAGACCCAGGCCGTAGGAATCATGACCTCGGGCAGCGAGCCGGCGAGGGAGGCGCGCAGCGCCTCTGCCGCGCCGGTTTCGTTCAACTCGCCGGCCTCGTGCATCACCACGCAGCCGACAAGGCGCCGGTCGGTTTCGCGCACCAGCGCCACGGCCTCACGCACGCCGGGATGGCGGCACATCGCGGCCTCGATCTCCCCCATCTCGATGCGATAGCCGCGGATCTTGACCTGCTGGTCCAGACGGCCGAGGAACTCGATCTCCCCGCCGGGCAGGCGGCGCGCCAGGTCGCCCGTGCGATAGAGCCGATCCCCGGCTCCGCCCAGCGGATCAGGGACGAACCTCTCAGCCGTGAGATCGGGCCGCCGGCGGTAGCCGCGCGCCAGCCCCACGCCGGCCACGCACAGCTCGCCTGGGACTCCCACCGGCAAGGGAGCGAAGCCGCGGTCCAGGAGGTGGACGCGGAAGTTGGCAATCGGTCCACCGATGTGCGGCGTCCGGTGCCCTTCGGCCGCTACGACCGACGTCGTGGTAATGACCGTGGCCTCGGTCGGCCCGTAGTGGTTGACCAGCGGGAACCGCAGGCCCGCCGCAGGCCGCCGAATCAGGCGGTCGCCGCCGACCGTGAGGAGGCGCAACGCGAGGTCCGCGGGCATCGGCTCGGCCAGCACCCCTTCAGCCAACGGCGTCGGGAGGAATGCCACGGTCACGCCGCGCTCTGCCAGCCAGAAGAGGAGCGTCGACGGCGAGAGCAGCACGTCCAACGGAGGCACGTGAACGGAGGAGCCTGCGACCAGAGGCGGCCACATCTCGAAGACTGACGCGTCGAAGCCCGGACCCGCGACCAGGGACGCCCTGTCGGCGGCATTCAGACCGTACGCCCGGTCGTGCCAGGCCAGGAGGTTGCAGAGACCGCGATGGTGCAACTCGGTCCCCTTTGGCATGCCGGTCGAGCCCGAGGTGTAGATGACGTACGCGAGGCCGTCGGGCTCGACGCTGGCCGGGGGTGGCGACTTGCTCTCGTCGGAGCTCTCGTCCGGAGCCGGCTCGCCGTCCAGCAGGATCATGCGGCCGGTGTGTAACGGCACCTCGGGCAGCCCGGCGATGATACGGGAGGTGGTCAACAGCGCCTGCGCCCCGGCATCGCGCAGGACGTAGAGCACCCGCTCGGCCGGATAGGCGGGATCGATCGGAAGGTAGGCGCCACCGGCCTTCAGCGTCGCCAGAGCGGCCAGGGGGAGCTCGGGCGAGCGCTCCAGCAGGAGCCCCACGACGTCCTCGGGACCGATGCCGAGCCGCCGCAGCCGCCAGGCAAGCAGGTTGGCGCGCCGATCGAGCTCGCCGTAGGTGAGGGCCTCCTCCGCGGAGGCCACGGCCAAGGCGCCGGGATCGGCGGCGGCGCGCCGCTCGAACAGATGGTGGACAGGTGTTGCCGGCAGGTCCGCAGCGGTCCGGTTCCAGCCGGAGACCACCTGTTCGCGCTCCTCGGAGGCCAGCAGGGGCAGCTCCCCCAGAGGCGCGGCCGGATCGGCCAGCGCGCCGGCGACGAGCACACGGAAGGCCCCGAGCATCCTCTGCACGGTCTCGCGCTCGAAGAGGTCGGAAGAGTACTCGGCGATGGCGTCGATCCCGCGCTCGCCGCGCTCCATCAGCAAGGTGAGGTCGAACTTGGAGACGCCGGTGTCGACCTCGGCGGCGGCCGTCACCTGGACTCCGAGGTTCGGGTCGGCCATGGCCTCCTGAAAAGCGAATGCGACCTGGAACAGCGGCGTGCGCGAGAGGTCGCGCTGCGGCGCCAGCTCCTCGACGAGGCGGTCGAAGGGAAGGTCCTGGTGGGCGAAGGCGGCCAGGACCGACTCGCGGACGCCGGCGAGCAGGCGGGAGAAGGGCTTGGTTTCCGATGCGGAGGCGCGCAGCGGCAGCATGTTGACGAAGAACCCGATCAGCGCCTCCAGCTCCAGCCGGTCGCGGCCCGCCACGGGCGAGCCGACCACGAAGTCTTCCTGAAGCGTGTAGCGATGCAGAAGGGCCTGGAAGGCGGCCAGCAGGGTCATGAAGAGGGTGGCGCCCTGGCGGCGGCCCAGGGCGGCGAGGGCGGGCTCCAGGCCGGCTCCGAGGGGGAGCCGCAGCCGCTCGCCCTGAAGCGACGGGACAGCGGGCCGTGGCCGATCCGCCTGCAGCTCCAGGATCGTGGGCACCCCGGCGAGGTGCTCGCGCCACCAGGAGAGCTGCGCCTCTGCCGCCTCCTCCGTGAGCCGGCGATGCTGCCAGACGGCGAACCCGGGGTATTGCACCGGCAACGGCGGCAGAGGCGAGGCATGGAGGGTGAGGGCAGCCCGGTAGAGGGCCGAAAGCTCGCGCAGAAGCACGCCCACCGACCAGGCGTCAGACACGATGTGGTGGGTACCGACGAGGAGCCGGTGCTCCTCGGGGCCGAGCCGCAGCAGCGCGGTCCTCATGAGGGGACCGCGCTCCAGATCGTACGGCCGGCGGGCCTCTTCGCTGGTGATCCGCTCCGCCTCGGCATGACGGGCCGGCTCCGGCAGGCTGCCCAGGTCGACAACGGGCAGGGGTACGCGCTGCAGCGGCTCGCGGCAGACGAGTTGGACCGGGTCGCCCCCGAGGTTGCCTCCCTCGGAGCCGGACGCGAACAGCGTGCGCAACGCCTCGTGGCGGCGGACGACCGCGTCGAACGCAGCGGCCAGAGCGGGAACCGTCAGCTCTCCGCGCAGGTCGAAGAGCTGGGCCAGGTTGTAGAGCGCGGTGCCGGGGCGGAGCCGCTCCAGGAACCAGAGGCGCTGCTGGGCGCTCGACAGGAGCACCGGGCCGGCGGGGGCCGCAGTGAGAGGGATGGCGGCCTCCGCCCCGAGATCACCGCGGCCCTGCTGGCGCTCGATCCACGACGCCAGGCTCGCCACGGTCGGATGCTCGAACACGGAGCGCAGGCTCAGCTCGACGCCGCACAGCTCGCGCACCCGCGAGGTGAGACGCGTGGCCAGGAGAGAGTGACCGCCGAGCTGGAAGAAGTCCTGGTGGATGCCGACGCCTTCGTCCGCGATGTCCAGAACCTCGGCGAAGAGGCCGGCCAGCAGCTCCTCGAGCTGAGTGCGCGGCGCGGTGTCCCCTGCCTCATCCGCCACGGCCGCGGTCTGCATGCGCTCCAGGGCACGCCGGTCCACCTTGCCGCTGGCGTTCACGGGCAGGGATTCGAGCACGGCCCAGGCGGTGGGCACCATGTATTCGGGGAGCTGGGAGGCCAGGTGCTCCCGCAGCTCGGGAATCGATGGCGGCTTGCTTCCGTCCGGATGGCCGTTCGGCGCCAGGGCCACATAACCGGCGAGATACCCGGCCAGCCGGCCCTCGGACGTGCGCAGCAGCACCGCGGCCTCGCGTACGCCCGGATGGCCGAGCAGCACCGACTCGACCTCGCCCAGCTCGATCCGGAAGCCGCGGAGCTTGACCTGATGGTCGGCGCGGCCGATGAAATCGATCTCGCCGGACTGGAGCCAGCGCGCCAGGTCTCCGGATCGATAGAGCCGGGCTCCGGGCGGACCGAACGGGTCGGGGACGAACCGCTCGGCCGTCAGGCCCGGCCGCCCGCGATAGCCCCGGGCCACGCCCTCGCCGCCGATGTACAGCTCGCCTGGCACGCCCGCCGGCACCGGCTGGAACGCGGCATCGAGCAGATAGACGCGCACATTGTCGAGAGGCCGGCCAATGGTGGGAGACCGGTCGCCGTCCGTCGCGACGATGGCCTCGGTGGTGGCGATGCTGACCTCGGTCGGACCATAGTTGTTCACGACGACGAACGGGCAGTCCGCCCGGGGCCGCAGTCGCAGGCGGTCGCCGCCGGACAAAATCCGGCGCAGCTCCAGGCCCGGCGGCATTATCTCCCCGAGCATCGCCTCCACCTGGACCGGGGGGGCGTAGGAATGGGTGATCCCCTCGCGCGCGTACCAGGCGAGCAGGTCCGGCGCCGAAGCCAGGATCTCCGCGGGCGCGACGTGGAGCGAGGAGCCGGTGGTCAGGGCCAGCCAGATCTCCAACACGGAGGCATCGAACCCGGGGCTGGCGAGCAGCGCCAGCCGCTCGTCAGCCCCGGTCAGGTACTTGCTCAGGTAATGTGCGATCGTGTTGGACAGCCCGCGATGGAGGAGGTCGGTCCCCTTGGGAGCGCCGGTGGAGCCCGAGGTGTAGATCACGTAGGCCAGCCGGTCGGGATGCGGCTCCGGATGGGGCTCCGGATGGGGAATATCGCCTTTCAGGTCCAATGATTCCAATACCACCTGCTCCAGAGGCAGGCCGGGGAGGCGTAGCCGCTCCACGGTCAGCAGCAGCGAGGCTCCCGAGTCGCGGACCACGTAGGCCAGGCGCTCGGACGGATTGGCGGGGTCGATCGGCAGGTAGGCCGCTCCCGACAGCAGGACGCCGAGGCTGGACACCACCAGCTCCGGGGAGCGCTCCAACCGCAGGGCCACCAGATCCTCGCCGCCGAGGCCGCGGCGGCGCAGCCAGGCCGCCACGCGCAGGGACCGGTCCAGCAGCTCGCCGTAGGTCATGCTGCCGCCGTCCCAGGAGACCGCCAGCGCCTCGGGCCGGGCGCGGGCCCGCTGTAGGAAAATCTCGTGTACAGGGGTTTCCGAGAACTCGGCCTCAGCGCCGCTCCAGGTCGACAGCACCTGCTTCCTCTCCTCGGAGCCGAGCAGTGGAAGATCCGATACCCGCGCGCCTTCGCCGTCTTCGGCGATCCCCACCAGCAGGTTCAGGAAGTGGCCGAGCAGACGCCTCACCGTGGCAGCCTCGAAGAGGTCGGACGCGTAGCTGGCGGCGAGAACGAGCCGGCCGCCGCGGCGCACGAGGCCCAGCTCCAGATCGGGCCTGATACCGGGACCGCTGCCTTTCAGCTTGGCGCCGTGCACGAACGCCACCTGGAACAGCGGATGCCGGGATGGGTCGGGCTCCATCTCCAGCTCCGCCGGCATCTCCTTCCGCAGCTCCTCCAGAAGCTCTTCCAGTGAAAGGTCCTGGTGGTCCCCGGCCGAACGCACGGCCTCGCGGACGCGGCCGAGCAACTCCGCGAACGAAGGATCGCCGCCGGCGTCCACGCGCAGCGGGAGCAGGGCCGCATCGCCGGCATCCGCCAGCGGCACGCCGACAACGAGGTCCTCGCGCCCGGTGTAGCGATGAAGCAGCGCGAAGAAGCCGGCGAGCAGGGTAACCGGGAGGTCCTTCCCGGGCCGGTGGCCGGCCGGCTCCAGCGCGTCGAGCAATCCTTCCGGAAGGTCCAGGATCTCCAGCTCGCGGCGCAGCAGCGGACCGGATGCGCGCAGTCGGTCGGCAGGCAGCTCGATAGGCGCAGGAAGCCCCACCAACCGGCTACGCCAGAAGTCGAGCTGCGGCCTGAGAGCCGCCGAAGGGCGAACACTTGAGTTCATGGGTTTCAACAGGCACTCCGTCGGGGGGCGCTCATCATCATAAGTGCCCTGCGGATTCCGAAGCGGGACAGGCCCGGCATGCTTAAGCTATTCATTGCCAACATGTTAGCGCTTGCGCGTTTCCTCTTCGATCAGAACCTGGAGCTCGACCTCGGACAACCCCTCCAGTTCGTCCAGCAGGTCGCCCAGCTCCAGCTCCGTCCCCGACGAGGCGAGGAGGTGATGGCCGATGCTCTGGGCGAAGCCAGCGAGCGTCGGCGCTTCGAACAGCGATTGTAAGGGCAGATCCAGGCCCAGGCTGTTACAGAGCCGCGATAGAACCTTCGTGGCGAGCAGAGAGTGGCCGCCCAGCTCCCAGAAGTTGTCCTCCACGCCGATGCGCGCCACGCCGAGCACTTCCCGCCACACCCTCGCCACCTCTCTTTCCAGAGGAGTGCGCGGCGGGGTGGACTCCGCGGCGCCCCGGAAGAGCTCCGGCGCCGGCAGCGCCCGGCGGTCGACCTTGCCGTTGGCCGTCAGGGGCAGGCCGGGCAGCAGCACAAACGCCGCCGGTACCATGTAGGACGGCAGCCGGAGCGCCAGGAATCCCCGCAGCTCCGCTACATCAGGCGCCTGCTCCGGCGCGGGCACGAAATAAGCCACGAGGCGCCGGTCCCCTGGCATCTCGTCGCGGGCGAGCACCACTGCCGTCTCCACCTCGGGGTGCGCGGCGAGCACGGCCTCGATCTCCCCCAGCTCGATGCGGTAGCCGCGGATCTTGACCTGCTGGTCGAGCCGCCCGAGGAATTCGATCTCGCCACCCGGCAGCCGGCGCGCCAGGTCGCCCGTGAGGTAGAGCCGCTCGCCGGACCCGCCCAAAGGGTCGGGAACGAACCTGTCGGCCGTGAGGCCGGGCCGCCCGCGGTAGCCGCGCGCCAGGCCCGGGCCGGCTACACAGAGCTGGCCCGGCACTCCCGGCGGCACCGGACCCAGGCCGCGGTCCAGGACGTGGACCCGGACGTTGGCGATCGCACCACCGATGTGGGGCGCCCGGTTGCCCGCCGGAGACACCCGCCCCGACGTGACAACCACCGTGCTCTCCGTCGGGCCGTAATGATTGACCAGCGCAAACGGAAGGTCTGGAGCCGGCCGCAGGCTCAGCCGGTCGCCGCCGGTCAGCAAGACGCGCAGCGACAGGTCCGCGGGCACCGGTTCGCTCAGAGCCCCCTCGGCCATGGGTGTGGGCAGGAACGCCACCGTGATGCCGGTGCAGGCCATCCACTCGAGGAGCGAGGGCGAAGAGGGCAACGCGTCCGGCGGCGGCACGTGCAGTGAGGCGCCCGCGGTCAACGGCGGCCAAGTCTCCCAGACCGAGGCATCGAAGCCCGGCCCCGCCACCAGGGACGCACGGTCGGCAGCGGTCAGGCCGTAGGTCCGGACGTGCCAGGACACGAGGTTCGAGAGGCCGCGATGGCTCAGCTCGGTCCCCTTGGGCGCCCCGGTCGATCCCGAGGTGTATATGACGTAGGCGAGCCCGTCCGGGCCGGTCTCGACGTGCAGAGGCTCCTCGCTCTCCTCCATTGCGACCTCGCCATCCAGGAGGATCAACTGACCTGACACGACGCTCAAACCGGCGAGGATCCGGGAGGTAGTCAGCAGGACGGGCATCCCGGCGTCGCCCAGGATGTAGCTCACCCTCTCTGCAGGGTAAGCCGGGTCGATCGGCAGGTAGGCGCCGCCGGCTTTGAGGGCAGCCAGGGCGGCGAGCATCAGCTCGGGCGAGCGCTCCAGCAGGACCGCCACTACCACCTCGGGGCCGACGCCGAGCCGGTGCAGTCGCCGGGCCAGGCGGTTGGCCCGCCGCTCCAGCTCGCCGTATGTGAGCGAGCCCTCCCCGGAAGCTACGGCCAGCGCACCCGGATCGGCAGCCGCCTGCTGCTCGAACAGGCGATGGACCGGCTGCTCCGGCTCCTCCGCCGACGTCCGGTTCCAGCCGAAGACGACCTGCTCCCGCTCCTCCTCGTCCATCAAGGGGAGACTGGAGACCGGCACACGGTCCCCTCCGTCCGCGGCGATCCCCTCCAGGAGATTGCGGAGGTAGCCGATCAGCCGCTGGATCGTGGCGCGGTCGAAAAGGTCGGCAGCGTACTCCACGGCGACGGCCGCCCCACCCCGCGTCTCGCCGGCGAAGAGAGAGAGGTCGAACTTCGAGGAGCCGGAGTCCACCTCGGCGACCTCCAGCCCGAGGCCGGGAGCCAACTCGGCCGCGCCGGCCTGCGCCGGCTGCCAGGAGAACACCACCTGGAACAACGGCGTGCGGGAGAGGTCCCGCCCTGGTGCCAGCTCCTGGACCAGCCGCTCGAAGGGGAGGTCCTGGTGCGCATAGGCCTGCAGAGCGGTTTCCCTCACGCGGGACAGCAGCCCGGCGAAGGCAGGATCTCCCGAGAGGTCGGCCCTCAGGACCAGGGTGTTGACGAAGAACCCGATGAGCCCCTGGACCTCGGTGCGGTCGCGGTTCGCCACCGGCGCGCCCACCAGGATGTCGTCCTGTCCGGTGATGCGGTGCAGGAGGGTCTGGAATCCGGCCAGGAGCGTCATGAACAGGGTGGCTCCGGCGCGCCGCCCCAGCCGTTCCAGCGCGGCGAGGAGCTCGCGCGGGAACGCCACCTGCTCCACTCCGCCGCGCGGGCTCTGCACCACCGGCCGCGGCCGGTCGAGGGGCAGCTCCAGGCTCGGCGGGCTGCCCGCCAGCCGCTCCCGCCAATGCGTGAGCTGCGCCTCGAGAACCTCGCCCACGAGCCATTGCCTCTGCCACACGGCGAAGTCGGCGTAACGCAGCCCCGGAAGCGGGAGCCGGGAGGGGCGACCGGATGCGGATGCGGATGCCGATGCGGAATATAGCGCCCCGAGCTCGCGGCGCAGCACCGCCATCGACCAGCCGTCGAAGGAGATGTGGTGCACGCCCAACAGCAAGACGTGTTCCCGGGAGGCGAGCCGGAGCAGAGCCGCGCGCAGCATGGGACCCCGACGCAGGTCGAAGGGGCGCCGGCCCTCCTGCGCGGCCAGGCGCGCCGCCTCGGCGCGGAGGAGATCCTCGGGCAATCCTGCGAGGTCGATCCACGGCAACGGCGGCGGCACGAAGAGCTCGACGAGCTGCACGGGCTGACCGTCCACGACTTCGAACACCGTGCGGAGCGGCTCGTGACGGTGGACCACCTCGCCGAGCGCCTCAGCCAGCGCGCCAGGGTCCAGGGGTCCGCGCAGCCGCAGCTCCCGGACCACGTTGTAGGTTGCCCTCCCGGGCTCCATGCGGTCCAGGAACCAGAGCCGCTCCTGCGCGAACGAGAGAGGGTGGACCCCTTCGCCGGCCTGGGGCAGGAGCGGGGGCAACGCCGAGCCGCCGCGCAGCAGCTCCTCCACCCGGGCGGCCAGGTCCGCGACGGTGCGCCGCTCGAATACGGAGCGCACGTCCAGCTCGACCCCGAAGGCCTCCCGCACCCGCGCCAGCAGCCGGATCGCGAGCAGCGAGTGTCCTCCCATCTCGAAGAAGTCCTGGCTCCTCTCCACCCGCTCATGGCCCAGCAGCTCGGCAAACAGCGCTGCCATCAGCTCCTCGGCCGGGCTGGCGGCAAGCTCGGGGACGGCCGCCGCCTCCAAGCCCTCTCTCCGGGCCTCGGAGAGGACGGCGCCGAGCGCCGAGAGCGCCCAGCGGTCGAGCTTGCCGTTGGAGGTCAACGGCAGCGCGTCGAGCAGGGTGAGCTCGGACGGGATCATCGGCTCGGGCAGCCGGCCGGCGAGCCAGGTGCGCAGCGCGCCGCGGTCCGGCACGGCTCCATCCGGGCCGGGCTCGGGCACCACGTAGGCGGCCAGGCGCACCTCCCCCGCCCTCTCGACGGGCAGCACCGCGGCCTGGCGCACGCCGGGGTGGCGGGCCAGCGCCGCCGCGACCTCGCCGGGCTCCACTCGGTGGCCCCGCACCTTGACCTGGTCGTCGGCGCGGCCCAGGAACTCCAGGTCTCCCGAGGGGAGCCAGCGCGCCAGGTCGCCGGTCCGGTACAGACGGGCGCCGCTCTCCCCCGCCGGGTCGGGGAGGAACCTCTCGGCCGTGAGGTCCGGCCTCCCCAGATATCCACGGGCCACCTGGGAGCCGCCCACCCAGGTCTCCGCCGGGAAGCCGACGGGCACCGGCTGCAGCCCGCGGTCGAGCAGCCGCACCACGGTCCCGCGCAGAGGCCGGCCCAGCGGCACGTTGTCCCCTTGGCGGTCTCCGCGTCCATCACCTGTCTCCAGGTCGAACGTGAGCACGCCCACCGTGGTCTCGGTCGGTCCGTAGTGGTTGAGCACTCGGCAGCCGGGGTCCAGCTCGCGGATGCGGTCGATCAGCTCCCAGCGCGAGGCCTCGCCGCCCACCACCAGACGCCGGCGCGGCAGCACTCTCTCAGGGGCCGGCGCGGCGGCGAGGAGCGCCGCCAGGTGAGACGGCACGATCTTGAGAACGTCGACCGGCCGGCCGGTGAAGCGTGCGGCCAGGCGGGCGGGATCGGCGGACAGCTCCCGCGGCACCACGTGCAGAGTGCCGCCCGAGGCCAGCGCGCCGAACACGGACGTATGGCCAAGATCGGCAGCGAACGTGGTCACCGTGGCGAAGCTCGACTCCGGCGGCACGTCGAGCCGCTCGAGCACCGCGTCCACGTAGCAGGCGAGCTGCCGGTGCTCCACGGCAACTCCCTTGGGCTCGCCCGTGGACCCCGAGGTGTAGATCACATAGGCGAGGCTCGACGGCTCCGGCCGCGCCATCAGGACGTTCCAGCCTTCCTCCGCCTGCTCGACCGCCACACGCGGGACGCCGTCCAGCTCCGGTGCCAGACCCTTCGCCGTGACGAGCACCAGAGAGCCGGAGCCCTCCAGGATGCGCCGGCGGCGCCCGGCCGGCTGATCGGGATCGAGGACCACGTACGCCGCGCCGGCCCACAGCACACCCAGGATCGCCACGACCATGTCGGGCGAGCGCTGAAGGCACACCGCCACCCGCGTCTCGGGGCCGGCTCCAAGGTCCCGCAGGCGGCGGGCGAGGCGGGAGGAGCGCAGGCCGAGCTCGCGCCAGGAGAGCGGCTCGCCCGCACCGACCACTGCCGGGGCGTCCGGCTTGAGCTCCACCCAGCGGGAGACCCGCTCCGGGATCGTCGGCGCCGCCGGCCCGCCGTCTACGCCGCTCCAGGACTCCAGTTGACGGCGCTCCGCCTCGCTCAGAAGGGGGACCTCGAGCACGCTGCGCTCCGGCGCCGCAGCCAGGCCGGCCAGGAGGTTGCGCAGCCAGCCGGAGATCCGGGCTACGGTCTGGGCGTCGAAGAGGTCCGAGTCGGCCTCCCAGGTGATCCCGATACCGCCGTCCGCGGTCTCCCGCAAGTACAGGGAGAGATCCATTTTGGCGGTCCCCGTCCCCATCCCGCGCTGCTCCACGGTCAATCCGGACGCCAGTGCCCCGGAGGTCCCCGGCTGGCTGGCCAGGAGCATCAGCGCCTGCACCAGAGGAGTGCGCGAGAGGTCGCGGCCGGGAGTCAGCTCCTCGACCAGCCGCTCGAAGGGCAGGTCCTGGTGCCCGAACGCCCCGAGGAGAAGGTCGCGCGTCCGCTCCAGGTGCGTGGTGAACGACGGGCCGTCCGAGAGGTCTGCGGGCAGCGCAAGCGTGTTGACGAAGAGCCCGATGAGGCCCTCCACTTCGGCCTGCCGGCGGTTGGCGATGGGCGTGCCCACCAGGAGGCGGTCGGACCCGGAGAGGCGGGCGAGGAGGGCTTGGTAACCGGCGAGGAGCACCATGAACAGGGAGGCCTCGGCGGAGCGCCCGTGCGCAATCAGCGACGCGGTCACGTCCGCGGGCACATGGTCGCGATGCTGCAGGCCGCGGAACCTGCGGCGGGCCGGCCGCGGACGGTCGGCCGGCAGCTCCAGGATGAATGGGAACCCGGCCAGCCGCTCGCGCCACCAGCCCAGCTCGCTCTTCAGCAGCTCATCCGTCAGGCAGAGCCGCTGCCATACTGCGTAATCGGGATATTGGACCGGGAGGTCAGGGAGCCGGGAGCACGCCCCCTCGAAGCAGGCGCCATAAGCCGCGGAGATCTCCCGTTCCAGCACCCATGCCGACCAGCCATCGAAAACAGCGTGATGGATGCACAGGAACAGCCGGTGCTCTGCCCCGCCCGTCCGCAGGAGCGCGGCGCGCAGCAACGGTCCCCGGGCGAGATCGAAAGGCAGCCGCGCCAACCGCGTCTCCAGCCGGTCCGCTTCCGCCGCCGGGTCGGGCAGGCCCGCGAGGTCGACGAGCGGCAGCGCGCAGAGTCCGGGAGGTTGGACCACCTGCACCGGCGACCCTCCGCGCGCGCCCTCCCGGAAGACCGTGCGTAGCACCTCGTGGCGCCGCACGACCTCGGCGAGCGCGGCGCTCAGCGCATCGGGGCGCAGCCCGCTCCCCAGGACCTGGAAAACGACCGGGATGTTGTAGAGGGCCGAGCCGGGCTCCAGGCGGTCGAGGAACCAGATTCTCTCCTGGGCAAAGGACAGGGGCAGGTCCCTCCCCCGCTCCACCGGTACCAGGGGTGGAGCGGAGCTCTCGCCACGGCCCTCCAGGAGCAGGAGCCGGATCTCCTCGGGCGACAGGCCGTCCAGCTCTGCCATGGCCTCGTCGGCCGAGCTCCCTGCAGAGGCCAGAACCGCCGCGCCCAGGACGGCGACGAGCTCGCCGAGCGTGGGGGCCGTGAACAGCACCTGGAGCGGGAGCTCGACCCCGAACGCCCACGCCAGCCGTACCAGCACGCGCGTGGCCAGGAGCGAATGCCCGCCCAGTTCCCAGAAGTTGTCGTGGACCCCGATGCGGTCCGCGCCCAGGACTTCCTTCCAGATCTCCGCAACCTCTTCCTCCAGGGAGGTGCGGGGCGCCACGAACACAGCATCCGCCTCCCGCGCCTCTGGACGCGGCAGGGCCTTGCGGTCCACCTTGCCGTGCGCCGTGAGCGGGAAGGCGTCGAGGAAGACGAAAGCGGACGGCACCATAGGCTCGGGCAGCGACCGCCGCAGCGCTAGGCGCAGGTCTTCCGCCCAGGCCTTGGCGCCGTCCCGGAGCATCACGTAGGCGGCCAGCCGCCGGTCCCCCGGCCGGTCCTCGCGCGCCATCACCACGGCGGCCTCCACGCCGGGCTCGCGGGCGAGCGCGGCCTCCACCTCCCCCAGCTCGATGCGGAAGCCGCGGATCTTGACCTGATGGTCGAGCCGGCCCAGGTACTCCAGCTCGCCGTCCGGCCGCAGCCTCGCCAGGTCGCCCGTGCGGTACATGCGCGCTCCCAGCCCCGAGAACGGATCGGGCACGAAACGCTCGGCGGTGAGATCCGGCCGGCCGAGATAGCCGCGGGCCAGTCCGCCGCCGGCCAGGCAGAGCTCGCCGGGCACCCCCAGGGGCAGACGCTCCAACCGGCGGTTCACCACGTAGGAGCGGGTGTCGTCCACGGGCCTGCCAATGGACGGCGCACGTTCCGAGGCGCGCTCCACGCAGGTCCAGGTGGAGTAGGTGGTGTCCTCCGACGGGCCGTAGAGGTTGTTCAGCCGCCGGGTCTGCGGCCGCGCATAGCCCCGGTCGGCCAGCGCCCGGGGCAGCGCCTCCCCCGCCAGGTTGATGGTCCGGACCGAGCCCGGAAGCCCCCCCTCCCTGAGCAACTCCCCGATCGCCGAAGGCACGGTGTTGACCAGGGTCGCCTCTACCCCGGACGGCAGCGCCCCGGGAGCGGCGAGCGCCGGCACGGCCAGTGCGTTCTCGACCAGAATGACGGTGCCGCCCCAGGCCAGGGGCACGAAGATCTCGAACACGGACAGGTCGAAGGTGACCGCGGTGCAGGCGATCACCCCCCGCAGCTCCTCCGGCGCGAACGCGCCGCGCGCCCAGAGAGCCAGCCGTACGGCCATGCGGTGCTCGATCGCCACCGCCTTGGGGCGGCCCGTCGAGCCCGAGGTGTAGATCAGGTATGCAAGGTTCTGCGGCTCCACACGGAAAGGCACCGGCGGCTCCGGATCCACATCTCCAGTCTCCAGGAACGACCGGTTCACCACGAGCCTGGCACCGCTGTCCTGGAGGAGATAATCCAGCCGCTCCCGCGGATAGCGCGGATCGAGCGGAACGTAGAAGCTGCCGGACCGCAGCACCGCCAGCAGGGAGACCACCAGGTCCGCGGACCGCTCCAGGCAGACCGCCACGGGCACCTCGGGTCCGGCGCCCGCGGCCCTGAGACGCCGCGCCAGCCGGGCCGAACGCTCCTCCAGCTCGGCATAGGTGAGCACGGCCGCGCCTGCAGCCAGGGCCGGAGCGTCCGGCGTGCGCCGCGCCTGGGCCTCGAACAGGCCGTGCAGCAGGTCACCCTCGGGGTGGCCGCGGTGCGCGGCCGCGTCCCAGTCGGCGAGCTGGGCGCGCTCCGCGGTCGTGAGGAGCGGCAGGGCCGAGATCGGCGCCTCCGGATCGCGCACCGCCCCCTCCAGGAGAGTCCCCAGATTGCCGAGCAGGCGCCGGACCGTGGCCGCATCGAAAAGGTCGGAGCTGTACTCGACCGCGGCGGCGAAGCCCTCCCCGTTGAGCCGGAGCGATAGCGAGAGGTCGAACTTGGCCGTGCCGGTGTGGACCGGCCGCGGCGTCATGTTTACCCCGGGCGCCAGCTCCAGGCGGGCAGGCGGATCGGCGGGAACCGAGAAGAAGACCTGGAACAGGGGGTTCCGAGACAGGTCCCGCGCCGGCGCCAGCTCTTCAACCAAACGCTCGAAAGGGAGCTCCTGGCGCGAGAAGGCCGCGAGGGCCGTCTCCCGTGTCCGGGCGATCAGGCCAATGAAGCTCGGATCGCCGCCTGCATCCGTGCGCAGGACCAGGGTGTTCACGAAGAGGCCGATCAGGCCCTCGAGCCCCGGCTCCGTCCGGTTCGCCACGGGGGTGCCAACCCAGACGTCCTCCTCGCCGGTGATCCGGTGGAGCAGGGCCTGGAAGGCCGCGAGAAGGGTCATGAACAGCGTGGCCCGCTGCCCCCTGCCGAGCTGCTCGAGCGGCCCGGCCATGAGATCGTCCAGCTCCAGCGATTCTTCCGCGCCGCGCAGGCTCTGAATCACCGGCCTGGGCCGGTCGGCCGGAAGCTCCAGAGCCGGCGGTCCGCCCGCGAGCCGCTGCCGCCACCAGGCGAGCTGCTCGCTCATCCGTTCCCCCGCGAGCCACCGGCGCTGGCGCACCGCGTAGTCCGGGTACTGCAGAGGCAGCTCGGGCAGGGAGGAGCCGGAGCACAGGGCCTGCAGCTCGCGCAGGAGCACGTCGACGGACCAGCCGTCGGCGACGATGTGATGCAGGGCCAGGACGAGCCGGTGCACGTCCGGACCGAAGCGGACAAGCAGCGAACGCAGGAGAGGCCCGCGGGTGAGGTCGAAGGGCCGCCGCTCCTCCGCCGCCACGAGGCGGTCGGCTGCCTGCCGCGCCTCTTCCGCAGAGAGGCCGGAGAGGTCCACCCGCACCAGCCGATGCGGAGCGAGATCGGAGACCACCTGCACCGGGTCGCCGCTGGGATCCACCTCGAACGTCGTCCGCAAGGCCGCGTGCCGCCGCACCACCTCGGTGAGCGCCGCCTCGAGAAGGTCGGCCTGCAGCGGGCCTTCCACGTCGAAGACCACGGGCAGGTTGTAGACCGGGAGGCCGATATGGAGGTGAAGGAGGTCGAGGAACCAGAGACGCTGCTGGCCGGAAGAGAGCGGAGCGCGCGAGGCGGCCTGCTCCAGCCGCTCCTCGCTCTCCTCAGAAGGAGCCTTTTCGAGCGCCCGCTCCAGCCTCTCGGCGAAGCCCGCCAGGGTGGAGGCCTCGAAGAATTCGCGCAGCTCCAGCTCGACCCCGAAGCGTGCGCGCACCCTGGAGGCGAGGCGCATGGCCAGCAGAGAGTGGCCACCGAGGTGGAAGAAGTCCTCCCCGCGGCCCACGCGCTCGACGTTCAGCACCTCCTCCCAGACCTCGGCCAGGGCCTGCTCCACCCCGGCCCGCGGCGCCTCGTCCGCGCCCCGCTGGAGGTCGAAGCGCATCCGGGCGAGCGCGGAACGGTCCACCTTGCCGCTGCGGGTCAGCGGGAGCCGGTCGATGACCGCGAACCCGGCCGGCACCATCCAGGCCGGCAGCCGCTCGGCCAGGAAGGTGCGCAGCTCGGCCGGTGAAGGGGCTGCTCCCGCCGGCTCGACCACGGCAACGAGCTGCTTGCCCCGCCCCGCCCCGCTGACCAGGACCGCGGCCGCGGCCACCTGCGGGTGGGACACCAGGACCGCCTCGATCTCCGCCGGCTCCACCCGGAAGCCGCGGATCTTGACCTGCTGGTCGATGCGGCCGAGGAACTCCAGCGCACCGTCGGGACGCAGCCTCACCAAGTCGCCCGAGCGGTAGAGGCGCGCGCCGGACATTCCGAAAGGATCGGGGACAAATCGCTCCGCGGTGAGGCCGGCGCGGCCCAGGTAGCCGCGAGCCAGGCAGCCGCCCAGGTAGAGCTCGCCGGGTACTCCCACCGGCGCCGGATTCCCCCGTGGGTCCAGCACCAGGGCGGAGCGCCCCGGCAGCGGACGGCCGATCGGGACCGATGCTCCGGTGCCGAGGCTCTCCAGGGTCACCTCGTGCAGCGTGGCGGTGATCACGGCCTCGGTGGGACCGTAGCCGTTCAACACGGGGATCCCCGCCAGCGGCGAGCGCAGCCACTGGCGGGCCGGCTCGGCCAGCACCTCTTCGCCGCCCACAACGATCAGGCGGAGCGGCGGCGGAGGCGCCAGGGACGCCGCCTCCAGGGCCCAGTGATGCCAGACCGCGCTCGGCAGGTTGAGGACCGTGATGCCGATCTCCGTCACCCGCCTGGCCAGCGTCTCGGTGTCCCACATCTCGTCCCGAAGCACGAGGGCCGCGCCCGCACCCAGGGTGGACAGGATCTCTTCCATAGCCACGTCGAAGGCCGGCGAGGCGAACTGCAGCACCCGGTCGCCCGGCTGGATGCCGAAAAGGCGGATCACTCCCGCGGCATGCGTGGCCGCCTCGCCGTGGGGCACCGCCACTCCCTTGGGCCTGCCCGTGGAGCCCGAGGTGTAGATCACGTACGCGATCTGCTCGGGGAGTATCTGCGGCGGATGCAGACTCGAACCGGCTGGCTCCTCGCAGATGTCCAGGAGCATCCGCGGCACTCCGGCGGGCAGACGCGGCGAGAGGGCGGACGTGGTCGCCAGCGCCACCGCGCCGGAGTCTTCCAGCACAAAGGCGAGCCGCTCGGAGACGTGGCCGGGATCGACGGGCACACAGGCTCCCCCGGCCTTCAGGATGCCCAGCAGGCCGATCACCAGCTCGGGCGAGCGGCCGGCGCACAGGGCCACGCGCGTCTCCGGGCGGACTCCCATGCCTCGCAGCCGGCTGGCGAGCGCTTCGGCGCGCTCCATCAGCTCGCCATAGGTCATGAGCCGGCCGTCGCTCGCGACCAGCGCCACCGCGCCAGGAACCCGGCGCGCCTGCTCCTCCACCAATCCGTGCAGGGTGAGGGCCGGGGCCGGCACGGCTTCGCCGCCGCTCCATGCTGCCCGGAGCTGGTCCCGCTCCCCGGCCGTGAGCAGGGGCAGGTCCGAAACCCTTGCCTCCGGCGCGGCCGCGATCCCGGCCAGCAGCGTGCGCAGGTGGCCAAGGAGGCGGTCGACGGTCGACGCGTCGAACAGGTCGGAGGCGTACTCGACGCTGGCGACCAGTCCTTCCCCCTCGCGGGCCAGGTGGAAGGAGAGATCGAACTTGGCGACGGGGATCCGCAGCTGGATCATGGCCGCGGACACGCCCGGGCCGAGGTCGAGCCCGGGCCGGGGCGCCTCCTGGGCCGAGGCCGACACCTGGAAGAGCGGATTGCGGGAAAGATCCCGCTCCGGAGCCAGCTCCGCCACGAGCCTCTCGAAGGGGAGGTCCTGGTGGGCGTAGGCCTCCAGGGCCGTGGTCCGCACCCGGGCCAGCAGCTCCTCGAAAGCCGGGTCCCCCGCCAGCGAGGTACGGAGCACCAGAGTGTTGACGAAGAAGCCGATCAGCCCCTCGATCTCGATGCGGTCGCGGTTGGCCACCGGGGTACCCACGACCAGGTCCTCCTCCGCAGTGAGGCGGTGGAGGAAGGCGCCGAATGCGGCGAGCGCGGTCATGAAGAACGTCGCGCCGCAGCGCCGGCCGATCCGGGCAAACGCGGCGTCCACCTCGGCGCCGAGGTGAAGGCGCTCCGTGGCGCCGCGAAGGGAGGCCACCGCCGGCCGCGGCCGGTCGGCAGGCAGGTCCAGAGTCGCGGGCGCTCCCGCCAGCCGCTCCCGCCACCAGGCCAGATCGCGGTCCACCGACGGCCGGCCCCGCTGCCAGACCGCGAAGTCGGGATACTGGAGGGGCAGCGGCGCGAGCGGGGCCAGCCGGTACAGAGCCGATAGCTCGCGCGCGAGCACATCCATCGACCAGCCGTCGGAGACGATGTGGTGCATGGCGAGGATGAGGACGTGCTCCTCCTCCCCCAGGCGCAGCAGGGACGCTCGGAACAGCGGTCCCCTTTGCAGGTCGAAAGGCGTGCCGGCCTCCCGAGCCAGGACGGGCTCCACCTCTCCCGGCAGCCCTTCGAGATCGATCACCGGCACAGGGACCGTTGCCGGCGGCAGCACGATCTGCATGGCCTCGACATCGCCCGAGAAGACGGTGCGGAGGGCTTCATGGCGGCGAACGACATCGCTCAGAGCGCCGGAGAGGGCCGGCACCGAGAGCGGGCCGCTCAGGCGCCACGCCTGTGCCAGGTTGTAGAGCGACGTGCCCGGCTGGAGGCTCTCCAGGAACCAGAGCCGCTGCTGCGCGTAGGAGAGGGGCACGCCTCCCTCGCGGCGTGCTGCAACAAGGGGCGGCTCGTCCGGCCGGGTCTGCCGGCTTCCCTCCTCCACGACGCGGGCCAGCTCCGCCACGGTCGGATGCTCGAAGACGCTGCGCAAGCCGATCTCGACCCCGCAGACCTCCCGCACCCGCGAAACGAGCTGCGCGACCAGGAGGGAGTGCCCGCCCAGGTGGAAGAAGCTCTCGCCCATGCCCGCGGCGCGGTCCAGCCCCAGAATCCGAGCAAACAGGCCGGCCAGCAGTTCCTCCATGGGCGTGCGGGGCGCCGCAACGTCGCTCTCCTCCGCGAGGAGCTCGATCGCCGATAGCGCGCGGCGGTCCACCTTGCCGTTGGGAGTCAGGGGCAGGGACTCCAGGAAGACCCAGCCGGCCGGGATCATGGCGTCGGGCAGGCGTCCAGCCAGGAAGGATCGGAGATCGCCAACCTCCTGTCCCACCACGCCCACCACAAATGCCACGAGGCGGCCGTCGAGCGCCAGCACCACGGAATCGCGCACGGCCGGATGCCGGTTGAGCGCGGCCTCGACCTCCCCCAGCTCGATGCGCTGGCCACGGATCTTGACCTGGAAGTCAGCCCGCCCGAGGAACTCGATCGCGCCGGACGGCAACCAGCGTGCCACGTCGCCCGTGCGATAGAGGCGCCGGCCCTCGGCGAAGGGATCGGGCACGAAGCGCTCCGCGGTCAGCTCCGGCCGGCCGCGGTAGCCCCGGGCCAGCCCCTCGCCCGCCAGGCAGAGCTCGCCGGGCACGCCGACCGGCACCGGCCGCAGACCGCTGTCCAGGAGGTAGACCCGCGTGTTCGCGATCGGCCCACCGATCTCCGGAGCCCGCTCGCCCTCGGGAGCGACCCGCCCGGCCGTGGCCACCACCGTCGCCTCCGTGGGCCCATAATGATTGACCAGGGCGAACGGGAGGCCGGGCGCGGGCCGCCGCCGCAGACGGTCGCCGCCCGTGAGCAGCACGCGGAGCGCGAGCCGCTCGGGAAGGGGCTCGCCGAGCACGGCCTCGGCCAGCGGTGTGGGGAGGAAGGCGACCGTGATCCCGTGGTCCGCCATCCATGCCAGCAGCGCGGGCGGCGAAAGCACGATGTCCGGCGACGGAATATGAAGCGAGGCTCCGGCGGTCAGCGGCGCCCACGTCTCCCACACCGAGGCGTCGAAGCCGGGGCCGGCCAGCAAGACGCTACGGTCCCCAGGCCCCAGGCCGTAGGTCCGGCGGTGCCAGGCGATCAGGCTGGAGAGCCCGCGATGCCGCAGCTCCGTGCCCTTGGGCATGCCGGTCGAGCCGGAGGTGTAGATGACGTAGGCGAGGTCGGCGGCTACGCCCGCATGGGCACACGGACGAACACGGACGGTCACGGACAGGCACGGACACTCCGGACCGTCCGTGTTCGTCCGTGACCGTCCGTGATTGTCCGTGTGTCCTTTCCGGACCACCACCGCCGCCCCCGAATCCTCCACGATCCAAGTCCGCCGCTCCTCCGGATGCGCGGGATCGATCGGCAGGTAGGCCCCGCCTGCTTCCAATACCGCCAGCGCCGCGGTCACCAGCTCGGGCGAGCGCTCGAGGCAGAGGGCTACGACCGCCTCCGGCCCCACTCCCTGTTCCCGTAGGCGCTCTGCCAGCCCTTCCACCCGGCCGGCCAGCTCGGCATAGGTGAGGCTCCCGCCTTCCCAGACGACCGCGGGCGCATGAGGCGTGCGCTCCGCCCATTGGAAGAACTGCCGGTGCACCGGCTCGTCCGGGATCTCCTGCCCGGTCCGGTTCCAGGCCACCAGAACCTGCTCGCGCTCGGCGGCGTCGAGCAGCGGCAGGTCCGCGACCCGCACCTCGCTGCTCCCTTCGGCCGCGAACCCCTGGAGCAGGTTGCAATAGTGGCCCAGCAGCCGGCGCATCGTGGCCGCATCGAAGAGATCGGCCGCGTACCGGGCTTCGAGAGTCGTGCCGGTCAGCGCCAGGGTGAGGTCCAGCTTGGCAGTGCCGGTGGGCACCTCCTGGATCGGCGACAGGACCAGCCCCGGCGCGATCTCGCCGGCCGCGGCCGGCGCGTCCTCCACCACGAGCACGACCTGGAAGACGGAATGGCGCGAAAGGTCGCGGTCCGGCTCCAGCTCGGCGACGAGACGCTCGAACGGCACGTCCTGGTGCTCCAGGGCCGACACCGCCGTCTCGCGGGTCCGCTCCAGCAGCGCCGCGAGGGAGAGCTCGCCGTCCAACCGGACGCGGAGTGGCAGCAGGTTCACGAAGAGGCCGATCAGCCCCTCCACCTCCGGCCGGCGGCGTCCCGCCACGGGCGAGCCGACCACCAGGTCCTCGTGGCCGGTGATGCGGTAGACCAGCGCCTGGAAGGCGGCGAGCAGGGTCACGAACGCCGTGGCTCCATGCCGGCGGCCGGCGCGCTCCACCGCGTCGAGGAGCCCTTCCGGCAGGGGCAGGGACTCGCGTCCGCCGCGCAGCGACGCCACCGCCGGACGCGGCCGGTCGGACGGCAGCTCCGCGGCACCTTCGCGGGCGGCGAGCCGCTCCAGCCAGAAGGCGAGCTGCGCCTCCAGCCTGTCGCCCGACAACCACTGCCGCTGCCACACTGCAAAGTCGGAGTACTGGACCGGTAGTGGCGCCAGGGGCAAGCCGCGATACGCCTCCCTCAGCTCGCGCAGCAACACTCCCATCGACCAGCCGTCCGACACGGCGTGGTGCATCGTCAGCAGCAGCCGGTGATCCTCCCCCGACAGGCGCAGGAGCGTGCTGCGCAGGAGCGGACCCGCTTCGAGATCGAACGGACGGCGTGCCTCGCTCGCGGCCAGCCGCCCGGCCTCGATCTCTCCCAGGCCGGCAGGCAGACAGGCAAGGTCGACCACCGGCAGGGACACGGACGGCGCAGCCACGATCTGCACCGGCTCGATCTCGCCGGGGAGTAACGCGAGCGTGGTACGCAGAGTCTCGTGGCGCCTCACCACCTCGCCCAGGGACGCGCCCAGCGCTCCGGGACAGAGCGGTCCGGCGAAGCGCAGGACGAACGGCATGTTGAAGGCCGGCGAGCCCGGCTGCAGCCGGTCCAGGAACCAGAGCCGTTGCTGCGCGAAGGATGCAGGCGCGGGCCGAGGCGCTCCGGCTACCAGGGGAAGGTCGTCCGTCGCGCGGCCCTCCTCCCGGATGCGCGCCGCCACGTCAGCAAGCGCGGCGAGGGTGGGGGCCTCGAAGACCGCCCGCAACGGCAGATCGACCCCGAGCCTCTCGCGCACCCGGAAGGCGAGCCGCGCCGCCAGGAGAGAGTGGCCGCCGAGGGTAAAGAAGTCGTCCTGCCGGCTCACGGAGACCCCGAAGAGATCGGTCCACACCGCGGCGAGCTCCGTTTCCACGCCGGCAAGCGGCGGCTCAGCACTCTCGACGGCCCAGACCGGCGCCAGCCCGGCCAGGGCGCGGCGGTCCACCTTACCGCTCGAGCTCAGCGGCAGGCTCTCCAGGAAGACCCAGCCGGTTGGGACCATGTAGTCGGGGAGCCGCCCGGCGAGGAAAGATCGGAGATCGCCTGATTGGCGGTCGACCGGCCCCACCACGAAGGCCACCAGGCGGCCGGCCTGTTCCAGGACCGCGGCCTCGCGCACCGCGGGATGCAGGCCGAGCAACGCCTCGATCTCCCCCAGCTCGATGCGGTAGCCGCGGATCTTGACCTGATGGTCGAGCCGGCCGATGAAGTCGACCTCGCCCGAGGGCAGCCAGCGCGCCAGGTCGCTTGTCCGGTAGATCCGGGAGCCGGGCGGACCGAACGGATCGGGGATGAAGCGCTCCGCGGTCAGATCCGGCCGGCCGCGGTAGCCCCGGCCCACGCCGATGCCCGCGATGCACAGCTCCCCCGCCGCGCCCACCGGCACCGGCTGCAACCCGGCGTCGAGGATATAGACGCGGACGTTGGCGAGAGGGCGGCCGATCGACGGCGGCCGATCGCCTTCCGGGGTCACGGTGATTTCCGTAGAGGCAATACTCGCCTCGGTGGGCCCGTAGTTGTTCGCCACCGCGAATGGCCAGCCCGGCGCGGGCCGCAGCCGCAGGCGGTCTCCCCCGGCCATCGCCCAACGCAGCGCCAGGCCGGGCGGCAACCGCGTCACGGACTCGGCCAGTATCGGCTCCAGGAGCGCGGGCGGCAGGAACGAGTAGACGATCTTCTCCCGGGCGTACCAGTCGAGCAGCTCCCAGGGCGAAGCCAGGATTTCGGCTGGCACCACATGCAGCGATGCTCCCGAGATCAGAGCGCCCCACATTTCGAACAGGGAAGCGTCGAACGCGGGGCTGGCCAGCAGTGCCGCCCGGTCGCCGAACCCGAGCGGATAGCGGCGGCGGTAGTGAGCGATCGTGTTCGACAGCCCGCGATGAGCGATGTCGATCCCCTTGGGCTGGCCGGTCGAGCCCGACGTGTAGATCACGTAGGCAAGGCGGTCCAGATCGGGCCTTGGCAGCGGCTCGTCCGGCAATTCGATTTCATCCAGCCCGAGCCCCTCCAGCAGCTCCGCGGTGAGCAGCAGCGAGGCGCCGGAATCGCTTAGAACCCGGGCCAGCCTCTCCGGCGGATTGGAGGGATCGGTCGGCAGGTAGGCGGCTCCCGCCAGGAGCACGCCCACGCTGGCCGTCACCAGCTCCGGCGAGCGTTCAAGGCTCAGGGCGACGAGGTTCTCGGGCCCGAGGCCGAGATTGCGCAGCCAGCCGGCCAGACGCAGCGACCGGCGCAACAGCTCGCCGTAGGTCAGGCTGCCGCCGCTCCAGGACACCGCTACGGCCTCAGGCTCCATCCGGGCGCGCTTCATGAACAGCTCGTGCACGGGCAAGGCCGGGACCTCGGCTGCCGTCCGGTTCCAGACCACGAGCTGCTCGCACTCTTCGGGGGTCAGCAGCGGCAGGTCGGAGAGGCGGGACCTCGGGTGCGCCGCGATCCCCTCGAGGAGCACCCGCAGATGACCGAGCCAGCGGCGCACGGTCGCGGCATCGAACAGGGCGGTCGGATACTCGGCCCGCAGGCTCCAACCCAGGTCTTCACGGTCCACCTGCAGCCAGAGGTCGAACTTGGCGGTGCCGGTGTGCACGTCCGACATCTCGCCGCGCAGTCCGCCTCCGAAGTCCAGGGCAGGCGGCGGGTCCTGGAGCGAGAAGGCCACCTGGTAGATCGGCGGGCGAGAGAGGTCGCGGTCCGGAGCCAGCTCCGCCACCAGCTTCTCGAACGGGAGGTCCGGATGCGCGTACGCGAACAGAGCGGCCTCGCGCACCCGGCCCAGCGCCTCGGCGAAGGAGGGATCGCCGGACAGGTCGGCGCGGATCACGAGGTTGTTCACGAAGAAGCCGATGAGGCGCTCGATCTCCGGCCGGCCGCGGTTCGCCGAGGGCACGCCCACGGCCAGGTCCTCGCGGCCGGTGATCCGATGGAGCCAGGCCTGGAACGCCGCGAGCAGCACCATGAAGAGCGTGGCAGCACCTCCGCGTCCCACCTCCTCCAGGCGGCCGGCCAGCTCCGCTGGGAGCGCCATCCGCTCCAGTGCTCCGTCCAGCCCCTGCACAGCAGGCCGCGGCCGGTCGGCCGGCAGCTCCAACGCGGGCGGCAGCCCTTCCAGGCGGATACGCCAGGCCTCCAGTTGCGCGGATCCCTCGCGTTCCAGCCAGCGCCGCTGCCAGACCGCGTAATCGGCGTACTGCACGGGCAGGATGGGTGGCAGCTCGAAGCGGTACAGGGCCTCCAGCTCGCGTTGGAGGAGGACCATCGACCAGCCGTCCGTGGCAATGTGGTGGATGTCCAGCCGCAGCGCGTGCTCCTCCGCCTTCAGGCGCAGCAGCGCGGCTCGCAGCAACGGCCCATGGCGTAAGTCGAACGGTCGCCTCGCCGTCTCCAGGGCAAGGCGGCGGGCCTCGGCGCGCCGGACCGGTCCGGACAGGCCAGAGAGGTCCACCATCGGCAGCGGTATCTGCAGGGAGGGCATGGCGGGAAGGACGATCTGCACCGGACCGTCCTCGACCTCGTCGAAGACCGTGCGTAGAGCCTCGTGCCGTCGCACGATCCCGTCCAAGGCCGCGGCGAGCGCGGGCATGTCCAGCGGGCCGCGCAGGCGGATCTCGCGGCAGGAGTTGTAGAGCGGCGAGCCCGGCATCAGGCGATCGAGAAACCAGAGCCGCTCCTGCGCAGGCGACAGAGGCAGAGGTCTACTCCGAGGAGCGGGAACGATGGCGTCCGGTGCCTGGCGGGGATACCCGAGCGCTACCGCCGTCGTCCAGGCCGGCTCACCCAGGAAGTCCTCGGCATAGTCCTGGCGCCAGCGCTCGGCGGTGCCCGCATCGACTCCCTGATGCTCGTGGAATTTCATGTCGCCGAGCATCCGGCCCTCGGCATGGAGGCCGTCCGTCATCCGTGCCTGCTTTTCCTTGTACGGGTCGGCCATGTCGGGGTGGTACTCAATACCCAAGGCGGCGCACAGGCGGCGCAACTCCCCTTCGGGATCGCGCACCAGGTTCTCGAAAAGCAGCCGGTGCTGCCGATGCGCCGGGACGGTCTCCAGAAAGGCGAGGATGTTGCGCTGGCTCACCGTCCAGATCAGCTCGGCCAGCTCCCGCCGCGCGAACGGATGCGGCCGGCGGAAGAAGACTTGGTCGATCTTCGCCTCCTCGAAGGAATGGATCATCCCGTACGGATGGCGGACGAGGTGCAGATAGAAGGGCGAGTCGAACGTCTCCTCGGCCCGCTTCAGCACCTCAGGGTCGAGCGGATAATTGGTGGACTTGTCCACCAGTGTGCGGCCGCCCACCCAATCCTGGAGCTGGCGGTAGAAGCGCCGGGTGGTCCACCCCTCGCGCTCGCAAGCTTCGACCAGATCCCGCGCCTCGTCGAGCGGGCAACCGCGGGCCTCCATCACGGCCCGCAGCACGCCTTCCCGCCAGAAACTGTCGCGGCCGGAGAAGGCGGCGCGGCGCTCGTCCATGGTGTTGAAGGTCAGCAGCTCCAGCTCGGGCGGCGAGAACAGGCCGGGATGGCCCCCAAGCATGACGCGCAGGAGCGTCGTGCCCGAGCGCGGCGGCGCCAGCACGAACAGGACCGGCGGGTTCTTCGGCCCGGCCGAGGGGAACGGCGCCAGCGGCTGGACCAGGGCGCGCAGATCCGCGAGGCGCGCCTCGTCCACACGGGCCGGCCCGGCCGTCTCTGTCAGATCCTCCGGCAACGACCCCTCGCCCCAGACGCGCGCCACGGCAACCCGGTGCTCGCGGCCGAGATAGGCAGCCAGCTCGGCCAGGGTAGGCGCGTCGAACAGCGCCACCACGTGGAGGATCTCCGCCATGACGCCCTGGAGGCGGTTGATGACCACCGCCCCGGTGATCGACGTGCCGCCCAGGTCGAAGATGCTGTCGCGCAAGCCCACGCGCTCGACCGCGAGCGTCTCCTCCCACAGCGCGGCGAGGAACCGCTCCAGCGGCGTGCCCGGCGGCACGTGCTCCACCCGCACCCGCTCCGGGTCGGGCAGCGCCTTGCGATCGATCTTGCCGCTGGGAGTGAGCGGGAACGCCTCCAGGAAGACCCAATCGGCGGGCACCATGTAATCCGGCAGGCGTAGCGCGAGATGGGCGCGGAGCGCCTCCTTGTCCACCGCCGCTCTTACCACCACGTAGGCGACCAGGCGCTGCTCGCGCGCCGTGACCACAGCCTCGTGCACGGCCGGATGGCTTCCGAGACCGGACTCGACCTCGCCCAGCTCGATGCGGAAGCCGCGGATCTTGACCTGGAAATCGAGCCGGCCCAGGAAGTCGACGACGCCGTTCGTTCGGAACCTGGCCAGGTCGCCGGTCCGGTAGAGCCGGGAGCCCGGCTCACCAAAAGGGTCGGGGATGAACCTCTCGGCGGTCAGGTCGGGCCGCCCGTGGTATCCGCGCGCCGGCTGGATGCCGCCGATGAGCAGCTCCCCCTCCTCCACCGGCTCCATCTCGGGGCCGACCAGGTGAATCTCGGTGTTCGGAAGCGGCCGGCCGATCGGCACCGGACCGGAGCGGCCCGCGCCGCACTGCCACCAGGTCACCTCGACCGCGGCCTCGGTCGGGCCATAGAGGTTGTGCAGCTCCGGCCCGTCCGCTCCGAAGCGCTCGAAGAAGCGGCGCTCCAGATCCTCGGACACGGCCTCGCCGCTGCACAGCACACGGCGCAGCGCGGTACAGCGCCCCAACCCGGGCGCGCTCAGGAAGGCACGCAGCATGGAGGGCACGAAGTGGGCGAGGGTGATCCCCTCCCGCTCCATCACCTCCACCAGGTAGGCGGAGTCCACGTGGCCGCCCGGCCGGGCCATCACCAGCCGCCCGCCCGCGATCAGCGTGGCGAAGATCTCCCAGACCGAGATGTCGAAGCTGAACGGAGTCTTCTGCAGCACCACCTCGTCCGGGCCGAGGCCGAAATCGTCCCGCATCCAGAGCAGCCGATTGCGCACCGCCCGATGGGCATTCATGGCCCCCTTGGGACGGCCGGTCGAGCCTGAGGTGTAGATGACGTAGGCGAGAGCGTCCGGAGGCACCTCCGGGAGGAGAACCGCCTGGCTGTTCCAGGCCTCCGGATCGTCCAGCAGGACCGTCTGGGCGCCGTGGGGAGGCAGCAAGCCTGCAAGCCGCCGCTGGGTCAGCACCACCGGCGCAGCGGCATCCCCGACCATGAAGGCCAGGCGCTCGGCAGGGTAGGAAGGATCCAGAGGAACGTAGGCGCCGCCGGCCCGCAGCACGCCGAGGAGCCCCACCACCATCTCCAGCGAGCGCTCGGCGCACACCCCCACCCGCACGTCCGGACCCACGCCCATCCCGACCAGGTGCCGCGCCAGGCAGCCGGCCCGGTCGAGCAGCTCGCGGTAGGTGAGCGACGTATCCTCGAAGCTGACGGCAATGCGGTCAGGCGTGCGCCCCGCCTGCTCCTCGATCAGCTCGTGCAGGCAGAGCGGCCCCTTATACGTACGGGGAGTGAGCCTCCCTGCCGAAGGGTGCTGCGGAGCGTACCGGGACGTGGCATCTGACGTCTGCAAGCAAGACTCCAATCCTTTCGAGTCAATGCACGTGGCTCTATGGACATAAGTGGCTCTACGCCTCCGCGCCGGGACAACTTTTATTCAAGTTGTCGAAGATCGATACTCCGGGTTCACTGCGGATCCCTGGAATTCGCCTCAGGAGGGACTACGGGCAACCGGGCATTCCGGATGCCCCCTCGGGGCGCGGAAGGTTGGGGAGCTTACACCAAACGGCCTAGGCCGTGCAGCGGATCCAAGGCTCGGCCCGCTCCAGGAGGCGGTCGATGCCCTCGGCATCCTGGGCGTGGCAGAGCAGATAACCCTGGCCGTAGTCGCACTCCATGGCCCGGAGCCGCTGCAGCTGCCCTTCGGTCTCCACCCCCTCGGCCACCACCTGCATGCGCAGGCTGTGAGCAAGGCTGACCACGGCGCGAACAATCTCGTCCTTCTCGCCGTCCGGGCCCATGCCATCGATGAACGTGCGGTCGATCTTCAGGACGTTGACCGGGAACTGCTGGAGGGAGCTCAACGACGAGTAGCCGGTCCCGAAATCGTCGACGCACAGGCCGATGTTGAGCGACTTGAGGTGGTGCAGGAACTCGATTGCGGCCTCGGGATTCTCGAGGATGGAGCTCTCCGTGATCTCGAGCTGCAGGCTCTCGGGCGGCAGCTTGGTGCGCGCCAGGATGCAGCGGATCTGGTCGAGAAGATCGACCTGCAGGAGCTGGCGCCGCGACAGGTTGACATTGATCGTCAGGGGCGGATCGGACGGGTACTCGCGCTGCCATTGCTGCAGCCTCGCGCAGGCCTCGGAGAGCACCCAGCGCCCGATGGGCAGGATCAGGCCCGTCTCCTCGGCCACCTGGATGAACTGGTCGGGCGGCACGAGGCCCCACACCGGGTGCCGCCAGCGCACCAGCGCCTCGAAGCCGATCATCCTGCCGTCGGCCAGGCAGACGATCGGCTGGTATTGGATTCCGAAGCTCTCCTCCTGCACGGCTCGCCGCAGGTCGGTCTCCAGCCGCAGCCGGTCCATGGCCTCGCGGTGCAGCGCCTCGTTGAAGACCTCGT
The DNA here is from genome assembly GCA_034667225.1 of Acidobacteriota bacterium. Taxonomy (GTDB): domain Bacteria; phylum Acidobacteriota; class Thermoanaerobaculia; order Multivoradales; family UBA5704; genus DATMER01. The sequence continues at coordinate 54,438 of JAXDKG010000057.1, forward strand.
ACCGCGCCCGGCCCAGGCTCTTGGCCCGGTACATGGCGGCGTCGGCGTCGCGCAGGATCTCGTCCGGCTTCGCATAATCCGGCGAGCCGAACGCGATGCCGATGCTCGCGCTGACGAAGAGCTCGTGGCTGTCGACCTGGAGAGGGACCGCCAGCCGCTCCTCCATCTGTTGCGTGAGCCTCTCGACGTCCGCCAGGTTGTGCACGTCGTCCAGCAGGATCGCGAACTCGTCGCCGCCGAAGCGCGCGATCGTGTCGCCGGCGCGCACGCAGCCCTCCAGCCGGCGGGCGATGGCGACGAGCGTCCGGTCGCCCCAGACGTGCCCGAGGCTGTCGTTGATCAGCTTGAAGCGGTCGAAGTCGAGGAAGAGCACGGCGAAGCAGAAGTCGGACCGCCGCTTGGCCCGGGTCAGCGAAAGGCCCAGCCGGTCCAGGAAGAGCGCGCGGTTGGCCAGGCCGGTCAGCGCGTCGTGGAACGCGTCGTGGAGGAGCTGCGCCTCCGCCTTGCGCCGCTCCTGGACCTCCAGTTCCAGCTCCTGAGTCCTGTCGCGCACCCGCTCCTCCAGCCCCCTGTTCACGTCCACCAGGAACCCCGAGACCTGGTACGCGATCAGGGTCACGGCCAGGGTCGACAGCATGAAGATCACGACCGACACCTGGTTGGTCGCCTTCGAGATCTCCTCCAGGCCCTCGCTCGCGTTCCGTACCCGCGTCCGCTCCTCCCTCTCCCACTGGGGCAGGAGCCGGGTCAGGAGATCGGTGCTCAGGTGGTCCGAGCGCAGGGCCAGCTCCGTGATGGCGGTCGAGTCGTCCACGCCGAAGCTGCTGTAGGCCAGCATCCAGGAGCGCCGCAGGTCGTCGAAGACCGTGCCCAACCGGGTCTGCATCGGCGACGGGCCACCTGGGATCCTCTGGGCGTTCTCCAATTCGCCCGCGATCAGGTCGAGGCGGGCCGCGAACGACGCTCTGGCTTCCGGCCCCAGCTCTCCGTCGGCCAGCGCGCCGGTCAACAGGGCCATCTCCCGATGGGCATCGCTCAGGCGGCTCTCGATCCTGGCCAGGCAGAGCTGCCGTTCGATGGCGTTCGTCAGCTCGGTGAGCGCTTCCTTCCGGGACTGGTTGCTCCAGAGGTGAACGCACAGGTTGAGGGCAAAGAAGACCAGGATTGCCAGCAAAGCGCCCAACAACCGTGTGTGCATCCTCATATGAGCGGGTATCCAGCCTCTCCGGGCCTCCTGCCGTCGATGCGCAGGACCTTCACTCCGCGCGGGATCCGGTCGGCGGGCACCAGCGCGATGGCTCCCGGGATCTCGCGCACCAGGCCCGCGGACATCTGGGATGAGCCCGTGATCTTGGGAGCGGTCTGGCCCCCCTTGTCGAACAGTTTGTTGATCCAGAAGCGCTTGTACTCGGCCTCGCTCCCCCGCTCATAGACCTTGCCGAGGAGGACCCGCCGCTCGCGGGAGCCGCGGGGGGGAGCCAGCAGCGTGATGGTCATGTCTCCGGCCCAGAACAGGCGCTCGCCGCGGAAGATCCGCCGCAGCTCCGGCAGGCTGATGTCGTCGACCGGGACATCCTCATGAACGATGACCGCGATGGGAGCCTGCCGGGCCTCCTGGGCAGGGGCCGCGAAGAGCAGCGAGGCGATCAATAGGGCTGTCATGGTCAAGCGCCTGGGAATGAAAAGTTTCCAGGCTGTAGATCAAGGGTTTGCAAATAGGCTGCCACGGATGCAGAAGATATAGATGTGTGCGCACCTGTCGGTAATGGCCGGCTTTGGAGGGGCCGCCCAATCTGCTAGGCTCTCGACAGGGGCCCGCCAGAGCAAGCTCGGCGCCCCAAACCGAGCAGACCATGGCAAGCGCCTCCACCTCTCTAACCGGTTAGCCCGGGAGCTTCAAAAGCCCGAAGCCGAGATCATGACAATGGCCTTCGAAGCGGGCCTCCGTCAGCTCTGGCGCGAACGCATCCTGGGACAGTATCTGCGTGGCGAGATTCCGAGGGAAAAGGCGATCGAAAGCGCGGGAATCGACTGGGTGGAATTGGCGGAGCAGCAGCATGCCGCGATGGGTGAGGATCTGGGCATGGGCCCAGGGCGACTAGCCGCAGTTGCTGATACCGGCCCCCTGATTCATCTCGCAGAAGTCGATTGCCTGCCCCTCCTCTCGATCTTCGAGGTGCGCAATGTCCCCGAGGGAGTATGGCGCGCGGCAGACCGCCCCGCGACGATCCGACAAGATGGGCCGAATCACCAGGGAAGCAGCGGAGCGTCACCTGCGCGAGCTCTAGTCGGTCAGCAGCCTATTCGTGACACAAACCATCGTAGAGCTGGCAATCGAGGGATTGGGAACTCGGCTGGAGAGTAGGCCGCAACAGGCGGTCGGCAACGTAACCGTCCCCGCACTCCTCGTAGCCGCCGAAGTGGATCTTCAGGGCCCACGCGCAACCAGATGTGGGCACCGTCACGGCGTGGCAGCAATCAGCATGAAATCGGCGCGGCCCTCGGCCTTGGATCCGGCGGCCGTCACCTCGATGCGACAGGGGCCTAGGGTACCGGTCCCTCCGGGACGGAACTCGGCTGTTGCGACGCCGTTCGTTGAAAGAGTAACGTTATGAAAGCTGCCGAAGCTCGCTCCCGTCTGGTCGAACGCCTCGAACGTCACGATCGTCCCGTTGGTCGGAGTTCCCGTTCGTTTCACGAGCGTGGCCTTGGCCGCCGCGGTCTTGTTGATCGCCACCTGCGCCGGAAACTCCACCAGGATCGACTCGGCGGGTGCCGGCTCGAAGCGAACCAGCGTCTCGATGCGGAACAGGGTGCTCAAGGAGGCGGACAACACTCCCTGGCCGTCATCGCTGGGACTGTACAGGAGGACCGTCGCCTCGCCATCGGCCCCTGCATTGATCATCGTCGTCTTCTGGGACGCGCCGTCGAAGCTGCCCAGAGTGGTTGCGAAGGTCACCGTCCTGTCATTCAGTGGCTGGTTCGCAGGGACCTGCACGGTGAACCGGCTCGTGGTGGCCCCATCCGCCGGGGCCCGGCCGGGCGCCTGGGTGAACCGAAGCCCTTCCGCGTCCGGCACCACGAACTCCAGTTGTATCTGCTTGACGGCCGTCAACACGGTGGTTCCCTCGACGACCTGAGCACTGACGATGACCGGGCCGGGACTGGTCGAGCTGCGCAGAATTGCCACGGCACGGCCGTCCGACTCGAAAGGTACCTCGATCTCGACAGCGCCGGAGGCGGCACCGGCGAAGGATCCCGAGCTGGTACGGAACTTGGCCTTGCGGGTCGTCGTCACCGTGCCCGGCGGAATCTCTGCCGTGATCGCAACAATCGAGATTCCGTCTGCAGGAAGGGTCGAAGCGGCGGGAGTCAGCATGAGCGACGAAGGGAGCGGCTCCTCGGAGTTCTCCGTGGGAGAGAAGCGTCCGGGTTTGTCACAGGCGCCAACCATTCCGGCCATTGCCGGGAGGAGGAAAAGAGTGAGCATGCGTGCTTGACAGGTCCTCATCACAATCCTCCTATTGCATGAGGGCGGCGAACCCTCGTCTCGATTGATTGCCGGCCTGTGCCCGGACCCTCATGTCGACCACGTTCAGACGCGCCGGGGGCTCAGGCGGGCCATCGAGCACGAACCAGTGCCGGAGCACGTGCGTGCCCACCTGGAGATCCTCCACACGCGATCCACCCTGAACGACGCGGTACCCGGCCGCGGCGTGGTTCTCCTGGACCTCGTAGGAGACCGTCACGGAGATGGAGCCCTGTTCGTTGTCGACTCTCACCGTGGTATCGACGAAGACCCGCTCTCCATACTCCCCTGGAGGGGCAACCTGCTGCGGAAGGGACGGAACTGTAACGGGCATGCTCATTTACCCCCGAAAAGGTTGTTGAACCACTTGATGAGGCCCTGGACGTCGTAATCGAACGAGACGGATGCATAGGGCGAGTAGACGACGCTCTTCGCCTTCGACAGTGGGTCGCGATCGGCCTCCCGAAAGATCACGGCACCGCCGCCTACCCGAATGGATTCGGTCACCCGGTAGCCAAGGCCGAGAACACCATTCATGGAGCTGAACAGCGGCTCGGCGCGGTCGGCGTCGAACTCCCCAACGGTCAAGCCGAGCGTGAAGCCGAACCGCTTGAGCGGATCTCTGTGGAGAGCCCACCAAGGCGCGAGCGGCGCCTGTTTGTTGACGGGCATCAGGTAGATGTTGGTGCCGATGTAAGGTAGCGCCTGCTCGGCATCCGTGGCGTACAGGACGCCGAAATCCGCGGCGAGATAGCTCTTTTGGCGAGTCAGGAACGAGCCGATGTTCGAGCCCTGCAGAACGATGGTCTCATTGCTGAGCGTTGCGGCCGGTGGCCCGATGATGTTGTCGACGTTGCTTTTATACTGGTTCGCTGAGCTCCTCAGGTTACTCACCGCAAGTCGGGCATCTCGGAGCGAGTCGAGCTCCCCTTGGCTCCACCCCTGGGTGGCAGTGGCAGCTTGAGTGAGCTCGTTCTCCAACGCGCCCACGCGTCCAAGGTTGACCAGGAGAGGAGCGACATCGAGATCTCGAGCATCGAGCGCCTCGTCCGTGAGATCGAAGAGCGGCTCGGTTCCCGCCAGGATCGGTAGTTGGTTTTGCCTTGCGCGGAGACTGCTGCGCAAATTTTCGAGGGTGCGCGCCTGATCGACGATATCGCTGATGGGGTTCAGAAGCTGAAGAAGCCTGGGCGGATCCAAGGTATTCATCAATCTTTGATTCTCTACCGGTGCGCCAGTCGTTCCGCCCGGAGGACAGGAGAGCATGGAACCGCTCTCCATCTCATATCGGATGCCCTGCTCCCATCCCACCTTCTCGAGAGCGGCGCAGAGTCGACCGCGCAGGTCTTCCGTCCAAGCTCTGAAGTTGCTGCCGGCAACGTTCCTTTGAATTGCCAGAGCCTTTGCGATTTCTTCCTTGAATGCCGATTCGACTTGGCTCTGCTCCGCGGGCGTCGGCTTCTTGCCCACTTCGAGGAGGAAGATGAAATAGCGATTCGCCGGCTCGGGAGGCACGCGCAAGGCGAACGGAAGCTCGCCCGTGCCGGCCGACCGATTCCAGATCGAGACTCGAGGCTCCAACTCGCAATCCACCAGCAACGCCTTCCCACCCCCATCGAGATCGCTGAAGTTCCATTTGGCCTGCGCCAAACCACCGCCATCGCTCGCCTCCAGGTTGCAGACGAGTTTCCGGTTCTGCGGGGGACACTTCTCAAAGGAGGTCCCAGGCGGATCGCAGGCCCGCTCGACCCGAAGCGGCTCCCGCGCCGAGAAGACGTGCAGCACCAGGCGCTCGATATCCTGCTTCGCCTTGCCGGTAAGGAAAACCGGCACGTCGAACGGCAGCGCCTGGGTCACGACCTGGTTGTCGAGCGTGATCGGGATCGAGCACGGCCCCTTGGCAGTGCCGTCGAGATCACAAGGGTCGGGGTCGTCAGCGCCGGCGGCAATCCCGCCGGAAAGAACGAGGAAGCAGCCCACGATCCAGGCGACGAAGGGTACAGCGCCCCGGCGGACGATGCATTCCCCCAGGGTACGGCCGTGACAAGGGTCTTCTTTCATGTCGATGTCATCCTCTCAGGCTGACTGTCGTCCCTGAAGCTCTGATGATTGGACGGACACCGGAAGAGATTTCCGCCTCGAGGGTTTCCCGAGCCCTGGCTCCTGCGCTCCCAGAGTGGCGCTGGTCGATCCCTGGGCGGCTGATCGCTGACCCCGAACATTCGCCTGATGATCCTCCAGAAGGCCCCTCCTTCGACGAGCGGTAAGCTCGTTGGAGATGAATCCAAGAAAGGAGAGGCCAGATGTCACTTGTCCGAATGGATCGCCGAGGTGAGCCTCACGGGTTTTTCTGCTTCTTGACAGTGGCATCGAAGAACTCAGTAATGGAGTTCTTCATCTTGTGGCGTCACTACCAACGCCAATACTAGGTGAGCCTCTGCATCCGGCTCTTTGCCTTCACCTGAATAGACGCAAATCCAACAGAAGAGCGGCCACCGACTTCGGGACGCGTGATACAGGCGGGAGGGACAGGCCTCCGGCCAAGGCCCGTCCCCAGGTTTGGAAGGTAAGACATCGATTGTCAAGGAACGTCGGGAGGAGGCGAGTCCATGAGGAAGTCGCCCCCGCCCGAGCCCCGGTTCCTGCGTTCCCCGGGGCGGGAGAGAAAGGGCGGGCGAAACCGCCCGCCCCCCGTTGGGTGTTGCTGCCGAACGGCTCGGACTACTCGGGCAGAGGTGCGATCGGCGGGTTGGGCGGCGCGGGATCGGCCGGCTGGGGAAGGCGACGCTTCCGCAGCGGCACGATCCCGAACTCCACCAGCGTTTCGTTGTGGCCGCCGAAGTGAGCCTTCAGGGCGGAGCGCAGCCGCGAGGCCGCGGCCCGCCCTTCGACTACCAGGGCCCGGCTGCGCTTGGCCCCCTGGCTGAGTTGGGAACGGGCGCCGGCCTTGTTCGCTTCCAGGCCCCTCCCCTCCTCCAAGAGATCCTCGAGCGGCTCCAGAAGCCCCGAGAGGTCGGGCAGAGACGGCTTGTTGTGGACCTTGCGTGCCTTCTTCTCGGGCGGTTCCATGATGCGAGGCTCCCCTCCGGCGGTGGCTGCCCACGGCGGACCGATGGCATTCCGGGGGACGGGGACAGGACTATTCTGCCGCGGGATGTGGGAGGACCACCAGTTGGAGCTTAAGTTGAACAATCATCTGATACTTGCCCCACGGGGCGAGCGACAATTCCCGTGGGGCGAGTGACCATCCCCACGGGGCGAGTGACCATCCCCGTGGGGCGAGCGACCATCCCCACGGGGCGAGCGACCATCCCCACGGGGCGAGCGACCATCCCCACGGGGCGAGCGACCATCCCCACGGGGCGAGCGACCATCCCCACGGGGCGAGCGACCTTCCCCACGGGGCGAGCGACC